>CAVSMB010000027.1:0-35742 GCA_963728925.1 uncultured Actinomycetes bacterium | reverse complement strand
ACCGAGGCGCCGCAACGGCCCGTCGCCGGCGTCGGGACCGTCATCGTCGTCATCGCTGGGGTCCTCGACGTCGATCTCGAAGTAGGTCGAGGTGGTGTCGAAGAAGACGACGTCGACCTCGAGGTTGAGCAGGTGCGCGACGCTGAAGAACACCGACTCCTGCACGCGCTCCGCGCACTCAAGCAGGAAGTCCATCGCGCGATACAGCTGGTCGTCAGAGACGCCGTCGACGCCGTCGATCACGACGTCACGCCCGACCCAGAGCGTCGCCTCGAGCTTTGACGCCGGCTCCAGGCAGCGCTGCCAGACCATCGTGAAGATCGCCCGCTCGACCCCCGAGCGGCCGCGGCCGCCGCCAGCGACACGCGCGATCGCCCGCCCGATCCCCAACTGCGCCCACAGCTCCCCGACCACATGCGGGCCGCCCGACTCCGGCGCCCGCACGAAGTCGAACCCGTGCGGCGCGCCGGCGCGCAGGCCGTCCTCACCGTATCGTCACCACCAACTGACGACCACACCCCGACCGTCACCGAAGTTCCACGACGACCGGGACATCCTCTCCGGCCGTGCGCATGAGGACGCCGCATCACGTCCTATGGCCTGGGATGGTCTCGTTGGACAGGCCGTTGGACAGAACTGTCAGCGTACCTGCGGTTCATAGCTGGTCCCCAGCGGTGAGGACGAGAGCCGCTCATTTCTCGAGATCTGGCTTACCCGCTAGGACTGGGCCCGGCGAACGGGACGACGGGCGACCAGCTGCGCCCACGGTTCCGCGAGCGGCTCGCGAGGAGGGCGGCCGGCGGAGGATCGGCCGAGAGCGAGAGGGCCGCGCCGCTGAAGTACACGGTGCCGTCCGGGCCGGCCGAGAGCCACGGGTCCGTGGCCGAATCGAAGCTGCCGCCCGTGCAACGCGAGAGGCCGGGGATCGTCACGCGCTCCCACGTCCGTCCGCCATCGCGCGAGGTCCCGATCAGGTCGCTGCGTGCGACACCGCGGGCGACGTCCTGCTGCCACGTCGCGACGATGTTGCGCGGGTCAGCAGGATTGACCGTGATCGCCGGCTCGATCTCGGCGCCGGCGATGCGCGTCTCATCCAACTGCGCCCCCGGACAGCCGCCCGCGAACGGGCTCGGCGCAGAGATCGCCTGCGGTCGCTGCACCGTGTACGGCTTCCCGGCCGCCACGGCAGGAAGCGCACCCGTGACCAAGACAACCGCCACAACCAGGACCCACCGCAGACGCATCGCCCCTCCTCCCGAGACACCGGCTCCTGCCGCGCCAACGCCAAGTGAATGCCGGCGCGCCAACAACTGAGGCCGGCGACGCTTGCCGTGCCGAACGGCTGCGTCAGACCAGCTCTGACCGGCGGCGGAGCTCGACCTTCAGACGGTCGGACGCCGCGCGCGCCTTCTTGGCCTCCTTGTGCGCGGCCTCGTTGCGCCGGGCGACGTCCTGGATCGCCTCCTGATGGCGCTTCGCGTTCTCGTTGGAGATGCGATGGGCGTTCTGGTCACGCCTGACCTGGTCTGACATGCCGATCCTTCCTGTCCTCTCCGCTGGAAGATGCGTTCGCAAGGGGCAGAGGACGAGAGTCCCGACGGCCGCGACCCAGAGTTTACCGCCGCCGCGAGCGGATCCGTCTCAACTCGCTGCACTGGGGCCCCCGGGGGCCGGAGGGTTTCAGGCCGGTGCGGGAAGGCCCGTCGTCGCGGCGCCTCGCGGCCGCACCGGCTCAGCCTGGTCTGACGTCGGGACGCGGAGGCACACGATCGCGATGTCGTCGCGACCGGGAGCGCCCTCCGGGAGGGCGTACGCGTGCAGGCGGCGGACGACGGCATCGGCCGGCAGCGGGGGACCCGGTTCCAGCGCCGCCGCGAGGTCGTCGGGGCCAAGCGTCGTGGTCGGAGCGCGGGCGTCGAGCAGGCCGTCGGTGTAGAGCACCAGCCCGTCGCCCGGTGCCAGGTCGACCACGTCGTCGTCGATCTCGACCTCGTCGAGCAGGCCGAGGAGGGTGCCGTGGCACACGCTGAGCCGCGCCGCGGTGTCGGGCTGGGTGAGGATCGGCGCCGGATGCCCTCCGCACGCGATCGTCACCCGCAGGCCGTCGGGCCGGCGGTCGACGGCGGCCAGCGCCACGGTGCAGAAGCGGTCGGAGTCCTCGCGGCGCAGTGTCCGGTTGAGCCCCTCGAGCAGGCGCGTCGGGTCTGAGTCGTGCATGGCCTCGGCCCGCAGGCTGTGGCGCACGAGGGCCGTCACCGCGGCCGCCGCCGGTCCCTTTCCCTGCACGTCGCCCATCGTTATCAGCACCCGCCCGTCGCCCGCGACGAAGACGTCGTAGAAGTCGCCGCCGACCTCGTTGCCGAGCCCCGCGGCGCGGTACAGCGCGGAAAGCTCGAGCCCGGGCAGGTCCGGCAGCCGGGCGGGGAGCAGACTCTGCTGCAGCGTGTGGGCGATCTCGCGCTCGCGCTCGTAGCGGGCGGCGCGATCGAGCGCCTGGCTTCCCAGGGCCACGACCGCCCTGAGCGAGAAGCCGGGGTGCTGCGGTCCCTCGACAGCGTCAGCGAAGGCGTAGAGCACCGCCCCCCAGAGCCGGTCCTGCCCGCGCAGCGGAGCCACGAACCAGGCGCGGTGCTCCGGGGACGTGAGCCGGTCGGCGAGCTGCGGATAGGAGGCCAGCAGAGCCGCCCGGTCGGGGAAGGTCAGGACCGTCTCGTCGCGGACCGCGTCGGCGAGGGGGAGCGGCGCATCGCGCGCGACCTCTCGCCACTGCAGGGCGTCGGCCTCGTCATAGCCGGCGAGTGCCGCCAGCTCGAGCGGCCCGGCCTCTTCGTCGACCAGCATCACCATCGCCGCCACTCCCTCGGCCGCCTCGGTGCCCTCGTCGACCATCACCTGCGAGACGTCGCGGGTGCTCACCGCGCCGGTCAGCGCCGCCGCGAGCGCGGCGAGCCGCGCCGTCCTCCTGGCGGCCAGCCGCTCGAGGCCCTGCAGTCGCTCGCGCTCCGCGCGCAGCCGGCGCTCCTCGGTGATCTCGACCACGATGAGCCCGACGCCGATCGGACGGCGCCCGGAGGGGCGGATGGGGTAGTAGCTCGCCCGCCAGAAGCGCTCCTCGCCCGGCTGCGCCGGCGTCTCGCCCGCGATCTCGACGTCGATGACAGGTCGCCCGGAGTCCAGGACGCTCCGCAGGCCGCGCGTCACCCCGGCGTCGAGGTCGGGAAGCAGCTCGGCGACGGTCAGCCCGAGGTGGTCGTCGGTCGGCAGGCCGTCGATCTGGGCCAGGGTGTCGTTGATGCGGACGAAGCGAAGCTGCTCGTCCAGGACGGCGAGCCCGATCGGCGCCTGCGTGAAGACGGTGTCGAGCAGCGCCGTGCTCGTTCCACTGATCCGCTCGAGCTCGTCGTAGCGGCTTCGCAGCTCGGCTCGTGTCTCGGACAGGCCGACGGCCATGCCGTCGAACGCCGCCGACAGCCGGCCGACCTCGGCCGCGCCCTGTCGCGGGACCCTGACCGACAGGTCGCCGCCCGCCACCTGCTCCACCGCCCCCGTCAGCCGCTGCAGCGGGACGGTCACGTAGCGCGACATGGCGACGGCCGCGGCGGCCACCGCGAGCAGGAGCGCGATCAGCCCGGCCACGGCGAGGGCGATCGCCCGGCCCGCCTGGTCGTCGGCGCGCCGGGTGCGCGCCGTGAGCAGGCGCCGTTCGGCGCCGATGAACGCGCCGAAGCGCTCGCGCAGCGCGTCGACCTGACGCTTGCCTTCGGCGGTGGCGACGACGGCCCGAGCACGGGCCGGATCGCGCCGGGCGGTCGCCACCAGCGGCCGCGAGTACCCGGCGAGATGGCGCTGCAGGCGGGCCTGGATCGCCCGCGCCCGGGCCTCCTGTCCCGCATTGTCGGCGACCATCGCGCGAAGCCTGCGCATCTGCAAGGGCGCGACGCGCACGCCCGAGCGCCACGACTCGAGAAAGGGCTCTCGCCTCGCGATGACGAACGCACGCTGGCCGGACTCGACGTCGATCAGCGCCTTCTCGGCGGCGAGCGCGGTGCGCAGCACGACCTCGGAGTGGCGCACTCGCTCGTTCGTGGAGCGCTGCGCGACCAGCGTGCTGATCATGAGGCCGATGACGACGGCCGCCACGAGCCCGGCGACGCCGCACACGACCAGCGTCCGTCCGGTCAGAGTGGCCAGCGCATTGCGGGTCACCCTTGCATCATGCCGTCCTGGAACGTCCGGCGGCAAGCCGCGCCTCGAGGAGTGCGTCCCCACGGGTCACAGGGGGTGCCAGCCGGTCAGCGAGAGCGCGCTGAGGAGACGCGGCCGCAGAGTCCGGGCCTTCGTGAGCGGGTTGGACGCCTCCGAGGACGTCGCTTCTGAGGTCTTCTACCTGCGGCCCGCCGGTTAGCAGCGACCGTCCCGGGCCGTCAGCCGGGCGCGCCCGCAGGCTCGGGCGCCTGCAGCTTCTCGCGCAGCCCCTCGATCAGCTCGTCGAAGGAGTCGGCGAACTTCTCAACGCCCTCGCGCTCGAGGGTGTCGGTCACGCCGACGTAGTCGACGCCGGCCTTCTCGAGCTCGTCGAGCACGCGGCGGGCGTCGTTGACCCCGAGCTCAAGACGCGGCGTGGGCTGGCCGTGGTCCTGGTAGTCGACGATCGTCTCCTCGGGCATGGTGTCGACGGTGTCCGGGCCGATCAGCTCCTCGACGTACATGATGTCGGGGTAGTCGGGGTTCTTCGTCGACGTCGAGGCCCAGAGCACGCGCTGGGGCTTCGCGCCCTTGTCGGTCAGGTACTCCCAGCGCTCGCCGGAGAAGGCTGTCTTGTAGTGCTGGTAGGCGAGCTTGGCGTTGGCGATCGCGAGCTTGCCCTTGAGGTGGTCGTGGCCGCCGACTTCGTCGAGGCGGCGGTCGGCCTCGGTGTCGATGCGCGAGACGAAGAAGCTCGCGACCGAGGCGACCTTCGACGGGTCGCCGCCCTCGGCCACCAGCCGTTCGAGCCCGCGGACATAGGACTCGACGACCTCGTCGTAGCGGCGCAGCGAGAAGATCAGCGTGACGTTGATCGACTTCCCCTTGGCGATGCAGTCCTCGATCGCCGCGAGGCCCGGCTTGGTGGCGGGGATCTTGACCAGGAGGTTGGGACGGTCGACCTCCTCGTGGATGCGCATCGCCTCCTGGACGGTCTCCAGGGTGTCGTAGGCCAGCCCGGGATCGACCTCGAGCGAGACATAGCCGTCGCGCGCCGTGCCGGCGTCCCACACCGGCCGGAAGAGGTCGCACGCCTCCTGGACGTCCCGCTGCGCGAGCGCCCAGAAGATCTCGTTGGCGTCCTCCGTGCCGGCGCGGTGCAGCTCCTGGATCTGCTCGTCGTAGGCGTCACCCGAGGCCATGGCCTTCTGGAAGATCGTCGGGTTGGAGGTCGCACCGACGACGGCGGCCTCGTCGATCAGCTCCTGGAGATGGCCGCCGCGGATCGCCTCGCGCGAGAGGAAGTCGATCCAGACGCTCTGGCCGAGCGTCGAGAGTCGCTGGAGGGGGGAGGAGGGCATTGGCGTCCTTTCGTGAGTCAGGCGACGTGCTCGAGCAGGGCTGACGCGCGCGTGGCGATGTTCTCGACGCCGAAGCCGAGCTGCTCGAGGACCGTCGTGCCGGGCGCGGAGGCGCCGAAGCGGTCGAGGCCCAGGACGTCGCCGTGGTCGCCGACCCACTTCGACCAGCCGAGGCTGACCCCCGGCTCGACCGACAGCCGCGCGCGGCTCTCGGGCGGGAGCACGCTGTCGCGATACTCATCCGACTCGGCCTCGAAGAGCTCCCAGCACGGCATGGAGACCACGCGGACGCGGGTGCCGTTCTCGGCCAGGCTGCGGCCGGCCTCGAGCGTCGAAGCCACCTCGGCGCCCGTGGCGATGAGGATCAGGTTGGGCGCGCCGTCGTTCTCGCCGGTCGAGTCCCACAGGACGTAGGCGCCGCGCTTGAGGCCCTCGGCGGCGCCGAGCTCGGAGCGGTCGAGGACGGGGACGTTCTGGCGCGAGAGCGCAAGCGCCACCGGGCCGTCCTCGCGCTCGAGGGCCACCTCCCACGCGACCGCCGTCTCGTTCGCGTCGGCTGGCCGGACGAACCAGAGGTGGGGGATCGCGCGCAGGGCCATGTAGTGCTCGACGGGCTGGTGGGTCGGGCCGTCCTCGCCGAGGCCGATCGAGTCATGGGTCCACACCCAGACGACCGGCAGGTTCGACAGGGCCGAGAGGCGGACGCTCGGGCGCATGTAGTCCGAGAAGATGAGGAAGGTCGAGCCGTAGGGCTTGACCACCCCGCCGTGGGCGGCGGCGCCGTTGACGATCGCTCCCATCGCGTGCTCGCGGATGCCGAAGGGCACGTTGCGCCCGGCGTGCACGCGCGAGAACTCGCCCGCCCCCTCGAACACCGTCTTGGTGGACTCCACCAGGTCAGCAGCGCCTCCGAGCATCGTCGGCGCCGCCGGCCCGAAGGCCTGCATCACCTTCTGGCCGGCCGAGCGCGTGGCGATCTTCTCGCCCGCCTCGAAGGTCGGCAAGAGATCGCGCCAGCCCTCCCGCAGCTTCGCGGCCCAGGCGCGATCCCAGTCCTCGCGCATCGCGGGGTAGCGCTCGCTCCACGCCTCGAAGCGCTCGCTCCAGCGCGCGCGCTCCTCGCCGCCGCGCCCGCGCAGGTCCATGTGGCGCAGGACCTCGTCGTCGACGCGGAAGTGCTGGTCGGGGTCGAAGCCCATGACCTCCTTGGTCGCCCGCACCTCGTCCTCGCCGAGCGCCGAGCCGTGGCTCTTGGCGGTGTCCACCGCGTTCGGAGCCGGGTAGGCGATGTGCGAGCGGATGGAGACGAAGGTGGGCCGCTCGGTCTCGTCGCGGCCGGCGGCCAGGGCGGCCGCCAGCTCATCGAGGTCCTCGGAGTCCTCGACGCGCTCGGTGTGCCATCCGTAGGCCTCGAAGCGCTTGAGGTGGTCCTCGCCCGAGAACGAGATCGCCGTGGTGCCGTCGATGGTGATGTGGTTGTCGTCGAAGCAGACGACGAGCTTGCCCAGCCCGAACTGACCGGCGATCGAGGCGGCCTCCGCGCTGACGCCCTCCATCAGGTCGCCGTCGGAGCAGATCACGTAGACGTTGTGGTCGACGACCTCGCTTCCGGGGCGGTTGAAGCGGTCGCCGAGGAAGCGCTCGGCCACCGCCATCCCGACCGCGTTGCCGAAGCCCTGGCCCAGCGGGCCGGTCGTCACCTCGACGCCCGGGGTGTGCCCGCGCTCGGGGTGGCCGGGGGTCCGCGATCCCCACTGACGGAACTGCTTGAGGTCGTCGAGCGAGAGGTCGTAGCCCGTGAGGTGGAGCAGGCTGTACTGCAGGATGCAGGCGTGGCCGGAGGAGAGCACGAAGCGGTCGCGGTCGGGCCACTCGGTGTCGCTCGGGTCGGCGCGCAGGAAGCGCGTGAAGATCGTGTAGGCGAGCGGTGCGAGCGCCATCGCGGTGCCCGGGTGACCGGCGTTGGCCTTCTGGACGGAGTCCATGGCCAGTCCGCGGATCGTGTCGATCGACAGGCGGGTGAGTTCGGTGTCGTTCATCGCGGAAGTGCGGTGCCCGGTGAGCGGCACACGGAAACCCGAGGAGGCGAGGGTACCTCGTCCTAAGCGCCTCCGAGCTGCGCGCCTCGCCAGTGGGCGAGGGCGCGCAACGACCGCTCGACCGCGCCCGGCGCCCGGCGGCCGGGCTCGTGGAGCACGCTGAGCACGCGCAGGACCGAGCCTGCAGGAGTGCGCTCGAGGCGGAGGTCGGCCCGGGCCACCAGCCGCTCGCCGTGGAGCACGGGCAGCACGTAGTAGCCCCAGCGGCGCTTGGCCGGCGGGACGTAGATCTCCAGGCGGTGATCGAAGCCGAAGAGCTCGGCCGTGCGGGCGCGGTCGCAGAGCAGGTTGTCGAAGGGCGACAGCGCGAGCGTCCGGCGCCCCGGCTCGAGGCCCGCGACCGCTTCGAGGTCGTCGGGCCGCGCCCACCAGTCGCCGCGCAGGCCGGCGACGCGCACGCGCCGCAGCTGGCCTGAGCGCTCCAGCGTGCCGAGCACGCCGCGGCCGGCGCCGCCCAGGCCGGGGTAGCGGCGGCGGGTGAAGTGCGCAGTGACGTGCGCCGCACGCGCGACGCCGAGCATGCCGACCGCGCGCAGCGTGGCGCGGCGGACGGCCTCGTGCTCCCCCAGGAGCGCGTCGTCTGCGGCGGCCAGCGCTCCCTCGGGGAGGCACCGGGTCATGACGTCCCAGCGACGCTCGCCGGCCGCGCGGTCGACGACGCCGACACGACCGATCATCCACAGCCGGTCCAGGAGGCGGGCGACCGTCTGGCGCGAGGAGACCTCGTCGGTCCAGTGGCCCCACGCCCATGCCGCCGCCGAGCGGTCCTCGAGATCGCGCGCGCGCAGCGGCCCGCGCGCTTGCAGGTCGGCGACCACGTGCTCGGCGAACTCGGCGTTGGCGGCCAGCCAGCGATGCGTCACCGAGCGCGCCCCCGACAGGCGGTCGAGGTAGGTCCGCATGGCCCACCGGTGCAAGGGCAGGTCGCTCAGGTGACAGAGGCTGGCCTCGTGGCACCAGTACTCGAACAGCTCGCGGTCGCGGTAGGCGGCGCGCTCGAGCGAGCGCTCGTGCGCCGCGTGCGTCCCACCCATCAGCCGCGCCCGCAGCACGAGCAGCGGCGAGCGCGCGACGACCCCGACGGGGTCGAGCTGCAGGCACCCGAGACGGGCGACGACGTCTCCGACGCGCGTCCCCGCCCCCGGCGGTGCGGCGAGCCCCTGCGCGTGCAGCGCCAGGCGCCGCGCGTGCTCGATCGAGAGGGTCTGGGTCACGGCGCGGGCAGTTTGCCGCGTCGCGTGGTTTGACGGAGGCACGATCCGGCGATCACGAGAAGCGATGACGGGCGAAGGGGAAGCCGGCGGCGGGGGTCCGACGACCCGGCGCGCGGTCGTCGGCACGACGGCTCCGAGCACGCGCGAGAGGCGCTGTCCTACCCCGCCCGGCGCGTGACCGGCGACGGCGTGCTTATCGCCGTGTACGCGGCCGAGGCGCCGCCGCACTTCCGGGGAACGCCCGAGTATGAATCGTTCTTCGACGTCTCGAGCAGGCACGGCCGCGCCGTCCTGGACGAGCTCGGAGACCGGGTCGACGGGGTCGAGTGCCGAGCCGTGCTCATGCGAGGACCGGCCTCGCGGGTGCTCGTGCAGGCGGCCGCCGACGAGGACGCCGACGAGATCGTCGTCGGCACGCGCGGGTACGGACGCTTCCGCGCGGCGCTCGGCAGCGTGGCCCACGCCCTCCTGCACGAGGCCGACCGGCCGGTCGTCGTGGTCCCGCACGGCTCGACGACGACGCCTGGACCGTCCTAGCCCGCAGGTGGATCGCGCGGCGGTGGCAGCTGCCGCAGCGCCCACAGCTCGAACTCCAGCTGGTGGACCAGCGGCGCGTCGGGTAGCGCCTGCTGCAGGGTCTCGAGGCTGCGCTCGTAGTGGCTCAGGCGCTGCCTCAGGTCCGGGTCGGCCAGCGAGACGTGCAGGCGCGCCGCCTGAGCACGAAGCTCGCGTGCCTTGGCGACCTTGTCGGCCGCGTAGATCGCCTGCGCATCGGGGCCCGCCGCCGCCACCTGCCGGCGCAGGGCCGCCTTGCGCTCCTCGTAGCCCTCGACGCTCTCGGGGTCGCTCACGGCGGCCACGAGGCCGGCCACCCGCGCGCCGAAGCGGACCTCCAGGTCACCGCGCTGTGCGGAGGTCTTCTCGAGCACGTCGTGCAGGGCGCCGGCCGCGACCACCTCGTCGTCGTATCCGCGACCATGCAGGAGCATGGCCACCTCGAGCGGGTGCAGGATGAACGGCGCCGCATCGACCTGGCGCCTCTGGTCGGCGTGCCGGTCGCGGGCGTAGGCGATCGCCCGCGGCGTGACCGTGAGGCCTCGGGCGAAGGGCGGCAGCTGCTCGCTCATCGCCTGCTCGATACCCGACCGTCCGGTCGATGCGGTGAAGAAACGGTGATCGCGGCGGCGGCGGTCTGCCGATGAAGACCATCGTCGTCGGCGCGGGGCACAACGGGCTCGTGTGCGCGTGCTACCTCGCGCGGGCGGGCCACGCCGTGGTGGTCCTCGAGCAGTCCGGCAAGGCGGGCGGTGGGTCGCGCACCGATGAGACCGTCCCTGGCCACCGCTTCGACACCCACTCGGTCGCGCACAACCTGATCAACATGACGGGCATCCCCGGCGATCTCGGTCTCGCCGAGATGGGGCTCGAATACTGCGAGATGGATCCCTTCGCGGTCGCCGTCTTCGCCGACGGCCGGCGCGTGCGCTTCCACCGCTCCGTCGAGCGGACGGTGGCGTCGATCGCCGAGCTCGACGGCGACGAGGCCGCCGCCTACGCCGCGTTCATGGCCGAGGCCATGCCGCTCATCGAGCTCGTGACTGCCGGCATGGGAGCGCGCGGCCCCCGCGCTGAGACCGGCACTCTGCTGCGCAGGCTGCCGGCTGCGCTGCGCGCGATCCGGGTGCGGCCGGGCCGCCTCGTCTCCGCGCTGCTCGGCTCCTACGGGACGCTGCTGCGCTCGCGCCTGCCCTCCGATCTGACGAGGGGCCCGGTGAGCGCCTTCGCCGCCCACGCCAGCGCCGGTCCCGACGACCCGGGCGGTGCGGCGTTCGGCCTCTGGCAGGCCGCCTATCACCGCTACGGGCAGTGGCACGCGATGGGCGGGGCGCAGGGCCTGGCCGACGCCCTGGTGGCGCGGCTGGAGCGGTCGGGCGGCGCGGTGCGCTGCGACGCGGGCGTCGAGCGGATCGACGCGACCTCCGGGCGCGCCCGCGCGGTGGCGCTCGAGTCCGGCGAACGGATCGGCGCCGACGCGATCGTGACGACGCTCGACCCGCGCGTCGCCCTGCTCGAGCTGCTCGACCCGCCCCTGGAGGGACCGGACGGGGCGGAGCTCGCGGCCGCGCGGCGCTCCAACAGCGTGCAGATGCTCGCGCACATCGCCGTCGACCGCCTGCCGCCCTACGCCGGCGCGCGACCGGGCGACTGGAACGGGCTGCAGAGCTACGTCGACGAGCTCGACGAGCTGCGGGCCGGCTTCCGTGCGGCGCAGGACCGCCGCATCCACCTCCCGGCGCCCGCTTACGCGTTCACCCCGTCGGCGCTCGACGCCACGCTGGCGCCGCCCGGTCGCCACACCGTCTACCTCGCCTGCCCGGCGGCGCCGTTCGAGATCGAGGGCGGCTGGGACGCCACCGCACCGGCGGTCGTCGAGAGCCTGCTCGAGCAGGTGGAGCGCCGCGCGCCCGGCTTCCGCGACTCCATCGGCGCGATCGCCGTCCGTACCCCGGAGGCGATGGCGCGCGAGCTGCGCTGGCCCGGGGCGCACCCGATGTACCTGGACATGACGCCCGACCAGCTCGGCCCCCTGCGCCCGACCCGGGCGCTGGCCTCGCACCGCACGCCGGTGCCGGGGCTCTACGTGAGCGGCGCGGGAACCGCGCCGCTCGGCGGGGTGGCGGGCGCGCCGGGCCGGGCCGCGGCGCGGGCGGTGATCGCCGACCTTCCGAGCTAGCGGACCTTCACGACCTGCTGCATCTGCACCGGGTGCAGCGAGCAGAAGAGCCGGTAGGTTCCCCGCCGCTTGAGGCGCTGCGTGAAGCCGGCGCCCGCGCCGAGGTTGAGCGAGGCGAAACCCAACGGCCGTTGGCGAGGGTGACGTTGTGAAGGGTCTTGTCGGGAACGCCCAGCGCAGGGTGGATCCGGCCGGGACCGAGATCAGCGGCCGGCCGAAGCGGAACCGGCTGACCTCGATCGTCGTGCCGCGGTTCAAGCGCGCGAGGGCGCCGGGCGGACGGGCGATGGTCCGCGCGCGGCCGCGGCTGTCCAGCCCCGTGAGCGGCACCGGCCAGGCCGGCGGCGCGAGACGACCCGGGATCACCGGCAACCGGTGCCGATCGTTCGCTCCGGGCGGCTACGCTGCGGGCATGTGTCGCAACATCCGCACCCTCTACAACTTCGAGCCGCCCGCCACCGACGAGGAGGTCCGGGCCGCCGCGTTGCAGTACGTCCGCAAGATCAGCGGCTTCTCGAAGCCCTCGCAGGCGAACGCCGCGGCCTTCGAGCGTGCCGTCGACGCCGTGGCGGAGGTCTCCGCCGAGCTGCTCGGCGAGCTGTCGACGGCCGCGCCGCCCAAGGACCGCGAGGCCGAGGCCGCGAAGGCCCGCGCCCGCGCCGCTCAGCGCTACGCGGCCTGAGCGCGCGACGCGAGGGGGAAGCTCACTCCCGTCAGCTCCTCGGAGAGCGTCCACAGGCGCTCGGCGGTCTCCAGATCGCTCGCCGCGGCGCTGCGGCCGGCGAGCGCCGGGTGTCCGCGCATCTCCTGGAAGCCGTCCGGGCCCACGTAGCTCGAGCCCGGGAGGTCCTGGGTGGCAGCGTAGAGGGTCGGCAGGGCGCCCATCTCGTCGCTCTGGGCGAGAAGCTTGTTGCCGATCGCCATGAAGGTGTTCTGGACGATGTTCTCCGTGCGCGCCTGGAGGTTCGTCGCGGCCCAGCCCGGGTGCGCAGCGATCGCGCGCAGGTCCGAGCCGGCCTGGTCGAGGCGGCGCTGCAGCTCGAGGGTGAAGAGCAGGTTGGCGAGCTTGGACTGGCCGTAGGCGCGCCAGCGCTCGTAGCTGCCCTTCTCGTAGTTGAGGTCGTCGAGCCTGATCGACCCCGTCCGGTGCGCGCCGGACGCGACGGTGACGACGCGGTCGCCGATCCTGGGCAGCAGGAGGTTGGTCAGCGCGAAGTGCCCGAGGTGGTTGGTCCCGATCTGCATCTCGAAGCCGTCCTTGGTGCGCTGCTCGGGGACCGCCATGATGCCCGCGTTGTTGACGAGCACGTCGAGCTCGCCGTCCCACTCGTCGGCGAAGGCGCGCACCGACTCGAGGTCGGCGAGATCCAGGCGCCGGACCTCGGTCTCGCCGGGGATGGCGGTCGCCGCCTGCTCGCCCTTGGCGGGCGTGCGGACGGCCAGCACGACGCGCGCGCCCGCACCGCCGAGCGCCTTGGCGGCGGCGAGGCCGATGCCGCTGTTGGCGCCGGTGATCACGAAGGTCCGGCCGTCCTGGCGGGGAAGATCCTTGGAGGTCCACTTGGAAGAGATCATGGGTTGAAAGTAGCTGACGGCAACCTGCGCGCGGCGCTGCTCGACGCAGCCGAGCAGACGCTGGGGCAGAGGGGCGTCCGGGAGCTCTCCCTGCGCGAGCTCGCCCGCGAGGTCGGGGTGAGCCACGGGGCTCCTCGGCGGCACTTCGCCGACAAGCAGGCGCTGCTCGACGCGCCGGCCCAGGACGGCTCCGAGCGTCTCGGATCGTCGCCGACGCGGCCGAGCGGCTCGTGCTCGGGCTGCGCCCTCGCTAGGCGCGTTCGCCCTCGGACGCCGCAGTAGGGTCAACGCGTGCGCGTTGCCGAGCTCTGGCGTTTCCCGGTGAAGTCGCTCCAAGGCGAGCGGCTCGAGGCAGCCGAGGTGGTCGACGGTGGGATCGAAGGGGATCGCCGTTTCGCGATCTACGACCTCGATACCGGCTTCGGCCTCACGGCGCGGCGCGTACCCGAGCTGCTCTTCGCCCGCGCGGCGATGGGGGAGGACGGCGGGGTCGCGGTCACTCTGCCCGACGGGTCGGTCGCCGCGGACGACGACGCGCTCTCGGCTTGGCTGGCCCGTCCCGTCGCGCTGCGGTCCGCCGATGCGCAGGTCGCGCGGCGCTACGAGAACCCGACCGACTTCGAGCGCGAGGCGACCAGCGCCTGGGAGCCCTTCGAGGGCGCCACCGGCGCCTTCCACGACGAGGCCGAGGCTCGCGTCTCGCTGGTCTCGACCGCGACGATCGGAACGTGGGACCGGCGCCGGTTCCGGTCCAACGTCGTGCTCGACGGCGACGGCGAGGACGGGCTCGTCGGCTCGCGCGTCGGCCTGGGCGACGCGCTGCTCGACGTGCGCATCCAGATCCCCCGCTGCGTCATGACGACGCGACCGCAGCCCGACGGCATCGAGCGCGACCTCGACGTCCTGCGCACCATCGCCGGCGAGCGCGACGCCTGCCTCGCGGTCGGCGCGCTCGTCGCCTCGCCCGGGGTCGTCCGGGTCGGCGACGAGCTGACCCCACCGTAGTCATCGGTCGCCGATCAGCGTGGAGTTGGCGCGTTCGAACAAGGAGGCGACGATGTACGCAGGACTACCCAGCCGACGTCCGAACGCACCTCGGGCGGTGTCCGTACCCCGTCCCCGATGCAGGGCTCACATCAGCTCCTCGCCCTCACGCTCGCCGGTGTGCTCGCGGCCGCCGGGCTCATGGCCGGCTGCGGCAGCTCGTCGTCGAGTGGCTCGCCGTCGACCTCGACGAAGGCCGCCGCCAGCACCTCGAGGCTCGACGCACCGGCGCAGGCGTCGCCGCCGCGCCCCGCGCCGGAGTTCTCGCTCCGCGACTCCAACGGCAAGTCCGTGTCGCTCGCGAGCTACCGCGGCAAGACCGTCCTGCTGACGTTCATCTACGCCCACTGCCCAGACGTCTGCCCCCTGATCGTCGGAAACCTCCACGCGGCGCTTGCGCAGATGGGGCCCGCAGCCGCGGCGAAGACGCAGATCATCGCGGTGTCGGTCGATCCCAAGGGCGACACCGCAGCGGCGGTCGACAGGTTCGTTGCTGCGCACGACATGACCGGGCGAATGGAGTACCTGATCGGCTCGCGCGCGCAGCTCGTGCCGGTCTGGAAGAAATACGGCGTCCAGGCCCAGGGCACGCCGGACTCCCGCGAGGTCGACCACTCGGCCTTCGTCTACGGGATCACCGGCAGCGGCTCGCAGCTCGCGCTCTATCCCTCGAACTTCAAGCCCGAGTGGATCGCGCACGACACGCCCCTCCTCGCCTCCAGGTGAGCGATGCGCCGGCGCCTGCTCCCGCTCGCCGTCGTCGCGGTCCTCGCCGCCGCGGTGGTCGCGGCCGAGGCGCTGAGCGGCACTCACGACGCATCGGCGCAGCGCGGGGCGCCCGCGCTGCCGGCCCGCGTGCTCGTCGCGCCGCGGGTGAGCGTCGCCGACCTGCGCGGCAAGCCGGCCATCGTCCACTTCTGGGCCAGCTGGTGCGGGCCGTGCACCACGGAGGCGGGTGAGCTCGCACGGCTGCCCGCCGCGTTGCGCGGCCGGGCTGCGCTCGTGGGCGTCGACTGGTCCGACAGCCACGCGGGCGCCGAGGCCTTCGTCCGCCGCCACGACTGGCGCTTCCCCGTCCTCGAGGACGACGCCGGCCGCACGACGACGCCCTGGCGCCTCAAGGGCCTGCCGACGACCTTCGTGCTCGACGCCCGCGGCCACATCGTCCGCCAGCTCACCGGCCCGCAGACGGTCAGTGGCCTGCTGGCCGAGCTGCGGTGATTCGCACGAGGCGATCGCGGGCTCACGCCGGCGCGAAGGAGATCCACAGCGGCCCGTCGGCCGCGGCGCGGAAGGTCATGCGTGCCCGCACGAGGGCGGGGTCGGCGCCCGAGGCGTAGGGCTCGGCGTCGAGGGCGACGTCGACGGGCTCCGAGCAGCGGACGCGCAGCGCGCCGTCGGTGACGCCGCGGGGCTCGGGGACCGGAGGCGCGCCGCCCGCCCGGAAGAAGGCCGAGAACTCGAAGCGCTCGCCCGCGCGGGCGCCGAAGGTCATGCGGACGCCGTCGCCGTCGGGCTCGAAGCGGAACGTGACGCCGCTGCGCAGCCACGTCCCCGCTCGGGTCATGAAGCCGCCGCCGATGCGCACGACGCCGTCGCCGTCCACGCGCATGCGCCGGCCGTAGGCCGCGGCGCGCGTCGAGCCGCGGCGCAGGACCGGCCCAGCGGAGTCCGGCCGCTCGCCCTTCGTCCGCGGTCGCAACGGCATGAGATCGTCCCAGCCGCCGCCCGTGCGGCGCTTGAAGGCGACGAGCCCGAAGTCGTAGCGCAGGTCCCCTTGGAAGTCGGCCCGGCTGGTCGCGCGCTTGACGGCGAACCACGACGCCCCGGAGCGCACGAGGCCGAGCTCCCCCTCGCGGCGCGACAGGCGGTAGGCGCTCGGCTCGTCGGCGGGCAGCGGGCCCGGGTCGCGGGTCTGGGAGTGCATCTGGGCGATAGCCCACTCGAGGGCGACGAGCGTCAGGCCGTTGTAGACGCTGGCCCCCGCGTAGCCGTCCAGGCCGCGCAGGCCGGCGACGGGGTCGATCCCCAAGGCCGGGACGATCCACAGTCCCTGAGCACCGACTCCGTAGCGGTCGCGCAGCCGCTCGAGGGCGCGCTCGGAGAGGCCGCGCAGCCGCCGGCGCTCCTCATCGGGCGCGCCGAGCGTCGCCGCGACCTCGGCGCCGTAGGCCGTGCAGGCGAGCGTCCACGCCTGCTCCTGCGAGCGCCCGACGTAGGCGAGGTCCCCGTCGGGTGCGACGAGCCGGCTCGATGCCCGCACGACGTCCCGCAGCGCCACCCGCGCGGCGCTCGTGGCCCGGCGCCCGAGCAGGTCGACGGCGCGGGCGAGGAAGCCGAGGCTGAGCGCGTGGTAGGCGGGTGGGTTGCTCGCCGGGTCGGAGAGCACGAGCGTGTGCTCGCCGTCGACGTCGACGCCGTCGCGCCGCGCGATGTTCGGGACGCGCTCGTTGACGAACTGGAGCACGAGCGCGCGCGCGCGCTCGCGGTCACCGCCGAGCACCGCGCGCGGATCGCTGGAGTGCACGCCGGTGCGCAGCGCCTCGAGCGTGCCGGCGGTCTCGACGACCTGCTTGTTGACGAAGACCTGGGTCGCGTCGACCCGGATCAGGCGGACGAGGCGCAGCCAGTGCGCCCACGCGGCGCGCCGATCGGCGAAGCCGGGATGGTCGGCGAGCCGCCGCCGGCCGAGGTTGTAGGCCGCTGCGACCGCGAGGTTCTCGAAGACGCTGGGGCGGTCGCGCTGCAGGTCGCTGCGCCCCACGGCGTAGCCCACCCCGCGAAGCCCGGCGTCGATGAGCGCATCGTCGCCCTCGCGCAGCCCGGTCATGAGCAGCCCGTAGCCGAGCATCGACTCGCCGTAGCGCGCGCTGAAGCCCGGGCGCCCGCCGAACACGTAGTCGGGGAAGGTGCCGTCGGCGTTCTGCAGCCCCGGCCACGGCCGGGCGATGTCGCGCGCGAGCGCGCGCCACGGCGCCGAGGAGGCGGGTGCCACGGCTACCGCGGCCCGATCGTGATGTGCACCGGGTCCCCGGTGCTCGCCGGGAAGAGGATGCTCGCGCGCACGAGCCGCGCGTCGGTCCCCGAGGCGTAGGACTCGGCGTCGAAGGCCACCGTCGCCTCGGGGTTGAAGGTGACGAGCTGCTCGTCGTCGAACACGCGGTCGTTCTCGACGTGCGGATCGTGGGAGCCGGCCCGGAAGAGGACCCCGAACTTGATCCGGTCGCCCGACTCGGTCGGGAAGATCAGCCGGACGCCGGTCTCGAGCGGCTGGAAGCGGAAGCGCACGCCACGGCGCAGCCACGTCCCGCTCACCGTCCGAAAGCCGCCGGTCAGGGTGATGGTGCCGTCGCGGGCGATGCTCACCGACTCGGCCTCCGGGAGCCCGATGCCCCGGCTGCGCCGCAGCACGGGCCCGAGGCTGTCGGGGCCGCTGTCGTGGGTGTGAGCGCGCAGGCGCAGGACGTCGTGCCAGTCGCCGTTGTCGTCCGGCGCCTTGAGCCCGACGAGGCCGAAGTCGTAGCGCAGGTCCTCGGCGCGACTGCTGGCGGCCGAGCGGATGGCGAACCAGTTCCGCCCGCGAGAGATCGTGAGGTCGTTGCGCGGGCTCGCCGGGTGGATCTCGTAGGCGCGCGGGGCGGCTCGCGCGTCGATCGCCTCGGGCTCGGGCACGGGATCGTCCTCCCCGAAGCGGTCGATGGCCCAGTTCAGCGCGGCGAGCGTCAGGCCGCTGTAGCCGATCGCCGCGGCGTAGCTGTCCAGGCCGTGCGTGCCGCGGTAGTCCGGGCGCAGGCTCGGGGTGATGAAGAAGCCCTTCGGGCCGGTCCCGTGCGCGTCGCGCAGCCGTCGCAGGGCGCGCGCGGCCAGCCGGCGGAGGTTCGCCGCAGCGTCGGGGCGCTCGAGCGCCGCCGCGGAGAGCGCGCCGTAGACGGTGAGGGCGAGCGCCCAGCCCTGCTCCTGGGAGCGGCCGACGTACGCGAGGTCGCCGTCGGGTGCCGCGAGCACGGTCGAGCAGTGCGCGACCGCGCGCAGCGTGCCGTGGGCGGAGCCCGTCGCCTGCGAGCCGATCAGGTCCAGGCCGCGGGCGTACATGCCGAGCGACAGGCCGTGGTAGGCGAGCGGGCTGCCGGCGTTCGGGTCCGACAGGACGAAGCCGGGCTGGCGGCCGAGCGGGAAGCGCTCGCGGTTGCCCATGCGCGGCACGCGCAGCACGAGCAGGCGCTCGGCCCGGCGTTGCGAGCGGTCGCGGTCGGCGAGGATGCTCCCCGGCTCGCCGCCGTCCAGGCCGCTGCGCAGCAGCTCGAGGACCGCGATCGCCTCGACGAGGTACTTGTTGCCGTAGCGCCCGGTGTCGGGCAGCCACAGCAGCTCCGCGCGGCGCAGCCAGCGCTCCCAGACGGTCCGCGCGCCGGCGAAGCGGGGGTGGTCGTCGAGCCGGCGGCGAGCGAGGTTGTAGGCGCTCGCCACGAAGGCGTTCGCGAACACGCTTGGATGGTCGCGCTGGAGGTCGCGCCGGCGCACGAACCACTCCAGCCCGCGCAGGCCGGCGTCGATCATCGCCTCGTCGGACTCGCGCAGCCCGGTCTGGACGAGCGAGTAGCCCAGCACCGCCTCGCCGTAGCGCGTGCTTCGCGGGGGCTGGTCGCCGTGCAGGTAGTCGGGGTAGGTGCCCTCCGGAAACTGCAGCGGAGGCCAGGGCGCTGCCATCTGCCGCGCCAGAGCTCGCATCGTGACCGACCCTACGCAGCGCGCTCGTGTTCGGTCAAGGCCCCGGGCGATCGGGGCGGGCTACCCTTCGCGCGCGATGACCGTCACCGTCCGGGACGCCGGCTCACCCGACGTCCCGGCCGTCCAGGCGATCTACGCCCACCACGTCCGCACGGGCGCGGCGACCTTCGAGCTCGAGGCGCCGCCGGTGGAAGAGATGCGGCGCCGCTGGGAGGGCACCGTCGCCGCGGGGCTGCCCTACCTCGTCGCCGTGGAGGGCGAGAGCGTCGTGGGCTTCGCCTACTGCGCCGCCTACCGGCCGCGCGCGGCCTACCGGTTCACCGTCGAGGACTCGCTCTACCTCGATCCCGCCGCGACCGGGCGCGGAATCGGCCGCCGGCTACTCGCCGAGCTCGTGGCCCGCAGCGAGCGGGCCGGCCATCGCCAGATGGTGGCGGTGATCGGCGACAGCGCCAACGAGGCCTCGATCGCCCTGCACCGGTCGCTCGGCTTCGCTGAGCAGGGCACGCTGCGCGGCGTGGGGTGGAAGCTCGGCCGCTGGGTCGACACCGTGATCCTCCAGCGCCCGCTCGGCGCCGGGCTCGAGCGGGCACCGGAGTCGCCGTGACCCGCACCGGACCGCCGGAGCGCTCGGTCGCCGACGCGGTGGGCGAGCGGCTCGCGGCGCTCGGGGTCGACACCGTCTTCGGGCTCGTCGGCAGCGGCAACCTCGTCGTCACCAACGCGTTGCGGCGTGGTGGCGCCCGCTTCGTGGCGGCGCGTCACGAGGGCGGCGCGGTCGGGATGGCCGACGGCTGGGCGCGCGTGTCCGGCCGCGTCGGGATCTGCTCGGTCCATCAGGGCCCGGGCCTCACCAACACGGTGACCGGGCTCGCCGAGGCCGCCAAGAGCAGGACGCCGCTGCTCGTCCTCGCCGGCGACACCCCCGCTGCCGCCCTGACCTCGAACTTCCGCATCGACCAGGCCGGGCTCGCGGCCTCGGTCGGCGCGCCAGCCGAGCGGATCCACTCGCCCGCCAGCGCCGAGGCCGACGCGGCGCGCGCGCTTCGGCGGGCCGAGCTCGAGCGGCGTCCGGTCCTTCTCAACCTGCCGATCGACCTCCAGGCGCGGCCGGCGGAGGACCCCACGGACGCGGGCAAGGCCGCGGCGGTCCCGATCCCGGCCGCGCCCGCGCCGCGGGCCGCCGACGTCGCGGCGGTCGCCGAGCTGTTGGCGGCGGCGAGCCGGCCCATCGTAATCGCCGGACGCGGCGCGGCGCTGGCCGACGCTGGGCCGGCGCTCGAGCGACTCGCCGAGGCGTGCGGCGCACTGCTCGCCACAACGGCCGTCGCCCACGGCCTCTTCGCCTCGTCGCCGTGGGCGCTCGGCATCGCCGGCGGGTTCGGCACGCCGCTGGCCGCCGAGCTGCTGCCCCAGGCCGACGTCGTCCTGGCCGTCGGCGCCTCGCTCAACCACTGGACCACGCGGCACGGGACGCTGATCGGCGAGAGGACGACGCTGATCCAGGTCGACGTCGAGCCGCGCGCGATCGGCGCGAACCAGCCGGTCGCCCGCGCCGTCGTCGGCGACGCGACGCAAACCGCTGCCGCGCTCCTCGCCGCACTCCGATCAGCGCAGCCCGCCGGCGAGCCGGGCTTCCGAACGCGCGAGCTGCACGACCGCATCGCGACGGGTCGGTGGCGCGACCAGCCCGTCGAGGGCGGCACGGCGGCAGGGACGATCGATCCCCGCACGCTGACCATCGCGCTCGCCGACCTGCTCCCGGCCGACAAGACCATGGTCGTCGACTCGGGTCACTTCACGGGGTGGCCGTCCATGTACCTCGGCGTCGACGATCCGCGGGCGTGGCTGTTCGTCAACGGGTTCCAGGCCGTCGGGCTCGCCTTGGGGTGCGCGATCGGCGCCGCGATCGCCGAGCCCGGCCGCGTGACCGTCGCCGCCGTGGGCGACGGCGGGCTCTTCCTCGCCCTCGCCGAGCTCGAGTCGGCGGCGCGCGTCGGCGCACGGCTGCTCGTCGTGGTCTACGACGACGCGGCCTACGGCGCCGAGGTGCACCACTTCGGCCCGCTCGGCCACGACCTCGAGCCCGTTCGCTTCCCCGACGTGGACCTGGCCGCGCTGGCCCGCGCCGCGGGCGTCCCCGCCCTCAGGGTGCGCGAGCCCGCCGACCTCGGGCCCGTCGTCGGGTGGCTGCGCGACGGCGCCGGCCCGCTGCTCGTCGACGCGAAGGTCGATCCCGCCGTCCGCGCCGACTGGCTCGCCGACGCGTTCCGCTGACCATCCAGGAGGCCCCATGTCCCAGCCGTCCACCGCCGCCCTGCTCCAGGCCCTCGCCGACGGGAGGGTCACCGTCGTCGACCTCACCCAGCCGCTCAGCGAGGACACGCCCGTGCTGCAGCTGCCCGAGCCGTTCGCGAACACGCCGCCGCTCGCGCGACGCCCGCTGAGCCGGTACGACGACGCGGGCCCGGCGTGGGGGTGGGATGTTCTCGAGCTCGGCGAGCACACCGGGACGCACTTCGACGCGCCGATCCACTGGATCAGCGGGCGCGACGGGGAGGACGTCGCCTCCGTGGCGCCCGCGCGGCTCGTCGCCCCGGCCGTGGTGATCGACCGCTCCGCCCAGGTGGCCGACGATCCCGGCTACCTGCTGACCGTCGCCGACCTCGAGGCCTTCGAGGCCGAGCACGGCACGATCCCCTCCGGGGCGTGGGTGCTGTTCCGCTCGGGCTGGGACGCCCGGGCCCACGATGCCAAGGCGTTCCTCAACGCGGGGCCCGAGGGTCCGGTCACGCCGGGGCCCGACGCGGACGCGGCGCGCTGGCTGGGCGCCGAGCGCGGCATCGTCGGCTTCGGGGTCGAGACGGTCGGGATCGACGCCGGCGCGGCGGGCGGCTTCGATCCCGTCTTCCCGGCCCACTTCCACCTGATGGGCAACGGCCGCTACGGGCTGACCCAGCTCGCCAACCTCGCGCGGCTTCCTCCCACCGGCGCGGTGCTCATCGTTGCGCCGCTGAAGCTCGTGCGCGGGACGGGCTCCCCGACGCGCGTCTTCGCGCTGGTGGAGGCGGCCGTCTAGCGCCGCTGCGCGTTCAGCTTGCGCGCCGCGGTGAAGAGACCGCCGACGCGGTAGCGGTCGACCGCCAGCAGGGTCGGTTGCCGGCCGCGCAGGCGGCGGCACTCCCTCGCCCGGCGCACCAGCGCGCCGGTCGCGTTGACCCGGCGCGACGTCGCGTCGGTCGGGACCGAAGGCGGCGACCAGTGGTTGACGAGGAAGAGCGAGCCGCGACGGCCGCCGCGGTTGGGACGGCAGCTCGCAGCGAGCATCGTGGGATCGGTGAGCTGGGTGACCCGCGGCCAGCTGTAGGGCGTCTCCTGGACGATGCCCTCGTAGGCGGGGTGGTACCAGGGTGCGCCGCGGACGTCGCTCTCGGCGAGGAGGACGACCTGCCCCCGCGAGGCGATCATCCGCCGCAGGGTCGGCCAGCGCGGCCCGGCGGACCCGCGGTAGACGTAGCGCGCGAGCCCGCTGCGCTTGACGACCTTCGTGAAGTCGTCCGCCGACACGTGGTCCTCGTTGACGATCACGAGCACCTCGCTCGGGTGTCGGTGGAGGAAGCGCGTCATCGCGCGGAGGACGTCGAGCAACGGCGTCGCCCCGAGCTCGCAGCGAACGTGGCAGAGGTAGATCGCGCGTCGCCCCGCGCTGGCGGCGCCGCCGGTCACCACCACCCCGTCGCGACGGCGCACGCCGGCGTAGGTGTCGACGAGGAAGCCGCGGACGCCGTCGGCGAGCTGGTCGGGGATCCCGACGGGCTGGTTGGGGAGGAGGAAGCCGAGCGACTGCGCCGACATCGAGTTGTGGGTGGCCGGAAGGACGACCTGCTCGAGCCGGCGGTCGCACAGCGAGGCCTCGCCGTTGCAGCGCTGGACCGACCAGGCCGACGCGGCCGGCGCGAGGGCCAACGCCAGCGCCAGCAGGGCGACGACCGGGACGATGACGGCGCACGCGCGGGGCACGCGACGATCCTTCCAGACCGACCGCCGGTCCAGTGCCGGTGGACGAGGCTCGGACCGCTGGTCCGCAGCGGTGGAGCGGCCCACGCGCCATCGTGCCGGGCTGCGTTCGGGGAGTGCACGACGACGAGGAGGTCCGACGATGCTGTGCCGAGTCGAGGTGAGGGGGTGCTGGCGCCGGCCGGCGCCCGGGGAGGCGGGCGACGGCCCGCGCGACGCGAGCTTCCTCGTCTCGGCCGGCTCGCCGGAGGCGGCGGCGATGACCGGGCCACAGCTCTTCGCGGCCAAGGCCGCCGCGAGCGGCGCGCGCGTGGGCGCGTGCGAGGTGAGCGCGGCGCCGCTCGACGGCGCGGCGTAGCGGCCTCCGCGGCTCCGTCCGCCGTGCCCGCCACGCTGCGGGCCTGGTCCACGCCTTCCTCTTCTGCTCGGACGCCGGCTGCGCCGAGGTCTTCGAGGCCTACGGCCCGCTGGGCGACGTGCTCGCCCTGGCGTGCGAGTGCGGCTGCGGGCTCGAGCTGACCTCGCCGCCCGATCCCGTCGAGGGCGGCTCGGGGCCGCTCGTCGTACTCGCGGCCTGAGCGCCCTCGGGCTCGCGCGGCTCTCGCAGGCGGCCGCGAAGCAGGTGGCCGGACAGCAGCAGGACCACGACGATCACGGTGGCGAGCCACACGGCCGGATCGTTGACCGACAGCGTGTCGAGCCTGCCGCCGAGGTAGACAACGGTCGCGCACAGCGGCAGGGTCCCGACGAAGGTGGTCCACGTGTAGCGCCACAGGGACACGCGCGCCGCGCCGAAGACGTAGCAGACGACGCTGAAGGGAAGGATCGGGATGAGCCGCGCCGCGAGCAGCCCGGGGATGCCCACGCGGTCGACCGCGCGCTCGGCCCGCTCAAAGCGCCGCTCGCCCACCAGCCGGTAGACCAGCGGGCGGCCCGCCCAGCGCCCGATCGCGTAGCCCGCGATCGCCGAGATCGTCCAGCCGGTCATGCACAGCGCGAGCGCAGGCCCGAATCCGTACACGTAGCCCGCGGCCGCGTTCACGATCTCGGCGGGGTAGAAGACCACGGTGTGGGCGAGGATCAGCCCGAAGAGCACGAGCACGCCGCCGACACCGGCCCCGCGCAGCTCGTTGCGCAGCTCGTCCGTGTCGCCACCCAGGGCACTCGACACGGCCTCGCGCAGCGACGGCACGGCGAGAATCACGGCGCCCGCGAGGACGATGCCAGCGACGGTGATCAGGATGCCACCGCGCGCCGATGCGCGGTGTGGGGACATACCCGCAGGGTAGGGCACGGCCGGGGCTTGGCGAGTCTGGAAGCATGCGACCGATGAGCGAGGACGGCCTGCGGGCGGCCGAGGAGAAGATGGCGGCGGCGCAGGTGCCCGACGCCTTCGTCGCCACCTTCCGCCACTACTACCGCCAGCTCGAGCAGGGCGAGTCGGGGCTGCTGCCGGACGCAGACCTCGAGCCGGTCTCCGAGCTTCCCTCGGCGCAGGACCTGCCCTCCGACCCCGGGGGCGAGGAGGCGGCGCTCGCGCGCGCGGTCGTGCTCAAGCTCAACGGCGGGCTGGGGACGAGCATGGGCATGACGGGCCCCAAGTCGCTCCTGCCCGTGAGGGGAAGCTCGAGCTTCCTGGACATCGTCGCGAGCCAGGTCGTCGAGCTTCGCCGCCGTCGCGACGTGCGCCTGCCGCTCGTGCTCATGAACAGCTTCGCCACCCGCAAGCCGACGCTGCGCGCGCTCGAGCGCCACGACCGGCTGCTGGAGGGCCAGGACGTCCCGCTCGACTTCGTCCAGCACCGTGAGCCCAAGCTGCTAACCGAGCGCCTCGAGCCCGCGAGCTGGCCCCAGGAGCCTGGCCTGGAGTGGGCGCCCCCCGGCCACGGCGATCTCTACGCGGCGCTCGTCACCTCCGGGATGCTCGCGCGCCTGCTCGAGGCCGGCTACCGCTACGCGTTCGTGTCGAACATAGACAACCTCGGCGCGGTGCTCGAGCCGCGCATCCTCGCCTGGTTCGCGCGCGAGGAGATGCCGTTCCTCATGGAGGTCGCCGACCGCACCGAGGCCGACCGCAAGGGCGGCCACCTCGCCGCCCGGCGAGCTGGCGAGGGCCTCGTCCTGCGCGAGATCGCCCAGACCCCCGGCGAGGACCTCGACTCCTTCCAGGACACCGAGCGCTGGCGCTACTTCAACACCAACACCCTCTGGGTCGACCTTCGCGCCCTCGACGCGCTGCTGCGCGAGCGCGACGGCGTGCTAGGGCTGCCGATGATCGTGAACCGCAAGACGGTGGACCCGGGCGACCCCGCCTCGCCCGACGTCCTCCAGATCGAGACGGCGATGGGCGCCGCGATCGGCGTCTTCGACGGCGCCCGCGCGCTGCGCGTGCCCCGCGAGCGCTTCGCCCCGGTCAAGACGACCAACGACCTTCTCGGCCTGCGCTCGGACGTCTACGTGCTCACCGAGGAGGCACACGTCGCGGTCAACCCTGCGCGGACGCTTCCGCCGCTCTTCGTCGACCTCGACCCCGCGCACTACCGGCTCATCGGCGACTTCGACCGGCGCTTTCCCCACGGGCCGCCCTCGCTGCTGGAGTGCGAGCGCTTCGTCGTTCGCGGCGACGTGACCTTCGGCGCCGGCATCGTCGTGCGCGGGCGCGTCGAGCTCGACGCGCCGACGCCGGAGCGGATCGCCGGCGGCGCGGAGATCGGCGACTGACGGCTACCCGGCCCCGCGAGCCGGTGGCCAGCGAGCCGGCGGCCCAGCGAGCGGGCTAGCCCGGCCCCGCGAGCCGGCTCTCGAGAAACGCGCGCTCGACGGGGTTGGTGGCCAGCCCGGCCGCGCGCCGGTAGGCCGCCGAGGCCTCCTCGTCGCGGCCCAGGCGTCGCAGGAGGTCCGCTCGCGTGGCATGGAAGAGGTGGTAGCCGTCCAGCTCGGGGGCAAGGCGCTCGACGAGCGCGAGACCGGGAGCGGGCCCGTCGGCCATGGCCACCGCGACCGCGCGGTTGAGATCGACCACCGGGCTGCGCGCGACCTGGGCGAGGCGGCC
Organism: uncultured Actinomycetes bacterium; assembly: GCA_963728925.1. GTDB lineage: Bacteria > Actinomycetota > Thermoleophilia > Solirubrobacterales > Solirubrobacteraceae > JBBPZA01. The sequence continues at coordinate 9,733 of CAVSMB010000027.1, read as the reverse complement.
GTAGAGAACGGCGATCCGCGCCCAGTCTGTCGTGGCCGCCGTGGGCGCGCGGGCGTGCTCGGCGGCGATCGCGGCCTGGAGCGCGTAGGGACCCGGGGTGATGGGGTTGGCGCGCGCCGCCCGCGCGGCGAGTCCCGCCCCTTCCGCGATCATCGCGGCATCCCACGCCGTTCGGTCCTGGTCCTCGAGCAGGACGAGCGCGCCGTCGGGGTCGAGCCGCGTGGCCCGCCGCGAGTGGTGCAGGAGCATCAACGCCAGCAGCGCGCGCGCCTCCGGCTCGTCGGCCAGCAGCGAGACGAGCATCCGCGTCAGGCGGATCGCCTCGGCGCAGAGCTCGGCGCGCACGAGCCGCTCGGCGCTCGTCGCGGCGTAGCCCTCGTTGAAGATCAGGTACAGCGCCGCGAGCACGGCGGGCAAGCGCCGTGGGAGCTGCGCGGCGGCAGGCACCTCGTAGCGGATCCCGGCGTCGCGGATCTTGCGCTTCGCGCGGACGAGGCGCTGCGCCATCGAGGTCTCCGACACGAGGAAGGCGCGGGCGATCTCCGCCGTGGTCAGCCCGCCCAGCGTGCGCAGGGTGAGGGCGACGCGCGCCTCGGGCGCGATCGAGGGATGGCAGCAGGTGAAGATCAGCCGCAGGCGGTCGTCGGGGATTTCGGTCACGATCTCGTCCTCGCCGTCTCTGGGGCTGCCGAGCGCCTGCTCGAGGCGTGCGAGCGCCTCGCGCCTGCGCTCCAGCCGCCGCTCGGAGCGCAGGCTGTCGATCGCCTTGTTGCGCGCGGTCGTGATGATCCACGCGGGCGGGTTGTCGGGCAGGCCGTCCGCCGGCCAGCGCTCGAGCGCGACGAGCCACGCCTCCTGGACGGCCTCCTCGGCCGCGTCGAAGTCGCGCAGCGCTCGGATGAGGCTCGCGACCGCCCGCCCCGACTCCTCCCGGAACAGGCGGTCGACGGCCTCGTGCGTGGGTGACGCTAGTCCTGCGCGAAGACCATGACGGGCCGTACCTCGACCGATCCGTGCTGAGCTCCTGGGATCTTCGCCGCCCACTCGATCGCCTCGTCCTGATCCTTGCATTCGACGAGGTAGTAGCCGCCGAGCTGCTCCTTGGTCTCCGCGAAGGGCCCGTCGGTGACGACGCGATCCCCGTCCTGCACCCGCACGGTCGTCGCCGTCGCGGTCGGCTGCAGGCCCTCGCCGCCGAGCAGCACGCCGGCCTCGCCGGCCTCCTGGCCGAAGCGGGTATAGGCCTCGAGCATCTGGCGGCCGTCCTCCTCGTTGACGTCCTCGAACCCGGACTCGTCACCGTAGATCGTCAGCAGGTACTTCATGGGGCAGCCTCCTGGGGTCGTGTGCGGTGCGGCGCCGGTCGCCGCACTCGATCACACGACGACGAGGGATGCCACGGTTCGACAAACTGGCGCGTTGCCGCTCAACGGCCGATCGCGCCAATCACCCCGATCGCTCTGACCGCGCTGATCGCGGCGGTCGCTGATCACGCCGATCGCAAGGCGCCCTTCCCCCCGCTCAGCTCGAGCTCGTCGCGATGGCGACGATGATCAGGACGATCCCGGCGATTACCGCGAGGATCAGCAGCACCGTGCCGACGATCCCGAGGATCTTGCCGGTGGTCGCGAGGTCCTTGCCCGAATAGCGCTGCGGCTCGGCCGCGATCGTCTCCTCCGCGCGGCGGCCGAGCACCCATGCGAAGGGCGCTGCGACCTGGCAGAAGATCACGCCGACGATGCCCAGCACGAGCGCGACGATCGCGCCCGGCGCGGTCTCGCGCTGTGGGACGCCGCCGTAGGGCGGGTACGGCGGCTGGCCCGGCTGGGGCGGCTGGGGCGGCGGGCCGGAGTAGGGCGGCTGGGGTGGCCCGAAGGGCGGTTGGGGTGGCCCGAAGGGCGGTTGGCTCATAGGGGGCCGTGGGAGAGGGTGAGGACCCACGCGACGGCAAAGGCGGCGGCGACAGCGAGCGGCGCGCTGCGCGGAAGCCGGGCCGCGACGCCGCCACCGCGACGGCGAACGGCTGGGCGCACGAAGCGCCAGAGGCCGACGACGGCGAGCAGGGCGACCGCGGGCCCGAGCGGGTGCAAGGCGACGCTCGCCGCCACGTCGCCGCGGCCCAGCGCGAGCAGGCTGCGCGTCATCCCGCAGAAGGGACAGGGAAGGCCAGTGAGGAGCCGGAAGGGACAAAGCACCGGACCGTCGGATCCGACGGCAGCGTCATTCCCGGCGACCGCGCCGACGGCGACGGCGCCCGCGCAGGCCAGGCACAGGCCGGCGGCGGCGAGCTCGAGCGCCGGCGCGTGGACGCCGAACAGCGGGGCGTCGCGAGATCCCGATGCGCTGCCGGCCACGTGCGGCAGGCTACTGCCCGACCCCGGTCAGGGGTGGGAGGCCTCCAGGCGGAAGCGCCCGGCGCCCTTCGCCCGTCGCACCGCGACGGTGACGCGCCGCAGGCCGCAGAGGTCCCCCGTGACCGCCTCCTCTGGGCCGGCGTTGTCCTTGGCCGAGAGGCGGCGGCCGGCTCCGTCGAGCAGGTAGAGGTCGAGGTCCTGGCCGCGCTCGCCCTTCAGCGAAAGCTTGAGGCGGCCATCGAGCGCGACGGCGAGTCCGAAGCGCTGGACCGAGAGGCCGCCGGGCGAGAAGGAGCCGCGGCGCACCTCGACGCGGTTGTCGCGCCACGGGTCGAGGATGTCCCGGCGTATGAGCGCGAGGTCGGCGGAGTTGGGCGCGAACGACCGGTCGAAGAGTCCCGACCAGGCGCCGCCGACGAGCACGCGGTAGGAGTCCGCGAACGCCTCGCCCGGGTTGAGCCGGTACCGGCGACCCTCGTCGCCGGGGAAGACCTCGCGAGCGCGCACCCGCTGGCAGATGGCCTGGTTCGTCGACCAGCGCTTGGTGCCCCAGTCCAGCGCCGGCCACGGCGCGTTGCTGCGGGAGTTGGCGATGTGGTGCCCGTACTCGTGGGCGGCGATCTCCTCGGGCGCTACGCCGTCAGGCGGGCGCTCGCCCGGGATCACCAGCGTGCGGTCGCGCGGCGAGTAGCACCCGTCCGAGCGCCGCCCGCAGAGGGCCCGGACCTCGCTCACCGCCGCCAAGTAGACCTTCAGCTGCTTGAGCTCGGAGCCGTGGAGCAGCCCGGCGAAGAAGTTCGCCCAGCTCTTCGCCGCGCCGCGACCCTGACCGCCGAAGCGCGCCGACACGGCGATGCGAACCACGTCGCCGCGGTCAGAGCGCACGGGATCGGCCCGCAGCGTCGCGCTGCGGGCGGTTGGCGCCCCGCCGCGAAGCACGCTGTCCTGCACGGGGGCGGGCCCGCGGCCGAGGTTCGCCGGGTCGGCGAGCACCGCGCGCGGCGCGGCGAGGGCGCCCTGCGGTGCGACGAGGGCGGCGAGGGCGAGCGCTATCGACGCCACGAGCGCGGCCGGGGCCCTGCCCGGCCGCGCCGCGACACCGGCGGGCGCGAAAACGGTGGGGAGAGGTCGAGGGGGCGAGGACACGGAGGGAGGTCTGGCTGAGAAGGACCCGAGCCGGCCGCATAGCGCGCGGCGGCTTCGGCGGAGATCCAGTGGAGCTCCGTCATCCCAGAACGCGCGGAGGGTCCGATGGTTGCGCCGTTTGGGCTCGCGCGAGCAGCGGCACGAGCAGTGGCCGGCTACGGCGTCATCACTCCGGGCGACAGATCGCCATCGGCGGCGCGGTGGCGATCGGCCACCCGTTCGGATCGTCCGGGACGCGCTACGTGCTCACGCTCGCCACCGAGCTAGGCGAGCGCCAGGCCCGGTACGGCGTGCTCGGCGTCTGCGTCTGCGTCTGCGTCGGCTCGGGCCAGGGCGTGGCGCTCGTGCTCGAGAACCCGGCGGCGTCCTAGCCCAGGCTCACGATCAGGTTCACCGTCGCGGCGACGATGACCGTCCCGAACAAGTAGGACAGCAGCGACTGGCCCAACGCGAGCTTGCGGAAGCGGTTGGTCTGCAGGTTCGTGTCCGAGACCTGAAAGGTCATACCGAGGGTGAAGGCGAGGTACGCGAAGTCGCTGAAGCGCGGCTCCTCCGGGCCGTTGAACTCGACGCCACCTACGGGCGGCGTGTAATAGAGCCGGGCGTAGCGCAGCGTGTACACGGTGTGGACGACCACCCACGAGAGCGCCACCGACACCACTCCGAGGGCCGCAAGCAGGACCTGCTCCGCACCATGGCGGTCCGCCGCCTGGCCGAGGACCACCCCGACCGCGACCAGGCTGGCGACCGCCGCCACCTGGACGAGCACGTCGGCAACCGGGCGGGTGGGATCGACTCGCACGGCGACCTTCGCGGTGCTCGCGCCGTCGCGACTCCAGATCGTCCGCCAGACCCAGCACTCGTAGATGATGCACGCGAAGTCCCACGCGAGGAGGGGAAAGAGCCACCACGAGCTGAGCGCAGCGACGGGAAGGGCGATCAGGTTCCCCGCGACGAACGCCGCGGCGATGCGGGTTCCCGCCGAAGTCTCAGGTGGATTGATGCCGGACCTCGGCGAGCGTGCGCCTCGCGCGCTCGAGGAGCCGCCCGTTCTGTTGAGGATCGGTCTGCGTCGGACGGCCCGAAGTGTGGATCTCGCTCGTGAGCGCCAGGATCTGCTCCGAGAGGTGGAGCAGCTGCTCATTCTGCCGGTCCTCTTGCTGCACGGTCTTCCATTCCTCGTCGGCGACCACCTGCCGCTTGGCGTCGGCCCGGTTCTGGCTGATCATGACGAAGGTCGAGAGGAAGATCGCCTCGAGCGAGATGATCATCGTCAGCAGGCCGAACGGGTACTTCTCGACGCCGAAGCCGATCCAGCATCCGAACCAGATGACGTGGATGTACACGAAAGCCATCGAGCCCGAGAACGCGGTGATCTTGTCCGCGAGCCGGTTCTGTGCGTATTCGGCGCGGTCCTCGGCTTGCTCCACCAGCGCCGGATTGACGGGTTTGGGCAGCTTGACCGGCAGGACCCAGCGGTGAAGCCGACCCGCGGCCGGGCGAGGCCCGGCCGCGGGTCCGTTGGTTGATGTGGTCAACGTGATCGCCTAACCCGGTCGCGGGTCGTGTCGATCGGTCGCGCTAAGCGGTCGTCGCGAGGGCGTCGGCGTCGGCGCGAGCGAGCGTGGCATCGAGGACCGCGTACTGCGCCTCCTCGATGGCGGCCGCCGCGAAGTCGATCGCGTCCGCCGCGTCGCTCTCCGCGTACTCCGCGTCGAGCTCCGCCTCGTTGCGGTCGAGGTCGGCCTTCTTCTGGTCGATGTGCTGACGGAGGCGATCGACGTGCACGTTCCAGTCGTTCTGGACCTCTTGCCAGCCGCTGCTGGCCCGATCGGAGGCCTCCTCGGCCCTGGCGCGAAGCTGAGCCGACTGCTCGTCGGCGCGCTTGCGCGCCTCGTCCACCTTGGCCTGCAGCTCGGCCTTGCCCTGTGACGAAGCGGTCTTGACATTGGCGTCGGCCTCGTCGATCTGGTCTGCGAGCTTCCTGAAGCTGTCCGATAACGACGACATGCGGTCCTCCTGGGCTTGGGGGTGTTTGCAGAGCATGCGGTCGCGGCCGTCGATTTCGTATAACCCTGGGGCGCTGCGCCATACGTCTCGCGTATTGGTCTCCGGGATGGGCTGATTGCCCGGCGATCGTGGGCGCTCCGAAGCCAGTGCCGGGCAAGCGTCCTGATCCCTCCCGCCAGACCACAGGAATCGGACCGGCCTCGCTCAAGCCACGGCCTGAGCGGGCTCGTTGCCCGCTCAGGCCGCGGATCGCGTGCTTCTCGGGTTGGAGGCTTGGTGGTCAGCCGCTCGTCAGCGGATCGCCGACATGCCCGCCGGCGGGAGCCATCGCCGCGGCGACGAGCAGCAAGATCCCGTACACGGTGAGGTAGATCCCGATGATGATCGCGAGCGAGACCGCGCTAATGCCGGGAGAGGCGATCAGGACGACGCCGGCCAGGACCGACAGGACGCCGGCTACCCCGAGCAAACCTGAGCGGAGGCTGAACGCTCCCCACAGCTCGGCGACGCCGCCGAAGATCGCCCAGAAGCCGATCACGATGACGAGCACCTCGGCGGTCGGACCGGGCCAGATGACCGCAACGGCCGCCGCGGCAATGTCGAGCGTTGCGAGCAGCACGCGCAGGAAGCGCGTGCCGCCGCCGCTCACGCCGCCGACGATCGCGGTGAACTGCATGCCTCCGTGGTCCGTGTGCGTGCAGCACCAACCTGGGGCGCGCGGCTGCCCGTTCCCAGACGTGCGCGTTATGCACCGATGCGCTTTGCGTATCGGACACGTGGGTTGGCCGTGCAGATCGCGTAGCGCGGTCAAGCGCTACGCGGCGTGTTCCTGGCCGGCCTCGAGCTCGCGCAGTCGGCGCAGGGCCTCACGCTCGAGCTGGCGGCTGCGCTCGTCCCCGATCCCCAGTGCAGCGGCGATCTGCGCGTGCGACTGCGCCTCCCCGCCGGCCAGGCCGTACCGCCGGACCACGACCTCACGATGGCGCTTGGGAAGGGCCTTGAGAGACGACCATACGCGCCGGCGCAGCTCGAGCCGGTCCAGGTGGCGCCAGGGGTCGACCGCATCGCGGTCGGCGATCAGCTCGGCCAGCGGAGTGCCTCCTCGCCGATCGGCTCGTATAGCGAGGCCGTCACTCGGGCTGCGCCGCGCAGTGACCGGACGCGCTCGGCGCTGAGGCCAGTGTGCTCGGCGACCGCCTCCGCGGTCGGAGCACCTCGAGTGCGCCCGCGAAGCTCGCCCTCGGCCCGCTTGACCGCCGTCATGCTCCTCTGCGCCTTGGCCGGCATCCGAATCAGGTGCGCCTGATCGAGCGAATCGACCAGCGCGTGGCGAATCCAGCACGCAGCGTAGGTCGAGAACTTGACGCCGCGGTCCACGTCGAATCGCTCGACGGCCCGCATGAGACCTACGGTTCCTTCCTGCATGAGGTCGTCGTACGGCACGCCGCGCCCGCGATAACCGTCCGCCAGGGCGTGGACCAGGCCCAGGTTGGACTCGATCATCGCTTGCTTGGTCTCGCCGTCACCCATGGCCTACCGCCTCAGGCGACCGCGCTGAGCGCTGGACGGACGGGCGTGGCGATCGTCTCCGCGACGCGGATGAACTCCTTGAGGGCCGGCGACGGTTCGTCACGCCGCAAGAGCGCGAACCCGACCTTCCGCTCGGGCTGCAGCGGCCGGGCGACCATCCCCTCGCCGGCGGCGAACGACGAGGTGGCCAGCGCGAGGGCTTCGCCCGAGGCGACGCTGGCGAAGAGTGTGGGACCCGACCCGGCACGCCGGAGCTCGGGCGTGACGCCGACCGCCATGAGTGTCTTGGCAACGGCCCGGTCGTACGCCTCACCGTCTCGGTGACCCGTTACCACGAACGCTTCGTCGCGCAGCTCGTTTGCCGCAATGGGGCCCGAGCCTCCGGCGAGCCGATGCCCCGAACCGGCGAGCACCAGCCACGGCTCGCGTCCCACGGGCGTTTGCGCGAAGTCGGCCGTGCCGAAGGTCGACGGCGCAACGACCGCGTCCAACCTCCGGTCGCGCAGGTCGCGAAGCAGCGTTCCCGCGTAGGACTCGACGACGGTGAGCTCGACGTCGGGCCGCTGGGCGCCGATCTTCGCGAGGAGCGCGGGCAGGAGCCGCCACTCCGTGCCGGTGGCGACCCCCAGGCTGACGCTGCCCATAAGACCCGCCTGCAGGTCGCGGGCGGTCGAGCGTGCCACCTCGGCGGCGGCGAGCACCGCCCGGGCGCGATCGAGGAAGAGCTCGCCGGCCTCGGTGGGCTCGACCCCGCGCGGGTGGCGCTCGAAGAGCTGTATACCGAGCTCGTCCTCGAGCCGGCGGATCTGGGTCGACAGTCCAGGCTGAGCGACCCAGAGTCGCTCCGCGGCGCGGGAGAAGCTGCCCTCCTCGGCGATCGCGACGAAGTACGTGAGGTGGCGAAGCTCCATCGCGTTCACGCGGCTGCCGCGAAAGCAAGGGATCGAAGCGCACTGGCTGCTGCCGCGTCGGCGCCGAGGGCGGTGGTGTAGGCGGCGAACGCCCCGGTCGAAACTGAGCTGCTCATGAACCGATCTGCTTTCACAGTGCCTGGCGGCCCAGGCAACGCCACGAAGCCTGATCGTCTCGGCTCCGTGTCGCGCCCGGGAACACCCTGGCCTGCTCCCTGGCCTGCTCCTGGCCTGCTCCTGCCTGCTCCTGGTCTGCCGCTTGCCCCACGACGGGAATGTCTCCAGCGGTCTCGAGCATGACTGCCTTCGGTGGCTGATCTCCGGTCGTCGGGGGCTCCATAGCGATGCCGGCGAGGCTATGCGCGGGCTCGAGAGGCCGGAATGGGTTGTGGCCCCAGAGCTCCGGACGACCCCTGTGGCCGCGCCACAAGCGGCGCGGCATACTCGCGCGACGGCGTCGCCGGCCTAACCGGCGTTGTCGGCGCGCCCGGCTTCCTCGCTGAGCAGGGACGGGCCCAGGGCAGAGACGAGCGATAGCGCGCAGGTCAGCTCGATGGAGCTGTCGGTTACACGCCGGCCAAGCAGCTCCTCGGCGCGCTTGACGCGGTTGGCCACGGTGTTCTGGTGGACGAAGAGCTCCTTGGCGACACGGGTGCTGCTGCAGCCGGCGGCGAGGTATGCGCGGACCGTCTCGCGAAGTCGCTCGGCCGGCTCGGTAGGAACGGCCAACGGGCCGAGCTGAGTGGCGACGAACACCCGCGCGCGCGGGAGGTCGCTCGCGAGCAGCGACACAAGCTCGACATGCCGGTACCCGGTGACCGCCGGCGCAGCGTCTCCGCCCAGCGCCGAGATGCGCGCAGCCTGCACCGCCTCGGCATGCGATCGGCGGAAGCCGGCGACACGATGCCCCGGCGCGCCGAAGGCCACTCGGATGCCTGGTGGCGGCTGGTAGGCCTCCAGCGGTTCGGTAGCCGCCGGCTCGAAGGAGCCGCACCACACGTCCAGGCGCGCGACTCCGGAGGGCAAGAAGAGCGGCTCGCCGGCGCCGAGGGCCGCTGCGGCCTCGCCCGCCGCGCGCTCGAGCCCCCTCACCTCGCTGGTGGCGCTCCACACGCGTAGCGCGACGTGATGCCGGCGCAGCTCGTAGCCAAGCCGGCCGGCCGCGACCTCCTCGTCGATCGCCTCGCCGGCAAGGATCGCGCGGACCGTCTCAGCGCGGAGCTGCGCGACGCCGCGCATCATGCGTTCACGCTCGGTGCCGTATTCCTCGACCAGCACGTCCGAGATGCCGTCGACGTAGGCGAACATGAAGGCGGCGCTGGAATCCTGCGCCGCGGCGAGCTCGTCGTGGTCCGCGATCCGAGCCTGGAGCTCGTGCGACCACCGGTCCCACAGCCACGCGTGCCCGAGGCGGTAGGAGCGAAGCAGGCCGGGGACACCGAACCCACGGCGCACGAACGAGCGCACGTACTCGGCGGCGTCCACCGGCACGACGAACGCATCGGGCGAGGCGCCGAGTCTCATCAGCCGCAGCAGTTGGTCGATGTTCGCGGCGCAGCTGTCCCGCGTCTTGGGTTGCAGCTCCTCGTCATCGCTGCCCGCCAGCTCGGGCATGGTGGCGTGGAGGTGATCCGCCATGGCTTTCGCGAGCGCCGGCATGCTGGTCAGGAGCTCCTCGGCAAGCGCTCGCACCGCCGCGGGCATCGCGGCCTGCTCCTGCACCTCGACTGCCATGTGGGACGATCGTACTCCGGCCCGGCGGGCCGCCGGGGCCGGCTTCCC
>CAVSMB010000026.1:0-135682 GCA_963728925.1 uncultured Actinomycetes bacterium | reverse complement strand
TAGCCTCGATTATCGGTGAGGGGTTCGTTCACCGATTTCGCTGTGGTCTGTGATCGGCGGCTGTAGCGGTAGTTGGGGCTTCCGGCGGCCCTGACGGAGCTGGGCTTAGCTCATTTGGTGGATCCTTCTCGGGCTATCTCTGGTTGAGTGCAGCGCGGTGGACGAGCGCCGGGGGGCGATGATCCCATGGTTGTGCAGTATTCCGCCGGACGGCGGCGAGTTCGTCGTCGCGTTCCGTCCGCTGGGTGCGGAACCATATCGGTAGAATCGTCCACCAAATCGGCTGAGCGATGGCCCGGACGGGACACGACCGCTTCACCAAGCCGACGGTCGCCGGGCACCGTCGGTATGAGGCGCTGCGCGCCTACTACGTGGAGGAGCTGTCGGCGGCGGAGATCGCCGGGCGGTTTGGTTATACGAAGGCGAGCGTGCAGACGCTGATCTCGCAGTACCGCCAGGCGGATGTGGGAGAGCTGTTCCAGGCCTCGCGGCCGGGGCCCAAGCGTCAGCCCAAGAAGGATGCCGCCCGCGAGCGGGCGCTCGAGCTGCGTCGCTCCCGGCACGGGATCGAGGAGATCGTCTCCGAGCTTGCACGGGCGGGGACGCCGCTGTCGCGCACGGCGGTGTGGGAGATCCTGCGCGAGGAAGGGCTCTCGCGGATGCCCAAGCTGCGTCAGGACAAGCCCGAGCCGGCGCCCGAACGGCTGGCGGCGGAGAAGGTGCGCGTCCTCGCAGAAGAGGACTGGCCGACCGAGGGCACGATCCAAACCCAGCACGCCGGCCTGTTCCTGTTGGTCCCGGAGCTGGTCGCGCTCGATCTGCCCGGACTGGTCGACGCGGCCGGCTGGCCGTCCACCAGCCAGCTTCCGGCGATCCGCTCGGTGCTGTCGCTGCTGGCGCTCAAGCTCTCAGGGCGCCGCCGGCGAAGCCACGTGCGCTCAGTCGTGCACGACCCGGCGCTGGGCGCCTTCGCCGGACTGAACGTGCTGCCCAAGACCTGGCATCTGACGACCTACTCCTACCGCACCAGCCGCTCCCAGCAGATCGCGTTCTTCGAGGCGCTGCAGCCCCGGCTCCGGGAGGCGGGGCTGATCGGCGAGCAGGGAGTGAACCTCGACTTTCACGCGATCATGAGCTACGGCGAGCAGGACACCGTGCTCGAGAAGCACTACGTTCCCCGCCGCTCGCAGCGGACCCGCTCGGTGCTGACGTTCATCGCTCAGGACGGGCAACAGCACACGATCCTCTACGCCAACGCCGAGCTCACCAGCCGCCAGCAGGCGGGCGAGGTGACCGACTTCTGCCGCTTCTATGAGCGCACCCACGGCCAGCTGCCCAAGCTGCTGGTGTTCGACGGCAAGCTCACGACCAACGAACACCTCGCCGAGCTCGACCAGATGGGCGTCGGATTCATCACCTTGCGCCAGCGCTACCCGAAGCTGATCCAGTCGCTGGAGGCGCTCCCGGCGAGCGCCTGGACCAAGACCCGGCTGGACCGCTCCGGCAAGCACAAGACCGCCAACTACCACGAAGACGCCGTCACGATCCAAGGCAGCGTCTTCCGCCAGCTCGCCGTGCAGCTCGGCCGCGATCAGCCGACCCTGATCCTCACCAACCAACAGCAGCTCACCCCCAAGCAGCTGATCGAACGCTACGGCCAACGCTGGGGCATCGAGAACCAACTCGCCGAGCAGATCCGCGCGTTCCACCTCGACTCGCTCTGCTCCCAGGTCCCGCTCGCCGTCGACTTCGACGTCGCGCTCACGGTCCTCGCCGACATCATCTACCGGCGGTTCGCCCGCGGCCTCCACACCGCCTACCGCAACCAAACCCCCGACACGATCCGCGACTACCTGATCGACGGGATCGGCGAGCTGCGCTTCACCCCCGGGCACATCGAGGTCGCACTACGCCGCCGCACCCACACCCCCGCACTACTCGACGCCGGCTACGAGAACCGCCAAGTCCAGGTTCCCTGGTGGGGCGGTCGCATCCTCAGCTACACCTTCCCCGCCCGATAAGACTCAACCGAATTACCGGACCGACAATCCAGGTTAGTTCTCGTGGCCTTCGGCCGTACGCGGATCGGTGAAATGGGGGAGGATCGCGGGGCCGCTCGTTGACGTCGCGTTTCGTCTTGGTGCCTGTGCGCCCGTGGTTAGTTTGACGCAGGGTTCTCCCCCGGTGTACCGGATTGTTGCCTTGAGCACGCTCATCAGACTCGTCTGTCTTGGAGGCCCGCCGGGCGGCATTTCGGCGGTCTGTGTGCGATCGGAGGAGGAGCGATGGTGCGGGTGTTCGAGGCGGTCTTCGACCGCGTCGCGGGGCTCGACGTGCACAAGGCGCAGGTCACGGCGTGCGTGCGCGTGCCGGACGCGGCCGGCCAGCGCGTGGCGCATCTGGCCGAGTTCGCGACGACCGTGCAGGGCCTGCTGGCGCTGGCGGACTGGCTGAAGGCGTTCGGTGTCACGCATGTCGCGATGGAGGCGACCGGCGTGTTCTGGCTGCCGGTCTGGCACATCCTCGAGGACGACTTCGAGCTGACGCTGTGCAACGCCCGGCACGTCAAGAACGTGCCCGGCCGCAAGACCGACTGCTCCGACGCGCAGTGGCTGTGCCAGCTGATGGAGGCCGGCCTGCTGCGCGGCAGTTTCGTGGCGCCCAAGCCGCAGCGCCGGCTGCGCGCGCTGACTCGCTACCGCAAGACGCAGATCGCCGAGCGTCAGCGCGAGGCCAACCGGCTGCACAAGGCGCTGGAGGACACCGGCATCAAGCTCGACTGCGTCGCGACCGACATCCTCGGCGCCTCCGGCCGCGCGATGCTCGACGCGCTCGTCGCCGGGACGACCGACCCGCAGGTGCTCGCCGACCTCGCGAGGGGCAAGCTGCGCAAGAAGATCCCCGCGCTGCGCGAAGCGCTGGAGGGCCGCTTCGAGGCCCACCACGCGCTGATCATCGGCGCGATCCTCGCTCACCTGGACTTCCTGGACGAGCAGATCGATCGGCTCTCGGAGGCGATCGAGGCCGAGCTGGGCCCTACCGGACAGGCCGGCGTCAAGCTGGCCGCCACGATCACCGGGGTCGCGCAGCGCACCGCCGAGGTCCTGGTCGCTGAGATCGGCACCGACATGAGCGTCTTCCCCAGCGCCGGCCATCTCGCCAGCTGGGGCGGACGCTGCCCAGGCAACGACCAATCCGCCGGCAAACGCCGCTCCGGACGCACCCGCAAGGGCAGCAAGTTCCTCGGCCTCGCCCTCCACGAAGCCGCGCTGGCCGCCACCCGCGTCAACGGCAGCTACCTCCAAGCCCAATACCAGCGCCTGCGGCCCCGCATCGGCCATCGCCGCGCGCTCGGCGCCGTCATGCACTCGATGCTCGTCGCCTACTGGCACATGTTCACCAACGGCGAGACCTACCGCGACCTCGGCGGCGACTACTACCAGCGCCGCGACCCCGCCCGCCACATCAAGCGCCTCGTCACCCAGCTCGAACGCCTCGGCCAGCACGTCACGCTCCAGGAGGCCGCCGCTTGATCCCAACGTGATTTCCCATCAGAGTCGGCGCCGACGATGTCGCGAACGCCGGCGGCGAGCAGGATCTTGGTCACCGCGACGCCGGCCGCGCCGAGACCGACGATCAGCACGTGGAGGTCCTCGACACGCTTGCCGGTGAGCTTCATCGCGTTGAGCAGCGCGGCCAGCACGACCACCGCGGTGCCGTGCTGGTCGTCGTGGAAGACTGGGATGTCGAGCTCGGCCGTGAGGCGGTCCTCGATCTCGAAGCAGCGCGGCGCCGAGATGTCCTCGAGGTTGATGCCGCCGAAGGCGGTCGCGATGGCCTTGACGTGGGCGACGATCTCGTCGGGGACCTTGGTGTCCAGGCACACGGGGAACGCGTCGACGCCGGCGAACTCCTTGAAGAGCATCGCCTTGCCCTCCATCACGGGCATCGCGGCCGCCGGCCCGATGTCGCCGAGCCCGAGTACCGCCGTGCCGTCCGAGACGACGGCCACCGTGTTGCGCTTGATCGTGTACTGGAAGGCCTTCGCGGGATCCTCGGCGATGGCGCGGCACACGCGCGCCACGCCGGGGGTGTAGGCCATGGAGAGGTCGTCGCGCGTCTTGAGCGGGTGCTTGTTGCGCTGCTCGATCTTGCCTCCGACGTGGAGCAGGAAGGTCCGGTCGGTGGTGTCGACCACGCGGGCGCCGCTGACCTCGTCGATGGCGGCCAGGATCGCCGTCCACTGGCCCTGGTCGGCGGCGTCGACGGTGATGTCGCGCAGCGTGTGCCCGTCCTCGAGCCCGACGAGGTCGACCGACCCGATCCTCCCGCCGGCGCTGCCGATCGCGGTGGCCACGCGACCGAGCATCCCCGGCTCGTGGTCGATCTCCACGCGGATGGTCAGGGAGAACTGAGCTGAGGGCGTGACCGGCATGACGGCGTCGATCATAGAGTTCGGGTCGTGACGGACGACCCCTCCGAGCTCTATCTCATCGACGGCAACAGCCTCGTGTACCGCGCGTTCTTCGCGCTGCCCGAGAGCATCGCCACCTCCGAGGGCTTTCCGACCAACGCGATCTTCGGCTTCGCCTCGATGCTCGTGAAGATCCTCACCGACCACGGGTCGCAGCCGACCGTCGTGGTGTGGGACGCCGGGAGCTCGGGCCGCAAGGAGGTCTACGAGGACTACAAGGCGCAGCGGACCTCGCGCCCGGACCTGCTACGCCAGCAGTGGCCGCACCTCGAGCCGCTCGTCGAGGCCTTCGGCTACCGCAACGTCGCGGTCGAGGGCTACGAAGCCGACGACGTGATCGCCTCGATCGCCGAGCGCGCGCGTGCCGAGGGTGTGCCGGTGACCGTGGTGACCGGCGATCGCGACGCGTTCCAGCTCATCGACCCCGAGGGACGCGTCAAGGTGATGGCCACTTCGCGGGGCATCACCGAGACCAAGCTCTACGACCACCAGGCGGTCATCGACCGCTACGGCATCGCACCCGAGCAGATCCCCGACTTCTACGGGCTGAAGGGCGACACCTCGGACAACATCCCCGGCGTCCCGGGGATCGGCGACAAGACCGCCTCCGACCTGCTCCAGCGATTCGGCTCGCTCGAGGCGGTTCTCGACTCGGTCGACGAGATCTCGGGGGCGAAGCGCAAGGAGAACCTGCGCGCCCACGCCGACGACGCGCGCGTGTCAAAGCGCCTGGCCACCGTCCAGCGCGACGTGCCCGTCGACGTGGACCCGCGCGACGCGCTCGTGCAGGAGCCCGACCGCTCGCAGCTGCGCGACGTCTTCCGGCGCTTCGAGCTGCGCGACCCGCTGCGCCGCCTGGAGGAGGCGCTGGGCGACGCCGACGCCGCCGCTCCGGCCCCGGCGGCCACCACCACGGTGTCGGCGCGTGCGCGCGAGGCCGCGCTCGGCAGCCTGCGCGCGCTGCCCGCCGGCGAACCGGTCGCGCTCGCGGTGGCGGCGCCCGAGGCTCCGGAGGGTGAGCTGTTCGCGGAGGAGGGCGCGTGGCGCTTCGGGGTCGCGACGGGCACCGGCGAGGTGCTGGTGGGCGACGCGCCGGGCGCCGAGGCGGTCGTCCTCGCGCTCGGCGACCGCCCGGTGACGGCCCACGACGCCAAGAGCCTCGGCGTGGTGCCGCCGACGCTCGAGCACGACACGCTGCTCGGCGCCTACCTGCTCGAGCCCGCGCGTCGCGGCTTCCCGTTCCGCGAGCTCGTCGAGGAGCGCGGGATGGCGAGCGACGTGGAGGACGAGGCCGGCTCGGCTGCCCTGCTCGTGCGCGCGCTCGCCGACGCGCAGCTCGAGCAGGTCGCCGAGCGCGGGCTGGAGCCGGTGCTGCGCGAGATCGAGCTGCCGCTCGTGCACGTGCTGCGCGAGATGGAGGTCGAGGGGGTCAAGCTCAACGTCGCGCGGCTCCGCGCGATCACCACGCGCGTGCGCGACGAGGTCGCCGGGCTGGAGCGCCGCATCTGGGATCTCGCCGGGGAGGAGTTCACGCTCGGCTCGCCGCAGCAGCTCGGTGAGGTGCTCTTCGGCAAGCTGGGTCTGTCGCGCAAGCGCCGCGGCAAGACCGGGTACTCGACCGACGCGCGCGTGCTGCAGGCGATCCGCTCGGAGCACGAGATCATCCCGCTCATCGAGCGCTGGCGCGAGCTCAACACGCTGGCCAAGACCTACCTCGACGTGCTCGGCGAGATGGTCGACGCCCGCGGCCGCCTGCACACGACCTTCCTGCAGGCAGGCGCCACCACGGGGCGGATCGCCTCGACCAACCCCAACGTCCAGAACGTGCCGGTGCGCACCCCGCTCGGACGCGAGATCCGCGGCTGCTTCGAGGCCGAGGAGGGGCGCGTGCTGCTCAGCGCCGACTACTCGCAGGTCGAGCTGCGCGTCCTGGCCCACATCGCCGACGAGCCCGTCCTCAAGGAGATCTTCATCCGCGACGAGGACGTGCACACGGCGACGGCCTCGCAGGTCTTCGAGGTCGAGGCGCACGAGATCGACCCCGGCATGCGCTCGAAGTCCAAGATGATCAACTACGGGATCGTCTACGGCCTCTCCGACTACGGCCTCGCCGACCGGCTCAACATCCCGCGCGAGGAGGCCAAGGTGTTCATCGACGCCTACCTCGAGCGCTTCCCGCGGGTGGCCGCCTTCATCTCGGAGACCATCGAGTCGGCGCGCGAGCTCGGCTACGTGACGACGCTGTTCGGCCGCCGTCGCCAGATTCCCGAGCTCAAGGCGCGCAACTGGGGCGTGCGCACGCTCGGCGAGCGCCTGGCGGTCAACACCGTCATCCAGGGCACCGCGGCCGACGTCCTCAAGCTCGGGATGGTCGGCGCCCACCGCGCCCTCCACGAGGCAGGCCTCGCCACGCGCCTGATCCTCACCATCCACGACGAGCTGCTCTTCGAGGGCCCCCCCGAGGAGATGGACGCCGTGCGCGAGATCGTCGCGCGCGAGATGGTCGCGCCGTGGGAGCCGCGTGAGCCGGGCCTCGCCGTCGACGTCGGGGTCGGCCCGAACTGGCTGGAGGCGAAGTAGCGGTGGACCGCGCGCTGGCCATCCTCGCGACGCTCGCCGTCGGGGCCCTGGTCGCCTTCCAGCCGCCCGCCAACTCGCAGCTCGGCCGCTCCGTCGGCACCCTGGGCGCGGCCTTCATCAGCGTCAGCATCTCCTTCCTGATCGTCACGGTGATCCTCCTGGTCAGCGGAGGGGCGGGGCAGCTCTCGGGTCTGGCGGACTTCAGGCCCGCCTACCTGCTCGGCGGCGTCGCCGGCGCCGCGGTCGTGACCGTGACCCTCGTGACGGTCCGGACGCTCGGCGCCGGCGGGGTTGTGGCCGTGACGGTGTGTACGCAGCTCATCGGCTCGGCGATCCTCGACCGGTTCGGCGTGCTGGGCCTCGATCGCACCGCGCTGACCCCGACGCGGCTGCTCGGCTTCGCGCTGCTGATCGCCGGAACGGTGCTCGTCGTCAGCCGCTGAGCTTGCTACGATCGGCACGAGCCTGGCCCTCGTCGGGAGGAGTTGAGATGGCCACGCCGAGCGAAGAGCCGCCGCGCGATGAAGGCCGCGACGAGCCGCCTGCCGTCGCCGGCGAGGAGCCGCCCGGCGCGGCCCGCGAGCCTCGCGACCGCGCGGGTCTCGGGATCGCCCGCTTCGCGAACGAGCTGTTCTCGGTGCTCGCGATCGGGGTGATCCTCGTCTACGGGTTCTTCCTCGTCCTCGGCGCGCTCGCGCCTGGCGACGTCTGGGCCCTGTCGTTGGTCGTCGTCGCGCTCGTCGCCCTCTTCGCCGTGCGCCTCTGGTGGCGGTCGCGCGACCCGATCGACGGCAAGGACCCGCGGATCGTCAGCGCGCGGGAGCGGCGCGGGTTCTGACCGGCCCACGCGCGGGCGAGGCGCCGGTCCCTGCGACACTCGCTTCGACGAGGCGACGGCACGGGAGGCCGTCGAGCGCTTCCAGTGGCAGCACGCCACCCGTTCCCGACCTGCTATGAGAGGCTTGGCGCCATGCCCTCCGTGCGCGTCGGCAGCTTCCCCCCGGGCGCCCTGCTGCCCGGCGGCGGCCACGGGCGCCGGCGGCTGCTCGACAACGCGGCCGCGGCCGGGATCGACCACCTGTGCGTCGGTGACCACGTCAGCTTCTTCGTCGGGGCCGGCAGCGACGGCCTCATCGCCGCGACCGGGCTGCTGGCCGCGCAGGAGGCGCTGCCCGTCTATGTCGGCCTGTACCTCCTGCCGCTGCGCCACCCGGTGCCCGTCGCCCGCCAGCTCGCGACCATCGCCGAGCTCGCTCCCGGGCGTCTGACGCTGGGCGTCGGTATCGGCGGCGAGGACCGCCACGAAGTGGAGATCTGCGGCGTGGACCCGGCCACCCGCGGCCGGCGCATGGACGCGTGCCTCGAGGTCCTGCGCGGCCTGGCCACGGGCGAGCCGCTCACCTTCCACGGCCAGTTCTTCGATCTCGAGGACGCGCTCATCGTCCCGGCGCCCGACCCGCCCGTCCCGTTGATCGTCGGCGGCCGCTCGGCGGCCGCGGTGGCGCGCGCCGCCGCGCTCGGCGATGGCTGGCTCGGCATCTGGGTCTCGCCGGGCCGGTTCGCCGCCGTCGTAGCCGAGATCGAGGAGCGCGCGGACGCGGCCGGGCGCGAGCCCGCGGCCTTCGAGCACGGCCTGAACGTGTGGTGCGGGTTCGGGGACCACGCGCGCGAGGCCCGCGCGGCGCTCGCGCCGGCGATGGAGGCCTTCTACAGCATCCCCTTCGACGCCTTCGAGCGCTACTCGCCTGCCGGGTCGCCGGCGGCGGTCGCCGAGTTCCTCACGCCCTACGCCGAGGCGGGCTGCCGCTCGTTCAACCTCATCCCCTGCGCGTCGGATCCCGACGTCGCGCTGGCCGCGGCAGGGGAGGTCGCGGCGCTGCTCGGCGGCGGTGCGATCCCGAGGTAGCGGGCGAAGGCCCAGTTGGTCAGCGCCCGCGAGCGGAAGGCCGACACCACGGCGTGGGCGACGGGCGGCGGGAGCCGCGGGACGAGGCGCTGGACGGCGAGCATCGAGTTGAACTTCCAGGCGTGGCTGCGCGAGAAGGTCGCGTAGCGCTCGAGGGCCTCCATCCGGTCGCGGCGCCCCTCGACCACCTCGACCAGCTCGCGCCCGCAGGCGAGGCCGAAGTACAGCGCGGTGCGGATGCCCTCCGCGGTGGTGGGGATGCAATGACCCGCGGAATCCCCAACGAAGAAGATCCCGTCCTCGGTGGCCGGCCGGATCTTGTGGGGGATCCAGTTGCCCTGGTAGCGGACCGCCGGCACGTCCACGTCGGCCGCGAGACGCACGGTCGGCTCCTTCACGTGGAAGCGCGGCTGGAAGGAGCCCACGCCGACGCGCAGCTCGCCATCCGCCGGGAACGCCCAGCCGTAGCCCGCGGGGACGTAGCGGCGGTCGATCCAGAGCTCCATGTCGCGTCCGGAGGCGTGGGGGTGGACCTCCAGGCCACGCGAGAGGCGCGCGTCGGGCGGCTGCACGTTCGCCGCGCGACCCAGGACGCGACGCCAGCCGAGCGCGTCGACGATCAGAGGGGCGGACACGTCGCCACGGTCGGTGTGGACCACGTCGCCGCTGCGCCCCTGCACCTTCGCCGTCTCGAAGCGGGCCTCCCCGCACTGCCGCCACAGCAGCTCGCACAGCGCGCGGTAGTCGAAGGTCGAGAAGCTCCAGGGCAGCGCCCAGCGCGTCGTGCCGTAGGGGGTGTGGACGACGAGCTCGTCGAAGGTCTGCTGCAGCGAGTCGCGGAGGCCGAGGGCGTCGATCCACTCCGTCGGGATCCCGCACGCCGAGGTCTGGCGCTCGCCGATCTCGTAGCGGTCGAGGACCAGTACCCGCGCGCGCGTCCCGGCGAGCTCGCGGGCGACGGCGAGCCCGGCGAAGCTCGCCCCGCACACGAGCACGTCACACGTCCCGTCGAGCGGGGTGCGCTCGTTGCCGCGCTTGGTGGCCCGGACCGGCATCCGGGCATGGTACGCAGCCGGTCCTCGCGCGGGATGAGAAGGCGGGGTTCGCTAACCTCCCGGCGAATGGCGGAGACCACCACCGCACTACCCCCGGAGGCGCACGTCGTCGCCGGGTCGGACGGCCTGCTGCTGGAGATCGACGGCCAGGTCGTCCCCAACTACGACGCGACCATCACCCCCTTCGACGAGGGTGACGTCGTCACGGGCAACGTCGTGCGCATCGACGCCGACGAGGTGCTCATCGACATCGGCTACAAGAGCGAGGGGGTCATCCCCTCCAACGAGCTGTCGATCCGCAAGGCCGTCGATCCCGGTGACGAGGTCGCGCTCGGCGAGGAGGTCGACGCGCTGGTCCTCACCAAGGAGGACCAGGACGGCCGGCTGATCCTGTCCAAGAAGCGCGCCCGCTTCGAGAAGGCGTGGCGGCGCATCGAGGCGGCGGCCGAGTCGGGCGAGCCGGTGATCGGCACGGTCATCGAGGTCGTCAAGGGCGGCCTGATCGTCGACCTCGGGGTGCGCGGCTTCCTGCCCGCCTCGCTCGTTGACATCCGCCGGGTCCCGCATCTGGACGAGTACCTCAACGGCGAGATCGAGTGCAAGGTCATCGAGCTCAACCGCTCGCGCAACAACGTCGTGCTCTCGCGCCGCGCCGTGCTCGAGGAGGAGCGCAAGGAACAGCGCCAGGAGATCCTCGACCGCCTCCAGCCCGGCCTGATCGTCGAGGGCCGCATCTCCAACATCGTCGACTTCGGCGCCTTCGTCGACCTCGACGGCATCGACGGCCTGATCCACATCTCCGAGCTGTCCTGGTCGCACGTGAACCATCCGAGCGAGGTCCTGTCGATCGGGGACCCCGTGCAGGTCAAGGTGCTAGACGTCGACCGCGACCGCCAGCGCATCTCGCTCGGCCTCAAGCAGACCCAGGAGGACCCGTGGCAGCGGGTCGTCGACACCTACAACGTCGGCGACGAGCTCGAGGGCACGGTCACCAAGGTCGTCACCTTCGGCGCCTTCGTCGAGATCCTCGACGGGGTCGAGGGCCTCGTCCACATCTCAGAGCTCGCCCAGCACCACGTCGAGAACCCCCGCGAGATCATCCAGCCCGGCGACACCGTGCGGGTGAAGATCCTCGAGATCGACTCCGAGCGCCGCCGCCTCTCGCTGTCGATCAAGCGCGTCGAGGGTCAGGAGCTGCCGGTCCACCGCTCGGGCGGTGAGGCCGGCGCCGGCGAGGCGGGCGACCTCGACGACATGCCCGACCTCGGGCTCTCCGAGGAAGTCTTCGCCGGCGCCGACGTGCCGCCGGTGCCCGACGAGGCGGTCGCCGCCGATGACACGCTGGTCGACGGGCCCGTCGCCGCCGGCGAGGCGCTCGCCGATTCGCCGACCCCGGACGCTCCGGTGGTCGACGCACCGGGCGAGACGCCGATCACGAACGCTCCGGTCGATGAGGCGCCGGTCGAAGAAGCCCCCGTTGACGAGGCTCCGGTCGAAGAAACGCCCGTCGACGAGGCTCCGGTCGGCGAGGCTCCGGTCGACGGCGCTCCGGTCGGCGAGGCTCCGGTCGGCGAGGCTCCGGTCGGCGACGAGCCGGCCGACGACGAGCCGGTCCCGGCCTCCGACGAAGCGCCCTCCGCCTAGTCACTCCGCGCCGGATGGTCCCGTTCGTCGGATTGACGGGCGGTGTCGGCTCGGGCAAGTCGACCGCGCTCGCCGCGCTGGAGCGCCTGGGGGCGGCGACGCTGTCCACCGACTCCGTCGTCCACGAGCTGTACGCCTCGCAGGAGCTCCGCGACGTGCTGGAGGGGCGCTGGGGCGGCGAGGTGATCGGCGCCGACGGGACCGTCGACCGCGCCGCCGTGGCGCGCCGTGCCTTCGCCTGCGAGGAGGACCGGCGCTGGCTGGAGGGCGAGCTGTGGCCCCGCGTCGGGGCCCGCGTGGCCGCGTGGCGCGACGAGGCCGGATCGCTCGATCCTGCGCCGCGAGCCGCCGTCGTCGAGGTCCCGCTTCTGTTCGAGGCGGGCATGGAGGCCGCCTTCGACGCGACGGTCGCGATCGTCGCCGACGAGGCGCTGCGCGCGGGCCGCGCGGCCGGCCGCGGCCACGAGGCGGTCGACGAGCGCGTCGCCCGGCAGCTCACGCAGAGGGAAAAGGCGCAACGAGCGACCTACGCGATCGTCAACGACGGGACGGTCGCAGAGCTCGAGGCGAGACTGTCGGCGGTCCTTGACAAGCTGACGCCATGAGCACCCGCCGTCTGCCCGCAACCTCCGCCGCCGCCCGCCGCCGCCCGGCTCGCCCGCGCCGCTCGCGCGCGGCCGTGCGCCGCCGGCGCGCGTTCGTGTGGCTCGCAGCGGCTGCGCTGCTCGCCCTGGGCGTGGTGCTCGTCGCGCCGATGCTCGACCGCGCGGTCAAGGAGGCGGTGACGCTGCCGCTGCGCCACGAGGACATCATCCGGCAGCAGGCGGGCGACAAGGACCTCGATCCGGCGCTCATCGCCGCGGTCATCTACGCCGAGTCCAAGTTCCGCGACCAGACCTCGCCGGCCGGCGCGAAGGGCCTCATGCAGGTCACGCCCGAGACGGCCCGGGACATCGCGCGTCGCTCCGGCGCGACGAACTTCCGCGTCGAGGACCTCGGCGACCCGCAGGTGAACATCGCCTACGGCAGCTACCACCTGCGCTACCTGCTCCGGCGCTACGGCGGCAACGACGTGCTCGCGATCGCCGCCTACAACGCCGGCGAGGGGAACGTCGACTCCTGGCTCGTGAGAGCGCGCGGGGACGACCGCGGCTTCCGCGTCGCCGAGATCCCGTTCGCCGAGACCCGGGACTACGTCCAGCGGGTCATGGCGGCGCGCAAGAAGTACCGCAGGGAGTACGCCTCGGAACTGGGCCTGTAGGCCCCGCCGGAGCGGTTCAGCCCTTCTCGAGCTCCTTCTCCGGATCCCCGACCGCCTCGCCGCGGCGCAGGCGCGAGTTGCGCATCCCGTAGGCGAAGTAGATGACCAGCCCGATCAGGAGCCAGATCCCGCCCGCCGCTATCGTCAATTGGGCCATGCCGCCGTTCCGCCTCGACAGCGCCTACTCGCCGACAGCTGACCAGCCCAAGGCGATCGACGCGATTGCGGAGGCGATCGAGGCGGGCGAGCGCGCGACGACGCTGCTCGGCGCCACGGGCACGGGCAAGACGATGGCGATGGCCGGCGTCGTCGAGAAGGTCCAGAAGCCGTCACTGGTCATCGCCCACAACAAGACGCTCGCCGCGCAGCTCTGCAACGAGTTCCGTACCTACTTCCCCGACAACGCGGTGGAGTACTTCGTCTCCTACTACGACTACTACCAGCCCGAGGCCTACGTCCCGAGCCGGGACCTCTACATCGAGAAGGACTCGGCCATCAACCAGGAGATCGACCGCCTTCGCCACGCGGCCACCGCCGGGCTCTTCGCCCGCCGCGACGTTCTCATCGTCGCCTCGGTCTCGTGCATCTTCGGCCTCGGCTCGCCCGAGACGTACGACGCGCGCGTCCAGATCCTGCGCCCCGGCGACGTGATCGACCGCGACGAGCTGCTGCGCAAGCTCGTGGCCAACCAGTACCAGCGCACCACCGGCGCGCTGGGGCGCGGCACCTTCCGCGTGCGGGGCGAGACGCTCGAGGTCTTCCCCGCCTACGAGGAGACCGCCTTCCGCGCGCTCATGTTCGGCGACGAGGTCGAGCGCCTCCAGCACTTCGACCCGCTGACCGGCGAGGTCCTCAAGGACGAGCTGGCCCACGTCGCCGTGTGGCCGGCCACGCACTACAACGTCCAGGAGGGCAAGATGGGCGACGCGGTCGCCCAGATCGGCGTCGAGCTCAACGAGCGCTGCTCCGAGCTCGAGGCCGAGGGCAAGCTGCTCGAGTCCCATCGCCTGCGCCAGCGCACGCAGTACGACATGGAGATGCTGCGCGAGCTGGGCTTCTGCTCGGGGATCGAGAACTACTCCCGGATCCTCGACGGCCGACAGCCCGGGGAACGGCCGTACTGCCTGATCGACTACTTCCCCGACGACTTCGTGTGCTTCATCGACGAGTCCCACCAGACGGTGCCGCAGATCGGCGGGATGCACGAGGGCGACCGCTCGCGCAAGCAGACGCTCGTCGACTACGGGTTCCGGCTGCCCAGCGCGCTGGACAACCGGCCCCAGACCTTCGACGAGTTCCTCTCGATCACGCCGCAGATGGTCTTCGTGTCGGCCACCCCGGGCGAGTACGAGCGCACGCGGTCCTCGACGATCGTCGAGCAGATCGTGCGCCCGACGGGGATCGTCGACCCCGAGGTCACGGTGCGCGAGTCGCGCAACCAGATCGACGACCTGATGAACGAGATCCGCGAGCGGGTCGACCGCGACGAGCGCACGCTGGTCACCACGCTGACCAAGAAGATGAGCGAGGACCTGACCGACTACCTGCTCGAGATGGGCTTCAAGGTCCGCTACCTGCACTCCGAGATCGACACGCTGGAGCGCATCCAGATCATCCGCGAGCTGCGCCTGGGCGAGTACGACGTGCTGGTTGGCGTCAACCTCCTGCGCGAGGGCCTCGATCTCCCCGAGGTCTCGCTGGTGGCGATCCTCGACGCCGACAAGGAGGGCTTCCTCCGTGGCGAGACCTCGCTGATCCAGACCATCGGCCGCGCGGCTCGCAACGTCGCCGGCACCGTGCTCATGTACGCCGACAAGGAGACGGCCGCGATGCGGGCGGCTATCGGCGAGACCGACCGGCGGCGGGCCATCCAGCGCGCCTACAACGAGGAGCACGGGATCACCCCCGAGACGATCGTCAAGGGGATCTCCGACATCGCCGAGTTCCTGCAGTCGGAGTCCAAGGTGCCCAAGGGCCGGCGGCGCTCGCGCCAGCGGCAGAGCGAGATGGAGCCGCACGAGATACAGAAGATGATCGTCGAGCTCGAGGAGGAGATGCTCGCGGCGGCCGAGGACTTGCGCTTCGAGTACGCGGCGCGGCTGCGCGACGAGATCAAAGACCTCCGGCGCGAGTTCGAGGCCGCGACGGCGCCGGACGCGGCGGTCGCGCCGCCGTCCTGAGGCGCGCCGGTCCCGGACGCGGCCTCTTGGGCCGCTCGCAGCGAACCTACTTACCGGAGTATCAGGACTCGATGCGGAGCTGGACCTTCGTGGAGGTGGTCACGCATCGCAAACGCAATTCGCGGGCACGGGGTCAACGTGGCGGCGAACGTCAACGCGCGGCTCGACGTCGCTATGCTCCCCGCCTTCGTCAGCGCCGCGAGCGTCGGGCTGTACTCCGTGGCGACGAACATCTCGCTGATCGTCTACGCGCTCTCGAACACCTTCTCGGGGATCGTGCTGCCCGACGCCGCGCGTGATCCCGAGCGCGGGCCGGCGAAGGTGATCGGCTCGCTCTACGCGACGCTGGCGATCGCAGGGGTCCTCGCGGTGGCGCTCGGCGTGTTCGCGCGCCCGCTGCTCGAGGTCGTGTACGGGAGCAGCTTCGCCGACGCCGCCGAGCCGCTCGTCCTCCTGCTTCCGGGCGCCGTGCTGTTCGCGGGGTCCTCGATCGTCAGCGCAGGGGTGTATGCCGCCGGACGGCCGTTCACCGCCACCGCCGCGCAGCTTGCCGGGATGGCCGTGACGATCGCCGGGCTCCTCGTGTTCCTCAAGCGCGGAGGGGGGGGTGACCGCCGCGGCGCTCGTCTCCAGCGCCGCCTACGCCACGGTGTTCGTCGTGACGCTGGTCGCCTACAAGAGCGTGACCGGCATGCCCTGGCGCTGGTTCGTCCCGACCGTCGCACGGCTGCGCGCGCTTGCGCGATGACCGCCGACGTCGCCGCGCTGCTCGGCTGGTACACGCGCGAGCGCCGCGACCTGCCGTGGCGCCGGACGCGCGAGCCCTACCGGATCCTCGTCTCCGAGGTGATGCTCCAGCAGACCCAGGCCTCGCGCGTGGCGCCGCGCTACGAGCGCTTCCTCGGTCGCTTTCCGGACGAGCGCGCGCTTGCCGAGGCGCCGCTCGCCGCCGTTGTGGCCGAGTGGAGCGGGCTCGGGTACAACCGCCGCGCGGCCGCGCTGCGGGCAGCCGTGCAGGTCGTCGTCCGCGACGGCTGGCCGCGGGGGGCGGCGGGGCTCGCGACGCTGCCGGGCGTCGGGCCCTACCCGCCGCGGTGGCCTCCTTCGCCTTCGGCGAACAGGTTGCGGCGATCGACACGAACGTCCGCCGGGTCATCGGGCGGCTCGACGGGATCACCCGCTCGCCGGCGGCGCTCGTCGCGCGGGTGGACGCGCTCGTGCCGTCTCGCCGGGCCGCCGAGTTCAACCAGGCGATGATGGAGCTCGGGGCGACGGTGTGCGGGCCGCGCGCCGCGCGCTGCGGCGCCTGTCCGCTCGCAACCGGCTGCGCCTCGCGCGGGACGGTGGCGCCGTCGTCGCGCCGGCGGGGCGGCGCGCCCCCGTTCGAGGCGACCAACCGCTACGTTCGTGGGCGCGTGGTGCGGGCCCTGGTCCAGGACGCCGAGCTGCCCGTCGAGGTTGGGGCGCAGCGGCTCGCCGGTGCGGTCGACGGCCTGGTGCGCGACGGCCTGGTCGTGCGCGAGGGCGACTGTCTCCGGCTCGCCTGAGCTTCGAGTACGCTCACCCGCCATGGCCCTGGAGCGCGGGGAGATCGAGAAGCGCGACTTCCCGACCGGGCGGCGCGGGTACGACCCCAGGGCGGTCGACGCCCACCTCTCCCGGCTCGCCGACGAGGTCGAGCGGCTGCGCGAGGCGGCCGACCGCGTCCCGGCCGAGCCGACGGCCGCCGCGACCGCGAGCGATCGCGTGCGCTCGATCGTCGAGGCGGCCGAGCGCAGCGCCGGCGAGATCGAGGACGCGGCCCGCGAGGAGGCGGCACGTACGCGCGAGGAGGCCGACGCCGAGTCGCGCGAGCGGGTCGAGCGGGTCTCCACCGCGACCGGAAGCCTGCTCGGGCGCGTCGACGCGCTCGACAGCGAGCTCGCGGGCCTGATCGAGCGGCTTCGCGAGGGCGCGACCCGCCTCCAGGAAGACCTCGAGGCGGTCGAGGGCGAGCTCGGCGAGCTGCGCGCCGCCACGGGCGCCGGGGACCCGGCCCTCGCGGGCGAGGCGGGCGACGCCGCCGAGCGGGCCGGCGCCGAGCCGGGCGCCGCGGCGCGGCGCGCAACGGAGCGGGCCGGCGCCGAGCCCGGCGCCTCGGTGCAGCGCGCATCGGAGCGGGCCGCCTCAGAGGCGTCCGCGTCGGAGGCGTCCGCGTCGGAGGCGTCCGCGTCGGAGGCGTCCGCGTCGGAGGCGTCCGCCTCGGAGGCGCCCCCCGGCTCTCCGCCGCCCGCCTCAGAGGCGTCCGGGGCCGACAGCGAGGGCGCGCGGCTCGTCGCCCTGAACATGGCCCTCTCGGGCACGCCGCGGGAGGAGACCGAGCGCTACCTCGAGGCCAACTTCAGCCTCGAGGATCGCGCCGGGCTGCTCGACGACGTCTACGCGCGCGTCGAGGCCTGAGCCTCGCGGCGCGCCCGCCGTTTCGCGAGCGCCATGCGCAGCAGGTAGACCGGCGAGGGCGGCACCCAGCGCAGCTGCTTCGCGGTGCCGAGGTCGTCGCGGTTGGCCCAGTGCTCGACGACCTGCCCATCGCGGACGCGAAGCCAGTGCGTCTGGGTCGTCGCGAAGCGCTCGCCCGTGGCGGGAAAGACCTCGTCGACCTCGCCGCTCTCGCCGTACGCGACGAAGTCGCGCACGTGACGGCCGCTCATGGTGCAGTGCACCACGGCGAGGTCGCCCTGGGCGATCACGTCGTGCACGTCCCAGCGCACGTCACCGAAGGCGTCGCGCAGCCACAGCGCGGTGGCGTAGTGGCCGGCCGGCCCGGGCGTCCGGGTCGCCGGCGGCTCGTCGACCGCCTCGCGGTTGACCGCCTCGGGGTGGATGAGCGCGTCGAAGTCCTCGCGCGTGCCGTCGCGCATGATCTCGAGGCTGCGCAGGGCGATCGCCTTCACGGCCTCCGGATCGGAGGCGGAGGACCCGTTGAGTGTGGGGGTCGCGGTCGTCGTCATGGGGCCGATGGTGGCTGCCGGCGCGTGCGATGGCGTCAGGGCGCCACCCTGATCTTTCCCGCCGCGTCTCGTGCGACATGCTGGGACGCGTGACGGCGACCGCCCCGCTGCCGCTGGAGCGTGAGCGCGAGCTCGAGACTCTCGATCGCGCGCTCGAAACCGCCTCCGGCGGGACCGGAGCGCTCGTGGTGCTGACCGGCCCCGCCGGGATCGGCAAGACGCGGCTGCTCGACCATGCGGCCGCTGCCGCCGCCGCCGCGCGCGGGCTGGCCGTCTTGCGCACGCGTGGATCCAGCTCGAGCGCGACGTCGCACTCGGAGTCGCCCGGCGACTGCTCGAGGCGCCGGTGGCGCGCGCGGGCCCCGAGCAGCGCGCCGCCCTGCTCGCGGGCGCGGCCCGTCATGCGGCCCCGGCCCTCGGCCTCCCCGCGGAGCCCGGCGAGCGGGCGGACCTCTCCGGGGAGCCCGGCGAGCAGGCCGACGCCGATGCGCTGCGCCACGGCCTCTACTGGCTGCTCGCCAACCTCGCCGCCACCGGCCCGGTGCTCGTGGCCGTCGACGACGTCCACCGGTCCGACGAGCCCTCGCTGCTCTTTCTCGCGCACCGGCCGCGCGGCTCGAGGACACCGCGGTCGCGCTGGTCGTCGCGGTGCGCGACGATGCCGGGCCGCTCCCGCCGGAGCTCGACGCCATCCTCTCCGAGCCGGGCGGTGCGCGCCTGGAGCCGCGCCGCTCGGCGAGGAGGCGGTCTCGCTGGTGGTCGCCCGGCGCCTGGGCGCGACGCCCGAGCCCGGCTTCGCGGCCGCCGCGCACGACCAGACCGGCGGCAACCCCTTCCTCCTCGACGCGCTCGCCGGTCTGGATGCCGGGATCGCGCGGCGCGCGGCGGCGGAGCTCGCGACGGCGGGGCTCTTCGAAGACGCCACGCGCCCGGCCTTCGCCCACCCGCTCCTGCGCGCAGCGGTGGAGGACGGCATGCCCGCCGCCACGCGCGCCGGAGCCCACACCCGCGCGGCCCGGGTGCTCGACGGCCTCGGCGCCGGCCGCGACGCCCTCGTCGCCCACCTCGTCGCGGCGGGCCCCGGCGACGGCGATCCGTGGGCGGTCGACCAGCTCCTCGACGCGGCGGTCGGCGCCCGCGCGCGCGGCGCGCCCGAGGCCGCCGCCGCGCTGCTGCGCCGCGCGCTCGCCGAGCCGCCGGCGGCCGGCGCGCGGCCCACGGCGCTGCTCGCGCTCGGCACGGCCGAGCTCGCGCGCTTCGAACCCGGGGCGGCCGGGCACCTCGCCGATGCCGTCGCGCTCGCGAGCGATCCGGCCCAGCGCGCCGACGCAGCCCTCGCACTCGCCGTCTCCCGCTACTACGCGGGCTGCCACGGCGACGCGGTCGACGTGCTGCTGGGCGCCCTCGACGACCTCGGCGACGAGCCGGCGCTGCGCGAGCGCAGGCTCGGGCTCGAGGCCTTCCTCGGCGTCGCGGGGCGCTACGACCTGCGGACAGAGGCAAGCGCGCGCGGACGGGTCCGCTGGCTGGCCGGGACGCTGGCGGGCGAGACCGCCGGGGAGCGCCTGGTCATCGCTGTCGCAGCGCCGCGGACCTACCGCAAGCTCGACCTGGCGGGACGCGACGGCGTGGCCGCAGCGCTCGATTCGCCGCACCTAGCGGATTCCAGCGAGGGCGAACGTCTGTTCGGCGACCTACACTTGTCCTGATGGCCGTCTCCGAGAAGCTCATCGTCGCCGGCGCCCGCGAGCACAACCTCAAGGACGTCACGGTGGAGATCCCGCGCGACGCCCTGGTCGTCATAACCGGGCTGTCGGGGTCGGGGAAGTCCTCGCTCGCCTTCGACACGATCTACGCCGAGGGCCAGCGCCGCTACGTCGAGTCGCTGTCGGCCTACGCGCGCCAGTTCCTCGGGCAGATGGACAAGCCCGACGTCGACTCGATCGAGGGCCTCTCGCCGGCTATCTCCATCGACCAGAAGACGACCTCGCGCAATCCGCGCTCGACGGTCGGGACGGTCACCGAGATCTACGACTACCTGCGGCTGTTGTGGGCGCGGATCGGAAAGCCGCACTGCCACATCTGCGGGCGGCCGATCCAGGGCCAGTCGGCCGAGCAGATCATCGACCAGGTCATGGGCCTCGAGGACGGGACGCGATTCATGGTCCTCGCGCCGGTCGTCCGCGGGCGCAAGGGCGAGTACGGCAAGCTGCTCGACGAGCTGCGCGGCGAGGGCTTCAGCCGCGTCGAGGTGGACGGCGAGCTGCGAATGCTCGACGAGGAGATCAGCCTCGACAAGAAGTACAAGCACGACCTCGCGGTTGTCGTCGACCGGCTCGTCATGCGCAGCGACCTGCGCAAGCGCCTCGCCGACTCGATCGAAACCGCAGTCGCGCTCGCCGAGGGGATGGTGGAGATCGAGATCGTGCCGGCGCGGGACGCCGGGGAAGGCGCGACGCCCGAGCGCCGGCTGTTCTCCGAGCGCTTCGCCTGCCCGGTGCACGGGCCGTCGATCGCCGAGCTCGAGCCGCGCATCTTCTCCTTCAACTCACCCCACGGCGCGTGTCCGCGCTGCACGGGCCTGGGCTCGCAGATGGAGATCGACCCCGACCTCGTGGTTCCGGATCCGTCGCTGTCGATCGGCGAGGGGGCGATCCTGCCGTGGTCCTCGACCTCCTCCAACTACTACGACGAGATCAGCCAGGCGATCGCCGAACGCTACGAGGTCGACCTGGCGACGCCGTGGGAGGAGCTCGAGGAGGACCAGCGCGACCTCTTCCTCCACGGCACCAACGGCGACCGCATCTACATCAGCTACCGCAACCGCATGGGGCGCAAGCGCTCCTACATGACGAGCTTCGAGGGCATCGTCCCCAACCTCGAGCGCCGCTACCGCGAGACCGATTCGGAGTGGTCGCGCGAGAAGATCGAGGAGTACATGTCGGTGCGGCCGTGCCCGGAGTGCAAGGGCGCGCGGCTGCGGCCCGAATCGCGCGCCGTGACCGTCCACGGGATCGCGCTCCACGAGTTCACCGCGCTGTCGGCGCGGCGCGCGCTCGAGTGGCTGGACGCCGTCGAGCTCTCGGAGACCGAGCGCGCGATCGCGCGGCTGATCCTGCGCGAGATCGAGGAGCGCCTGCGCTTCCTCGACAACGTCGGGGTCGGCTACCTGTCGCTCGAGCGGGCGGCCTCCACGCTGTCGGGCGGCGAGGCGCAGCGGATCCGCCTGGCGACCCAGATCGGCTCGTCGCTCGTCGGCGTCCTCTACATCCTCGATGAGCCCTCCATCGGCCTCCACCAGCGCGACAACGCTCGGCTGATCGCGACCCTCGAGCGACTGCGCGAGCTCGGCAACACGGTGATCGTCGTCGAGCACGACGAGGGCACCATGCGCGCCGCCGACCACCTCATCGACCTCGGCCCGGGCGCCGGCGAGCACGGTGGCGAGATCGTGGCGCAGGGCACGGCGGCGCAGGTCGAGAAGTTCCCCGGCTCGCTGACCGGGCAGTTCCTCTCGGGCACGCGTCGCATCGAGTTGCCCGCCCGGCGGCGCCGGCCCGCGGGCTACGTCGCGATCCAGGGAGCGAGCGAGCACAACCTCAAGACGGTCGACGTGAAGGTCCCGCTCGGAGTCCTGTGCTGTGTGACGGGCGTGTCGGGGTCCGGGAAATCCACGCTCGTCAACGATGTGCTCTACAAGGCGGTCGGCAACCGCCTGCACCGGCTCAAGCAGCGCCCGGGGGCGCACCGGCGGATCCTGGGGCTCGACCAGCTCGACAAGATCATCGCGGTCGACCAGTCCCCGATCGGCCGCACGCCACGCTCGAATCCCGCGACCTACATCGGGCTGTTCGACCAGATCCGTGACCTGTTCTCGCGCACCCAGGAGGCACGGGCGCGCGGCTACAAGCCGGGGCGCTTCTCGTTCAACGTCAAGGGCGGGCGCTGCGAGGTGTGTCGCGGCGACGGCCAGATCAAGATCGAGATGCACTTCCTGCCCGACGTCTACGTGCCCTGCGAGCAGTGCGGGGGCAAGCGCTACAACCGCGAGACGCTCGACATCCGCTTCAAGGGCAAGACGATCTCCGACGTGCTCGAGATGCCCGTCGAGGAGGCCGTCGACTTCTTCGTGAACATCCCGAAGATCAAGCGCAGGCTCCAGACCCTGAACGACGTCGGCCTGGGCTACATCCGCCTGGGTCAGCCGGCGACGACGCTGTCCGGGGGCGAGGCCCAGCGCATCAAGCTCGCCAGCGAGCTGTCCAAGGTCGCCACCGGGCGCACCCTGTACATCCTCGACGAGCCGACCACAGGACTGCACTTCGCCGACATCCAGCGGCTGCTCGAGGTCCTCCAGCGCCTGGTCGACGCGGGCAACAGCGTGGTGGTCATCGAGCACAACCTCGACGTCATCAAGGTCGCGGACCGCATCATCGACCTCGGTCCCGAGGGCGGGGAGGACGGCGGCGGCGTCGTCGCCACGGGAACGCCCGAGGAGGTCGCCGGCGTCGAAGGCTCCTACACCGGCGCGTTCCTGCGCAAGCTCGTGGAGCCGGCGACGCCGAAGGTGCGGCGGCGGGCGAAGAAGGCCGCTGCGGCGGCGTAGCGGCCGCCTTGGGCCTCCGCCGCCGAAACGGCGCGGGACGGCGGCCCGCCTTCGGCCGCCGCCCCCGAGGAGGGGTTGGGGGCGCCGGCCTCGGTGCGGGTCTCAGCGACCGCCGAGCAGGGGGACGAGGCGGCGCAGAGGCTGGGTCGACGCCGCGCGCGTGGCCCGGATCTGACCGGCGCGGGCGCGCAGGAGGACCACGAGCTCCGCCGTCGGGCGGAACGGGTCGGCCACGACGTGCGTCTCGTCGAGGCTCAGGGCCGCCCACGGCTCGCCGGCGACCTCGGCGAGCAGCACGTCGCCCGCGAGCGCCCGTCGGCCGTCGAGCGCCGCGAGGCGCGCGAGCACCGCGTCGTCGTCCGGGAACGCCCGGCGGATGGTGACGTCGACCGGCCGGCGGGAGGGGGTGGCGAGCTGGTGCCGCTGGGGGCTGCGGCGGCGCGCGATCATGACGAAGCCTCGACTTTCCTCATTGAGTGTGCGATCTTGTACGACAACAAGTGCCAAGATACACCGCGAAGTAGGTCAGTCAATGTCATACAAGTGGGATTTGTCTCCGCTCGACCGAGGGTCCTCGACGTCTCTGACCCAGCAGCTGGTCGACTTCATCGCCACCCGTGTCGATGCGGGGGAGCTGGTGCCCGGCGAGAAGCTCCCGCCCACCCGCGAGCTGGCTGCGGCGGCTGGCGTCAACCACCTGACCGCCGCCCGCGTCTACCGCAAGCTCGCCGAGCAGGGCTACGTCACCGCGACGGTCGGTCGGGGCACCTTCGTCCGCACGCTGCCGCCGGCTCGCTCCGACGAGCCCGAGGACGACGACTGGCAGGCGGCCGTCCTGCCCGACCGCCCGAGCTCGTGGGCGCGCAGCGTGGCGCTGGAGGCGTCCTTCAGCCTCGCCCGGGACCCCGACCTGCTGTCCATGGCGGCCGGCTTCCCGGCACCCGAGCTGATCCCGGCCGACGAGCTCGCCGAGGTCACCGCCGGCGTCTTCGCCGACCTCGGCCCCGACGCGCTGGCCTACCTCAGCGGCGAGGGGCTGCCCGAGCTGCGCGAGGAGCTCGCCCGGCGCGGCCGGCGCTCGGGCTTCGCCAGCGACGCCGAGGAGATCATCGTCACCTCCGGGGCGCGTCAGGGCCTTGACCTCGTGTCCCGGGCGACGCTGCGCCCGGGCGACGTCGCGGTGGTCGAGTCGCCGAGCTTCGTGGGCATCCTCGTCTCGCTGCTGGACACCGGCGCGCGGATCATCGGCGTGCCCGTCGACGAGGAGGGCTTCGACGTCGACGCGCTCGAGCGCATCCTCGCTCGCCACGAGGTCAAGCTCGTCGCGCTGCAGACCGGCTGCCAGAACCCGACGGGGCGCGATCTCTCGCCCGAGCGCGCCGAGCGCCTCGCCGCGCTGGCGCGCGAGCGCTCGTTCCTGATCATGGAGGACGGGGTCTATGCGACGCTGCGCTTCGAGGGCGAGGAGCGCCCCCGGCTGCGGGCCGCCGCGCCGGGTCACGTCGCCTACGTCGACTCGCTCTCCAAGACCGTGGGGGGCGGCCTGCGCCTCGGGTGGGTCGCCGCGCGAGGCCCGCTCCTCGGCCGCCTGGCCAGCATGAAGACCAACGCGGACATGGCGACCTCCACGCTCACCCAGCACATCGCCGCCCGCTACCTGCGCTCCGGCGCGCACGAGGCGCACACCGCCCGCGCCATCGCCGGCTACCGCCGCCACCGCGACGCCCTGTGCGACGCCCTCGACCGCCACCTGCCCGACGAGGCCACGTGGTTCCGAGCCACCGGCGGCCACCACGTGTGGGTCATCCTGCGCCGCCCGGTCGACGAGCGCGCGCTCTACTTCGAGGCGGTCCGCGCCGGCGTGACCTACACCCCGGGGTCGGCGACCTCGGTCGAGCCGCCGGCGCGGACGTCCATGCGCTTCTCCTTCCCGCTGCTCTCGCCCGAGCAGCTCGACGAGGCCGTTCGCCGCTTCGCGGTCGCCCTGCGGGCGACCCATCGGGCGCAGGGCGCCGCGGTCAGCGTGCCGATGTCCTGACGGGCCGGCCCGTGGGCCCGTCTGCAAGGCTTCGCCGCCGTGACCGATCTCGCCGCTCAGGTGCGGCTCTATGCCCAGAAGTGGCGCTGGTACGAGCGCAACTCGCTGCCGTGGAACCGCGCCCGCATCCACTGGCACTTCCTGCGCCGCGAGGCCTTCGTGCGCTGGCCCGTTCACGGCAACGTGCTCGAGGCCTTCGAGGAGGGGCGGCTGGAGATCGGCCCGCACGCGCTGCTCGAGCCCGGCGTGTGGATCACCGCCCCCGGGGAGGCGCGGGTGCGGATCGGCGGCGGCTCGTTCCTCAACATCGGCGTGATGCTCGCGGCGGTCGAGCGGGTGGAGATCGGCGAGCACTGCATGCTCGCGAACGGGTGCTTCGTCACCGACGGCAACCACCGCTTCGACGACCCCGGCCGGCCCGTCCCCTGGCAGGGGTTCACGACCAGGGGCCCGACGCGGCTGGGTGACAACGTCTGGTGCGGGGCCAATGTGGTCATCACGAGCGGGGTCAGCGTCGGCGAGCGATGCGTCATCGGCGCCAACAGCGTCGTGACCGAGGACCTCGAGCCCTTCTCCATCGCCGCCGGCGCCCCCGCTCGCGTCCTGCGCACGATCGAGTACGACCGTGGCTGAGCGGCCGCTGTCGCGCCGGGGGCTGCTGCGGGCCGGCGCGGGCCTCGCGCTCGCCCCCGGCGTGCTCGCCGCGTGCGGCGGCGGCGACGGCGCCCCGCCCCGGCGCACGAGGAAGGTCGGCCTGAGCCTCGCCGGCTCCTACCCGTTCGCCCGCTGCGTGGCGACTGGCGCCTACGCCGCCCTGCAGGGCTCGGGCTACGAGCTCGTCGTTCGCCAGGCCGAGTTCTCCTCGGCGCGGGAGAGCCAGAACATCGCCGCATTCATCGCCGACCGCGTGGCGGGGCTCGTGATCCAGCCGGTGGCCGTGGAGTCCGCAACGCGCGGGGCGCAGTTCGCCCAGCAGGCCGGCGTGAAGGTCGCGGCGTGCATGTCGCCCGGGCCGGGGCCCGGGTCGAAGTTCTTCGCCGGCGTCGCCGAGGTCCCGAGCACGGTGGGCGGCCGCCTGATCGGGGCCTGGCTCAAAGCCAACGTGCCGGGAGGAGGGCTGATCGTCGTCCAGGGCCTCCTGGGTCAGGGCATCTCCGAGGGCCTGGACCTCGGCCTCGACGAGGCGCTCGCCACCGCGGGCGGGCGCTTCGAGATCGTCGCGCGGGGCCCGGGCAACCTCGACGGCGACCAGGCGGTGGCGCTCGTGCGGCGCGAGCTCGCCCTGCACCCCGACGCGAGGATCGTGGTCGACTACGGGGCCGTGATGGGCGACGCGATCGCCCGTCACCTGCGCGACGCCCGGCGCCGCGACGTCGTCCACGTCACCAGCGACGGCGACGCGGCCACGCTGCGCTGGCTGCGCACGCCCTACCTGCGGGCGACACGCTACTTCTCCGCCGCCCGGACAGGCCGCGAGGCCGCCGGCGTCGTCCTGGACGCGATCCGCGAGAACGTCGCCACGGTGACGCCGTTCACCCGCCTGGTCCCGCAGTCCATGCGAACCGCGGCGGACATCGGGCAGGCCGAGCCCTACTGCGACACGCGCTTCGCGAGGCGGGCGGCGAGCATCTGAGGGAGGCTTCGCGCCGCCCCCGCTTGACACCTCGACCGCCCGGGCCAGAATCGGGGTTCGATGCCCGACGCCCCGCTCGTCCTCAACGTCGTCCTCGTCGCCGTGCTGGTGGCGTCCATCGTGGCGGCGTTCTTCGGGCGCGCGCCGCGCAGCCGCCGCCCGCTCGCGGCCGCGGGAGTCGCCGTGCTCTCCGTGCTGCTCTACGCCGCCGGGACGGTGGAGATATGGGCGCGCGAGGAGCCGACGGCGGGCGGCGCGCTCGTGTTCGCCGGGGTCGAGGCCATGTGCGTCGCGGCCTGGCTCGGCCGTGAACGCTGCGACGAGCGCCGGCCCGGAGACGATGACGGCGACCCCGGCGACCCCGAGCCGCCCGCGGGCGACTGGTCGACCTTCGAGGGCGCGCTTCGCCGCTGGCCCCGCGTGCCCGGCGGCGAGCCGGACGGACACGACCGGCCGCGCGAGCCGCAGGCGGGGTAGGCGGCCGCCGGCCCCGGCCTGAGCTGCCGGGCGCCCTACTTCGCGGTCATCACGACGATCGCCGCGCCCACGACGCCCCGATCAGCGCGTGCGAGGAGCTGGACGGCAGCCCGAGGTACCACGTCGCTGGGTTCCAGGCGATCGCGCCGACGAGCCCGGCGAAGACGACCGTAGGGGTGATGACGAGTGCCGGATGTCGCCGAAACGGCGCAGACGGGGCATCGCCTCGGCGATCTGGCGTGCGGCGAGCATCAGGATGTGGGCCAGGCGCTGGGCCTGCTCAATCGGCGCGCGACCCTCGGTCCACAGGGCGAGGTGCGTGCGCAGCTCGTCCACCGAGCGGGCGCGCTCGGCCGCCATCGCCCATTCACGCAGAACGCCGCGGAGGAAGCGATCCGACCTCGCCCAGCTGCCGCTGAGGACGAGCGACTCCACCCGGTCCGGGTGGTCGAGCGCCAGGCGCTGGGCGACCAGCCCGCCGAGTGATGCGCCGACCACGTGCGCGCGGGCGACGTCGGCCTCCCGCAAGACCGTCAGTGCGTCGCCGACGAGCTCTTCGACGGACGGGGGAGCCTGTGGGGTGATTCCGAGGCCGGAGCCACGAGGGTCAAAGGCCGTTACGCGATGGGCGCTTTCGAGCTCACGCAGGAGCGGGCGCAGCGAGGCGGCATCGTCCAGCGGGCCGCCGAGGAAGAGCACGTCGGGTCCCGTTCCGGCCCGGCCGGCCCAGGTGACGCCGTCGATCGTGGTCGCATCGAGCATCCGTACACAAATAGCATAAAGTCAATTGACTTTATGCACAATCTGGAGAGCGTGCCCCGACTCGCGCACCGGAAGGCTCCTTTCCCGCTCGCGATCGCGCTCATGTCGTGCGCGGCAGGGGCGCTGCTGTCGCTGCTGGTGCTCCCCTCGGCGCCGCTCCACGACGCGTGGGCATGGCTTGTCTGGGGACGGGAGCTCGCCCATCTCGATCTCGAGCTGAGCGCAGGCCCGGCGTGGAAGCCGCTGCCCGTCCTCCTCGCCGCCGCGCTCTCGCCCACCGGGCCCGCCGCGCCGTGGCTGTGGCTCGCCGTGGCGCGCTTCGGCGGGCTGGCCTCGCTGGTGCTGGGCTACCGGCTCGCGGCGCGGGTCGCCGGACCGTCCGCGGGAGTGGTCGCGGTCGCGGTGCTGCTCTCGGCGTGGCTGCGAGGCGTGTCGATGGGGATCTCCGATGGGCTGGTGGTCGCCTTCGGCCTGCTCGCCCTCGAGCGCCACCTCGACGGTCGCCGCGGCCAAGCGGTCGCCCTGCTCTGCACCGGCGGCCTCGTCCGCCCGGAGCTGTGGCCGTTCCTGGGGCCGTACGGCGCGTACCTGTGGGTCACCTGCCCTCGCCTCCGCGTGCTCGTGGCCTTCCTGCTCGCCCTCGTGCCCATCCTGTGGTTCGCTCCCGACGCGCTCGTCGCCGGCCGGCCGCTGCGCTCCGCGGCCGAGGCGCAGTCCGGGGGTAGCGCGGTGGGGGCGGGCGATGTCCTCGTTCGGGCTTTCGAGCTCGCCCCGCCGCCGGTCCATCTCGCCGCGGCGGCGGCGCTGGCGTTCGCGCTGCGCCGAGGCGACCGGCTCGTGCTCGCCTTGGGTGCGAGCGCGGTGGCCTACGTGCTCGTCGAGCTCGCCCTCACCACCTTCGGCGGCTATCAGGGCGTCGCCCGCTTCCTCTATCCCGTCCTCGCGCCCGAGGCCATCCTCGCGGGCGTCGGCTTGGCGTGGCTCGCTGCGGCGCTGGGCGCAGTCATCGCCGCGCGCGCTGGTCGGCCCGCCGGCGGGGCGCGTCTGGCCGGCGTGGTCCTCGTGCTGGTGCTTGTCCCCACCTGCGCCTGGCGGGTGGCACGCCTGGTCGCAGAGCTCGAGCCGGTCACCACGCGGGCCGCGTTCTACCGCCGGCTCGACCTCGCGATCGAGCACGCGGGGGGCGGGGCGCGCGTGCGCGCCTGCGGGCCCGTTCACACCTCCCGGCTGCAGGCCCCGGCCGTCGCCTGGCGGCTGGGGCTCGGGATCCCGCCGGTGGCCGAGCGGCCGCCTCGCGCGGGCACGGTCCTCCGCGTCGCGCCGGCGCGGGTCCGTGCGGTCGCCTCCGAGGTGCTGCCGACCGAGCTGCTCCCCCTCGGCCGGGGACGCTTCCGCCGGACCGCGGCCGCCGATCCCTGGGAGGTGCTGGCGCCCTACCAGTCGAAGTGCGCCAGGCGGTCGCCGCCGAACTCGGGCAGCAGCGCGCGGAAGCGCTCGAGCTCCTCCGGGTCGATCGAGTAGGTGTGCTCGGGGGCCGGGAAGTGGCCGCTGCGCACCTCCTGCGCATAGGCTCCGACGCCCGCGATCATCTCGTCCTTCAGGCGCGCGTAGCGCTTGGCGAAGCGCGGGCTCAGGCCGTCGTAGATGCCCAGGAGGTCGTGGAAGACCAGCACCTGGCCGTCGGTCGCGGGTCCGGCGCCGATGCCGATGACCGGGACCTCGATGCGCTCCATCAGCAGCTCGCAGACCGCCGCCGGGATTGCCTCGAAGACGATCGAGAAGCAGCCCGCCTCCTGCAGGGCGACGGCGTCGCGGGCGACATCCAGGGCGCGCTGGGCGGTGCGGCCCTGGGCCCGGTAGCCGCCGAGCGCGGTGGCCGTCTGGGGGGTGAGGCCGACGTGGCCCTGGACCGGGATTCCCGCCTCGACGATCGCCTCGGCGCGGCGCACCGAGGTGCCGCCGCCCTCCAGCTTGACGGCGTCGACCCCGGCCTCCTTGACGAAGCGCTGGGCTGTCGCGATGGCCTGCTCGTCGGAGGCTTCGTAGGAGCCGAAGGGCAGGTCGGCGACCAGGAACGGCGTGCGCAGGCCGCGGCGCACCGCCGCGGCGAGGATGACGAGCTCGTCGACGCTCACCGGCACCGTCGACGGGTAGCCGAGCACGGTCATCGCCGCGCTGTCGCCCACGAGGACCATGTCGACGCCCGCGGCCTCGGCGACCTGCGCCGACGGGTAGTCGTAGGCGGTGACCATCACGATCGGCTCGCCCAGGCGCTTGCGCTCGAGCACGGCTGGGAGCGTCACCGGAAGGCGGTCCTCGGGCGGCGCGTGGGGGGTGCGGGATGCTGCGGGCATGGCGGAGGGGCTCCTTGTCTCAGCGGAGGTTGGCGCCCTCGGTCACGAGGGTCGCCACCTCGCCGGCGTGGATGAGGGCGTTGTCGATGAGTCGGGCGGGGCCGACGCGCGCTGCGACGGCGACGAGCACGTCGCCGGCCACCGCCGCGACGGGCGCGAAGGTGTCGGGGTCGACGAGCTCGAGGTACTCGGGCTCGACGCCCGCGGCGCGGATGGCCTTGAGCGCGACGGCGCGGATCGCCCCGGGCTCGCGCTCGCCGCCGTCGACGGCGCGCTGGGCGGCGTCCAGCGCCCGGCGCAACGCAGTGGCGCGCTCGCGCTCGGCGGCGTCGAGGTAGGCGTTGCGGCTCGACATGGCCAGGCCGCTCGGCTCGCGAACGATCGGATGCAGGTCGATCTGGACCGGGATGTCGAGGTCGCGCACCATGCGGCGGATGACCGCGGCCTGCTGGGCGTCCTTCTGGCCGAAGTAGGCGATCTCGGGCGAGACCATGTTGAGAAGCTTGCAGACGACCGTGCTCACGCCGTGGAAGTGCTCGGCGCCGCGCGCCGCGCCTTCGAGCTGCTCGGTGAGGCCGCCGACCGACACGGTCGTGGCGAAGCCCGGCGGGTAGACCTCGTCGGCGCTGGGGGCGAATAGGATGTCGACGCCCTCCTCGGCCGCCAGCGCCGCGTCGCACCGCTCGTCGCGGGGGTAGGCCCCGAGGTCCTCGCTCGGCCGGAACTGGGCCGGGTTGACGAAGAGCGACACGACGACAACGTCGCACGCGGCGCGGGCGCGGCGCATGAGCTCCAGGTGTCCCTCGTGGAACGCTCCCATGGTGGGGACGAGCCCGATGCGCTCACCCGCCGTGCGCCGCGGACTCAGCGCGGTTCGCAGCTCGGCGACGGTGCGCAGGAGCCTCATGCGGCAACCGTCCCGTCCGCTGGGGCGTCCCCGACCGGCGCATCCCCGACCGGCGCATCCCCGATCGTCCTCGTCGCCGCGACGAGCGCGTCGAAGAGGGCCACCATCTCCGGCGCCCGCTCCGCGACGGCGGCCCGCTGACGCGCGACCGTGACATGATCGCCGCGAGCGACGGGGCCGGTCAGCGCCCGGTCGGGGCCGAGGGCCGCCCAGTTCTCGACGGTGGCGCGGACGAGGGGCTCCAGGTGCGCGCGGTTCACGCCCGCGGAGGCGGCGAGGCGCTCGGCGAAGGCCTGGACCGTCACCAGGAAGTTCGAGGCCACCGAGGCGGCGGCGTGATAGGCGGCGCGGTCCTCGTCGGCCACCTCGACCGGGACCATCCCGAGCGTGTGGGCCAGTGCCCGGGCGGTACGCCGGGCACGCGGGCTGCTGCCGGCGACCGCGCAGGCGGCCCCCGCCAGGCTCGTCTCCTCGCCCGTCACCGTCATCAGTGGATGCAGGCCGAAGCCCTCGTGCCCGGCGAGCACCTCGAGCCCGGTCGCGCCTGAGCAGTGGCCGACAAGCGGGCCGGGCGCGACGCACGCGGCGGCGGCGACGATCTGCGCGTCGGGGACGGCGAGGATGACGACGTCGGCGCCCGCGCCCGACGCCCCGCGGGGCAGCGGGCCGTCCACCGTCACGCCCGCCGCCCGCAGGGCAGCGACTAGCGCGCGGCCCATTCGGCCGCCGCCGATGACGGAGTGTCGGTCTAGCCGTTCCAGTTCCCTCATGGAGATACCGGTCGGTCGTGCTCTGGACTCGATCCCGCTGCCTGCGGCAAATGGCGGGCTCGCCACGGATTGTAGCTCCGCGTGCCGCTCTAGCATGCTCGCCATGGCCGACGCCGCGCAGCGCCGGGAAGAGCTGAAGGCCGTCTACGACCAGGCTCGCGGCTGCACCCGCTGCCCGCAGCTTGCCGCGACGCGCACCACGGTGGTCTTCGGCTCGGGCAACGCCGACGCGGACCTCATGTTCGTCGGCGAGGCTCCGGGCGCCAACGAGGACCAGCAGGGCGTTCCCTTCGTCGGGGCGGCGGGGAAGCTGCTCGACAAGCTGCTGGGCGAGATCGGCCTGCAGCGCGGCGACGTGTTCATCTGCAACACGCTGAAGTGCCGCCCTCCAGGCAACCGCGACCCCCAGCCCGCGGAGATCGACGCCTGCCAGGACTACCTCCTACGCCAGGTCGAGTTGATCCGCCCCCGGGTCATCTGCACGCTGGGGAACTTCTCGACCAAGCTGCTTCGCGGTGACCCGACCGGCATCACGCGCCTCCACGGTCGCGCCGAGGAGCTGACTATCGGACCGCGCCGCGTGCGGCTCTACCCGCTCTTCCACCCGGCGGCCGCGCTCTACACGCCGCGCATGCTGGCGACGCTGCGCGAGGACTTCGCCCGCATTCCCGAGTTCCTCGAGCTTCCCGTGCCAGAGCAGCCCGAGCCACCGCTCGAGGTGCCCGAGGTCGAGCCGGAGGTCGAGCTCGCCGTGCCCGAGCCCGAGCTCGCGGCACGGGACGCCAGCGCCGAGGACCGCGCCCAGCGCGAGCAGCTCGGCCTGTTCTGAGCCACTCAATCGTCATCAACGCGCGCGCGGCGGCCCGGCCCGAGCTCGGCGGCGTCGAGCGGTGGGCGCGCGAGATGGCGCGGCGGCTCCCGGCCCTGCGGCCTGGCGCCTACCGCGTCGCGACCCCGCCGGTCGCGCTGAGCCACCGGCTCGGGCACGCGTGGGAGCAGCTCGCCCTCCCCGCCCTCGCCGCCCGCGCCCGGGCGGGGATCGTGCTCTCCCCCGCCAACCTCGCACCCCTCGCCTGGCCGCGCAACGTCGTGGTCATGCACGACGCCTCGGCCCTCGCTCACCCCGAGTGGTACTCGCGCGGGTACGCCGCGTGGCAGCGGACCATGCTCCCCGCGCTGGCGCGGGCTGCGGTACGGGTGATCACGGTGTCGTCGTTCTCGCGCGACGAGATCGTCGAGCTGATGGGTGTCTCGCGCGAGCGGGTGACCGTCGTGCACGGCGGGGTGGACGAGCGCTTCGCGCCCACCGCCGACGCGGCCGGCGCCGCCCGCGCGCTCGGCCTGGAGCGACCGTACGTTCTGACCGTCGGGAGCCTGGTCGCGCGCAAGAACCTCGCCGCGCTCGAGCCCGCGGGGCGGGAGCTCGCGGCGCGCGGCGTCGAGCTCGTCGCGGCCGGCGGCGGTCGCCCCCAGCTGCGTGCCGAGCAGGGCCCCGGCGCCGTCCGCGCGCTCGGGCACGTCGACGACGATCTGCTGCCCGGCCTCTACGCCGGCGCGCGCGCTTTCGTGCTCGCCTCCCGCCACGAGGGCTTCGGCCTGACCTGCCTGGAGGCGATGGCCTCCGGCGTGCCGGTCGTGGCCGCCGACCGCGCCGCGCTGCCCGAGACGACCGGCGGCGCGGCGCTGCTCGTCGACCCCGAGGACTCCGGCCAGATCGCCTCGGCGCTCGGGCGCGCGCTCGAGGACGAGCCATTGCGCCAGCGGCTCTCCGCCGCGGGGCTCGCGCGGGCGGCCACACTCTCCTGGGACCGCGCGGCGCGCGAGGTCGACGCGCTGCTCGCCTCGCTCGCGGGCTGACTAGGGTCCCGCGGCATGCGCGTCGCCGTCGACGGCCGAACGCTCGAGAAGGAGCGCCGGGGCATCGCGAGGGTGACGGCCGGGATGCTCGAGGCCCTGCGCGCCACGTTCCCGTCCGAGGACTGGCGCGTGGTGACCGCGGGCTCGGGAGCCGGGCGCCGGGCGCGCTACGCCGCGGCGGCCCTCGCCGGCCGCCCGCGACTGGACCGGCTCGCGGGCGCGCCGCCCGACGTGGTGTGGCTGCCCGAGCCCGCGCCGGTCGCGGTGTCCCACGGGGTGCCCTTCGTCCTCACCCTGCACGACCTCTCCTTCGACGCCCGGCCGCAGGACTTCACGGGCTACGAACGGCTCTGGCAGCGTCTCGCCAGGCCCCGGTCGCTCGCCCGCCGCGCGGCGATGGTCATGACGAACTCCGCGGCCACCCGGGAGGAGGCACTGTCTCGCTGGGGGCTGCCCGCCGAGAAGGTCGTCGCCGTGCTGCCGGGCGTCGGGAGGGTGGGGGAGGCGGCCGGGCGCGGCGTCCCCGCGACGCCAGGAGTTCCCTCGCGCTACCTGCTGTTCGTCGGCGCGCTCGAGCCTCGCAAGGCGCCCGAGGTGCTCGCCGCGGCGTTCCGGGCGGCACGCGCCGAAGGCCTGGACGCGGGCCTGGTCGTCGTCGGCGACGGCCGCGAGCGCGACGTGCTCGCCGCGGCCGGCGCGACGCTGCTCGGGCGAGTGAGCGACGACGTCCTGGCGGGCCTCTACGCCGGCGCGATCGCGCTCGTGCTCCCCTCGCGGCTCGAGGGGCTGGGGCTGCCGCCGCTCGAGGCGCTGAGCTTCGGGACGCCGTCGGTCGTGAGCGACGTGCCGGGCATGCGGGAGACGCTCGGCGAGGGCGCGCTGTTCGTCGCGCCGGGCGACGTCGCGGCGCTCGCGCAGGCGCTGCGGCGGATCGCCGCGGACGATGCGCTGCGCCGGCAGCTCGTGGCCGCGGGAGCGCC
This sequence comes from uncultured Actinomycetes bacterium, assembly GCA_963728925.1. GTDB lineage: Bacteria > Actinomycetota > Thermoleophilia > Solirubrobacterales > Solirubrobacteraceae > JBBPZA01. Next base: position 101,208 of record CAVSMB010000026.1, on the reverse strand, counting down.
GCGGATCGCCGCCCTGAGCTGGGAGCGAGCGGCGCGCCAGGCGCACGAGGTGCTGGCCAACGCCGCCCGCTGAGGCGTGCGACGACCTACCCGGGCGGAGAGCGCGGCCGGCTCGGCCCATGCTTAGATTCGCCGCATGGCCGGCGATAGCGGCGCCCCTCGCGTCGCCCTCGTGCACGACTTCCTGCTCGACCTGCGCGGCGCGGAGCGGGTCTTCTCGACCCTGTGCGAGATCTGGCCCGAGGCCGACATCTTCACTCCCGTTTACGATGAGCGGGGAACGGAGGGACGCTTCGCGCACCGCACGATCAAGACCTCCTACCTCCAGCGGTTGCGCCCCACCGCGCGCAACTTCCGCGCGCTGCTCCCGCTCTACCCGCTCGCGGTGGAGAGCTTCGACCTCTCGGACTACGACCTCGTCGTGTCGAGCTCGAGTGCGTGGGCCCACGGCGTCATCCCCGCCCCCGGGGCCGTGCACGTCTGCTACTGCTACAACCCGTTCCGCTACGCGTGGAACGCGCGCGACACGACGCTCGCCCAGCGCGATCCGGTGACCCGGGCCGCCCTGGCGGTCATCTTCAGCCGCTGGCGTCGATGGGACTGGATCGCCGCGCAGCGCGTCGACGCCTACCTGGCGATCTCCGGGACGACGCGCAAGCGCATCGCGCGCTACTTCAACCGGGAGTCCGCGGTCGTCTACCCGCCGGTCGAGACGACGCGCTTCAGCCCGGGCCCAGTGCGCGACCACTACCTCATCGTCTCCGAGCTCATGCCCCACAAGCGGATCCATGTCGCTGTGGAGGCCTTCAACCGGCTCGGCCGTCCGCTCGTCGTCGCCGGCGACGGGCCCGAGCTCCAGCGCCTGCGACGGCTCGCCGGGCCGACCGTGCGCATCGAGGGACGCGTCTCCGACGCCCGCATCTCCGAGCTCGCCCAGGGGTGCCGGGCGATGATCGTCACCGCCACGGAGGAGTTCGGCATCGCCGCCGTCGAGGCCCAGGCGGCCGGCCGCCCGGTCATCGCCCACGCGAGCGGCGGCGCGCGCGAGACGGTCGTCGAGGGCGTGACCGGCACCTTCTTCTCAGAGCTCGAGCCGGACGTGCTCGCCGAGGCGGTGCGGGGCTTCGACGACGGAGCGATAGACCCCGCGGCGTGCGCGCGCAACGCCGACCGCTTCAGCGTCGCGCGCTTCCGCCGCCAGATGCGCGACGCCGTCGAGGCGGCCCGCGGGGTCGACCACACGCCGCGCGCGGCCGAGCGCGTGCGCGCCCGGGTCGGCCGCCCCGCCGCGCCGTGGCGCCGACCTGCGTGACCGCGGCCGCGGTCGTCATCCCCAACTGGAACGGGGCCCGCTGGATCGAGGCGTGCCTGGACTCCGTGATGGGGCAGGACCCGCCGCCCGACGAGGTGCTCGTCGTCGACAACGGCTCGACCGACGGGTCCGACGCCGCCGCCGAACGGCGCGCGCGGGTGGAGGTGCTGCGCCTGGGTCGCAACACGGGGTTCGCGGCGGCGGCCAACCGCGGGATCGCCGCGGTGTCGGCGGGCCACGTGGCGCTCGTGAACACCGACGTGGTGCTTGCGCCCGACTGGCTGCGCCGGGCCGCCGCCGTGCTCGACGAGGACCCTGGCGTCGCCTCGGTGGCGACCAAGATGGTCGACCTCGAGGACCCGAGCCAGGTCTACGACACGGGCGACCTCCTGCGCCGCGACGGCGCATGCGAGCAGCGTGGGCGGCGCACGACCGACAACGGGCGCTTCGACGCTCCGGGGGAGGCCTTCTCGGCGTGCGCGGGCGCCGCTGTCTACCGCCGCGACGCGGTCCTCGCCGTCGGCGGCTTCGACGAGACCCTCGTGATCTACCTCGAGGACGTCGACCTCGGCCTGCGCCTGCGGCTGGCGGGCTGGCGGTGCCGCTACGAGCCGGTGGTCGCGCGCCACGCGGGGGAGGGCTCCTCGGATGGGGCGAGCCGCTCGGCGTGGTCGTGGACCCAGCGCAACACGTTGCTGCTGGTGGTCAAGCACTTCCCGGCGCGCTGGCTTCCGGGGGTCGTCTACCGCCAGGCCGGGTGGGCGTGGCACGCGGCCCGCGAGCGGCGCCTCGCCGCCCACCTGAAGGCCTCGGTCGCGGCGGTGCCGCTCCTGCCCGCCGTGCTCGCCGACCGACGGAGGCTGCGGCGAACCGCCACCGTCCCGGTGGAGACCGCGATCCCGCCCTCGCCCCGCCGCGGGCTCGCGCTCGGCTAGGCGCCGCATCGCGCTGCCCGTCCATCGCCTCCGGTGACGGCTGGATGACCGTCCATTGGACCGCGTAGGGCTTTCTCGCCCGACGCCGCTCACGGCGGTAGCGTGGCGCCGAGTGCTGCGCTTGGAGGCACCATGCCGCTGGTGACCCGAGGTCGCCGCCGCCGCCGCGTGCGGGCGCTGCCCTGGGCGTCGGACGCCCGCGCGTGGCCGCTGCTCCGGGCCCCCGGCCGGCCACGGATGGGCCCCGGGCGGGGGCGACCCGACCCGGCCTGGCTCGCCCCCGCGCTGCTTGTCGTCGCCGCCGCGCTCGCGGGCTTCACCCTGCTGCGCCCCGTGGCGCCGGACGGCGAGGGGATCGCGCTGCAGGCGGCCGCCCGCGTCGCCGCGGGGGAGGTGCCCTATCGCGACTTCTGGCTGAACGCAGGCCCCGGCCAGGCGCTGCTCCTCGCCGGGCTCGTCAAGCTCTTCGGGCCCTCGTTGGTCTGGTGGAGGATCGTCCGCGTCGCGCTCGTCGCGGTGGTGGCCTTGGAGGCCTTCGCGCTGACACGGCGCAGCGCGCCGCTCGTTTGGGCGCTGCTCGCGTGGGTCGCGACGGCCGGGGCGCTGGCGTGGCCGGCCGATCCGGGCCCGACGCCGGCCGCCCTCGCTCTCGGGCTGGGCGCGCTGCTGCTCGCGCGCCGCTCGCCGGTGGGCGGGGGCGTGCTGGCCGGCGTGGCTGCGGCCTTCCGTCCCGAGCTCGGCCTCGCCGCCGCGCTCGGCCTGCTTGTCGCCGCCCGCGACGGGCCGCGCGCGCAGGGCGAGGAGCCGGCCGACCGAGCCGGCGTGCGGGCCTTCGCGGCGGCCGTCGCCGTGGCCGTCCTCGCCTGGGCGCCCTTCGTGCTCGCGGCGCCCGGCGCGGTGTGGGACCAGACCGCGGTCTTTCTCTCACACCAGCGCGACGGCGCGCCGTCCTTCCCCCTGCGCTACGGCGGCGGCGTCGAGATCACGCCCGCGCTGCAGTTCTACCTCCCACTCTTGCTGCTCGCCGGGCTCGCCCTCTGGGCGCTCGCCGCGCTCGTGCGGCGCCCGACGCGCGAGGAGCTCGCGCTTGCCCCACTCGCCCTTGCGGGCGCGGCCTCGCTGCTCCTGCGTCCCGACGCGCTGCACGTGGGCGTGCTCGCGGCGGTGGCGCCGGCGATGCTCGCCCTCGCGGGCGCCGGGATGCCGGTGCCACTCGTGCGCGCCGCCCTCGCCTGCAGCGTGGGCCTGGTGGCGGTGACCGGCTGGGAGCTTCGCTTCGACCAGGCCGTGGCCGCTCCCGACGAGGCGACGCTGCGCGCGCCGTCGGCCGACGGGGTGCGCGCGGCGCGCGGCGAGGCCGCGGCGCTGAACAGCCTCGTCCCCTTCGTTGCGGCCCGCGTCCCACCCGGCCGGCCGGTGTTCGTCGCCGCGCCGCGGTACGACCGCGCCCGCGGCGGCGCGACGCTTCTCTACACGCTGCTCGAGAGGCCCAACCCGACCGCGTATGACCCACTGCGTGCCGGCCTGGTGACCACCGCGGCCGTCCAGCGGCGGATGGTCGCCGACCTGCGCGCGGCACGGCTGCGCGTGGTCGTGCGCTCGAGCTCGCCGGCAGTGGCTCCGTCGCCCGGGCCGCCGGCGGGCGGCGCGGGCGCACTCGACCGCTATCTCGCCCGCAGCTACCGCCCGGTCGCGCGCTTCGGCGACTACACCGTGCTTTTCGTTGCCGCGGGGGCGCGGGGCACGACGCGACGCTGAGCCCGGCCGCGGTGAGCCTGGCACGCCCGCGAACGCTCTCCGCAGCGCCCATGAAGCCGAACGGGAAGCTGCGGTTCTGCGCTAGGGCCGGCTCGGCCGCCTGAGCCCCGGCGGCGATCGAGGCGAGCCGCACTGCGTCCACGACTACGGCGAGGCGATCCGGGAGGGCGGAGGATCCTAGAGGAGGCGCCGGCTCGTCCGGCGCACCGAGGTAGGCGCGCTCGCGGCATGCCGAGCGGCCGAGCTGCCTGGTCCAAGGCCGACATCTTCACGCCGGTCCACGTGGAACCGGGAACCGAGGGACGCTTCGCGCACGCTCCATCAACACCTGGTTCGTGCCGCCGTTGCGGTGAGCGGGGCCTACCATCCACTTCGTGCCCGCAACGACACGCTGCAAGGTCTGCGAGGGGCGGCTCCACCTCCGCTATCCCGGTGTGACGATGCTGCCGGCTCCGGCGCACCTCGCGCCGAGCTGCCACGCTCCTGGAGTCCACGGCGACCTGTACCGCTGTGAGGACTGCCACGCGGTGCACCAGCCCGCGCTTCCCGGCGGCGCGTCACTGCAGGAGCTCTACCGCTCGATGGCGGACGACGAGTACCTCGATGAGCAGCGCGGTCGCAGGCGAACCGCAAAGCGCCTGCTCGAGCTGGTCGGCGACCGTGCCCCGGGCCGCCTGCTCGACGTCGGCTGCGGCCACGGCCTGCTGCTCGACGAGGCGCGGCGACGGGGCTACGACGTTCTCGGGCTCGAGCTCTCAGCCCGAGCGGTGGCCTACGCGCGCGACCGTCTTCGCCTGCCGGTGAGGGAAGTGCCACTGGAGGCACTGCCTTCCGATCAAGACGGCCGCTGGGACGTCGTGGTCCTCGCCGACGTACTAGAGCACCTCGAGGATCCGGCAGCCGCGCTGGAACGATGTCATCGCCTCCTCGCCCCTGGGGGCGCGCTGCTCCTCGTCACGCCAGACCCCGCCTCCGTCGCGGCACGGCTCGCGGGCCCGCGTTGGTGGGGCTACCTGCCGGCGCACACCGTACTGCTGCCGCGCGCGATACTGCGCGAGCTCGTCGCGTCCACCGGGCTGGTGATCGCGCGCGACGTGCCGTTCGTCCGCACCTTCTCCCTGCGCTACTGGCTCTCGGGGCTCGGGGAGCGCAGCCGGACGCTCGGAGCTCTCACCTCGGCCGCTCGGCGGCCGCCGGGGAGCGCGATGGTGTCGCTGTCGCTCGGCGACGAGCGCGTCGTCGTGGCACGCAAGGTCGCGGTCCAGCGACCACGCACGCCGCTCGTCCGCGATCGTGGCGGCCCCCGGAGCGTGCACGTCGTGCTTCCCGCCTACCGAGCCACGAAGACGATCGCGCAAGTGGCCGAGGAGCTTCCCGCCGGGGCCGCCGACCGCGCGCTCCTCGTCGACGACGCCTCTCCGGACGCGACAACACGCGCGGCGCTGGACGCGGGCTTCGAGGTCATGCGCCATCCGGTGAACCGGGGCTACGGCGCCAACCAGATGACCTGCTACCAGCGCTCGCTGCTCGACGGCGCCGACGTGGTCGTCATGGTCCACGCCGACAACCAGTACGACCCCGCCCTGATCCCGAAGATGGTCGCGCCGATCCTCGAAGGCCGGGCCGACGTCGTGATCGGCTCGCGGCTGCTCCGCGACCGGGCGATCATGGGCGGGATGCCGCGCTGGAGATGGATCGGCAAAAGGCTCCTGACCGCGGTCGAGAACGTCGCGTTTCGCCGTTCCTTCTCCGAGTACCACACCGGGTATCGGGCGTTCTCCGCGGCGTTCCTACGCTCGATCGCCTTCCTGCGCAACAGCGACGAGTTCGTCTTCGACCAGGAGATCTTCGCTCAGGCGGCCGCGTGCGGCGCAACCGTCGTCGAGGTGCCGATCCCGACCCGGTACTTCCTTGAGGCCTCGTCGGTCTCGTTCCGGCGCAGCGTGGTCTACGGCCTCCGCACGCTCGGAGTGCTGGTCCGCTTCCGGCGCGACGAGCGCCACCACGACTGGCCGTTGCTGCGCTCGCCCGCGTCGGCGATGTGCGCGTCGCAGTCCTCCCTCGAGGCGGTCCCAGGGTCCGCGGTCCGCAGGGCCTAGCGCGCCGAGATGCGACGACGAGCGGGCTCCGTCCGCAATCCGGCCTGGTGCCTCGCGTCGCGGTCCTCCCCGCTCTCTCCCGCTCGGCCCGCTGCCGGCCCGGCAGCGCCGCACGTGCGGCGTACCCCAGCACTGCCGCGGCCGTTCCGGCCTGGACGACGAGCACGAGCGCCGCGAAGGTCTCGGGATCGGTCACGCCCGTCGCGAGGAGGATGGCCGGCTCGAGTGCGGCGCCGACGGCCAAAACGCCAAGGAACGCCCGGCGCCTCAACGCGAGCTGGTACTGCACCGCCAGGTAGGTGAAGGCGAGCGTCAGCATCGCCACGCCGAGGGTCAGCAGCGCGGAGCTCGCCTGCGTGAGGTCCGAGCCGAAGGCAACACGGATCAGCGCCGTGGGCGCTGCGGCGAAGATGGCCAGCGCGGGGACGGCGAGCACGCCAACGATGGCAAGGGCACGGATGAGCGCGCGGCGCGGATCGTCGCCTTCGCGCACGCGCCGCGCCGTGTCGGGCACGAGATGCATCGACAGGCCGATCGCCACCCAGATGATCGCCTTCGCCGCCACCGAGATAGCCGCATAGGAGCCCGCCAGGTCACCGCCGACTTGGTGCTTGACGATGATTACGTCGATGTTCTGCAGAATCGCCACCAGGGTGAGCGCGATCACCGGGGCCCATGTCTCCACGGCGAGTGAGCGCAACCTGCGGCGCTCGGGCCCGTGGTCGGAGGCGCCGGTGCGGTGCCGGAGGACCGGGATGAGAGCGGCGGTCGCGGCCAGCATCGACAGCGGCGTCGCGAGGTAGGCGCCGGTGACCGCACCGCCGATCGCGAAGAGCGCAGCTCCAAACGCGAGCCGCCCGGTCGCCTCGCCGATGATGCTCAGCCCAACGGGCCGGTAGGCGTGCAGGCCCTGGAGTACCCCGCGCATTACGCACAAGAGGACCCACGCGCAGCCGGTTACGGGGATCGCGGCGGCCGCCCACGTCTCCTCCACGCCGATCGCCGTGGCGAGCGGCTCGCGGGCGAGCACGCCGATCACCGCGCTGGCTAGGGTGATCAGCGTCAGCCGGCGCATCCAGTGCGCGACCGTCGCTGCGACCGCCCCGCCCCGGCCCAGGCGTCCCATCGCGGTCTCGCGAGCCGCGGCGACCTGCAGCGCCGAGCCCGGGACGGAGAGGATGATGTAGGTCGACAGCAGCGCCGCCAGCGAGCCATAGTCCGAGGCGCCCAGCAGGCGCGCGAAGACGACGGTGAACAGCAGCGCCAGGAGGTTCGCGCCGAGCGCTGCAGAGGCGAGGCCGGCCGCCTGGGCCGTATCCGACCCGCCGACGCCGGCCGGCACCCTGCCTGCGAGCCTCCGCCTCAGGCGCGCTATTCGCCCGCGGAGCACCGAGGCAAGGTATCCGAAAGCGGGTGCGACGGAGCAGAGATCGGCTCGTCAGGGGGCCAGGAGGCCGGGATGGTCGCGATACCACTCCACGGTCCGCTCCATGCCCTCCTCGAGCGACACGCGCGGCGCCCAGCCGGTCATCGTCCGCAGCCTGGTCGCGTCGACGTACTGGCGGTCGATCTCGCCGTGCGGGATGCCGGTCCACCGCACGACCGGCGCGACGTCGGTGCCGGCGATCCGGCAGATCAGCTCGACCACCTCGAGGACGGTGTGCGGCCGGCCGCCGCCCGCGTTGAAGGCTTCGCCCCTCGCCCCCTCGCCCTCGTCCAGCGCCGCGGCGATCGCCAGGTAGGCCTCCACCGCGTCCTCGACATAGAGGAAGTCGCGCTCAGGACTGCCGTCGGAGCGGATGACGGGCGGGCGGCCGCAAGCCAGCGCCCACCGCCTCGGGCACGAGCCGCGAGCGGTTGGTGTCGCCGCCGCCATAGAGGTTGGCGAAGCGGGTCGTCGCACGGGACGCCGAAGGTGTGCCAGTAGAACGGGCGATGAGATCGCCCGCGGCCTTGCTGGCGTCGTAGGGGAAGCGTGGTGGCAGCAAGAGGTCCTCGCGGTAGGGCAGCACGGCATGAGGCCCGTAGGCTTTGTCGGAGGACGCGACGACGACGCGGGGCACGGCGTGAGCGCGGCACGCCTCCATCACAGTCCACGTTCCTCGGCGTTGGCCTCCCACGTGGTCAGGGGCGAGCGGTTGGCGACGCCGACCAGGGTCTGGGCGGCGAGGTGGAAGACGGTGTCGATCTCGTACTCGCCGACCGCCCGATCCATCAGTTCGGCGTCGGTCACCGAGCCGCAGACGACGTTGACCTGCGGCTCGAGCCCGAGCAGCACGAGGGCCGAGCGCGGGGTGACGTTGCGCCGCACGACCGTGACCTCGCGCCGCGGTCGAGCAGCGCGCGGACGAGCCACGGGCCCAGCAGCCCGAAGGCGCCGGTCACCAGCGCCGAGCGCATCCTGGAGGCGGCTAAACGAGAGCCGCACTGTCCGCCCGTCACGCCCACACCTTCCAGGGCGCGGCGCCGCGCTCCCACAGGTCGTTGAGCAGCACGGCGTCCTTGTAGGTGTCCATGCAGTCCCAGAAGCCCTCGTGCCGGTAGGCGTGGAGCTGGCCGTCCGCGGCCAGGCGCTCGAGCGGGCCCCGCTCGAGCCGCTGTCCTCGCCGATGTAGTCCAGCGCCCCGGGCTCCAGGCACAGGAAGCCGCCGTTCACCCAGTGCTCGGCCCGCGGCTTCTCGCGGAAGCCGCGCACGCGGCCGTCGCCGTTGACCTCGGCGACCCCGAAGGGCAGCTGGGGGCGGACCACGGTCATCGTCGCGAGGCCCTCGTGCGCTTCGTGGTGGGCGACGAGCGCACGGAAGTCCACTCGGCGACGCCGTCGGCGTAGGCGAGGGTGAAGGGCCGGCCCTGAAGGTTGGGCGCGGCGCGGCGGACGCGGCCGCCGGTCGGTGTGTCCTGGCCGGTGTCCAGGCAGCGCACCTCGACGCCGGGCGGCCACGGGCAGTCCCGGGCGAAGGCTCGATGAGCTCGCCCTTGTAGCCGGTGAGCAGCCAGAAGCGCGCGAGCCCTGGGCGGCGTGGATGCGGATCACGTGCCAGACGATCGGCCATCCCCGATCTCCACCAGCGGCTTGGGGATCGACTCCGCCTGGGCCTGGAGACGCGTCCCCCGTCCGCCGCAGAGGATCACCACGTCCTCGATCGCCGTCATCGGCAGGGATTATCCGTGTTGCGGCCGGCGCGGAGGCTCAGCGGCAGCGCGTGGCGATGGGCCGCTTCGTCAGCCCTCGAGCGCCCGGGCGGTGCGTGCGTAAGCGGTGAGAGCCGGCTTGGAGACGATCTCGGTCCCGACGAGCTTGCGCAGGCCCGCGTATCGAACGGCTCCTAGGGCGAGACCTCGCGCGAGACCCAGTCGTACCAGTAGGCGCTCTCGACTCCGTAGGTCCGCCGCGCTTGAGCCAGCTCCGCGTAGGCCGCCGCGAGCAGCTTCGCCTGACCGGCCTCCGTGTCTCGAAGCCGCGCCGAATGCTCGTCCGGCGCCCCGATGACGGCCACGACAGCTCGGTGACCGAGATGCCGGCGCGACGGTCCCCGTTGCGGCGCATGACCTTGCGCACGAGCTTGACGATCCTGAGGACGTTGCTGACCTTCGCGGTGTAGGGATGGATTGCGGCGACGTCGAAGGCGCCGCGACCTCCTGCGTCGTAGATCCGCTGGAGGTTGGTCCACGAGAAGTTCACGAGCCCGCCGAGCACCACCTTGGCGCCGGGGTCGAGCGCCTGATCGACCTGCTCGCGACGCGCAGCAGGCTGACGTAGCTCGTCGCCCAGGGCTGGGACTGCCAGTACTCGCGGAGGTTGGGCTCGTTCCAGACCTGCCATCGCCGGATTGGCGTTCGCGGAGATCCGGGCGCTCGGACCACAACGTCCCCCGAGGCCCGTAGCGCCCGACGAGGGCCGCCAGGAACCGTCCGTAGGTCGCCGGATCCCGTGGCTCGATGGTTCCGGGCTTCGCCGCCCACGGCGGGGCCCAGAGGACGACGGGCAGCACCGGCATGCCGTGAGCGGCGGCCGTGGCGACGACGCGGTCGTAGTACGAGAAGTCGGTGGGGACGCCATCGACGAGGCGAAAGCGGCCGGTCTGGTCCCGGGGGCTCGGCGGGGGACCCGTAGGGCTGCGACGCCGTCCAGGAGAAGGCCGTGCGGATGCTCTCGACCCCGCGTGCGGCCATCAAAGCCATCTCTCCGTCGAGGCGCGAGGCGGGAACGATCGACGGGTCGAAGGACGCGCCCATGAAGCCGAACGGGACGCTCCGGCTCGCGGCGGATGCCGCCGGCGAGCTCGCCAGCGCGACCAGCGTCGCGACGGCGAGGACTGCGGTCAGGACACGCATGCGGGGGCGCACCGTAGCCGAGTCACCGCCGCACGCGCGCCGCCGGGGTGGACGTGCGGCGTGGGGGTCTGCGTCTCGCATCGCTCCACCAACACGCCCCGGCGCAAGGGTTGCGGGGGTCATCGCGAACCGGTCCGCGCGGGGAGGCTCCTGTGTCGACCGGGTGCCGCGAGCGGACCGTCGGCTAGCCTGGCGCGTCATGCGCCGCGCCTACCTGCCGTCGCCGCCCTGCTCGCCGGCCCGACCGTCTTGGCCTTCTGGTCGGGCGGCTACTTCACCGAGCCGCGCCTGATCGGCGGGATCCTCGCCTGGGCTTTGGTCTTGGCGCTGGCCCTTGCCGGCCCGGTGCCGCTGCCACGCACGCTTCCCCGGTGGCCTCGCCCTGGGCGGGCTCGTCCTGGTTACCGGCTGGAGCGCGGTCTCGATCGCCTGGGCCCCGCTCGCGGTGGCGACGTCGAGAACGTGGAGCGGCTCCTGCTCTACGTCGGCGCCTCCTGCTGGCCTTGGAGTCTCGGGTCCCGCGCCTCCATGCGCGCGGTCGAGCCCGCGCTGGCCGCCGGCTCGCCCTGGTGGTCGGCTACGGCTTGGCCGGGCGGCTGGCGCCGGGCATCGTCACCCTCTCGCACTCGAGTCCTCGGGCGGCAGCGCCTGGAGCAGCCGATCACCTACTGGAACGCCGAGGGCGCGCTCGCCGGGATGGGCCTCGTTCTGTGCGCGCGCCTCGCGGGCGACCGGAGCCGGCCTCTGGCGGTCCGCTGCCTTGCGGGCGCCGCGGCGGCGCCGCTGGGGACCGGGGTCTACCTGTCCTACTCGCGCGGTGCGATCGCGGTCGGGGTCGTCGGTCTGGCCCTCCTGGTGGCCGTCACCGGTCTCGCGGACAGCTCGAGCCGGCGCGATGGTGCTCGTCGCCGGCGCGGGCGCGGCGTTGGGCGCCTCGGTCCTGCCCGGTGTCGCGTCGTTGGGCGGCTCGCTCGGTGCGCGGGAGCGAGACGGCGCCATCGTGGCCGTCGTCCTCCTCGCGCTTGCGACCGGCGCCGCGGCGCTCCCGCGTGGTGGGCCCGCCCGGGGCGCGATGCCCGCGCGGACGTGCTCGGCGGTCGCGGCGCTTCTCGCGGTGGCGATCGTCGCCCTGGCGGCCATCGGGCTCGTCGTCGGAGGGCTCAACGAGAGGCGAGGCGCCCAAGATCCAGGGGGCGCGCGACTCGGCTGACCTCTGCCTACTCGAACCGCTACGACTACTGGGACGTCGGCGTCCGGGAATTCCGGCGCCACCCGCTCGAGGGCTCGGCTCCGGCGGCTTCCGCGTGGCGTGGCTTCGCGAGCGCGACATCAGCGAGAACGTCATCGAGGTGCACTCGCTCCGATCGAGATGGCCACCGAGCTCGGCATCGTCGGCCTGCTGGGATTGGTGCTCATGGTCGCCGGCGTCGCCCTCGCGGCGAGCCGGGCCCTCGGCCGGCGGCGATCGCCGCCGGCTGGTGCGCGGCGCTGCTGGTCTGGTTCCTCCACGCCTCGATCGACTGGCACTGGCAGGTTCCGGCGGTCACGCTGCCGCGCTGATCCTGGCCGGGGCGCTGATCGCCCGGTCCGAGGCGCCGCCCGAAGCGGCCGTCGTAGACCGCGCGCGGGCGCGCGCGCGGGCGCGCGCGGGCGAAGGGACGCCGGCCGCGGCCGACCCGGCCGAGCGCCGCGCCGCGGTGCCCGCCTCCTGATGCGCGTCCTGCTGACCGGCGGAGCCGGCTTCGTCGGGACGAACCTCGCGCTCGCGCTCGCGCGCGCCGCCCGCGATGGGAGCTGGTCGCGCTGGACAACCTACGCCGGCGCGGGTCGGAGCTCAACCTGCCGCGCCTGCGCGAGGCGGGCGTCGAGTTCGTCCACGGCGACGTCCGCGAGCCGCCCGACGTGCTCGCGGTCGAGCCGGTCGACGCGATCGTCGAGTGCTCGGTGTCGAGCGACGCGCCGGCGAGCGGGCTGGTCAGCCGCTAGCAGCTCGCGCCTGGAGAGGATTGAGCCGCGCGAGCTCGGCGAGGGCACGCCGGGCCAGCGCGGGCTCGGTGCGTTTGCCGATATTCCACATGGCGAGCCAGGCGGGATAGTTGTCCGGTTCGCGATCGAGGACGCCCTGGACGAGAGCCCGCGCCCGGGTGTGCTCGCCGCTTGCGAACAGCACGTAAGAGCGCACGAGGTCAGTTCGGGGTATCGGGGTTGAGGAGGCGCGCGGCACGCAAATCGCGTTCGGCGCGCGCGATGTTGCCCTTCGTCCGCAGGGTGTACGTCGCGGTAAATCCGCTGTCCGTCAGCCGCAGGTTGCGCTCCATCACGCCGAGCCAGGCGATTACGACCACGGCGACCAGGACGAGTGCGGCGCGCGCGAGCATCGCCTCAGAGCTGCTCGGCGATCCGCGGCGCCTCGCGGTTGAAGACCCATACCGCGAGCACGCAGATGACTGCGTAGATAGCTATCGCTACGAAGACCCAGACGTAGCCGCCCGCCCCGCGGCGGGCCCCGGGGCGGTGGGGTCGATGACCCACTTGCGCGCGGGCTCCAGCAGCGGGGCGAGCGGGTTGAGCGCGAGGAACTTGCGAAGCGTCGCCGGCGCGAACTCGAGGGGATAGAGGACGGGGGTGGCGTAGAACAGTGCCGTCGAGGCCACCTGCCAGATGATCCCGTGTCGCGGAACCGGGGATACAGCGACGCGAGGATCATCGACACCGCGGTGGTGAAGACGAACAGCAGGACGAGGACGACCGGGAACAAGAGCCAGGTCCACATCGGGGTGACCCCGAACGCGAGGATGAACACAAACACCACGACGAGGTTGAGGGCGAGGTTGAAGAGCGCTGTCACGACGACCGCCAGCGGGATTACCAGGCGCGGGAACTGGGTCTTGCGGACGATCCCCTCCTTGGTGACCACCGAGTCACTGCGGTGCTCGTGGCCTCCGTGAAGAAGCCGAAGAGCACGATGTTGAACAGCAGGAGGACCGGATAGTGGGGGACCTGGGAGCCCAGGCGGAAGACCTGAGTGAACACCGTCAGGAGCACACCGAAGAGCATCAGCGGCCTCGCGAACGACCACAGGTAGCCGAGCGCCGTTCCGAAATAGGTCTTTTGAACTCGGTGACCGAGAGCAGGTAGGCGAGGTCCCTCAGCAGGCGCCGACCGCCGCCGAGTGCGGACGGCCCGCGGACCTCACGGAGCTCGACGCGGCCGGCTCGCTCATCGGGGTCCGCCCTCGACGGTTGCCTCGAGCTCCGTCGCGCCGTGACCATCCCTGGGATCGGCTCGCCCCCGCACGAGGAAGTCGAGCACCCGGATCCGGCAGGGCGAGGTCGCCGGTGCCTCGCTGCGAGTGACCGAGCAGTCGACCTGGTAGCGGCCCGCCGTGAGCGGGTTCTCGACGTCGCCGCGAGGCGGACGCGCCCGCCGGCGGCGACGCGTTGGGGCTCGCGCTCGACCGCAGCTCGCGGGTGAAGCCGAAGACCGGGACGCCGTCGACGTTCAGGACCTGAACAGGAAGGCCGGGCTCGAGACCTCGTCCGCCTCGACCACGAGGTTGAAGCCGATCGGCTCACCCTGGCGCACGTTCTCGACCCGCTCCCCGGCCTGGTTCTCGAGCCAGACGTCGACGAGCTTGCGACCGGCCCTCCGGGGTCGCCTCGGCGCTGTGGGCGTCATGTGCCATCGCCGAAATTGAGCCGGTAGTAGCGGAGCACCGCCTCTTCGGGGTCGCCGAGGTAGCGCTGCTCGCCGTCGTGGATGAGCATGGCGCGGTGGCAGAAGGTCTGGACGGTCGCCATGTTGTGGGTCACGAGCACGAGGGTCTTGCCGGCCCGGCGTTTGGCGCGGAAGACGTCCATGCACTTCTGGGCGAAGGCGGCGTCGCCGACCGCCAGGACCTCGTCGACCAGCATCATGTCGGCGTCGGCCTCGACCATGACCGAGAACGCGAGGCGCACCATCATCCCCGAGGAGTAGTTCTTGAGCTTGAGGTCGACGAAGTCGTGCAGTTCGGCGAAGTCGAGCACGGAGTCGAGCTTGCGCGCAGCCTGGCGGCGGCTGAGGCCGAGCATGACGCCGTTGAGCGCGACGTTCTCGCGTGCGGTGAGGTCGGGGTTGAAGCCGACGCCCAGCTCGATGAAGGGGGCGAGCCGGCCGGCCATGCGGATGCTTCCGGCGTCGGCGCGGTAGATCGAAGCGAGGACCTTGAGCAGCGTGCTCTTGCCCGACCCGTTGCGGCCGACGATTCCGAAGAACTCGCCCTCACGCACGTCGAAGGAGACGCCCTGCAACGCCCGCAGCTCGCGGTGCTCGCCCCGGCGCAGCGGATGCAGCGCCCGCTCCTTCAGGGTGCCCTTTCGCGTGGGGATGTGGAAGGTCTTCTCGAGGTCGCGGACCTCGATCACCACCGGCCCATCGACCGTGCGCGACGGCGGCGCCGTGAGCTTGGAGGCTTCGTCGTCGAGGGAAAAGGCCGCTCTCTGCAGCGACTGCTGCACGCTGTGCATCCATACGCTCCGGTTGGGCCAGGCGGGCGAAGTCCGCCCGACGGGTGCGCACGGTCCCGACCGCGGCGCCCCACGAGACCCTCCCTCAGACCAGGGCGCGCCAGCGGCGCAGCCGCTTCTGGTTGAAGCTCGTCGGGGGCGGAAAGCCCGCGTCCAGGCGCGGCCCGATCCATCGCCCGGGACGGGCCACGGCGGACGCGAGCCACCGCCAGAGGACGCCTTGCGCGAGCTCGATCTCGGTGCCCAGCGTCTCGGTCGCTCCTAGCAGTCCTCGCCGGGGCCGGGCGGCGAGCCACGCGAAGGCGAGCGGGGAGCGCTCGGCGGCGACGAAGCGCTCGAGCGCCCGTCGCTTGCCCGCGTCCAGCTGCGGTCCGCAGCGGGCGAGCACGGTCTGCGCCTGGGTCTCGCGCGAGAGGTAGCCGTAGAAGTAGGCGGCGCGCCACGAGGCGATCGCCTCGCGCACCCGGCCCGTGCCGGGACCCGAGAGCCGTCGGCGGGCCGCCGGCGGGCCGCTGCTGACGTCCCCGAAAACGGCGCCGGCGTGCTGGACGTAGTCGTACAGCGGCCGGTCAACGTAAGCCGCCTCACAGGTCGCGAGCGCGAGCACGCCGAGCCAGTGGTCGTGAACTGGAAGCCCGGCGTGTCGGGAAACGGCAGGGCGAGCTCGGCGACCTCGCGACGCATGAGCATCGCCGCGCCGGTAATCGCGTTGGCCACGAGCATCGAGGTCAGGTCCAGGTGTGGTTGTTGCGTCGACCTTCCCAGAAGGTGTCGCGCAGCAGGCGGCCCTGCCCGTCGACGAGCCGCTGATCGGAGTAGGCGACCGGGGCGAGCGCGAGTGCGGCTCGTAGTGCCGCCAGCTTGTCGGGATGCCAGCGATCGTCCTGGTCGCACAGCGCGACGAGCTGCGCCTCACGCGGGACCATGCCGATGGCCCGCTCGAAGTTGCGGTAGAAGCCGAGCCGTGCGTCCGCATGCGAAAAGGCGAAGCGCGGGTCGTCGCCGACGATTTCCCGGATCCGCGCGACGTGCTCAGGGCCCGAGCAGTCGTCGCTGATCAGGCAGATCCAACGGTCGTCGGTCTGGGCCCGCAGCGACTCGACCTGGGCCTGAAAGAGCGCGGGAGCGGGCTCGAAGGTCGCCATGCAGATCGCGATGAGCCCGGGACCGGAGTCCTCGGGACGGGCGTCGACAATTGGCGGCGAGCGCTGCTCGACGACCTCGACCTTGCCCAGCGGCACGGTCGCTCGCGCTCCGGAGGCCAGTCGCGCGACGAGCGCGACAGCGATCGAGCCGGGGTGCTCGCGCGCAGGCACCGGCACCGTTGCCCAAAAACCGCTGCGGTAGGAGGAGGGCGCCTCTGGGTGCTGAGCCAGCACATCGGGACGCGGCATGCTGAAGGCCGTGGGCCGGTGGGGCACGCCGTCGAGAAGCAGCTCGAGGTCGAGCACCGCCTCGTCGGGATGGAAGCAGGTGCCGAGGAGGAACAGCGCGGTGCCTTTGCCGGCGGGCAGGGTGGCTTCGAGAGGCCGCTCGAGCCTGACCACGAGGTCGGCCGGCTGGGTGCTCACGACTCCGTGGCGGAGCCGCGAGCGGGCTCGAGGACGGCCTTGACGTTGGTCTTGACCGAAACATTCCCGGGACTCGGCCGCGTCCCGTAGACCATGAAGTCGACGAGCCGCAGAACGTGGAGCGCGACCTCGCCCTCGCGGCGCTTGCGCGACATCCAGCAGTTGATCGTGTAGCGGCCGGGGACCAGTGGGTTCTCGATACGGCCCGCAATGCGGATACGCTGGCCGACCGCGACGACGTCTGGCACGTCGCCGTTGCCGGACACGGCCTCGCTGAAGCCGAACACCCAGGCGCCGTCGGCGTTCAGGAGATGGAAGTTGAAGGTCGGTGCGTGGAGGTCGTGTCTCGCCTCGACCACGAGGTTGAAGCCGATCGGCTCGTCCTGCTCGACGTTGTCGACCCGCTCGCCCGCCTGGCTCTCGAGCCACGTGTCGATCACCTTGACGTTCACGTCCGGAACTGCGGCCACCGCCGCCGTACCGGACGGGCTCGCGGCCGCGAAGTTGAGCCGGTAATAGCGCAAGGCGGCTTCTTCGGGGTCGCCGAGGTAGCGTTGTTGGCCGTCGTGGATGAGCATGGCGCGGTGGCAGAAGGATTGGACGGTGGCCATGTCGTGGGTGACGAGCACGAGGGTCTTGCTGGCGCGGCGTTTGGCGCGGAAGACGTCCATGCACTTCTGGCCGAAGGCGGCGTCGCCGACGGCGAGGACCTCGTCGACGAGCATGATGTCGGCGTCGGCCTCGACCATGACGGAGAAGGCGAGGCGGACCATCATGCCCGAGGAGTAGTTCTTGAGTTTGAGGTCGACGAAGTCGTGCAGTTCGGCGAAGTCGAGCACGGAGTCGAGCTTGCGCGCAGCCTGGCGGCGGCTGAGGCCGAGCATGACGCCGTTGAGCGCGACGTTCTCGCGTGCGGTGAGGTCGGGGTTGAAGCCGACGCCCAGCTCGATGAAGGGGGCGAGCCGGCCGGCCATGCGGATGCTTCCGGCGTCGGCGCGGTAGATCGAAGCGAGGACCTTGAGCAGCGTGCTCTTGCCCGACCCGTTGCGGCCGACGATTCCGAAGAACTCGCCCTCACGCACGTCGAAGGAGACGCCCTGCAACGCCCGCAGCTCGCGGTGCTCGCCCCGGCGCAGCGGATGCAGCGCCCGCTCCTTCAGGGTGTCGACCTTGTTGTCGGGGATGTGGAAGGTCTTCTCGAGGTCGCGGACCTCGATCACCACCGGCCCATCGACCGTGCGCGAACGACCGGCAGCGGCGGTCGCCGTGCCGGTGTCGTCGTCGAGGGACATCGGACTGGCCACCGTGGCCGGACGTTACCAACCGACGCGCCAGAGCCGACACGGTGCGGGCAAGGCCGCACGTGTCCCGATACCCTGCCGCGCGTGACGGTGAGCCGTGACGCGCCCTACCCGCCGCTCGACCTGGCCAGCCGGGTCTTTCGCCTCGAGAGCTGGGGCGATCAGTACGAGGCCTTCGAGCACATCGGTGCCCAGACCAAGGAGACGCTCGTCGACCTCCTTCCCGACGATTGGACGTTCGAGGGCAAGCGGGTGCTGGACTTCGGGTGCGGAGCCGGGCGCACCCTGCGCCAGTTCCTCGGAGAGGCCCAGGCCGACGGAGCCGAGTTCTGGGGCGCCGACATCGACCGTCCCAGCATCGAGTGGCTGCAGGAGGCGCTATCGCCGCCGCTGCACCCCTGGGCCGGCGCGGTGTTCCCGCCCCTCGGCCTCGAATACGGGTCGTTCGACCTCATCTACGCGATCTCGGTGTTCACCCACCTGACCGACGGGTCGATCCCGTGGCTGCTCGAGCTGCACCGCCTGCTTAAGCCCGGCGGCCTGCTCATCGCCACCTACATCGGGCAGTGGAACTACGAGATCATCACCGGCCAGCCGTGGGACGACAGCCGGGTCGGCATGAACGCCCTGCGCCACACCCTGAGCTGGGACCTCGGCGGCCCGGTCGTGCTCATGTCGGACTGGTGGGTGCGCGAGCACTGGGGCCGGGCCTTCGACCTGATCGACCTCAAGCCACAGGTCCACAACCAGAGCTGGCCGCTGCTGCGCAAGCGCGAGGTCGAGCTGACCACCGAGGACCTCGAGCGCCCGAGCGACGACCCGCGCGAGTTCACCGCGCTGCGCCACAACGTCCGCCAGCTCCAGGACGAGCTGCGCAAGCAGGACGACGACCACCAGGCGGAGCTCGAGCGCCTCGAGGGCGCCCATCGCGTCGCGCTGGACGAGGCCAGCGCGGCGTATCTCGCCGAGATCGTGAAGCTTCGTGGCGAGTACGAGCAGTCGGCGAGCTGGAAGGCCACGCGTCCGCTGCGCGCCGGCGGCGGCTGGGTGCGGTCGCGGCGCGGGCACCCCGGCGCTTGATGCGCGGGCGCTCGGAACGCCGGGCGAGCAGCGCGTCATGATCGCCTTCGGGTCCTCCATGACCTCGCCGGAGGTCTACGACCGGATCGCCCGGCCCGGGATCGAGCGGGCTGTGGAGGACGACTCCCCGGTGTTCGCGCTGCAGGCGGCGGGCTCGATCTTCCGCAGCCACAACGTGATCCTCGACCAGGCCGCGGGGCTGGAGGGCCTCGAGGCGCTCGTGCTGATCCATCAGGACGCGGAGATCATCGACGGCGACCTGTGCGCGAAGGCGCGCGCCGCGCTGAGCGACCCGGCGGTCGGGGTGGCCGGCCCCGTCGGCGCCGTCGGCGTGCGGAGCCTCGCGTGGTGGGAGGGCTCGGTCACCTGGGCGTCGTCGGGGTACCGCTACGACGAGGCGGGAGCGGACGAGGTCTCGCTGCTGTCGTTCAACGGCTCGGCTCCGCAGCCGCGCACCGGCGAGGTCGAGGTGGTCGAGGGCGTTCTGCTCGTCCTGTCCCCGTGGGTCGTGCGCAACGTCCGCTTCGACGAGTCGCTGGGGCAGCTCCACGGCTACGACGTCGACCTGTGCCTGCAGGTGCGCGAGGCGGGGCGCAAGGTCGTCACCGCGGACCTCCGGGTTCGCCACCACCACTCGCTCGACTTCGTGCTCGACACCGACACGTGGGTCGACGCGCACATGGCACTGGCCGAGAAGTGGGAGGGCCGGATGCTTCCGGCCGCGGCGGGCCACGAGACGCCGGGGGCTGATGGGCAGGACTGGAAGCAGCGCGCGCGGCGCGCGGAGGCCGAGGCGGGGGCGGCGCGCACCTGCTCGTCGCCTCGCGACTGCTTCAGGCCGACGCGCGCATGCACTCGGCCGAGCGCCGCCGCCTGGCCCTCGCCGAGACGGGGAGCTGGCGCGTCACCGAGCCGCTGCGCCGCGCCGGACTACTGGCCCGGGCGTCGCGCAAGCGCGTGCGCGGCGGCTGACGATCAGCGCGCGGCCAGGCGTCGCCGTGCCGTGCGCCGTGCCGCGTTGACCTTCCGCAGCGGCGCCGTGACGCGCCAGCTCGTGCTCTGCGCCATCTCGCGCAGCTCGCGCTCGCTGCGCGCGTCGCGCGCCGCAATCTGCAGCTCGGTCGCGATCGCCTGCGCCCGCGCGGCGGCCGCCTCCGCCTCGGCGCGGCGGGCACGTTTCTTCCAGTCGCCGCCGGCCACGCCCACCTTCGCCATGCGACCGTCCCATTTCTCCGCGAGCTTCATGTGGCCTGGACCCACTTCTCGAGGTCGCCGGCGAGCTCCAGGGAGTGGTGATGGACGACCTTGAAGTCCTCGGTCACGACCTTGCGGCCGGCTTCGCGGACCTGAAGGCAGAAATCGAAGTCATAGCCGTGCAGGAGCTGGCCGAGCGTCTCGTCGAAGCGGATGTTGCGCACCGTCCAGGGCGGCAGCGCCGAGGACGAAGCCGTCGACTGTCTCCACCTCGCCTGTCCGGGCGTACGGGGGCAACTCGCCTCGTCCCACGAGAGCGACGGGAACTCGCCGCCGCCGAGCTCCTGGTAGCTGTGGGCGAACGACCCCAGGTGACCGAGCCCTCCCACCAGGCGATGCTTCGCACGCCGATGGCGCCGACGCACCCGACGACGCCGACATCGGGGTCCTCAGCGCCGGCCTCAGCTTTCCGCGGAAGCCGGGGTCGACGATCTCGGCGTCCTGGTCGACCAGCCCGAGCGCCTCGAGATGGTTCATCGCGTGCCGCCCTGATCGAGGATCTGGTTGTAGCTGCGGAAGATCGAGCCGCTGGCGGGCGGGAGATGATCGGAGTCTGGCTCGGCCGCCAGCCGGAGCCTCGCCGGGCGCAGCGCTCGTACACGTCGGGATCGGTGATCGAGGACCCGAAGGCGATCATCAGGTCGCGTTCTTACGCGGCGACCGCTGTAACATCGCCGCCCCGATGATCGCCTTTGGCTGCTCGATCATGCTGCCGCACGTCTACGAGAGCTGCGCCAGGCCCGGCATCCAGCGCGCCTCCGAGCGCGATTCGGCGGTGCTCGCCGACTCCGGCGCTGGCTCGGTCCCGCGCAGCTACAACCTGCTCCTCGAGCGGGCGGCCGCGATGGACGACCTCGAGGCGCTCGTGCTCCTGCACGAGGACGCCGAGATCCTCGACGAGGCGTTCTGCGAGGGGCTGCGCGACGTGCTGCGGGACCCGGAGGTGGCGGTCGCCGGCTGCGTTGGGGCCGTCGGCGCTCGCGGCGTCGCCTGGTGGGAGGGGTCGATCACGTGGGCGTCGTCGACCTACCGCTTCGGCGAGCTCGGCGGGGGCGAGATCTCGCTGCTGGAGGGCAACGGACGTGGCGGCCACGTCCGTACCGGCGAGGTGGACACCGTCGCGGGGGTCCTGCTGGCGCTCACGCCGTGGGCGGTTCGCAACCTTCGCTTCGACGAGTCGCTCGGCACCCTGCACGGCTACGACTTCGACATCTGCCAGCCGGCCCGCGCCGCCGGGCGCAAGGTGGTCAGCGCGGACCTCAGGGTGGCGCACCACCACGTCCTGCCGGACTGGTAACCGCGCCCGAGCCCTGGGCCGCCGCCCACGCGCGGACGGCGGAGAAGTGGGAGGGGCGGCTCCCGGGCGCGGCAGCCGAGACCGAGGACTGGAAGGGAAGGGCGCGGCGCGCCGAGGCCGAGGCGGCGGCGACCCGGCTGCTGGCGGCCTCCCGCCACCTGCAGGCCCACGCGCACGCCCGGGCCTACGAAGACCGAATCGAGCGGGTCACCCGGACACGGAGCTGGCGCGTCACCGCGCCCCTGCGGCGGCTCAACGCCGCGCGCATCGCTCGCGCGGCGCGAGCGGGGACCGAGGCCGGCGCTCAGTCCTGACCGTGAAGCGCCCGGCGCACGTCGGCCTTCGACACGATGCTGTGGCCGCGGCCGATGCCGATGCGGTCGCGCAGCCGTGACAGGCGCTCGGCCACGGAGAAGGCCGAGGAGTTGCAGGAGCAGGCCCTGGAGCACCTCGGCCTGCTGGGCGACCTGCTGCTGGGCCTGCACCGTGCGAACCATGTGCGTGTGGACGGTGGCGAGGTGGAAGACGCGGTTGGCCTCGAGCCGCTGGAGGATAGGGTTGCGGTCCCAGAACGCGAGCGTCTCGGCCAGTACGTCCGCGTAGGGCGTGTCGAGGTGCCAGACGACGCCGAAGCCGAAGAACGCCGGCACGACGGCGAGGCGCAGGCGCTCGCGGCTCTGCACGAAGTCCTCGACCGCGGTGAGCACCCCGTTGCGCGGGCCACCCTCGCGCCCCCCAGGCAAGCGATAGGGCAGGGCGCCCTCGCGAACGCCCTCGACCCCCGGGAACAGGCCGCCACCCTCGTGGGTCGCGTGGCGGTGCTCGGCCGGTATCTGCTCGGGCGCGTAGTAGTCGTCGCGCCGCGCATCGGGCCAGCACCACGTCGTGGAAGAGCAGCAGCGGCAGGTCGGAGGCGGAGGCCCGCTCGCCGATCAGACGCAGCTCCTCACTGACCGTGTAGTAGTTGTGGTCGCCGTCGAGGATGAGCGCATCGGGCAGCTCCATGTCCTTCAGCGCGTCCAGGCTCGTGGCCTCGACGAGCTCGATGTCGTCGCGCTCCTGCGCGAGCGCGACGAGCTCGGGCTGCGGGACGGGGTCGACGGCGAGGACCCGCGCGCCCGACTCGCGGGCCCAGTTGGAGAGGAACCGCGTCAGGTCCCCGGCGTAGGCGCCGACTTCTGCGACCGAGCCGACCTCGGCGGCGTCGAGCACCGACAGCATGACCTCGGCGTCATTCACCAGCGAGGCGCCCCACTGTCCCGGATCGCTCGCGTACTCGCAGTCGGGATGCAGCGTCCAGGCGACGTCGCCGTCGGCGAGGGCCTTGACGGTGGCTTCGGCGAACGCGTTGGAGACGGCCACGGCGGCGCAGTGTAGAGGCTAGGGTCGCAGCGCGGACCGGACGTCGTCCTTGGACACCACGCGCTGCCCGCGGCCGAAGCCGACCCGCTCGCGCAGCCGCGAGAGCCGCTCGACGACCGAAAAGGCGCTCGATGCGAGCAGGCGCTCGAGGACCTCGTCCTTGCGCGCCTCGCGCTCGTCCTGCTCGGCCGCCCTGGCGCGCAGCTCGTGCTCCGCTGCGAGGTGGAAGACGCGGTTGCCCTCGAGCCGCTCGAGCAGCGGGTTGGCGTCCCACGGGTCCAGGACGCCGGCGACCGCGTCGGCCCACGGCGCGTCGACGTGCCAGATGACCGCGAAGCCGAAGAAGGCCGGGACAATCCCTTTTCGCACGTCCTCGCGGCTTGACACCAGAAACCCTCGACGGCGGTGAGCACGCCGTTTCGCGGGCCGCCCTCCGTGGCCGCCGGCCAGCGGTAGCGCAGGCCGGCGCGACCGGCCACGGGCTCGCCCGGGAAGACCCTGCCGTTCTCGGTTGTCGGCTGCCGGTCCGGAGCCGGGATCAGCGTCGGGTCGAAGTAGTCGTCGCGGCGCGCGTGCGGCCACAGACGTCGTGGAGGAGCAGCAGCGGGAGGTCCGCGCTGGCCGCTTTCTCCCCGATGAGGCGGAGCTCCTCGCTCACCGTGTAGTAGTTGTGATCGCCGTCGATCACGACGGCGTCGGGCGTGTCGATGCGCGCGAGCGCCTCGAGGCTCGTCTCGCGCAGCAGCTCGAGCGCGGGACGGTCCCTGGCGAGCTGCTCGAGCTCGGGCTGGGGGTCCGGATCGACGGCGAGCACGCGGGCTTGCGACGCGGCCGCCCACTCGAGCAGCAGGCCGGTCAGGTCGCCCGCGTAAGCGCCGACCTCGACGAGGGACGCCGGCGCGGCGGCGTCGAGGCAGGGGATCATCACCTCGGCGAGGTTGGCGAGCGACGCTCCGAGCCGGCCGTAGTCGTTGGCGTAGGGGTCGATCCTGAGCTGGAGGCGGTCCATGGGCGGGCGATGCTATAGCCTTGCCCGCCGACGTAGCTCCGACCGGCTGCGCGTCGCCAGAGCCGATGACGATGCACGGAGGCGCCAGCTGATGTGGGAAGGGAAGCGAGTCTCGGTCGTGCTCATGACCTACGCCGAGCGCGACTCGATCCGGGGCGTCATCGACGGCTTCTACGAGACCGGCGTGGTCGACGAGGTGGTGTGGTCGACAACAACGCCCAGCCGGGCACGCGAGAGGCGGTCGCGAGCACCGAGGCGAGGATCGTCGGCGAGCCGCGCCAGGGTTATGGGCACGCGACGCGGCGCGGGCTCATGGAGGCGACGGGCGACCTCATCGTGCTCTCTGAGCCCGACGGGACCTTCCGGCCCGGGGACGTCGCGAAGCTGCTCGTCTACAGCAGCGAGTGCGACGCCGTGTTCGGCACGCGCACCACTCGCGAGCTTATCTGGCTGGGGGCGAACATGGCGTTCGCGCTGCGCTGGGGAAACTGGGCGGTCGCCAAGCTCATCGAGCTGCTGTTCAACACCAGCCACCTCAGCGACGTCGGCTGCACGTATCGCCTCCTTCGCCGGGAGATGGCCCGGCACGTCGCGGGCGCCATGCGCGTTGGCGGCAGCCACGCGGGCGCGGAGATCATGCTCCTGACGATCGTCTAGAGGTCGTTGGTCGAGACGATCCAGTAGGTCGAGAGCTCGTCCCCGAACAGGCTCTGGCCCACGATCGCGAGCCGAAGGCTCGCTCCCATCACGGTCAGTGCGACGGCCGCCCAGATCGCGCCGACGCGGGGAGCCGGTCCACGAACGCCGGCGCGTCGTGCTTGACGACGGGCTCGGCGCCGGGGCTGGCCGGCGCCCGAACGGTCCTGGACGCGGGCATCGCGGCAACGTATCGAGAGGGGGCGATCCCGCACCTGGACCATCGAGCGTGATCGCCGCCGCGCCGACGTGGCGGGCCTGGGCCGCTAGTACAGTGCCCGCCCCTATGACGGCTGGCGTGCCCGCCCCGATCGTGGCTAGCGGCGAACCGCCGGGGTCCGCGCCGGCCACGGGCGAGCGCCGGCCCTCGCGCTGGACGCTGGTCGCGGTGGTCGCGGCGATCACCCTCGCCGGCCTGCTCCTCAGGCTTCCCTCGTTCGGCGACGCCCTCTACGGGGATGAGCTGTCCACCTACTTCATCGTCACCGGCCGCGGCCTGGGCGGGGTGCTCCACTGGGTCCGCAGCGACCTCGAGGTCAGCCCCCCGCTGTTCTTCGTGCTCGCATGGGGGACGCACGGGGTGGGTGAGGCCACGGAGGGGCTGCGGTGGGTCTCGCTGCTCGCGGGCGTGGCGGCCATCCCCCTGACCTACCTGCTGGGGACCCGGACGGTCGGCCGGCGGGCCGCGCTGGTCGGGTCGGCTCTGGTCGCCGCGAGCCCGTACCTGATCTTCTACTCGACCGAAGCTCGTTCCTACGCGCTCGTGCTGCTCCTGACGCTGCTCTCGACGCTCTGCCTGCTCGAGGCGCTCGACGACGGGGCGACGCGGTGGTGGGTCGCCTACGCCCTGTGCTCGGCCGCTGGCGTCTACAGCCACTACGTCGCGGTGTTCGTGCTCCTCGCTCAGTTCGCGTGGGCGTGGTGGGCTCATCCCGCAGCCCTCCGGTCCCTACTGGTGAGCAACGCCGCCGCCGCCCTGGCCTTCGCTCCCTGGATCCCGGAGCTGCTCAACGATCGCAACGGGCCAAACGTGCTCGGCGGCCTGGACCCCTTCGGCGCGGACTCGCTGGCCCGCAACCTCGCCCGCTGGGCGGTGGTCGGCAACCCGCTGCCGAAGCTCCCGTCGCTCTACGGGACGGTGGCGATCGTCCTGGCGCTGGCGTCGGTGGCGATCGGGGTCGCCGGGGTCGTCCGCCTGCGGCGTGCGGGGAGGCTCGGTCGGCTCGCGCCCACGACGGTCCTCGTGCTCGTCCTCGCGTCGGCGGCGCCCGTGCTGGCCGCGCTCTACAGCGTCGTCGGGGCCAGCCTGTTCGAGCCGCGCAACCTCATCGCCTCTTGGCCCGGCCTCGCGCTGTCGGTTGGGCTGCTCGCCACCCGCGCCGGGCGCGTCGCCGGCGTCGCGGTGGCCGTGCTCGCGCTGGCGGCCGTCTCCATCGGCGGGATCCGCATGCTCAAGGCCCAGAACCGCCGGCCGGACTACGGGTCGGCGGCCCGCTTCATCGACCGGACGGGCTCGCCGGGGGACCCCGTCGTGGAGACGCCGCTCTTCCCCAACCCCCTTTCGCCGCTCGACGCCGCGCTCGGCTACGCCAGCCCCTCCTCCGAGCGCCACCCGGTCCTCCGTATCGGCGCCGCCCAGCGCGAGGCGAAGGTGGGCGCCCTGGAGCGGGGCCTGAGCCCCCTGGCCCCGCTTCCCGTGCTCTCGACCCGTGCCGTCGCGGCCCGGGCGGTCGCCCTCTCACGGCGCGGGAGGCTGTTCGTCGTCGCGCTGCGGCCCCAGGCCGGCGCGGTCGACGGGTTCCTCCGGGCGCTCGGGCGCAGCTACCGCGTCGTCGCCACCCGCAGGTTGCCGGGGCCGCGCGTGCTCCTGGGCCCGCAGCCGACGACGCTCGACGTCACCGTCCTCGTGCTGCAGCGGGTGCGAGAATCGCCGCCGCTCGGGCGGACGCGAGGAAAGGGGTAGGAGTGGGGCGAGTGCTCATCGTCGGTGGCGCCGGGTACATCGGCGGCTGGCTGACGGACAAGGCGATCGAGGCAGGGCACGAGGTTCGCGTCTACGACCTGCTGCTCTACGAGGAGCGCTACCTCAAGGACGTGAGCTTCTTCGCCGGCGACGTCCTCGATCGCGAGCGGCTCGCCCCGCACCTCGAGTGGGCCGACACGGCGGTGTGGCTGGCCGCGCTGGTCGGCGACCCGGCCTGCGCGCTGGATCCCGTGCTCACGCGGAAGATCAACCTCGACAGTGTCTCGTGGCTGTGCGGTGCCTTCGAGGGCCGGATCGTGTTCCCCTCGACCTGCTCGGTGTACGGAGCCCAGGACACGGTCCTCGACGAGGCCAGCCCGACCAACCCGCTGTCGCTCTACGCCGAGACCAAGCTCGAGGCCGAGCGCGTGCTCATGGCCCGACGACCCGAGAGCCTCGTGCTGCGCCTCGCGACGCTCGCGGGAGTCGGCGACACCTACTCGAGGATCCGGCTCGACCTCGTCGTCAACCTGCTCGTGATGCGGGCGAAGCTCGTCGGGCGCCTCCAGGTCTTCGGAGGCGAGCAGTACCGGCCGTTCCTGCACGTCCGCGACGTCGCGACCGCGATCGTCCCCCATCTCGACAGCGACGCCGCCGGCGTCTTCAACCTCGGCTCGGAGAACCACACGATCGCCGAGATCGCCGAGCGGATCGTGCTCCATGTCGGCGGGGGCGAGATCGAGCGGGTGCAGACGCCTTTCCAGGACACCCGCAACTACCGCGTCGCCTTCGATCGCGCCGAGTCCGAGCTCGCCTTCGTCCCCGCCTACTCGCTCCAGGACGCGGTCGAGGAGGTGGCGTCGCTCATCGACGCCGGCCGCATCAAGGACCTGAGCCTCGCCGCCTTCTCCAACCTCGAGTCGTTGCGTCCCTTCCTCGCCCCCGAGGCGATTCCCCTGGGGCGCGAGATTCGGACCTCGCACAGCCTCTCGCGACACGCGGTCCCACAGGAGCCCGTCCACCGGTGAGCGAGCGACCGCAGCTGATACCCGGTGGCGTGGCGAGCGACGATCGCGGCCGCCTCTCCTTCGCCAACGAGCTCGACCTCGCCGGCGCGCGGCGTATGTACTTCGTCGAGAACTTCGCGCCGCGGACCGTGCGGGCGTGGCACGCGCATCGCCACGAGCGGAAGTGGGTGCTCGCCGTCGCGGGCGCCGCGCTGGCGTGCTGCGTCGAGATCGACGACTGGTCCTCGCCGTCGCCCGACGCGCACGTTCACCGCTTCGTGCTGGACTCCGCCAACCCGTCGGTGCTCGCCGTTCCGGCCGGCTACGCCAACGGCGCCATGTCGCTGCTCCCGCAGACCAAGCTGCTCTACCTCTCCGACAAGCCGCTCGAAGGGTCACTGGAGGATGACGTCCGCTTCCCGACGCGCCACTGGGATCCCTGGCAGGTGACGGAGCGGTGAGCCAGGTCGAGACGTCGGTGCTTATCCCGACGCTCGACGACGAGGCGACGATCAGCGCGACGGTCGAGCGGCTCAACACGGTCATGGCGGCCATCGGCGCGCCGGCGGAGGTGTTGGTCGTCGACGCGGGGAGTCGCGACGCTACGCTCGAGCACGCAGCCGAGCTCGCCGACCGCTACCCGCTCCTCCACATGCGCCTGCTCGTCCAGGCGCGCGACCAGAGCGGCTTCGGGACGGTGCTGCGCCTCGGCATGGCCTACGCCCAGGGTCGCTTCTGCGTCGTGCTGATGCCCGACGCGCGCGACCCGCTCGAGCTCATCCCGACGATGCTCGCGGAGCTGCGCGGCGGTGCCCATCTCGTGCTCTGCTCGCGGTTCGAGGGCGCCGGTCCCGCGCCCAACGTGCCCTGGCGCTTCGTCGTCTACCAGTCGCTCTACCGGCGCGCGATCCGGCTCCTGCTCTCCGTCGACATTCCCGACAGCACCTACGGCTTCCGTGCCTTCAACCGAACCTTCGTGCAGGCGCTCGGCCTGACCGGCAGGCGGTTCTCGCTCTGCTCGGAGATCACCTTCAAAGTGCTGCTCGCCGGCGGCCAGACGGTCCGGGTCCGGGGCGTCCCGACCGGGCCGATGCTCCAGTCCCAGGACAAGTTCCACCTGGGCAACGAGCTCGCCGGCTACGCGGTGACGCTGGGGCGTGCGGCTCTGCACCGCGCCGGGCTGCGGTGGTTCTGAGCCATGTCAATGGATCCGCATCTCGGGGAGCGGGACGACCCACGCGCCCCGGTACTGCGGCTCGTTGGAGCGGATCGCCTCGAGGTAGTTCCAGGCCGACGCGAAGACGTAGTCCGGCTGCTCGCGCGCGAACTCCTCCGGCCTCACGATCGGCGTGTGGGTACCGGGCATGAGCTTGCCGTAGCGCAGCGGCGAGGCGTCCACCACGGCGACCAGGTAGTCCATCGCGCACGCGTTGACCCACATCGTGGCCTTCCCGGCCGCCCCGTAGGCCCAGATCGTCGCCTCCGCCGAGAGCCGGTGCATGGTCTGCGCGAAGACCTCGATCCGTCGCCGGCAGTCGCGGGCGAAGCGATCCCAGGTCACCGCCTCGTCCAGTCCCAGCTCGGCCTCGGCGGCCTCCAGCGCGGCGATCGACGCGTCCGGCGGGCGCGTCCCGCCTCGGGCGGCCGCGACGCGCAGCGAGCCGCCGTGCATGGGGATCCTCTGCGCCGCCACCGGCTCGAAGCCGTGGCGGCGCAGCAGTCGGGAGAGCGTCCCGAGCGAGTAGAAGGTCAGGTGCTCGTGGTAGAGCGTGTCCCACTGGAGCTGGCCAAGCAGGTCGCCGGCGTACATCACCTCGAGCGCGAGCACGCCGTCGGGAGCGAGCAGCGCCTGGGCCGTCTCGAGGATCTCGCCCGGGTCGTCGTTGTGGGCGAACACGTTGCTGCCCGTGACGAGGTCGACGGTCCCGATGCGCTCGCGCACCTCGTCGACGATGCCCGGCCCGAACGTCCCGGTGACCACCTCGCGCCCCTGCTCGCGCGCCAAGGCGGCGATGTTCGCCGACACGTCGACTCCGAGCGCCCGTATAGCGCGCGCCTCCAGCGCGGCGAGCAGCGTCCCGTCGTTGCAGCCGAACTCGACGACCCTGGACGGGCCGAGGTCGTCGGCGATCCACTCGGCGTAGCCCTCGAAGTGGCGGACCAGTCCGGGGATCGTCCCGGTGGCGAACGAGTAGTCCTGGAACAGGATCTCCGGGTCGACGGGCTCGACGATCTGGACGAGGCCGCAGGCCTCGCACACGCTGATGACCAGGGGGTAGCGGCGCTCGCCGCCGATCTGCTCGACGCCCGCCAGGAAGCCGCCGGCCAGCGGCATCTCGCCGAGGTCGAGGAAGGGCCGCACCGGCCCCTTCGCGCACCCGCGGCACGCGCCGGTCATCGCAGCCGCCGCCGGGCACGACGTCGCAACGCTCGCGCCGGGTAGCGCAGGTAGTCCAGGAGCAGCCGCGGGCCGTAGGTGAAGGCGCTCGCCCGCTGCGCGTCTCTGCGGGCCGTGAGGACGCTGGGGAACTCCACCGGCTCGACGCCTGAGCGCAGCGCCCAGTCGAGCTCCTCGACGATCACGGCGAAGCCCCGCTCCTGGAGCGGCCAGCCCAGGAAGAGCTCGGTGCGCACGGCGCGAAAGCCGTTGGTCACGTCCGTGACCCGCGTGCCGAACAGCAGCCGTCCCACCGCGTTGCCCGAGCGCGAGACGATGCTCCGCCGCAACGGCACCCCGGGCATCCCGCCGCCCGGCCGGAAGCGCGACGCCTTCACGTAGGGGTGGCCCGCGGCGGCGACCGCGCCGATCGTCAGGAGATCCTCCGGCGGGTTGGTGAGATCGCTGTCGATGAAGGCGACGTACTCGAGGCCGAGATCGGCCGCCTGCGAGGCGCCGGTCCGCAGAGCCGCCCCGTAGCCGCCGTTGCGCTCGTGGGTGCTGACCCGTAGCGGCCCGAGATCGCGTTCGAGCCGCGCGAGGATCACGCCGCTGTCGTCGGCCGAGCCGTCGTCGACGGCGATGACCAGCGCACGGCCGCGGTAGCGCTCCGCAACGCGTGCGATCTCCCGGATCGACGCCTCGATGGCCGCCCCCTCGTCATATACGGGCACGACGATCCCGAGCGAGGGCCACGGGTCGCCGCCCCCGGCGCTGTCACGGGGAGGGGAGCCCATCCTCGCGGTACGACCTCGACACGTCGATGTGGGAGTCCTCGGGCCGGTGCCCGCGGATGGTGCCCGAGCGCAGGCGCTCTACCAAGTCGGCGACGAGCCGCTCGGAGGCGTGGCCGTCGCCGAGGCCGTGGTCGAAGCCGCGGCCGTGCAGGGCCTCGAGCTTTCCGAAGAGGTCGCCGGCCGGGTACTCCTCGGGTCGAGCCGGATCGAACTTCACGCTCGAGCCGCAGTCATAGACCTGCGGTCGCTCGGTCGCCTTGCGGATCTGGAGCGAGGGCACACCGAGGACGGCGGTTTCCTCGACGACCGTCCCGGAGTCGGTAAGCGCGCCGCGCGAGTGGCCCAGGAGCGCGAGCAGCTCGCGATAGCCGATCGGGTCGACCATCGTGACGTTGGGCGGGACCTCGAGGCCGAACTCCACCAGCCGCTTCTGGGTGCGGTAGCTCGCCGGGAAGTACACCGGCCACGGGCTGCGCCCGACCACGTCGAGGATCGCCGTCAGGGGCTCGGGCGACTCGACGCTCTCGCGGCGATGGCAGGTCATCAGGAAGTAGCCGTTGCGCTCGAGCCCGCGCTGGGCGAAGAAGGCGTCGTCGGCGTAGCGCTCGTACTCGTCGCGGCGGGCGAAGTAGTAGTGCTCCAGGACGTCGACGATCAGGTTCTGGATGACCACGACGTTGCGAGGGTTCAAGCCCTCGCGAACGCCCTGCTCCTTGTAGTCGTCGAAGTAGGTGTAGATCACGTCGGAGAGGTGGTCGATGATCGTGCGGTACTTCTCCTCGGGCATGCGCCAGTCGAAGGAGCGCATGCAGCCCTCGATGTGGACGACGGGGATGTTGAGCTGGCCCGCCGCGATCGACCCCATCACGGTGTTGGTGTCGCCGAGGAAGACGGCGACCTCGGGCTGCAGCTCGCGCAGCGTCCCCGAGAGTCGCGCGATTACCGACGCGGCCACCTCGGCGTCGTTCGAGCCGGTCGCCCCCAGCTCGACGTCGGGATCCGGAAGGCCCAGGTCGCGGATGAAGACGTCCTTGAGGGCGTCGTCGTAGTGCTGGCCCGACCAGCAGAGCGTCAGGTTGACCTCCGGGTGGTCGCGCAGCATGTGGATGACGCGGCTCGCGCGGATGAGGTCCGGGCGGATGCCGAGCGTGAGAAGGACGTCGTGCACGGCCGGGAACCTACCCGGGTCGCGGCTGACCGGCAGCCAGCTCGGCGACCATCGTCGCGATGGACGGCGGCTGGGCGTAGCCCGCTTCGCCCCACAGGCGGCTGTTGGTCTCGGGATAAAGCGTGCGAAGCGTGTGGTCGACCGACGCCGGAGCCTGCGTCCTCGTGACCGCGACGTCGTCGCGCCCGAAGGCGGCGAGGATGAGCTCCAGCAGCTCCGCCTTGCTCACCGCGTCGGCCGGGACCACGTGCAGCAAGGCGGGGAGCTCAAGCCCGCCGCCGTGCACGATCGCTCCGCAGAGCCGGGCGAAGTGCAGGGTCGTCACCCCGTTCCAGCGATGGTTCATGTACCCAGGCATGCGCGACCCGGGAGGCTCGGCGAGCGCCCGGCCGAGCAGCGAGCGGGGAGGAGGCCGCTCGGGCCCGACGATCGAGCACCGGAGGTGGACGACGCCGGGGGTGTCGACCTCGCCACCGCTCTTGGTCCGCTCGTACACCCCGTCGGCGTCGTGCGGCGCGAGCTCGTCGTAGCCGCCCTCGCGGCCGGAGAAGACCCCGTCGGTGGCGATCTGGATCACCCGTGCCCCGGTGGCGCTGGCCGCCCGCGCGAGCCGCTGCGGGAAGCCGGCGTTCACCGCCACGGCGCGGCTCACGCTGCCGGGGTCGCGCTCGTCGATCAGGGGCTTGACGATCCCGATCGCGTTGACGACCCAGGCGACGCCGGCGCTAGCGAGGAAGCGCTCGGGATCGTCGGACTCCGCGTCGAAGCGCAGGACGTCGGACCCGGCGGGATCGCGAGCCGCGCGGACCACCCGGAGCGCGGGGTCCGCGCCGAGCACTGCCGCGACCGTCGCGCCGAGCATCCCCTGTGAGCCCAGCACGAGAACGGCCGGAACGGGTCCCCCGGACATGGGTCGAGGCTACAAAGGCGACCTCTCGGTGACCCGCGAGCGACCACGGGCGCCCGGCGTCGGCGACAGCGCCGAGGGTATATCTTCGTCGGCCGTGGCCGTGGCGCCTTCCTCCGACGCGGGCCGCGTTGCGGCCATCCAGGCGAGCCTGGCGAGCACGCCGCAGCCCCGCGCGGCCGGCCCAGGGCCCGACGCCGAGGCTCTGCGGGCGGCCTACCTCGACCTCCTCAAGCTCTGCCTCGCCGACCTCACCGGCCCCTCGACGGTGTCCGTCGGCCCGGTCCCCGACGGGACCGTGGTCGCTCGCGAGCTGCGGGGCGACGAGATGCGCGCCCGCGCCGCCGGCGTGGACTGGCCACTGCAGGGGCTCACGATGACCAGCCAGCGCCGACTCGCCGACCTGCAGGCGTGCGTCCGCACCCTCGTCCAGGACGGCGTTGCCGGAGATCTCATCGAGGCGGGGTCCTGGCGCGGCGGCTCCTCGATCCTCATGCGCGCGACGCTCGACTCGCTCGGCGACCACGACCGCACGGTGTGGGTCGCCGACTCCTTCCAGGGCTTCCAGCGGGGGCCCGAGGACGAGGGGGAGGGGGAGCTCGGCGCCTTCCTGAAGGCCTACGACTTCCTTGCCGTATCCGAGGAGGAGGTCAGGGCGAGCTTCGCGCGCCTCGGCCTCGAGGAGGGCGTGCGCTTCGTCGCCGGGTTCTTCGAGGAGACCCTGCCGGGCCTGGCCTCGGGGCGCTGGGCGCTGCTTCGCCTCGACGGCGACACCCGCGAGGCGACCGCGGTGGCGCTCGAGTCGCTCTACGACGGCCTCGCGCCCGGCGGCTACGTGATCGTGGACGACTACGGGGTGGCCGAGGAGTGCCGCGCCGCGGTCGACGACTTCCGGCGCGAGCGAGGCATCGACGAGCCGCTCGAGGTCGTCGACTGGACGTGCGTGCGCTGGCGTCGCGGCGCCGTGGCACCGGCCTCGCTCGCGCCCGGGCCGCCTGTGCCCGACGGCGAGCCGGGCGAGGCCCCGGCGGCCTCGTCGCGGAGCCTCGGCGTCCCGACCGTCCGCGAGGTCGAGCTCGCCCATCAGCTCGCCGAGGCTCGCTCGCGGCTCGCCGCAGAGCGAGGCCGAGATCGACCGCCTGCGCGAGCACGAGCGACAGGTGGGCGAGCTGACGAGCAGCGCGAGCTGGCGCCTGACCGCGCCGCTGCGCCGTCTCAAGGCCCTTCGCCGCCCCTAGAACGCCCCGGAAGGCCGGGCCGGCGCGGCGCCGTGCGGCACGCGACTCGCTACGCTCGGCCGCCGCGCGTGACCGCAGTCTCGGACATCCCAGCCGCCGGCGATCGGACCGCTCGCGCGGGGGCTCCGGCCGGCGCGCTGCACGTGCACCTCGACTCGCCACTGCCCGAGACCCTCGGCGTCGGTCACGGGGACGGCGCTGTTCGTCGGGGGCTACTGCTTCCACGAGCGCGGCGGATCGGTCGGTGGCAGCTGCTCGTCGACGGGGGTCCTCAGCCCGTGACCGCTCACGGCATGCCCCGCATCGACGTGTTCCGCGCGCTTCACCCGGGGGTCGATCCCTACGCGACGGGCGGATGAGCCACGATCCGGGCTCCGCGCGAGGACCCGGCCCTTCACAGCTACGCCAGCGGCTTCTGGGGCATGGCCCGCATCGGCCCGCGCGAGGGCGACTGCATCCTCGCGCTGCGCGCGGTGCTCGAGGACGGTGCCGAGCCCGTCGTCGCAGCTCGCGCGAATCCCTCTCCAGTCGCTGCCGCCATCGCTTGCGCTGCCGCAGCGCTCGCCGGCGAGCGGCCCGCTCGTTGCCGTCTGCATGGCGACCTACGAGCCGCCCCGGGACCTCTTCCGGCGCCAGCTCGACTCGATCCGCGCTCAGACGCACGAGAACTGGGTGTGCGTGATCAGCGACGACTGCTCGCGGCCCGAGCGCTTCAAGGCCCTCCAGGACGAGGTCGGCGCAGACCCGCGCTTCGTCGTCTCGCGCTCGCCGCGGCGGCTGGGCTTCTACCGCAACTTCGAGCGCGCGCTGGCCCTCGCCCCGGTCGAGGCCGACCACGTCGCCATGGCCGACCAGGACGACGCGTGGCACCCCGACAAGCTCGAGGTCCTCCTCGGTGCGATCGGCGACGCGAAGCTCGCCTACAGCGACGCCCGCATCGTCGACCGCCAAGGCGAGGAGATCTCCGACAGCTACTGGAACACGCGCCAGAACAACCACTCCGACCTGCTCTCGCTGCTCGTGGCCAACGCCGTGAGCGGTGCGGCCTCGCTGCTCCCGCGCGAGCTGCTCGATGACGTCCTGCCGTTCCCCCCCGCGCAGTTCGCCCATTTCCACGACCACTGGATCGGGCTCACTGCTCTCTCGCTCGGGGACATCGCGTTCGTGCAGCCCCCGCTCTACGACTACGTCCAGCACCGAGGGGCGACGCTCGGCCACGCAGCGGCCAACCGGGTGACCGGCCTGCGCGACCGCGCGCGCGGCGCGCTGGGCCGAGACCCTCGCGAGCGCGTCCGCCAGTGGCGCCTGACCTACTTCGTCGACGTCTGCCGCCTGCTGCAGTTCGCCACCGTCCTGGACATGCGGGTCGGGGCGCGCATGCCGCGCGCCAAGCGCCGCGAGCTCGATCGCTTCCTGGCCACCGATCGGTCGCTC
Organism: uncultured Actinomycetes bacterium; assembly: GCA_963728925.1. Lineage (GTDB taxonomy): Bacteria > Actinomycetota > Thermoleophilia > Solirubrobacterales > Solirubrobacteraceae > JBBPZA01. Next base: position 65,800 of record CAVSMB010000026.1, on the reverse strand, counting down.
GCCGGCCTGGCGCAGCTCGGGCTGCGCGGCGCGCGCGAGCTGCTGCGCCGGCGCCCGGAGACGCTCGGCGCCGAATGGGTGCTCTTCCACGCGTTCGCCTGGCGGCGCGTGCTCGCGGCGACCGCCCGCGAGCGCCCGCAGCGCGGGCTGCGGCTCGACGCCCTGCCTCCGCCCACCCTGGATCCCAAGCCCGGGCGCACCCAGCCCCAGCCCGGCGCGCCGCGGGACATAGCCGAGAAGATCTCGCCGCTCGAGCTGGCCCTCCGCGACGACGCGCCCCCGCGGGTCAACATCCTCATCCCGACGATCGATCTGGAGCACTTCTTCGGCGGCTACATCGCGAAGCTGAACCTCGCCCGCCGCCTCGCGGAGCGAGGCGAGCGCGTCCGCGTCGTCACCGTCGACCCGGTCGGGCCGCTGCCGCCCTCCTGGAAGAAGCAGCTCGAGGGCTACCGCGGCCTGGAGGGGCTCTTCGAACGCGTCGAGGTCGCCTTCGGGCGCGAGTCCCAGAGCGTCGAGGTCAGCCCTGCCGATCGCTTCATCGCCACCACCTGGTGGTCCGCGCACATCGCCGCCGAGGCGGTTCGCGCGCTCGACGGCACCCGCTTCCTGTACCTGATCCAGGAGTACGAGCCCTTCACCTTCCCGATGGGCACCTACGCCGCGCTGGCCGAGGAGTCCTACCGCTTCCCGCACGTCGCGGTCTTCTCCACCGAGCTGCTGCGCGACTACTTCCGTCGCCACGGGATCGGGGTCTACGCGGACGGCGAGCGGGACGGCGATCGCCGCTCGGTCGCGTTCCAGAACGCCATCACCCCGGTGTCCGCGCCCACGGCGGCCGAGCTCGCCGCGCGGACGAGCCGGCGGCTGCTGTTCTACGCGCGGCCCGAGCCGCACGCGGCGCGCAACCTCTTCGAGCTCGGCGTCATCGCCCTGAGTCGTGCCGCCGAGCGGGGGACCTTCGACGGGGGCTGGGAGCTGAACGGCATCGGAACAGTGGAGGCGGGGCGACGCCTCGACCTCGGCGGCGGGGCGGCGCTGAGCCTCGTGCGCCGCTCGGGCCAGGACGACTACGCGAGCGTGCTGCGCCGCCACGACGTGGGACTCGCCCTGATGCACACCCCGCATCCCAGCCTGGTGCCGATCGAGATGGCCTCGGCCGGCATGCTAACGGTGACGTCGAGCTTCGAGAACAAGACTCCCGAGGCGATGGCGCAGATCTCGTCCAACCTCGTCACCGCGCAGCCGACGGTCGAGGGCGTCGTCGCCGCCCTGGGCGAGGCGGTGGCCGGCGCTCCAGACCACGAGCGCCGCGCGGCGGGCAGCCACGTGCGGTGGAGCAGCGACTGGGATCGCACCTTCGACGACGCCGTGCTCGAGCGCGTCGCGGCCCTGCTGGAGGCCTGAGCTGGCGGCCACCAGCACTCCGGTCCACGACGCGGCGCCTGCTCCCTCGCCCGCCGTCGCCCCGCCGCCGGGCAGCCCGCGCTTCGCGCTGTTCGACTCGCTTCGCGGGATCGCCGTGCTCTTCATCCTCGCCTACCACGTCTGCGCGGTGACCGGAGCGATCAACGACGGCGCTGTCGGCGACACGGTGATCGTGCTCGGCAACCAGGCGCTGCTGCTCTTCTTCGCGATCTCCGGCTTCCTCCTGTACCGGCCCTACGTCTCGGCTCGCGCGAAGGGGCGCTCGGTGCCGAACACCGCGCGCTACGCGCGGCGGCGCGTCCTGAGGATCGTCCCCGCCTACTGGGTCGCGCTCACCGTCCTCGCGATCTTCCCCGGAATCGTCGGCGTCTTCACGGGCGACTGGTGGCGGTACTACTTCTTCAACCAGCTCTACTCGCACGACACGATCGGCGGCGGCATCCCGCCGGCGTGGAGCCTCTCGGTCGAAGTCACCTTCTACCTCTCGCTGCCGCTGTGGGCGATGCTGTTGCGGCGGATCTCGCTCGGGTCCACGCCGTGGGGATGGCTGCGAGGCGAGCTCGTCGCGCTCGGCGTGGTCGCCGCGGTCGGCATCGCCTTCCAGGTCGCCGCCGCACGCCAGCTGATCTCAGACCTGGTGGCGCAGAGCCTCGCCGGGCAGGTCACGTGGCTCGCGGTGGGGATGTGCCTGGCGGTCCTCAGCGTCGCGGTCGAGCGTAACGGCAGCGAGCCGCGCGCCGTCCGGGCGGTCGTGCGGCATTCGGCGCTGTGCTGGCTCGGCGCGCTCGCGGCGCTCGCGGGGCTCGTCGTGATCCTGCACCCCGGCGGGCTCTTCGGCCTCATCATCCAGCTGCGCACGCAGCAGCCCTATATGACGACGTTGGCCTCGATCGCGCTGACCGCCCTCTTCCTGACGCTCGTCGTCGCGCCCGCCGTCTTCGGCGAGCACGCGGGCGGCCTTCCCCGACGGGTGATGGCGTGGGCGCCGGTCGCCTGGATCGGCATGCTGTCCTACGGCATCTACCTCTGGCACCTGCCGGTGGCGCACGTCCTCGGGCGCGGCGCCGATCCCGGGCACTTCTCGGCCACCGGGGTCGGGCTCGCCGGGAAGATCCACACGGCCACGACGCCGATCCTCTTCGTCCTGACGCTGGCTGCGACGTGCGTGGTGGCGGCCATCAGCTACTACGTCATCGAGCTGCCGTTCCTCAAGCGCAAGGAGGGCTAGACGCCGCCAGATCCGCTCTCCTCGCCGGTCCTGGCCGATGGTGCGGGGAAGCGGCCCGCCTTCACAGGAGGCTCGCTACAGTTCCGCGCCATGCCGATCCGCCACCTCCTCGTCCTCGTCTGCGCGCTCCTCTTCGCGGTCGCCGCTCCCACCGCGGCGCTCGCCCAGAGCGCGGGCGACAACCAGTACTCAGACCCCTTCGGCAGCAGCGGAGGTGGGGGCGGCGGAGGCGGCAACTCCTCCTCCGGCAGCGGAGGGGGTGGCAACTCCTCCAGCGGCAGCTCCTCCAGCGGCAGCGGCAGCAGCGGCAGCAGCGGCGGGGGCGCATCGAGCGGCAGTGGCGGCGCCACCACGTCCGGGTCCGGGACGACGGGGACGGGAACGAGCGGCACGGGCACGGGCACCGGAACCGGCGCCCCCCAGGGACCGCAGCTCGCCAGCACGGGCTTCGACACGGTGCTCGTCGCCCTGGCGGGAGCCGGCTTGTTGCTCTGCGGCGTGGGCCTTCGCCTGCGGACGCGCACCGGCTGGCAGCGATAGCCGGGCCCACCGCCGGATAGCCTTCGCGCCGTGCGCCTCTTCGGTCACGGCGCCACGCGCGTCGACGAGGACGACCAGCGCCACGCCGACGTCTACGTACGCCCGCGCGGCGCGCAGGTCACCCTGCGCTTTCCCGATGGCGAGCCCACCGGGTTCGTGCTCGACGCGGCCCGGCTCGCCTTCCGCGACGGCCGCGGCCGCGACGGCTGCGTGCGCCTGGACCTCCACGAGCTGGTCGACTCGCCGGCCGGGCCGCTGGCCTTCCACCGCGGCGGCGCCGGCTACGCCGACGCGCAGAACGTGAAGTACGGCCACGTCGCGCTCGACGAGCTGCGCGAGGCGCCGCGACGCCCCGAGCCCTCCGGCGGCCACCGCGGCGAGCCGGCCGACCTCGACGGCTCCTCGCTCGTCGTCCGCGTGCGGTCGATCCCGCGCGAGATGCACTACAAGCGCCCCCAGGACCCGCCGGCCGGCCACAGCAAGCGCGGCGCCAAGTGGCTGCACTACGGCGATCCCGGCGCCGACCAGGGCGACCGACGCGACGTCCACTACTCCTATCTGTGCTGGAGCTGGCTCGACGCCCGCGGCGGGGGCATGGTGCGCGCCCTGCTGCGCGACGGGACGCGCTTCCTGTCCACCGCCGTCGCCCCGACCGCCCGCCCGTCGTGGGACGAGGTCGGGCGCCGGAACGGCGAGGTGGTCGGCGTCTACGGCGCGATCGACGTGCCCGGCGGCCGGCTCTTCGGCTGGGCGACGCATTCCCACAGCTTCGACGGCCCGGGCCGCGGGAGTCTCGTGACCCACCTCGAACCGGCGCAGGGCGCCTAGTGTTGTGATGGTTTAATTCGTTTGCAGTAGGGAAGGATTGGGTTCATGCCGATTCCTGTTGCTGCTGCGATCGAGTTGACCGATGACGAGCGTGTCCGGTTGGAGGCGTGGGCGCGGCGGCGGACGAGCGCCCAAGGGTTGGCGCTGCGAGCGCGGATCGTGTTGGCTGCGGCCGAGGGGCTCAAGAACACCGAGATCGCGCGGCGGCTCGGGGTCACGCGGCCGATGGTCACCAAGTGGCGCAACCGATTCGCCGAGTATCGGCTCGATGGCCTGACCGACGAGCCGCGGCCCGGGCGACCGCGGACGATCACCGACGAGCAGGTCGAGGAGGTGATCGTCAAGACGCTGGAGACGACGCCGCGCGACGCGACGCACTGGTCCACGCGCTCGATGGCCGCCGAGGTCGGCCTGACCCAGAACGCGGTCCTGCGGATCTGGCAGGCGTTCGGACTGCAGCCACACCGCCAGGAGACCTGGAAGCTGTCCAAGGACCCGCAATTCATCGACAAGGTCCGCGACGTCGTTGGGCTCTATCTCGATCCGCCCGAGCGTGCGGTCGTGCTGTGCGTCGATGAGAAGACACCAACGCAGTAGGTAACTTCGAGTTCGAGGCGCTGGTTGGGCGTCCGGTGGGGAGGAGTCTGCCGTGACGCGTTGTATCTGTGGGGCTGATGGCGTTGCGTCGTGCTCATGCCGACGAGTACGCGGTTCGGGTGAACCGCGCGGTCGTGTTGTTGGTCGAGCTCTCGCCGGCGGACGCGGTTCGTGTGTTGCGGTCGGAGTACGGTCTGTCCGAGCGCCAGGGCCGTCGGTACGTGAACGAGGCGTTGGCGCGGCCGGATGGTGTGGTGGTGCCGGAGCGCTCGGTGGTGTTCACGGTGAGGTTGGCGCCGTCATTGATCGCTGGTCTGCGCGAGCGCGCGCTGGCGAGTGGTGTGTCGTTGAGCGCGGCGACGGCTGCGGCGGTGGCCGGGTACCTCGAGCAGGCCGGCGAGCGGCCCGGTGGCCAGGCGCGTTGAGATCGAGTTCGTCGGTGACCGGCTCGCCGACGCGCGGCTGGCGCAGGCGTATGTGATCTTGGCGCCCGAGCGGCGCCGTGTGACGGGCAACGAGCGGAGGGATGATGAGCGAGAGCAGCAGCGGCGGCATGGTCGGGCGGTCGACGGGGCGGTCGCGCCGGGTGGCTGCGATCTACGCGCGGGTGTCCTCGGATCGTCAGCGTCGCGAGCAGACGATTCAGAGCCAGACCGTCGCGCTGCGTGAGCTTGCTGCCGCGCGCGGGCTGCTGGTCACCGACGATCTGGTGTTCGAGGACGAGGGCGTCTCGGGCGCGGTGTTGCGCCGCCCGGAGCTTGAGCGATTGCGCGATCTGGCCGTCGAGGGCCGCTTCGAGGTGCTCCTGTGTCATGCGCCGGACCGGCTCGCGCGCCGGTACGCCTACCAGGTGCTGCTGCTCGAAGAGTTCCAGCGCGCCGGCGTCGAGGTGATCTTCGCGAAGGAGCCCGAGCGCTCCGGCACCCCTGAGGATGAGCTGCTGCGCCAGTTCCAGGGAATGATCGCCGAGTACGAGCGGGCGCAGATCGCGGAGCGCTGTCGTCGCGGGAAGCTGCATCGCGCTCGGGCCGGCGCGGTGTCGGTCATGGCTCGCGCGCCGTATGGCTACCGCTATGTGAAGCGCTCCGAGCACGCGGACGCGTTCTTCGAGATCGACGAGACCGAGGCGCCGGTCGTACGCGAGATCTTCCGTCGCTACCTCGAGGACGGCGAGTCGATCGCGAAGATCGCGCGCTGGCTCTCGCAGCAGGGCGTGTCGACCAGAACCGGCGGGACGGGCTGGAACAACGCCACCATCTGGGGGATGCTCCGCAATCCCGCGTATGCCGGGCAGGCTGCCTACGGCAAGACGCACGCGACCGGCGCGCCCGTCCGCGCCACGCGTCAATCGCGCCTGCGGCGACAGCGCTCCGCCCGGACCTCGCGCGAGCATGCGGCGCCCGAGCAGTGGAAGCCGATCGCGGTACCGGCGCTCGTGACCGCCGAGCAGTTCGAACTGGTTCAACAGCGACTGGAGCGCAACCGGATCATCTCGCCGCGCAACACCAAGCGCCCGTCGCTGCTGCAGGGGATCCTCGTCTGTCGCCACTGCGGCTACGCGTACTACCGCTGCTCGACGCGCAGCAAGAACGGGAAGCTGCGCGAGTACTACCGCTGCTCGGGCACCGACGGCCACCGCCGCCCCGAAGGGCGCGTCTGCGAGAACCGACCGGTCCGCCTCGCAGAGGTCGACGAGCTCGTCTGGAGCCGAGTGCTCGGGCTGCTCGAGGACCCGACACTGATCCAGACCGAGATCGATCGCCGGCTTCAAACGATGCGTGCGACGCACCCTGCTACCGGGCGTCGGGACGCGCTCGAGCGCGACCTCGCCCGCGCTCAGACCGCGCTGCGCCGGCTGCTGGACGGCTACCAGGAGCAGCTGATCACGCTCGAGGAACTCCGCGCTCGCACGTCCGAGCTGCGCAAACGCGAGGCCACCGTGCAGGCCCAACTGGACGCGCTCGACGCCGACCTGCACGACGCCGAGACCTACCTCAAGCTCACCGAAACGCTCGAAGGCTTCCGCGCGCGGCTCGCCGCCAACGCCGAGAGCCTGACCGTCGACCAACGCCAACAGATCATCCGGCTCGTCGTCCGCGAGGTGCTGATCGGCGAAGACGACGTCACGATCCGCCACTCCATCCCGATCCCCACCGGCGCCCAACCCCCCGGTTATCTACTGCGTTCAGGTAGTCAAGAAGTCCCAGATCCAGGCCCTGGATCTGGGACTTCTTGACTACAAGCGCGCCGGCACCTCAAGCCTCTACGCGGCGCTGAACCTCACCAGCGGCAAGGTGATCGGCGCGTTGCACTCGCGCCACCGCGCGATCGAGTTCAAGAAGTTCCTACAGACGATCGACCGCGAAGTCCCAGCCCATCTCGACGTGCACCTCGTGCTCGACAACAGCTCGACCCACAAGACGCCCGCGATCCAGCGCTGGCTGGCCGCGCACCCCCGCTTCGTCTTGCACTTCACGCCAACCTCAAGCTCATGGCTGAACCTCGTCGAGCGCTGGTTCGCAGAACTCACCAACAAACTGCTGCGCCGCGGCGCGCACCGCTCCGTCCGCGCGCTCAACACCGACATCCGCGCCTGGATCGAAAGCTGGAACGACGACCCCCGTCCCTTCGTCTGGACCAAGACCGCCGACGAGATCTTCGACTCGATCGCCCGCTACTGCAACCGAATCAATCAATCACGACACTAGCGTCAGTCGAGCAGCCCGACCTGGCGCAGGATCGCGACCGAGTCCGAGTAGACGTCCTTGCGCTTGACCAGGCCGTCCTCGAAGGGGATGACGTCGAGGCCGTCCCAGGTCACCGTCGCGCCGCTCGGCTCGGCGACGAGGTCGCCCCGGCGCATGGTGTTCGCGTGGGTCGCGCTCGCCGTCCACTCCTGCACGACGAGGTCGTCGCGCACGTACAGCCGCCGCGTGGCGAAGGCGATGTCGGGCCACGTCGCGAAGATCGCCCCGATGTGGTCGCGCACCTGCGCGCCGGTCGCCTCCTCACCCGCCGTGTGGTTGGCGAACACCATGTCGGGCGCGTGCAGGGCGACGATCGCGTCGAGATCGTGCGCGTTCCACGCCGCGTTGTAGCGCTCGATGACCGGACGAAGATCGTGCGCAGCGAGGGCCACGGACCGATACTCTCACGCCAGCATGGCCGCCGGCTACACGATCCTGCACCTCGGGGACCTCGAGCAGACGGGGAAGTGGTGGCTCGCGAGGAAATCGCTGGGGGTGCAGTCCTTCGGCATCAACGTCGTCGAGATCCCGCTCGGCGAGGACATCCCCGAGCACGACGAGACCGAGCGCGACCAGGAGGAGGTCTTCGTGGTCATCGCCGGCACCCCGACGATGGTGATCGACGGTGAGGAGCACGCCACAGAGCCCGGCACCTTCGTCCGGCTCGACACGCGGCCACGGCGCACGGTGGTCAACCGCGGGGCCGACACCGCGCGGGTGCTGATCGTCTCGGCGCCCCGCACGAGCGGGTACGTGCCCATGAGCTGGGGGTAGTGAGGACCCGGTCACCGGGGGAGACCGAGGCGCTCGCCGCGGACACCGCGGCGGCCCTGTCGCCGGGCGACGTGGTGCTCGTCTCGGGGGAGCTGGGCGCCGGCAAGACGACCTGGGTTCGGGGGGCGGCGCGTGCGCTCGGCGTGACCGTGGCAGTGACGAGCCCGAGCTTCACTGTCGGCGCGCGGTACGCGGCGCCGCGGACGCGAGTGGCGCACCTGGACCTCTACCGGCTTGCGGGTCTGGGGGAGGAGGATCCCGACCTGCTCGCCCCCTACCTGGGCCCCGACACGATCACCTTCGTCGAGTGGCCCGAGCGGGCCGGAGGCGACGAGCTCGGTCGCGTCGCGCTGCGCGTGCACCTCGACCACGCGGGCGGCGACGAGCGCGAGGTCGCGCTGGCCTGGGCGCAGGGCCCGCCGCGGGGGCGGTGAGCGCCGATGCGGCTCGTCGCCCTCGACACCGCGACTCCGGCGACGACGGTCGCCGTCGCCGACGGCGCGCGGGTCCACGAGGCGCGCCACGACCCCACGCCCGGCGAGCGTCCTGGGCACGCGACGCGGCTTCTCGGCCTGCTCGAGGGCGCGATGGAGGCCGCCGGGGTCGCGTGGGGCGAGGTCGAGCGCCTCGCTGTCGGGGTCGGCCCGGGCAGCTTCACCGGCCTGCGTATCGGGATCGCGACGGCGCGCGGCCTCGCGCAGTCACGCGGCCTGCCGCTGGCCGGCGTCTCGACGCTCGAGGCGCTGGCGGTGGGGGCGGGCGAGAGGGGCAGCGTCGCGCCCGGGGCGGGCGGGAGGGAGGACCTCCCGCCCGCCGTCCTCGCCGTCCTCGACGCGCGCCGCGGCGAGGCGTTCGCCGCCGCCTTCCTCGAGGGGCGCGAGATCCTCGCGGCCGCCGCGCGCACCCCCCCGGCGCTCGGGCAGGCCGCCGCGGCCCTGCCGCCCGGCTCGCTGGCCGTCGGGGACGGGGCGATACGATTCCGTGAGCACCTGGAGGCGGTCGGGATCCGGGTCCCCGCCGACGGCGACGGGCGGCACCGGGTCAGCGCCCGGTGGCACTGCCGGCTCGCCGAACGCCGGCCGGCGGGGTCGTGGGAGGCCGTGCTGCCCGACTACCTCCGCTTGCCCGACGCCGAGATCGCCCGCCGACCAGCGTGACGCCACCGCTCCAGATCCGCCGACTGACCTACGCCGACCTGCCCCAGGTCATCGCGATCGAGCGTCGCGCCTTCCCGACGCCGTGGTCGCTGGCGATGTTCGTGCTCGAGCTCTCCAAGCCCTCGGGCGTGTGCCTCGCCGCGCTGCGCGAGGGCCGCATCGTGGCCTACTGCGTGTGCTCGCGCTACGACACCGTGTGGCACCTCATGAACATCGCGGTGGACCCAGACCACCAGCGCAAGGGCGTCGCCACCGCGCTGCTCGCCGCGCTGTGGGAGCGTGTCGACGAACCCGAGGGGCGCTTCACGCTCGAGGTCAGGCGGTCCAACCTCCCGGCGATCGCCCTCTACGAGCGCCACGGCTTCCGCTCGGCCGGCCTGCGCCGCCGCTACTACCAGGACAACGGCGAGGACGCCCTCATCATGTGGTCGACGCCCGCCACGCGCGCCGGCTCGCTCGACGACGTCCCGGACGCCCAGCGCGTCGCCGGCGCGTGATCCTCGCGCTCGAGACGAGCTGCGACGACACCTGCGCCGCCGGTCTCACCCCTGCCGGGGAGATCGCCGCCAACGTCATCGCCTCCCAGGGTGTCCACGACCGCTACGGCGGGGTGGTGCCCGAGGTCGCGTCGCGCCACCACCTGGAGATCGTCAACGCCGCGGTGGACGACGCGCTGCGCCGCGCCGGGGCGACGCTCGACGACGTCACCCTGGTCGCCGTGACCCAGGGTCCCGGACTGGTCGGCGCGCTGCTCGTCGGGCTCGCCACCGCCAAGGCGCTCGCCGCGGCACGCGAGCTGCCGCTCGCCCCGGTCGACCATCTCCACGGTCACGTCGCCGCCAGCCTCGTCGCGCCTGATCCCTTCGAGCCGCCCTTCCTGTGCCTGCTGGCGAGCGGTGGCCACACGCTGCTCGTGCATGTCGAGCAGCCCGGCCGCTTCGAGATTCTCGGCCACACGCTCGACGACGCGGCCGGCGAGGCGATCGACAAGGGCGCCAGACTGCTGGGGCTCCCGTTTCCCGGCGGGCCGGCGCTCGAGCGGCTCGCGCGCGCGGGAGACCCCGGGACCTTCGCCTTCCCGACCGCGGCGCGTGTCGCCGGGCTGGACTTCTCCTTCGCCGGCCTGAAGACCGCGCTGCTCTACGCCGTGCGCGACCTCGGCGAGGCCGAGGCGACGCGCCGGCGCGCCGACCTCGCCGCGAGCTACCAGCACGCGATCGTCGAGGCGCTCGCGCGGCGGGTCGAGCGCGCGCTGGAGGCGACCGGGCTCGAGCGGCTCGCGCTCGGCGGCGGCGTCGCCGCCAACGGGCCGCTGCGCGACCGGGTCCGCGGCCTGGCGCGGTCGATCCACCTCCCGCCGAGCGCGCTGTGCACTGACAACGCCGCGATGATCGCCAGCGCGGCCCGCTTCGTGCCGGCGCTCCCGTACCCCGACTACCTGGCCCTCGATGCCTACTCGACGGGCGAGGCCCAGCCGGTGGCGGCGTGACGGCGCCGGTCGTGGTGCTCTACGGGCGCCCGGGCTGTCACCTGTGCGACGAGGCGCGCGAGATCCTCGAGCGGGTGAGGGCGCAGATCCCCTTCACCCTGCTCGAGCGCGACATCGAGCAGGACGACGCGCTGCACGCCGCCTACCTCGAGCGCATCCCGGTGGTGACCGTCGACGGCGTCGAGGCCTTCGAGCTCGAGGTCGGCGAGGCGGCGCTCCGCGACCGCCTCGTTAGAGTCCACCCCTGATGGCCTTCCAGGAAGGGACGACGGTCTCGCGCGACCATGCCGCCGCAGCCGACCGGCTGTCGCTCGGGGTGGCCGCGCGCCTCTCGCGCTACCTCCAGGTCCTCACCCAGGCCAAGAAGATGGGCAAGGAGACGATCTCCTCCCAGGAGCTCTCGGAGTACACGCACGTGAACTCGACCCAGATCCGTCGCGACCTGTCGGGCTTCGGGAAGTTCGGCAAGCGCGGGGTCGGCTACAACGTCGACTCGCTGGTCTCCCAGATCCGCAAGATCCTACGGACCTCGGGCCAGCACAACATCGCGCTCTTCGGGGCGGGCAACCTCGGGACGGCCATCGCGAGCTCGGACATCTTCGCCGACCACGGCTTCCGCGTCGTGGCGATCTTCGACAGCGCCCCGGGCAAGGTCGGGACATCGGTGGGGACCCAGATCGTGCGGCACACGGACGAGCTCGGGGCGGTCGTCGACGACGAGGACATCGTCGTCGCCGTGCTCGCCGTGCCCACGGCGGCAGCCCAGGCGCTCGCCGACCAGGTCGTCGAGGCCGGGGTGAAGATCATCTTCAACTACTCCGAGGCGCTGCTCCAGGTGCCTCCGGAGGTCACCGTCCACACCTCGAGCCCCGCCGTCGACCTTCTGTACGCGCTCTACTTCTACCTGACCTGAGCGCACGGTCAGCGCCGTGCCCATCGACCTCAACGCCGCCCGCGAGACCCTCGACGCCTCGACCGACTTCACCGTCGGCGTGGAGGAGGAATTCGCGCTGCTCGACGCCCGGACGCTGTCGCTCGTCCCGCGCTTCGAGGAGCTGCGGCAGGCGGGGGACGCCGACGACGTCCTGCGCGACGCGATCGCGGGCGAGCTCATCCAGTCCGAGATCGAGATCCGCTCGAGCAAGGGGGAGGACCTCTCCGACGCGCTGGCCAGCCAGCGAGTCGCCCGTCGCCGGCTGTTCGCCCTCGCCGCCGAGCACGACTCCGCGCTCGGCGCCACCGGAACCCACCCGTGGTCGGACTACCGCGAGCAGCGCTTCATCGACACCGAGCACTACCGGCGGGTGGCCGAGGGGCTGCAGTACGTCGCCAAGCGCAACAACACCTTCGGCCTGCACGTGCACGTCGGCGTGCAGGGCGCCGACCGCGCGATCCGCACCTGCGACCGCATGCGACCCGTGCTCCCGCTGCTGCTCGCCGTGAGCGCCAACTCCCCCTACCTCGACGCCCGCGACTCCGGCCTGCACTCGGCCCGCACGCAGTCCTTCACACGCAGCTTCCCGCGCTGCGGGATCCCCGAGCCCTTCGGCTCGTGGGCCACCTTCGCCGACTACGTCGAGCTGCTGGAGCGCACGAGCTCGATCGTCGAGTACACCCAGCTGTGGTACTCGGTCCGCCCGCACATCGCCTTCGGCACCGTGGAGGTGCGGATCGCCGACGCTCAGACCACCGCCGGGGAGTCCGATGCCCTGTGCGCCCTGCACGTGGCCTGCGTCGCCCAGGCCGCCCGCGACGAGGCCGACGGAGTCTCGTTCGAGGATCCCGCTCCGCGCCTGGTGGAGGAGAACCTGTGGCGGGCGATCCGCTACGGCCTGGATGGGAGCTTCATCGATCCGGCGCGCCGCGAGGTCGTTCCCGCCGCGGAGGCGGTGGAGGGGCTGCTCGCGTGGACCGCGCCGATGCGCGCCGAGCTCGGCCTCGACACCGCGCTGCCCGCGCTCAACGGCGCCCAGCGCCAGCGCCGCCTGATCGAGGCGGGGGCGCCGATGGACGAGGTCTATGCTGCGTGTGTGCGCGAGACCCGGGAGACCTACGCCGCGGAGGTGATCGCATGAGCTCCCAGGAACCCGAGCCGACAGAAGAGGAGCTGCGCGCCGCGCTGGAGGCGGAGATGCGGCGGGTGACCGCCGACCAGGTCCTCCTGCAGACGATCGTGTCGCTCGTCAACCTCGCCGGTCGCCGGATCGGCCTCGCCCCGGGCTCGGAGGGTGAGCGCGACCTCGGCCAGGTCCGCACCGCCATCGAGGCGATCCGGGCGCTGCTGCCGATCGTCGAGGGCGCGGCGGACGCCCCCGACCTCGCCCCGATCCGCAACGCCCTCTCCCAGCTCCAGATGGCCTACGCCCAAGAGGCTGGAGGCGCCGCCCCGGACCAGGGCCCCGGCGGCGACCCATCCCCCGGCGGCGAGCCGCCGGCCGGGGCACCCCCCGCCGGCGAGCAGCCCGGCCCGGCCGATGGCGGCCCCGCCCAGCGCAGCGGCCGCCTTTGGGTGCCGGGGCAGTAGCCGGCCCGCCGGCCGCTCGCTGCTGAGCCGCCGGAAGGAGGATCCTCGGGCGGCCCGCCGCTGAGGCCCCGGAGGGACTGCCGCCCGCGCCGAGCCGCCGGTCGGAGCACCGCCCTCGGCCCGCCCCTGACCCGCCGGACGCCGCTCTGCGGGGCCGGACGCTAGACTCTCGCCCGCGTTCCAGGCGGAGGCCGCCCCCTTGCGCTCCCGCCACCCCATCCGCCCGCCCTCCCGGCGGGCGTTCGTGATCTTCGGAGGAAACGTCCCTTGAGCAATTTCGTGACCGACCACGGGATCCTCGTCGCGCTCGTCTGCGCAGCGGCGGCGGTGGTCTACGGCGTCGTGACCTCACGCCGGCTGCTGGTCCTGTCGCCCGGCAACGAGCAGATGCGGGCCATCTCGGGCGCCGTCCAAGAGGGCGCCAGGGCCTACCTGAACCGTCAGTACCGGACCATCGCCATCGTCGGCGCCGTCCTCTTCGTCGCCCTGATCTTCATCCAGGACTTCTCGGTCGCGGTCGGCTTCCTGGTCGGCGGCCTGCTGTCGGCGTCCGCGGGCTACATCGGGATGAACGTCTCGGTCCGTGCCAACGCGCGCGTGGCCGAGTCGGCCCGCGGCGGCGTCGCTCCGGCGCTCCAGGTCGCCTTCCGGTCCGGCGCGGTCACCGGCCTGCTCGTCGTCGGCCTCGGCCTGCTCGGCGTCGCCGGCTACTACGGCGTCCTCACCTACTTCTTCGACTACAGCCAGAAGAACGCGGTCGACGCGCTCATCGGCCTGGGCTTCGGCGGCTCGCTGATCTCGGTCTTCGCACGCCTCGGCGGCGGCATCTTCACCAAGGGCGCCGACGTCGGCGCCGACCTCGTCGGCAAGATCGAGGCCGGTATCCCCGAGGACGATCCGCGCAATCCCGCGGTGATCGCCGACAACGTCGGCGACAACGTGGGCGACTGCGCGGGCATGGCCGCCGACCTCTTCGAGACCTACGCGGTCACCGCCGTCGCCGTGATGCTCCTCGGCGTGCTGACCTTCTCGCCCGACGACGCCACCAGCGTCGCCCTCTATCCGCTGGTCCTCGGCGCCGTCTCCATCATCGCCTCGATCATCGGAACGTTCGCGGTGCGCTCGCGGTCGGGGAACGTGGAGCGGGCGCTTTACCAGGGCCTGATCGTCTCCGGGGTGATCGCCGCGGCCGCCTTCTACCCGGTCACCCGATGGCTGATGGACGATCTCTCCCTGCGCGGCGCCGGCGCGCCGGGCGACATCCCGACCGTCGGCCACCTCTACCTTTGCGCGCTGATCGGGATCGGCGTCACCGCGTGCCTCTTCTTCATCACCGACTACTACACATCGACGCGCTTCAACCCGGTCAAGAGGACGGCGAAGGCCTCGGAGACCGGGCACGCGACGAACATCATCCAGGGACTCGCCTCGGGCTACCGGTCGACGGCGGCGCCGGCCGTCGTCCTCGCCCTGGGCATCCTCGGCGCCAACGAGCTGGCCGGCGTCTACGGCATCGGCGTCGCGGTGATGGCCCAGCTCTCGCTGACCGGCCTGATCGTCGCGCTCGACGCCTTCGGCCCGGTGACCGACAACGCCGGTGGCATCGCCGAGATGGCCGATCTGCCTGAGGACGTCCGCAACGCGACCGATCGGCTCGACGCGGTCGGCAACACGACCAAGGCGGTCACCAAGGGCTACGCGATCGGCTCGGCGGCGCTCGCCGCGCTCGTCCTCTTCAACGCCTTCGAGCTCGAGCTCGCGGCCGAGGCGAAGAAGGTCTTCAGCTTCCAGATCGCCGATCCTGAGGTCCTCATCGGGCTGCTCGTCGGGGGCCTCATGGTCTACCTCTTCGTCGCGCTCTCGATGGAGGCCGTCGGCCGCGCCGGTGGGGCGATCGTCGAGGAGGTCCGCCGTCAGTTCCGCGAGAAGCCGGGGATCATGGAGGGCACCGAGCTGCCCGACTACGCCACCTGCGTGGACATCGTGACCCGCTCGGCCCAGCGCGAAATGATCGTCCCCTCGCTGATCCCGATCGTAATGCCGTTCGTCATCGGCCTGCTCAGCGTCAAGGCGCTCGGCGGCCTGCTCATCGGCGTCATCGTCGTCGGGGTCTTCGTCGCTATCTCGATGACCTCGGGCGGCGGCGCGTGGGACAACGCGAAGAAGCTCATCGAGGACGGCGCCTTCGGCGGCAAGGGCTCAGAGGCCCACGCCGCGGCGGTCACCGGCGACACCGTCGGCGACCCCTACAAGGACACGGCGGGCCCGGCCATCAACCCGATGATCAAGGTCGCCAACATCGTCGCCATCCTCATCATCCCGCTGATCGCCTGACGCGCCCGCCGCCCCGCCGTCTCGGCCGGGCGCAGCGGCGGGCGCGCTTCTCAGGCGGCCACCGGTTGGCTGCGGTGAGTACGGGCGGTCGCGCGCCGCCGACGTCTACGGCGTCGGGCGAGGGAGGGGGGAAGTGCGGAAGTGTCCTGCCCAGGGGTCACCGGAGCGCCCCTGCAGGACGGCCCCCCCCCGGAGACCCTCCCTCTCCCTCGTCGCTGCTGTTCGTGCGCCGCGACGGCGCGCGCCCCGCGCCGTCAGCGCTCGAGCGCCGCCGCGAAGCTCGCGGCGTCGGTGACCATCGTGTCGCCGAGGAAGGCGAGCGTCTCCAGCGTGCGGCGGCCCGCTGCCGCGTCGCCGGCGCCGGAGGCGTCGGCGAGGAGGATCGGCACGTAGCCGAGGTCGGCCGCGTGGCGCAGGGTCGGTTCGACGCCGATCTCCAGCGCGACGCCGAGCACGGCGACCGCGGTGACCCCGCAGTCGCGCAGGATCAGGTGCAGCGGCGTGGACTCGAAGGCCGACATCGTGACCTTGTCGACGACCGCCTCGTCCTCGTTGGGCGCGAGCTCCTCGACGATCTGGACGTGGGCCTCGCCGGGCGGGAAGGCCGAGCGCACGTCGGCGGCGCTGTCGAGCCCCTGCCAGGCGCGCCACATCCGATGCTGACCGGCGCCCATGAGGCGCGCCGGCACGGTCACGTGGCGCACGAAGACCGTCCGCACCCCTGCGGCCCGGGCCGCCTCGAGGGCGACCGAGGCGCGCGCCACGACCTGCTCGGCGCCGTCGATCTGGCCGAGGATCCCGACCTGCATGTCGTAGAGGAGCAGCGCGACGCGCTCGGGGTCGCAGGCTTCCTCCAGCGTGCGGGGGACGTCGAGGTCGCGGACGCGATCCATGGCGCGCCATTCTGCCACGCCGCTCCGCGCCGATCACGCGTGCGTCCGCGCGTCTTACACTCAGATCGACCCATGGCCGAACGCCGTCTCGAGGGCCTCCAGCGCGTGCTGGGGGTGAACGCGCTCTTCTCGACCGCCTACGGCAACGTGGGCTCCTCGATCTACTACGCGCTGGGGCTGGTCGCCTCCTTCGCGCTCGGGCTCACCCCGGTGGTCTTCGTGATCACCGGGATCATCTTCTACCTCACCGCCGCCACCTACTCCGAGGCCACGGCGATGTACCCGGAGGCCGGCGGCTCCTCGAGCTTCGCCCGCCACGCCTTCAACGAGTTCCCCTCGTTCTTCGCGGCGTGGGCACAGATGCTCAACTACACGATCACGATCGCCATCTCGGCGTTCTTCGTGCCCCACTACATCGGCGGGCTGTTCTGGGAGCCGCTGCGCTCCTCGCCCGCCGACATCATCGCCGGCATTGGGATCGTCGCGCTGCTCTCGGCGATCAACGTCGTCGGCGTCAAGGAGGCGGCCGGCCTCAACATCGCCCTCGCCGTCACCGACTTCATGACCCAGCTGCTGCTCGTGGTCATCGGCGGGATCCTCGTCTTCTCGCCCGACACGCTGGTGAGCAACGTCCACCTCGGGATCGCCCCGAGCTGGAAGGACTTCCTCATCGCGATCCCCGTCGGGATGATCGCCTACACCGGCATCGAGACGATCTCCAACATGGCCGAGGAGGCCCGCGAGGAGACCAAGACGATCCCGGCGGCGATCAACCGCGTGGTCATCGCGGTCTTCGCGATCTACGCGGCGCTGCCCGCCGTCGCCCTCTCCGCACTGCCGGTGACCAAGACCGCCGACGGCTCCTACCAGACGCTGCTCGGCGTCGCCGAGGACCAGGGGGGCTTCGCCGCCGACCCGATCCTCGGTGTCGTCAAGCAGCTCGACCTCGGGCCGCTACAGGGCGCGGGGGAGATCTACGTCGGCCTGCTCGCCGCCACGATCCTCGTCATCGCCACCAACGCCGGGATCATCGGCGTCTCGCGGCTCGTCTATTCGATGGGCCTGCACCGCCAGCTCCCCGACCGCCTACGCCGCCTGCACCCCAAGTTCCGCACGCCGTGGATCGGCATCCTGCTCTTCGGCGCGCTCGCCTGCCTGGCGATCATCCCCGGCCAGGCCACCTTCCTGGGCAACATCTACGCCTTCGGCGCGATGCTCTCCTTCACCATCGCCCACGCCGCGGTGATCGCGCTGCGCCTCAAAGAACCCGACCGCCCGCGCCCCTACCGCGGCCCGGGGGTGATCCGCGTCGGCGGCCGCGAGCTCCCGCTCTTCGCTGTCCTGGGCGGGATCGGGACGGGCATCGCCTTCTTGACCGTGACCCTTCTGCACATCGACGTCGCGATCGCGGGCGTCGGGTGGCTGGCCGTGGGAATCGCCGTCTACGTCGTCTACCGGCGCGTCCAGGGCCTGGACCTGACCACGACGGTCAAGGTGGCCGTGGCCAAGCCGGTGGTCGACAAGGAGGCCGAGTACGAGTCGATCCTCGTCGCCTTCGACGAGAGGACCTACGTGCCCGAGGCAATGGCCACCGCCGCCAAGCTGGCCGCGCGCCGCCGTCGCGGCATCCACGTGCTCGTGACCATCAACGTCCCGAACTCCGCGCCGATCGACGCCGACCTGCCCGAGCTCGAGCGCTCCGCGCAGACGATCGTCGAGCAGGCCAAGCTCCAGTACGGCCGGCGCGTGTCGGGCCATTGGGAGAAGGTCCGCTCCGGCGGCGCCGGGCGGCTCATCGTCGACGAGGCGCGCGAGATGCGCGCACGCGCGATCGTGCTCCCGCTCGAGCGTCGGGGCGGAGGCGGGACGCTGTTCGGGAAGACCCTGGAGACCGTGCTCTCCGACCGTCCGTGCCGCGTGATCATCGAGTCCGCGCCGGTGGAGCGCGAGGACCGCGCGGCCGAAGCCGTGCCCGCCTAGCGGCACCGCCCCGCCTCGCCCGAATGGCGTCGCCCGCCCGTCCGCGATCACCCGTCCCTAGCCCGGCCCTTCTGCGGGCGTGCGGCTCTAGTCTACGCCAGAGATGTCCCCCCCGCGCTCGGCCTACCGTGGCGGCACCCTCGTCCTGTCGCTCCTGATGGTCCTCGTCGGCGTCGCGCTGCTGGTCTCGACGGTCGCCCGGGGTGGGGGCGTGCTGGCCGTCGGCGTGCTCTTCGGGCTGCTCTTCGTGGCCGCCGGCGGAGCGCGCCTCTGGCTTCTGCGGAGAACCTGACCATGGGCCACGACAACGACAACGACGGCGACGGCGCGGGAGCACGCTTCCGCCGTCTGCAGGACAACGTCGACCCACGCCAGTACGACGCCGGCCGCCGCGCCCTCAAGCGCCTCCACGAGCCTGCGCCGCCGCGCGCGGCGATCACGCGCACGCTGGGCTCGCCGGCCCTCTTCGCGGTCTTCTTCAGCTCGGTCGCCGCCGCGCTGTACTTCTCGCTCGGGGTCGTAGCCGACCACGCGCTGGGCCTCACGCCCGTCGTGCTGCTCGTCGCGGGCCTGTACGCGGTGCTGTGCGCGATGACCTACGTCGAAGGCGCCTCGCTGCACCAGGAGCGCGGCGGCTCGAGCATGTTCGCCCGCTACGCCTTCAACGAGCTGTGGAGCTTCGTCGCGGGCTGGGCGCTGCTGCTCGACTACACGATCCTCGTCGCCGTCTGCCTGCTGACCGCGAGCCACTACCTCTCGCCGCTGTGGCCCTCGCTGGGCAGCGGCTGGCCGGAGATCGTCTTCTGCATGGTCGCGATCGTCTACGTCGCCGCCCGCAACATCGTCGGGCTCAGCGCGCGGCGGCTCGGCCGTCTCAGCGCCCTGGCCATCGTGAACCTCGGGCTGCTGCTCGTCGTCATCGCGGTGGGGGTCTTCCAGGTGCTGGACTTCGGCGCGATCTTCGACCCTGTGGCGCTCGGCTCCGAGCCCGACTGGTCGGACGTCTTCTTCGCAATGACCCTTGCGACGATCGCCTTCATCGGCCTGGAGGCGGCGTCCGGCCTGGTCGGCGAGGTGTCGGTCGACCGCAAGGGCCTCAAGCGGCTGGTGACGCTCGGCGGCCTGGGGACGACGGTCATCTACGTCGGCGTCGGCGTCGTCGCGCTCAGCGCGCTGCCCCAGGTCGCCAACGCGACCTCGCTCAGCCGCAACTACCTCCAGGACCCGGTGCTCGGGATCGTCGCCGCCTATCACCCCGAGTGGCTGAGCGAGGCCCTGCGTTACGCGATCGCCGTCGCGGCCTCCGTGCTGCTCATCTCCGCCGCGAACGGCGCGATGCTCGGCGTGTCGCGGCTCGCCTATGCGCTCGCCACCAACCGACAGATCCCCAGCTCGGTCGGCCGCCTGCACCCGCGCTTCTCGACGCCGTGGGTCGCGATCGTCGTCGCCTCGGTGCTCGCCGCCGGCTTCGTGCTGCCGACCGACATCGACTTCCTCGTCGGCATCTACGCCTTCGGTGCGATGATCGCCTTCACCCTCGCGCACCTCTCGGTCTGCGTCCTGCGCTACCGCGAGCGCGACCGCCCGCGACCCTACCGCGTCCCCTGGTCGGTCCGCGTCGGCGGCGGCGACCTTCCGCTGCCCTCCGTCCTGGGCGCGGTGCTCTCGGCGGCCGGCTGGCTGGCCGTGATCGTCTTCCACGACTGGGCCCGCGTCGTGGGCGGCGCCTGGCTGGCCGCCGGGCTGCTGCTCTACGTCGTCTACCGCAAGACCGAGGGCAAGCCGATCTTCAAGCGCGTCACCGTGCCAGAGGCGGCGCTCAAGTCCGAGGCCCTGGAGGCCGAGTACGCCTCGATCCTCGTGCCGGTGTTCGGGCGCCCGCTCGACGACGACATCGTGCAGACCGCGGGACGCCTCGCGTCCGACGAGGAGGACATGGAGGAGGGCGAGACCGGCGCGCAGATCGAGGCGCTGTGGGTCTTCGAGATCCCGATGTCGCTGCCGCTGGACGCGAGCCTGCCCCAGCAGCGCCTCGACGAGGCCCGCGCGGCGCTGCGGCGCGCCAAGGCGGTCGGGGAGGAGTACGCGGGCGTCGAGGTGGCCACCGCCACCGTGCGCGCCCGGCGCACCGGCGAGGCGATCGTCTCCGAGGCGCGCCGGCGCGGGGTCGAGGCGATCGTCCTTGCCGCCGAGGAGCCGACGCGGATCCGCGGCGGGGCGCTGCTGGGCGGGCGGGGCGGGCCACGCGAGAACTTCGTGGGGGACATCACGAAGTACGTCGTGAACAAGGCGCCCTGTCGCGTGATCCTGACCGCGCCGCCGGGCGACGAGCCGGTCCCGGAGCCGCCCGCCCCGGCGGGCGACGGGAGCCTCTCGGCGGTGCCCGCGGAGCTCCGTGGCCGGGACGGCGGCCCGCGCTAGAGTCCCGCAGATGCTCATCCTCATCGTGGGGTCGGGGCGCGTAGGGTCGGCCGTCGCCAAGTCCGCACTGGCAGCCGGCCACGAGGTCTCCGTGCTCGACGTGGACCCGCTCTCGCACGAGCGGCTGGACATGGACCAGCGCGACTCCTGGGAGGACTCGGGCGGGCAGTTCACGCTGGGAACCGCGCTCGAGATCGACGCCCTGCTCGAGGCGGGGATCGAGCGCGCCGACGTCTTCATCGCCTCCACCAACGGCGACAACACCAACCTCGTGATCGCCCAGATCGCCCGCAAGCGCTTCAACATCGAGCGCGTCATCGTGCGGGTGCTGGACCCCTACCGGGCGCAGTGGTACGCCGAGCAGGGCCTCGACACCATCTGCCCGACCCAGCACGCGATCGAGATGTTCGAGCGGGCGGTGCTCGGCGAGGCCGCCGAGCGCGGAGGTGTCGCCTAGATGTACATCGTCATCGTCGGGGCGGGGAAGGTGGGGTGGAACCTCGCGCGCGAGCTGATCGAGAAGGGCAACGAGGTGACGCTCATCGAGTCCGACCGGCGGCGCTTCCTCGTCGTCGAGCAGGAGCTCGAGCACGCCGTCCAGTACGGCGACGGCACCGAGCTGTGGGTGCTCGACCGCGCGGGAATCCAGCGCGCCGACATGGTGATCGCGGTGACCGGCGACGACGAGGACAACATCCTCATCTGCCAGATCGCCAAGGAGAAGTACCTCTGCGAGCGGATCATCGCGCGCGTGAACAACCCGCGAAACCTGCAGCACTTCAAGCTGCTGGGCATCCAGCCCGCCGTGTCCGCCACCGACCTGATCCTGCGCCTGATCGAGCACGAGGTGCCCAAGTACGGGATGGTCCACCTCCTCGACCTGGCCGAGGAGCGGCTCGAGATCATCGAGATGGAGGTCACCGAGGACGCTCCGGCTGCCGGCCGCTCGGTGCGCGAGATCGACCTGCCGGCCGGGTCGCTGATCATCTCGGTGCTGCGCTCCGACGGCGGCTTCGTGCCCAACCAGGACACCGTCGTCGAGCCCGGCGACGAGGTCCTCGTCGTCCTGGACCCGGGGCTCGAGGCCGACATCACCCAGCAATTCACCCCGGACGGTCGTGGCTGATCGCCGCGTCGACTACCTGCTGATCGGCGGCGGACTGGCGTCGGCGAACTGCGCGCGCTGGCTGCGCGAGTCGGGCGCCGAGGGCTCGATCCTCGTCGTCGGCCGTGAGCCCGACCCGCCCTACAACCGTCCCCCCTGCTCCAAGGGGCACCTCCAGGGCTCGGAGTCCCGCGAGGACACCTGGTTCCGCCCCGCGGGCTGGTGGGAGGAGCAGGACATCGAGCTGCGCACGCGGACGACCGTGATGAAGCTCGACCCCTCCGACCGCACGGCACGCCTGTCGAGCAAGGAGGAGGTCGGCTTCGACAAGGCGCTCGTCGCGACGGGGGCCAACGTGCGCCGGCTCAACGTCGACGGCTGCGACCTCGACGGGATCCACTACCTGCGGACGCTGGGCAACAGCGACACGATCCGCGACGACACCGACGCGGTCGAGAGGGTCGTGCTTGTCGGCGGCTCCTACATCGCCACCGAGGTCGCCGCCTCGCTCACCCTGCGCGGCAGGCACTGCGCGCTGGTCATGCAGGAGAGCGTCACGCTGGAGCGCACCTTCGGGGCGACCGCGGGCCGCTTCTTCCAGGGCCGGCTCGAGGAGCACGGGGTCGTCGTCCACGGCGGCGAGGACCTCGAGTGCTTCCGCGGCGCCGGCGGGCGCATCGCGGAGGTGGTCTGCGAGAGCGGGCTGACGCTCGAGGCGCAGGCCGTCGTGCTCGGGACCGGCGTGAGGCCCGACGTGACGCTCGCGCGCGGATCCGGCCTCAAGCTCGGGGAGCTCGGCGGGGTGCGCTGCTCGTCCAGGCTCGAGACGAGCGTCCCGGGCGTCTACGCCGCGGGGGACGTGTGCGAGTACGACAGCGTCGTCCACGGCGCGCCGGTGCGCATCGAGCACTGGGACGTCGCCTTCAACCACGGCAAGGCGGCCGCGCTGAACATGCTCGGCGGCGAGCACGACTACGACGTCGTGCCCTACTTCTTCTCCGACCTGGCCGACTGGGCGAGCCTCGAGTACGTCGGGCCCGCACGTGAGTGGGACCGCGAGGTCGTGCGCGGCTCGCTCGAAGAGGGCGAGTTCTCGGTCTGGTACCTGAAGGACGGTCGCGTCGCCGGCTGCCTCTCGGTCGGGCGCTCCGACGACCTCGACGTCGCCCGCGAGCTGCTCGTCGCGGGTCGCGCCATCGACGACCCGGCCGCCCGCGCCGACCCCTCGCGCGACCTCTCCGAGCTCGGCGCGGCCGAGCGGCCGCGGGGGTAGGCGGCGCCCCGCACGCTCGTCCTCGAGGCCCGCGGCCCGTTCTCCTTCGCCGCGTCGGTGCGCTTCCTCGAGGGGTTCCCGCCGGCGGCCGACCCGACGACCGGCGACGGCCGGCTCGAGCTCGCCTTCACGGTCGAGGGCGAGTGGGCGCCGGTGGCCGTCTCGATCGCTGCGGCGCCGGACGAGGGCTGCATGACGGTGCGCTGGGCCGGCGGGGCCGACGAGGCGCGGCTGCGCGAGCAGCTCGCCCGGATGCTCTCGCTCGACGTCGACGGCCCCGGCTTTCCCGCCGTGGGTGAGCGCGACCCGGTGGTCGCGCGCCTGCAGGAGCACTTCGGCGGGTTGCGCCCGGTCGGGTTCTGGTCGCCGTACGAGGCGGGGGTGTGGGCGCTGCTCTCCCACCGCGTGCGGATGACGCAGGCCGGCGAGCTCGACGGAGCGCGCCTGCGCGCAATGGAGCCCGAGCAGGCGCTGGACGCGCCGCGCTCGCTGCCCGGCGTGGGCCCGTTCTCGGCCGGCCTCATCCTCGTGCGCGTCGCCAACCACCCCGATGTCTTTCCGGCCGCCGAGCCGCGCCTGCACCGCGCGATGCGTGCCGCCTACGCCCGCCCGGACGCCTCCGAGGCCGAGCTCGATCGGATCGCCGACGCCTGGCGTCCCTTCCGCTCGTGGGTGTCGATGCTCTTCCGGTCGGCCGCCGGGGGGCCGCCAGGGCTCCTGGCGCCCGCCTAGGTCGGGCCCGCGTAGGCGGCGGGGGGCCGGGCGGGCAGGCGCGCGGCGAGCCCGGCGAGGTCGAAGTCGGGCTCGTCGCCGAAGGCGCGCAGGAGGCGGAGTCGCAGGGCGGCGTAGTGGCGCATCGCCTCGCTTCGCCGGCCGCGGCGCAGGCAGACCGCGATCAGCTCTTGCTGCACGTCGGTGTCGAACGGTTCGAGTCGGGCGAGCCGCTGGAAGTCCGGCGCCGCGTCGTCGAGGCGGCCGTGCGCGAGAGCCAGGCCGCCGCCGGCGCGAAGCGCGCGGCCGGCGAGGCCGCGGAGGTACTCACGCTCCGGGAACGCCCATTCGGCGTAGGGGAGGTCGCACAGGAAGTCGTCGCGGTACAGCGCGAGCGCCTGCCCGAGTTGGTCGTCGGGGTCGCCCATGTCCGCCTCGGCCGCGGCCAGGGCGGTGAGAATCGTCTTCTCGAAGACGTCGACGTCGATCAGCAGCCGGTCGGGATCCAAGAGGTGGCCGCCACCGCGTCGGAAGATCAGGGACTGTGCGTCGCTCGGGGCTCCGCGGCGCTCCAGGTACTCGCGGACCCGGTGTCGGCCTCGTGCTCGTCGCCGACGATGCTGTAGACGTAGCCGCAGATGTTGCCGGCGTAGCGCTGATAGAGGAATGCGATCGCCTCCGGGTCGCCGGCCTGCGCCAGCCGGACGACGCGCGCGACGCGCCCGTCGCGATCGTCGGGATCCTCGAGCGTCTGCCGGCGAACGAGGCAGGAGGCGGTTGCGCTTGCGGTGGAGGCGGGAGCCATTGCGCCCGGACGGTACGGGCGGCGGATTGTCGGGCCGTGGCGAGCGGGGTTGGCTTTGCGTTTGCCGGACGAGTCCTGGTTGAGCCTCGGTTGAGACCCTCCTCGCCCCGACGGCCACACCGGATGCCCGGCCGACCGCCGCGTGGGGTACGGTCGCGCCATGTCAGCCCGGATCCGTTCCCTGCTCGCGGCGCTCGCCGCGCTCGCCGTCGCGCTCCTGGCCCCGACCGCCGCAGCCGGCGGCGGGGCGGCTTCGGACACCGCCCCGGCGGCCGCCGGCGGCCGCGGGCCGGCGCTCGACCTCGCCCCGCCGCCTCGCGCCGCGTCGCCGCTCGACCTCGTCTCGCCCCCCGGGGCGGCCGCTGCCCCGCGGCGCACCCCGACGGGCTGTCGCCGCGGCGGGCCGCCGTTCCGCACCAACGGGCCACGCAACCGCAAGGTGGTCGCGCTGACCTTCGACGACGGTCCGAGCCCCTACACGGTCCAGGTCATCCGCATCCTCGTGCGCGAGCGCGCGAAGGGCACGTTCTTCGTTCTCGGCAACCAGATCCCCGGCTACGAGCGCCAGCTCCAGCGCGAGCTCGCCTACGGCTTCGAGATCGGCGACCACTCGTTCAGCCACCCCCAGTTCCCGAGCAGCAAGCAGCTCTCGCGGACCCGCGACCGGATCAAGCGGGCCACCGGCTTCACCCCGTGCCTGTTCCGGCCGCCCTACGGCGCGGTCGACCGGGCGCTCATCGGCCGCGCCCGCGCGCTCGGGATGATGACCATCAACTGGGACGTCGACCCGCGCGACTGGTCGACCCCGGGCACGAGCGCGATCTACTCGCGCGTCGTCTCGGCAACCCGTCCGGGCTCGATCATCCTCATGCACGAGGGCGGCGGCCCCCGCGGCCAGACGGTCGCAGCGCTGCCGAGCATCATCCGAACCCTGCGCGCGCGGGGCTACAAGTTCGCCACGGTGTCGGAGCTGCTCGGGCACAAGTTCGTGTACTGAGCGGCGCCCAGCGGGCACGCTCACCACACGCCGTGGAACGCGAGGACCTCGACAGCGCCTCTGCCTTCATCGTCGCCGCCACCTCGGGTCGCTGCGACCGCGCCCGGCGTGACCTTCCATTCCCTCACCGGCCGCGACCCGAAGACCCGCTAGGGGTCCTGCTCGGCACTGGAAACCTCGCGGTCGGCTGGCGACTCATACTGGCCCCAGCGCACGTTCTTGACCTCGTGCTCGCATACGAGCTGTCCCACCTGCGAGTCGCAAGTCACGCCAAGCCGTTCTCGCGGCTCTGGACTCGGAGATGCCCGAGTGGCAGGATCCGCTTAAGTGGCTGCGCGCGCACGGTCACGAGTTGCAGCAAGCCTCCTGAACTGGGGAACAGGGACTCGAACCCCAACTTCGACATCCAGAGTGTCGCGTGCTGCCGATTACACCATTCCCCAGTGCATCGGGTTCTCGGCCCGAACTCGGCGGAGTATAGAGCGGGATTGCGGCGCTCCTGAGAGGCGCTGTTCCGTCCGTCCCGCGTTCGAACATGCGTTCGTTACGGGCACGAGGGGAGAGATCCACAGGCTGTTCGAGGAGGGTCTATCGCGAGGCGAGATCGCCCGACAGCTCGAGCTGGCTCGGACAACGGTCGACTATCACCTCAGCCGCTTGGAGCAAGGTGAGGAGCCGGCCCGGACGATCGTGCCGACGAACGTAGGGAGGACCCGCGTCGAGACGCGGGGCCTCGTTATCTCGAGGCGAGATCAGGGATTCTCCAACGCCGAGATCGCGCGCACGCTCGGGATCTCGAAGTCCACCGTGTCCTACCACGTCAGACGCCTCGGAACGGCTGTCGACGAGCGCTGCGCGCGACGGTACGACTGGACCGAGGTGCAGCGCTATCACGATGACGGGCACTCGGTCAGGGAGTGCCAGGCGCGCTTCGGCTTCTCGCGAAGCTCGTGGGCCGACGCAATTGCGCGCGGTGTGCTCGTCGGCCGAGGCAACGCGATGCCGCTTGAGGACCTCTTCGTCGCGGGCACTTACCGCAGCCGTCGCAACCTCAAGACCAGGCTGCTCTCGGCCGGCATCAAGGAAACGCCTTGCGAGTGCTGCGGGTTGACCGAGTGGCGCGGTGCTCCGCTCGCCCTGGCGCTGCATCACGCCAATGGAGACTGTCTCGATAACCGGCTGGAGAACCTCCGCCTGCTGTGTCCGAACTGCCATAGCCAGGCCGATGCTCTGGCCGGGAGCCGACGGGCGGTGTGAGAGGCGACGAGGTCGGTCCACTGGTCGCGGGGCGTAGCCTCCAAGGATGGACGAGGAGGATCGGCTCCCCGGCGTCGGGGTCGTCGAGCGGGCCCCGCGGGCGGTGGCGGCGCAACGACGCCGCGCGGCGCGGGAGCGGCGGCCCGTGCTCGTCCGGCCCGACGGAGAGTTGCGCGGGCTGGCGACGGGCTGGGCGGGCGCGGGGAGCGTCGCCGTCGCTGCGGCGATCGCCTTCGGGTCGCTTGCCGAGCTGACGCCGCTGGAGGTGGCCGCGGTGATCGGCGCGCTGTTCTTCCCACCGGTCGTCACCGTCGCCCGGGCGATGCTCGGGCGCCGGACGCCGACGCGGATCCGCTACCGCGTCCTCCTCGAGCGCGCGGTCGCGCCGCCCTACGGGCTGTCCGCGGAGCCGCTCCAGCGGACGACGGTGCGCGCCGGGCTCGTCGCCGTCCTCATCTCGCTCGCGATGCTCCCGTTCGTCGCCGCGAGCCTGGCCTTCGCCGAGGCGGCCATGGGCAGGGCTCCCGACCAGCTCACCGACCACCTCACCGAGGAGGCCGTGCTGGTGACGGGCGAGTGGACGCTCGTGTGCGCCGCCGTCGCGCTCGTCGTGCTGCGGTGGATCCAGGCGTGGGAGCGTGACCGGTCGCGTACGGCGCTGTGCCCGCCATTGCACTCCGGCCGCCTGGGCCCCGTCTACTTCGCCGACGACGCGCGGCGCTGAGCGTCGACTCGCCGCGGCGGGCGGACGCCCCGGCGCCGCACGCGAGCGGCTACGCCGCCGCCTGCTCGACCCAGTCGCGGTACAGGCCGCGATAGAGGCCGTCGCGCTCGATGAGCTCGTCGTGGGAGCCCTGCTCGACGATCCGCCCGTGGTCGAGGACGACGATCAGGCTCGCCCGGCGGATCGTCGACAGCCGGTGGGCGATGACGATCGCGGTGCGTCCCGCCAGCAGCCGGCGCAGGCCCTCCTCGATGCGCGACTCGGTGTGGATGTCGACGTTCGAGGTCGCCTCGTCGAGGACGAGGATGCGAGGATCGGCGACGAGCGCGCGGGCGAAGGCCACGAGCTGGCGCTGCCCGGCGGAAAGCTGGACGCCGCGCTCGCCGACCTCGGTCTCATAGCCCTCGGCGAGCTCGCCGATGAACCCGTCGGCTCCGACCGCCCGGGCCGCCTGCTCGACCTCCTCGTCGGTCGCGTCGGGCCGGCCGAAGGCGATGTTCTCCTTGACCGTTCCCGAGAACAGGAACGCCTCCTGGGGCACGATCCCGAGCTGGGAGCGCAGCGAGCGCGCCTTGACGTCGCGCACGTCGACGCCGTCGACGAGCACGCGCCCGTCGGTCGGGTCGTAGAAGCGCGCGACGAGCTTGGCGAAGGTGGACTTGCCCGCGCCCGTCGCCCCCACGAGCGCGACCGTCTGCCCGGGGGCGATCGACAAGGAGACGTCGCGCAGCGCGTAGGCGGCGTCCTCGCCCTCGCCGTAGCGGAACGAGACGTCGTCGAAGCGGATCTCGCCGCGCACGCGTTCGAGCGCCCGCGCGCCCGGCTTGTCGAAGAGGTCGGGCTCCTCGTCGAGCAGCTCGAAGATCTTGTCGAGCGCGGCCATGCCCGACTGGTAGGTCGTGTAGAGCTGGGAAAGCTGCTGGATGGGGTCGAAGAAGTTGTTCAGCGCAGCGATGAAGGCGACGAGCACGCCGATCGTCACGGCCCCGTCGATGGCCTGCACCCCGCCGTAGAGCACGATGACCATGGTGGCGATCGCCGAGAGCAGCTCGACCGCGGGGAAGTAGGCGGCGTTGAGGTAGACGGTCCGCATGTTCGCGTCGCGGTTGTCGTCGTTGAGCTCGCCGAAGCGCGCGACGTGGCGGTGCTCCTGGCCGAAGGCGCGCACCACGCGGATCCCCGACAGCGTCTCCTGGAGGTAGGCGGTGATCAGCGCGATCTTCTCGCGCGTCAACCGGTAGGCCGTCGCCGAGGCGATCCGGAAGGCGAGGCTCCCGGCGAACAGGATGGGCAGGACCAGGAAGGTGATGAGCGCGAGCCGCACGTCGAGGATCAGCAGGATCACCGCCGTCCCGACCAGCGTCAGGGTCGACTGGAAGAGGGTCACGACGCCGTCGGTGACGAGCTGGTCCAGCGCCTGGACGTCGTTGGTCATCCGCGAGATCAGCACGCCCGCGCGCCTGCGCGAGTAGAACCCGATCGACTGGCACTGCAGGTGCGCGAAGATACGGATGCGCAGGTCCTGCAGCGCTCGCTGGCCGACCCAACCGACGAGGTAGGTCTGCAGGTAGCTCGCCACCCAGTAGACCAGTGCGGCGGCCACGAAGCCGGCCACGCACCAGTCCAGGGCCGAGAGATCGCCGGGGACGATGCCGTCGTCGATGGCTAGCTTGGCCAGCGGCGGCGGCGCGAGCGCCGCGGCCGTCGCGAAGATCAGCGCCGCGAACATCGCGACGACCTTCAGGCGGTAGGGCCCGAGCAGCTCGAGCAGGCCGCGGAGCTTGCGCCCGCGCCCGCTTGTTGCGGCGAGCTGAGCGCGCCCCTCGGCGTACCTGCCGCGGAAGCCCGTCGCGCTCACAGCCCCGCCACCTCGCGCTCCATGTCCTTCTCGGTGAGGAAGACCTGGTCGGGCAGCCCCTTCTCGACGATCTCGCGGTAGAGCGGCGAGCGCTCCACGAGCTCGTCGTGCCCGCCGCGCGCGACCACGGTCCCGTGCTCCAGCACGACGACCTCGTCGGCGAGCGAGATCGTGGACAGCCGGTGGGCGATGATGAACGTCGTCCGCCCCTGCATGACCTCGGCGAGCGCCTCCTTGATCTCGCGCTCGGTGGAGGCGTCGACCGAGGAGGTCGCGTCGTCGAGCACGAGGATGCGCGGGTCGGCGACCAGCGCGCGGGCGATCGCCAGGCGCTGGCGCTGGCCGCCCGACAGCGTGAGGCCGCGCTCGCCGATCAGCGTGTCGTAGCCCTCGGGCAGCTCCTCGATGAAGCCGGCCGCCTGCGCGCGGCGCCCGGCGACCTCGACCTCCTCGCGCGTCGCCTCCGGCCGCGCGTAGGCGATGTTCTCGTGGACGGAGGCCGAGAAGAGGAACGGGTCGTCGGTGACCAGCGCGATCTGCGAGCGAAGCGACGCCAGGTCGACCTCTCTGACGTCGGCGCCGTCGACCAGGACTGAGCCCTTCTGCGGGTCGTAGAGCCGCGGGATCAGCGAGGTCAACGTGGTCTTGCCCGAGCCCGTCGCCCCGACCAGAGCGACCGTCGTGCCCGCCTCCACAGCGAGCTCGACGTCGCGCAGCGCCGGCGTGCGGCCTCCCTCGAAGGTCAGCGTCACGTCGCGGAACTCGACGCGCCCCGCCCCCGCGGGCAGCGCCGGCGCTTCCGGCGGCGCGAGGATCGTCGGCTCGCGGTCGAGGAGCTCGAAGATGCGCGCGCCCGAGGCGGTCGCCCGCTGCGCGACCCCGAGCATGAAGCCGAGCGTGCGCATCGGCGCGATGAGCATCAGCAGGTAGGTGTAGAAGGCGGTGAAGTCGCCGAGCGAGAGGCTCCCGTTGATGACCTGGCGCCCGCCGTAGAACAGGATCAGCGCGAGCCCGAGCTGCGGGAGGAAGCCGATCGAGGGCGTGTAGAAGGCGCGGATGCGCGTCGAGGTCATCGACTGGTCGAAGACGCGCTTGACCGTGTGGCGGAAGCGCAGCAGCTGGCGGTCCTCGCGCGCGAAGGCCTTCACCACGCGCACGCCCGAGATGTTCTCCTCGGCTTCGGCGGTCAGCTCGGCGATGCGCTGCTGGACCTCCTGGAGCGCCGGGCGCGACAACCGCCCGTAGCGGCGCGCGACGAGAACGACGAACGGGACCGGGGACAGCGCGATGAGGCCGAGTACCGGGTCGATGGCGATCATCGCGACCGCCGCGAGGAGGATGGTCAGCGCGGACTGGCCGATGAAGATCAGCCCGTAGCCGAGGAAGAAGCGAACGGACTGCAGATCGACCGTCGCGCGCGACATGAGCTGACCGGTCTGCTGGCGGTCGAAGAAGCCGAGCTCGAGGCCCTGCAGGTGACCGTAGAGCCGGTTGCGCAGGTCGACCTCCACGTCGAGCGACACCTGCCCGGCGATCAGCCGGCGCCCGACGGTGAGCCCGAGCCGCAGCACGCCCGCCCCCAGGATTGCCAGCGCGATGGTGGTCAGTGCGCCCTTGTCGCCGTCCTGGACGTTGTTGACGGCCTGGCCGGTGAGGTAGGGGATGAGCACCGTCGCCCCGATCGCGCCCGTCGCCAGCAGGAACGACCAGGTGACCCCGCGCCGGTAGGGTCGAAGGAAGCCGAGCAGACGGTTGAAGGTCCTCATCCCAACCCTCGAGGGTAGTTGAGGCCGCAACGCTCTCGAGCGCCTACCCTGGCCCTGAATGCCCGCCGTCGGCCTGTGCGACTCGTGTCGCCATCAGCAGATCATCCGGAACACGCGCGGGTCGCGGTTCTCGCTCTGCGAGCGCTCCAAGCGCGAGCCGGCCTACGCGAAGTACCCGCCGCTCCCGGTCAGGACGTGCCCGGGATGGGAGGAGCGCGGAGGGGGAGTCGGCCGGTGAGCGCCGCCACGCGCCTGCGCGCGCTCGCGGCCGCGATGCTCGTGCTGTGCGCCGGCTGCGGAGCGACCTCCGCGGGGGCAAGGACCGACCGCTGGAAGGCGCTGGCGCCCTCGACCACCGAGCGCACCGAGGTCGCCGCGGCGCGCATCGGTCGCTCGGTCTACGTCGTCGGCGGGTATGTCCCGTCGCGCGGCGCGACGACCGCCCTCGTCGAGCGCTACGACATCGCGCGAGACCGCTGGACGCGCGTGCGCGCGATGCCGATCGCCCTCAACCACGCGGCGGCGGCGAGCTGGCGCGGGAACCTCTACGTGCTCGGCGGCTACCGCGCCGACGGTCGCGAGAGCGACGCGCTGCTGCGCTACGACCCCGCCCGTGACCGCTGGGCGCGCCTCGCCCGCGCGCCGTCGCGCCGCGCCGCGCTGACCGTCGGGGTGATCGGCGACCGGCTCTACGCCGCCGGCGGGGCGCGCGCCACCCGGCCGCTCGCGACGCTCGAGGTCTACGACCCGCGCCGCGACCGCTGGAGCCGGGGCCCGTCTATGCGCTTCCCGCGCGAGCACCTCGCCGGAGCGGTCTCGGGCGGCGCCTTCTACGTGCTGGCGGGCCGCGCGTCGGGCCTGGGCAACTTCACGGTCGCCGAGCGCTACCGCCCCGCCACCCGCCGCTGGCAGCGGCTGCCCGACCTCGCCAAGGCCCGCGGCGGCATCGCCGCGGCCACCCTCGCCGACGGGCGCATCGTCGTCGCCGGAGGCGAAGAGAAGCGGGGGACGATCGCCGAGGTCGAGCTCTACGCCCCGCGCACACGACGCTGGAGCCGGCTGCCGGACCTGCGGACCCCGCGCCACGGGCTCGGCGTCGTGGCCGCGGGCAACCGCGTCTACGCCATCGAGGGCGGCGTTCGTCCCGGCCTGTACTACAGCGACGCGATAGAGGCGCTCGACGTGCCGTGAGGCGGCGCGCTCAGCCCCTGGCGAAGGGGCTGAGGACCAGGAACACGCTCGCGTCCTGGCCCTGCTGGTACTTGAACTGGAACAGGCGCTTGTCGGTCAGCGCCTGGAGCGTGGAGATCTCTCCCGCCGCGAGACGGTTGCTCGTCGGCGGCGGCGAGGCGAGGGTCGTGATGAGCGGGCGCGAGGTCTCGCCCTTGAGGTCGTCCTTGGTGAAGAACATCGCCTGGGTTGGCGCAGTGCCCTTCTTCGGCGGCAGCAACGCGACGACGTAGTCGGTCCCCTTCACGTAGTGGAAGGTGTAGAGCGCGAGCTCGAGCGCCTCGCGGCGCAGGAGGAGATGGCGCCGGGGGGTGGGCTTGCCCGTCTGGATCGAGCACTTGGGGCCCAGGCCGCAGAGCGTGTAGAGCACGCCGTCGCCCTGGAGCACGGAGACCTGACCCTGCTCGGCGAGCGCGAGGCGCACGGGCAGGTTGGCGACCTCGAGCTGTCCGCCGGTCGCGGCCACGAGCTGGCCGCCGGCGTCCAGCCGGTAGCTGGGCGCGACGTGGTTGGCGATCTGCTGCGCCGCCGGGCCCGCCTCGTCGGAGCTCGGGTGCCACGCCGACCAGCCGCGGTCGGGACCGGAGGACGGGCCCGCGCCGATGAGCAGCGCGGCGACCACTGCCACGGCGGCGATGCCGAGCAGCGCGCCGAGGATGAGCTGGAAGCGAGCGGAGTAGGGGCTGGACTCCGAGCCCTCGTCGCCTCCCGGACCGCCGGCGGGCGGCTGGGGCGGCCAGGCGGGACGCTCGTTCTCGGTGGTCGCGGGCGACTCGGGCGAGTCCGGCGGCTGGGGCCCGCGCTCGGGGTGCTCCCAGGGCGGCGCCGGCGCCGGCGAGCTCGGCTCGCGCGGCGAAACGGGGTCGGGCAGCAGGCGCTCGCCGCTCATGCCGCGCTGCTCGTCCGTCACAACTTCGGCCAGGTCGCGGGCTCGAGAAGGTCGATCTGCGGCTTGCGCAGGCCGACGGAGTCCAGCAGCCCGACCACCTCATCGCCGTGGAGCTCACGCCGCTCGACGAGCGCGTCGGCGATCCGCTCGACGGGCTCGCGGTTGTTGCGGACGAGGTTGTACGCGGTCACGTAGGCCTGACCGAGGAGCTGGGCGACGGCGGTGCGCTTCATGGGGTCCATGAGCACGGAGGAGATCGGGTCGGCCTGCATGGCCGTGCTGCCCCGCGCCCGGTTCATCAGGCGCGACCCGAGCCGCTCGAAGCGCTCCATCGCCTTGTCGCGCTCGGCCTGCTCGTCCTCCTCGTTCGGGAAGCGCCCCGCGAAGTCGGGCTCGACGGGCCCCATGCCCCACATCCCGACCATCAGGGCGGCGAGGCCGGTGGCGCTGTTGAGGTCGCCGCCCACGCCGCTCGAGGTCTGGCGGTAGAACACCTGCTCGGCCGCCATCGCCCCCAGCGTCCAGATGAGGTTGGCCTCCTGCTCCGAGCGCCACTTGGAGAAGCGCTCCTCCTTCTCGATGGCCGCGTGATGCCCGAGCGATCCGCCGCGCATGCGCAGCGAGAGGCGCGTGGACATCACGTCTTCGGAGTAGACGTAGGACGCGGCGGCGTGACCGGCCTCGTGGATGGCCACCGCGCGCGTCTCCGCGGGGACGTACTCGATCCCGACGGCGGTGCCCGACTCGACCGTAGTCATGGCCTCAACGAGGTCGGGCCAGCCGAACACCGGGCGCCCCTCGGAGTGCGCGTAGGTCAGGGCCATCGAGCAGACCTGCTCGATCATCGCCGGCGAGTAGCCGTGGGTGATGCGGGCGACCTCGTCGCGGCGGCGGTCGGAGTCCAGGTCGGGCTCGTGGGACACCTTGGTGATGTAGAGGTCGAAGATGTCCTTGCGGTCCTGCTTGGTCGGGGTGCGGAACCACACGTGGCGGCCCATCCGGCCCGGGCGGGTCAGCGCGGGGTCGAGCGCCTCGATCGGCGTGTTGCACGCGCCGATGAAGTAGATCTCCTCCTTGCGCGGGCGCGGCGGGCGCATGCGCAGCGAACGCTTGCCGATGCGGCGCGGGATGATGTAGATCGCGTCCAGGAAGGTGTTTAGGCGGCTGGTCAGCACGCGCTTGGTCCACGGCGGGTCATCGATGCCGTCCATGACCACGAGCAGCTGGTTGAGGGCCAGGCCGCCACCCCCGCCGCCCATCCCGCCCGGCACGACGAAGTTCTGGACAACGCCCCCGAGCTTGTTGACGATCGGCGGGTAGGGCGAGCCGACCGACGGCGCGCCGCGCTCCGCGAACATGCGCTCGCGCCACGCGCGCGTCTCGAGGATCAGGTCCCCATCGGGCGTCAGCGCGCCCGAAGGCCCGTAGAAGAGGTAGTCGTGCACCGACGTGGGCTGGTAGCCCGTCGGGCTCGCGAAGCCGCCGCCGCCGACGGGGGAGCCGAGGCTCGAGCGGCGCATGCCGACCGCGTCGATCTCGTCGATGAAGACGATGCACTGGCCGCCCCACTTGGCGGCGAGCTTCTTGGCCTTGCGCGCGAGGTAGCGGACGATGACCGCGTCCATCCCGATGAAGGTCTGGGCGAAGCCCGAGCCGGGGATGGAGACGAACGGGCAGTTGAAGCTCGTGGCGATGGCCTTGGAGAGCATGGTCTTGCCGGTGCCCGGAGGGCCGTTGAAGAGCACCCCGCGCTCGCGCTTGCCGCCGGCCTTCTCGAACTCCTCGCCCGACTGCCACAGGGCGACGATGCGGGTGATCTCCTCCTTGGCCTCGGCCTGGCCGCGGACGTCGTCGAGCTTGACCCCCCAGTCCGCGTCGCCCGGCTCATAGCCCTTGATCTGCTGGATCCCGAGGAAGACGAGCGGCCCGAAGAGGATCAGGAAGTTGATGAGGAACAGCAGGACGAGGATCGGCATGTAGCCGGCCGCGAGCGGCGCGAAGGACAGCACCGCGTCGCCCAGCGTGCCGAGGGCGCCGCCGAACGACTTCCCGGTGATGATCATGATCACGACGCCGGCGGTGACGCCGAGCGCGACGATCCAGACGAGCAGGCGGTAGCGCCGGCGCCAGTACCACAGACGGCGGCGCTGGACGACGTCCTCCTCCTGGAGCTCCTTCTCCGCCCCGTAGATGGTCGGGGCGGGGATCGCCTTGTGGGCGAGGACGTCGACCAGCCCGCGGAAGGCGACGACGCCCACGAAGGTGCCGAGCAGCGAGGCGCCCAAGCTCCAGCCGCTGGAGTGATAGAGCAACAGGAAGAGCGCCGGGCTGGTGAGCACGGCGACGAAGGTCGCGGCGCGGCCGAGCTTGCGCCACTCGCGGGCGAGCGCTACGGACTGCTCCTTGCGGCGCGGCCGCAGGCTCGGGCTCTCTTCGGCGTAAGCCATCCGGTCTTCTGGAGGGTACTGCGGGCCGGGGGATTGTCGAGATCAGCCCTCAAGAGCCGCTAAACCGGAGAAGGATCCCCGGCAAGGCCTCGCGCCACCCGGTTATGCTCGCTCAGACGTGCCGTGGGACTTCGGACTGCCCCCGACCTTCGAGGTCACCGAGCAGGCGATTGACGCCCAGACGCACGTCATCGCGGTCCGCGGCGAGCTCGATCTGGCGACCGCCGCGGCGTTCAGCGCGCCGCTGCTCGCCGCCATCGACGCGGGCAAGACGAACGTGGTCGTCGATCTCGGCGAGGTCGTCTTCATCGGGTCCAACGGCCTCGCGACGCTGCTGAACGGGCTGCGCCGCCTGACTCGCCGCGGTGGTCGCCTGCCCATCGCGACGGCCAATCCAACCGTGCTGCGGATGTTCGAGATCACCCGCACGGACTCGACGTTCTCGATCTACCCCACGCGCGAAGCGGCGCTGGCCGCGGTCGAGGAGGGCTCGGCGGGCTAGGAGCGCGTGGGGCGGCTGCGGCGCGCTCCCGCGGAAGCGCGCCGCGGCCGCCTCCACGCGCACCTGCGGCGCCAGCGGCTTGCCTCCCGGCGCCGAGGGGAGAGACGGCACCCGCACGGGTATGACGGCGGTGTGACCAGCGTCTCGCTGGCGGTCGGGCTGGGCCTCGTGTGTGCGCTGCTGTCCGCGCTCGGAACGAATCTCGCCTTCCTCTTCAAGCACCGCGGGGCGGTCGCCGCCCCCGACGTCGACATGCGCCATCCGCTGCGCAGCGCGGCGGACCTCTTCCGCTCGAGGTGGTGGAGCATCGGCTGGGCCGTGGCGGCGGGGGCGTTCGCGCTGCACGTGGCCGCGCTCTCGCTCGCCCCGATCTCGATCGGCCAGGCCGTGCTCGCGGGGGGCCTAGTCTTCCTGGCGGTGCTCGCCGAGCGCTTCTTCGGCTTCGAGCTGGGTCGCCGCCAGTGGATCGGGATCGGCCTGGTGGCGGTCTCGCTCGCCCTGCTGACGGTGACCGGCGGAGGAGGAGGAGCCCACTCCGACTACTCCCTGGCGGGGATGATCGTCTTCGAAGGCATCGCCGTCGTTCTCGGCGTGCTCGTGGTCGTCTCGCACCTGATCGAGCGCATCCGCGTCGAGCGCGGCGTGCTGCTCGGCATCGCCGCCGGCCTGGGCTTCGGGATCTCGGACGTGGCGATCAAGGGGCTCTCGGGCGATCTCGGTGGCGGGCCGATCGGCCTCCTCAGCCCCTGGGCCGTCGTCGTCCTGACGGCGGCGGTCTTCTCGTTCTTCGCCTCCGCGCGCAGCCTCCAGATCGGCGACGGCGTCGCGGTGATCGCCGTCACCTCCGTCGCGGCGAACCTGTCGACGATCCTCGCCGGCCTCGCGGTCTTCGGAGACCGGCTCGGCGACGACGCCCTGGTCGTGGGCGTGCGCATCGCGGCGTTCGCCCTGATCCTCGTCGGAGCGGCGCTGATCCCCGCGCCCGTTCGCGCCGGCGAGGCGCTGAAGGAGTCGGCGGTGCAGCCACAGGGCCCGAAGGTCAGTCCGGCCTGAGCTTCTCCCAGTCGACGAGCGCCCGGAAGCGCCGATCGCCGCGAAGGCCGGCGAGGTCGTCGTCCACCGCGGCCTCCTCGCGCAGCTCCGGCTCGAGCTCGAGCGCCCTCGCGAGCGACGCGAGCGCCAGCTCGTCGCGCCCCTGCAGCGCCTCCACACACGCGAGCTGGTAGCGGAGGCTCGGGCTGTCCGGGTGGACGGCGAAGCCCTCGTCGAGGATCGCCCGGGCCCGCTCGGGGTCGGTGCCCAGCAGCGGATTGGCGCGGAAGGACCACTCCCACGCCGAGGGTGTGAAGGTCGCGGGTCCGCCGAAGCTGAGCACGGTGGTGCCGGGCTCCACGGCGATCGCGTGACGGTGGGACGCCGGGTCGGGCACGAAGACGTAGGTCCCTGCCGGCGCGTCGAGCTCGTCGCCGTCGATCGTGAAGCGGGCGTGCCCGCGGGCGACGAAGCAGAGCTCCTCGTGGGCCAGGGTGGGGTCCTCGTCGTGGGGCTCGACGACGTCGGCGCCCGCCTGGTCGGCGACATAGGCGTTCGTGCCGAAGACGCGCACGCCCAGCGTGGCGCGGACCGGCAGCCAGGTCAGTGAGTCCGGACCGGGAACACGCTCGAGCTCGTCGAGGTGGACGGTGCGGGGCGGCTCGGGCACAGAGGCCGAGCCTACGCCGCCGGCCGCGGCGGCGCCGCTTGGACGACCCGTGCCCCGTGCTCGGGCACCTGGGTGATCCCACGGCGAAGGACGGCCTCCGGCCTCCGGCGCGCCGGCCGCAGCTCGGTGCGGGCCAGCACGCGCTGGACGACGGTGCGCATCTCGAAGAGCGCGAAGCTCGCTCCGAGGCAGCGGCGGATGCCGCCGCCGAACGGGATCCATGTATAGGTGTCGGGCGCGGATTCGGGGTCGAGGAAGCGCTCTGGGCGGAAGGCGTCGGGCTCGGGGTAGAGGTCGGCGCGGCGGTGCACGAGGGCGATGGAGGGGTTGATCTCCGTCCCGGGCTCGAGCCGGTAGCCGCCGAGCTCGAAGGGCCCGCCGCGGACCTTGCGCCCGACGCCGGCGATGACCGGGCGCAGCCGCAGCGCCTCCTTGACCACGGCGTCGGCGTAGTCCTCCCCGGCTCCGTCAGCGTCCGCTGGCTCGCGCAGGCGCGCGCGTACCTCCTGATTGCGGCCGAGCAGCTCGAAGGCCCAGGCCAGGCCAGTGGCGGTCGTCTCGTGACCGGCGACGAGCAGGGTGATGAGCTCGTCGCGCAGCTCGGCGTCGCTCAGCCCCTCGCCTTCCTCGTCGCGGGCCGAGAGCAGCAGCGAGAAGACGTCGTCTCGCCCGGCGAGGTCGGTCGCCTCACGCCGGCGAGAGATCTCCTCGTAGACGAGCTCGTCGACCGCGGCCCGGCTCGCCTCGAAGCGGCGCATCGCCCCGCCGTCGCCGAAGCGCCCGCCCGAGAGCATGAGCGCGAGCAGCCCGAGTCGGTTGGAGAGCGGCACGAGCATGGCCCGCAGGCGCCGCTTGAGCTCGGCCGCGCGTGCCGCCTCCTCGATCCCGAAGACGGCGCCCGCGATCACGTCGAGGGTGATCTGCTGCATCTCTGCAAGCAACGCGAACGGCCGACCCACCGGCCAGCGGTCGACGGCCGCGTCGGTGGCCGCGAGCACCTGGCGCTGGTAGGCCTGAAGCCGGCGCCCGCGGAACGGCGGCAGCATGAGCCGTCGATGGCGAAGGTGCTCGGGGCCGTCGAGGAGCAGCACCGAGCGCTGCCCGACCACTGGGCCCAGCACGGCGTTGGCCTCGCCGGCGCGCAGGACGTCGGCGGGCGCGGTGAAGACCTCCTTGATCTCGCGCGGGTGGAAGACGAGCACGAAGCGCGAGTCGAAGCGGGTGCTGAAGCTCACGACGTCGCCGTGGCGGCGCCACGAGCGCTCGATGAACCGGCGCGGGGCGAGGATGAACAATGCCGTCT
Source organism: uncultured Actinomycetes bacterium (assembly GCA_963728925.1). GTDB lineage: Bacteria > Actinomycetota > Thermoleophilia > Solirubrobacterales > Solirubrobacteraceae > JBBPZA01. The sequence goes on along the minus strand of CAVSMB010000026.1, from coordinate 26,291 downwards.
GGAGCGAGGCCGGCAGGCGGGGGCCGGGCGGGGCGCTCAGCGCCGTCGGGGCGCTCAGCGCCGTCACGCCGTGATGACCTTCGTCGGGCTCACGCCCTAATAATGACCGCCGCAGTTCGCGGGCACCGGGCGAGCCGTCACACAAGGGCCGCGACTCGACCCCTTGCCGTCGCACCAGACGTCGAAGCCGGTAGTCGTCGTGCCGGTCTTGAGGAACCGGCAGCCCGGGTTCTTGGCCAGCGAGCCGGTCAGCGGCCCGACCCCGTACCCGTGCACGCTGCCGTCGAGCAGGTAGTCGCGCAGCAGGTCATAGGAGTCGGGCATCGGCGGGCTGCAGTGCAGTCCCGCGTTGTTGGGGGAGAAGTTGAGCCGGTGGTAGGTCCCGGCCGGGAAGTCGACCGCGGAGTCGTTGTGGACGACGGTGAAGTACGGGCAGGTCTGCGTCGCCGCGATCGTCGCGGCCGGCGGCGTCGACGCCGGCTCGCCGCTCGCCGCGCGCACGAGCCGGCTGGTCGGCGAGGCCGTGAACGACGCCCCGGTCGGAGCGCGGAAGCGCAACCCGCCGCCGCGGATCCTGCGCACGTGCCAGAAGCGGAACGAGGGCGGGTCGTAGAGGTAGCTCTGGACGACCGTCTCGGCGGAGCGGCACGGCTGGCGCGGGCCCACCAGGGGAGACACGGCATAGGCGCCGGCCTCCAGCGCCCCGGCCGCGTAGCGCTCGGCGACCTGAAGGGTCGGACACGTCGCGCGCGCCCGCGCGGACGCGGGGCTGGCGGGGGCGAGCGACAGCGTGGCGACGAGCGCTGCGGCGAGCACGACGATCAGGCGATGGGAGTGACGCATGGGGCCTCCTGGTCGGCGACGGAACGGGCCGGTGGCGCGACGCTACCAGGGCGCTGGGGCCGCGACGGAGTTCATCGCAGCTCAAGCTCCTGCGCCTACCGTGTGATGGGTGTCCGTCGTCGTCGCGCGAGGGCTGGTGAAGCGCTTCGGTGACGGGCGCTCGGCGCGACGCGTTCTCGACGGGGCCGATCTCGACGTCGCGCCCGGCGAGCTGGTCGCCGTCGTGGGGCCCTCGGGCTCGGGGAAGTCGACGCTGCTGCACCTCTCGGCGCCCTCGATCGCGCCGACGCCGGGCACATCGAGGTCGCCGGACGGCGGGTCGACGGCCGCTCCGAGCGGGCGCTGACCGCGAGGTGGAAGAACTGGAAGACGAGGCCGATGAGGTCGCGCCGCAGCGCGATCGGGCGCTGGCCGCTCGCGACCCGCGCGCGCTGCTCCCGCCGGGCGAGCCGGTCGACGGCGGTGTGGGCGAGCGCGACGCTCCGCGGCTGATCGACGAGGCGGTCGCGGACGCAGCCAAAGCGCCCACCCGCCGCGTCGCTCCGGACCCACAGCGGCGCCTGCTGAGCCCTCCGAAGGCCGTCGCACGCCTGCGCGCCGCCTCGAGCCTCGCGAGCGGCCGGGCCGCGCCGGGGGACCCGCGCCGCCTGGACTACGCGGTCGACGTCGGCCGCGAGGTCCGCTTGGTCGTCCTGGACACCGTCCGTCGTGCCGGCGGCGCGAGGGGCGTCGTCGATCCGGCGCAGCTCGCGTGGCTGCAGCGGACGCTCGCCACCGCCGGCCGGCGGTGGGTCCTGATCGCCTCCCACCAGCCGCTGGACGACTCCGCGGTCGGCCGCGCCGTGCTGGACCGCGCCGGTCGCGACCCGCGTGTCGTCGCCGTGCTGAGCGGTCATACGCACCGCAACCGCATCCGTCCGCGGGCCGGTCCGGGGGCGGCTACTGGCTCGTCGAGACCGGGTCGCTGGTGGACTGGCCCCAGCAGGCCCGGGCGCTGCGCCTGCGCGCCAGCGCGGGTGGCGGCGTGGACCTGGAGACGTGGATGCTCGACCACGACGACACCGGGCCCGAGGGCCGGCTGGCGATGGATTCGCGTCAGCTCGCGTTCCTCGACGCGCAGGGAGGCCGCCCCCGACGCTTCGCGGGCGGGCGCGCCGACCGCAAGGCGCGCCTGTTCAAGCCCGCGCCTCGCTGACCCGCGCCCTGCCTCAGCGGATGAGCACGGGAGTGCCGACGTCCACGATCCGGTCGAGGCGCAGCACGTCGCGGTTGCGTAGCCGGACGCAGCCGTTGGAGATCAAGCCCGGGATCAGGCCCGGCTCGTTGGTGCCGTGCAGCCCGACCTGCCCGCCGCCCGGCCAGTCGGTGCGGAAGGGCGTGTAGATCCCGAGCCCGAAGGCCAAGGCGCCGTAGATCCCGCCCTTGCGGGCCGGCACGAGCCGCTCGCGCAGGAACGTGCGCCCGGAGGGGGTCGGTGAGCCGGGGGCCCCCACACCCGCCGGCGCGCGGAAGCGCACGCGGCCACCGACGGAGGCGGTCACCGTACGCCGGCGACGGTCGACCACGACCTGCGCGTGGCTCAGGCCACCCCGCTCCAGGGCGGAGGCGGAGACCCACCCGCGGGGCGACCCGAACCCGGCGTAGCGGACCAGCGCCCACTCGCGCCCCGCCTCCGTCGTTCGCGCGAGCACGAGCACGACCTCGTCCCACCCGACGTAGGTCGTGGTCCGCAGCCGCGCGAGCAGCTTGGACGACGAGCGCGGCGCCCGGCGGACCTTGACCCGCTCCCGGACGTAGGCCCACGTCGTGCTGGTCCGCTCGTCGGAGACCCGCACGACCGGGGTGGCGCCCGCCGGCGCGGCGTGCGCCACGAGCAGCGCCGCCAACGGCAGCGCAAGGGTGAGCGAGAAGCGGCCGCGCACGCGGCGATCGTACTCGCCCGCGGCCCCCACCCACGGACTGCGGTCCTGGCCGCCGCCCTCGGCGGGCGCAGGCCAGTAGGGTCGCGCGATGCTCGCAGGACGTCGGCCAGGGACGGCGGTGATCGCGGTCGCGGCTACGGCGGCGGCCGGCGAGTGAATCCGCGCACGGGCCGGTCGTGTGTCATCGCCCGCGGCCTGGCCAACCCGTCGGCGGTCAAGTTCGGCTGCCGCTCAGGACGGCCCTCGGACCGGCTCTACGTCACGAGCTTCGACGGAACGGTGCGCGAGCTTCGCCCGCCCGGCGGCCAGCGGCGCGCCCTCGGCACCTGCCACTGAGTGGCGTTCGCGCTCAGCCCGGCGCGTCCACCACTGCGCGGTGGATGGCCAGCAGCGGGCGCACCTGCTCGCTGGGGCGCCGGCCGAAGCCGCACTCGGTCGCCACCCCGAAGGCGGGCACCACCGCCCGCGCGGCTTCGATGCGCCGCCGGGTCCCGGCCTCGCCGTCGGTGGCATGGACGAGCCCGAGGTAGAGCTCGGTCTCGTCGTGGAGCGCGAGGCCGGCGAGGGGCGCGAAGTAGGCGTCGTCGTCGCGATCGCGCGGCACGGGCAAGTGGATCCAGGCGATGGGGCGCGCCACCGCGGCGGACACCGCGTTCGCGACCTCGGCGAGCGCGCCCGCGTCGCGCGGCTGGACGAAGTGCTCGTGGCCGTAGTCGCCGTAGCAGAGGTGGAAGCCGAGCTCGACGTCGTCGGGCACGCGCGCGGCGACGCGTGCCAGGCGCTCGACCACGCCCTCGCGGACGGGCTCGAACCACGGGGTGAAGAGGCCGCCGACGGCCTCCCAGAAGCCCATCTCGATGGCGACGTCCCACTGCACCGCGAGCTGGTCGTGGGGGATGGCGGCGACGATCTCGTCGAGCTCGCGCAGGAGCGCCTCCTCGTAGGCCGGCTCGACGAGCGCCTGCCACGCGGGCGAGACGAACTGGGTGACCGGCGCCGCCGGCGTCGGGAGGCTGACCTGGAAGCGGATGTGGGCGGGGATCGCGCCCGCGCGCTTGAGCCGCTCGAAGTCCCGGTAGGAGGCGATGGCGGCGTCCGCGTAGCCCAGCCGCTCGAAGCGCAGGCCGCCGGCGTCCACCCCGTCGCGGATCCGGAAGCGGTCCAGCGGCGCGTACTGCCCCTCGGGCGGGGGGTCGACCTCGAGGTCGGGGTGGCCGGCGAAGACGTCCCCCTGCCAGGCGATCCAGATCGTCCGGCTCCCGGTCTCGCCGTCGGGGATCCGGCGCAAGTGTGAGCCCAGCTCCCCGGCTGCGACGGTGAACACCTCGGCGGCGTCGGCCAGCGGGACGCTGCCGACCAGATGGGCGCCGGTCGGCGAAGGGACGGACGTTGACATCGGCGGCTCCTGGCTCGCGGAACGGAGAGCCTGGAGTATGCGGGCTAGCGGTATTCCGGCGGGTCGAGCGGCGCGACCGGCGGCCGCGGCCGCGGCCGCGGCCGCGGGCGCGCGGGTCCCGGCGTGGCGACCCGCTCGGCGTGGATGCGCTCGGTGCCCTTGGGCCAGCGCAGCAGGTCCACCGGATCGGCCCACGCGGCGGGGCCCTCGGGGTGGGGTGGGGACGGGCGAGAAGCCCGCGGTCGGGTCGTCATGGGTTCCGGGTTCGCCCATCGCCGCACGCGTCCTGCGCCTGGGCGAGATCCTGCGAGGCGGCATCGCACCGCCGGCCCTACAGTTCAGCGAGCGACGTGGCCGACGACCGCGACATCCCCTCGGAGGAGCGCAAGACAGCCGTCGAGCGGCTGGTCGAGAAGGGGCTCGACGGCGCCCCGGGCATCGGCAAGCCGCTCTCGCGCCGCACGCGCCAGACGCGGCGCTCGCTGGAGGGCTACTTCCAGGCGGGGCTGCGCCCGCGATGGATGGACCGCATCGTGGAGATTGAGCGGGGGATCGCGAGCCAGAAGCGGCGCCTGGCCGACGACCATCGGCGGCTGCGGGCGGCCTGCGGGAGCGACGAAGCGGCATTCGCGGCGCGCTGGCGCGAGCACGCGAGCTCGCGGCGCTTCGACGACCTGAACGATCTGATCCGCCAGCACAACGACTGGTTCCCGATGGAGCGAGATCTGCCGGTCGACGTGCGCACCGGCGATTACGTGCGGTTGAACGGGCGCTCCTACCGCAAGCGCGAGCTCGACGAGGGGTGGGTGCTCGAGCACTTCCCCGCCGAGCTGACCGATCCGATCCCCGAGGACTCCAACCCACCGAGGTGAATTGATGGGCTTCGACCAGTACCACGAGCCGCCCGAGGAGCTGCCCGCGGGCACGCGGACCTTCGCCCGCATGTGCGCGTCGCTGACCGAGGAGGCGGAGGCGATCGGCTGGTACGAGCAGCGCCTCGCGGTCGAGCCCGACGCCCAGGCACGCGCGGTCATGCAGGACGCCCAGGGCGAGGAGTTCAAGCACTTCGCGATGAACCTCGAGTTCCTGCTGCGCCGAACGCCGATCTGGCGCGAGATCGCGCAGGGCATCCTGTTCCAGCCCGGGGACATCGTCGAGCACGGGGAGGCGGCCGAGGAGGAGGCGACCGAGGGCGACGCAGACGAGGCGCGCCCCGGCGACCCGTCGGGCGCGCTGGGGATCGGGAGCCTCGCGGGGCAGGGGTCATGAACCATCTGCTGCGGTCGGCCGCGCCGATCACCGACGCAGGATGGAGCCTGCTCGACCAGGAGGCGCGCGAGCGCCTGACCGTCGGGCTCGCCGCGCGCAAGCTCGTCGACTTCTCGGGCCCGCACGGCTGGGAGCTCTCGGCCACGAACCTCGGGCGCACCGAGGCCCTCGCCACGACGACGGCCGACGGGGTCGGTGCCCGCCGGCGCCGCGTGCTGCCGCTCGTGGAGCTGCACAGCGACTTCGCCGTCTCGCGCGACGAGCTGGCCGCGGGCGACCGCGGAGCGCAGGACGTCGACCTGACGAGCCTGGACGAGTCGGCGCAGCGGATCGCGGAGGCCGAGAACGTCGCGGTGTTCCACGGCTTCGACGAGGCCGGGATCGCCGGCGTGACCGAGGCGTCGACCCACCCGTCGATCGAGCTCGGCGACGATTTCGACGCCTATCCGAGCCACGTGGCCAAGGCCGTCGAGCTGCTGCGCGGCGCCGGGATCGGTGGCCCCTACGGCCTCGCGCTCGGGCCCGAGGGCTACACCGGCGTGATCGAGACGACCGAGCACGGGGGCTACCTCGTGCTCGACCACCTTGCGAAGATCCTCGGCGGCCCCGTGGTGTGGGCGCCCGGCGTGCGCGGGGCGATCGTCCTCAGCCTGCGTGGCGGGGACTTCCTCCTCTCCTCGGGGCAGGACCTGTCCGTCGGCTATCGCGACCACGACGCCGACGCCGTGCGGCTGTACCTGGAGGAGACCTTCACCTTCCGGGTCGCGACGCCGGAGGCGGCGGTGGCGCTGGGCGGCTGAGCGCGCCCTACCCCTGCAGGATCTTCGCCTTCTCAGCGGCGAACTCCGCGTCGGTGAGGACGCCCTGCTCCTTGAGCTCTCCGAGCTCCTTGAGCTTCTGGAAGCGGTCGTCCTCGGTCTGGGCGGGAGGCGGCGCCTGCTGGTACTGCGGGGGCGGCTCCTGGTACTGGGGCTCCTGCGGCTGGTCCTGCGCCGCCCACTTGTTGGCCTGGCGGCGGCTGACGCGGTTCGAGACGGTGGTCGCGGTGCCGGCGATGACGGCGGTGCGGGCGATCCCGCGGAGCAATCCGGGCATGAGAGATCGTCCTTTCGGTCAGGCCGTCGCTTCGACGGCGTCGAGGGCGCTGATCAGGTCGGCGACGGGGATGCGCTGGCTGTCGACGAGCACCCCGCCGTTGCGCCGCACGGCGGCGGCGAAGGGCGCCGCCCAGCGATTCTCATAGACGATGATCGCCGCCGCGCTGCCGGGCTCGAGCGCCTCGGCTGCCGTCGCGACGTCGTCGTCGCCGAGCAGCCCCGAGGAGGAGCCCTCGAAGACGCGGAAGTCGCCAACGTCCTTGTCGTCGAGGTCGGTGGCCTGGAAGCCCACGAACCTCCCGTCCTCCTCCTTCAGGACGAACATCGCGTCGAGCACGCGGATGATCCCGCGCTGCGCGAGGTCGACCAGGATGGGGGCGGCCTCGCCCGTCATCGGCGAGCCCGCGGGATAGGCGATGACCACGATGTCGACGGGCCCGAGCTCCTCGTCGTGGGCTTCCATTCCTGCCTCCGTTTCGTCGGCGTCGCCCGCAACGGTGCCCGCGGGCGTGGCGCTCGCATCATACGTTCGGGGTGAAAGCCGCGCCGAGGATGGCGTCGACGCGGTGTGACACAGGCCGTTAGGGTCGTCGCCTGCCGTCCTCGAGGACTCTCACCACGCTCGTGGTGCTCGCCGTGCTCGTGCTCGTGCTGCCGAGCGCGGCGCAGGCGCGCCCGACCGGCGCCGGGGCCAGGGACGGGCGCCCGAACATCCTCGTCGTGATGACCGACGACCAGGCGACCGCGGACGTCGCGAAGATGCCGAACGTCCGCCGGCTGCTGGCGGCGAAGGGCACGACGTTCGCCGACGCGGTCGACTCGTTCCCGCTCTGCTGCCCGTCGCGGGCCACGTTCATCACCGGGCAGTACGCGCACAACCACGGCGTCGCAGGGAACTTCTGGCCCTACGGCTGGTACGGCTTCAAGAACCGGGGCAATGTCCTGCCGGCGTGGCTGCACAGCGCCGGGTACCGCACCGCACTGATCGGCAAGTGGCTGAACGGCTACGGCGCGCGCGACGCCCACGGCGAGGTGCCCAGGGGCTTCGACGTCTGGCGCGGGCTGCTCGACGTCTCGGCCTACGACTACTACAACTTCGTGATGAACCGCGACGGGCGCCTCAAGACGTGGGGCGACGCCGCCTTCGCTCGCAAGCTCGTCGAGTTCGCCAAGATCGAGGTGATCCCGAATCCCAGCGGGCTGGCCGGGGTGCTGGCCAAGACGCGCGAGATCTTCGGCCCCGGTCCCTACACCGACTTCGGCTCGGAGAAGCCGAGCGACTACTCCCCGGACGTCACCGGCAGGATCACCGAGGACCTCGTCGCCTCCCAGCGGAGCTCCGCCAAGCCGTTCTTCATCTGGTGGGCGCCGGCGGCGCCGCACCGCGAGGACGTCGCGACGACGATCCTCGGCCGCAAGGGTCGCGATCCCCGCCCCGCCCCGCGCTACGCCACGCGCAGCTCGCGCTATCGGCTCCCGCGCCCGCCCAGCTTCAACGAGAGCGACGCCACCTTCGCCACCAAGCCCTCGAACATGCGCGACCACGCGCCCTCCCTCACCAAGGCCCAGATCGCCCAGCTCCAGCTCGACTACGAGGGGCGGATCGGCGCGCTGCGCGCGGTCGACGACCACGTCGCGCGGCTGGTGAGGATCCTGCGCGACACCGACCAGCTCGACAACACTTTGATCGTCTTCGTCTCGGACAACGGGTGGCTCCAGGGCCAGCACCGCATCCCCGGCGACAAGTTCCTGCCCTACGAGGAGTCGCTGCGCGTCCCGCTCATCCTCCGCGGCCCCGGCATCCCGGCCGCGCGGACGGTTCGGGGGCAGGTGTCCAACGTCGACTTCGCACCGACGCTGCTCGACGCCGGCCGGGCGAAGCCCGGCCGCGTCATGGACGGCGTCTCGCTCCTGTCCACCGTCCGCGACCCCGCCGCACGCCCCGATCGGGCCATCGAGATCGAGGCGCTCGCGCCGCTCTTCGAGCAGGACAACATCCCGAACAACGCGTGGGACCGCCCCTACCGCGGCGTGCGGACCGATCGCTACACCTACGTCGTCTACCGCGAGACCGGCGACCAGGAGCTCTACGACCGCCGCCAGGATCCCTCGCAGCTGAACAACCTCGCCGCCGACCCGGCCTACGCTGCGGTCAAGGCGCGCCTCGCAGCGAAGCTGGCCAGGCTCGAGCGCTGCCGGGGGCGCACGTGCGACGTGCGGCCGTGACCCGCCGCCGCGCCGTCCGTGCGGCCCTCGCCGCCGTGCTCCTCAGCGGCGCGGCCGTCGTCCCCGCCGGCGCGGCCCACGCGGCGCAGCGCGGCGAGACGGGCCTGCACGACGTTCGCTACTGCGAGATCCTCGAGGTCAAGGGCGCGGTCCCCGACGTCGTCGTCACCGTCTGGAACACGATCGGCCTCAACCGCTGCCCGAAGGCGCAGTGGAACGCCTTCGACGCCGCCACGCTGGCCAGGCAGCTCGGCGACAGCGCCGTCGTCCTCAACGGCCCGCGCCACTGGGTGATCGACGCGGCCGCCGGGGACACCGGCGGCGCGCGCTCCTTCGACGGCCTGCGCATGCGCAAGGTCGCGACGATCCCGATCCGCACCGCGGCCGAGCTGGCCCAGGTCCCCTACACCGAGCGCACCGTGGCCCGACGCAACACCTGGCGCTATCAGCGCGGGCGCCGGATCTACGAGCTCGTGGCGCCCGGCGGGGACCGCTACGTGATGCAGAGCTACGCCCAGATCCGCGACCGGACGCTGACCCTCGCCGCGCTGCCCTCGCTCGGCCGGCGGCTCACGCTGCCCCGGGGCTGGCGCTACCGCACGCGCCGGCTGCGGTGCGCCCTGGTGGTGGCGGCGAAGGGCAGCGCGACGATCGTCCAGGACGAGCTCCAGAACACCTACCAGCTCCTGCCCTCCGCGCGCCCGCCTGCGGCGCGGGCGCGCCACCGGGTGTCGGTGACCGGGAGGACGCGCTCGGTGGGGACACCGGGCCCCGGGCAGATCGAGGATCGCGGGACCATCGTCGGCGCGCCGTTCGGCCGCGGCACGATCGCCCTGACGGCAAGCTTCGGGCGCTCGCGGCTCACCGGCACCTTCCGCCTCGACGGTGCGCGCGGATCCGCCTTCGGCACGTTCTCGACGCCCTACACGATCGCCGCAGGCATGCTGAGCGCGCGAGGCACCGCGCGCTTCGCCGGCGGCACCGGCGACTACCGCCGGATCTCGGGCCGCGACCTGCACGTCTCCGACCGCAACACGCTCGACGGCCAGTCGGGCCGGATCACGATCGACGGCGTCGCGACCTACTGAGATGCCCGCGGCGACGACGTACCGCGCTCGCGCCCGTCAAACCCGAGAAGCGAGCCGGGCGCGGACCGTCGCGGTCGCGACCGAGCTCGTCCGCCGGCGCTCCTACGCCGAGCTGAGCGTCGACGAGGTCATGCGCGAGGCCGGGTTCGGGCGCACGATCTTCTACCGCCACTTCGACGACCTCGCCGACCTGCTGTTGCGAGCCGGCCGCGAGGCGATCGAGGAGCTCTACGAGGCCCAGCTCGCGCTCGCGGGCGCGCGCGCGGGCGCCAATCCCGACGTCGTGCGCGAGGCCATCGAGCCGGCGGTGGAGGTCTACCGGCGCCACGGACCGCTGCTGCGGGCGATCGCCGAGGCGGCCGCGGGCGACGAGCAGATCGCTCCCGGACAGCGGGAGATGCGGGGTCGCTTCGACGATCTCGTGGCCAGCGCCCTGCGCGGCCTCGCGGGCGCCGGCGACCCTCCACCCGTGGACGTCGCCGAGACCGCGCACGCGCTCAACCTGCTCAACGAGAGCTACCTCCTCGACGCCTTCGGGCGCGAGCCGCGCGTGTCGGCGCAGACCGCGGTGCGGACGCTGACCGAGATCTGGGCGGCGGTCGTCCACCGGGCCTGACCACCTATCCTCGGGCCGTGGCCTACCGCGCGTCCGACGCCAGGCAGCACCTGCTCGACACCGTCGCCGAGGCGATCGAGGAGCTCGGCTTCGCGCTGGCCTCGCTCGGCGCGGCCTACGAGCAGCTCGACGAGTTCACCGCCGATCGCCTGGAGGAGGAGCTCTTCCGGCCCGTCCGGGGCGCCTACGGTCGCGCCCGGCGAACCCACGCCTCATTCGCCGACCGGCACGGTCTGGAGGGGCGCACGTTCCAGCCGGCCTCGCCGGGCGTCCCGTCGAGCCGCGCCCGAGGCTTCATCGACGACGCGGTGGACGCGCTGCGCCGGGCCGACGACACGCTCTCGGGCCTCCAGGACTCGATGCTGCCGGTCGAAGTGGGCGACGCCGAGCTGCGCGCGGGCCTCGCCGACGTCAGGGAGCAGATCGGCGGGCTTGGCGGCCGGGCCCGCGAGTTGATCCGCACCCTCGGACGCTAGTCGCGGGGCGGCGCCGTGCTTGGGGGCGCCGCGATGCTCGCCGCCCTCGCCGCGCCGGCCGTGGCTGAAGCGAAGGTCTCCGACGTCCTGATCCTGAACTTCGGGCTGCGCTTCGAGCGGCTGCAGGCGACGTTCTACACCGAGGCGGACGAGCTCGGGACGATCGGCCGCATGTCGAATGTCAAGCGGGTGTGGGGCGAGACGCTCGGCGCGCACGAGCGCGCGCACGTGCGCATCTTCAAGCAGGCGCTGGGGCGCAAGGCGGGCGCGCGGCCGACCTTCGACTTCGGCGATGCCACCGAGACGGACGCCGCCTTCACCCGGACCGCGGTGGCCATGGAGGATCTCACCGTCGCGCTGCTGACCGGCGTCGCGCCGCTCGTGCGGTGGACTTCAGCACGATCAACATGGAACACGATCCTTTGGTGTGCAACCGTGGAGAGACCCCGGGGGGTGGCCAGGCGAAGCCTGGCCACCCCCCGGATGTCACGACGACGTCACCGGGCAGAAGCCCAGCGTGCTGCATCGGTCCTGCGTCAGCCGGAGTACGGGCCGTACCAACCGCCGTAGTACCAGGTGCCGTAGTAGTAGATGTAGTAGTAGTAGTCGTACGAACCGGCGGCGAGGCAAGAGCTGTACGAGCTGTTGCAGACCTTCCAGTTCTTGTAGTAGTAGTAGTAGTAATAGCTACTACTGACGTAAACGGAGCTGTACCGGTAGTCGTACCAAAGGCGCCCAATCTCCTGGTAAGAACCGATGTAGTACGAGCCCTGGGTCGCCGCCCGGGCGGTGCCACCGCGGAGGTTGCCGGTCCTCGCCTGGAGCGCCCGGAGGCCGGACCGCTGCTTCGCGGTCACCGGCTTGAGCTTGCCGCTGCGGATCATCTTGGCGACGGCCGCCTGCGAGGGGGCCTTCCGGACGTGCGTCGCCCCGGGCGCAGGCTTCTTGGCCGGGGTCCCGACCGACGCCGTCGCGTTGGCGGAGGCCACCACGCCCACGAGCATCGCCATCGTGGCGAGCAGCGTTAGGATCTTCTTCATCGTTTGTACCTCGTGTCGATATGTGTGAGAAACGCGCTGCAGCGGCAGGTCTCGGCCGCTCAGCGAAGGACGATCCGACCTCTTACGCGAATCTGAAGCGCGGCGCATGTGCCACGACGTACCTCCTCGAACCCTCGATGTCCCGGTCTCGTTGACATAGAGGCATGGACCGCCGCGCTGATACATGACCCACGAAGGTCCGCGCAAGTGGGCCCGGCGAGGGTCGGCCGTGCGCCACGGATCGGCTCAGCGGCGGCAGGTCCTGCGAGCACGGTCGTCCGGGTGAGACAATGCGCCCGTGATGCGGTCGGGATCGTCGACCATCCCGGTCGAGCCCGAGCGTAGGCTGCTGGAGCGGGCGCGCGAGCTGGCCGCGCTGCGCACCGGCGTGGAGCGCGCCGCCGGCGGCGTGCCGTCCATGACGATGCTTTTCGGCGAGGCCGGCATCGGCAAGAGTCGGCTGGTGCGCGAGCTCGGGCTGGCGGTGCAGGACGAGCAGGTCCTCGTGCTCCAAGGCGACTGCGTGGAGTTCGACGGTGTCCAGATGCCCTATGGGCCCGTAGCCGCGGCCTTACGCGACATCCCGCCGCAGATCATGGCCCGGGCGTGGAGCTCCCTCCCACTCCGGGCTCAGACGGAGATCGCGCGCACCTTCCCGTACCTGGGCGTCGGCGACGACCGCACCGACGAGCCGCCGGCGACCGATCCGTTCGCCCAGGGCCGGCTCTACGAGTCGCTCTTCGTGCTCCTGCGCGCGGTGAGCGACATCGTCGTCGTGCTGCTGGTCCTCGAGGACTTCCACTGGGTCGACCCCTCGACGCGCGACTTCGTCGTCTTCCTCGCGCGGAACCTGCGCCGGGAGCGGATCGCCGTCGTGGTCACGTACCGAACCGACGAGCTTCGGCCCGAGCACCCCGTGCGACGCCTGCTCGGCGAGCTGAGGCGCGTCCCGGCCGTAACGAGCCTCGAGCTCAGGCGCCTCACCCGAGGCGGGGTGGTGGCGAAGCTCGGGGAGCTGCTCCAGGCGGCGCCCGGGCCGGCGCTCGTCGATGCCGTCTTCGAGCGGTCGGGCGGCAACCCGTTCTTCGTCGAGGAGCTCTCGGCGACGTCGCCTCCGGGCAACGTCGTGCAGCTTCCCCAGAGCCTCACGGACGCGCTGCTCGCACGCTATCGAGAGCTCTCGTCACCAGCCCGACGCGTGCTGGAGCACGCGGCCGCCATCGTCAAGCCCTTCGACCCCCGGCTGGTGGCCGAGGCGTCCGACATGCGCGAGCCGCAAGTCTCGGCGGCGGTGCGCGAGGCTCGCGAGCGCCATGTGCTCGTCGACGCCGCGTCGCTGCGGCAGCTCCGCGCCCCGACCGCGCTCTCCGCCGACCTCGGCGAGGAGGGGGAGCAGCGGCTGGCCTTCCGCCACGACGTCGTCCGCGAAGCGATCTACGCGGACCTGGTGGCCGGCGAGCGCGTCGCGCTGCACGAGGCGATCGCCCGCGCCCTCGAGAGCACCGGCGGGCGGTCGGAGCTGGCCTTCCACTGGCTCGCGGCGGGGAGCGCCACCAAGGCGCTCGTGGCGTCGATCGAAGCGGGCCTCGAGGCGGAGCGCGCGGGCGCGTTCCGCGCCGCGCTACAGCAGTTCGAGATGGCTCGGACCCTGGCGAGCACGGTCGACGAGCCTCCGGACGGCGCGGCGCTCGACCGCGTCGATGTCCTCCGTCACGCCGGCGACCTGGCGAAGTACACGGGCGACTCGGAGCGCGCCTGCAGCCTCTACGACGAGGCGCTCTCCGCGATCGATCCGGCGGCTGAGCCCGCACGAGCGGCGAGCCTGCTCGAGCGTCGAGGCCGGTGCGAGTCCTACGCCGACGACGCCGGCCTCGCCTCGTATCGGCAGGCGCTGCGCGTCATGCCTCCGGAGCAGCGTGCCGACTGCGCTCGACTCATGAGCGAGGAGGGGTTCGCCCTAACGATGCTGATGCGCTACGAGCAGGCCCTCGAGCGGTGCACGGCAGCCCTGGACCTGGCGCTTGAGGCGAAGGCCTCGCCAGAGGAGGGCTACGCGCGCATGATGCTCGGGGTGGCGCTGGGCTTCCTCGGCGACACCGACGAGGGCGAGCGTCAGCTCCGCGCCGCGCGCGAGCTCGCACAGCGCTCGGGCCGCGCCGAGGACCTGCTCCGGGCCCACCTCTACCTGGCCGAGGTGCTCCGGCTCAAGGGCCACGTTGCCGATGCCCTGGACGTGGCGACGGACGGGGAGCAGCGGGCGCGTGAGCTGGGCATGTACGTCGCGTTCGGGCGCTACATGGCCCTCAACGCAGCGGCGGACCTCTTCTTCGTCGGTCGCTGGGACGAGGCGGCTGCGCGGATCGAGGGCACCGCCGGCTTGGAGCTCGAGCCGTGGGAGGCGCTGCTCCGCGAGCAGGTCGCGGGCCAGATCGCCCTCGCTCGCGGGCACCTCGACGTTGCCGAGACCCACCTCATGCGAGCCGAGCAGCTGCACCGCGCGGGCGCTCCGGCGGAGTTCGCGCCGGGCGTCTACGCGCCGCTCGCGGAGCTGGCCCTCTGGCGCGGCGACCCTCGGCACGCGCGCGAGCTCATCCGGCAAGGCCTCGCGTCGCTCGAGGATCGCGCGGACCTGCTCCACGCGCCGATGCTCTTCGCGATGGGTGTGCGGGTCGAGGCCGCGGCGGCGGAGAACCACAGGCCTCGCCCGCCCACCGACGCCCGGCGCCTCTGCGGCGAGCTGGATGACCTCCTCGAGCGACGCGGACCCGGTGACCCGCCGCGCGCCGCGCTCGCGTACCAGGCGTCGAGCCACGCCGAGGCGGCTCGAGCGGAGGGCGGCGCGTCGGAGGATCTCTGGACAGCCGCCGTGGAGGCGTGGGAGGGGCTGGGCTCGCCCCATCAGGTCGCCTACGCTGCGTGGCGGCGCGCCGAGGCCCTGCTCCTGGCGGGGGGTGACCGTCGCCAGGCGGCGACGCTGCTCGCCGGCGCGCGCACGGCGGCCCGCGAGCTGCGGGCCGAGCAACTGTCCGGCGCGATCGAGGCCCTGGCGCACGTCCACCGGCTGAACCTCGACGACCTCGAACGGCCAGCGCCCGTCACCGCCTCCGACCCCGCCGCCGCGCTCGGCCTGACGCCTCGGGAGGCGGAGGTTCTGGCCCTCGTCGCCCAGGGGCTGACGAATCGTCAGATCGCCGGCGCGCTCGTCATCAGCGAGAAGACCGCCGGCGTCCACGTCTCGCACATCTTCGCGAAGCTCGACGTGCACAACCGCGCCGCCGCGACCGCGGCAGCCCACCAGGCCGGACTCGGGCCGCCGGGCCCGGCTTCGCCGTGAGACAGGAGGGTCCGTTGCCGCGCCGTCAGCCCGAGGCCGTGTCGTCGAGGACGACCCGGAGGTACGTCGCCGCTGCCGCCTCCCGCTCGACCGCGGCCAGGTACGCCGCGTGCCCGTCAGACCGGTCCGCTCGCGGCGCCGCGCACCAGCGCCGATACGCATCGTCCACGTTCGCGGCGGCATCGCGCCACGCATCGCCCACGTCCACTGCGCGCGGAGTCGACGAGCCCCGATCGGTCAGGACCGCGCCGAAGAACACCTCGCCGTTCATGATCTCTCCCTCCACGGGGTCCGCGGCGCCTGCGAACGCCGCGCGCTGCACGTCGCGCGATCGGGGTCGACACCGGTCGGGAGATCCGCGATGAACGGGTCCGCGGACGTCGGTTCGAGCCGGGTCGCTCGAGCGATCACCGTGAACGGCCTCATCGGAGCTGCGGGGCTTGCGGGCACAGGCCGAACCTCACCACGCGCCCATGAACGCCTCGTCGCACCGGAGCCGCTCGATGGCGCGCGCCCGCGTGGGGCCGATGCCGCCGACCGGGATGTCGAGCTCGGCCGAGAGCTCGGCGTAGCTGCGCTCCGCGTTCCCCAGGAGCGCGCGCATGAGGTCCCGCTGCCGTCGGGTCAGGCGCTCGAGGGCGCCCGCGAGCGCGACGCCACGGGCCATGGCCACGAGGCGCTGCTCGGGGATCGGCGTGGTCGACGGCTCGGCGAGCGACTCGGCGGGGGTGGGCCTCTCGCGACTGGCGTTCCGCACCATTCGGCGGCTCTCGCGCGTGGCGGTCACGTCGAGCCAAGCCCCGACGGCACACGGATCGCGAAGGTCGCTGATGTGCTCCACGAGCCGCAGCCACACCGTCTGCACGAGGTCGTCGGCATCGTGGGCTCGGAGCCGGTGAAGGCGCGCGACGGTGCGGAGCCTGGCGGTGAAGCGTTCGACGAGCGTGCACCACGCGCTGGCATCGCCCTCCGCGGCCGCGACGACGAGCCGGTCGAGGTCCGCCAGGCCGGCCGGAGCGCCAGCTCGGGAGGCGACGGCCGGTCGGACGCCGTCGGCGGTGACGAGGTCAGGATGCGGCTGCATGACGCTCGGCCCGGGCCGTGACGACGTCCGCGATCCGGCCGCTTCGCCAGCACCACGCTCGCCACGACGCGTCTTCGCTTGCGCTCACACGCGTCGCGGTCCTGGCGGGGAACGCGGGGCGGTCGTTCGGGTCGGGGAGGGCGGAGGCAGGGAGGAGCCAGTCGCCCTCCCCCGTGAAGGGGTGGTGGTGGAACATCGAGATGAGGTGGGACGAGGTGGGCGGTGACGGTGTGCGTCAGGCCAGGAGCGGCGGCCCCGGCGCCGGGCGGGTCAACGGCCGGCCGTCGAGCGTTCGCGTGTCACGCGACAACGGGCGCTCCGTGGCGGCTTCGAGACCATCGGGTCCCGGGCGAGTGAGCCTTCGCGGTGCGGTGGCTTCTAGGTCGGGCATCGTGCAGCAACCGTAGGTCCTGCCTCGACGCGGCACATCGGGTGAGCGCCTTATCTAGCCCCCGATGGCGCCTTATCATGTGGCGAGGCGCCCGGGGCTAGGGTCCTAGGAAGCCGGACGGCAGCGATGGGACGGCGCCCCGGCCGTCCAGCGCAGCGTTGCGGCGGCGGAGGACCGTGCGCGAGGGCCGCGACCTGATGCGGCGCCGGTCCGCCGCCGGGAACGCGAGGTCAAGGTCCTGTCCGCACCTCGTCCCCGCGGGGGGCGGCGCGAGGTCTTCGAGGTACGCGGTGACCGCCTTCTGTACGCACGAGGAGTAGTTCAGGAAGGCGGTGTGCCCGTCGCCCACCATCGTCAGCAACCGGGCGTTGCCGAGCTGAGCGGTCAGCCGCCTCGCCCACGCGTACGGCGTCGAGGGGTCGTACGTGGTGCCCACGACGAGCGCCGGCGTGGCGTCGGACTGCATGACGAACGGACCGCGGAACACGCCTCGGGGCCGGACGGGGAACAGCCCCCAGGGCAGCTCGGAGTAGCCGCTGCTCCACCAGAAGTGCGGGAAGAGCGCGCTCGCATCGCGTCCGGCGGTCAGGTAGGCGCCCAGCCGACGCGGGGTGCGCTGGTCGAGGCCGCTGATGACGAGGTTGCGATCCCAGACCGCATCGTACGAGCCGTTGGCGCTGATGCCCCAGTACAGGTCGGCGAGTCCCCGCAGCACGGTGCCGTTGCCTCGGTCGGCTTGGAGGAGCGCTCCCGAGAGGTTGGCCCACAGCGGCTTGCTGTCCATCGCGAAGGCCGACGCCTGCAGGAGCGTGTCGCCGGTCACCGGCCGCGCGTCGTACGGTGCGCCCGCGGCGATCGGGCTGCGATCGAGCCGCTCAACCAGATCGTCGAACGCCCGCTCGGGATCGCCGCCGCCGAACGTGCACCACGTCCGTCGGGCGCAGGCCACGAAGAAGCGCTGGAGCTCCCGCTCGAAGCCTGCGACCTGCTCCCGTGTCGCCTCGAGGGGCCGGTTCATCCAGAGATCGGGGTCGACAGGACCGTCGAGGGCGAGGGCGCGAACCCGGCGCGGGAACAGGCTGGCGTAGGTTGCGCCGAGCAGCGTTCCGTACGAGAATCCGAGGTACGTCAGCTTCGGGTCGCCGACCGCGGCCCGCAGCGACTCGAGGTCCCGCGCCGCGTTGGCCGTGCTCAGGTAGGGCAGGATCCGCGGGTTGCGTGCGACGCACCTGTCCACCCACCCGGCAGCCCACGCCCGCAGCGCCGGGACGTCGAGCGTCTCGGGCCGGAAGAACGGAGCGGAGAACTGGGTCTTGGCCTCGGCGTCGCTGAGGCACCGCACCGTCGGATCGCTCCCACCGACGCCTCGCGGGTCGACGCCGACGAGGTCGAACCGGCGGTTGAGAGCCGAGAACGCACTGCTCGCGTAGGCCCGGACGAGCGCCACGCCGGACGCTCCAGGGCCGCCGGGGTTCAGGAAGACCGACCCGATGCGCTCCGCGGGTTCCCTCGCCGGACGGCGGACGACGGCGAGCTTGATCGTGCCTCGCCGCGGTGCCAAGTAGTCGCGCGGCACCTCGGCGGTCGCGCACTGGAGGTTGACGCCGCAGGTGGCCCAGTCGAGCGTGAGGGTCGGCACGCGCGCCGTCGCGGGCCTGACGGCGCCATCCGCCGCCAACCCCAGCGTCGCCGCCACGACGGCGGCGACGACGACCGGCGTCCGTCGGAGGATCGGCATGCGTCTTCAGGGTGAGCGAGGCGAGCGCATGCGTCAGTGGAACGCCCAGTTGGCGGTGAGCGAGGTGATGTCGGCCACCTCCCCCGCTATGAGGATGCGCAGCTCCGAGCCTCCGCCGGCGACGGCCGCGTTGAGCTCGTCCGCGGTGATCGCACTCCCCACGAGCCAGCCCGCGCCACCGCCGGCCGGCCACCGCGCGGTGAGAGCCGAGACGTCGGCCCAGCTCTGCGCCATCAGGACGCTCACCGGCTGGCCCATGGCCGACGCCTCGGCGAAGCTCCCGAGGATGTCGGGGTCCACCGCTTGCGGTCCTCTGATGTGGACGAGGGGGCCGATGATCCCGGGTCCCCGGATCTGGACTATGACGGCAGTTTGCGGTGGCACGCCAGGCCTCCCCTTTTCGGCCGCCGGGGCGCGTTCGACGAACCCCTGCGTGGTGTGGTCAAGGCCACCGCCGGCGCACGAGGCGAGCTCTTGCCATGTCGCCTTCGATGTCTCGGCCCCGCGAAGCAGACGCCGCACGCCGAGGCATTGCAAGTGTTCGACAGGCCTTGCACGGGATCAGGAGGCCTTTCCGTGCACACCGGCGGCGGCGGATCAGGAACGAGCCGCCGGTTGGCGCTCAGCCAGGTCCATCAGGTACTCCGGGAGTCTGAACTCTGCGTGGCCTTCGTCCGGGATCACGTCCGGCGGGACGACGGTATCGACGGCCTCCGGGCTGGCCACAGCCACTTGTGCGTCCTGCTCGGCGTTCGCTTCCGCTCGCCCGAGGACCGGCTCAATGGTCCGAACCTCCTCCCGCAGCTTCCATGCCATGCCGCCCGGAAGCGTCACTTCCTTGACGATCGGCAGCGCGATGACTATCAACAGCAGCGCCAGCAAGCCGACGGCGGCCGTGTCAAGCGCGACCTTCGCTGGCCACAGCTCGTGCCCGATGAGCAACGCGAGGCCAGGACGGCGAGAGCTACACGGCCCCGGTTGATGAAGCCAGGATCGGGTTTTCCTCTCCACACGGCCGTATCCTGTCTCCGATTGCCGTGTCCGCTCGCGGGCTAGATCATGAACCCGTCGCGAACGTGACGAGCCGCTCGCTGCGACGGCAGCGGATCGTCGCCAGCTCGTAGTCGATCTCGCGGTAGCGGCAGGTGAAGCCCGAGACGTAGCAGACGCGCTCGGCGCCACACTCGCGCACCCATCGGCGTGTGATCGTGCGGCCCTTGGCGCAGCTCAGACGCTGCGTCTTGACGGTGCTGAAGTTGTTGGCGAGCGGGCCCCGGAACGCGTTGCCGCACCGGTAGATGGTCGCGGCGCCCGATGACGCGGCGAACAGCAGCGGGAGGAGGAGGGCCGCGGTGAGCGCGACGACGCGAGGCATAGTTAGGGCCCCGTGGTTGAGGCGGCGTGCGCCGGGCGGGGCGAGGTTGCGAGCCTACCCGCGGAACGGTCCTGGCGGCGTTCGAGACCTCATCTCGGTGCCGAGGCCCGGGGCGTAGCGAGCGCCGCCGGGTCTCTCTTTGACCAGGTCCCGTGGTTGGCGCTCGCGATGCTACCCGCCGGGCGGCGTCGCCCGTAGGCGGCAGGGGCGGGGCTCGTTCGGATACGTTCGCCGGCAATGGGTGCCACCTGGCTGCCGGTCGAAGTGGGCGACGCCGAGCTGCGCGCGTGCCTCGCCGACATCAGGGAGCAGATCGGCGGGCTCGCCGGCCGGGCCCGCGAGCTGATCCGCACCCTCGGACGCTAGTCGCGGGGCGGCCGGGTGAGCAGCGCGGCGGCCAGGAAGCACAGGGCGCCTACGAAGGTGCCGAGGTTCACGTTCTCGGCGTTGCGCATGTCGCCCGAGGAAGGCACGACGAAGGAGGCGACAGCCGCGACCGCGAAGGCGAGCGAGCCGGCCATGCCCGCCCACGCGGCCCACCACGTGCGCGCCTCGGGGTCCCACAGGCGCTCGCGGTGCGTGGTGGCGAGCACCCCCAGCGCGCTGGCCATCAGGAAGCAGACCGACCCCAGCGCGTCGGGGCGCCAGACGTGGTGGCGCGCCTGATCGGCGCTGAGGTGCGAGGAGAGGGCGACGCCGGTCGTCACGTTGAAGAACAGCGTTCCGACGAACTGGATCGCCGCCGACCACCAGTCGTCCCACGCCTCGCGCGAGCGCCACGCCCCCGGCGTCCAGCGCCCGCTCAGGCGCAGCTGGATGAACGCCGCCCCGGTGAAGAGCAGCGAGCCGACGAAGTAGGTGACGTTGTCCGCAGTGGCGCCGACGAGCCCGACGTAGCCCGGCAGGGCGCCGAGCGCGAAGCACGCCGACCCGAGCGCGAAGCCGAGCGACTCGCGCCGCAGCCGGCGCTGGGGCGCGGCAGGCGCGGGCCCGTCGGCGCCCGCGCTCGCGGACGGAGGATCGGAGGTGCCCGTCGTCATCGCATGGCTCCGGCGCGAGCGTAGAGGGTCGCGCTCTACCCCGGCGCGAGCATCTCGGCGAGCGCGTCGAGCAACGGGACCTGACCCTTGACGAGCTTGCGGCGCGCGGTGGCGAGGCCGAACCACTCGGCGCGGTCGACCTCGGGGAACTCCCGCATCCGGCCCGAGCCGCGTGGCCACTCGATCGTGAAGCTGTTGCTCTCGATCTCGTCGACGTCGAGGTCGGCCTCGAGGGCCCACGCCCGCACGCGCTTGCCGCCCGGCTGGCGGATCTCCCCGAGGTCGCGGAGCGGACCGGCCGGGACAGGCTTGCCGAGCTCCTCGCCGAACTCGCGCCGAGCGGTGGCGAGCGGGTCCTCCTCCTCGGCGTACTCGCCCTTGGGGATCGACCAGGCGCCGTCCTCCTTGCGCGCCCAGAAGGGCCCGCCCATGTGGACGAGCATGACCTCGACGCCGCCGGTGGCGGCACACCGATGAAGGAGGAGACCCGCGCTTCGCTTGGCGGCCATGGTGGAAGTCTTCACCACCCGACGTGCGGTTCGAGGAGACTGCGCGGGTGCGTCCGTCACAGCTCGCCCGTACTGCGCTCATCGCGGCCGCGTTCGCGGTCCTGGCGTCGCTGTTGTCGCCGGGGCTCGCCGGCGCCGCCGTCTCCACCCTGCGCGTCGGCTCGCTCACACTCCAGCGCTGCTCGGGAGCGCGCGCGTGGTGCGGCTCGCTCGCGCGGCCGCTCGATCCCGCGCGGCCGTCGGGCCCGCGGATCCGCATCGGCCTCAAGTGGATCCGCGCCGCGAAGGGGGCGGGCGGGCGTCCGCCGCTGGTTGCCGTCGAGGGCGGGCCGGGCTACCCGTCGATCGGCAGCGAGGTGGAGTACCGCGGGATCTACGGCCCGCTGCTTCGCGAACGCGACCTGCTGCTCGTGGACAACCGGGGGACTGGCAGCTCGGCGCTGATCGACTGCGGGCAGCTTCAGGGGTTCACCGGCGTCACGTCCGCTCCGCGCTTCCCAGGGATCGTCGCCGGCTGCGCTGCCGCGATCCAGCGGCGCTATGGCATACCCGGGTCGCCCGACCTCTTCGGCACCGCCTATGCCGTCAGCGACCTGTCCGCGGTCCTGCGCGGGCTGCGCCTCGGCCGCGTCGACCTCTACGGCGACTCCTACGGAAGCTGGTTCGCCCAGTCCTTCATGGCGCGCCACCGCGACCAGCTGCGCTCGGTCGTCCTCGACTCCACCTACCCGGTCCGCGACCTCGACCCGTGGTACGCGTCCTCCGGCGAGGTCGCGCGCAGGGCGATGGACGCCGTGTGCGCGCGCGACGCTGGGTGCGCCGCCGCTGCTCCCGGGAGCGCGACCGGCCGCCTCGCCGAGCTGCTCGCTCGCGTGCGCCTTGCGCCGATCGCCGGTGCGACGCGCGACGCCGACGGCGCGAGGATCACGGCGCGCGTCGATCCGCGCACGCTGGTCGACATGGTTCAGGACGCCGCCTCGGACCCGGTGATCTACCGCGAGCTCGACGCCTCGGTGCGCGCCGCCCTCGCGGGCGACACGGTTCCGATCCTGCGCCTGGCCGGCCAGTCGAAGACCTACGACCACAGCACGAGCACGCCCGACTACTTCTCCGACGGCCTCTACATGGCCGTCGCGTGCACCGATTACCCGATGCTGTTCTCGATGCGCGCCTCGCCGGCGGCGCGGCGCACCCAGCTCGCGGCGCGGATCGCGGCCGGGCCGCAGGCGGCGTTCGCGCCCTTCAGCCTGGACGAGCGGCTTCGCATCAGCGCCTACTCCGAGCCCTACCGCGCCTGCCTGGACTGGCCGGCGCCGGTGCACCGGGCGCCGGTCGTCCCGCGAAGGCCGGCGCCGCTGCCCGCGTCGATCCCGGTGCTCACCGTCGGCGGTGACCTGGACTCCCTGACCCCGTTGTCCGACGCGCGCGTCTTCGCGCCGACGCTCGGGCGCAACGTTCGGGTCATCGAGCTGCCCAACACGGTGCATGTGACCTCCGAGGGCGACACCATGCTCTCGGTCGGCGCCTCGTGCGCACGCTCGATCATCCGGGCGTTCGTGAAGGCGCCGCGGCGGCTCGCGAGCCTCGACGCGAGCTGCGCCGGAGCGATCCCGGCCGTCCACACTCCTGGGTCCTATCCCCTGCGCCTTGCGGACGTGGCGCCGGCTGCCGTGGTGTCCGGCGGCGACCCGGGCGGGGACGCCCGGCGCGCCGCGGTCGTCGCCGCCAACGCGCTGGCCGACGCCGTCGTGCGCCGCTTCTACTCGGGGGTCGAGAAGGGCCCCGGCCTGCGCGGCGGGAGCTTCACGACGACCGGCGAGGAGCCGATCGCCTTCCGGCTGCGCGGCGTGCGCCACGTCGCCGACGCGACGGTCGACGGGTCGGGCTTCTGGACGCTCGCCGGCGGCGCGACGTCCGGCGATCTGGCCGTGCGGGTCGGCGGCGCCGGCGGCCGGTCGTTCCGCGTCCGCGTGAGCTGGGCCCAGCGCTCCCGGGCCGCGCGGGCGACGGTCGGCGGCTCGACCCTGTCGCTGCCCTCGCCGTGAGCGCGCGCCGGCGCAACGTGGGGATGATGCGACGCCGCCGACCTCGCACCGCACCTCTCGTTGACATCCGGCGGATCTGCGTGATAGACCCGCCTGCGCCTGCGACGACGCGAGGAGGCTAACCCCGCTCGATGGAAACACGGCGGTCCTCAGTCTCCGTACGAACCGCTCTCGGGGGTAGCGCGCTCCTTGTCGCCGGCTTCGTCGGAGCTCTGGCGCCGATCTCGAGCTGGGCGGCCGCCGATCCCACGCCGACGCACTCGGTGTCCTGAAAGCAACGGCGAATTCGCCCCCGTCGCTCGTAGAGGTCAAGCATGTCCGACGCTGCCCCTCACCCACCCGGCCGCCCAGGCTCGCTCGCCCACGGTCGTCACCGCCACAGGCGCCGCGGCGGGGCGGGGCTCGTCGCGGCGGTCCTCGCCGTCGTCGCAGCCTTCGGCGTCTGCACGTCGGTCGCGCAGGCCGTGATGCAAGAGGCTCCCGGACGAAGCACACGGGAGGGAACCAGGGAAGCGGAAGCGGCAACCCGGACGACGCGGTGCGCCCGCTTCCCGATGAGATCGCCACGCTGCGCAGGCTCTACCCGGCGTCCGACAGCCGCTACGACGTGGCGGCGCTGAATACGTAGTACGCGCCTCCCGGGGACCCCGACGACGATGCCGCGTGGCAGGTCAAGCTCTGCACCCCGAGCCTCGGCACGGCGTGGAGCCCGGCGACCTCGGACGGCCCCTGCGGCGTGAACGGGTCGAACGTGGTGTGCGCCGGTGACACGCTGCGGACCCGCTACGGGCTCGCCAACTACTCCACGGCGAGCATGCACGTCGCCGCGTTCCTCTCGTTCTCGAAGGACGAGCAGTGGGACGAGGCGGACACCGAGTCGACCTCCACGAACTTCATGGACCTCGACAAGGCAACGTCGGGGCTGGCGAAGACCACGTGGGCGGTGCCCGACCTCGATCCGGATGTGAAGTATCACGCGGTCATCCGGTTGATCAGCGAGCACCTCGACCTCCCGACGGGTGCCGCTGACGCGCGCTCGGTGCGCACGGACACGATTTCGCTGCGCGGGGTCGTCACCGCCCGCTCGAGCGCGTACTGCGACTCGCGCGCGTGACGGTCAGGGCCCGCTGAAGGCCTCGGTGGCGTGCCGCCTTGGCGGCACGCCACCGGCCGCGGGGCCCAGCGGCCGGTGGCCGCGCAACTTCCGCGGCCCAAGGCGGTTTGAAGGCGCGGAGGTGTGCTGCGGGCGAACCGGAGGTGTCGCGTGCGTCGTCGTGGAGTCGCGGGGATCATCGTGGTGGGAGTCGTCGCGGCAGCGGTCGCCGCCCTGGCCTGGGGGAGCGACGCGACACGCGAGCCGGCCTCCGCCGCCACCGGCAGCGCCGCTGCGCGGCCGAACGTCGTGTTCGTGCTGACGGACGACCTCTCCTGGAATCTCGTGAAGTACATGCCGAACGTCCAGCGGCTTCGGCGACGGGGTCTGACCTTCAACCGCTACGTCGTCACCGACTCGCTGTGCTGTCCGTCGCGGTCGTCGATCTTCACCGGTCGCTTCCCCCACAACACAGGCGTCTTCACGAACGGGGGCAACGACGGCGGCTACCAGTTCTTCCGCAACCGCGGCTGGGAGGGCCAGACGTTCGGCGCCGCGCTCCAGCCGCTCGGCTACCGCACGGCCATGATGGGCAAGTACCTCAACGGCTACCTGCCGCGCAACGGCGTTCCCCCGGGGTGGACGACGTGGAACGGCGCTGGCAACGGCTATGGCGAGTTCAACTACAACCTCAACGAGAACGGGAGGATCGCCCACTACGGCCGCACGCCGTCGGACTACCTCACCGACGTGGTCGCCGCGAAGGGCTCGGCGTTCATCGACGCCGCCGCGACCGCGAGGCAGCCGTTCGCGCTCGAGATCGCGACGTTCGCGCCCCACGGCCCGGCGACGCCGGCGCCCCGGGACGCGAGCCTGTTCCCGGGCGCGCGCGTCCCGCGCGGCGGCGCGTTCGACCGCGCCAACGTCAAGCCACCGAAGTGGCTCGGGCCGCGAGCGCCGCTGACGGCGGGGCAGATCGCGAGCCTCGACGCGCTCTACCGCAAGCGACTGCAGTCCATACAGGCGGTGGACGACCTCGTCGGCCGCCTCCAGTCCACGCTGCGCGCCCGAGGCCTGCTCGACAACACCTACATCGTCTTCAGCTCGGACAACGGCTTCCACATGGGCGAGCACCGCCTGCTCCAGGGCAAGATGACCGCCTTCGACACTGACATCCGCGTCCCGCTCATCGTCGCCGGCCCCGGCGTGCCCCGTGGCGCCGCGGACGGGCGGCTCGTGCAGAACACCGACCTGCATCCGACCTTCGCGCAACTCGCCGGCGGCACGCCGGCGCTGGGCGTCGACGGACGCAGCCTCGTGCCCCTGCTCAAGGGCAAGCGGGTCACGAAGTGGAGGAGCGCCGCACTCATCGAGCACCACGGCCCCGACACCAACGGCGCCGATCCCGACATGCCGGTCCCGGGCAGCGGCAACCCCACGAGCTACGAGGCGATCCGCCTGGCCAACGCGGTCTACGTCGAGTACCGAGGCGGCGACCGCGAGTACTACCGCATAGACCGCGACCCGAACGAGCGGGTGAACGTCTACTCGAAGCTCAGCCGCAAGGACCGCGCGCGGTTGAGCGCGCGAGTCGCCGCTCTCGCGAAGTGCCAGGGCGGGGCGAGCTGCTGGAAGGCGGGGCGACCTCGGTGACCACCGTCTGATACGAACCCGCGGCACCATCAGCCCGCGAGTTCGGATCGACAGGA
>CAVSMB010000025.1:0-155551 GCA_963728925.1 uncultured Actinomycetes bacterium | reverse complement strand
CCGCGCGCGACGTCGATCAGCCTGCGCGCGGTGTCCAGGCCGGTCACACGTGCGCCTGCGCCGGCGGACAGCAGGGCAGCGTTGCCGGTGCCTGTGGCGAGATCCAGTACTCGCTCCCCGGGCTGGACACGCGCGAGAGACACCATGTGCTCGGCGACCGGCTCGAACTCCACGGCCATCTGCTCGTAGTGGCCGATGTCCCAATCGATCATCTCGCTCATGACCGTATCCGCCCAGAAACCGTCTACGAGTAGCCGCGTTGTCGTCGTCGATCAGCCGCGCTACCGCGCTCGGTCAGGGCTCGCCCGCGCGATCTTGGCCGCGTCAGGAAGCAGCGCGCGCAGCTCCCCGAGGCCGTCGGCGATTGCGCGCGCGAGCACGTCGATGTCGGGCGTCGAGGAGGCGTCGGCGGTGATCCCGAACGTCACCAACCCGTTGTTGGAAAGAGCGGCGATCCCTACCGCGTGGTCAGCGAGCAGCGGCAGGACCGGGTGGATCTCCCGCACCAACGCTCCGAAGGCGTGGAGCGGCACCGGCGAACCGGGCACGTTTGTGACCGCCACGTTGAACATCCGCCGGGAGAACACCGTCCGTGCAAGCGCCGCATTCGCCACCACCGGCGGCGCGAGCGCGGCAAGGTCGATCATCGTCGAGGTGGCCCGAGCCGCGCCGGAGAGCTTCCGCCGACGGGTAGCCTCAGCGATGTTGTGCAGCCGCGCCTCCGCAAGAGGCTCGCCGACCGGGAGATCGACGAACAAGAAGCTGAGCAGGTTGCCGAGCATCGATCGGTCCGATGCATCGCGCATGCTGATCGGCACCAGCGCGCGCAGCCCACGCGACGGCAGCAGCTCCCCGCGCGAGAGCAGCAACTGCCGCAGGCCACTCGTGGAGGCCGCCAGCACCACGTCGGTGATCGACCCGCCGAGATGGTGGCCGATCGCTTTGAGCTCCCCGAGCGGCGTGCGCACCACGGCGTACCGGCGCGTCTGCCCGATCCGCACGTTCAGCGAGGTGTGCGGCGCACCGCGAAGCTCGTCGCGGACGATCAGCGCTGCGACCTCGCGCGAGCGCTCCAACGCCTCGCCGGGATGCGCCGCAGCCCGAACCGCCGCACGGGTGGCGCGGGCGCCGGCGCCCGCGGCCTGAATCAGGGGCTCGGGAACGTGTGACCGCCACGATCCTCGGCGCGACGCGCTCCTCCCCGAGGCGGGCGCGGTCCTCGATGTTGGCCCGGGGCCTAGAATCAGACCAATCAGGTCCACCGATCCGACGCCGTCGACCAGGCAGTGGTGGGTCTTCCACCCAAGCGCCCAGTGCCCGCGCTCGAGCCCCTCGATCAGCACCATCTCCCACAGCGGCCGGCTCCGGTCCAGCGGGCGCGAAAAGAACCCGGCCGTCCAATCGCTCAGCTGCCCGTCGTCGCCGGGCGCTGGCAGCTCGGCATGGCCGACGTGGTAGCGAAGGTCGAAGCGCTCATCGCGCACCCAGCGCGGCCACGCCAAACTACCCGTCCGAGGGCTCGACAGCCGCTGCGAGTAGCGCGGAAGCTCACCCAGCCGCGCGGCCAGGTGCTCCCGCACGGCCTCGACAGGCGGAACACCCCCACCCGCCAGCGGATCGAACACCATCACGCCGCCGATGCTCATCAACGCCCCCTCGTCCAGCTCCTCCAGCCGCAGGAACGACCCGTCAAGCGCCGTCAGCGTGTCTGCCACGCACTCAACCTACCCGTAGTTCCCGCGACGGTCATCTCGTCAAGCGGCAGACTGCTCACCGGCGTTGCCGTTGGGTGGCGCCGGCTCGCGGGAGGGCCTCAGCGATCAGATCGGGCTTCCCGGCAAGGGGCCGAGATCCTTCCTCATCCGCGCGGGAGCGCAGCTATGAACGGAGCAGGTGACGGGTGAGGAACTCCACTTGGTCCGCGACCGCTCGTTCGAACGTGGTTCCGAGGTAGATGTCGAAATGGCCGCCGGGATAGGTGCGCACCTCGGCATGGGGCGCGCGCGCGGCGGCCGCTTGCGCGAGTACGGCAGGCGCGATGGCATCGTCCTGGGCGATGGCGAAGAGGATCGGCGCTGCGATCTGGGCCGCGTGGCGCCCCGGACGGTAGCTAGCGACTCGAAGGGCAACTCGGGCGGCAGCCTGATTGCGCCATGTCGAGCCCGGCGGGTCGATCGCGCGAAACCCCGGTTCAGCGTCCGGCGTGGTCATCACCGCCACCGAGCCGGGCGGGCCGACGCTCGGCACCATGTGCGGCGGCCGGCCGAAGGCCCCAGCGATCTGGTCGCGCAGGCCGGCGGCGATCAGGCGCAGCGCCACCCCCAAGCCAAGGCTGGGCAGATTGCGCAGCCCGTCGGCAAATGGCACCTGTGCGACGACGGCGGCGATCTTCCGGTCGCGCGCGGCGATCTCGATGACGTGGCCGCCGGAAAACGAGGTGCCCCAAAGCGCTACCCGCCCGGGGTCGATCTCAGCCCGTGAGCGGACGAAGGCGATCGCCGCTGCCCAGTCATCGAGCTGGCGCGTGATGTCAAGCAGCTGACGCGGCTCGCCGGAGCTGGCGCCGAAGTGACGGTAGTCGAACACGAGGGCCGCGAGCCCCGCCCCGGCAAACCGCTCACCGTAGGCATCGAGCCGCTGCTCGCGCACGCCCGTCCAGCCGTGCGCGAGCACAACCCCGGGAAAGCCCCCGTCGCCGTCTGGCACATAAAGCCATGCGGCGCAGGTCTCCTCACCCGAAGGGAACCCGACATCGAGGCGCTGCACACGGCGATCGTAATTGGCATGGCGTGGCAGATGTCAAACGCGGCCGTCGGCCCGGCCTGCACGAAGGGCTGAACGCCCAGCGCGCGACCCACGGCGGAGGAGTCCGTCGATGAACACGTCGTCGGCCACAACCACCGGCGCTATCTCGCCGACCAGCGCGATCAAACCCGCCTTGGTTACTCGACTCGTACTCGGCATCTGCCAGACCCTAGACCTGGTTGCGTACGGGTCGCGACCCCCGGGCGTCGTGACGAACGGGGACCGACCGCCTGCGGGTAGGCGTGGCGCGTCGGCTCGCTCGAGAATGCCCCGTGGGGCGGCGGCGCGTGGCATCGTGCGCTGGATCAACGATCGGGCCGGAGCGAAAAGTTCGCGCGGACGTCGAGCTGGCTTCCGAGTCGCACGACCGACTTCCGGCCTGACGCCGCGTCGGCGTCTGAACTGTGCCGCTCGACGACGATTGCGAACGTCCGCCGGTCGAGGCGTTAGCCGCAGGCCGTCGCGCAGCTAACGCTGGCCGGGTCGCCGGTCGTCGCGCCTCATGCTTGCTCACTGGCCGAGCCGCGGTGATGCTGCAAACCACGCTGCGCTCGGCGCTGTGCTCCATTCGTAGGGGAGCATCAGCCTCGACCTGGCCGCGCCAGCTTGGGTTCAGGACGAGCAGCACGCATCTCGTGCAACTTTGCCGCTCCTCGTAAATGCAGCAGCGACGAGATGGCGTCCTGGTCTGACCGCCGCCTTCGCAGGCATTGAGACAGTCCGGAGGCGGCCGCGGTCAACCACACCGACTGCTGCATCCTCATGAACACGGGCGCCTCGATCGACACCGACAACGTCGCTGGTTTGGACGAGCAGGCGCCCGAGGAGGAGTTTGACGAGCTCTTGCTCGCGCGCTCGAACCAGGAGCCGTGCGTGTCAGGCGCCAACCGCGTAACGCTTGACCCCATATTCGCGCCGTTGCTACCGGAACCCCCTGGGGTCGACGGCGCGAATATGCACCGCCGACTTCGACCGCTGCCGTTATGTCCCCTTCCCACCGGCCCAGACCCCGCAGGCCGTGGAACTACTCATCTAGCCGCCGCCTATCGTTGGCCCGTGCACTTCAAGCGCGTGATCCCGTGCCTCGACGTCGACGCCGGCCGCGTCGTCAAGGGGACGAACTTCGTCGACATCCGCGACGCCGGCGACCCCGTCCAGCTCGCCGAGCGCTACGACCTCGCAGGCGCGGACGAGCTCGTGTTCCTCGACATCACGGCGACTTCGGAGAAGCGCGAGACGATGCGCGCGCTCGCGCGCCGCGCGGCCGACAACGTGTTCGTCCCCTTCACCATCGGCGGCGGGATCCGCTCGATCGACGACGCGCAGGCGGTGCTCGACGCCGGCTCGGACAAGGTCTCGGTCAACTCGGCCGCGGTCGCCCGGGCCGGCCTGGTCGACGAGCTGGCCGAGCGGTTCGGCGCCCAGTGCGTCGTGCTGGCGGTGGACGCGAAGCGCCGGGCCGATGGAGCGGGGTGGGAGGTCTTCGTGGCCGGGGGACGCACGCCGACCGGGCTCGACGTCGTCGAGTGGATCCGCGAGGCGGTCGAGCGCGGCGCGGGGGAGATCCTGTTGACGAGCATGGACCGCGACGGCACCAAGGCGGGCTATGACCTCGAGCTGACCGCGGCGGCGTCGGAGGCCGTCGGCGTGCCGGTGATCGCCTCGGGGGGCGCGGGCGAGGTCGCCCACCTGGTCGACGCGCTGCGCGCCGGCGCCGACGCCGTGCTCCTCGCCTCGATCCTTCACTACGGCACGACCACCGTGCAGGAGGTCAAGGCTGCGCTCGGCGACGCGGGGGTGCCCGTGCGGCCAGTGGTCTGAGGCCGGTCGGGCCGCGCCATCCGCGAGGATGGCCGGCGTGCCCGAGGTCCTCGATCCCGCGCTGCTGCCCGAGCGCATGCGCTCGGCGCCGGCCGTGGCGCGGCTCGCCGAGGTCGCCGGCGGGGAAGAGGGGCTGTGGCTCGTGGGAGGCGCGGTTCGCGATCTGCTGCTGGGCCTCGAGCCGCTCGACCTCGACGTGCTCGTCGAGGGCGACGCGCTCGACGTCGCCGACCGCTTCGCGCGGCGGCTCGGCGGCACGGTGGAGGCGACGGGGCGCTTCGACACCGCGACGGTCCTCGCGCCCGGCGTCAGCTTCGACCTCGCGAACGCCCGGCGCGAGCGCTACCCCGAGCCCGGCGCCCTGCCCGAGGTGGAGGCCGCAGGGATCGACGAGGACCTTCCGCGGCGCGACTTCACCGTCAACGCGCTCGCCGCCGCGCTGGGCCGCGAGGCGTTCGGGGACCTTCGGGCGCCCGAGGGCGCGCTGGAGGACCTGCGCGCGGGGCGGTTGCGGGTCTTTGACGCCGGCAGCTTCCGCGACGATCCCACGCGCCTGCTGCGGCTCGCGCGCTTCGCCGCCCGCCTCGGGTTCGCGCCCGAGCCCGAGACCGCGCGGCTCGCCGGCGAGGCCGTCGCCCAGCGCAGGCTCGACAGCGTCTCGGGGAAGCGGGTCGGGACGGAGATGCGCCTTCTCGTTCGCAAGGCGCCCGCGCTCGAGGCGCTGCGCAGCGCCAACGAGCTCGGCCTGCTCACCGCGCTGCATCCGCGTCTGCGCCTCGATCCGGCGCTGACCGGCCGCGCGCTCGAGCTGATCGGCGACGACGAGCAGCGACCGCTCGTCGCCCTCGCCTCGGTCGCCGGGGACGTCGGCCGCGACGACCTGCGCGCGCTGCTCGACCGGCTGGCCTTCTCGGCCGCCGAGCGCGACGCGATCGTCGCCGCCGCCACCGGGGCCCCGGCGCTGGCGCAGCGCCTCGCGAGCGCCGTGCGCCCGTCGCATATTGCCGCGGCGGCGGCCGGGCGGCCGGCCGCGCAGGTCGCGGTCGCGGGCGCGCTCGGCGCCCCCGAGGAGGCCCGCCTGTGGCTGGGCGAGCTGCGCGACGTGGCCGCGGACGTCTCGGGTGACGACCTCGTGGCCGCGGGCGTGCCCGAGGGCCCGGGCGTGGGCAGGGGCCTGGCCGCGGCCCTGTCAGCCAAGCTCGACGACGATGCGACACGCGAGGGCCAGCTCGCCGCGGCACTCGAGGCGGCGGCGCCATCTCCGCCCGGGCGGTGAGGATCAGAGCGCGGTGCGCTCCGCCGGCGCGGTGACGATCAGATCGCGGGTCCGTCCCAGCCCAGGCCGGCGGCTCTGAGGCGGACGGCGCCCAGCAGGGCGCGAACGGCCGGGCGCCGCGCGTCGGTCGTCCGGGTCGCGGCGAAGATCGTCCGGTGGACGGAGCCCTCGGCGATCGATCGTACGGTGACGCCCGAGTGCGCCTCGGGCGCCACGAAGTCGGGCAGCAGGGTGACGGCCTGGCCGAGGGCGACGAGCGTGAGGCTGAGGATGCTGTCGTTCGTGCGGTGGCGGACGTCGGGGTCGAAGCCGCCGAGCTGCCGGCACGTCCGGTCGGTCATCTCCTCCCAGCCCGTGCCGCGATGGCCGGTGGCCCACGCCGCGTCCGCGAGCTCGGCGAGCGGCACGGCGTGCGGGTGGCGGTTCGCGACGGGATGGTCCCGGGGGAGGACGAGGTGGACGGCGTCGCGGTGCAGGTCGTGGCGATCGACGCCCGCGGGCCTCGACAGCGGCTGGTGCTGCCATTCGTCGGCCAGGACGAGATCGAAGTCGCCCAGGGCGAGCGCGGGAAGCGACTCCTCGGGCTCGGACTCGACGAGCTCGCAGCGCAGTCCGGGTGCCTCCGTCGCCAGTGCCCGCATCACCGGCGCAGCCAGGCGCAGCGCGACGGACTGGAAGGCCGCGATCCTCGCCCGCCCGGCGACCTCGCCGGCGGCTGCGGCCAGCTCCGCCTCGGCGACCCGGGCCCGATCGAGCAGGGCTGCCGCGTGGCGGACGAGGACGAGCGCCGCGTCGGTCAGCCGGACCCCTCGCCCCGCCGGCTCGAGCAGCTTCACGCCCGCCTCGCGCTCGAGCACCGCGAGCTGTTGGGAGACGGCCGAAGGCGTGAACTGGAGCGCATTCGCGACGGCGGCGATCGTCCCGCGCTCGTTCAGCTCGTAGAGCAGGCGCAGGCGGCGCAGGTCAAGCACGGTGCGGCCGGCGCGGCGCGATCGTCATGAAGCGATGCTAATGAACAACCGTCAGCAATGGCGCTCGCTTCTGAAGCTTGAGCGCGGCACGATCGAGCCATGCCCTCCACCGGCGCCCTCCTCTGCCTCGCGTCCGCGGTCGCGTTCGGGGCGATGGCGATCTTCGGCAAGCTCGCCTACGACGAGGGCGCGACCGTCGGCACGCTGCTGGCCGTCCGGTTCGGGCTCGCCGCCGTGCTCTTCTGGGCCTTGGCGGCGGGCACGGGCGCCACACGCCGTCTGCGCACGCTCTCGCGGCGCGACCTCGCCCTCGCCCTCGCGCTCGGCGCCGTCGGCTACAGCGCGCAGGCCGGCGCCTTCTTCGCCGCCTTGGAGCGGCTCGACGCGTCCCTGCTGTCGCTGCTCCTCTACACGTTCCCCGCGATGGTCACCGTCGCGGCGATCGCGCTCGGCCGCGAGCAGGCGAACCGCCGCGCGGCCGGCGCGCTGGTGCTCGCGTCGGCCGGTCTGTTCCTCGTCCTCGCCGGGGCGGGCGCGGG
The DNA here is from genome assembly GCA_963728925.1 of uncultured Actinomycetes bacterium. Lineage (GTDB taxonomy): Bacteria > Actinomycetota > Thermoleophilia > Solirubrobacterales > Solirubrobacteraceae > JBBPZA01. Next base: position 148,139 of record CAVSMB010000025.1, on the reverse strand, counting down.
GGCGCTGGATCCCCTGGGAACGCTCTTGGGCCTCTCGGCCGCGGTCGTCTACACCACCTACATCCTCACCTCGACGGGCGTCGCCGAGCGGGTCGGCCCGCTCCTCCTGAGCGCGCTGGTGTGCACCGGCGCCGCAACCACGCTGACCCTGGCCGCCGCCGCCACCGGCGACCTGCACCTGGGCGAGGTGAGCCCGGCCGGGTTCGGATGGCTGGCGGGCATCGCGGTCGTCTCGACGGTCGGTGCGGTCGGGCTGTTCTTCGCCGGCCTGCGGCGCGTCGGCCCGACGACCGCCTCGATCCTCTCGACGGCCGAGCCGCTGACCACCGTGCTGCTGGCGTTCCTGGTCTTCGGCGAGTCCCTCGCTCCCGTGCAGCTCGCCGGCGGGGCGCTCGTCCTCGGTGCTGTGCTCGTGCTCAGCGCGCGGGCACGCGGACGGGACCTGGCCTTCGCATGACGACTCGGATCGACTGAGCGGGAAGGTCGCTACGCGCCTGCGGGCTAGGATCGGCCGCGATGGCGGGCGACCCGAACGCGCTTCGCTGGGACGGCGGTCCCGGGCACTACGAGGTCTACTACCTCTCCGCGACCGACCGCGCGAGCGGCGTCGGGCTGTGGATCCGCTACACGATGCTCGCGCCGCGCCCCGAGACCGGCGAGCCCGCGACGTGCTCGCTGTGGTTCCTCGCGATGGACCCCTCCCGGCCCGGGCGGCCGGTCGCGCGCAAGGCGACCTTCGCCGCCTCCAAGCTGTCATCCGAGCGCCGGCCCTTCCGACTGGCGATCGGCGACGCGGAGCTCACCGACCGGGGCATGCGCGGCGGCATCGAGGACGTCGCGTGGGATCTGCGCTGGGAGGACGGCGGCGGAGCCTACGAGCACGTCCACCCGCTGCTCGAGCGCGCTCGGATCGCCAAGACGGTGCTCGTGCTGCCCCACGCCGACCTCGCGGTGAGCGGGACGGTGCAGTGGGAGGGCCGCACGCTCGAGCTCGACGGCGCTCGCGGTGGGCAGGCCCACCTGTGGGGCTCCAAGCACGCCGCGCGGTGGTGCTGGGCGCACTGCAACGACTTCGAGATCGAAGCGGGGGAGCGCCGCCCAGGCGACTTCCTCGACGGCGTGTCGGTCTTCGTGCCGCGCCTGGGCCGCGAGGTCGGGCCCAGCACGCCGGTCGTCGCGCGCCTGGAGGGTCGCGAGCTGCTGGCGACGTCCCCGCTCGCCGTCGCACGGAGCGAGAGCCTGTTCACGCTCACCTCGTGGCATATGGACGCCCACCAGGCCGGCCGGCGCATCGTCGTCGACGTCGACGCCCGTCGCGATGACCTCGTCGGGGTCACCTACCACGATCCCGACGGCGAGACGGCCTACTGCTACAACACCGAGACGGCGTCGATGCGCGTCCAGCTGCTCGAGCGCGACGGGCACCTCTGGCGCCACACCGACACGCTCGTCGCGCCGCGCCGCGCGCATTTCGAGTACGCCCAGCGACAGCCCGTCGGGGGGATGGAGGTGCACCTCGGGTGAACGTCCCCGCCCCCTTCGTTCTCTCCGGCGACCACGTCGCCGCCCGCCTTCCCGGTGGGAAGGTGCTCTTCACCACCCGTCGCGGAGGCGTCTCCGAAGGGCCCTACGAGAGCCTCAACCTCGGCCTCTGGACCGACGACGAGCCCGCCCGCGTGATCGAGAACCGGGAGCGGGTCGCCGCCGCCGCCGGCCTGGAGCGCGAGCGGCTCGCGCAGGGGCGACAGGTGCACGGCAGCGACGTGCAACGGCTCACCGAGCCGCCGCCTCGCCGCGCGGTCACCGGGCCCGCGTCCCGCGCCGCTCCAGAGCCCTCCGGCCGCACTCCAGAGCCCGCCGACGGCCAGGCCACGAGCGCTCGTGGCCTGGCCCCGGTCGTCCTGACCGCGGACTGCCTTCCCGTCGCGCTCGTCGCCCCGGAGGCGGTGGCGATGCTCCACTGCGGCTGGCGCGGGCTGGCGGGTTCGATCGTCGCCGAAGGAGTCGCCGCGCTGCGCGAGCTCGGGGCGGCCGGGCGGGTCGCCGCCGCGATCGGCCCGGGTGCCGGCGGCTGCTGCTACGAGGTCGGCGAGGAGGTCCACGCCGCCTTCGCGCACTACGGCGCGGCCGTCCGCGACGGGCGGCGGCTCGACCTCAAGGCCGTCGCGCGGCTCGAGCTCGAGGGCGCCGGCGTCGACGAGGTGCACGACACCGGGATGTGCACCCTCTGCGGCGACCCGGCCCTCTTCTTCTCCCACCGCCGCGACGGCGGCACGACCGGCCGGCAGGCGGGGCTCGCGTGGCGCAGCTGATCGAAGGGCTGGACCCCCAGCGCGTGCGCGCGAACCTCGCGGGGGTCCGCGCCGAGATCGAGGCGGCCGCACGACGCTCGGGTCGGAATGCGGAAGAGATCGAGATCGTGGCCGCGACGAAGTACGTCGCGGCGGGGGAGATGGAGGTGCTCGCGCAGGCCGGGATCGAGCTCGTCGGCGAGAGCCGCGCCCAGGACCTCGAGGCCAAGCGCGAGCGCTGGGCGCCGCGCTTCACCTGGGACTTCATCGGCAACCTCCAGAGCCGCAAGGTCCGCACGATCCTTCCGCACGTCCGGCTCATCCACTCGGTCGCGACGGACTCGGTGCTCGTCCAGCTCGCCCGCCACGGGAGCCCGGACACCGAGGTGCTCGTCGAGGTGAGCCTCGCCGGTGAGGGCGCCAAGGGCGGCGTGGAGCCGGCCGAGCTCGACGCCTTCCTCGAGCGCTGCCCGGTGCGCGTGAGCGGGCTCATGACCATGCCGCCGCTCGCCTCCGACCCCGAGGCGAGTCGCCCGTACTTCGCGCGCCTGCGGGAGCTGGCGGCGGCGCGGGGCCTCGAGCGGCTCTCGATGGGCACCACCCAGGACTTCGCCGTGGCCGTGGAGGAGGGGGCGACGCTCGTGCGGATCGGCACGAGGCTTTACGGCTGACGGGCACGACCTCCGCCAGGAGGCGCATAATGTAGGGACAAGGCAGGGAATCGCTCCTGCCGGGCGAAGTCCCCAACCGTCATGGCCTTCAGCGACACCTGGCACCGCGCGCTCGTCTACTTCGGCCTCGCCGAGGAGCGCGACGTCGCCTACGAGGACGACGCCTATGAGGATCCAGTTCCCGAGCCCGAGCCCGAGCCGCAGGATCGCTACCGCGAACGCGAACGGCCGAACCTCCGGCGCCTGGGCTCGCGCCGGCGCCGCGACGAGATCGACGACATCTTCGCCGACGAGGACATGCCCGCCTCCTCCGAGCGAGGCACCCGCGTGTTGAGGCCGGTGGCTGCCAGCCGCGGCAACGGCCGCTCCGACGTGCGCGTCCACCTCGTCGTCCCCAAGAGCTTCAACGACGCTCAAGACGTGGCCGACAAGTTCAAGGACTCGATTCCGGTGATCCTCAACCTGCAGGGCACCGACACCGACCTGTCCAAGCGCCTGATCGACTTCGCCTCCGGCCTGACCTACGCCCTCGACGGCGGCATGCAGCGGATCGCCGACAAGGTGTTCCTCCTGACCCCGCGCAACGTCGAGGTCAGCGCCGAGGAGCGGGCACGGTTGATCGAGAAGGGCTTCTTCAACCAGTCCTAGCGGGCGGCGAAGTACGCTGCCCCGATGGTCGTCGGTCTCATCGGCTCCGGGAACATGGCCCGAGCGCTCGCGCGCGGGTGGGGTGAGCCGGTGCTATGCGCGGATCCGGTCGCCCAGCGGGCGCACGCTCTGGCCGGCGAGCTCGGAGGCGAGGCCCTCGCCTCCAACGCGGAGGTCGCGGAGCGCGCCGACGTGGTGGTGCTGTGCCACAAGCCGGCCCAGCTCGAGGAGGTCGCCGCGCAGGTCGCGCCGCACGCGAAGGTCGTGGTGTCGATCCTCGGCGCAACGTCGCTCGAGCGCGTCCGTGCCGCCTACCCGGCGACGCCGGCCTTCCGCTTCATCCCCAACGTCGCGGTCGAGGTGCGTCGGGGGGTGCTCGGCTACGCGCTAGGGGGCGGCCCGGTCGACTCCGGCGACCGCGAGGTGGAGGAGCGGGTGCTCGAGCTCTTCGGGCGCGTGGGCGACGTGGTGCCGCTCGACGACGGGCTCCTCGACGTCGCCATGGGGCTGATGAGCGTCAGCCCGGCCTACGTGGCGCTCGTGGTCGAGGCGATGGTCGACGCCGGCGTGCGTCGCGGTGTCCCGCCGACCGACGCGGCACGCCTCGTGGTCGGCGCCTTCGCCGGCACAGCGGAGCTGCTGCGCACGCGCGGCGCCGACACCCTCGCGCTGCGCCGCTCGGTCACCTCGCCCGGCGGCTCGACGGCCCGCGGCCTGGCGGCGCTCGAGCGCGGCGGCGTGCGCACGGCGTTCTCCGATGCCCTCGACGCCGTGCTCGACGCCCGGTGACCGTGCTCGCCGCTTTCACGGGCGACGACGTCGCCGGCTACCTGCGCGCGCTGATCACCGTGTACTCGCTGATCATCATCGCCTACATCGTCACTAGCCTGATCTTCGCCTTCGGCGTGCGCATGCCCTACAACCGCGTGCTCAACGGGATCCTCACCTTCCTGCGCGACGTCTCCGAGCCCTACCTGCGGCTCTTCCGGCGCTTCATCCCGATGCTCGGCCCGCTCGATCTCAGCCCGATCGTCGCGTTGCTGGTCCTCCAGATCGGTGGCGGGCTGATCGCCAACGCGGTCGCCAACCTCTGACCATGCGCGCGGCCGCGTGGCGCCGGGCCGCGGCGGTCGCGGTCGTGGTCATCGGCCTCGACCAGCTCACCAAGGCGCTGGTCCGCGCGCACGTCGAGCGCGGCAGCGTCGACTCGATCCTCCCGGGCGTCGAGCTCGTGAACGTCCGCAACAGCGGCGTCGCCTTCGGCCTCTTGGCCGGTGGCGGCGCCCTCGTGCTCGTCCTCACCCTGGCGGCGCTCGCCGGCCTCGTCGTCTACTTCGCCACGCACGCCACCAAGCCCGGGGTGTGGCTGCCCACCGGCCTGCTGCTTGGCGGGGCGCTGGGAAACCTGCTCGACCGCGTCCGCGGCGAGGCGGTGACCGACTTCATCGACTTCCCGCTGTGGCCGGCCTTCAACCTCGCCGACGTCTCGATCACCGTCGGGGTGATCGCGCTGTTGTGGGTGATCGAGGGGCAGCGGTGACCGAGCTCCGGGTCCCGCCGCAGGGCGCCGGCACACGGCTCGACGTCTTCCTCGCCGAGCACGTGGGCTCGCGCTCGCGTGCGCAGCGCCTCATCGAGGCGGGGAGCGTGCGCGTGGACGGCGCGCCCGTTCCCAAGCGCCGAACCCTGGCCGGCGGCGAGCTCGTCGAAGTGGACGAGGACGCGTCGCCGGCGGCCGCGCCGCCCGCCGCGGCGCCGCCGTCGCCGCCCGGCCTGACGATCCCCTACCGGGACGCCGACCTGCTCGTCGTCGACAAGCCGGCCGGTGTCGTCGTGCACCCCGCCCGGGGCCACCGCGACGGGACGCTGGTCCAGATCCTCGGCGCCGAGCCTGTCGGCGGCGAGGACCCCGACCGGCCGGGGATCGTCCACCGGCTCGACAAGGACACCTCGGGACTGCTCGTCGTCGCGCGCACCGACGCCGCCCTGCGCGCGCTGCGCGAGGCCCTGCGCGAGCGGCGCGTGGAGCGCGAGTACCTCGCGCTCGTGGAGGGACGGCCGCCGGCGCGCAGCGGGACGATCGACGCGCCGCTGGGCCGTGACCGGCGCGTGCGCACGCGGATCTCGGTCGACACCGACGATCCGCGCGACGCGGTGACCTACTTCGAGATCGACGAGGCGCTGCCCAGGTCCACGCTCCTGCGCGTCACGCTCGAGACCGGGCGCACGCACCAGATCCGCGCGCATCTGGTCGCCATCGGCCATCCCGTCGCCGGCGACCCCGAGTACGGCACGGCCGGCCTCTACGGCCTCCAGCGCCAGTTCCTCCACGCCGCCCGGCTGGCCTTCCCGCACCCGGTCAGCGGCGAGCGGATCGAGGTGCGCTCGCGACTGCCGGACGATCTACAGGAGGCGCTCGCCCGCGCGCGCGGGTGAAGCTGGGCGGGCGAGGCCAGCCGGAGGTAGGGAAGGGCGGCCCCGCCCGCACGGCCCCGAACGCAGCCGGAGGCGGAAACTGGCGCGCGGCAAGCCCGGCAAGGGTCCAGCGCCTGGCGCGGCCTCACTTCATCACAAGCCCGAGACAGCCCGAAGATCCAGGCCACCGCGGTCGCTGCCACAGGCTCTGTGCTGCCGGCCGTGGTTGCCACCTCCGACTCCTCCTCGTGGCCGGCCGCCGTCGCGCCCGGATCGGCTCTGGCGGCGGCACCTCCACGAGCCCGACCCCCTACACTTTCCGGATCCGAACCCGACCCCTCGGGGTCGCCCCGCGAGCCCTCCTCGGCCCACCGCCGAGGTCGCGACGGCGCCCTGGGGGACAAGCCGTACGACGTTCAACCAAGGGAGCAACCGTGGCTCAAGTAGGCATCAAGGAGCTGCTGGAGGCCGGCGTCCACTTTGGCCACCAGACGCGCCGCTGGAACCCCAAGATGCGCCGCTTCATCTTCGGCGAGCGCGGCGGCATCTACCTCATCGACCTGCTCAAGACCGAGCGCCTGCTCGAGCAGGCCCAGGAGTTCACGTCCGAGATCGCCCACCGCGGCGGGTCGGTCCTCTTCGTCGGCACCAAGAAGCAGGCGCGCGACGCCGTCAAGGAGGTGGCCGAGCGTTCGGGCATGCCCTACGTCAACCACCGCTGGCTCGGCGGGCTGCTGACCAACTTCCAGACCATCAACAAGCGCATCAAGCGCCTGCACGACCTCGAGACCTACGACCGCGAGGGGCAGCTCGCGCTGCTGCCCACGCGTGAGCGCATGGCCGCTGAAGCCGACCTGGCCAAGCTGCGGGCCAACCTCGGCGGGGTCAAGGACATGCAGCGCGTCCCCGACGCGATGTTCGTGATCGACCTCAAGACCGAGGCGATCGCCGTGCGCGAGGCCCAGCGCCTGAAGATCCCGATCATCGGCCTCGTCGACACCAACTGCGACCCCGACGGGATCCGCTACGTCATCCCCGGCAACGACGACGCGATCCGCTCGTGCGCGCTCATCGCGCGGGCGATCGGCGACGTGGCCGCCGACGGACGGGCGGTGTTCCGCGCCGAGGAGGAGCGCGCGCGCCTCGAGGCGGAGGAGCAGGCGCGGCGCGAGGCGGAGGAGCAGGCGCGGCGCGAGGCGGAGGAGCAGGCGCGGCGCGAGGCGGAGGAGCAGGCGCGGCGCGAGGCGGAGGAGCAGGCGCGGCGCGAGGCCGAGGAGCAGTCGACCCGCGAGGTGGAGGAGCGCGCGGCCGAGGCCGCCCTCACCCAGGCCGGGACCGGCCAGGACCGAGGCCAGGCCGAGGCCGAGGTCGCCGCGGCCGCCCAGGTCGTCGATCGCCAGCGGACCGAGGGCGGGGTGCCCGAGGTGGCGGCCGACCGCACCGACACCCCGGGCCGCGACCCGGACGAGCCCAAGCCCCACCCGCAGGCCGCGACCGGCCCCCAGGCCGCCGACGAGGCCTAGAGCCGTGGCGACCACCCCCGTCACGGCAACGGAGGTCAAGGCCCTGCGCGACCGCACGGGGGCCGGGATGATGGACTGCAAGGCCGCGCTCACCGAGGCCGGCGGCGACGTCGAGAAGGCGATCGAGATCCTGCGGGTCAAGGGTCAGGCGGGAGCCGCCAAGCGCGCCGGCCGCGAGGCCACCGAGGGCACCGTGCAGAGCTACATCCACGCGAACAACAAGATCGGCGTGCTCGTCGAGGTGGACTGCGAGACCGACTTCGTGGCCCGCAACGAGGACTTCGTGGGGTTCGCCCGCGACATCGCCCTGCACGTCGCGGCGGCCAACCCGCTCTACGTGTCCGAGGACGACGTTCCGACGGAGGCCCGCGAGGCCGAGCTGCGGATCTTCGAGGAGCAGGCCGCCGACAAGCCCGAGCACGTCCGTCCGCGCATCGCCGAGGGGAAGCTCGCCAAGTGGCTCGGCGACGTCGTGCTCCTCAACCAGGTCCACGTCAACGAGGACAAGTACGAGGGCCGCAGGATCGGCGAGCTGCTGGACGACCAGCGGCAGAAGACGAAGGAGAACGTCGTCATCCGGCGCTTCGCGCGGTTCGCCGTGGGTGAGTGAGTGTCGGCGTCGGCTCCGGCCTTCGAGCGCATCCTGCTCAAGCTGTCGGGCGAGGCCCTCATGGGGGACCTCTCCTACGGCTCTGACCCCGGCCGCGTCACGGCGATCGCCCAGCAGATCGCCGGCGTTCGCGATCAAGGGGTCGAGGTCGCCGTCGTCGTCGGGGCCGGCAACATCTACCGCGGGCTGCGCGGGGCGGCCGAGGGGATGGACCGGGCCACGGCGGACTACATGGGGATGCTCGCCACCGTGCTGAACGCCCTGACCCTCCAGGACGCGCTCGAGAAGGCCGGTGCGCACACGCGCGTCCAGTCGGCCATCGAGGTCCAGGAGGTCGCCGAGCCCTACATCCGCCGGCGCGCAATCCGCCATCTCGAGAAGGGGCGCATCGTCATCTTCGCGGCGGGCACCGGCAACCCGTTCTTCACCACCGACACCGCCGCGGCCTTGCGCGCCTCGGAGATCCACGCCGAGGCGATCCTCATGGCCAAGAACGGGGTGGAGGGGGTCTACACCGCCGACCCGGCGCTCGACCCCGCGGCGCAGTTCCTTCCCACCGTGACCTACATGGACGCGATCCAGCGCCAGCTGCGGGTGATGGACGCCACCGCCCTGACGCTGTGCATGGAGAACGGCCTGCCGATCTACGTCTTCAACATGGACGACGAGGCCAACATCGCCAAGATAGTCTGCGGCGATCGTGTCGGGACGCTGGTGAGCGCATGATCGACGAGCTGCTCGAGGACGCGCGCGAGCGCATGACCAAGTCGGTGGACGCCATCCGCCACGAGTTCGGCTCGGTGCGTACGGGTCGCGCGAGCCCGGCGCTGCTCGACCGCGTCTCGGTCGACTACTACGGGGCGCTCACGCCGCTGCGGCAGCTCGCGACGATCAACGCGCCCGAGGCGCGGCTGCTCTCGGTCCAGCCCTACGACCAGAGCTCGATCAAGGCCATCGAGAAGGCGATCATCAACTCGGACCTCGGCCTCACGCCCTCCAACGACGGCAAGATCATCCGCCTGAACATCCCCGAGCTGACGGAGGAGCGCCGGCGCCAGCTGGTCAAGGTCGTGCGCGGGATCGCCGAGGAGGGCCGCGTCGCCGTGCGCAACATCCGCCGCGATTGCATGCAAGACCTGCGCGAGCTGCGCGACTCGGGCGAGGCGGGCTCCGACCAGGAGCACCGCGCCGAGTCAGAGCTGCAGCGGCTCACCGACGAGAAGGTCGCCGAGCTCGACGGGCTGCTCAAGGGCAAGGAAGCCGAGATCCTCGAGGTGTGAGCGCGGACGCCGAAGGTGCGCGCTACGTGGCCATCATCACCGACGGCAACGGGCGCTGGGCGCAGCGCCGCGGGCTGCCGGTCATCGAGGGCCATCGCGCCGGCGCCGACGTCGTCAAGGACCGGCTCCGCGACGCCGTCGACCTCGGCGTCCGCGAGCTGACGGTCTACTCGTTCTCGACCGAGAACTGGTCCCGGCCGAGCGGCGAGGTCGAGGCGCTCATGGCGATGTTCGCCGAGCGCATCGACCGCGAGACCCCGGAGCTCCACGACGAGCAGGTGCGCATGCGCTTCGTCGGGCGCCGCGCCGGGGTCGCGCCCGCCCTCGTCGAGCGGATGGAGTGGGCGGAGGGCCTGACCGCGGGCAACGAGCGGATAACCCTGTTCGTCGCCTTCAACTACGGCGGGCGGGCGGAGATCGTCGATGCAGCGCGAACTTTCACCGAAGGCGACGAGGACGCGTTCCGGGCACACCTCTACGCCCCCGAGATGCACGATCCAGACCTCATCATTCGCACGAGCGGCGAGCGGCGCCTCTCCAACTACCTCCTCTGGCAGGGCGCCTACTCCGAGCTCGTGTTCCGCGACGAGCTGTGGCCCGACTTCACGCGCGCGGCCCTCGAGGCCTCGCTCGAGGAGTACGAGGCCCGCCGGCGGCGGTTCGGCGGCCGGGGATGAGCCGGCCGCGGGGCAGGCGAGGCCGGCGAGACAGGCGCTCCTCGAGAGGGCGACCCTCCGGCGAACGCCCCGCTCCAGGGCGCACACCGGCGCGCCGGCGGACGCGCCCGTCGGACACCGGTGCGCGCGTGCTCGCGGCGATCCCCGCCGCGATCTTCGCGATCTTCATCGTCGCCGAGGGAGGTCTGATCTTCGCGCTCGGGGTGATCGCTCTCGGCATCATCTGCCTGCACGAGCTCTACACGCTGCTCGGCGAGGTCCACCCGGCCAAGCTCGCCGGCTTCCTCGCGGTCATCGCCCTCGCGCTCGCGGCGCTGTATGGCGACCAGTTCCAGTTGCTGCTCGTGCTCGTCGCCTTCGTCCCGGTGCTCTTCGGCTTCACCCTGCTGCGGCCGGTGCGCGAGAACGCCACGCTGTCCATGGCTGTGACCATGCTCGGCGTGTGGTGGATCGGCCTCGCCATCGCCCACGCCGTCCTGCTGCGCGAGACCCCGCACGGCGACGGGATCCTCGTCGACGTGCTCGTCGGGACGTTCATCGGGGACACCGGCGCCTACTTCGGCGGTCGCGCCTTCGGTCGGCGTCCCCTGTCGCGGCGCATCTCGCCCAAAAAGACGCTCGAGGGCCTCGCCTTCGGCTTCGTCTTCGCGATCGCCGCGACGTGGTTCGCCGGGCTCTACCAGGACTGGCTCTCGGGGCCGGACGCGCTGCTCATCGGGCTCGGGATCGGCCTCACCGCCCCGGTCGGCGACCTCTTCGAGTCCTACATCAAGCGCGACGTCGCGACCAAGGACACCGGGCGGCTCTTCGGCGCGCACGGCGGCGCGCTGGACCGGCTCGACGCCGTCCTCTTCACGATCCCGGCCGGCTACTACATCTGGACGGCGCTGCTGTCCTAGCGGCGCGATGCCGTGGACCGCAAGCGCACGATCGAAGAGGGGCGGGCGCGGGCCCTCGACGCCGCTGCCCGCGCGCAGGGCACCGTCCTGGGCGCCGCCGCGCGCCGCTTCGTCGTCGACGACATGGCAGAGCGCGCGGCCGGGCTGGCGTTCTACGCGTTGTTCTCGTCGATCCCGATCGTGGTGATAGCGGCGGCCCTGTTCGGGCTGGTCGGCGACCAGGACACCGTGGACTCGCTCACCAAGTCGGCCTCTGACGCTGGCGCGTCCTCGTCGGTGGCGGACGTGCTGCGCAGCCTGCTCGGCACAGCGATCGCCGGCTCGCCCGAGTCTGCGAGCACAGTCGGGCTCGTCGGCCTCGGCACCCTGATCTACGGCGCGTCCAAGTCCTTCACCGACGCCGGCCGGTCGCTCGACCGGATCAGCGGGGGCCGGGTCGTGCCCCGCTCGCTGCGCAAGCGGGCCACCGACCTGGTGTGGACGGTCGTGCTCATCCTCTTCGGGCTCCTCGCGGCGGCCATCCTCTTCGTCACGGGTGACCTGCTCCGGGTGGTGCTCGATGCGATCGGCCTCGACGACGTCAAGAGCGTCGTCTGGGAGATCGCCCGCTGGCCGCTCATCGCGGGGGTCGCCCTGCTCGCCGTGGGGCTGGTGCGGTGGGCCGGGCCGACCTCGGGCGACGGCTCGTTCCGGCCCTTCCGGCCGGGGGCCCTGATGACGGTCGCCCTGTGGGTGGCGGCGACGGCGGGCTACTCCGTCTACCTGGGGACCTTCGCGCGCTACAACGCCACCTACGGCACCTTCTCGGCGCTCGTGATCCTGATGCTGTGGATCTGGGCCGCGTGCGTGGCCTTCCTCTACGGGGCCGAGCTCGACCAGGTGCTCGAGCAGCGGCGGGTAGATTCCCGGGGGTGACCTCGCCGCGCGACACGGGGCGGCAGCGGCGGCGTGGCGTACTCGCACTCGTGCTCCTGGCCCTGGCCTGGGCGTTCGTCATGCAGGCGCTGGGGTGGGCCCAGACCTCCTACTTCGCGCTGGTCAAGTCGCTGGGCGACGGCACGCCGCAGATCGACCGCTACCACTGGGAGACGCGCGACAAGGCCTGGACCGGCGGGCACTTCTTCTCGGTCAAGGCCCCGGGGATGCCCTTCGCGGTGCTTCCCCTCTACGAGGCGCTCGAGCGGGTCGGCGCGCCGGCTGCCTCGCGTGGCGTCGCGCGCGCGGCCCATCGCACGGGCGACAGCCGCTGGGCCTACCACGCGCTGCTCGTCCACGCCTACGGCTACGACCCCGCTCGCGCCAGGCGCGTGCGCGACGAGATCGAGGGCGAGGCGCCGATCGTCTGGGCGCTGACCCTGCTCGGCGCGGGGTTGCCGGCCTTCGGCCTCCTGCTGCTCGTCCACGGGCTCGCCGAGCGGGTGCGCCCGGGGACCGGCACGGCTGCGGCGCTGCTGCTCGGCGCGGGGACGATCGTGATGGTCTTCGCCTCCGAGCTGTTCGGCCACATGCTCGCCACCTTCCTCGGGTTCGCGGCCTTCGCCGTGGCGTGGCGCGAGCGCGACGGCCCGCCGCGGCTGTGGCTGGTCGCCGCCGCGGGCGTGCTCTCGGGACTCGCGGTCGTGACCGAGTACCCGTTGTTCATCGCCGGGGCGATCGTCGGCCTCTACGCGATCGCGCGGCCGGGGTGGGTGCGCCGCGCGGTGGTGTACGCGGGAGGCGTGGCCGCGGGCCTCGTGCCGCTCGCGCTCTACAACCAGTGGGCCTTCGGCGACGTCGCGCACCTCTCCTACGCCGACGCGGTCGACCGTCAGGGCTACACCGGTCACTGGACGCTCGGGCTCAACGACGGCGGCTTCTTCGGCATCGGCGTGCCGCACCCGGGCGTCGCGCTGCAGCTGCTGGTCTCCTCGCGCGGCATGCTCGCCCTCTCGCCGGTGCTGTTCATGGGGGCGGTGGGGACCTGGCTGCTGCACCGGCACGGCCGGCGCGCCGAGGCGCTGACGGTGGCGGCGATCTCCGTCTGTTTCCTCGCCTACGACGCGGGCTACTGGCTGCCCTTCGGCGGCGGCACGCCGGGGCCGCGCTTCCTCATCCCCGTGCTGCCCTTCCTGTGCCTCGGGCTCGGCCTCGCGCTGCGGCGCTTCCCCGCCATGACGCTCGGGCTCGCGGCTCCCTCGCTGCTGACCATGCTGCTCGCCGTGGGCACCTACCCGCTGATCGGCGACGACGACGTCGGCCTGTGGGTGCGCCGCGTGGAGGATGGGATCCTCACCACCACGCCGCTCGTGCCCCTCGGGGTCACCAGCTGGCTCTCCGTCCTCCCGCTCCTCGCGCTCGTCGCCGCCGCGTTGTTCGCCGGGATGCGGGCCACCGAGCGCCTCGACCCGGCCGCGGTGCGGGCCGACCTCGTGCGCGGGGCGCTCGCCGTCGCGGGGTGGGGTGTGATCGCCGGCGCCGCGCCGGCCCTGTGGCGCGGAGGCGACGCGGTCGTGACCGGCAACTGGCAGGAGGGTGTGATGGTCGGCGCCGGGATGCTCGCGGGATGGGCGACGATCGGCGTCCTCGCCCTGCGGGCCGGGGTGCCGGTGGGGTCGCGCGCGAGGGCGGGCGCGCGCCGCTCAGCGCGGACGCAGGTCGTAGAGCACGAGCACGCGACCGACCTGGCGTCCTAGCCCGAGCGCCCCGACCGGCCTGGAGGCCCACGCCGCCCACGACGTGCCCCGCAGGCAGCGACGGTGGAGCACCACCGTGCGCACGCCGAGCCGGCGCAGGTAGGCGACCGAAGCAGCGCTTGGGAAGCCCGCCGCCCGCCGCGTGACCTTGGCGAACTGGCGCGGCACGAAGCTCGAGCGACCGTTGACCATGTCCCCGAAGCCGGCGGTCGACCACAGCAGGTAGTGGCGGTTGTCGTCGGCCTGGGCGGGCAACTGGAGCAGCGGCGGGCGGGCGGCCGCGAGGCCGGCCGGCGCGGTCGGGGCGGTCTGCTGGGTTGGCCCGCGCACGGACAGCCCCTGGAGATCAAATCCCGACCCCTCGAGGAGGACAGCGGCGATGAGGGCGACGCCGAGCAGCGACGCGAGTCGCGAGGGTGCCATCCGTGACGCTCCACGAGTTCTTCGCCGTTCGGCCCACGCCAGGGCTCTCTGCGCGCCCGCGCCCGCCAGGAGCGCGAGGACGAGCGTCAGGAGCACCAACATGCGCCCCGGCACGCGGATCGCCGAGAAGCCGGGAGCGAAGTGGTAGAGGTACCAGTACGGGGTCGACCAGCGCGCGCCGGAGTCGGGAAAGCCCAGGGCCATGGCAGCGAGCGCCACCACGGCGATTCCCAGGCCGATGCGCAGCCGCCGCCCCAGCGCGCACGCGCCGAGGCCGGCGACGGCAAGGACCAGGATCGCGAGGCCGGGGAACAGGGTCTGCTCGGGAACGAACTCGAGCTGGGTGCGCAGGCCGCTGGTAGCGCGCCCCCACACGAGGTTGGCCTCGGGCGCGACGAGGAACTCCCACACCGGCCCCGAGAAGCCCGCGACGTCCGATGCCGAGCGCCGCGCCTCGGGGTGGTCGTCCAGGACCCGCAGGTAGGGCCGGGCGAGGACCACGGCCACGGCGGCGAAGGCCAGCACGCCGGCGGCGGTCGCGACCACCAGCGGGCGGTCGGGCACCGGGTGCGGGCGCCGCCGCCACCAGGCGACACCGGTGAGGACGCCGAGGCCGAGCAGCAGGTACGCGAGCAGGATCCCCGTCGAGAAGCCGATCGCGAGCTGCCAGGCCGCGACCAGCCATCCCGCGAGCACGAGCACAGGCCGTCGCGAGCGGTAGCCGCGGAGCAACAGGAAGACGGTGAGCGGGATGCCACCGCTCGAGAGGACGTGGAGGTGGCCGTCCTGCTCCAGTCGCCACGGCGCGTAGGCGAAGGCGGCGCCCGTGAGCGAGGCGGCGAGCGGTCGCAGGCCAAGCTCGCGACCCAGCAGGTAAGCGCCGGCGAAGGCCAGCGCGTAGGCGAAGAGGAAGAGCAGGTCGTAGCGCGCGATCGCCGCCGAGACGCCGTCGCCGATCAGCCCGGCGGGGGCGTAGCCGACCAGCGCGTCGGAGAAGGCCAGGCTGTCGGGAAGCGGCCAGAACTGGTTCGCGTCGAAGAAGCGAAGCGGCTGATGGGCGAGAGCGTGCCCGCCCCACGCCACCTGCCAGGCCTGCGAGAGCGGGTCGCCGAGGTCGCGCGGTACGTCGCTACCCAGGTGCAGCACCAGCGGCCAGTGCATGACGACGGCGAGCAGGGTGGCGGCGATCGCCAGCGCCCCGAGCTCGCGTGCACTCAGGCGAGGGGAGGGGGGACGGGGCGCCCCGCGTTCCGTCCGAGCCCCACCGCGCGCCGCGGCGCTCCGGTCCGTGGCGGCCATCGCGCTGGCAGGCTAGAGCGTGGGGACGCCTGGCGGCGGCGGGGCCCGCAGCGGCGGGTGGCGGCGACGCCCGCCGGCCTCCCGCGGCGGCGAGGTTCCCCGCGTCTACAGCATCGACCAGGAGGGAGGGAGGGAGGGAGGGAGGGAGGGAGGGAGGGAGGGAGGGAGGGAGGGCGAGCACGCGCGCTCGCGTTGCCGTCTGCGGATCGAGTGCGCAGTTATGCACCCTGCAACCGGTCCGATGCCCTTCACCTCCCTCGTCGCCGCTGTAGACGCCGGCGGCGCGCTTCCGCGGAAGCGCCCGGCCGACCCTTGATCGTCGGTTGAGGCCGGCTACCTACACTGGCCGTCGATGCGGCGTCTCCTCATCCTCGGCTCGACAGGGTCGATCGGCACCCAGGCGCTCGAGCTTGTCGAGCGTTCGGACGAGCTCGAGCTCGTCGGGCTGTCCGCGCAGGGCTCGTGGCGCGAGCTGGTCGAGCAGGCGCGCCGTCACGGCGTTCGCCGCATCGCGCTCACGGACCCCGACGCGGGTGCGCTGGCGGGTGAGGCGTGGGCCGACGGCGAGGTGCTCACCGGCCCCGAGGGCCTCGTATCGCTCGTCACTGATACCGGGGCCGACCTGGTCCTCAACGCGCTCGTCGGCTCGGCCGGCCTCGGGCCCACCGTGGCGACCCTGGGCGAGGGCATCGACCTCGCTCTGGCCAACAAGGAGTCGCTGGTGGTCGGCGGCGAGCTCGTGACCCAGCTCGCCGAAGGGACGGGCGCCCAGATCATCCCCGTCGACTCCGAGCACTCGGCCCTCTACCAGCTCATCGCCGGCGAGCAGGCCGGCACCGTCGACCGGCTCGTGGTCACCGCCTCGGGCGGCCCGTTCCGGGGACGGGGCAGCGCTGAGCTCGAGGGCGTCACCGTGGAGCAGGCCCTCGCCCACCCGACGTGGGCGATGGGCGGCAAGATCACCATCGACTCGGCCACCCTGATGAACAAGGGCCTCGAGGTCATCGAGGCCCACCATCTGTTCGGCGTCCCGTACAAGCGCATCGACGTCGTCGTGCATCCACAGTCGATCGTCCACAGTCTCGTCAACCTCTGTGATGGTGCGACGCTCGCGCACCTCGGCTACCCCGACATGCGCGTGCCGATCTCCGCCGCGCTGCACCACCCCGAGCGGGTCGAGGTCCCGGGCGTTGCGACTCTCGACCTCCCGGCGCTTGGCGCGCTGACCTTCGAGGCGGTCGACGAGGCGACCTTCCCGTGCCTGGGGCTGGCCCGTGAGGCCGGGCGCGCCGGCGGCACCGCCCCGTGCGTGCTCAACGCCGCCAACGAGATCGCCGTGCACGCCTTCATGAACGGGCGCCTGGACTTCCTGGGCATCCCGCGGGTGATCGAGACGACGCTCGACCAGCTCGGGACGACCCCGGTGCGCGCCTTCGAGTCGCTCTACGAGGCCGACCGCGAGGCGCGCGCGGTCGCGGCCCGCCTGGTTGAGGCGCCGGCGACACGATGAGCTGGCTGCTCGCCTTCGCCGGGTTCGCGGCGCTCATCATCCTGCACGAGCTCGGCCACTTCATGGCCGCCAAGGCGGTCGGCATGCGCGTCGAGCGCTTCGCGCTGTTCTTCCCGCCGCTGCTCTTCAAGGTCCGCCGCGGGGAGACCGAGTACGGCGTGGGGGCCATCCCGCTCGGCGGCTACGTCCGCATCACCGGCATGAACCCCAACGAGGAGATCCCTGCCGACGTCCTGCCCCGCGCCTACTCCCGCCAGCCGGTGTGGAAGCGCATCGTCGTGATCGCCGCGGGGCCCGCGATGAACATCCTCCTCGCCTTCCTGATCCTCGCGGCGCTCTACCTGGCCAACGGCAAGCTCGTGCAGACCACCGCCGTCGCGCGGGTCGACCCGAAGAGCGCCGGGGCCGGGCAGCTGCTGCGAGACGACCGGATCGTCTCGATCGACGGCGTTCGGGGCGACGCCGAGACGCTTCGCGACCAGATCGGCACCCACCGCTGCGCGGGACGCCAGACCAACGGGTGCGTCGCGACGACGCCCGCCCGGATCGTCGTGCGTCGCGACGGCGCCACCAAGACGGTCATCGTCGCGCCGACCTACGACGCCGAGGCGGCGCGCCCGCTCATCGGGTTCTCGTTCGCCGCCGTCCATCAGCCCGTCGGCGTCGCGGAGGCCGCCTCGCTCAGCGTCACCGGCATGTGGCGCGTCTCGAAGCTCACCGTCGAGACGATCGGGCGGATCTTCGAGCCCAAGGAGCGCAAGAAGCTCTCCGGCGTCGTCGGGACCTACGAGGTCACCCGCCAGTCGGTCGAGTTCGACGCCACGCGGGCCTTCGAGGTCCTCGCGCTCATCTCGCTGTCGCTCGGGATCATCAACCTCTTCCCGTTCCTGCCCCTCGACGGAGGCCACATCTTCTGGGCGCTCGCCGAGAAGGTGCGCGGGCGCGCCATCCCGTTCGCTGTCATGGAGCGCGCGGGGGTGGTGGGCTTCGTGATCGTGCTGCTCTTCTTCTTCATTGGCCTCTCCAACGACATCGGGCGACTGACGGGCGACGGCTTCAACGTGCGCTAGCCTGCGCCGCTCGGCCGCCGCAACTCGCGACGGCCGGTCCCGTTTCGGAGTCCACGCGCCGATGCGACCCCTTCGACGCCCCATCGCGCTGCCCGTGCCGCTGCTCGCCGCGGTGGTCGTCGGTCTGCTCGTCGCCGGGGCGCTGACCGGCCCCTCGAGCGCGGCGGCCGCTGCACCGGACCAGTGGCGCGCGCTGGCCCGCGAGATGGCGCGCCCGTGGCCGTCGCTCCAGAAGTCGGTCGGCTGGTTCCCCGACTACGTGTACGGCGGCGGCAAGGCCTTCTGCAACGTGCCCCGCTGCCGCAAGGGGCTTGGCAACGCGCGCTACGGCGAGTCGCTGCTCGGCTACGGGCTCGTCATGACGGGCCTGCGCGAGGGCGATCAGCGGCTCGTCGATTCGGGGGTGAAGGCGATCACCTACATCGTCGGCCAGCGCCGGCTGCAGGCGCGACTGCCGACCTCCTTCGAGGGCATGGCGGTGGCCTCGACCTACAACCTGATGCGCAAGCGCCAGCCCGCCAACCCGCTGTTCCTGGCGGGCAAGGCGTCGTGGGAGGCCTTCATGCGCCGCCAGCCGCTCATCACGACGATCTACCGCAAGCCCGACACCACGCGCTACGGCAACCACTTCCTGATCGAGGCGGTGGAGATCCTCGAGCTTCTGGACACCGGGCTTCGCTCCGACCGCCGGGACGCGATCCTCGGCGGCAGGCGCGCCGACGCCCTGAAGGTGACGCGCTTCCTCCTCAACGAGCGCGTTCCGAGCATCAACCGGCGCGCGAACATCGACGTGCAGGGCGTGGGGACGTGGGTGCACTCCGACCCGCCCGACAACCCGCTGGCCTACTTCGGCCTCTCCTCGGGCGTCTACGCGCGCGCGGTCAGCGTGCTGGGCGCCCGCTCCGCGACGCGGACGCGCGAGCCGATCCTCGACGCCGCCAACGCCTCGGTGTGGGTGACCGCTCCCGACGGCGACCTCGCCTACTACGGACGCTCACAGGAGGACTCGTGGGCCAACGCGTCGCTTGCCGCCGCGACGGAGGCGGCGGCCAACAGCCCCGGCGCGCGCGCCGGGCAGATCGCCCGTTACCACGCCGTCACCGACCGTGTCCTCGGTCGACTGCGCGACGCCTACGGCAACGGACCGCTGGGCTGGTGGGTGACCCCGGCGCTCAAGGCGAACCTGCGCGCCGCGCTGCGCGAGATCGACGGCTACGCGGGCGCGGTCGCCTTCACCGGCCTCACGCTCGTGCCGCTCAACTGGGCGCTGGACGAGATGGACCGCCGGTCCGAGCGGCCGGTCTCCACCATCGGCGCCGACGCCGACAGCGCCGAAGCGGTCTCCAAGGGCGAGAGCCGGCTCGGGGTGGTACGCCGGGGCGACGTGTGGTTCGCGGTCAAGCGCCAGGCCTCGAGCAAGCGCAAGAACGACCTGCGCTACGACTTCGGGCTCGTCGCCCTCAAGACGCTGCGCGACGGCGTCTGGAGCGACGTGCTGCGCCTGCGCCCGCAAACCTCGGCGCGTCCCGACAGCGTCGGCCCGGTCCTGCTCTCGGGCGGGGGGCGGGGCCTGCCGCGCGGCGCGCGGTTGACGACGGGGCGCGGCGAGGTCACGGTGGCCGGCGGCTACCGGTCCGTCCAGCGGCGCTGGCTGCGGCGCGGCGTGCGCTGGACGTGGCGGGCGACCAGCTGCGGAGCGCGCCTGAGCTTCCCGGTGCGCTCCGGCGACCGCTACGACTACTCGACGTTCTTCGTCGACAATGCGAGCCCGCCGCGGTTGCGGGGCTCGGTGCTCGCCGACGAGGCCCAGAAGGTCAGCTTCTCGGGGGCGGTGGTGCGCGTGTCGCTCCAGAAGGGCTATGTGTCAGGACTTGACCCGCGCCTCCTCCGCGCGCGAGCGATCCTCGCGGCGCCGCGGGACGGCGTGATGCGGATCCGGACGTGCCGGCCATGAGGTGTCGCCGCGCGGCGGCGATGGCGCTCGTGGTCGCAGCCGTCGCGTGCGGTGTCCTCGCGGGGAGCGCCCACGCCGCCGTGCCCGAGCGCTGGGACTCCCTCTCGCGTGACATCGCGGCGGCGTGGCCTGCCCAGCAGGACGCCAACGGGCGCTTCCGCGACTACACCGACCGGTACTACGGGACCGAGTTCGCGTACTCGCGCTACGGCGACGCGATGCTCGGCTACGCGCTCATCCAGACCGGGGTGCGCGACTCCGAGCCGGCGCTCGTGCGGTCGGGCCTGAAGGGCGTGTCGTGGGTACTGCGCCGGCCCAAGGGCTTCCACAAGCGCGGCAGCGTGTTCGAGTACATGGCGATGGCCTCGGCCTACAACCTCGCCCGCCGCGAGCTTGCCGGCGACGCCCAGTTCCTGCGCCTGCGCGGGCGCTGGGAGGCTTGGCTGCGTGGACTGCGCCCGATCTCCACGATCTACCGCCGACCGCAGACCAGCCGCTACTCCAACCACTACCTCATCGAGGCGATCGCGATGCTCGAGCTCGAGCGCAGCGGTCTGCGCTCGGGCCGGCCCGGCTCGATCCTCGGCGGCAAGCGTGCGCTCGTGCGGCGCCTGACCCTGCGGCTGCTCAACCGCGACGTGCCGCGCATGGGCGCCGCCGACGTCGTGCGGGCCCGCGGCCAGCGGACGTTCGTGTTCTCCGACCCGCCCGACCAGCCGCTCGCCTACCACGGCTTCTCGGCCGGCTTCTACGCGCGGGCGCTCGAGCTGCTCGGCAGCCGGGGCTCGGGACGCGCGCGCGGCACGCTGCGCGACATGGCCAACGCCTCGGTCGAGCTGACGGCGCCCGACGGCGACCTCGCCTACTTCGGCCGGGGGCAGGAGGACGTCTGGGCGCTGACCGCGACCGCGCTTGGCACCGAGTCCGCCGCGCGCCTGCCGGGCTCGGGCGCGGCTCGCGACGCGCAGTTCCGCGGGGTGACCGAGCGCGCGCTCACGCGGTTGCGCGACAACTACGGCAACGGCCCCGGCGGCCTGTGGGTGACGCCGGCCCTGCGCCGCGACGTGCGCGGCGGGGTGCGCGGGACCGACGCGAGCACCGGCGCGCCGTCCTTCGCCGGCGTCGCGCTGGTGTCGCTGAACTGGGCGCTCGAGGAGATGAACGGCGTGGCACGACGGGTCGGGGCGATCGGCGCCGACCACCCCGGCGCGGCGCTGCTCTCACTGCGCCGCAGCCGCTTCGCCGTCGTTCGCCGCGGCGCGCTGTGGTTCGCCGTGCGCCGGACGGGCTCCACCCGCGCCGCGCGCGACCTGCGCAACGACTTCGGCCTCGTCGCACTGAAGGAGCGAAGCGGCGACACCTGGACCGACGTGCTGCCCATCCGACCCCGCACCGCGCGGCGCCCCGACGGCGCCGGCCCGCTCCTGCGCCGAGGCGGTCAGACCTCCTTTCCCGAGGGGCGCACCATGCGCGTCAGCCGCGGCGGCACCGTAACCGCCGGCGGCGGCTTTCGGACCTCGGGCGGCGCGATCGTGCGGGGCGGCGGGCGGTTCACCTTCGCGCCCACCGCGTGCGGCGTGCGGATGAGCTGGTCGGCGCGCCGCGGGGACCGCTTCGAGCAGTCGGTCTTCTTCACCGCGCGACCCTCCGTGCAGGGCCGCGTGCTCAGCGGCGGGGGCCAGCGGGTTACCCTGGGCCGCGACGCGAGCGTGCGCCTGGAGAACGGCTACGCCTCGGGCAGCGCGCCCCGACTGGTCCGCGCGCGGATCCGCTTCGGACCCAGCAGCGGCCGGCCCGAGAGCGTCACGGTCTGCGCTGAGCGCGGCCGTCCTCGCCGGTGACCGTGTGGCCGAGCGGCCACCACAGCGAGGTGCGCGTCGCCCACATCGAGAACGCGTGGGAGACGGGGCAGTCGACCGTCAGGGTCAGACGCAGCGGCTCGATCACGGCGCCTGCTCCTCGGGGCGGATGTTCTCAGCCGCCAGCCGGAAGCGCCGAGCGGCGTCGCCCCAGACCTCCTCGAGGTAGGCACGGACCGCTGCGACGCCCTCGTCGTGCAGGCCGGTAGAGCCGGCGCGTTCCGCGCGGCTCGGCGACGACGAGCCCTGCTTCCCCCAGGAGACGGAGGTGCCGCGAGACCGCGGGACGCGTGATCGGCAACGAGTCGGCGATCTCGCGCACGGAGCGCTCACCGGTTCGCAGAAGCTCGACAATGGCCCGGCGGTTCGGGTCGCCGAGGGCGTCGAAGGGGTCCCCTGCGGCGAGACGGCCGGCCACGGAGGGAATGGTAACCGAACGGCTACCGTAACCGGAAGGCTACTGGTTGTCGCTACGCGCTCCGACTCGTCCGAGGCAACCGGGCGGTCGTCACCGCGGGGCGTAGAGCGGCGTCGCCCGGAAGCGGTCGCGCACGAGCGACCACGCGGGCTTAGGGGTCGCCGCGTCGTCGTAGCCGAGCAGGCCCTTGTTGAAGATCGTGTCGTTCTCGGTGGGCGTGTCGCAGGTGCCGCCGTCCCACTTCGGGCGGACCGCGAAGTCGCGAAGCGTCCAGTAGACCGCGCCGGCGAGGAAGGGCTTGTCGTCGACGACGTCGAGCGTCCGCCTGATGAAGCCGGTCTGGTAGGCGTAGGTGCCCTTCTCGGCGGAGGGGCCGTCGCGGTTCGCCTCGGCGCCGAACTCGCTCATCATCAGCGCCTTGTCGGGGTACTGGCGCCGCAGCGTGTCGATCCACGGGCCGAGCTGGGACAGCGAGGTCGGCGCCGACGGCGGGCACGGATACCATCCGAGGTAATGGTTGAAGCCGAGCAGGTCGAACGCCTTGTAGGTGCGCTGGCGCGGCGTTCCGGGCTTTGACCGGATCGCGAGCGCGACGGGGACCGTCGGGTCCAGACGGCGCGCCAGCGTCGCGGCGGCCCTCAGATACCGCTTGGTCGTGACGCGTTTGTCCGGCTCGTTGGCCAGCTCGTTGCCGACCGAGTTCGCGAAGACCGATGGGTGGTTGCGGGCGGCGACGATCGTGCGCTTGAGCTGGGCGAGCGCGTCGCGGCGGCCGGCGATGCTCTTGAGGGGACGCTCGCGGTGATAGATCGGGGCCTCGTTCCACACGAGGATGCCCTCCTCGTCGAAGCGGGTGAGCAGGCGCTCGTCGAAGAGGTAGTGGGTGCGGGTGACGTTCGCGCCGACGTCCTGGAGCTCAGAGACGATCCGTTCCACGTCGTCGTCGGTGAGCGCTGCTCCGCGGTCTGGCGCGTCCTCGTGCAGCGCGGCGCCGCGCAGCTGCACCGCCCGCCCGTTGAGGTACAGGCGCCCGCTGCGGACCTCGAGCTTGCGCATCCCGATGCGCCTGGTGTCGATCTGCTCGGTCCCCGACGCCGTGGTGGTGCTCACGCGGGCGCTGTAGAGCTGCGGCTTGGTCGGCGACCACAGCTCCGGCCGTCCCTTGACCGGCACCTGCAGGAGCTCCTGGCGCGAGCGCCGGGCCGCCACCGAGGGCAGGCGGTAGCGCTTGCGCGTCACCGTGCCCGCGGGCGAGGTCAGTGTGACCAGCATCGACGGCGTGACCGCACGCGTGGTGTGGTTGGCAACGAGCGCGTCGACCCGCAGCGTGGCGGCGTCGCGACGCTCGGTGAGCTGGGGGATGAGGCCGAGCGCCGAGAGGGCCACGCCGCCGCGCGGCATGAGCGCCACCGGACGCACGATGCCGCCCCAGTTCCACCAGCCGTCCCTGACCTCGGGCCCCTTGGTGTTGTCGACGCGCACCGTGAGCTCGTTCTCGGCTCCCTTGCGCAGCCCCGTCGCGCCGACGGTGAACGGGGTGTAGGGATCGTCGCTGGAGCCGATTTGGCGGCCGTTGAGGTACACCGTGGCCTTGCGGCGGACCTCGCCGAAGGCGAGGGCGAAGTCGTAGCCGCTCGGCGCGGCGGGCGCCTGGAAGCGAAGCCGGTACCAGCCTACGGTGCCGGGGAACGAGCTCGCCAGCGGCCGACCGTCCATGACGTGGGGCACGCTGACCTGCTCCCAGTCGCTCGCGTCGGCCTCGTAGCTCGCGCCGAGCCGGAACTCCCAGCCGTCGGTGAGCGTCTGGGCGCGCGGCGGGCTCGCCGCCGAGCGCCCGATCGCCCCGGCGCCGCGGTCGGCCTCCGGCGGCGCGGGGCGGAAGGGAGAGGGGAGCGAGCGCGGGGCCGGGGGCTCCGCGGGCGAGCGGTCCTGCGCGGCGCGGCGCTGGTCGCCCGCGGTGCCGGGGTCGGCGAGCGCGCCGGCCGGCGCAAGCAGCACGCAGGCGACCACCGCGGCGAGCAGCGGTACAGGCGCGGCGGGGATGAGTGCTCGGAGCGCGCGCACGAAGTCGGGGAGGGTAGCGGCATGGGCGGAACGGGCCGCCCTCCGGTCTCAACCCGCCCGGCGGCGGGACGTTGCGGTCGTGGGCCGGCGCCTCCGCCCGGCCGGGCGCCCTGATCGCCCCCGCCGGCCCGGCGCGCTGCGGTAGCGTTCGTCACGAGGGTCGTACGGATCGAGGGAGAGCCCATGGAGAGCAGCACGGTTGGCACGGAGTCCCCCCGGGGGCGCCCCGTTGACGCACCGAACCTCGCGGAGGCCTTCCGGCGCACCGCCGAGCGTGTGCCCGATCGCGTCGCCGTGCGAACCAAGGAGGACGAGGTCTCGCTGACCTGGTCGCAGCTGCGCGATCGCGTCGACGCCCTTGCGGGCGGGCTCGCCAAGCTCGGCGTCTCGCGCGGCGACACCGTGGCGATCATGCTCTCCAACCGCCCGGAGTTCCACGTCGTGGATCTCGCGGTCGCGAGCCTCGGCGCCACGCCCTACTCGATCTACCAGACCTACACGCCCGACCAGATCGAGTACCTGCTCAACGACGCGGCCTCCGAGGTCGCCATTGTCGAGCAGGCCTACCTGCCCCAGGTCCTCGCGGCGCGCGAGCAGGCCCCCGCGCTCGAGCACGTGATCGTGCTCGACGGCGAGGCGCCGGAGGGCACCGTGCCGCTCGCCGACATCGAGGGCTCGAACCCGGACTTCGACGTCGAGGCCTCGGTCGCCACGATCCAGCCCGACGACGTCCTGACCCTCATCTACACCTCGGGCACCACAGGGCCGCCCAAGGGCGTCCAGCTCTCGCATCGCAACCTCTTCAGCGCGGTGCAGGCCGTCGAGGAGCTGATCCACTTCCCCGACGCCGCCAAGGTGATCTCCTGGCTGCCGGCCGCCCACGTCGCCGAGCGCAACGCTCACCACTACCTTCCGGTGGTCTACGGGATGACGGTGACGTGCTGCGCCAACCCTCGTGAGATCGTCTCGTTCCTTCCCACCGTCTGCCCGACGTGGTTCTTCGCTGTGCCCCGGATCTGGGAGAAGCTCAAGTCCGGCCTGGAGGCCATGGTCGCCGCCCAGCCCGACGAGCAGCAGCGGACGATGGCCGCAGCGCTCGAGGCGGCGATCCAGAAGGTGCGCCTCGAGCAGGCGAAGGAGCCGGTGCCGGAGGACCTCGCCGCCGCGGTGGCCAAGGCCGACGCCGAGATCTTCTCGGGGCTGCGGGCGCAGCTCGGGCTCGACGAGGTCGTCGCGGTCAACGTCGGCGCGGCGCCCACGCCGCCCGAGGTGCTGCTCTTCTTCCACGCCATCGGCATCGAGCTCGCCGAGCTGTGGGGGATGTCCGAGACCTGCGGCGCCGGCGCGTGCAACCCGCCCGGCAAGGTCAAGATCGGCACCGTCGGCCCGCCGAACCCCGGCGTCGAGATCAAGCTCGCCGACGACGGCGAGGTCCTCATCAAGGGCGGGATCGTGATGCTCGGCTATCGCAACCTGCCCGACAAGACGCGCGAGGCGCTCAGCGAGGACGGCTGGCTGGCGACCGGCGACATCGGCGAGTTCGACGACGACGGCTACCTGCGGATCGTCGATCGCAAGAAGGAGATCATCATCAACGCGGCCGGCAAGAACATGTCGCCGTCGAACATCGAGTCGGCCATCAAGAGCTCGAGCCCGCTGATCGGCAACGCTGCGGTGATCGGCGACGCGCGGCCCTACAACACGGCGCTGATCGTGCTGGACGCCGACTTCGCCCCGGCGTGGGCGGCGAACAACGGCCTCCAGGGCGCCTCGCTCCAGGAGCTCTCCGGCCACGAGGGGATGCGCGCGGCCATCCAGGAGGGTGTGGATGTCGCCAACCAGCAGCTCGCGCGCGTCGAGCAGATCAAGAAGTTCGCGATCATGGACGGCGACTGGCTGCCCGGCGGCGACGAGCTGACGCCCACGATGAAGCTCAAGCGCAAGCCGATCAACGAGAAGTACGCGCAGCAGATCGAGGCGCTCTACGGCGGGTGAGCGGCGGACCGCCGCGCCCCGCCGCCACGCCCCGTCTCATTCGCAGCCGTCCCCGGCGTCGCCGCCCGTGAACGGCATCCGGCAGCGGTCGATCCCCTCGCCTCCCTCCAGGAAGTCGGCGCGCGGGCCGCCGGCGAGGCGATCGTCGCCCGGGCCGCCCGACAGCACGTCGGCGCCGGAGCCGCCGTAGGGCGTGTCGTCGCCCTCTGCGCCCGTCAGGCGGTCGCGCCCCGCGTCGCCGAAGACGGCGTCGTCGCCTCCGTGGCCCTCGCGCGGCGGGTGCGGGCGGCCGGCGCGCGCGTCGAGGGCGCCGGCGCCTTCCGGCGCGCGGTGGACGCGAGCGGTGAAGCCCTCAGTCCTCCAACCGCTCGTAGGCCGGCAGGGTGAGGAAGGCCTCGTAGGACTCGGCGAGGGCGACCTGCTCGAAGAGCTCGCGGGAGAGCGCAGGGCGGCCCTCTCGCTCGAACCACTCGTCGTCGCCGATCTCCGAGCGGATGCGCTCGAGCTCCTCGGTCTCCAGCCGCTGGACGAGCTCGCGGGTGACCGGCGTGCCGTCCTCGAGCTTCACCCCGTGGCGCAGCCACTGCCACACCTGAGAGCGCGAGATCTCCGCCGTGGCGGCGTCCTCCATCAGGCCGTAGATCCCCGCCGCGCCGTTGCCGCGCAGCCACGAGGAGATGTACTGGATGCCGACGTTGACGTCCATGCGCAGACCCTGCTCGGTGATCGCCCCGGGCGTCGAGCCGACGTCGAGGAGCTCCGCCGCCGTCACCTCGACGTCGTCTCGGCGGCGGTCGATCTGGTTGGCGCGCTCGCCCAGCACGCCGTCGAACTCGGCCGTGGCCGCCTCCACGGTGTCGGGGTGGGCGACCCACGTGCCGTCGAAGCCGTCGCCCGCCTCGCGGCGCTTGTCGGCCCGCACGGCCTCGACGGCGCTGCGCGCCGCCTCGGGGTCGCTGCGGCTCGGGACCTGCGCGGCCATGCCGCCCATCGCGTGGGCGCCTCGGCGGTGGCAGGTCTTCACGAGCAGCTCGGTGTAGGCGCGCATGAACGGCACGGTCATCTTCACGTCGGTGCGGTCGGGAAGGACGAACTCGCGCCGGTCGCGGAAGCACTTGATCATCGAGAAGATGTAGTCCCAGCGCCCGGCGTTGAGCCCGGCGGAGTGCTCGCGCAGCTCGAAGAGGATCTCGTCCATCTCGAACGCGGCGGGGATCGTCTCGACGAGCACCGTCGCCTTGATCGTCCCGCGGGGGATGCCCAGGCGGTCCTGGGCGATCTCGAAGGCCCGGTTCCACAGCCGCGCCTCGAGGTGGCTCTCCATCTTGGGGAGGTACAGGTAGGGCCCCGAGCCGCGCTCGAGCAACCGCGGCGCCTCGTTGGCCATGAACAGGCCGAAGTCCACCAGCCCGCCGCCGGCGCGGCGGCCGTCGACGAGCAGGTGCTTCTCGGACAGGTGCCACCCGCGCGGGCGCATGAGGATCGTCGCCGTCTCGTCGGCGAGGCGGTACTCGCGGCCGTCGGGCGCCGTGTACTCGATCGTCGCATCGATCGCGTCGACGAGGTTGACGTGGCCGCCGACGACGTTGGCCCACGTCGGCGCGCTGGAGTCCTCGAAGTCGGCCATCCAGCCGCGCGCGCCGGAGTTCAGCGCGTTGATGGTCATCTTGCGCTCCGGCGGCCCGGTGATCTCGACGCGGCGGTCCTGGAGGTCGGCGGGAACGGCCGCGACGCGCCAGTCGCCCTCGCGCACCTCGCGCGTCTCGGGCAGGAAGTCGAACGACTCTCCGGCGGCCAGCCGCGCCGCGCGCTCCTCGCGCCGCGCCAGGCACGCGTCGCGCTCGTCGCGCAGCTCGCGCTCGAGCTCGGCCACGAGTGCGAGCGCTTCGGCGGTGAGGATCTCGTCGGCGCGTTCGAGGTGCGGGCCGCGGACCTCGACGCCTTGCACGGCGGTGAACGACATCAGGCTCGGCCTCCGGTCAGCGACATGTGCAGGATCTCCATCGGATGAAGGACGCGCAGAGGCGTCTCGCCCTGGGGCGCGCGCGCCGCGATCTGCAGCGCGCAGCCGGGGTTCGCGGCGGCGACGACGTCGGCTCCGGTGTCGCGCAGGTGGGCCTCCTTGCGACTCCCGAGCTCGGCGGCCGCCTGCGGCTTGACGAGGTTGTAGATGCCCGCCGAGCCGCAGCAGATCGCCGGCTCGGCGGGCTCGAGCAGCTCGAGGCCCGGGATGGCGCCCAGGAGCTCGCGCGGCTGCGCGGTGACGCCCTGGGCGTGGGCGAGGTGACAGGCGTCGTGGTAGGCCACGCGCAGCTCGAGCGGGTGGCGCTCGGCCACCGGCTCGTGCTCGGCGAGCAGCTCGAGGACATCGCGGACCTTGTCGGAGAACGCGGCGGCCCGCTGCGCCCACGCCGGCTCGTCGTCGAGCAGGTGGCGGTAGTCCTTCATCCCCGACCCGCAGCCGGCGGCGTTGACGACGACGGTGTCGTAGCCCGCGAAAGCCTCGATCGTCTCCTTGGCCTGCGCGCGCGCGTGCTCCTCGTAGCCCGCGTGCAGGCCCAGCGAGCCGCAGCAGCGCGGGCGCCGGGGCGCGTGGACCTCCCAGCCCTCGGCGGCCAGCACGGCGACCGTCGCCTCGTTGGCGCCGGCGAAGAACACCCGCTGCACGCAGCCCTGCAGGAAGGCGACCTCGCCGCGGCGCGGGCCCGTCGCGGGGGTGACCTCGGGCAGGCGTCGCACAACGGCCGAGACGGGGACGTCGGGCGCGAGCGTCGCGAGGGTGCGCAACGTCGGGGAACGCTCGATGCCCGGCAGCCTGCCCGCGAGCCGGGGGAGCCCCAGCGCCCCCGCCAGCGACGCAAACGGCGCCGCCAGCCGCAGCCGCCCGGGGTGGGGGAAGGTCGCGAAGATCGCGCGGCGGAAGAGCCGCTCGGCGCGCGGGCGGGCGAAGCGGCGCTCGATCTGCGGGCGCGCCCGGGTCAGGAGCTGGTCGTACTTGACCCCCGAGGGGCATGCGGTCACGCACGCCATGCAGCCCAGGCAGTTGTCGAGGTGCCCGACGAGCTCGGGCGAGAGCTCGTTGCCCTCCTCCAGGCCGTCGCGCATGAGCACGATGCGCCCGCGCGGGGAGTCCATCTCCTCGCCCCAGAGCACGTAGGTCGGGCACGTGGGGAGGCAGAAGCCGCAGTGCACGCAGTCGTCGATGAGCTCGGCCAGCGGCGGGGCGTGCGCGTCGCCCAGCGGCCCCGGGCGCGGCTCGCCCTTCGCCCCCCCGCCGGGGTCGTGCCGCGTGACGGCGAGCGCGGGCTTGGGAGCGGTGCCGGTCATGCGGTCAGATTCCTCCCACGAAGACGCCGGGGTTGCAGGTGCGGTCGGGGTCGAAGCGCTCCTTCAGCCGCCGCGAGAGCGCGAGCACCCCTCGGTCCTGCGCGCCCCACGGATCGACCGCCGCCCGTACGGCCTCGGGCGCGTCGAGGACCACGCAGGGCGCGGGCGCGAGGGCTTCGCGCAGCGCACGGACCGCGGCGGCGAGCTCGTCGTCGGCGGCTGACGCGAGGCGGATCCAGGACGTCCCGAACGCGGCGCGGGCGACCAGGGCGGCGCCGTGCCCGTCGGCGGCGCGCAGCAGGCGCGGGAGCTGGTCGGGCAGCGCCGAGACGCGCACGATCGCGCCGTCCGACGCGCGCTGAGCCGTCCGCTGCTGGGCCCACGGCTCCTCGTCCTCCTCGACGATGCGGACCGCCAGGCCGCCGTCGCCGAGCAGCCGCGCGGCGTCGCGCGCGTGCTCGGGGGCGGCCGGACCGCCGTAGCGGGCGATGACGCCGCCGTGGCCCTCGCGCCACGCGACGTCGAGCGCCTCGTCCTCCAGCGGCGCGACCGCCAGGCGGGCGACGGCCGCTCCGAGCGCGTCCGGATCGTCGCCCTCGGCGGCGACGCTCGCGGTGCGCTCGGGCACGGGATGGAGCCGTACCGCCACCTGGACGACGAGCCCGAGCGTGCCGTAGGCGCCGGTCGAGAGCTTGGCGAGGTCATAGCCGGCGACGTTCTTGATGACCTTCCCGCCCGCCCGCGCGAGCGTCCCGTCGGGCAGCGCGAGGGTGACGCCGAGGACCAGGTCGCGGGCGGGGCCGTAGCGGTGGCGCAGCGGCCCGGCGTCCGCGGTGGCGACGATGCCGCCGACGGTCGCCCCGTTCCCGTGACCGAGCGGCGGGTCGAGCATGAGCTGCTGGCCCGCAGCCGCGAAGGCCGCCTGGGCGTCGGCGAGCCGCACGCCGGCCTGCAGGACCGCGGTGAGGTCCCCGGGGTTGTGCTCGACGATCTGGTCCAGCGCGGCTGTGGAGAGCGCGACGTCGGCCTGCACCGGGTTGCCCCATCCGAGCTTGGTGGTGCCCCCGCGGAAACGCACGCGGCGACCGTCGTGCGCGCAGGCGGCCAGCAACCCGGCCGCCTCCTCGCCGGAGGCGGGCCGCTCCTCGGGCAGGCCGCCCGCCGGCTCGCCGTCCATCGTCGCCGCCTCGCCCCCGGGCATCAGAAGCGGTCCGCCACGCCCGCGCGCTCGAGCGGGTGCTGGCGGTAGGGCCCGGGCACCTCGCCGCACAGGCGCGGCGTCGGCATGACCTTGCCCGGGTTGGCGAGGCCGTCGGGATCGAACGCGCGCCGCAGCCGCTCGAAGGCCGCGAGGTCGGGCGGCTCGAACATCTTCGGCATGTAGCAGAGCTTGTCGACGCCGATCCCGTGCTCTCCCGTCAGCGAGCCGCCCGCCTCGATGCACGCCGAGAGGATGAGCCCGGAGACCTCCTCGGCCTTCTCGGCCTCGCCCTCGACCTTGTCGTCGTAGCAGACGAGCGGATGCAGGTTGCCGTCGCCGGCGTGGAAGACGTTGGCGATCCGC
Organism: uncultured Actinomycetes bacterium; assembly: GCA_963728925.1. Classification (GTDB taxonomy): domain Bacteria; phylum Actinomycetota; class Thermoleophilia; order Solirubrobacterales; family Solirubrobacteraceae; genus JBBPZA01. Next base: position 116,970 of record CAVSMB010000025.1, on the reverse strand, counting down.
AGGCCGGACTCGTCGCCGAGCTCGCGGATGCGGCGCAGGACCTCGGGGAGCTTGGTGCGCGGCAGGACGCCGTCCTGGACGAAGTACCGGGGCGACAGGCGGCCCATGGCCGGGAAGGCGGCCTTGCGCGCGCGCCACATGCGCTCGGCCTGGGCCTCGTCGGAGGCCACGTGGATCTCGATCGATCCGTTGCGCTCGCAGACCTCTGAGACCTTGTCGAAGCGCTTGGCGCACTCGGTCTCCGAGCCGTCGATCTCGATGAGCAGCGCGGCGCCGGCGTCCAGGCGGAAGCCGGCGTGGGCCATCGGCTCGGCCGCGTTGATCGCCTCGTGGTCCATCATCTCGATGGCGGCCGGGACGATCCCCTCGTCGACGACGGCGGAGACCACTGTCCCCGCCGCCTCGGTGCTCTCGAAGAAGGCGACGAGCGTGCGCCGGTCCTCGGGCACCGGGTGGATGCGCAGGGTGATCTCGACGGCGACCCCCAGCGTGCCCTCCGAGCCGACGAAGGCGCCGAGCAGGTCGTAGCCGGGCCGGTCGACCTCGCGCCCGCCGAGCTCGACGACCTCGCCGTCTGACAGCACGACCTTCAGGCCGGTGGTGTAGTTCGTCGTGAAGCCGTACTTGAAGCAGTGCGCGCCGCCGGAGTTCTCGGCGACGTTGCCCCCGATCGTGCAGACGATCTGCGAGGAGGGATCGGGCGGGTAGAAGTGCGCCGGCCCGACCGCGGCGGAGACCTCGACGTTCGTCACTCCGGGCTCGACGACCACGCGGCGGTTGGGGAGGTCGACGTCGAGCACGCGACGCAGGCGGCTGAGCCCGATCACGATGCCGTCTTCGACGGGCAGCGCGCCGCCGCTCAGCCCGCTCCCGGCGCCGCGGGCCACGAAGGGCACGCCCGCGGCGTGGCACGCGCGAACCACCTCGGCCACCTCCTCGCCGGTACCGGGGAGCACGACGGCCCGAGGCGTCGCCTCGTATTGCATCAATCCGTCGGACTGGTAGGTCCGCAGCTGGTGGGGGTGGGTGTAGACGTGGGGGGCGGCGCAGATCTCCTGCAGCCGGTCGACGAGGGTCATGGACAGAACCTAGGGCACCATCCAGTCCAGCACGGTCGACTGCAGCGTGATCAGCACGCACATCACGAGCAGCAGCGCGAGGCTCCAGCCGATGACCTTGCGGAAGAGGACGCCCTCCTGGCCGGCGAGGCCGACGGCCGCCGCGCCGATCGCGAGGTTCTGGGGCGAGATCATCTTGCCCATCACGCCGCCTGAGGAGTTCGCCGCAGCCATGAGCAGCGGGTTGAGGTCCGCGCTCTGCGCGGCCTTCACCTGCAGGGCGCCGAAGAGCGCGTTGGACGAGGTGTCAGACCCGGTCAGCGCGACGCCGAACCAGCCGACGATGGGCGCGATGAAGGCGTAGATCCCGCCGGCGCCGGCGGCCCACTGGCCGAGGGTCACGCTCTGCCCCGACAGGTTCATCACGTACGCGAGCGCGAGCACGGAGGCGACGGTCAGCGTCGCCCACTTCAGCTGATTCAAGGACTGCGCGTAGCTGGACACCGCGATCCGCGGGCGGATCCGCAGGACGAGCATGGTCAGCAGCCCGGAGAGCAGCAGGAGGGTGCCCGCGGCCGTGAGGTAGTTGAGCTTGAAGGTCTGCGAGGAGGGTGCCGTGCCGTCGGGCTTGACGATGTCCAGCCCGGGCCAGTTGAACTCCTGGATGGTCCCTTCGAGCCAGGTCTTGATCGGCGACCACTGGGCGAGGCCGAAGACGACGATGATGATGAGGTAGGGCGCGTAGGCCGCGAGCACCGCGCGCGGCGAATCGCCGCCGGAGCCCTCGCGACGGGCGCGGACGTCGCGCTCCCACGCGGAATCGGCGGTCTGGCCGCCGGCCATCGCCGGGCGACCCATACCGGGGCCGCGCTCCGCCTCGCCGGCGATCGTCTCGCTCGGCTTCCAGACCTGCAGGAGCACGATGATCGCCCCGACGGAGAGCAGCGCGGCGACGATGTCCGCCAGCTCGACCGAGATGTAGTTGGAGGTCGCGAACTGGCCGAGCGCGAACGCGCCGCCTCCGACGATCGCCGCGGGCCACGTCTGGCGGACGCCGCGGGTCCCGTCGACCATAAAGACCAGGATGAGCGGGACGATGAGCGCGAGGAACGGCGTCTGGCGGCCGACGAGGGCGCCGAGGTCGTCCTTGGGCAGGCCGGCGACCTCGGCGAGCGTGACGATCGGGATCGCGATCGGGCCGAAGGCGACCGGCGCGGTGTTGGCGACGAGGCCGACGGAGGCGGCCTTGATCGGCTTGAAGCCGAAGCCGATGAGCATCGTCGCGGTGATCGCGACGGGCGTACCGAAGCCGGCCAGCGCCTCCAGCAGCGCGCCGAACGAGAAGGCGATGATGATCGCCTGGACGCGCTGATCGTCTGAGATCGACCCGAACGAGCGCCGCAGAACCTCGAAGTGCCCGCTCGCCTCGGTCATCTTGAAGATCCAGATCGCGTTGAAGACGATCCACATGATCGGGAAGAGGCCGAAGACGGCGCCGAGCAGCGCCGAGTCGGCCGCCTGGCCGACCGGCACCCCGTAGACGGCGACGGCGACCACCAGCGCGGTGCCGAGCGCGCACAGCCCGGCCCAGTGGGCCTTGACCTTCAGCCCGCCCATGAGCGCGAAGAGCACCACCAGCGGCGTCACGGCGAAGATCGCGGACAGCCCCAGGGAGTCGCCCACGGGGTCGAAGACCTGCTTGTACATTTACGCCCTCCTCCTCGAAGACCAGCCCATCGGTTCCCGCCGACGGGTGGGACCTGCGCACATCGCTTCCGGCCGACGGGTCGGAAGACCTCCCGCCCATCGGTTGCCCCGACGGTGGAAGACCTGCTGCCAATCGGTTTCCCCGAGCGGTGAGCCGGGAAGCCCTGAGGAGGGCGTCGGCCGCCACCGTGCGCGTCTCGCTCTTCATCACCTGCTTCAACGACACCCTGTTCCCACGCACGGGGCAGGCGACTGTGGCGTGCTCGAGCGGATGGGCTGCGGGCAGATGCACGGCAACAGCGGCTACGCCCCGAGGCCCCGGGAGCCTGGACGTGGCCCTCACGGGCATCTGCCGCTCGTCGAGGCGGGCCAGGTCGTCGCCGGCGTGCCCGATGCGATCACCGCGCTCGCGCCTGCCGCGCGCGCCGGCGCGCCGCTGACCCTGGTCTCCGGCCCGTCGGCGACGTCGGACATCGAGCTGGAGCGTGTCGAGGGGGTCCACGGCCCGCGCGTCCTGGACGTCGTGAACGTCGGCGTTCCCGCGCTCGCATCGCGGTACTCTCGGAGTGAGATGGGAGCACCTGGAGACCCGGGGCCGCTCGGGGCGGCTCGCGAGAAGGCCGGCGACGCCATGGCCCGGGCCGGCGACGCCGCGCGGACCGCGAGGAGCAACGCCGAGGAGGCCGCCCGCGCCGGTGCGGGTGTCGCTCGCGCCGGGGCCGACGCCGCACGCGCGGGCGCCGAGGCCGCGCTCGCGAGGGTCAAGCCGCGCTTTCGCGGGGTTACCCATCAGTACGCGTTCTTCGTCTCGCTCGTCGTCGGCACGCTCCTCGTCGTCTTCGCCCCGAGCGGCGAGGCGCGGATCGCCTGCGCGATCTACGCGTTCTCGATCTCGGGCCTGTTCGGCACCAGCGCCCTCTATCACCGCATCACGTGGTCGCCGGGCAAGCGGCGCTGGATGCGGCGCCTGGACCACGCGATGATCTTCGTGCTCATCGCCGGCACCTACACGCCGTTCGCGCTGCTCGCGCTGGACGGGTCGTTCTCGACGGTGGTGCTGCTCGGCGTCTGGGGCGGAGCGCTGGGCGGGATCATCCTCCAGCTCCTGTGGATCGACGCGCCGCGCTGGGTGAGCGCCGTCGCCTACGTCTCGCTCGGCTGGTTCGCGATCGTCTCCACCCCGCAGCTGGTCGAGAAGCTCGGTACCACCGCGATGGTGCTCATCGGCGCCGGCGGCCTCTTCTACACCATGGGCGCGGTCATCTACGCGACGGGCCGCCCCGATCCCGTGCCCGCCGTGTTCGGCTACCACGAGGTCTTCCACGCGCTGACCATCGCCGCGGCGCTCGCGCAGTTCGCGGCGATCGCCTTCTTCCTGCTGCCGGCCGCGGCCTGACCGCCGGGCCATCCGGGAAGGATCCGCGCCGACCGGTGTCCATGCAGGCATGCCCCTGGCGCCGACCACGCTTCAGGCCCCGGCCTGCCACGCCCATCTCATCGCGCCCGGGGTGCTCAGCGGGCTCGAGGGGATCCGCTACCACGACGAGGGCCCGCTGACGCGCCGGCTGATGTCGGGCGCCGACGTGCACCCGGGCGCCGACACGCACGTGGCGGTCCACCGCGTCGACGCGGTCGCGGACGCGGAGCGCGACTACTGCGACGTGCACGAGCACACGGTGCCCGAGCTCAACCTCATCCTCCCGATCACCGACCTGATCTACGACATCGTGCTCGGCGACGATCGCTACGAGGTCCACGGCCCGGCGAGCGTCTTCATCCCGGCCGGCCTGCCCCACAGCGCGAACGTCCGCGCCGGAACGGGGTTCTTCGTGGCGATCGTCCTCGGCGTGCAGGACTACGACGCCGCCTTCGAGGAGCGCTGAGCGTGCGGGTCCTCTTCACGACCACCGGCCACGCCGGCCACGCGCTGCCGCTCGTGCCCTTCGCCCGTGCCTGCGTGAGCGCCGGCCACGAGGTCCGCATCGCCACCCAGCGGTCCAGGACGGCGCTGCTCGCGCGGACGGGCCTGCCGGTGCTGGCCTTCGACGACCCGCCAGAGCGCGAGATGGCCGCTCTCCTCGCCGCCCGGGACTCCGCGAGCTTCGCGCAGGCCAACGACGGGATGGCGCGCGACATGTTCGGTCGCATCGCCACGCGCGCCGCCCTGCCGGGCGTGCTGGCCGCGGTCGAGGCGTTCCGCCCCGACGTCGTCGTGCGCGAGAGCTGTGAGTTCGCGGGCGCGCTCGCGGCCGAGGACCGCGGCCGGGCGCACGCCCGGGTCGCTCTCGGGCTGGTCTCCATGGAGGAGTGGATCCTCGACCTGGCAGCGGGCCCCCTCGAGGAGCTGCGCGCCGAGCGCGGGCTCGCCGCCGAACGGGGAGCCGAGCGGCTTCGGAATGGCCTCGGGCTGACCCTCGTCCCGCCCTCGCTCGATGACCCCGTCCTCCTCGGCAGGCGGGCCGGCCTTCGCTACCGCCACCCGGCTCCGCCGGCACCGAGCCCGACCGCCTCCCCAGGCGCGTGGGCGCAGGGCGAGGACCCGCTCGTCTACGTGAGCTTCGGGTCGGTCGCTCCGGCCGTCGGCTACTTCCCGGCGCTCTACCGCGCCGTGATCGACCGCCTCGCGCCGCTCGGAGTGCGCGTGCTCGTGACGACGGGCGAAGCCGCAGACCCCGCCGAACTCGGCGAGCTGCCCGCCAACGTCCACGCCGAGCGCTGGCTACCCCAGGACGAGGTGTTCGCGCACGCCGCGGCGGTCGTCTGCCACGGCGGCTCGGGGTCGGTGCTGGGCGCGCTCGCCTCCGGGCTGCCGCTCGTCGTCGTGCCGCTCTTCGCGGCCGATCAATGGGCGAACGCCCGGCGCGCGGTCGCGCTCGGGGCCGGCGCGGCCGTCCACGGCGGCGAGGACCCGGGGAGGGGGGCGCTCGCACGGACTCGCCGACTCGCGTGTTCGGGCGCTTCAAGGACCGCGCGGTGGACATCACCACCAACGACAGCGACCCGCTCACCCTCTCCGTCCCTGCCGGCAACTACGCGATCCTCGCCAAGGCGACGGTCGGGGGCATCGGCCTCGCCACGTGCCGTCTGCTGGCCGGCGACGACTTCGACGAGACGAGCTTCAACAACCCGACGATCAAGTCGACCACCTCGACGCTCACCCTGACCGTGCTCCATAGCTCGGACGCGTCGTTCAAGGCGCGCCTGCGCTGCGGGGACGGGAAGCGCGACGGGTCGCTGATCGGCTTCCTGGAGGACATCAAGCTGACGGCCGTCAAGGTCGATCAGCTCAGCAACAAGGCCGGCTAGGACGCCTCGCCGCGGCACGGCGCTCACACGCTGACCCGGCGCCGCGGCGCTTTCGTATCCTGGGGGTATGGCTTCCCCCCGCCAGATCGACGTCGGCGGCGTGAAGATCGGCGGAGGCGCGCCGGTCGCCGTCCAGACGATGACCAAGACCGAGACGGCCAACCTCGGCCCGACGCTCGCGCAGATCCGCACGGCGGCGGATGCCGGCGCGGACATCGTGCGCGTCGCGGTCCCGCGCGACCAGGACGTCGAGGCGCTCAAGACGATCGTCCGCGAGTCGCCGATCCCGATCATCGCCGACATCCACTTCAACCACACGCTCGCCCTCAAGGCGCTCGACGCGGGGGCTCACTGCGTGCGGCTCAACCCCGGCAACATCGGCGGGCCCGACAAGGTCGCCGAGGTGGCCAAACGCGCCAACGTGCTCGGCGTGCCGATGCGGATCGGGGTCAACTCGGGATCGCTGCCCAAGCACCTGCACGTGCTGGAGCGCGAGAACCCCGTCGAGGCGCTCGTGACCGCCGCCTCCGAGTTCGTCGAGCTGATGGAGCGCCTGGACTTCACGAACTTCAAGGTCTCCATCAAGTCGACGAACGTGCCCAACACGATCGCCTCCAACCGGCTGCTCTCCGAGCGCATCCCGTATCCGCTGCACCTCGGGATCACCGAGGCAGGGACGAAGTGGTCGGGCTCGCTGAAGTCGGCCGTCGGCCTCGGGACGCTGCTCGCCGACGGGATCGGCGACACCATTCGCATCTCGCTGTCGACCTTCCACGCCGAGGAGGAGGTCAAGGTCGCCTGGGAGATCCTCAAGGCGCTCAAGCTGCGCGAGCGCGGCCCGGTGCTCATCGCCTGCCCGACGTGCGGGCGCCTGCAGTTCGACATGGACACCGTGGTAGCCGAGATCGAGCAGCGGCTGGAGGCCTACGACGACCCCGTCGAAGTCGCTGTGCTCGGCTGCGCGGTTAACGGGATCGGCGAGGCCTCGCACGCGGACTTCGGGATCACCGGCGCGAAGAACGAGGGTCTGATCTTCAGCCGTGGCAAGGCCCTGCGCAAGGTGCCCCAGGAGCAGCTCGTCGACGTCCTCTTCGAGGAGATCGACAAGTACGCGACCCACAAGCGCATCGACGTCGACCGTCAGGAGGCGGCGGTCGGGGCGGAGTGGCTCGCCGCGATCGAGGCCGAGAACGCCGGCGAGATGACCCCCGAGCGCCTCGCAGCGCTCGAGCGGGCGGCCACCGACGGCGAGGAGGAGGACGCGGCGCTCCTGTCGGCGATCAAGCCGAACGGCGAGGGCGAGCCGCGCGACGGCGAAGGCGAGCCGCTCTCTGACGGGCCGAGCGACCTGCTGCGCCTCGACGAGGCCGTCTCGCCCACCGCCGGGCGCCGTTTCACGCGCCGCTAGCCCCAGGCTCGCCGGCCCGGCGTGAACCTCTTCGTCGTCGGCTTCTCGCAGGAGGGGCGCGCGGATCCGGAGCATGGCGCCCGGGCGCTGCGCGGGCTTCTCGAGCGGGCGGGGTTCCTCGATCCCGCCCTCGTGCGGACCTGGCGGGCCCCCTCGGGCCGGCTGGCGGCCGCCTGGGCGCAGCATCCCGAGGCCCAGACCGCGGGCGTGCGCTACGTCCACGCCGATCAGACGCGGATCGCGCTGTTCTCCGGCCGCCCGTACCGCTGGACGGGGGAGGAGGCCGGCGACGGACGCGGCCCGCTCGACGCGGCGCACTACCTCAGGCCCGCCCCGACGTGGGTCGACGCGATGGACGGGCGCTGGATCGCGGCGCGCTGCGACGACGGGCAGGGCGTGCTCGAAGTCGCGAGCGACGCGATGGGCGCCCACCCGCTCTATCGGGCGTGCGGGCCGGACGGGACGCACTGGTTCGGGGGCAATGCCGAGGCGCTGCGCGCCATCGCCGACGACGAGGGGTGGGACGCGGAGGTGCTTGCCTCGCTGCTGGCCGGCGGCTTCTCATTGACCGGCCACCCGTGGTGGCGTGCGGTGCGGCGGGTGCGGCGCGGCACCGTGGTGCGCCTGGCGGACGGGCAGGCCGAGACGGCGACCTCGCGGCTGACGGCGCAGGAGGTCGCCCGTCTGCCGGGAGCGGGCTTCGACGCGGCCGAGGCGGGCCGCGTGCTCGTGGCCGCGCTGAACGCGCTGGCCGACTGGCCCGGGCGGCCGAATCAGGTGCCGATCACCGCGGGGCGCGACTCGCGGCTGGTCTTCGCCGCCGCCCTGCACGGCGACTTCGAGTGGGAGGCGGTTACCGCCGGCGTCCCGGGCGTCGAGGACGTCGACAAGGGCCGCGCCGTCGCGGCGGCCGCGGGCGTCGAGCACCGCATCCCGGAGTTCGACCCCTACGGCAACATGGCCGAGCGCCCACGGCGCGCCGCGCAGGTCACCGCACTGAGCTCGGCCGGGACCGCGTGCGTGGCCGACGCCGCCGGGTTCCCGCTCGGCCCGCGCGACTGGGTCCTCCCGCTGTGGCACAGCGGCCATGGCTCGGAGGTCGGCCGTGCCCTCTACGGCCTGGGCGAGGGCCTCGACCGCGACGGGCTGGTCGAGCGCCTCTACGGCCGCTGGACCACGCGACGGCCCGGCCGGCAGGAGCTCGTCGGCCCACAGGGAGCCGCGATCGTGCGCCGCTGGTTCGCGGGCTTCGTCGACGAGCAGCTCGGCCTCGGCGCCGCGCCCGTCGACGTCCCCGACCTCTTCTACTTCCATCAGCGCCTCGAGCACTGGGCGGGACCGAGCCATTCCTGCGTCGAGTGGATCAAGGACACCACCTCGCCGACGTGGTCGCCGCGTCTCCTGGGTCACGAGCTCGGCCTGCCCGCACGCGAACGCGCGCTGCAGCTCTTCCACATGCGCGTGCTCGAGGCGCTCGCGCCCGACCTGGTCGACGTTCCCTTCGAGGGCGACAGGCCGTGGCCGGCGCGACAGTCGGCAGCCCAGCGCCGCGCCGCGCGCGCGAGGACGCTCGCGCGAAAGGCGCTCGCGGAGGCGAGGCGGAGGCTGCCGAACGTCCCGGTCGGGGCGCGGGGTAGGACGGTTCGCGGCGGCGGCGGCGGCGAGGGAGGGGCGGCGATCCCCCGGGAGGTGGCCGCCGGCACCGCGCCCGGAGCCGCTCCGGCGGATGCCCTCGCCGCCGCCCCACCGCACCCCTTCGCCGCCACCCTCACCGCCGTCCGCGAGGAGGCGCTCGCGCAGGCCTCGCACCCGGCCTGGGAGGTGCTCGAGCGCCCGCGCGTCGAGGCGCTGCTCACCCGCGAGCCGGCGAGCCTCGACCCCATGAGCCGCGCCTACGTGCTGCGTCTGGCGACGGTCTTCCTGCGCGAGGGCGGCGACTGAGCGGCTAGCGCAGGGCGACGCGCGCGCCGCGGCTGACGAACGTCTCGCCGGCGGCGCTCCAGCGCAGCTGGTACTCGCCGGAGGCGCGCTTGAGGCGAAGGTCGAGGACCCCGTTGGCACGTGTCTTCACGGTCTTGAGGAGCTTGGTCTTAGAACCCGTCTTGAGCAGGATCTCCACCGTGGTGCGTCCCGCCGCCGGGCGCACCCAGCCCCAGACGCGGACGTTGCGGCGGCCCGAGCGCACGACGTAGAGCGGCGTGCGGTAGGCCGCGTAGCTCGGCTTCTTGATCTCATCGCACTCCGAGCGGCACGTGCGCAGCCCGGTGTTGAAGCTGGCCTTCGCCGGGTCGTCGTAGAGCTCGTACTGCGCCACGCCGCGGACCTGCTTGGTCGTGTAGCCGATGTAGTCGGCGAGGTTGAGGTACTCGGCCTGCCTCGCCCACGAGGCGCCGAAGTTGTCGTCGGGCGGGTTGGTCTGGTAGCCGAACTCGGTGAAGTAGATGCGGTTGGCGGCCGCCCTGGGGATGCGACGCTGCTTGGCGGCCTGCCTCAGCACGCTGGTCAGCCGGCTCAGGAAGCCGATCGAGATGTCGTTCTTGCCCGCGCGGGCGAAGGGCGGGGCCCCAGCGCCCAGCGTGTAGGGGTGGTGGGAGATCCCCGTGATCTTGAACTGGGCGTACTTGCGGAAGCAGCCGATGCGCGAGTCGATCAGCCGGCCGCCGCGAGAGGTGAGGCAGAACAGGCCCTGCAGGAAGGTCCGTGGCGGGTTCTTGCGCGTCGCCAGCGAGCCGCTCGTGCCGCCAACCGGCGCCGTCTCGGCGATGTAGAGCGCGTCCGAGGCGTGACCGCCGGAGCGCAGCGCGGACAGGCCGGCGGTGAGCAGGTCACGGGCGATCTTGACGCCGGTGGCCACCGTCCGGCCCTTGACCCTCGAGTACTGCGGGGTCAGCCAGGCGCCCAGGTTGGGCTCGTTGAGGAACGACCAGCGCGAGACGCGCGGCAGTGTCCGCCCGGGGTTCTCGGGGTCGGGGAAAGAGCCCGAATAGCGCCGTGCCAGCGCCGCCGCGAAGAAGCCGAACTCCCGTGCGCTGGGCCGATTCACGCACAGCGCGCGCCGGTGGGAGGTCGTGCAGTCCCCCGCCCACGCCGGCGTCGGCGTCGTCGGGGTGAGGATGACTGACATGCCGCGTGCGGTCGCCTGGCGAACGAGGTTGTCGTACTTGCGCCAGTTCTCCAGCGGATAGTCCTCGGGGTCCTTCGGGTCGAGGCCGCTGGGCCGCTTCAGGCTCTGGCGCTGGGGCGCCACCTGGGCCCACACCACGAGCGAGTGGACGGTCGTCACGCCGAGCCCGCGCATCTCGTCGAGGCCGGTCTGGGTCGCCTCCGAGCCGCTGTTGAGAAGGATCGCGTCGTCCTGGAAGATCGAGTCGAGGCTGGTCGCTGCGCTCGCGGCGGGAACGACGGCGAGCAGCGCGACCAGCGCGCCGAGGATCAGGGTCGTGGTGGTGCGTCGCATGGTCTTCACCAAACCGTCACGGGCCCTTCGAGTTGCGGGCGATGAGCATCAAGGTATGCCCTGCGGCCCGAAGGCGTGGCCGTGAGCCTAGGCGGTCGAGCGGCCACAGCGCCCGCTGCACCTCCGGCGGCAGCCGTCGCCACGTGAAGGTCACAGCGTGCAGCTCGGGCTGCAGGCCGGCCGAGGCGGCGAGCGCGAGCAGGCGCCGGGGGGACAGTGGCACGTCGTCCGGGGTGCCGTGGACCCACGGCCCCAGGCCCACGCGGTTCGCCGCGGCGAGACCGGCCCCGACGGGGTGGTAGAGGCCGGGCTCGACGGCGACGAGCGCGCCGCCGGGCGCGAGCAGCCGTCGCGTCTCGGCGAACAGAGGCTCGAGCGGCTGGGCGTAGGCGACGTGGTGAAGGACGAGTCGGTAGAGCACGACGTCGAACGACGCCGGCGGCAGGTCGAGCTCGCCGGCGCGCCCGACGAGCGCCTCGTCGACGAGGCCGCGATCGCGCACGGCGGCGACCTTCTCGGGGTCGGAGTCGATCCCGGTCATGCGGAAGGCCGGCGCGGGGAAGAGGTGGCGGCCCGGGTGCCACCCGCAGCCCACCGAGAGCACCTCGCCGGCGCGCAGCGGAAGCCGCCGCGCGAGGATCTCGCGCTCGCGGCGCGCGACGTGGCGGTACTGGAGCTCGAGCGTCGCCGGGTCCGAACGGCGGTCGAGGAGGTTGTCGGGGGTGTAGGGCTCGCTGCTCACGGTGACCGAGGAGTCGTTCACGCCAGACTATGAGCGCCCAACAGACAACAGGAGGCACCGTGACGCTCGACGCCAACAAGGCCCTGGTCCGCCGCGTGTTCGAAGAGGTGATCCCCTCCGGGGACGCGACCGCGATGCGCGACCTGGTGGCCCCGGACTTCCTGGACCACGATCCGCTGCCCGGACAGCCCGCCGGCGCGCAAGGCGCCGAATACGTGGTGACCACGATGCACGGCGCGCATCCGGACCTCCGGTTCACGATCGATGAGCTGGTCGCCGAGGCGGATCGGGTCGTGGTCCGGTGGACGCTGCGCGGCACCAACACCGGCCCGATGTTCGGCCGGCCACCCAACGGCCGGCCGGTCGAGCTGCGAGCCATCGTGATCTTCCGCATCGCGGACGGCAGGCTCGCGGAGCGCTGGGCAGGCTGGAAGCCCGGATTCGCTCCCGGCGGGCCATCCTAGGGCCGGGCGCCACGCGAGACCGTAGGCTTCGCGCCGTGACGCGCCTCTCCCACTACTTCCTCCCGACCGAGCGCGAGGCGCCGGCCGACGCGCAGGCGGTCTCGCACCGGCTGATGGTCCGCGCCGGCCTGATCCGGCAGGTCGGCGCCGGCCTGTGGTCCTATCTGCCGGCTGGCTGGCGCGCCCACCAGCGCGCCGCCCAGATCATCCGCGAGGAGATGGACGCGATCGGTGGGCAGGAGCTGTCGATGCCCGTCCTGCTGCCCGCCGAGCCGTGGAAGCGGACCGGCCGCTATGACATCGACGAGCTCTTCAAGCTGCGCGACCGCAAGGACGCCGAGCTCGTGCTGGCCATGACCCATGAGGAGGTCATCACCGGGCACGTCGCGCAGTCCGTGCGCTCCTACCGCCAACTCCCGATGATCCTCTACCACATCCAGACCAAGGAGCGCGACGAGCCGCGACCGCGGGCCGGGGTCCTGCGGACGCGGGAGTTCGTCATGAAGGACGCGTACTCCTTCGACCGCGACGCCGAGGGCCTGCAGGCGTCCTACGAGAAGCACATCGAGGCCTACGACCGCATCTTCGACCGAGCCGGGCTGGAGTGGTACCGGGTCGAGTCCGACGTGGGGATGATGGGCGGCCTGGGCGCCCACGAGTACATGGCGCCCTGCCCGGCCGGCGAGAACGAGGTCGCGCTGGCGCCGGGGTACGCCGCCAACGTCGAGATCGCGCGCGCCGACGCGCAGCGGGTGACCCTCCCCGAGCGCCTCGACGCCCCGGTCGAGGTCCCGACCCCGGGCCTCACGACCATCGACGAGGTCGCGTCCGCCCTCGACGTGTCGGCCGGTGCGCTGCTGAAGGCCTTCCCGGTGGTCGTCGAGGAGCGCGGGATGGTCATGGTCGTCGTCCGCGGCGACCATCGCGTCAACGAGATCAAGCTCCAGAACGCGCTGGGAGCGGCGTTTCGCCCGGCCCGGCCCGAGGAGGTCGAGGAGCGCATCGGGCCGCCCGGCTCCATCGGGCCGGTGGGCGCCGACCTGGAGATCGTCCTCGACGAGGCGGTCGCCGACGGCGCGTACGTGAGCGGCGCCAACGCGCCCGACAGCCACCTCCGCGGCGTGGTGCCGGGGCGCGACTTCGCCGCCGAGCGCGCCGACGTGCGCCGCGTGGAGGTGGGCGACACCGTCGACGGCAACCCGATCCGCATCGAGGCCGCCATCGAGGTCGGCAACATCTTCAAGCTCGGGACGCGCTACTCCGAGCCCCTGGGCGCGACGTTCGTCGACGTCGACGGCAGCGAGCAGCTGGTGTGGATGGGCTCCTACGGCATCGGCCCGGCGCGGATCTGCGCGGCGGCCATCGAGCAGTACGCCGACGAGCAGGGGATCTCCTGGCCGCGCTCGCTCGCCCCCTTCGACGTCGAGGTCGTCGCGCTGGGCAAGCCCGGGAGCGAGGAGCTCGCGCTCGCCGAGGTGATCTACCACGAGCTTGGAGCGCTCGGGCTCGACGTGCTGCTCGACGACCGCGACGCCGGCCCAGGGGAGAAGTTCGCCGACGCCGAGCTGCTCGGCTGCCCGCTGCGGGTCACCGTCGGGCGTCGCACGAAGACCTCGGGCGAGCTCGAGGTTCAGGTCCGCCGCGGCCAGGAGCAGCGCACCGTCCCGCTCGACGGCGCCGCCGAGGCGGTCGCGGGGCTGTGGCGAAGCCTCCCGTAGACGGGGCGGGGCGCCAGCCGACCAGCGGCGAGCGGGCCCGCGAGGGCGCCGAGCGCGCCCGCCTCACCCTCCGCCGCCTCTTCGGGCTCGACCGCTCGGGGCCGCCACCGCCCGAGACGCTCGCGGGCAGCCCGCTGCACCCGTGGACGCTGCCCAACCTGCTCGTCGCCCTCCGCTTCCTCGGGATCCCCGTCTTCCTCGTGGTCGCTTTCTTCTCCGGCGACGGCACGACGGTCGCGGGCGCGGTGCTGTACTTCACGCTCGGGGTCAGCGACTACCTGGACGGGATCACCGCACGGGTCACGGGTCAGTACAGCCGCCTGGGAGCGATCATCGACCCGCTCGTCGACCGGCTGCTCGTCGTCGCCGGCCTGGTCGTCTGCTGGCACTTCCAGACGCTGCCGCGCTGGGCGATCGCCGCCCTCGTCGCCCGCGAGCTTCTGATGGTCGCGCTCGCGCGCGTCGTCCTGACCCGCGGCCTGGACCTGAAGATCAACTGGCCCGGGCGCATCGGAGTGTTCTGGACCTTGTCGGCTCCGTGCTGGGCGATGCTCGACGTGCGCGTGCTCGCGCTGCTCGGGCTCTACGTGGGCCTCGCCCTGGCCTGGGTCTCCACGGCGATGTACCTGCGCGATGGCGTCGCGCAACTCAGGAGCCGACCCTCTACTTGAGCTTGATCCCCGATGCGTCTGCGGGGCTATACTCGCGCCTCGTTCGGCCCCACGCGGCATCGCAGAGGAGACGCAATGGACACGTTCCCGGACCTGGGAGCCCTCACGGACGAGGAGCTCAAGGACCTCATCCAGCAGCTCACGGAAGAAGAGATGGAGGTCTCCTACCGGCGGCGCATCCTGCACGGCAAGATCGACATCCTGCGCGCCGAGCTCGTCAACCGGCTGCGGCGCAAGCACGACAGCGGTGAGGCGGTGATCAGCGGGGCCGACGTCGACCGCCTGACCGACATCCTCGCCGGGCGCGTCCCGGCCGAGGCCGAGGAGTAGGCGGCGGCCGCCGCAGACGAGAGGAGGAGCGGGCGCGATGGCGAGCCACTGTCCGGAATGCGGCTTCGTCAACCCCGACGGGGCCAGCTACTGCGCGAAGTGTGGCGCGTTCCTCGGCGGCGACCCCGAGCGCGGCGAGGAGACGACCACCACGACCTACCGCATCGGCGAGACCGGCGAGATCGAGCCGATCGAGCTCGATGAGGTCGTCGCCGAGGAGGGCGCCGCGCTGGTCATCCGCTCGGGCGGCGGTCGCACGGGGGAGAGCTTCGCGCTGGCCGACGACCGGGTCGCCATCGGGCGTCGCCCCGACGCGGGGATCTTCCTCGACGACGTCACCGTCTCGCGCGACCACGCGATCCTCGTTCGGCGCGGCGCGGACTACTGGCTCGACGACTGCGGCTCGCTGAACGGGACCTACGTCAACCGCCAGCGCGTGGAGTCCCACCACCTCGCCGATGGCGACGAGCTGCAGGTCGGCAAGTACAAGCTGACCTATCGATCCAAGTGAGCGGCAGCGTCATCCCGCCCGAGCTCGAGCTGCCCGACCCGGCCGCGGCGGACGCCGAGGTCGCCCGCCGCGCCCAGAAGTCGATGACCATCGGCGCGGTGTGCAAGACCCTGCAGCAGGAGTTCCCCGACATCTCGATCTCCAAGCTGCGCTACCTGGAGGACCAGAAGCTCGTCGCCCCGCGCCGCACGGCGGGCGGCTACCGCCTGTACTCGGCCAGCGACGTGACCCGCCTGCGCACCGTCCTGCGCCTGCAGCGCGACGAGTTCCTCCCGCTGCGGGTGATCCGTCAGGAGCTGGCCTCGGGCCGCACCGCCGACGACGACGAGGCCCCGCGCAGCTCGCGCCCCGACGGGCGCGCCCAAGCGCTGCGGCGCCAGGGGGTGACGGTCCGCGAGCGGGGCGCGCTGCAGTCGCTGGAGACGCTCCTGGAGGAGACCGGCGCCGACGCCAGGCTCGTGCGCGAGCTCGAGGAGTACGGGGTCATCAAGGGCGAGGTGCGGGCCGGGGTCACCTCCTACGACGAGACCGAGCGCGAGATCGTCCGCGCGGTCGCGGAGCTTGCGCGCTTCGGCGTCGCCGGGCGCAACCTCAAGGTCTTCCGGACCTCGGCCGACCGCGAGGCCGCCCTGCTGCAGAACATCCTCGCCCCGGCCCTGCGGTCGCGGAATCCCGACCGCCGGCGGGAGGCGATCGAGACGCTCGAGAACCTCGCGGCGGTGGCGACGCACCTCAAGCACCTGCTGCTGATCCGGGACCTGCGGCGCATCGCCGGATGACGGGGGCCGGCGTCGACCTGCGGGCGCGCATCCGCGACATCCTCGACTTCCCCGAGCCGGGCATCGTCTTCAAGGACATCACCCCGTTGCTGCTCGACCCGGCGGCGATGTCGGCCGCCGTCGACGCGCTCGCGGCCTACGCGCGCCCGCTGGACGTCGACTACGTGCTCGCGGCGGAGGCTCGCGGCTTCATCCTCGGAGCGGCGCTCGCCGAGCGGATCGGCGCGGGCTTCGTCCCGGCGCGCAAGCCGGGCAAGCTGCCCCACAGCCCGAAGGTCAGCGCGCAGTACATCCTCGAATACGGGGTCGACGCGCTGGAGATGCACGCCGACGCGTTCTCGCACGGCGAGCGCGTGCTGCTCCACGATGACCTGCTCGCGACCGGCGGCACCGCGCGGGCGCTGTGCGACCTCGTCGAGCAGCGCGGCGCCACCGTCGCGGGCTGCGCGTTCCTCGTCGAGCTCGCCTTCCTCGGCGGCCGCCGGCGCCTGGCGCCGTTCGACGTGCACTCGCTCGTGGCCTACGACGAGGCGTAGCCCGTGCCCGCGACACGCCGAAGCCGCGTGGTCGGAGCCCAGCCGGCGGCGGTGTGGGACGTCGTCGCTGACCCCTACCACCTCCCGCGCTGGTGGCCGCGCGTGCAGCGCGTCGAGGACGTGGGGCGCAGGCGCTGGACCGAGGTGCTGCGGACCCAGAAGGGCCGCGCGGTTCGCGCCGACCAGCGCCTGGAGGAGTCCGAGGCGCCGCACCTGCGCCGCTGGAGCCAGCAGCTCGCGGACACGCCCTTCGAGAAGGTCCTGGCCGAGGCGGTCACCGAGGTGCGCCTGGAGGCCGAGGAGGGCGGGACGCGGGTGACGCTCGTGCTGTGCCGGCGCCTGCGCGGCACCGCGAGGCTGGGCGGCATGTTCTTCCGGCGCGCCGCGCGCCGGCAGCTCGATGAGGCGCTCGACGGCCTGGAGCGCGCCTGTGGGTGATATGCGCTGGCACGGCTGGGGCGAGGACTCCGCGGCCGTGGAGGTCGGGCCGCACGCGCTCGCGTTCCTCAGCGAGGAGGTCGGGCTCGCCGCGGCGCCGCGGCGCCCGCCGCCGCTCGAGACGCTGCACCTGCCCGGCGTCGCCCTGCCTCCAAGCGGCCGCGAGGCGCTCGCGGCGATCGTCGGCGCCGCGCACGTCCGCGACGATCGCGAGGCGCGCGTGCGCCACGCCGCCGGGCGCAGCTACCCCGACCTCGTGCGGCTGCGCTCGGGCACGCTGGACGCCGCGCCCGACGCAGTGGTGTGGCCGGGCGGCCACGACGAGGTGCTGGCCGTGCTGGGGCTGTGCGCCGACGAGGGCGTCGCGGTCGTGCCCTTCGGCGGCGGCACGAGCGTCGTTGGGGGCGTCGATCCGGTGCGCGGACCGTTCGCGGCCGTTTTGGCGCTCGACCTGAGCCGCATGGACGCGCTGGTCGCCGTCGACGAGCGCTCGCTGATCGCGACGGTCCAGGCCGGCCTGCGCGCGCCCGCCGCCGAGCGGCTGCTCGGCGCCCGCGGGCTGACGCTCGGGCACGTCCCCCAGAGCTTCGAGTACGTGTCGCTCGGGGGCTGCGTGGCGACCCGCTCGGCGGGCCAGGCCTCGACCGGCTTCGGGCGAATCGACGAGCTGGTGAGCGGGCTCACGCTCGCCGCCCCGGCCGGCGAGATCGGCCTGCCCGCCCGGCCGCCCTCGGCCGCCGGCCCACAGCTGCGCGAGCTGCTCGTCGGCTCAGAAGGCGCCCTCGGCGTCATCACCCGCGTCGACTTGCGGGTGCGGCCGGTCGCCCCCTTCCGCTACGAGGGATGGTTCGCCGCGTCCTTCCACGAGGGCGTCGAGGCCCTGCGACGGCTCGAGCAGGAGGGCTGCGCGCCGGCGGTCGCCCGGCTGTCAGACGAGGAGGAGACGCGCCTGGGGCTGGCCCTGGCCGGCGAGGGCGGCACCGCCGCTCGGCTCGTGCGGCTCTACCTGCGCGCCCGCGGGCGCTCGGACGGGTGCCTGATCGTCGCCGGGTGGGCGGGACAGGACGACCGGACGGCGCCGTCGAGGGCACGGGCGGCCACCATCCTGCGCGCCCACGGCGCGGTCGCCGTGGGCCGGGCGCCGGGCCGCGCGTGGGCCGCCGGGCGCTTTCGCGCGCCCTACCTGCGTGACGCGCTGCTCGACCACGGCGTGATGGCCGAGACGCTCGAGACTGCGACGCGCTGGTCCTCGCTCGAGGCGCTCCACGCGGCGGCGCGCGGGGCGCTGCGCGGCGCGCTGTCAGCCCGCGGCACGCCACCGCTGGTGATGTGCCACGTTTCCCACCTCTACCCGACCGGCGCCTCGCTCTACTTCACGTTCATCGCGGGTCAGCAAAGAGGGGCCGAGCTGGAGCAGTGGCGCGCGGCCAAGCTCGCCGCCGGCGACGCGATCGTCGCGGCGGGCGCCACCATCACCCATCACCACGCGGTCGGCCGCGATCACATGCGCTGGATGGAGGCCGAGGTCGGCGCAACCGGCCTCGGGCTGCTGCGCGCGGTCAAGGAGCGCCTGGACCCCACAGGGATCATGAACCCGGGCAAGCTCCTGCCCTAGGGTGATCAGGGCGACAGCCCGAGCGGTCCCCGCAGCACGATCGTGCCCGGCCTGGTGGCCTGCTTGGTGCTCGACTCGCGGGTGACGACGAGCTCTTTGTACTTCGCCGCGTTGGCCGGGAGGCCGGCGACGCCCTGCAGGCGCCCGTTCTTGGCGACGGCCGGCGCGTAGCCGAGCCGAGCCGCGTCGTCGCCCGAGTTGTAGAGCCACACCGCGTAGACGGCGCTCTTGGTCGTGGGCTCGAGGTCCTGGCCCTGGATCGCGATGGCGCGCTGCTTGCCCTGGACGAGGACCTGGGCGAGGCCGAGCGACTTGCCCTCGCCCTTCATGTTGACCTGGGCGAGCACCTTCGTCGGCTGGGTCGTGGTCCGCTGCGCACGCGACGCCCCGGTGGACGCGCTGGTGGTCGGCGAGTCGTCGTTGCCGCCGCCCTTGACGAGCAGCACGCCGAGGACGGCGACGAGGATCGCCAACCCGCCGATGAGCAGCGCGCCCCCCAGCCGCGAGCTCGGGCGTCCGCCGTCGCGAACGCGGCGGGTGCCGGAGCGAGGGCTCCCGACGTCGTCGTCCGCAGCGTCGTCGGCGGCCGCGGGCTCCGCGGCGTCCGCACGCTCGGTGCGCACCGGCCGCCCTCCGTCCCTGGGAATCGCGGGCAGCTCCCGGTCGCCGGCAAGCGGGCGCAGCTCGCCCGAGACGACACGCGCCCAGGCCCGCGCCCCGGCCGAGGCCTCGAGGTGCTCGCGGGTCGCGGCGGCGGCCCCGTCGTCCTGCTGGCCGAGGAGATAGTCCGCGACCGCGGCACGACGCTCGTCGGGCAGCCGGCGCCCGCTCTCGGGACCGAGCGCGTCGACCGCGGCGTGCGCGCGCGAGCGCACCGTGTCCTCGCCGAGGTCGAGGGTCTGCGCGATGCGCTCGTAGCTCTGGCCGCGGGAGAGCAGCAGCTGCAGGACCGCGCGCTGGTCGGCGGGGAGGTCGTCGATCCGGGCCATGGGCGGCAGCGTAGTGAAGCCGGGTATCGTCCCGCGCCGTGTCCGCGCCGCCGCCCGACCGGCTGCCCTCGCCCTTCGACGACCTCTACGGCCTCGAGCTGCTCGAGGCGTCGGCGGAGGTCATGCGCGGGCGCATCGAGGTCGCCGATCACCACAAGCAGCCGATGGGGCTGGTCCACGGCGGGGTCTACGCGTCGATGGCCGAGACGCTCGCCTCTATCGGGACGTGGCTCGGCGTCCAGGAGGACGGCAACATAGCCACGGGGATGTCCAACAGCACGACGTTCCTGCGGCCCGTGACCGAGGGCGAGGTGATCGCGGTCGGGCGCCCGCTGCATCGCGGGCGGACCAGGTGGGTGTGGGACCTGCAGTTCACCAATGCGCGCGAGCGGCTCGTCGCCGTCTCGCGGATGACGATCGCGGTCAGGCCTGCGTCGAGCTGAGCTGGGCGGCGGCCTCGCGCGGCTCCGCCGCGCGTGGCGGAGCCCCGTAGCGGTTGGTGATCGGCATGCGCCGGTCACGGCCGAAGGCGCGCGTGGAGATCTTGATCCCGGGCGGCGCCTGGCGGCGCTTGTACTCGGCGAGGTCGACGAGCCGGATCACCTTGTCGACGTCCTCGGGGTCGTGGCCGCGGGCGATCAGCGCCTCCCGGCCGAGGTCGTCCTCGACGTAGCCCTCGAGGATCGGGTCCAGGCGCTCGTAGGGGGGAAGCGAGTCGTCGTCGCGCTGGTCGGGGCGCAGCTCGGCCGACGGCGCGCGGTCGATGATCGTTGCCGGCACGAGCTCGCGCCCGGCCACGTCGTTGCGGTGGCGCGTGAGCTCGTAGACGAGCGTCTTGGGCACGTCCTTGATGACCGCGAACCCGCCCGCGAGGTCGCCGTAGAGCGTCGAGTAGCCGACGGAGAGCTCGGACTTGTTGCCGGTCGTGAGGACGAGCCAGCCGAACTTGTTGGAGAGGGCCATCAGGAGGTTCCCCCGCGCGCGGGCCTGCAGATTCTCCTCGGTCACGTCGTCCTCGCGCCCGTGGAAGACGCCGGTGAGGGTGTCGTCGTAGGCCCGCATCACCGGCACGATGTCGAGCTCGATGCGCTCGACGCCGAGGTTGCCGGCCAGCTCGCGGGCGTCGTCCTGGGTCGCCGAGGAGGAGTAGGGCGAGGGCATGATCGCCGTGCTGACGCGCTCGGGGCCCAGCGCGTCGACGGCGACGCAGGCGGTCAGCGCCGAGTCGATCCCGCCCGACAGGCCGAGGACCACGTGGCGAAAGCCGTTCTTCTCGACGTAGTCACGTAAGCCGAGAACGAGCGCGTGATACACCTCCGCGCGACGCTCGAGCAGTGGCGCGACGACGCCGCCGGGCGCGGGGCCCTTGGGGCGCTCGGGCAGCTCCAGGCGCGCCAGGACGGGCACGTGGAGCTGCGCGCGGCGCGCGGCCGGGCGCCGGCGGGTGTCGCGCAGGCGCAGCGCTCGCGGGCCCTCCAGGTCGACGTCGGCGATGACCAGGTCCTCGGCGAACTGGCGCCCGCGCGCGACGACCTCGCCCTCGTGGTCGATGAGCAGCGAGTGGCCGTCGAAGACCAGCTCGTCCTGGCCGCCCACGAGGTTGCAGAACGCGACGGCCGTGATGTTGTCGCGCGCGCGCTGGATGAGCATGCGCTCGCGCTCGGTGCCCTTGCCGGCGTGGTACGGGGAGGCGGAGAGGTTCACGAGCAGCGTCGCGCCGGCGAGGGCCTCGTCGGAGGCCGGCGGGCCGGGCTCCCAGACGTCCTCGCAGATCGTGAGGCCGACGAGCGTGTCGTCCAGGGCGATCATCGCCCCACCCTCGCCGCTCTGGAAGTAGCGCTGCTCGTCGAACACGCCGTAGTTGGGGAGGTAGACCTTGCGGTAGATCGCCTGGACGGCGCCGTCGGCCAGCACGGCCATCGCGTTGTAGACGTCCGCTGCCCGCTCCGGGAAGCCGACGAGCGCGACCACGCCCGTCGCCTCGGCGGCGAGCCGGCCGACGGCGGCGCGCGCATCGCGCAGGACGTGCTCCTTGAGCAGCAGGTCCTCCGGCGGGTAGCCCGTGACCGTCAGCTCGGGGAAGAGCACGAGCTGCGCGCCGGCCGCGCGCGCCCGGGCGATCGTGTCGGCGATCGTGCGCTCGTTGCCCTCGATGTCCCCGACGGTGACGTCGACTTGGGCGAGGGCGAGGCGGAGGTGGAAGGGACCGCTCATGCGACCATTATCCCGCGGCGCCACGGCCGAGCCACGCCTCCGCGAAGTCGCGCAGGCGCGGGTCGGTGGCCGAGGCGGCACGCAGCACGCGCGACCACGACAGCGCGCTGACGCCCCGCGTCCCGGGCCGGCGCGCCAGGATCAGCGCCTGGCCGGCGCTCGCGAGCGCGGGGTCGAAGGGGCCAGCGACCTCGTCGGCCAGCGTGCGCAGCGACTCCGGCGGCCGCAGAGAGCCGTAGACGAGCACGACGTTGCCTGCCCGCAGGGCCTCCAGCAGGGCCGTGCGCCGTCCGGCGGGCAGCGCGGACGCCCCGTGGTCGGGCGACGCCGCCCCGGGACCCGCGCCGCGCTCCACCGAGGCGTCGTCGCGGCCGGAGAAGAACGCGACCACGGCGAGCAGCACGGCGAGACCGAGGACGATCCCCGCGAGCACGGTCAGCAGGCGGCCCGCCCAGCGCGGCACTCCAGGCGCTCAGGTGAGCTGAGGAGTGCGCCGCCGCGCGTGCGACCGCGGGCGGCTGCGGGGGAGCGAGAAGCCCATCGGCGGCCCGCCGTTGCCGATCTCGGCCGGGGCCTTCAGCGCCGCCGGGGCGACCCCCGCGGCGGCGGCCAGAGCGTCCATCGCCGTCGCGAGGTGCACGGCCACCTCGTCGAGATCGGGGACGACGTCGAAGTCGGCCACCAGCCCGAAGTTGATGCGGCCGTCGTAGCTCATGATCGCGACGCCCAGGCCCTGGTTCTCGGCCAGGGGCACCATCGGGTAGATCGCCTCGAGGCGGTGCCCGAGGCAGTAGAGCGAGAACTGCGGGCCCGGGACGTTGGTGACCACGAGGTTGAAGGCGCGCTGGCGGGCGGTGAGGCGGGCCGCCTGGGACATGATCGTCGGAGGGGCGAAGTCGGTGAGCTGGGTGAGCACCTGGGCGCCCACGGCCTGGCCCGAGGACTTCAGCCCGGTCATCGCCTCGCTCACCGTCGCGAGCGTCTGCTCGGGGTCGGTGAGGTGGACCGGCAGCGGCGCGTACATCGTCGCGACGCGATTGCCGAGCGCTCCGCGCTCCACGTCGGCGCGGACCGAGACGGGGACCATGGCCTTGAGGGTCAGGCCGTCGGTGCCGTGGCCGAGCGAGCGCAGGTGGCCGCCGAGCGCGAGCGACACCGAGGCGAGCACGACGTCGTTGACCGTTCCGCCGAGCGCGTTCTTGATCGCCTTGAACTGGGTCAGGTCGCCTTCGACCCACGCGTAGCGCCGGTGCGGGCCGATCGGCCGGTTGTACGGGCTGGGCGGCGCGTCGGACATCCCGAAGGCCAGCGTTCCCAGGGCAGCCAGGTCGCGCTGCAGGCGTCCCGCCACCTGGCGCGGGCCGCGCAGCAGCGCGCGAGCGCCGCGACCGATCTCGGCGGGCACCGTCGCGCGTTCGAGCAGCGCGTCGGCGAGCAGCTGGGCGTCGGAGGGCACGGGTCGCGGCGACCACGGCCGCTCGGCGGGCGCGACGGGCGCCGGGTCGGGCGAGGTGTCGAAGAGGACCGTCGTGATGTCGACGCCCGAGACGCCGTCGACGAGCGCGTGGTGGGTCTTGGACAGCAGCGCGAACTCCTCGCCCTCCATGCCGTCCACGAGCCAGATCTCCCACAGCGGCTTGGAGCGGTCCAGGCGTTGGGAGAAGACGCGCCCGGCGAGCGCGCGCAGCTCGGCGGGGCCGCCCGGCTCGGGCAGCGCCGTGTGGCGGATGTGGTAAGTGATGTTGAAGTGCGGATCGTCGACCCACACCGGGCGGCCCTGCTGGAGCGGGACGTCGGCGAGCCGCTGGCGGTAGCGGGGGACGAGGTGCAGGCGCCCCTCGAGGTGGCGCAGGAAGTCGAGGTAGCCGGGCGAAGCTCCGGCAAAGGTCATGCACGCCGCCACGTGCATGTGCGCCCCACGGCGCTCGAGATGCAGGAACGACGAGTCGAGCCCCGTCAGGCGATCGGGATTGGCCACCCGCCGGATTCTCGCCGTCCGGAGGCCACGGCGCAACCGGAGCGGAGATGGGCGGGCTGATCGGACCGGCGACGAGTCGGCCAAAAAGCTGGCGCACTTGCAACCTTCAACAAGTTGTGTAAGCTAGTCGCACACGGGTAGAAAGCGAACAGCCATGCAAACCACCTCCTCAAGCGATCTCAGCCGCCCCGACCTCTTCGAGCGCGCCTACGATTCCCACAACCGCGGGGTGTTCGCGGCCGCTTACCGGATCCTCGGCAACGCCGCCCAGTCCGAGGACGTCACCCAGGACGTCTTCCTGCGGCTGTGGCGCCGGCCCGACCGCTTCGACGCCAACCGCGGCGAGCTGGGCAGCTACCTGCGGCTGATGGCGCGCAGTCGTGCTCTCGACGTGTGGCGCGAGGGCCAGGCTCTCGGCCGGGCCGGCGATCGCCTCAAGATCGTGGTCGAGCGCGACGAGGGTCGCGTCGACGACCGGCCGTCGGCGGCCGCCGAGCGCGACGACGATCGCGCCACCGTGCGCGACGCCCTGCGCCGGCTCCCGGAGGCGCAGCGCGAGGCGCTCGTCCTCGCCTACTGGGGCGGCCTCACGGCCGACCAGATCGCGCGCCGCGCCGACGTGCCGCTCGGCACGGCCAAGAGCCGCATCCGGCTCGGGCTCGCGAAACTTCGCCAGGAGTGCGGCGAGGCGCTCGAAGCAGCGCCGCTGGCGACCGCGGCCTAGCGGCACGCGGGCCGTCGCACGCCGGCCCGCGGCTGCGGGCCTTCGGGTGACAGCCCGGCGCGTGCCCGCTCTCTGGTGTGACCGAGGTCACACAGGGGCCCGGCAACCCGCCTACCGTAGGCGAACAGTTGTTCGATGAGCCGAGCCGTCGCGCCCGATGCGCGACGGACGGGGGACCCACTCGCGCCCGTTCCGGGCGCACGGGGCGAATCGGCCGCTGCTGCGGCCCTAGCGGCGACCCCCGGTCGTCGCGAGCCCGACAGCTGACCCCGTAGGCCGACCCGCCACGGAGGTACTTCTTGCGACCGCAGCGAATGCTGCGCGCCCTCGGCCCTGCGGCCGGCTGCGCGCTTCTCACCGGATCAACGACGGCCGCCGCACAGGCCCCGGCGCCTGCGGCGACGACCGCACCGGCTCCGTCCATCGCGATCTCGGTCGCCGACCGCGAGCTCGCCTTCGGGCAGCCGCTGCTCATCAGCGGTCGCGCGACGGCGCCGGCCGCCGACACGGTGGAGCTGCAGTTCCGTCCGCGCGGCGCCGGCGCGTGGAGCGCCGTTGGGCGGGCCACGCCCGCCGTCGACGGCCGCTTCCGCGTCCGTGCCTCGCTCAAGCGCTCCGGCGCGGTGCGCGTCGTGACGCCGACGACGGCCGCCCCCCGCTCGACCGACGCCACCGGCTTCGCGGCGGCCAGTCGCGAGCGCCGGATCGTCGTCGCCGCTCGGGTGAGCGCGTCCTCGGCGCGCCTCGACGTCCTGCGCGGCGCAAAGGCCTCGGTCAAGGGCGCCGTGCGCCCGTGGCTCGCGGGCCGGCGCGTCCGGCTCGAGCGCTTGGAGGGCAAGCGCTGGACGGGCCTCACGACGGGCAAGACCGACGGCGCCGGCCGCTACGCGCTCACCGTGCGCGCCGGCACCACCGGCAGCGCGCCGGTGCGCGTGCGCTTCACGGGCGACGACGCGAACGGCTCCGCCCAGCGAACCGTCGGGCGCCTCAACGTCTACCGCGGGGCGCTCGCCTCGCGCTACGACGACTACGGCGGGCCGCTGGCCTGCGGCGGCCGCCTCGGCTACCGCGCCATGGTCGTCGCGCACAAGGGGCTGCCGTGCGGGACCACGCTCGCGATCCGCTACCGCGGTCGCACGGTCCAGGCGACGGTCCGCGACCGCGGGCCCTACGTCGGCGGGCGCGAGTTCGACCTCGCGGGCGCCGTCGCGCGCAAGCTCGGGTTCGATGGCGTCGGCACCGTCTGGGTCGCGGTCCAGCGCTAGCCGCGCACGAGCCGCCCGGCCCGGGCTCTACGCTCGGGCCGGAGCCGTGTCGCGCCGCGTGATCGCCCATCTCGACCTCGACGCCTTCTACGCGAGCGTCGAGCTCCTGCGCCGTCCCGAGCTGCGCGGCAAGCCGGTGATCGTGTCGGGCAACGGCCCCCGCGCCGTGGTGACGACGGCGACCTACGAGGCGCGGCGCTTCGGCGTGGGGTCGGCCATGCCGACCTCGCGGGCGCGGCGACTGTGCCCGCAGGCGATCCTCGTGCCGCCCGACTTCGCCGCCTACCGCGAGGCGTCGCGGGCCGTGTGGGCGATCGTCGCCGAGCACGTCGAGGTCGTCGAGCAGGTCGGGCTGGACGAGGGCTACCTCGACCTGTCCCAGGCCACCGCGCCCGGGGCGACGATGCGCCGCGTCGTCACCGAGATCCGGCGGCGGACGGGCCTGGGCGCGTCCGTCGGCATCGGCCCGAACCGGCTCGTGGCCAAGATCGCCAGCGACTGCGAGAAGCCCGAGGGCTTCGTGGCGCTCAGCCGCGAGATGGCCGTCGAGCGCTTCGGCGGAGCATCGCCCGGACTGCTCCCGGGCATCGGCCCGCGAACCGTCGAACGCCTCGAAGGCATGGGGATCCTGACCCTCGCGCACCTCGCCGGACAGCCGGCCGGAACGCTGCAGGCCGCGTTCGGCGAGCGCCAGGGGCTGTACCTGGAGCGGCGCGCCCGCTTCGACGCCGACGCCGAGCTCACGCCGGTGCGCGAGGCCAAGTCGCAGTCCTCGGAGACCACGTTCGACGAGGACGTCGCCGATCCCGAGCGCCAAGAGCAGGCGCTCGGCGAGCTGGCGGCCGACCTCTGCGCCCGTCTGGCGCGCCGCGAGCTGCGCGGGCGGACGATCGCCATCAAGGTGCGCCTCCAGGACTGGACGACGATCACGCGCGCGCGGACGGTCGAGCGCCCGACGAACGATCGCGAGGAGGTCACGCGGGTCGCGCTCGAGCTGCTGCGCGCCTACGCGCCGCCACGGCCGGTGCGCCTGCTCGGCGTCCGGGTCGCGGCGTTCGGGCCCGAGGCGCCGGCCGGCGAGGAGGACCAGCTCGCGCTTCCCCTCTAGGTAGGCGCCCCGAGCCGTCGGGCGCTAGTATCGAAGCGCACGAGCGAGCGGAGGTTGCCATGGCACAGGATCAGGTGCATGTCCTCGTCGTCGCCAACCGCACGGCCGAGTCCGAGGAGCTGGCCGGCGCGCTGCTGGAGCGCGCGCGCCGCGGCGCGGTGGCCTTCACGCTGCTGGTCCCGGCGACGCCTCACGGCGTCGCGTGGGCCTTCGACATGCACTCGGGCTCGCCCGAGGCGCAGGCCCACATGCGCGGTGCGGTCGAGGGCCTGCGCTCGCGCGGGCTCGAGGTCGACGGCCGGGTGGGCGAT
Organism: uncultured Actinomycetes bacterium; assembly: GCA_963728925.1. Classification (GTDB taxonomy): domain Bacteria; phylum Actinomycetota; class Thermoleophilia; order Solirubrobacterales; family Solirubrobacteraceae; genus JBBPZA01. Next base: position 89,641 of record CAVSMB010000025.1, on the reverse strand, counting down.
CCGGACGCCTACGCCGCCGTGCAGGACGAGGTCAACCTGCACGGCCCCTACGACGAGGTGGTCGTCTCGACGCTGCCGACCCACGTGTCGCGCTGGCTGCGGCTCGACCTTCCCGCCCGGGTGCGGCGCTTCACCGGGCTGCCGACGACCCACGTCCTCGCCTCGGAGGTGAGCGCGCCGGCGCCGGCCGGCTGACCCCGCGCACCGCCCGCTACCGTTGGGCAAGTGCCGAGCCTCGACGTCGACGGACGCAGCTTCTTCTACGAGCGGCGCGGTGCGGGTGCCCCGCTGCTGCTCATCATGGGCCTCAGCGGCAACAGCCTGCACTGGGGCGAGCCGTTCCTCTCGCTCCTGGAGCGCGACTTCGACGTCGTGGCCTTCGACAACCGCGGGATCGGGCGCAGCGCGGACGCCGACGGGGAGTTCAGCGTCGCCGACATGGCGGGCGACACCGCGGGGCTGATGGAGACCCTGGGGTGGGAGCGCGCCCACGTGATGGGCATCTCGATGGGCGGGATGATCGCCCAGGAGCTCGCGCTGCGCACCCCCGGCCGCGTGGGCGGCCTGGTGCTCGGGTGCACCTACCCCGGCGGCGAGGGCAGCCGGCTGACCGACCAGGAGGTCATCCAGGCGCTGGCCGAGCCGGTGATGCGCGGCGACCGCGACGGCGCGCTGCGCGCCGGCTGGAGGGTCAACGTCTCCGAGGGCCATGGCGCGGACGAGGAGGCCTTCGAGCGCTTTCGCGAGGTCGCCGCGCAGCACCCGGCGTCGCTGCAGGTCCTGGTGCGCCAGATGCAGGCGGTCGCGGGTCACGACGCGAGCACGCGCATCGCCGCGATCACCGCGCCGACTCTCGTCATCCACGGCGATCGCGACCGGATGCTCGACGTGGCCAACGGCCGGCTGATCGCCCAGGCCATCCCGGGCGCGCGCCTCGAGGTGCTCGACGGCGTCGGCCACCTGTTCTTCTGGGAGCAGCCCGAGCGCTCCGCGCAGCTCGTACGCGACTTCCTCGCGACGGTCCCGGCCGCGGTCTGAGCGCGGCCGGCCCGACGGCCGCGGCCTGAGAGCTACTCCCGCCGCGGGGCCGGCCGGGACCTACGCGGCCTCGGCGCAGGGCTGCCCTGCCGAGACCGTCTCCGCCTCCGCCACGGCCGGCGCCTCCGCCGCCTCCGCGGCGCGCTGCGGGCGGATGACGACCAGCGCGATCACGAGCGCGACGCCCACCAGCCCAGCCCCGATCAGGTAGGCGAGGTGGTAGCCGGCGTTGAGGGCCACCGCGTTCGACTCGCCGCCGGCCAGCAGGCTGTCGGTCCGCTCGCTCGCCAGCGTCGCCAGCAGGGCGAGGCCGATGGCGCCGCCGACCTGGACGCTCGTGTTGACCAGTCCCGAGGCCAGCCCCGAGTCGCTGGGCGTGGCACCGGACATGGCGAGCGTCATCAGCGCGGGGAACCCAAGCCCTGCGCCGAGGCCGATGAGGATCATGGGGGGCAGGATGTCGACGACATAGCTGCCGTCGACCGGCGTCCGCGCGAACAGGAGCAGGCCCGCGGCGATCGAGATGAGGCTGGGGATGAGCGACGCCTTGGGCCCGTAGCGCATGGCGAGAGGGCCCGAGACGCGCAGCGACATCGTTCCCATGACGATGGTCGTCGGCAGGAAGGTGAGCCCCACCTGGAGGGGGTCGTAGCCGAGGATCCGCTGGAGGTAGAGGGCGCCGAGGAAGAACATCCCGAACATCCCCACCACGAGCAGCGCCTGGACGACGTTCGCCCCGGCGACGTTGCGCGAGCGGAAGAGGCGCAGCGGCATCAGCGGGTTCTCGACCCGGGCCTGACGCGCGACGAACGCCGCCAGCAGGGCGAGCGAGACGACGCCGAGCCCGAGCGTGCGGGTCGAGCCCCAGCCCTCCTGGCCGACCTCGAGGATCGAGTACACGCCGAGCATCAGCCCGCCGGTGAGCAGGAGCGCGCCGGGAAGGTCGGCGCCGGCCCGCAGGCCGATCCCCTCGCGCCGCTCGACGAGCCTCGCCGCTCCCACCGCGGTCGCGACGCCGACCGGCAGGTTGATGAAGAAGATCCAGTGCCAGTTGATCGCCTCGGTCAGGACGCCGCCGGCCAGCAGCCCGATGGAGCCGCCCGCGGAGGCGACGAACCCGTAGACGCCGATCGCCTTGGCCTGCTCGCGCGGCTCGGGGAACATCGTGACGATCATCCCGAGCGTCACGGCGGAGGTCAGCGCGCCGCCGACGCCCTGGACGAAGCGGGCGCCGATGAGCACGCCCTGGCTCTGCGCGAGGGCGCAGAGGAGCGAGGCGCTGGTGAAGATGGCCAGGCCGATCAGGAAGATCCGCCGCTGGCCGATGAGGTCGCCGACGCGGCCGGCCAGCAGCAGCAGCCCGCCGAAGGCGATCAGGTAGGCGTTGACCACCCAGGCGAGGTTGCTCTGCGAGAAGCCCAGGTCGTCCTGGATCGAGGGCAGCGCCACGTTCACGATCGTCGCGTCCAGGACGATCATGAGGACGCCGGCGCAGAGCACATAGAGCGCCAGCCAGCGTGTGCGATCGGGTGTCGTTGCAGCGGTCACGTTCTGGTCTCCTCGTGATGGGAGGTCAGGGTCTGAAGATAGGACCGCGGTCAGATCCCCAACTCATCGGTCGCCGGCGAGCCGCAGCCGGCGGTCGCCTAGGGACTCGTCGCGGCCTGTGACAACCGCGCCTTGTGAGCGCGCTTGGCCGCCTGGTAGTCGAGGAGCGCCTGCGGCGAGTCGACGTCGCCCAGCGTCGGATGCGACGGCACGAGGCCTTCAGCGGCCTCGACGCCGAAGCGCTTGGCGAGGACGGAGCCCAGCGCCGTGACCTTCATCGCACCGAAGCCGGGCAGGCCGGCGAGGTTGGCCCGCAGCGCGTCGGAGTCCGCCGCGTCGGCCCACACGCGCGCGGCGTCACCGTCATAGCGGTCGCAGACGTGGACGGCCAGGTCGTGCACGCGCCGCGCCATCGCCGCCGGGAAGCGGTGAACCGCAGGCCTGGTGCGGAAGACCGGTTCGAGATCAGCTGAGGCCAGCGCCTGCGCGTCGAAGGCGCCGAGGCGCTCGGAGATGACGAGCGGCCCGGAGAACGCCTTCTGCACGCTGACCTGCTGATCGAGGGCGAAGCCGACGAGCAGCGCCAGCGGGTCGGACGCGATCATGGCGTTCGCCTCGTCTGAGTCCGTGAAGTACACGCGGTCGGGCACGGACAGCCATCGCCTCTAGTAGAGGGCGGCGGCGAGGCGGCGGCGAGCGTCGCGCGCCGCGGGATGCTCGACGCCGAGCTCGTCGAGGATCGCGACGATCACGCGGCGGACGTCGTCGCGGGCGCCGTCGGCGGAGTCGATGGCCTCGAGCAGGCGATCGACGGCGCGCTCGCGCTCGCCGGCGTCGAGCGCCGCGAAGGCGTCGCCGAGGTCGAGCTCTGCCGTGCGCTCGAGGCGGATGCGCGCGGCCAGACCCTCGGCGCCGAAGTCGCCCGGGGCCCCTCCGAGCACCTCGAGCGCGCTGTCGTCGTCGCCCCGCTCGTGCAGCAGGCGGCCGAGGGCCAGGCGGGCGTCGGCGCGGGCGGGCTCGAGCTCGATCGCCCGGCGCAGCGAGGCCTCGTCGCCGGTCGCGACGAGTCCCTCGGCCTCGGACGGGACGATCCCGTCGAAGAAGCGCTCGACCGCTGCGGGGGGCTGGGCGCCGACGAACTCGTCGACCACCTCGCCGTCGCGGAACGCCTTCACCGCCGGGATGCCCTGGATGCCGAAGGCCCGCGCGAGACCCTGGTTGGCGTCGGTGTCGACCTTCGCGAGGTCCACCTGGCCCTCACGGCTGCCCGCGGCGGCCTCGAGGGCCGGGGTGAGCTGGCGGCAGGGCCCGCACCACTCGGCCCAGAAGTCGACGACGACGGGGACCGTGCGGCTGCGCTCGAGCACGTCGCGGTCGAAGGTGGCCTCGGTGGCGTCGACGATCATGCTCGACACGATAGAAAACGCCCCGGCGGGGCGACAAGGGAGGCGGGGCGGGGGAGGGTTCGCTCAGTCCGGCGGGCGCCGGTCGGTGAGGTCGTCGTCGGCGACCTGGACGTAGAAGGCCCGGGTCATGTCGGGCTCGATGACCTGCGCGATGCGATCGTGGCGCTCGGCCTCCTGGGGGCCGACCCTCGCGAGGAACGCCTCGACGTCCTGCGGCGCGAGGTCGCTGAAGCCGATGGTGACGATGTCGCGCGGGTCCTCGAAGCCCTGCCCAGTGACAACGCGCGTCGGGATGCCGAAGCCCTTGTCGGGCTTCCACGCGGCGCGGAAGTCCTCGTAGGTCTTTCCCTCGCGCAGCCGCCGCACGAGGATCGAGAGCATCATCGTGCGAGGACCGTACCATCGCGGCCAATGGCCGAGCGGATCGTCGTGCGCGACGGGGTGAGGCTCGCCGTCGCGGAGGCGGGGGAGGGGCCGGCCGTGCTGCTCATGCACGGCCTCACGGCGACGCGCCGCTACGTCGTCATGGGGTCGCAGGCACTGGAGCGCGGGGGGCACCGCGTCCTCGCCCACGACGCCCGCGGCCACGGCGCGTCGTCGCCCGCGGTGACGCCCGGCGGCTACGGCTACGAGGAGCTCGCGGCCGACGCGCTCGCCGTCCTAGACGACGCGAGCGTGGAGCGCGCGGTGCTCGCGGGGGCCTCGATGGGCGCGCACACCGCTCTGCGCGTCGCCCTCGGGCATCCCGAGCGCGTCGCCGGCCTCGTCCTGATCACGCCCGCCTACGATCCCTCGATGCACGGCGACGCGGTCAGCCTCGAGCGGTGGGACGCGCTCTCGGACGGGCTGCGCGAGGGCGGGGTGGAGGGGTTCCTGGCCGCCTACGGCGAGCCCGAGGTGCCCGAGCGCTGGCGCGACACGGTCACGAAGGTGATCGGCCGGCGCCTCGGCGCCCACGAGCATCCGCGAGCCGTCGCCGACGCCCTGCGGGTGGTGCCGCGCTCGCGCCCCTTCGAGGCGCTCGAGGCGCTCGGGGCGATCACGGTCCCGACCGTCGTCGTCGCGAGCCGCGACGAGGCCGATCCCGGCCACCCCTACGCGGTCGCCGAGCGCTACGCGCAGGCCATTGGCGGGGCGGAGCTGCGATCCGAGGAGCCGGACGAGTCGCCGCTCGCCTGGCAGGGCGCGCGGCTCTCCAAGGTCATCGCCGACCTCGCGGCGCGGGCGTGAGCCACCAAGTGGCGGCTTTGGGATCCGGCGGGTCCAACCCGTTCACCGCCGCAAGTAGATTAGGTGACGAGCCCGCCCCAGGTCCGCCTGCGGACGAGTTCGGCGATCTCTTCGGCGTGCCGGGGTGCCAGGCCACTCACCACGTGCCTCTGGCCCGGCGTCGAGAGACGATCAGCCTCGCGCCCAGCAGCTTGCCGCGAGCTGCGACGTGCCGCCCCCGGTCATAGGGGATCGGGAGCGTGAGCCGCAGCCCCACGAACAGCAGCCGTCGATCGGTCACGACCAGCACGCCGTCATGGCCGGTCGTGATACCGGGCGCCATGTCGAGCACGGTCTCGCCCTTTTCGCTCAGCTGCGCGAGCCGATCGAGCAGGGGCTTCGCCTCCGCGATCCCCAGGCGCTCGACCCGGGCCGCCGCGAGCCTGCCCTCGGCGAACTCCGTCTCCGGCTGGCGCGCCGCGCTCACCGCGTCCACTTCCCGGGCGGCCCTGGTCGACCGCCCCGGCGAGTTGCCGCAGGATCTCCTCGTCACGCTTCGGGCCAGTCACAAGCTCGCGCCAATCGGGTCCCTCGACGACGAGTTCCACGCTGGACGGGTTCCCCGTCCGGTCGGTGACCTCAGCTCGCACCGAGGGGGCCAGCGCGAACGTCCTCGCGGGAGTGCTCAGGCGATCGTCATACAGGATGAGGCGGCTGCCGTAGGCGGCGATCGGGCTCGGCGCGCGGGCGATGTTGAGGTCGCGTTCCGCCCGGGCCACGGCGCGGTCGTAGAACTTCTCCGCCTGCCGCAACGCCCGCCGCGCGGGCAGGATCTCGTCGCGATCGCTCTCCGGGGCAGCCCGGAGCTCGCGCGCCGCCGTCTCGAGCGCCCTGCGCTTGCGGCGACTGGCGGCGACTGGCGGCGGACAGCTTCACGGCCTCCTCGACCCTAGATCGCGTTGGCTGACGAGGCAAGGAGTAGCGTTGGCCAGAGTGCTGCGCGGCGGCCGGAGTTGAGATCGACGGTTTCTCGCTCGCCTACGGATTGGGACTGCTCTGTGCGGTCCTGTCCGCGCTCGGCACGAACCTGACTGTCGTCCGCTCCTGCTTCTCGTCCGGCGCGGGCGTCTCGCAGGCGTGGATCCGGACACCTCCTTGGCAGCCGAGAATGCCGAGCGCGCCTGGCCCGGACTCCCACCGTGCACCGTTTCGCCGCAGGTGGTGAAACCCGAGCGCTACGCCTCAGCGCAGAGGCCTCAGCTGATATGTCCGATCCGGAAGCCCAGCCACGGGTAGGTGTGCGCGAAGAACGTGTTGTCCTGAGGCTGGAGGCCGACGGCGGAGGGCCACATCTGGTACGCCGTTGAGTTGGGCACGCCGCCGTGCTCGCGCCGCCAGACGCGCGGGCCGCCGCGGATGCCGAACGGCGGGGCGGTGATCGTGTCGGTCCACTCGACCGCGTTGCCGCCCTGATCGAGCGTGCCCCACGGCGAGCGCGTTGCCGCCTGGCCGACGCTGCTGAGGCTGCCCTGGTAGGCGGAGGCGTAGGCGGTGGGGTCGAGGCCGAAGGGGTTGACGGTCTGGCAGTCGGTGGCCGAGACCTGCGACGGGCACCAGTTCGGGGCCGTGCCGCCGGAGGGCTTGTAGTTGGCCAGCGGCTGCGTCGCGGCGTTCGTCACGTCGCCGTTCTGCGGATCGAGCGTGGTCGAGGCGGGCGCGGTGGCGGTGCCGTCGCCGAAGACTCCGGCGTTGGTCGGGTACTTCCAGTAGGAGAGCGTCCCGCCGCCGCTCGGGTCGTAGTAGGCGGCCTTGATCCACTCGTCCTGGCTCGGCACGACGAAGCCCCGCCTGCGGGCCCGCGTCGCCCCAGTGCGCTTCTGGCGAGCCAGGTCGTACATGCCGCGCTCGGTCTGCGTGGAGAGGCGGACCTTATAGGTGACAAACGAGAAGCCGCCGGCGCTGCTGGCCTGCCGGGAGAGCACCTTGCCGTTCGTCAGCGAGTTGACGAACCGCGCCGCACGCAGAAAGGTGGAAAAGCCATAGGGCTTGTCGGCCCACTGCGGGTAGGCGACCCTGTAGTGCAAGCCCCGCCGCGCTCTGGAGGAGAAGTTGATCGGGCCGTACCGGGGCCAGGCCGATGCGCTCTCCGAGGAGTCGTAGAGGTCATGCGGGTCGGTTCCTCTGGGATCGACCGTGTTCAGGAAGGCGACCCACTGGGCCACGGTCACTTCGAGCTGGCCAATGCCGTAGGAGGTGCCGACCGAGCCGACGCTCAGGCAGCCGGCCGGCGTCTTCGGGGCAACCGAGCACGACGGGTAGATCGCATCGCTGAACGGGACGACCGACACCGCTCGGTTGCCCGGGGAGCCGACGCGAACCGTCTTGAAGGTGAGTTGCGCGCGGCTTGATGCGCCCGCCGCGGGGGCGACCGCCAGGGCGCCCAAAAGGGCGACGGCTGCGAAGCCGAGGCCGTGGTTGCGGCACCGAAATCGAGCGGAGCGGTGCCGTTCGTGACCGTGGATCGCTTGAGACACCCGGACTCCTCCTGTTGGTGAAGACTCGATGGAGGAGAAACCTACACAGGTCCCCGGCCCGCGGGGGGGGGGGGGGGGGGGTGCGCCGGTTGGACCTCGGGGCGGACGCCGGCGGGCTTTGCTGGGGCCGCGGCGCTGATCGCCACCTTCGTGGTCATCGAGCGACGCCACCAGGATCCCCTGATCCCGCTGCGGATCTTCTCCAATCGCGGACTCGCCGCCGCCGACGCGACGATGCTCGTCGTAGCGGCGGCGCTGTTCTTCTGCACGCTATATCTGCAACAGGTGCTGGGCTACAGCGCGCTCAAGACCGGGGTCGCCTACCTGCCGTTGAGCAGGTGACCATCATCGGTGTCTCGGCCCTGGCCTCGCGCTTCGTCGACCGCTTCACGCCCAAGCCGGCGCTCGTCGCCGGCCTGCTCATCTCCACGGCCGGCTTTGTGCTCCTCACGCGCGTGACCGGTCACGGCGACTACGCCAGTCACGTCCTGCCGGCCATGATCGTCCTCGGCACGGGCCTGGGGATGTCGTTCGTGCCGATCACGATCGCTGCCACCAACGGCGTGGCGGCCGGCGACTCCGGGCTGGCCTCCGGGCTGCTCAACACCACCCAGCAAGTCGGTGGCTCGCTAGGCCTGGCGATCCTCTCCTCGGTGTCGACCAGCCGCGCGACGAGCGTGCTCCACGACGGCTCGCCGCTGCAGGCCGCGCTGACGCACGGATTCAAGGGCGCCTTCACGGTCGCAGCCGCGCTCTGCGCTGCCGGCGTCGTCGTCGCGCTCGCACTGTTGCCGAGCCGTCGGCGCGAGGCCGGCGACGCACACGTCGAGGCGGTTGCGATGTCGTTCGCACGCTGCCCCGGCGCACCGTACTGCGGACACCTCGCGCGTGGTCGCCCTCGGCCGCCGTCGGCCGCCGCATACGCGGCGCAGTCGCGCGACCCTAGGCGGGCTCCTCGTCCCCAGGGCGGGTGTCTCGGCTATCGCCGCACACGCGCCCGCTCGGGACGAGTGGGACGTGTCGGCCGTTCCGGGCGACCCCCTGCTCCTCCCAAGTTGGAGCGCCGCCGGCCGCCTCTGTTGGCGGCGCAGTTGCACACGGCCCCCGGTCGGGCGCTGCTCGCGACGGTGGGTACCAAGCACAGGCAGCGATGTGAACCGGCGGGCGTCGACGAGCAGCTCGCCCCGCAGCGTCTGTTGGAACCGCTGACAGCGCGAACCGTGCCGCCACGCGCTGCGGCAGCCTGCAGAGTGGCCCCGCGCGCTCGAGGACCAGCCCAGCGTCGGAGCCGGCGGCCGCGGGGGCGCGCGGCCGCCGTGGTGGGGCGTTGTCATGGGATCGGCTAGCCTTCGGCGCGTCCTTTCGCGAGGGACTTTCGGCTTGCGGCGACCTGGGCTCCCACCCGGGTTGTCGCGTTTCTGGGCGAAGGTGTGACCAGCGCACGGCCGAAGAGGCGCACAACCGGGAGCGGCACGCCGCTGCCGCGCAAGCTCGGCATCAAGCCCGGCGCAGGGGTCGCGCTCCTCCGCGCTCCCAGGGCTTCGCGAGCACGCTGGGCGTGCTGCCCGACGGCGTCCGGGTGACCGAGCGCGGGCGCGGGCCGCTCGACGTCGTCGTCTTCTTCACGACCGAGCGGCGGATGCTGGAGCGTCGCCTCCCCGCGCTCATGGCCGCGCTGGAGCCCGCCGGGCGGCTGTGGATCGCGTGGCCCAAGCGGGCCTCCAAGGTCCCGACCGACATGACCGAGGACGTCGTGCGCGAGCTGGCGCTGCCGCTCGGGCTGGTGGACAACAAGGTCGCGGCGCTCGACGCGACCTGGTCGGGCCCGCAGCTCGTGATCCGCCGCGAGCTGCGTCGCGGTTGAACCCACCGCCGCGCTGGGGAAAGATGAGCGGCGACGTGGAGACGCCGACCCAGCAGACCGCAACCGCGACGCCGGCCGCACCGGCGCCCGCAGCGGTCAACGGCCGCCCGACGCTGCGCGCGCGTCAGCGCCGTGCTCTGGAGGCGATCTGCGACACCTTTGCGCCGGGCGGGGACGGCGTCCCCTCCGCCACCGAGCTGCGCGTGCCGGAGGCGCTCATGGGTGCCGTCGCGCTCAACCCGCGCGCGTCCGAGCGCAAGCAGGTCGCCCAGCTGCTCGGGTTGTGGGACACCACGCTGCTGACCGCGCTGGGCCGCGGGGGCCTGAGCCGCTTCTCCGCGCTCGACCAGGCCGACCGCGAGCGGGTCCTGCTCTCGTGGGCCGACTCGCGGGTCCCCCAGCGCCGCGCGGCCTTCCAGGCGCTGCGCAAGGGCGCGCTGCTCTGCTACTACGGCCTGCCCGCGCCCGGCGGCGGGCGCAGCCCGGTGTGGGACGCGCTGGACTACCCGGGCCCGCTCGGGCCGCCGGCCGACCCGCCGCCCAAGCGGATCGCGCCGCTCGAGATCGCGGCCGACACCGACCTGGAGTGCGACGTGTGCGTGGTCGGCTCGGGCGCGGGCGGGGGCGTCGCCGCCGCCGTGCTCGCCCAGTCGGGCCTCGACGTCGTGGTCCTCGAGGCCGGCGACTACTACGCCGAGGCCGACTTCGACGGCGACGAGCTGTCGGGCTTCAGCCGCCTCTACCTCAACGGCGGCGGCATGGCGAGCCACGACCAGTCCATCGGGCTGCTGGCCGGCTCCTGCCTCGGCGGCGGCACGGTGGTCAACTACACCTTCTCCTTCCGTACACCGGACCACGTCCGCGAGGAGTGGGCTCGCAAAGGCCTCGGCGGGCTGACGAACGGCGACTATGACCGCCACATGGACGCCGTCTGGGAGCGCATCGGGGTCAACCAGGAGCACAGCGCCCCCTCCAGCCGCGACGCCGGGCTCAAGCGCGGGCTCGACGAGCTGGGCTGGGAGTCGCAGGTGATGCAGCGCAACGTCCGCGGGTGCAAGGAGGAGGTCTGCCGGCTCTGTCACTACGGCTGCCAGCTCGGGGCCAAGCAGTCGACAATGAAGACCTGGCTGCAGGACGCCTTCGATGCCGGGGCGCGCATCGCCGTGCGCACGCGCGCGCAGCGCGTGCTGCACGAGCGCGGCGCCGCGAGCGGCGTGGAGGCGCGCACGATCGAGGGCCACCGCGTGTCCGTGCGCGCCAAGGCGGTCGTCGTCAGCGCCGGCGCGCTGCACACCCCGGCGCTGCTCAAGCGCTCGGGCCTGGCCAACGAGAACATCGGCCGTCACCTCACGCTGCATCCGGTGCTGGTGGTGTGGGGCTTGATGGACGAGGAGCTCAGGCCCTGGGAGGGGATGCTCGCCTCCAGCTACTCCGATCAGGACGCCGACATGGACGGCGGCTACGGCGTCAAGTACGAGCACATCGCGACCCCGCCGAGCATCCTGCTCTCGTTCTCGCCCTGGCGCGGCGGCCGCCACCACGCGGAGCTGATGCGCGCCTTGTCGCACACCGCCCCCATAGGTGTGCTGCTGCGCGACCGCGACGGCGGCGAGGTGCGGGTCGGCAAGGACGGGCTGCCGGTCGTGCGCTGGGCGCTGTCTGACTACGACCGCGAGCACATGCGCCGCGGCGTGGAGGGCGCCGCGCGCATCGTCGAGGCGATGGGAGCAACGCGCATCTACTCCTCGCACGCCAAGTGGGTCTCCTACGACCCGGGCCGCGACGGCGACGTCGCGCGCTTCATGCGCGACGCCGACGCGTGCGGGTGGGGGGCCGGGCAGGCCCAGCCCGTCTCCTTCCACATCATGGGCTCAGCCCGCATGGGGGGCTCGCCCGAGACCTCGGCGTGCAACCCGCGGGCGGAGACGTGGGGGAACGAAAACGTAACGGGGGAAGGACGTGCCGCCGAGGCTCGAGTAACCGAAGTTGCCGACGGCGTCAACTTCGCAACCGGCGGCCCCGTCACACTTCAGCGCGTGTACAGACCGTGCATCCGCTGCGGCGCGCTCGTGCGAGGGCGAAGTTACTGCCGCTCGTGCCAGCCCAGCAGGAAGACGCCGGGCCGGCGCAACGACCAGACGTTCCGGCGTGCCGTGCTCGCACGGTGGGGCGAGCAGTGCGCGCGGTGCGGCGCGACCGGCGTCCCGCTGGAAGCGCACCACCTCCTCCCCGTCCGTCACCACCCGGAGGCGGCGGAAGACGTCGAGCAAGCGAGACCGGTCTGCCGCGCCTGCCACCTCGTCGTCGAGAGCTGGGCGAAGCGATGACCGCCCCGCCCGCTCACCTGCCGCACGACTGGCAGCGTTGCCCGGCCTGCCGGTCGTGGCTGCCGCCCGATGCGTACAGCCCCGCCGCTCGGTGGGCATACCGCGGCTGGAGCGGCGGGTGGTGCCGCCCGTGCCGGAACGAGCGCGCCCGCCAGCGTCGCCGCCAGCTCCGCAGCTCGGACCCGGAGTGGCGTGACCGCGTCAACGCCTATAAGCGGGCGTGGCGTGACGACAACGTCGAGCGTGAGCGTGAGCGGGACGCGGCAGCGAAGCGCGCCCAGTACGCGGACCCGGAGTGGCGCGACGCCCACAACACCAAGCGTCGCGCACGCCTCCGGTTGGACCCGGAGTGGCGCGAGCGGCGCAACGCGAAGCAGCGCAAGGACTACGCGAAGCGCAAGGCGAAGCGCGATGCAGACCGCAACCGTTGACCGCTGCGTCCGATGCGACCGCCGTTACGTCCGAGCGCACGATGCTTGGCTGCACCTAGACCACCGCTGCTGGACGCTGTACTGCAAGGGCGAGCTGCACCCCAGCATCCGGGAGCTGGCAGCACCCCGCCTCGCACCGAAGGCTGACGAGGTCACGGCGGTCAGGTTCAACATGTGTTGAACGTTCGGAATGGTCCGAACCTGCGATCAGGTGTCCAGACCCGGACACCTGAGTCATGCGACTCACGTTCAACATGTGTTGAACCTGCGATCAGGTGTTGCAGCCGCAACACGTGCGGAATGGTTCCGCACCTGCGAGGCCGTCCAGACCGGTCACGCGATCAGGGATTGTCCCATCCGGGACAACTGCGACATGTGACGCAGTTGTGGACACTGTCCACACCTCGGACCGCGTAACCGGCAAGGACGGCAAGTCCCTGCAACATCCGTCCAGACGCTTGACAACCGCCGCGCTTTTTGAGTGGCCCAGTGCTAGATGCGCGACTCGGCCGCTGCGGAAACACAGGCTCCGTCTACCAAGAGGCCCGAACGCGCGACCTGACCGTGGAGCATCCGCGCGCCTCACCGCTCCGCGTAGCGCACAGCCTCCGCCAACTCGCTGGACGCATGACCCGCGAGGCGCTCGGCGAGCGCGACAGCGACGAGGCCCGGTACACCTAGGACCGCACGCGCCAGTAGGCTCGACGACATGACCGAGTTCAAGCCCGGTGACAAGGTGTGCGTTCCGCACGCCGATCCGCAGGTCGGAGGGTTGGTGCTCGCGACCTACGTCCAGCACGGCGGGCCGGAGGACCTCGTGCACTTCGACGAGCCCGGCGCGAACGAGGGCAAGGGCTATGACCACCAAGGCCACTGGATCAGGTACGACGATCACGACGACGACTTACCAACGCTCGTCGCGTGGGACAAGATCAGGCCCGCCAAGGACGGTGCTTGCTAGCGCTCAGCGCCCAGCGCGCAGGGGGGCCGCGACCTTCTGACCTACATCAGTGAGTAGCGCTGCTCGTGGTGGCGGTCCGGGCGGGTCGTCGCGCTCTTGGTGAGGAAGTAGAAAGGCCCCGCAAACGCGGGGCCTTTCCGTCCGGCTGAGCCGGGATCATGGCGGTTGATGGGTCCGGCCATCGGGTGTGAATGGAGGTCACCCAGCGGGTGATGTCTGTTGACGGTGACAGGCGGCCCGGACGGATCCTGGTGCGAGCCGACGATCCGACGCTCACCCCGTACGCTGGCCTGGCCGTGTCGGGTGAGCTGTCCCGGCGCCTGCGGGTGGCCGAGCTGATCGACGCCGAGCTGGCGGTTGAGCGCCGCGCGCGGCCGGTCAAGCTCCGCCGGCGCGGCCTGTCACCGGGCGAGCTGGTGGTGTCGCTGGCCGAGTGCGAGCTGGTCGGCGGGTCGTTCTTCGATCACGTCGAGGACGTGCGCGCCGACGGCGCCGGCGCCCGGCTGCGGGCGGTCGCGGGCACGCCGTCGGCGCCCGCCGCGTTGCAGAACGCCAAGCGCTTCCGGCGCTGTCACGTGCAGCGGATCGAGCGCGCGCTGGCCAGGGCCGGGCAGCGCCTGGACAAGGCGTTGCGGCGCGATCCGGGCGAGCCGGTGACGATCGATCTGGATGCCACGCAGGTGACCGTCTACGGCGCTCGTAAGCAGGGCGCCGCGCGCAGCCGGCACGGTTGCATGAGCTACGCGCCGCACGTCGCGTTCTGGGCCCAGCGGGGCCGCGCGCTGACGAGCGAGCTGGTCGGCGGCAACCGCGAGAAGCTCTGCGGCGCCGAGTGCGCCAAGATCGCGCGGCGCGCGATCGCGCTGCTGCCGGCTGGGCACGGGCCGGTGACGATGCGCATCGACTCGGCCTACTACGCCAGCGAGCTGCTCGAGGCGCTACGCCAGCAGCGCGCGTGCTTCACCGTGTCGGTGCCGCGCAACCAGGCGATGTGGAAGGCGCTCGGCCAGATCGCCGAGGACGCCTGGGTCGACGCGCTCGAGATGCCCGGCGCGCAGGTCGCCGAGACGACCTACACGCCGACCGGCTGGCGCCACGAGCCGCTGCGGCTGATCGTCCGCCGCGTCCCGTTCAGCGCCCAGAAGATCGCCGACGGCAGCCTGACCGCCCGGCGGCGCAAGACGATCCACCCCGAGCAGCTACAGCTCGCGCTCGACGGCGAGGTCGCGTCGGTCTTCGGCTACAGCTTCATCCTGACCGACATCCCACACCAGCCGACCGGCTGGGTCGAGCACTTCCACCGCCACCGTGCCCAGATCGAAGAGCGCCTGAAGGAAGCAAAGCTCGGCCAAGCGCTGCGGCACCTGCCCTCCGGCGACCAGCACGCCAACCGCGTCTGGCTGACCTGCGCGCTGCTCGCGCTCAACCTCACCGCATTCTGCTGCGACCTGTGCCCCGCCGCCGGCGCGTCGGGCAAGGCACCCGACGACGCGCCGCTGCGCCGCGCCGCCGCCACGCTGCGCCGGATCCTCTTCTGCGTGCCCGGCCGCATCATCCGCAGCGCGCGGCGCACGATCCTGCGTCTGCCCGAAGGCTTCCGCCACGCCGACGTCTTCCAGGCCACCCTCGACGCCGTCTACGCGCTGCCGCCACCCTAACCCCCGGCCAGCCCCCGCCGACGTCGACCGCTCGCCGCACCGCCCAGCTCGGCGACCCCGCAAACCGGCCAGATCGACCACACCCCCGGCCAATCGCCGCGCCGCGCGGCCCATTCACCACCCCAAGCACGGCTGATCCTCACGACTGACGGTCAGATCAGCCCGCCGAGCACCGCGACACGCCCTTACTCACCGAAGTAGGTCTGATGTCGCAGGACGACTGCCTGCAGAGTTTTCGTGGGCGCCCCGCCAGCGCACCACGGCGGCGCGCGAGTGCGCTCAGTAATCAGCTTCGCTCGGGTGCGCCGGGTTGGGCCGTGCATAGCTCGTCACGCCGACGAGCACCCCGGCGATCGCAGCGGCATACCAGGGAAGGCCGATCGCGAGTAGGCCGACGAGGAACACGACCGCGGCGGCGACGATCATCGCGATGGTCGAGACCAAGTTGAACGCCGCTTCCTCGTCTTGGATGCGGCCTATGACCAGCATGGGAATCCACATGACTATTCAACCAGAACCCGGCCGTCACGCCTGCCACGATGACGAGCCCGATGGTCCAAGCGATGACCGCCTCAGTACTCACGCTGCGCCATCCTCTCCGCTCGCGCTCGCCGCGTCTAGTAGCTCTCGCAGCCGACGCCATCGCCGTCTCGGTCGAGCCCGTAGGGATCGCTGCCCTGGACCGTGAAGTCGGATCCGTCAACGTCCTTGCAGTCCAGGTCGCCAGCGTCGGCCGGAATGCAGAAGTCGGGTAGGAGGGCGCGCAGTTACTTCCTGACGCCGGGACCCCGAGTCGGTGCTACTCCAGTCGGTGTTCGACACGATGTAGGCGCCGCCGGTAAGCACGCCGCCCCAGAAGAGGAAGAAGGCGGCGAAGAGCAGGACCGCCGCGAGCGCGTCTCCTCCTGGACCATCGTTATCACCAGCGCGACGACGTATGAGATCGCCGCGGCGCCGATGGCGACGAGAGCCCAGGTGCCAAGAGTCACCGGGCGACGTTATACGTCGTGAGGCCCGGTCGGTCGACGCTGTCGACAGATCCTAGCCGATCCACCCGAGGAAGCGCATCTCGAGCGGCTTGTGCTCCAGTCGGTCGATCGCCATCATCGCGGCGACCAGGCCGTCGTTGTTCCGCCCGTGGCGCTTGTCCAGGCGCGGCCCGCGGCGGGTGTCGCGCATCATCGCGCCCTCGACGTGAGCGTCAAGCTGCTCGTCGCCTGGGTGGACGAGGCCGCCCTCATTGACGCGCTCGACGAGGCGAGCTGTCGCCGGGACGACGCGCTAGTCGTACTGCGGGAACTCGCTCACAGTGAGGCCTCGCTGCTCCCACCGTTCGGTGAGGAGGCCTGCCACATGCCACGGGTCCGCCGCCACTTCACAGATTCGGTAGCGAAGGGCAAGCTCGCCGACGATCTGGTCGAGCGCCTCCTCCGAGCCGGTCCCCTCGACAATCTCGACGGCGAGCTGCAACCGCCCGTCGTGCTCGCAGATCTATGCGACCGCGGCGTCGCTCGCGCCCTTCGACGCATCGACCGCGACGACGATCTCGCAGCCATCCTCGAACACCGGTTCGCCCTTGCAGGCCTGCCACGCGCCGGCGGCGAACACGGTCTACTCGACCGCGAGTCACTGGTTGCAGTGTATCTCCGCCATGCCGCTTCGGGTAGCGCGTCGCGCTGAGCTGCGAGCGCGGCGACGGTCAACCAGCTCGCGGGTTCGCCCGCTTCGCTGCCGGCGCGTCCGGCTCCTCGTCGTCGCCGACCTCCCACGCCAGCATCGCGAGCTGCGGCCCGTGCGCCTCCGTGAGCGCGCCGCGACGCTTCACCGAGGGCAGAGCAAGGCACCGCGCACGGAGGACCCCCAGCGGGCTTTCTGCGCCGCTATCGCGGTGCTGATCGTCGCCATCCTCGACCCGGGCCGTTTCAGCATCGCGTGCGCAGAGCGATGTATACCTCCGCGGACTTGTGGGCGTGCAGCTCGTCAACGACTACGAGCGAAGGGGTCAGCCCGTGGAGGAGCCTTGCGTCGCTGGCGAGCACCGTCAGTCGCCCGCCGTCGCGCGCCCTGAGTTCCAGGTGGCGGACTAGGAGCTGGTCTGCGACCGCCGGAGCTGCGCCATCGCCTTCGCGTAGGCGAAGACGACGGTGGCCTGCTCGCGGGACGCAGCAGCGACGTACACACTCGCTCGCGGCTCGGTGAGTAGGTGGTGCACGAGACGGCGGCGAGGAGCATGGACTTGCCTGCCCCGCGCGGCAGGAGCACGAGGCTTTCGGGCGAGGTGAGCACGAGCTTCGCGATGCGCCTCTGGAATGGCTGAGGTCGAGGCCGACAGCCTTCGCGAAGGCTGGGAATCCACGGGCGCCCGGGGTGAACACAGACCGATCATAGCGCGCCCCACCCCCGGTCTTGGATCCGAGTTGTCGGGGGTCCACGGTCCAAGACGGATTGCAGAGCGGCTCTCCTGGCGCGCGAAAATCTGGCGATGCAAGGTTAGCTCAGCGCACGACGTCGCCGCGACGAGGAGGTCGCCGTTGCGCCCTCGCGCGGTGAGGAGCGAAGCTCTACGGAGCACCGTCTCTGCGACGTTCTTCGGCGACACCGACAGCGGCCCAGCGATCTCTGAGCGCGCGGCGATCGGTCTTCTCGAAGTGTTCGCCGCGATCCGTCGCCTCTCCGACGAGTGGGGTCAATGCCGTTCGTCGCGTATCGCAAGCTGCCAGACGGCTCGCGCGAGCGGACCACCGGCGGCCTCGCCGATCTGCTCGACCGGCTCGCCCCGGCCGTGTCGCAAGCGAACCTGCTCGGGACGATCACCTACGCGCTCGCCGCGCAGAGCGAAAGTTTTTTGGGCAAGTACCGCGACGACGCCGGGAGGGTGTCATAGCTCGGCGTGCTTCCGGGTGCACGATCGGCGTCGAGCTGGTCGGTGGTGTATCGCTCTACACGGTCAAATTAACGGTCACCAGGACGTTCACACGACGGCGGACATTCTGCACATCCGGATTCTGACGCGCCCCGGGGAGCTGCGCGGCATGTCGCCGATCCGCTGCGCCCTCTAGGGTCTCTGTCTTGTGCGCGCGGTCGAGGCGAGTGGTAGGCGTGTACGCGTATGGTCGAGCTCGAGCGGCGTCCTGTCAGTCTCGCCCGGCCCGGGATCGGACGATCTCGCGGAGAACTTGAAGGCCGTTGGGAGGCGCGGCATTTCGTGAAAGAAGAGAGAAGTGTCGCGGTGCTCAGCTCCGAGGTGTAGTTCATCGGCGTGTCACTGTCGCTCGCTGATTCCGTTTGGTTGAGGCGACGAGGCTCAGCATAATAGGTGGTTTAATTTGGGAGTGCGCGCGTGGGTGCGGTGGCCGACAGCGGATCGAGTCTCACTTATTCCAAAGTTATCGAGTCGTTGCGCAGCTTCTATTCACTGTCACTTCGCTCTTACACCGCGGCTATAGGGCAGGCGATCACGAACGACCCCGATCTGTGCAGTTCTCGGGAGTATGTCGAGGCGTTGTATGTCGATCAGCTTCTGGGGTCCTCATCTAGCGTGTCGTCGTTTACACGCTAGCGCTCAGCGCGGAGTGGTTGACCGTCTCTGTCTTTAAGCGCTTCTAGAATGCGCGCGTTCTCAGAGGACATTCTCATCGTTTATCTCGCGGCGGCAGTCCAGAATCAGCATTATAAAGGGAGAAGGGGAGGGAGCGGATTATATGAGAGAGAGATTAGGTGACGAAGAAGACGGAGCGCGATCGAACTGACCGTCGAGGGTCGACGTCTTCGCGTCTGATCTCTTACAGCGTGCTGCGAGGAGCTCGGCGGTTATTAGAAGGAGTCGCGCGGCTCTCTCGCGAACGCGGACATGTCTCGTCTCGTCGCGATCGTGGATCACGTCAGACTGTCGCTATTATTTCCGCGCGCTCGACGTCGAGCACTAAGGACGGCGTGCACTGAGCGGTCACGCTGCCCGAGTCGCTCGCCGAGATCGCCGAGGCCTGCGAGCGTCTCTATCTTCTCTCAATCTCCTAGCGCATGTTCGTCGCTCTCTATCACTGAGAAAGCTCTCGCGCTACGTGGACGAGGTCCGCAAGCTGCTCGACGTCGTCGTCTTCGTCTAACTCTCTTACCTCGTCTCAGTCTCCTAGTATCTCATTCTCTCATATCTCTTTCTCATCTCATCTACCTCTAGGTCAACTTACCCTAGAACCTCTCTATCTTTCTCCTAGTTGAATATCTCTTCTCTCACCTCTTATCTTTTAGAGTCAGATCATAGACTCTATGCTCTACTTCTCTTTCATCTAGATGCGCTACCTGTTGCACAGCGCTATCACAGCACTCTTCTATCTCAAGACGTACAGCACCTGATCATCTATCGCTTTCGCGAGCATAGCGTGATCGCAGCGTCCGGCGTGCTCGGATCGGCACGAGCGCGAGATGTAAGCGTGATGCTGAGCGGTGACGTTGACGTCGCGTTCTACGTCGAGTTAGACCCGATCATCGAGTCGGACCCCGTACTCGACACGTCGAGGTCACACCGAAGAAGCTCGCCGCGCTCGTCCGAGCAAGCTCGGAGGCGCTGGACGATTCAAACACGGAGCTGCTCCGCTTGGTGCAGGACAATCTGCTGACGTCAGCGATCCTGAAAGAGACCGCGAGCTTGTCATCGGGAACAAGTCAAGGGCTTTGACACTGACTCAGATCGCGGACACGCAGTCGATCGTGGTCAGCGGTCCACTGTCTTAGAGTACTTGCTGCTCGCGCAGTGCGTGTGGTCGAGAGCACGTCCTCGGCTCGTACGCGACGCTGATCAGCTCGCAGCTCGCTCTGACGCTGGCGCTGACGAAGGAGTTAGCGACGGGGGAACGCGTACGTGACCCCGCCCGGCGTCTCACCGATGTATCCGTGCTCGTATTGCAGACGGACGGCGACTCTATCAAGGCGATCGTCTACGCACAGCGGCAGTTCTCATCGTGATCCGCAAAGCCGTCGTGGTCTAAGTCTAGTTCGCAGGAGTTCGACTCCGACTCCGTGCTGTTTCTTGTGGTTATCGGCTCGCGCTGGGCGCGCCGTTACCGCGCTGTCGAGCTGCTGACCGGCATCGACGCGTCATCGATCTAGACAGTGTCCATCGTTGCGTTCATCGCGATCGTTCGATCGGTTACAACGGGTTTGCTGGCGCGATCTTAGCGATTGGCGTTAAGGCTGAGGGGTCCGACGGGTCCGACGGGCGACACGGTGTCGCAGGGTGAGTCGTAAGGCGAAGTCTAGAAGTTATGGCAGGGTGGGCGGTGCGAGCGCTAGAGGTGCGAAGACGCAGAAGTCGTCGTCGAAGTGTAGCGGAGGCGCGGGCGCGGGGAGTGTGCTTGTGTAGCGTAGACTCGGGGACAGAAAACTCCGGGCGGAATCAGTCTAGCAGTTGCGGCAGCTCAATCTTGCGCCCTCTAAGCGTCGCAGCTCTAGCTCGTGGACGCCATCAGCGATGTCTCGCTCTCTCTCTCTGCCGTCGTCTCCGAGGGCGGGGGCGGGTACTCTCCAGGACGTCAACGCGGGGTTTACTCGCGCTTTCTCTCGGCATCCGTCGAGCGACGCGGTCAGCTCGCTCTCGAAGGCGCAGAAGGGTCTTACGCGCCGCGGCCTCTTCCAGATGAAGAGCCGTCGCAGTGGCGGTGGGCCTATGCGACGAAGAAGCCGTGAGCGCACGTCGCGGCCGAGCGCACGAATTGGAAGTCCCTGCTCGCCCGTAAGCGGCGCCGATTTTGGAGTGCTCGGTGACCGACTCGGATCCGCTCGTCTCTACACCGACCCCAACGCGCTGCGGGCTTACGCTCGCGGCCTGTACGAGCTCGAAGTGCTAGCGCGCTCGTGATCGAGGCGGGCGAGCTCTCCGTGGTCGACCCTGACGACCCTCTCGTCGCACCGTTCGAGAGGTCCTGCTGCCGCTGATCGAGCGCGCGTCCGTCGCGATCGACAACGCGGTCGGGCGGCGTGAGCGCAGTCGCCTGACACGGGCCGTCGCTTCAACTTGGACGTGCTCATGCACTCGCCGCCGTGGCGCTCAGTCGCGCGACCTGCGCGGTCGCAGTGTTCCTGCTCGCGCAGGGAGGCGAAGACGCCATCGGCGCGGACGACCGGATCACGGGCGTCCCCGGCGGCGTGAGCTTCGTCGTCGCGCCCTCCCTCGGCCACCGGGGTCGCTCGCCCTGGAGGAGCTGGAGGGCTTCGGACTGTTGCGGCGCAGCGGACGGTCGAGGCCGTGCCGTCGCCCGTGTCGCCGATGCTGTCGCCCGCAGCGTGAGCGTCCGCGTCGAGCTGGACTCGACTGGTTGAAGCGCGAGTACGTCGATCATCTCGCACGCTCACTGAGCTAGCAGACGAGGCGCACGTCTATTCGGATCGTGCGGCGCGCGCTCCTCGACGCTGTCTTGAGATCGTCCCCGTGGCGGCCTGCCCAGCCCTCCGTGTAGTCGCGGCCCGCGTGGAAGGCGACGGGCAAACGCCGGTCGCGAGGATGCGCGAAGTGCTCGCCGACCTTCGCGTCAAGGCCTGCCGTGGGAGGCGGCGTGGTTAAGTGCGCAACGCTCTCGCCTCGCTCGGCGGGGTCATCGTGGAAGCCAGCCCGATCGTCGCCCGCGCGACGTTCTGGCGGTAACGGCGGAGGTCTAGTAGTACTGTCGCCCGGGTACAACGGAGGATCTCGGGCTCAGCGGGAGCATCGAGCTGCTCCACGGGACGACGGCGTGCCGCTCGACCACCGCGAGCCCACGCGCGTCCGCGCCCCCGACGAGTGCGCGGAGTGCGGTGACCGGCTCGCCCTTCACCGGCCGAACCAGAAGTACTGCGACCAGCGGTGCCGGGAACGCGAGCTCGCCCGGAAGGCGCGGGAGGAGAAGGCGAAGCGGCCGTGCGCCCGGTGCAGCGAACCGCTGGGGAGGCTCGGTCGCGCTGCGCAAGTACCACCCCGACTGCGCGTCTGAGGCGACTCGTGAGCAGGCGCGTCGCTGGCGGGACGCGCACCGCAAACCGTGCGACGAGTGCGGGAAGCCGACCGAGGCGGTACCCGCTGTCAGGCCCGCGTTGAAGCTCTGCGCGAGCTGCGCGGTGGTCGCGTCGGCGGCGTGACCACGGTGTGAGCACGTCCGATCTCGATCGAAAATCCCCTAGAACGAGGACCGCCTTCCCCTTTAGATATCGGCGTTCAAAACCTTCGGACAGGAAGGCAGGTACTTTATTCTTCAAACCCTTACCCATCGGAGAAGAAAGGCAGTGCCTGTTTGCTCTCTAACGTATCGCTGACGGAAGCCGAGACTACTGTTACGTTTTCACCCCGTCTTGGCTTCGCCGTTACCGCAACGCGCTGTGTATCGACTTCGTCTAGCAGTTCACGCTCGCGGTGATCATGAGCTTCTACTTTCTATTTTAGTTCTTCCCTATTCAGTAGCGTATCGCCTAGCTCTCTGTCTCTACCCGTCTTACAGTGCTACGTCACTGCGGCAAGCTCGAAGCGCTGTGGCTGATCTAGCTTGTGCGTCTTTATAGTCGTCGGGCGACGTACTTCTACACCTGGGAGTGGCTCGCCGAGGCTGTCGCTCGCCTTGACGTTGTCGCTCCTAGTGGCGACAACAGTGTCGCCACTGTAGAGTCGACTACAGTGTCGCCACTCGCGTATCAGAGAGGCGACATCAGTGTCGCCTTCGAGGCGACAACAGTGTCGCCCGAGAGGCGAAACGGTGTCGCACGAAGTAGTAAGGGAAGTAGTCCAGAGAATAGAAAAGGGGGACGCGCCCGAGATTGATGACCAGGAGGGGGTCGTCGAAGTCTTGTCCTCTGAGCTTGTCCCGACGCGACCGAACGGCTACTGCAGCGACGAGGGGGTGGTGCTCCCTGACTGGGACTACGGCTCGTGCCATCGCTGCCGCCGAGTGGGCACCAGCTACTTGGTGCGCGTCGGCGACGAGCTGCTCTGCCGAGACTGCCGCCGTCCGCCCGTGGTGGAGGAGCCGGAGGAGGAGGCGACGCCGGAGCAGCAAGCGGCGTGTCGTGAGTTCTGCGAATCGAAGGAGGGCTGACATGCCGTACTCCAGGTGCGAGCGCCGCTCGCTTGGAACGAGGAGCACCGATGGCGAAGGACACGCTCGGCGAGCTGTCGCCGCGAGCGCAGGAGTACGTGCAAGTGTGGGCGGACGAGCAGGCTCGCCGCCGCTTGTCAGAGCAGCTCGAACGTGACGCGGGACGGGCCGCGTCCGGGGGCGACGAGGACGCGGGCTATGGTGCCGCGGATTAGCGCGCGCCGCTCGTCGGCCGTCGCGGTGTCCCAGTCGGCGGGGTACGTCACGTCGCCGGCTGACACGGGCGGACCTGGTCGGCGTGAGCTTGCGCGTGATCACGTTCGGCTCGGAGTTCCGCGAGGCGGTCGCGTGCGGCCGCTTCGCCCTCCAGCCCGGTGAACGCGCGGATCGCCGTGTCAAGGGCGCCCTGCGCTTTGGCTAGCCGCGCTTCGGCTTGGCGGACGTTCGCGTCGCGCTGGCGCGTCCCTTGACGCCGGAGAGGATCTCGCGCGCCTTGTCCGCGACGACCTTCTCTACCAGCTCCGCGCCGATCGTGACGTGCCGCGCGCAGTCGTTGTTGTGCGGGCAACGGTACGTGTGGTACGTGCCGCTGTGGCTTTTCGAGGCTACCATGCGGCCGTCGCACGTTGCGCAGCGCAGGACACCGAGGCGGGCGAGGATCCGGTCGCTCTTCGCCTTCCGCCCGGTCGGGACGGTGACGCGCTGAACGCGCTGCCACAAGTCCTCGGTGATGATGGGTTCATGAGCCGCGAGATTGACGTGCTCGCCGAAGTGGATCTCGCCGCGGCAGACGCGCCCGGCGAGCGTCGTGTCGACGCCGTGGTGGCTGAGCTTCACGCCGTCGCCGTCGAGGTGCTGCCGGACGCCCGGATCGTCTGGCCGCCGGCGCGCAGCTCGAACGCTTCGCGGACGACCGGGGCGAGCGTGTTCGGCACGAGCCGCCCATCGTCGCCGCGGTCGTACCCGGTCGGCACGTTCGGGTAGGGCAGGACGCCCCGCTCGACGGCGGCGGCCTGCGCGATGTGCCCTCGTTCGCGGGCAGTGCTCGCGACGTGCTCGTCGATGAGCGCGAGTAGATCGCCGGACAGTCGCTGGGCGGCCGACCCGTTGGTGATCGCGCCGACGTTGAGCGTGAGGACTTCGCCGCCTGCCGCCTCGACGCGACGCACCAGCTCTCGCTTCACTTCGATCGAGCGGGCGAGGCGGTCCAAGTACGCGGCGATGAGACGTCGGCGTGCCCGGCCTCAACAGCTTCGATCGCGTGCCGCAGTCCGGCGCGCTGCGCGATCGGCGTCGTGCCGCTCACGTCGAGTTCCTCGGTGATCCGGAGGAGCCGGAGGCCGCGGCGGTCGCACTCCGCTCGGATGCTGTCGGCCTGCTCGTCGGGGGACACGAAGGACTCGCCTTTGCGTCCGCCGACCTGGCTGACGCGGACGATCCCGATAGTTCGGCGGTGGGTGTTGGTGGGTGTGGTCAGCCTCCAATTGTAGCGCTTTCGTTCCCCCCGAGGAGACGTGGGAGGTGAGGAACCTGCTCGTGTGCGACGGCTCCTCGTTCCCGTCGGCGACGGGGGTCAACCCGATGGTCTCCATCGAGTCGCTCGCCCACCTCAACGCGACGGCGCTCGCCGAGCGGCTGAACGGCTGAACGGCGGACTACGGGTCAGGACCGGCGGCCTCGAAGGCGGCGACCGCCTCGTCGGCGCTCTCGAAGACCCGGACAAACGCGATCCGCGGCCCCCGGACGCGCAACAGCCAGCCGGCCGGCGAGTCGATGATCGCGCCCTCGTGGTCGCGGGCGTAGACCCGGCCCAGGGCGAGCACGACGCCGCCCCCCCTGGTGCGGAAGGTCTGCGGGATGACCCGCAGCTCGCGCCACACGCGGGCCACGTCGGCGAAGTACTCGCGCATCCCGTCCTCGCTGCGGTAGGGCTCGCCGCCGCGGGTGCGCTCGGCGGTGACCGCGTGGAACTCGAGCTCGGGTGCGGCGACGGCGAGGACGCCGCCCAGGTCGCGGACGGTGAACGCCTCGAAGAGGCGCCGCGCGAGCTCGACGTCGTCCTCGCCGGTCACCGGTCGATCCTGTCCCACCCGATCGGCGGAGGTCAACCTCGCGCCGCGCTACCGTCCAGCGATGGGCGAGGGGAACGGTCCGCGGACCGCACGGTCCATCGTCTCCGCGCGGCGTCGCGGCGCGGTGCTGGCCGGTTCGCTCCTGGCCGCCGCGACCTTCGCCGCCGGAGCCCTCGTGGGGACCTCCACTGGCGGCTCCGCCGCCTCGCCCAACCGCGTCGCGCCGCCGCCCGTGCGGCCTGTGGGCCCGGCGGGGAACGAGGCCCGTGTGGCGCAGGCCACCGCCTGGGCGGCCGGGCGGACCGGCCGCGTGGCCTTCGCGGTGACCCGGGCCGACGGGCGACTGCGGGGCGTGCGCGCAGGCGAGCGCTTCGTGACGGCCAGCGTCGTGAAGGTCATGCTGCTGGTCGCCGAGCTCGAGCGCCTCGAACGCGTCGGTGCGCCGCTCACCCGCGCGCTTCGCGCCCAGCTGCGGCTCATGATCACCGAGTCCGACAACGACGCCGCCACCGCGGTCTACCGACGGGTCGGCGATCGCGGGCTGCGCTCACTCGCCCGGCGGGCGCGCCTGCGCGACTTCCTCCTGGGCCCCCGCGCCGTCGCCTCGTGCCGGTGCCGTGGGCGGGGCTGGGCCCGGGCCCAGATCAGCGCGCGCGACCAGGCCCGCTTCATGGGGGTCTTCCCCGACATGGTCCCCGGCCGCCGCCTGGTCTTCGCCAAGGCCACGTTGGCCGGGATTGCGCCCGACGGCCGCTGGGGAATCGTCCAGGAGGCGCCGGGCGGCTGGCGCGCGCTCTTCAAGAGCGGCATCCGCGAGACCGGCCTGGGCACGCTCGTCCACCAAGTCGCGCGCCTGGAGGCGGGCGACGACACGGTGAGCGTCGCGGTGCTCACCGACGGCAACCCGGACGAGGCCTACGGCAAGGAGACGGTGCGCGGGGTGCTCCGGGCGCTGGTGGGCGGCGCGGCGCCGTGAGGGTACGGGTGCCGCCGCGCCTACTCCCGGCGACCGCGCGCAGCTCGTCGTCGCCGCCTCCGAGAGCGGTCTTATCGTGCCCGGCCGGGGCTAAGCTGGGTCCAACCGCCCGGTAGATCCTGGCCGAGGCCGGTCGTGTCGCGCTCATTGCGTGGGACCGCACGCTGAGCGACTTCGTGCTCTGGAAGGTCGCGGTGGTGAGCCGGTCGAACGGCCGTGCGAGGTGGTGAGCGGCGCCGGGGTTGTGATGATCGAGGATTGGCCCGAGGACACGATCTGGTTGCCGATGAGCAGCGTGGCACGGGAGTCGCTGAGCGACGCCACGCCTCCGGAACGCGTCACGCCTCCCGGCGAGCGACCGGCACATACGCCAGCGCCACGAGGAGCGCGAGCGCCGCCGCGGCGAGGAGCGGCGGGACGAGGCTGATCTTGAGCAGCAGCGCTCCGGCCACTGCCCCGGAGAGCATTGCCAGCACGGCGGTGATCCTGCGCAGCGAACCCTTGCCCGAGCCGCCCGCAACCCGCGAGTCGGCGGCTAGGCCGGTCAGCGTCATCGTCAGCACAGTGGTGGTCAGGTCGGGAACGCCCAGCCGCCTGACGGTGGCGTTGCGCACGCCCATGGCCAGCGCGAGCAGGGCGATGACCGCGTCGCCGGAGAAGGTGCTCGGTCGTACGTCGGTCGCCGCGGCCGTGATCGCGGCGGCCAGGACCAGCCCGATCTCGATCCCGAGCGCGCGGGCGACGTGCTGCGCGTGACGATCG
This sequence comes from uncultured Actinomycetes bacterium, assembly GCA_963728925.1. Classification (GTDB taxonomy): domain Bacteria; phylum Actinomycetota; class Thermoleophilia; order Solirubrobacterales; family Solirubrobacteraceae; genus JBBPZA01. Next base: position 62,801 of record CAVSMB010000025.1, on the reverse strand, counting down.
CCGGTCGTCACCGCCAGCACGCCGCCGACGGCTGAGCCGGCGAGGAAGGCCCAGAGCGACACGAGCGGTGCGACGACGGGCAGTCCCCCGCTGCCGGCGATCCCGAACCCGAGCAGCACGATGTTCCCGGTCATGTTCGCGGTGAACACCCGCCCGAGGCCGAGATAGCTGACGGCATCGACGAGCCCCGTCGAGAACGTCATCACGAGCAACGCACGAGCCAGCGGATGGCGGATGCTGCGGACCGCGCGGCCGCCGATGGGCTCGGGATAGGGCCGCGCCCCTGCCGGTATTGCGCTCATGACCAACCTCCGGTTCTTAGTATTATCGATGATTCGTTCACCTATTTCTCTGTAGTCTGTGATCGGCGGCTGTAGCGGTAGTTGGGGCTTCCGGCGGCCCTGACGTAGCTTGGCTTAGCTCATTTGGTGGATCCTTCTCGGGCTATCTCTGGTTGAGTGCAGCGCGGTGGACGAGCGCCGGGTGGCGATGATCCCATGGTTGTGCAGTATTCCGCCGGACAGCAGCGAATTCGTCGTCGCGTTCCGTCCGCTGGGTGCGGAACCATATCAGTAGAATCGTCCACCAAATCGGCTGAGCGATGGCCCGGACTAGACACGAACGCTTCACCAAGCCGACGGTCGCCGGGCACCGTCGGTATGAGGCGCTGCGCGCCTAGTACGTGGAGGAGCTGTCGGCAGCGCAGATCGCCGGGCGGTTTGGTTATACGAAGGCTAGCGTGCAGACGCTGATCTCGCAGTACCGCCAAGCGGATGTGGGAGAGCTGTTCCAGGCCTCGCGGCCAGGGCCCAAGCGTCAGCCCTAGAAGGATGCCGCCCGCGAGCGGGCGCTCGAGCTGCGTCGCTCCGGCACGGGATCGAGGAGATCGTCTCCGAGCTTGCACGGGCGGGGACGCCGCTGTCGCGCACGGCGGTGTGGGAGATCCTGCGCGAGGAAGGGCTCTCGCGGATGCCCAAGCTGCGTCAGGACAAGCCCGAGCCGGCGCCCGAACGGCTGGCGGCGGAGAAGGTGCGCGTCCTCGCAGAAGAGGACTGGCCGACCGAGGGCACGATCCAAACCCAGCACGCCGGCCTGTTCCTGTTGGTCCCGGACCTGGTCGCGCTCGATCTGCCCGGACTGGTCGACGCGGCCGGCTGGCCATCCACCAGCCAGCTTCCGGCGATCCGCTCGGTGCTGACGCTGCTGGCGCTCAAGCTCTCAGGGCGCCGCCGTCGAAGCCACGTGCGCTCAGTCGTGCACGACCCGGCGCTGTGCGCCTTCGCCGGACTGAACGTGCTGCCCAAGACCTGGCATCTGACGATCTACTCCTACCGCACCAGCCGCTCCCAGCAGATCGCGTTCTTCGAGGCGCTGCAGCCCCGGCTCCGGGAGGCGGGGCTGATCGGCGAGCAGGGAGTGAACCTCGACTTTCACGCGATCATGAGCTACGGCGAGCAGGACACCGTGCTCGAGAAGCACTACGTTCCCCGCCGCTCGCAGCGGACCCGCTCGGTGCTGACGTTCATCGCTCAGGACGGGCAACAGCACACGATCCTCTACGCCAACGCCGAGCTCACCAGCCGCCAGCAGGCGGGCGAGGTGACCGACTTCTGCCGCTTCCACGAGCTCACCCACGGCCAGCTGCCCAAGCTGCTGGTGTTCGACGGCAAGCTCACGACCAACGAACACCTCGCCGAGCTCGACCAGATGGGCGTCGGATTCATCACCTTGCGCCAGCGCTACCCGAAGCTGATCCAGTCGCTGGAGGCGCTCCCGGCGAGCGCCTGGACCAAGACCCGGCTGGACCGCTCCGGCAAGCACAAGACCGCCAACCACCACGAAGACGCCGTCACGATCCAAGGCAGCGTCTTCCGCCAGCTCGCCGTGCAGCTCGGCCGCGATCAGCCGACCCTGATCCTCACCAACCAACAGCAGCTCACCCCCAAGCAGCTGATCGAACGCTACGGCCAACGCTGGGGCATCGAGAACCAACTCGCCGAGCAGATCCGCGCGTTCCACCTCGACTCGCTCTGCTCCCAGGTCCCGCTCGCCGTCGACTTCGACGTCGCGCTCACGGTCCTCGCCGACATCATCTACCGGCGGTTCGCCGGTTCGCCCGCGGCCTCCACACCGCCTACCGCAACCAAACCCCTGACACGATCCGCGACTACCTGATCGACGGGATCGGCGAGCTGCGCTTCACCCCCGGGCACATCGAGGTCGCACTACGCCGCCGCACCCACACCCCCGCACTACTCGACGCCGGCTACGAGAACCGCCAAGTCCAGGTTCCCCGGTGGGGCGGTCGCATCCTCAGCTACACCTTCCCCGCCCGATAAGACTCAACCGAATTACCGGACCGACAATCCAGGTTAGAGAGCCATCCAGATCGCCAGCATGACCGGCCCGCGGCCTTCTGCAAGTGCCGCCGGGAACGTGCTCCGCGCGACCGGCGACCAGACGCGAGCTGACCGGCGCCGACGCAGTCGAAGGCATCGGCGGCCGCTACTTCGCGGACTGCGACGAGGCCGAGGTCGTGCCCGTGATCCGCGGCCTCACCGGAGTGCGCGACTACGCCCTGGACCCCGTCGCGGGACGCCGGCTCTGGGAGGTCTCGCTCGAGCTCCTGGACGCCGCGCGCGGCGCTGCCGCCTGACGCCCGGCGGCCGGTGGACCGCCCTCAGCCGAGCGGGATGCCGTTGAGCAGCTTCCAGCAGTCCCAGTTGCGGGCGCCGGAGCCGCCGGCCCAGATCGCCGCGGCGACACGGTCCTGCTCGCTCTTGGGAGCGAGGTAGGCGGCGGGGCCGTTGCCGCCGAAGAGCGCCCAGGTGCTCGGGATGATCTGGTAGTAGCCCGAGGCGCCGGCCCAGTTGGGCGGCATGTTCTGCCCGCCCGACTCGCACTGGACCACCGACCACGGGATCGTCCACGGGCCGCCGCTCGAGGCCGGGCCCGTGGTCGAGAAGGCCTGGCGCTGCTGGGCGAGCAGGTCGTCGAGCTGGCCCTGCAGGCGCTGGCGGCCCGAGCGGGTGGCGCGCAGGGCCGCGAGGCGGGCGCGCTTGGCCTGGGCGTAGCTCGCCTGCTTGGCGGCCAGGCCGTCGCGCATCGAGGTCAGCGCGTCGCGCTGGCGCGCCACCGCGTCGGCCGCCGTGCGCTGGCGCCCGACCAGCTTGCGCAGCCGGACGGCCGAGCGCCGTGCGGCGTTGCGGGCGCCGATCACGAGCTTGATGACGCGGTTGTCCTGGCGGCTGACGCGGGTGAGGAAGTCGGCGCGCTCGAGCAGCTCGGCGAAGCTCGCGGCGCCCAGCACGTAGGAGGCGAGGTCGGGCTCGCCGGCCTGGTAGATCTCGACCAGGCGCCGGGCCAGCACGGTCTTCGAGCTGTCGAGCCGGATCACGAGCCCGGCGTGCCGCCGGCGCTGGCCGGCGAGCTGGTCGCGCGTGGTGGCCAGGACCGCGAGCCGCCGGTCGAGCTCTGACTGGACCTCGTCGAGGCGTCCTTGGATGACGGCGACGTCGGCGGCGAACTTGGCCTCGAGCTTGCCAAAGGTCGCCGCGTCGGCGCGCAGCGAGCTCTCGCGGGCGCGGCGGTTGTCGATCTGGCTCTGGAGCTCGTCCGGCCCGGGCGCGGCGCCGGCGCCCAGGGGCAGGACGACCCACGCCGTCAGGACGGCGAGGAGGGGCAGGAGCAGCGCCGCGAGCAGCGAAGCCCGGGCGGGACGCAGGGACGACCGACGCATCGGAGGCCACTGCTTCTAGCAGCGCGCAGCGCCGCGTTCCAGCGCGGTGCGCGCTTATGTCACCCGTCGACCGGCTGCCCGTTGGCGGTCAGCGTCACGGCTATGTTGCCGCGCGTCGCGTTGGAGTACGGGCACACCTTGTGCGCCGCCCTGATCAGCTCGACGGCCTGCTCGGTGTCTTGGACCGACGGAAGCGTCGCGTCGAGCTCGACGGCGAGCTTGAAGCCGCGTTCCTCGGTGGGGAGCAGCATGACCTTGGAGTCGACGACGACGTCGTCGGCGTCGAGCTTCATGCGGCGTGCGACGACCCCGACCGCGCTCTCGAAGCACGACGCGTAGCCGACCGCGAAGAGCTGCTCGGGGTTCGTCCCGCCGCCCTCGCCGCCCATCTCCTTCGGCGGGCGCAGGTCCACCTCGAGCTCGCCGTCGGACGTCGCGCCGTGCCCGTGCGCGCGCCCCCCGGTCACCTGGGCCTCCGCCGTGTAGAGAACCTTCGCCATCCCCTGCTCCTCTCGACGCGTGAACGGTCCGTCGTGCGACCTTAGCGACGGCAGCGCCTCAGACCGCTTCGGCGACGAGCGCGGCCAGCAAGCCGCGCATGCGCTCCAGGACCTCGAGCGCGTCGCCCACCGCGTAGTCCCCGGCGAGGGCGACGGGGTCGCGATAGCCGAGCCGGGTCGTCGCGCCGTCGTCCCACACCAGGAGGCGGAGCGGCAGCTCGATGCCGACGGTCGCGTCGGCCTGCATGAGCGCGGTGCCGCTCCGCGGATCGCCGAAGACCAGCACCACCTCGTCCGCGAGCTCGAGGCCGGCGGCGCGCGCGCCCGCGGCGTGGTCGATACGCGCGAAGACGGTGATCCCGCGCCGGTGCACGGCGGCCACGAGACGCTCGACCGCGTCCGCGACCGGGCGTTCGCTCGTGACCGAGGTGGGCGGCACGGCGCGGAACCCTAGCGCCGGCTCACGAGCCCGGCGCCGAAGCGCTCGGTCCTCGACGCGCAAGGGTCGCCGGTGGCGATCGTGCCCCGCACCCGCAGCCGGCCGTGCAGTCGCCCGTGGCGCAGCCGGGCGCGGAGGGTCAGGCGCTCGGACGGCGGCCCGGCGGTGAAGGCGAGCCGCCCGGCGCGCACCTTCGCGCCCGGCCGCACGACCACGCGCAGCGGGCCGATGTCGCCGGTCGGGCGGCACGCGTAGCGCGCGACCGTCGCCTCGGCGCGAACGACGGTGCCGCCCGCGACGCGGACCTTCACCAGGCCGCCTGCCTGCGTCGCCCCGCGATAGACGATGGCGGTTGGAGCGTGGGCGGCCGTGGCGGGGGAGAGCGCGAGGACAACGAGCGTCGCGAAGGGGAGGGGGAGAGTGGGCACGGTCGGCACAATGATCGCGTGGACGACCCCTACGTGATCCTCGGCGTGCCGCGCGGGGCGCCACTGGAGGAGGTGACGTCGGCGTGGCGGCGCCTGGCCAAGGAGTGGCACCCCGACCTCCGCGGCGACGCCAACGCCGTCGGTCGCATGGTCCAGCTCAACGCGGCCTACGAGGCGATCCGCGCGGACCGCACCGGCCGGCCTCGTCCGCCGGGGACGAGAAGCCGTGGCGGGACCACGACCTCGGGCCACGCCGGGGGCGCGACGGCCAGCGCGCGCCGAGCGGGCGATCCCGAGAGCGCGACGGCCGGCGCGCGGCGAGCGGGAGACTCCGAGGGCGCCGCGGCGGGCGCGCGCCGCGCGGGCTGGTGGCTGGCGCCGCCGGTGCGTGCCGCCCTCGGGCCGGAGCTCCTGAGCTCGCTGCGCGACGGCGAGCAGGTCCGCCTCCTCGCGCACTGCCACGCCGGTGGCTCGTGGGCCTTGCTGGCGCTCACCGAGGGGCGCCTGCTGTGGCTGCTCGACGACCTCGTGCTCGGGCGCGTCCGCTCGCTTCCGCTCTCCGCCGTCCAGGCCGTCAGCCTCCGCACGGCGCGCCCGTGGCGGCGCAGCCCCGGGCTCCGCGTGCGCGGCAACGGCCACGTCGTGACCTTCAGGGGCCTGACGCCGCACACCGCGGAGCAGATCGCCGCTGCAATCCGGCGTGCAGCACCCGCTCGATAGGCAGGTTCGCGCAGCCCCGGGTCGAAAATGGGGGCAGGGCCCCATGGGGCAAACGCCGACACCCGGGTACCTTGCCGAGCAGATGATCACTACGAACGCCTCCGTCACCGAAGTCGTCGACGACCGCGCAGTCCTCGTGGAGGCGCTGCGCCGCAAGATCGACGCGGGCGAGTACCGCATCGATCCTGGGCAGATCGCCGACGCGGTGCTCCGCCGCCTCGTGCTCACGTCGGCGCCGCACGCCGAAGTCGCCGCCGCGGCCTGAGCGCCACTCGGTGCGACCTAGCCGGCCCCGGCCGGCCGTTCTAGTCGGCCTCGCCGGCCCCTTCTAGCCGGCCGCTTCTAGCCAGCCTCGCCCGGCCCCTCCGCGCCGGCTCCGCCCGGCTCTCGCGCGCCCAGGATCGTGGGCTCGCGCACGAGACGGCGCAGGTCGAAGCGGCCCACCAGCCCCTGCGGCGTGAGCCGTTCGCCGGGCTCGGCCAGCCCCACGCTCGCCGCCATCCACGCCAGCGCGTCGCCCGCGTCACGCCCCTCTTGCGCCCAGTCGGCGAGCGTAACTGCGCCATGGCGCTTGGCCAGCCGGGCGCCGTCGGGGCCGAGCACCAGCGGCACGTGGGCGTGCCGTGGCGCGTCGATGCCCAGGAGCGCCCCGACCAGGAGCTGGCGCGGAGTGGTGTCCAGCAGATCGTCGCCGCGGATGACCTCGCCGATCCGCTGGTCGGCGTCGTCGACCACGACCGCGAGGTTGTAGGCCGGGGTGTCGTCGTTTCGCCACAGCACCAGGTCGTCGACCACCGCCTCGACCCGTCCGTGGAGCCGGTCCTCGAAGGCGACGCGCTGCGAGCCCGCGTCCAGGCGCAGGGCGGGCCGTCGCCCGGAGCGCTCGCGCTCAGATCGTTTGGTGGCGGTCAGGCGGCGGCAGGTGCCGGGGTAGGCGCGCTGGGAGAGCACGCCGTGCGGGGCCTGCGCGGCCGCGCGGATGTCGGCGCGAGTGCACCAGCACGGGTACACTCGCCCGCTCGCCTGCAGCGCGGCCAGGGCCTCGCGGTGGCGTTCGCGGCGCTCGGACTGCCGCAGCACGGGCCCGTCCCAGTCGAGCCCCAGCGCACGCAGGTCGCCGAGCTGGCCGACCTCGTGCTCGGGGCGCGAGCGCGCAGGGTCCAGATCCTCCACTCGCACGACGAAGCGTGCTCCGGCCGAACGGGCGAACAGCCACGCGAGCAGCGCGGTCCGAAGGTTTCCGACGTGCAGCGGCCCGCTCGGGCTGGGGGCGAAGCGCCCGTCGGCGGCGTAGCCTCGCGACCTCCCTGACACCCGGCGACGCTAGCACCGCGCGATCGCGGGTAGGACGGCTCTCGTGCAGCTCCGCCTCCTCGGAAGCACCGGGACCGTCGTGACCGAGTTGTGCCTCGGGACGATGACCTTCGGGGCGGAGTCCGACGAGGTCGCCTCGCACGCGATGCTCGACCGCTACGTCGAGGCGGGCGGCAACTTCGTGGACACGGCGGACGTCTACACCGACGGCGCCGCGGAGGAGATCGTCGGACGCTGGCTCACGCGCAGCGGCCGTCGCGACGACCTCGTGATCGCCACCAAGGCGCGCTTCCCGATGGGCGGTGGGCCCAACGACGAGGGGCTCGGCCGCGTGCATCTGCAGCAGGCCTGCGAGGCCTCGCTGCGGCGACTGCAGGTCGAGACCATCGACCTCTACCAGGCCCACTGCTGGGACCCGGCGACCCCGATCGAGGAGACGCTCGACGTCTTCGACGCGCTGGTCACCTCGGGCAAGGTGCGCCACGTGGGGGTCTCGAACTTCACCGGCTGGCAGCTGCAGCGCGCGAGCCTGCTCGCCCGCGCTTCGGGCTCGGCGCCGATCGTCACCCTGCAGCCCCAGTACAGCCTGCTCGCGCGCGAGATCGAGTGGGAGCTCGTGCCGCTGTGCCTCGACGAGGGAATCGGGCTGCTGCCGTGGTCGCCGCTCGGAGGCGGCTGGCTGACCGGCAAGTACCGTCGCGACGAGCACCCGACCGGCGAGACGCGCCTGGGCGAGGACCCGGCGCGCGGCGTCGAGGCCTACGACAAGCGGAACACCGCGGCGACCTGGCGCGTGGTTGAGGTGGTCCAGGAGCTCGCGCGGGTGCGGGAGGTGTCGATGGCGCAGGTCGCGCTGCGCTGGGTCGTCGACCGCCCCGGAGTGAGCTCCACGATCCTCGGGACACGGACGGTCGAGCAGCTCGAGGACAACCTCGCGGCGGCCGATCTGCGACTGGACCGCGACGAGCTTGCGCTGCTCGACGAGGCCTCCGATCCCGGGCTGCCCGCCTACCCGTACGGCTTCATCGAGGAGATGACCGCGCCGCGGGCGGCGCTGCGCGCCTGACTCCAGGAGGGGGTCACCCCGGGGAGGGGGCGGCCAGCTCGCGCGCGTCGAAGGTCACCCGGATCCTGTCGATCTTGCCGTTCTCGACGTGGCTCCAATTGGCGGTCGGGGACGGCGGCGCCACCGAGGTGTGCAGGTCGAACCACGTCAGCACGTCGGCGCCGTCGACGAAGGTGTGGCGGATGACGACGTCGGTGAGGATTTGACCCATGCCCTTCAGGCCCCGCAGGCAGGTCTCCGCGTCGTCCGCGCGACCCAGCGGGCCGCGGAAGGTGACGTCGTCAGCCAGGATCGAGCGCAGCGTGGCGAAGTCCTTCGCCTTCCAGGCCCGGAAGTAGGTGGCCGCAAGCGTTCTCGCGTCGTCGGTCATGGTCGGCTTCCTTCCTCGTTCGGCACGCCTCGGGGCAGTTGGGCGGTCGGAGGTCACGCCTGGTAGGACCCGGGGGCCCACGCCCGGGTGCTCACGGAGACGGCGTTCCACGCGTTCACGGTAGTGATCAGCGCGCAGTGCGCCGAGCTCGTCGTCGCTGAAGTGCCCGGCGACGGCCTCCCACGCCTCACGGCGTCGCGCAGCGCGGCCTCGAGGCCAGCTCGAACCCGTCGGCCGCTCACGTCGAGGTGTGCTCGGGCTTCGCCCAGGGCTTCGCGCTGCTCTGCCAGGTGCTGCGAGCTCGGGGCGCGTCGACGCTCGCGGTCGAGGCCTACGGCCAGCCGAGCCACCGTGCCGTGGCGTGCGCCGCCGGACTGGCGCTTCAGACGCTTCCCGTCGACGGCCACGGCGCCGTGGTGGACGAGCTCGGCGATGCCGGCGCCGTGCTGTTGACGGCGGCACACCAGTTCCCCCTCGGGGTGGCGCTCGGACCGCAGCGGCGAACCGAGGTCGTCGAGTGGGCCCGCGAAACCGCCGGAGTGGTCGTCGAGGACGACTACGACGGCGAGTTCCGCTACGACCGCCAGCCGGTGGGAGCCGTGCAGGGCCTCGCGCCCGAGCACGTCGTGTACGCCGGCTCCGCCAGCAAGAGCCTGGCCCCCGGATTTCGCCTCGGCTGGCTGGTGCTCCCCGACGACCTGGTCGACGAGGTCGTCGCGGCCCGGACCCTCGCCGACCGGCTGGGCAGCGCCCTCGACCAGCTCACTCTCGCACAGTTCATCGCCTCCGGCGCCTATGACCGGCACGTGCGCCGCTCGCGCCTCGCCTACCGCCGGCGACGAGACCGGGTGGTCGCCGCGCTGGAGCGACTGGCTCCGCACGTGCGCACAACGGGCATCGCCGCCGGCCTGCACGCGCTGGTAGAGCTGCCGGCCGGCCGGCGGGAAGCCGACGTCGTCGCCCGCGCCGCCCGCCACGGCCTCGCCGTCGAAGGGCTCGGCCCCTACTGCGCCACGGAGCGACACGACCGCCCCGCCCTGGTCGTGGGCTACGGCACCCCGCCGGAACACGCGTTCACGGCTGCCGTCGCCCGACTCTGCGCGGTCCTCGAGTGATCGGGGGGAGGCGTCGGCCGCGAGCCGGCCGCTCAGGCGGGGAGTGCCCGCGAGCCGGCGCGCCTCGCCGGGAGGTGGCCGCCGAGCAGGTCGAGGGCCGCGCTGAGGCGCATCCGCTGCGCGCGGTCCAGGCGCGCCACGAAGCGCAGCAGCGAGGCGCGGCGTGCCTCCTCCGCCCGGGTCAGCGCACGCCGGCCCTCGGCGGTGAGCGCGAGGCTCCGCGGTTCACGGCCACGGACCTCGACCAGCTCGGCGCGCCTGGCCTCGGTGACCGCGGCCCGCGCCGCGCGGGCGCGCATCCCGGTCGCCCGCGCGACCTGCTCGACCGTCCGCGGCCCCGGAGCGCCGGCGAGCGCGCGCAGCACCCGCGAGACCGGCGGCGTGAGCTCGGGATCGTCGCCCTGGTCGATCGCCTCGCCGGCGGTCTGGTCGACGAGCTCGTCCAGCAACCGGCCGAGGTCGCGGGCGAGTGCCGGGTCCGGAGCTGAGGGTGCGGGGTCGGAGGGCTCGTGGGTCATGGAACGGACTCCACTACATCCGTCGAAGAACGATGGAAGAGTTGCCTAAAGGTGGGGTGAACGTTCGCGGAAGAACGCTCTCGGCACCGGTCGCCCTTCCGCCCTATCGGCGAAGGGGCGGCGCCGGAGGCCCTTCCGCCCGATCGGTGAGAGGCAGCCCGGCGGCAACGCGGGGCTGAGAGCGGCCCGGGCGAGCTCGAGGCTCGCCCGGGTCCCGCCCGGTCATGGATCGCCGCTGTACTCCTACGTCCCAGGACTTCGTGTCTGCCTGGGCGGCGTGACACTCCCGTGCCCCCGGGACTGGCCACCGGCGCGAGGCCGGCGCGGTGCCACGGGTGGGCGCCTGAGGCGCCCCGGCCGGGTGGGCGATCCGCCGGACTGCGGAGTCTAGCCCCGCGGACCACACCGCGCCCGCCGGCTGGCATGCTTTCGCGACCGATGGGCACCCTCGTCCGCCAGCGCGTAGAACCGGGGATCGAGGTCGTCCGCCTCGACCGTCCCGAGCGACGCAACGCGATGGACTCGGCGATGCTGGCCGAGCTCGTCGGGGCACTCGAGGCGCTCGGCCGGGACACCGGGCTGCGCGCGCTGGTGATCTCCACCACGAGCGAGCGAGCGCTGTGCGCCGGCGCAGATGTCGACGAGCCCCTCGACGAGGCGGGCGGGCTCGCCCGAATGGAGGCCTTCGCGCGCTTCTACGCCGCGATGGAGGCGTTCCCGGCGCCGGCGGTGGCGGTCTGCGTCGGCAACTGCGTCGGCGCGGGCGCCGAGCTCGCGGCGGGCTGCGACCTGCGCGTCGCGGGAGACAACCTCGGCCTGGCGTGGCCGGGGGCGGGCCTCGGGGTGCCCGTGGGCCCGGCGCGCCTCGTCCCGCTGGTCGGGCTTGCGCGTGCGAAGGAGCTCGTCTTCACCGGCCGCGTCGTGCGCGCGCCGGAGGCGCTGGCGCTTGGCCTCGTCCACGCCGTCGTGCCGGCGGGGCAGGCCGAGGAGGCCGCGCTGGACCTCGCCCGCGAGATCGCGCGCCAGTCGCCCGAGGGCCTGCGCCGCCTCAAGGCGATGTTCCGCGCGCTCGAGAACACGCCGGGCCGCGTCGCCCACGAGAACGAGCAGCTGCTCGACTTCCAGCGCACCGGTCCCGGCCTGCCCCACGGCTAGGCGGCGAGCCGGCGCCGCTGAGCTACTGCTGCACGCGCAGCATCCACTGCTGCTCCTCGAGCTTGGCGACGGCGCCGTGAAGGATGTCCGCGGTGACCGCGTCGACGTCCTCGAGCCTGTCCATGCGCGTCCGGATGCGGCCAATGGCGTCGGTGAGGCGCTCGGTGACGAGCCGCACGACGTCGCTGTCGCGGATCTGGCCGAGCGGCAGGCTGTCGAGGTCAGAGCCCTTGGCGACCGTCGCCGCGTGGCCGTCCACGGAGTGCCCGAGGGCGACGGCGCGCTCGGCCACCTCGTCGGTGAACAGGCGTGCCGCGTCGACGATCTCGTCGAGGAACAGGTGCAGCTCGCGGAAGCGCGGCCCGACGATGTTCCAGTGCGCCTGCTTGGCGAGCAGCGAGAGGTCGATCAGCTCGACGAGCACGTCCTGCAGCTCGGCCCCGATGGCCTCGCGCTCGTTGTGCCTGAGGGTCGGATGATGATCCTGACTGACCGTGGTGCTCATGCGGGCGCCCTTCCTCGAGGTGGTGGCCTGTCTTGGGAGGAAGATAGGGCCGCGGGCAAGGCAGCCAAGGCCAGCGCCTCGCGGCGCAGCACGAGCTCGAGCTCGAAGCGCGCCTCGGGATCGGCGAGCTGGGCGCCGAGCAGCTCGCCGAGCTGGCCCATGCGGTAGCGGACGGTCTGCGGGTGCACGCCCAGCGCACGGGCCACGGTGGGGCGGTGGCCGTCGGCCCGCAGCCAGGCGAACAACGTCGCCTGCAGGCGCTCGCGCGCGCGAGGCGTGAGGCCGTCGAACGGAGCGAGCCGGCGTGCGGCCAGGCGCTCCGCCGGCTCGCCGAGGTCGCGCAGCGCGAGCGCCGCGAGGTGGTCGTCGGCGCGCCACGGACCGTCGCCGAGGGCGCCCTCGTCGGCGAGCGCGAGCGTCGCCCGCGCCGCGTCGAGCGAGCCGCCGGCGAGCAGCACGGGCGCGGTCCAGCCGATCGCGCCGCGCCCGCGGACCGCGCGCACCGCCAGCGCGGAGCGCCCGGGCCCGTCGGGGTCTGGCCACAGGGCGAGCACGAGCTCCCCGTCCTGCACCGCGAGCGCATCGTCGCCCAGGCGCGCGACCAGCCGGCCCGCCGAGACCCCGCGCAGCGCGAGGCCCGCCACGGCGCGCGGGAGGGGCCAGGTCGCCTCGGCGGCCGCGGAGACGACGGCGTCCTCGTCGACCGGTGCTGCGGTGAGCGCGGCGAACAGCCGCCGGTGGCGGCGCTCGCGCTCGCCCGCGCGCTGGGCCTGGGCCTGGGCGTAGCCTTCCACCGACTCGGAGGACAGCTCGTCGATGTAGGCGAAGATCGCCTCGGCCAGGAGGTGCAGGGTCGCCGTGTCCAGGCCGGCGCGCGCCCCCGCGTCCGCGAGTCGCCGCCACGCGACGCGCGCGCCGATCCGGTAGGCAGACTGCAGGGCGTCGAGGCTTCGTCCCACGCGAAACTCGCCCCGGCCCAGCGCGCGATAGACCTCGCGACCGGGCTCGTCGGCCCCCGCGGGCGCTCCCTCGACGAGCGCGAGGAAACGGGTGAGCGCCTGCTCGACCCCCGTGCGGACCCCGCGCCCGAAGCCACCCTGGAGCGGGCGCGTGTAGGCGGGCACGGTGCTGACCAGCGCGGCGACGATCTCGTCGGCCAGGGCCGGAAGCTCGGGGCGCAGGAGGTCGGCCACCTCGCGCGGCAGCTCCTCCCAGGGCGCCTCGGGCAGGATCGTCATTTGTCACCCAGCCTACAAAATCCGGTCGCCCACCCCGCCTTCATGGTCAAGACGCTCGTCGCTTTGACGCCTAGCGTGCAGGTCATGAAACCGTACGAGCGCTACATGAACCTCGCCGCAGTCGTCCTGCCGTTCTTCGCCTTCCTCGCCGCGATCGTCCTGCTGTGGAACCGCGCGGTCGGCGTGCGCGACCTCGCGATCCTCGGCGTGCTCTACCTGATCGGCGGCTTCGGCGTGACGATCGGCTTTCACCGGCTGTTGACCCATCGCGCCTTCCAGACCCACAAGAGCGTCGAGTACCTCTTCGCCTCGCTGGGCTCGCTGACCATCCAGGGCCCGGTCATCCACTGGGTCGCCGACCACCGCAAGCACCACGCGCACACCGATCAGGAAGGCGACCCGCACTCGCCCCACGCCGGCCACGACGGCGGCCTGCGCGGCGCCCTTCACGGCCTCTTCCACGCCCACGTGGGGTGGCTGTGGAACACCCAGGGGCAGGCCGCGCGCCGCAAGTACGCGCCCGACCTCGTCGAGGACCGCGGCATGCGCGCGATCAGCCGCGCCTTCCCGCTCTTCGTGCTCGCCTCGCTCGCCATTCCGGCGGGGCTGGGCTACCTGCTCGGCGGCACGCTCGCCGCCGCGCTCTCGGGGCTGCTGTGGGGCGGGCTCGTGCGGATCTTCCTGCTCCACCACGTGACGTGGTCGATCAACTCGGTCTGCCACTTCTTCGGGCGCCGGCGCTTCGACGTCGAGGACCACTCGACGAACGTCTTCTGGCTCGCGATCCCCTCGCTCGGCGAGGCCTGGCACCACAACCACCACGCCTTCCCGCGCTCGGCCCACCACGGGCTTCGCTGGTACGAGGTCGACGTCTCGGGCACCGTGATCGGCCTGATGGAGCGCGTCGGCCTGGCGTGGAACGTCACCCGCATCGACGCCGACCGTCAGCGCTCCAGGCTGGCCGCGCAGCCGACCTGAGCGGGCGACTAGGCTGCCGTGCGGTGGCCGGCTCGACACTCGAGACGCTTCAGGGCAGCGAAGGGCAGGTCAGCGTGTGGCGGTGGGACGCCCCGCAGGCGCGCTACGTCGCGGTGATCTCCCACGGCTACGGCGAGCACGCGGGCCGCTACGAGCAGGTGGCCGCTGCGTTCGTGGACGATGGGGCGGCCGTGTACGCGCCGGACCACCTCGGCCACGGCCGCTCGGACGGCGAGCGCGTGGAGGTCGCCGACGTCGAGCACGTCGTCGACGACCTGCACCGCGTCGTCGCGCTCGCGCGCGCCGCGCACCCCGGGCTGCCGGTGGTCCTGATCGGGCACTCGATGGGCGGGCTGCTGGCCATCCGCTACGCGCAGCGCCACGGCGACGCGCTGGCCGGGCTCGTGCTCTCACACCTATCGACCCCGCCGTGCTCTCGCGCGACGACGCGGTGGGGGAGGCCTACGCGGCCGACCCGCTCGTGTGGCACGGCCCCTACAAGCGGGCGACGGTCGAGGCCTTCGGCCGCGCGTTCGCGGCGATCGACGCCGGCCCCGGCTTCGGTGCCCTGCCCGTCCTCTACCTGCACGGCGATGCCGACGAGCTCGTGCCGATGGCCCTCGCCCGGCCGGTCGTGCAGCGCCTGGCCGGGTCCGACTTCGCCGAGGTGACCTACCCGGGAGCGCGCCACGAGGTCTTCAACGAGACCAACGCCGACGAGGTCATCGCCGACGCGGTGCGCTTCGCCGACCGGGTGGCGGCCGTGGCGCGGTGAGCGGTGGGCGCCGAGGGCCGGGCCGTAGGGCCTAGCGTGCCTGGCATTCCCAGCGACGACGGCCAGGCGGGGCTGGAGCTGGGGCGGATCGGCCTGGTCCTGCATCCCACGCGCCAACTCTCCGAGGCGCTCGAGGAGATAGAGGCGTGGGCCGCGGCGCGCGGCGTCGAGCTCGTGCAGGTCGAGGCGCACTGGCCCACCCGCCCTGAGCTGCCGACCGCGGGGGCCACCACCTGCCAGATGGTGCTCGCCCTCGGTGGCGACGGGACGACGCTCGCCGCGCTGCACGCCGGCGCCAAGGCCTCACGGCCGGTGATGGGCGTAGCCCGCGGAAGCCTCGGCGTGCTCACGAGCGTGCCCGCGTCCGAGGTCTCGGAGGCGCTCGACCACGTCGAGGCGGGCCGCTTCGGCCTGAAGGCGCTGCCCGCGCTGCGGGCGCAGGCCTCCGGCGGCGGCCGTGGGCTGCGCGCGATCAACGACCTCGCGGTGGTGCGGCGCGGCCCCGGCCAGGTCATCACCTCGGTGCGCGCGGACGGCGTGCTCTACGCGCGCTTCGCGGGCGACGGCGTGGTCGTCGCGACACAGGTCGGCTCGAGCGGCTACACGATGGCCGGCGGCGGGCCGCTCCTGGCCCCCGGCGCCGAGGGCATGGTCGTGACGCCGCTCGTCACCCACGGTGGCAACGTGCCGCCACTCGTGGTCGGCAATGCCGCGCGCCTCGTGCTCGAGGTCCACGCCGGCCGCAGCGCGGCCGAGCTTGAGTGCGACGGGCGACCCGTCGAGCTCGTCCCCGAGACGCTGGTCGTGTCGCTCGGGGAGGACTACGCGTCGGTGATCCAGCTCCCCGACGCGGAGCCGCTGCTTACCGGCCTTCGCCATCGGCGCCTGATCGAGGACGCCCCGCGTATCCGCGCCGAGGACGACCGCGCCGCGGCGGCGCATGAGGCGGCCGCGGTCACGGGACTCGAGCCTCCGCCCCCGGGATCAGCGCGATGAGCTCCCGGGTGACGTCGCGCGCGACGCTGCAGAAGAGCGCGACGAGCGCGCCGGGCGGCCCCAACCGGTGAGCGACGACGAACGGCACGGGGGCGAGGTCGGGCGCGGGGACGTAGCGGATCCCGAAGCGCTGCGCCCCGTAGGGGCCTCCGTTAGCCTCGATTATCGGTGAGGGGTTCGTTCACCGATTTCGCTGTGGTCTGTGATCGGCGGCTGTAGCGGTAGTTGGGGCTTCCGGCGGCCCTGACGGAGCTGGGCTTAGCTCATTTGGTGGATCCTTCTCGGGCTATCTCTGGTTGAGTGCAGCGCGGTGGACGAGCGCCGGGGGGCGATGATCCCATGGTTGTGCAGTATTCCGCCGGACGGCGGCGAGTTCGTCGTCGCGTTCCGTCCGCTGGGTGCGGAACCATATCGGTAGAATCGTCCACCAAATCGGCTGAGCGATGGCCCGGACGGGACACGACCGCTTCACCAAGCCGACGGTCGCCGGGCACCGTCGGTATGAGGCGCTGCGCGCCTACTACGTGGAGGAGCTGTCGGCGGCGGAGATCGCCGGGCGGTTTGGTTATACGAAGGCGAGCGTGCAGACGCTGATCTCGCAGTACCGCCAGGCGGATGTGGGAGAGCTGTTCCAGGCCTCGCGGCCGGGGCCCAAGCGTCAGCCCAAGAAGGATGCCGCCCGCGAGCGGGCGCTCGAGCTGCGTCGCTCCCGGCACGGGATCGAGGAGATCGTCTCCGAGCTTGCACGGGCGGGGACGCCGCTGTCGCGCACGGCGGTGTGGGAGATCCTGCGCGAGGAAGGGCTCTCGCGGATGCCCAAGCTGCGTCAGGACAAGCCCGAGCCGGCGCCCGAACGGCTGGCGGCGGAGAAGGTGCGCGTCCTCGCAGAAGAGGACTGGCCGACCGAGGGCACGATCCAAACCCAGCACGCCGGCCTGTTCCTGTTGGTCCCGGAGCTGGTCGCGCTCGATCTGCCCGGACTGGTCGACGCGGCCGGCTGGCCGTCCACCAGCCAGCTTCCGGCGATCCGCTCGGTGCTGTCGCTGCTGGCGCTCAAGCTCTCAGGGCGCCGCCGGCGAAGCCACGTGCGCTCAGTCGTGCACGACCCGGCGCTGGGCGCCTTCGCCGGACTGAACGTGCTGCCCAAGACCTGGCATCTGACGACCTACTCCTACCGCACCAGCCGCTCCCAGCAGATCGCGTTCTTCGAGGCGCTGCAGCCCCGGCTCCGGGAGGCGGGGCTGATCGGCGAGCAGGGAGTGAACCTCGACTTTCACGCGATCATGAGCTACGGCGAGCAGGACACCGTGCTCGAGAAGCACTACGTTCCCCGCCGCTCGCAGCGGACCCGCTCGGTGCTGACGTTCATCGCTCAGGACGGGCAACAGCACACGATCCTCTACGCCAACGCCGAGCTCACCAGCCGCCAGCAGGCGGGCGAGGTGACCGACTTCTGCCGCTTCTATGAGCGCACCCACGGCCAGCTGCCCAAGCTGCTGGTGTTCGACGGCAAGCTCACGACCAACGAACACCTCGCCGAGCTCGACCAGATGGGCGTCGGATTCATCACCTTGCGCCAGCGCTACCCGAAGCTGATCCAGTCGCTGGAGGCGCTCCCGGCGAGCGCCTGGACCAAGACCCGGCTGGACCGCTCCGGCAAGCACAAGACCGCCAACTACCACGAAGACGCCGTCACGATCCAAGGCAGCGTCTTCCGCCAGCTCGCCGTGCAGCTCGGCCGCGATCAGCCGACCCTGATCCTCACCAACCAACAGCAGCTCACCCCCAAGCAGCTGATCGAACGCTACGGCCAACGCTGGGGCATCGAGAACCAACTCGCCGAGCAGATCCGCGCGTTCCACCTCGACTCGCTCTGCTCCCAGGTCCCGCTCGCCGTCGACTTCGACGTCGCGCTCACGGTCCTCGCCGACATCATCTACCGGCGGTTCGCCCGCGGCCTCCACACCGCCTACCGCAACCAAACCCCCGACACGATCCGCGACTACCTGATCGACGGGATCGGCGAGCTGCGCTTCACCCCCGGGCACATCGAGGTCGCACTACGCCGCCGCACCCACACCCCCGCACTACTCGACGCCGGCTACGAGAACCGCCAAGTCCAGGTTCCCTGGTGGGGCGGTCGCATCCTCAGCTACACCTTCCCCGCCCGATAAGACTCAACCGAATTACCGGACCGACAATCCAGGTTAGCAACGGCGCGATCAGGTCCGGAGGGCGTACGTGCCTTCTACGAGCGGTTGTTCTCGAACGGCGGCGGCATCCGGCTGGAACATTGCACTCTCGTCGACGACGGGCGCGCGTGCGCGCTGGAGTACAACGTCGTGCGGTGGGGCATGGCGCAGCCGCCACCGCAGGCCGGGGTTGCCGTCTACGTTCGCGGTCAGAGCGGCAAGCTCGCCGCGGCCCGCGTCTACCCCGGAACGTGCAGTAGGCGCGCGAAGGTGACGGGCGGGCCGTGTCTGGGTGTGAATGGTGATGGTGAGGCCGCGTTCAGGGTCGTGGCGGCGGTGTTGGGCGCTTCCGCGGAAGCGTCGTGGGCTGCGCGGGCTCGTCTGCGGGCAGCGGTGATCGCGGCCGTGGCCGGGAGTGCTGGTTGATCGTGTGGTCGGCTGCTGGGTGCGGTCAGCCGGCGGCGGGGAGCGTTTTGAGCTTGTGGAACGCGGCGAGCAGCTCGGCGGCCCATGGCCAGTCGTGTTGGAGGCGGAGCTTGCCGCGTCGTCCGTGGAACGCGAGCCGTCCGGCGACGTGCAGCAGTCGGTAGCGCAGCCGTTTGGGCTCGGCTTTGGCGAGCTCGCCGTCGAGCAGCAGCGCTTGGGTCCAGACGAGCAGGTCGTGCGCGAGCATGACGATCTCCAGCCACGCCTCGTTGAGCGCGAACGCCTTGAACGGGAACTTCGCCAGGCCGGTGTCCTTGTCGTCACGGATGCGGTCCTCGACATGGGCGTGCTGGCGGTGGCGGCACTCGATGGTCGCGACGTTCTCGTCGGGCTGGTCGGTGAGGATCGCCTGGAAGCGGTAGCCGTCGTGGTCGGTGAAGCTCAGCTGCGCGCCGGGATGCGGGCGCTCACGCCGAACGATCACTCGCGAGCCCTGCGGCCAGGAGCCCAGCTCAACGCTGTCGGTGATCTCCGCGACCTCGCCGTTCTCGCGCTCCGAGCCGTCCTGCGCGAGCGCCGCAACCCAGGCATCCGCGGGGATCTGGAGGATCGCTTCGCGGACCGGCTCGGTCAGCTCGTAGCCGACCGAGAAGCGCAGGTCCGCCTCGCGGCAGTAGTCGACCAGGCCGTGCGTGGCGCCGGCGGAATCGGCGCGCACGAGGATCTCGATCTGCTCGATCTGCTCGGTGGGGATCTGCTCGAGCGCGCGGTCGAGCACCGTGATGTGGTCGGCGGCGGTGTTCGCGCCGGCGTTCCCCGGCCGCAGCAGACCCGCGAGCGCCTCGCGCGTCTCGTCGGCGTAGGCCTGCAGCGGGTGAAACCCGTAGCCGCCCTTGTAGTTCCCGGCCGCCTGCTCCTTCTCCGAAGGCGCGCTGATCAGCGTCGCGTCGACGTCGATCGTCAACCGCTCGGGCGCGCCGTGCAGCTCCCAGAAGCGCTCGCGCGCCCGCGCGTGAGCGGCACGCAGCGCGTCCAGCAGCGCCGGGTCGGCGGCGATCCGGTCGATCACCCGGAACGCGGTCGAATCCGACGCGACCGGCCCGAACAGCGCCTCCTGGTCACGCACCGCCCCGAGGTCGGACACGCACTCGCCGCCGTCGGCGAGCATCACCGCCAGATCGCGGATCACCCGCCCCGGGTCATGTCCGCGACGGCGCTGCTTGATCGCGGCCAAGCGCAGCGACAGCGCCTTCGTCAGCCCCAGCTTGTCGGCTGCCTGCGCCAGCAACGCGCTGCCTGCGTGCGACACCAACCCGGCTCCGTCCGCCGTGACTTCTACGGTTACCGGGCGTTCATCGCGCATCACCTTCAAGGTGAACCTCCAAGCTCGGGATCAAGGACCTTCAGCAAGCCCAAGGATCCCTGCTCAGCCGGACGTTTCCGCGCCCCCGCCTAGCGCTCGACTTTCGTGATTCTCGGGCGCTGAGGGCGGGGTCGTGATCGTCGGCGTGGGTGGCGCTGGCGGCGGCGGTCTGCGCGTCTGAGCAGGGCAAAGGAGCATCGGCGGCGGCCTCGAAGTCGTGGGCGTCGAGTCGATCTGCCGCGCCCGGATGACAGCCGGTCGCGGCGTTCCCACGGAGGCACCGCCGATGCTCTTGCATGTTCCCGGTTCGCTGGCCGGGCTGTTGTCCCTCTGTCGTCCCGCGTTCACGCAACCGACGTTTCAGACGTTCAGCATGCTGGTGGTCGGGTTCGTGGGGCGTATCCGCGACTGCACGGTGACCGGGATGCTGCAGGCCGCCGGGTTGGCCGGCGAGTGGCATCACAGCCGCGCGCACGACTTCTTCGCCCGTTGTCGCTGGGATCCCGACAAGCTGGGCGTGGCGCTGCTGGACTTCCTGGTGGCGGTGTTCGTCGGGCCGCACGCGCCGATCCGGCTGGCCGTCGACGACACGCTGTTCGGCCGTTCGGGCCGGCGGGTATGGGGCGCGCACTACCTGCACGACGGCGCGCAGCCGGAGGGCTCGGGGCGGCGCACGCGGTGGGGCAACTGCTGGGTCGTCGTCGTGCTCGTCGTGCAGCTTGAGTGCCTGGGCGGCCGGCCGGTCGGCCTGCCGATCCTGTTCAGGCTCTTCCGGCCCCGCGACGACACGCATCCCGACCGGCCGTCGCAGCCCGAGCTCGCACGAACGCTGATCGACGTGATCCTCGCGCGCTTTCCCACCCGGATCGTCGAGTTGGTGATGGACGGCGCGTATGCGACCAGGGCGTGGCGCAGCCTGCCCGACCGCGTCACGGTCACGACCAGGATGCGCGCCAACGCCGCCGTCTTCGAGCTGGCGCCGCCCAGGACCGGCAAGCGCGGCCGGCCGGCGCTCAAGGGCGAGCGGCTGGCCAGCCTCGCCCAGCTCGCAGCAACGGCGGTCTTCGAGCCGGTCACGATCACCGCACCGGACGGGCGCACCCGCGTGGAGCACGTCGCGCGTATGGCCTGCCTGTGGTACGGGCCGTTCCACACCCGGCCGGTCGTCGTGATGCTGATCCGCAAACCCGACCGCACAGACGGCTACGACGTCGCGATCGCCAGCACCGACACCACCGCCACAACAGCGGAGTTGATCGCGCGCTACGACAGCCGCTGGACGATCGAGACGGCCCACCAAGAGGCCAAGGCCCACGGCGTCGGCCAGGCCCGCAACCGCGTCCGCGAGGCGGTCGAGCGGACCGTCCCGTTCGGCTTCCTGGCCCAGACGATCACGATCGCCTGGTACGCACTGCATGGCGACCCCGAGGCCGACCTCGACGCCCGCCGCCACGCCGCCCCGTGGTACCGCCACAAGGCCACGATCAGCTACAGCGACATGCTCGCCGCCCTGCGCCGCGAGCTGATCCGCCACGAATACTGGGCACAAGCACCTGCCGCGACCAGCACACCGCAAATCACGCAAACCTCGTCACCCTCACGCCTCGCCGCCGCGTGAGGTCACGAAAGTCGAGCTAGCGGGGGCGCGGCCATTATGCGACCGCTACTGCACGCTCGGGGCTACGACGACGCCGATCCGCCGCTCGGTCCACAGTTGTAGCCGGCGCGGGCGACTCGAGGGTCAGTTTCCCGCGGCTTGACCGCCGTCAATATGCAGGATCTCGCCGGTGACGAAGGTGGCCCGCTCGAGGTAGAGGATCGCGTCGACGACGTCGCTGATCTCGCCCAGTCGGCCGACGGGATGAAGGGCGGCCATTCCCGCATACGTTGCCGGGTCATGCGTTGGGGTCCTGATGACGCCGAGCGCGACCGCGTTGACGCGCACGCCGCGTGACGCGTACTCGATGGCCAGTGAGCGAGCCACTGCGGCCAGCCCGCCCTTGGTGAGGACCGACAGCGCGGACGGCCGGTCACTGCCTGCGTGGTCGACGAGGCTGGTGCTCACATTGACGACATGGCCGCCGCCCTGTCGGACCATCTGCCGGATAGCGCGCTGGGTGATGTGGAAGAACCCGGCGAGGTTCACGGCGGTGACCGCGACATAGTCGTCTGCTGTGTAGTCGGTGAACGGCTTGCCGATGAAGATCCCGGCGTTGTTGATCAGGCTGTCAATCCGACCGAACCGATCGAGCGCCCGCTCCACCACGCGCTCGGCGGTCTCGGCATCGGCTATGTCCCCCTGCACGGAGAGGTAGTCGGGCGCATCGGAGGAGGGGATCGAACGTGAGGTACCGACGACGGCATACCCGGACCGACGAAAGCCGGCCACCAGCCCAGCGCCGATGCCTTGCGAGGCGCCGGTGATGATGGCGACCTTCATCCCACGAGATGAGTCTCGTAGATCACGCCACCCGGCCGGCGGCCGCCGACCGCGATGAAGACGCCCTTGTTCAGCCAGTCGAGTTCGGCTGCGGCGGTCTCGATCTGGGTCGAGGCGCGAAACGTGTACTCACTGGCGTCGACGTCCTCGCCGCGCGCAAGACGCGCCGTGGCCTCGCCGGGCGCCACGGGCGGCTTCCAGATCCGGATCAGGTGCCCCTCGTCCACCAGCTTCGCGGCGCCGGCCGCCTCGCTGCTCTGGCGCTCCTCGACCTCGGAACGAGCAGCTCCGTCCGGGACGTTGACGTCGAACTCGACCAGGAATCCCACTGGCTTCTCCTCTCGGGATCGCTAGAGGTCGAGCGTGACCTCGTCGCGGGGCTGTGAACAGCAGATGAGTGCGGTGTCCGGCGCGGGCGGTTCAAGTGGGTCGGGCCGGTAGCTGACCTCGCCGCTGATGAGCCCGGTCTCGCACGTGTGGCACACGCCCGTCCGGCACGACCACCTGACCGGGACGTCGCAGGCCTCCGCGAGCTCGAGCAGGCTCCCGAAGGACGCGTCCCACGCGACCGACAGGTTGCTGCGGCTGAACGAGATCGATGGACCCGCGCCCGGCGCACCGCCCGGCGGATGCGGTGAGCGCGCGGGCGCGGTGGCGATGCCGGGCGTGATCGCGTCGGTCGGTCCGAAGACCTCGGTGCTGATCCGCTCGGGTGCCACCCCGCGCGCGATGAGAGCAGCGGCGATGTCGTGCATGAACGGCCCCGGGCCGCAGAGGTAGAAGTCGGCGTCGGTCGGGACGCCGGCCGCCTCGAGCACTTTGCCGGTGAGCCGTCCGGCGACGTCAAAGCCCCGGTCGTGTGGCCCGGGGTGGCTGTAGCACACGATGCGGTGCGCGTCGGGGAGCTGGGTGAGCAGCCCGAGCGCCTCCTGCTGGAAGGCGTGCTCGGCGCGATCGCGAGCGCCGTGCAGCCACCACACCTGCCGCGCCGAACGCGCGACGGCGAGCACGTGAAGCATCGCCAGCACCGGCGTCGCCCCGACTCCGGCGCTGATGAGCACGACGGGGCGATCGCCTGGACGCAGCACGAAGGAGCCGCGAGGCGCGCCCGCCTCGATGACGTCACCGACGCGGAGCCCGGTGTGCAGGTACGCGCTCGCCGCACCGTGAGGTTCGCGTTTGACGCTGATGCGGTAGCTCTCCGAGCTCGGAACGCCCGATAGCGAGTAGGTGCGCAGCAGCCGCGCGGCTCCGGGGTCTGGGTGCAGCCGCACCGTCAGGAACTGCCCGGGCCGCGCGGGCACCGCGGGCTCCCCGTCGAGCGGCACGAGGCGCACTGAGATCACAGTCGTGCTTTCGCGGTCGATCGCGGCGACGCGCATCCGCCGCATCCCCATCCACGCGGGCTCTGGCACCGCGCCGTCCGGCGCCTGCTCCAGCAGCTCACGGAAGGATCCCTGCCATCCCTCGCTCAGCGCCGGGATCCGCAACGCGCGAATCAGATCGCGGCGGACGTGGCCCGGGAGGTACAGCAGGGCATCGACCTCGGCGACCGTCATGGCTTCCGGGCCGCGCTCGAGGCGTTCGATCGCGTCGCCGGCTCCGACCTCTCCCTCATCGAGCACGCGGAGGTAGAAGCCGGGGCGGCGGTGTGCGACGAGCAGCGAGGGCATCCGCGGCTCGCTCATCCGGATTCCGACGCGATAGCAGGTGACCCGGGGCTGACTGACCTCGAACAGCGCCGAGCCGATCCGGTAGCGGTCGCCGATGCAGACCTCCGCGTCCGCGAGCCCCTCCACGGTGAAGTTCTCGCCGAACTGCCCGTAGGTGAAGTCGTCGCGGCCGAGAACGTCCTCCCAGAACCGGTAGGACTCGACCTGATAGACGAACACCGCACGGTTGACGCCGCCGTGCCCATGCAGGTCGCCCTGGCTGTCGCCGTCGACGTTGAGGTGGCGAACCATGCGGCGGCCCTCGACGGCGTTCTTCCAGATGCCCGTGTGAACGATCCGTCCTTCCCACTCGACGTCCCGCGGCATGCCGACGTTTACCGACAGCAGCCGACCGGCAGAAGCGAGCGTCACCACGCACCTACCTGCGAACGCATCCCGGATGTCACCTCGTAACCAGCCAGCTGGCCGCTGCCCCGCTCCCCGTCTCTGACCTCGGACTCCGCACTCCCCTCGGGAACGTTGGCTGGGTTAGGAGGGCCGCGCTCAGACGACGAGCCGATGAGCGAGATCCGCTGAGGAAGCGCCGAGCATGAGGATGAGGCGCGGATGCCCCGGTCGATGTCGTCCATCGATCCGACAGCTGCATCGGCTTATTGGTCGTGGGCCGGAATCGGCTCAGCTAGCGCAGCGCGCCCGGGAGGCGCGTGGAAGGGGTCGGCGAAGTACTGGGTCTCGTGCGTTACGAGACCGTCGGTGATCTCCATGACGCTGAGCGAGTATGTGGGCACGCCGTCATAGGTGATCACGCACTCGCTCACCCAAAGGTCGCCGCCGCCCAGGATCCGGCGGATGCTGAAGTGGCGTTCGGCCGGGTGCCCGCCGCGTTGCGCTTGGATCCTTGGCCGGCCTCTGAAGCGCTCGCCGGACTGCGGGTAATCCAGGATCGCGTCTGCAGCGTAGATCGCGTGCTCAGCGTCGACTTCCCCGCGTTCGGAGGCCTCCCAGTGCTGCTGGAGTCGAGCCCGGATATTGGCTTCACGATCAATTGCGCTGTTCACCCGTCAGCCCCTCATGACCACTAGGAATGTCGCGCTCGCAGGACAGATGTTACCCGAGGGTTCTCATGCAGCTTGGGACCTCCGTAGCGGTGCCAGATCGCGGCGACCCCGTTGCGAGGACCGGAGCACTACGACGTACACCCAGTAGCTCGTGGAGTCACCGCTCACCAGCGCCGGTCCGAGCGAGCGCGCGGGGTTCATCGACGTGCCGCTGACCGGGGCGGACCAGAGTCCCGCCAGCGCGATGTACCCGCCGACGCCGAGCGCCGCGATCGCGCCAGCGTTCTGCGCCGCCGACGTGGTCCCGAGGATCACACTGACCAGCAGCGCCGTGAGCACGATCTCCATCAGCAGTGCCTGCCAGTCCTCGTAGCCGGCACCCGGGAGCGTCGCACCGAGGTGCTGGATGTTCCCGAACACCGTGTAAGGGAACAGGCACGCAGGGACGCCAGGGTCGCCCTGGGCGGCGCGGGGCTGATCGTCGCCTATTCACACGCCGAAGCCGCGAAGGTCGAACCCGCCGTGGCGCGCGCCGTGGAGAAAGCCATCGGTGAGGCCGAGGGAAGCCACGTGCAGGCTCTGAAGGGCGCGCTGGCGGACGCGCAGCAGAAGATGGCCCAAGGCAACTGACCCGGCAGTTTGCGTGGGCGCCGGGCTTGCGGCTCTCCTGCGCGCGGTCGACGGTGGCCGTCTGGACTGCTCTGCGGGTGGTCTTTCAAGGTCAAGGACCCATGCGTGGTCCGCTGTTCTACATCCCGCGCTTATCCGCCACTACACGGAGCGGCGTCAGCTCGGCCAGTCCGTCGGCCAGTCGGTAAAGAGAGTGCTCGGGTACGAATGCGCAGCTACCGATGAGCCCGCCGCCGAAGGCCGGCGCCGGCTCGTCGATTTCGGCAAGGCGGCGCTCGGGATCTCGGCGCTGTGGCGCGGCGGCGAGGACCGGGCCGGTCGCGTCGAGCTCTACCACGACGGCAGCGCGTGGGCGGCCAAGCGGCGCGCCATCGAGCGGTGGCTGTTGACGGCGGCCGACGTCGCCGACCTGTGATCAGGACAGCGCAGGGAAGACGCTCCGCTCGCCGTTCCGGGGGGCCTATGTCACTGGGCTCATGCAGACCGACGATCGGGATCCAGGTCACCGACAGAACCGCGGGCAGTTCGAGCGGTTCGCTCAGGAGCAGATCGGCCCCCACACGGCCCAGGTCGGGATCCCGATCCCGCCCGGGATCTCATTCCACGAGGTTCACAACTACTTGACTGCCGGGTAGCTTGGATCCTGGGCACGTCCCGTTGGCATCCGCGAAGAAAGGAACGAGCCATGGCAGAGACCCAGAGCAAGACCGAGGGCAACCTCGAGCAGCTGGTCGACCACGTCCGCGAGCTCAACGAGCGGATCATCGATTCCTCCAAACAGGCGGGTGAGGGGACGCTCAGCGCCTACACGAAGCTGCTCGAGAACATCTCCGAGCTCCAGGGGAACCTCGACAAGGCCAGCCCGGTCGACTGGCTCACGACGTTCGCCGCCGCCCAGGTGAACTTCACGCGGGACCTGGCCGAGGCGTACACCGCCGCGGCTCGCAAGCTGGTCAAGTAGGCCGAGCGGACGGCGCGGCGCGCGAGCGCCGCGCCGTCCACCCAAGCGGCAGGACGCTCCACAGACGGTCACCCGTCGACCGCGCACACGAGAGCCGCGAGCGCGACCGCGTCCACTCGTTGAGCGAGCCGACGCACCCGAGCAGCTCACCCGCGCGCTGCATAAGCACCACGCGTGGTTCTGCCGCGAAGCCGCTCCCAGCGCGGGATCGCGCGTCCTGGTTGACCTGACCAGCATTATCGAGTGTTACGAGCAGTGCTCGTCCTCTCCCGCGAGCAGCCGCCCCCGTCCGCGCTGCGGACGCGGTTCGGTCGCGGCGTGGCGGTCGGTGTGCCCCGTTGTCAGCGGCGGCCGCGATCGGCGCTTGCGAGCGTGTCGAGCTCTTGGAGGGAAAGCCCGGAGCCGATCGCCACGCAGGTCAGGGGCGACTCGGCGACGTGGACGGGGAGTTGAGTCTCGCCCGCCACGCGGTCGGGGAAGGCGCGCAGCAGCGATCCGCCCCCGGCCATGAGGACGCCGTACTGGGCGATGTCGCCGCCCAGCTCGGGCGGCGTGTCCTCGAGCGTCGCGTGGATCGCGGCGAGGATCTCGACGAGGCGAGGCTCGATCGCCCCACGCACCTCTTCGCTGCCGAGCTCGAGCTGTCTGGGTAGTCCGTTGAGGAGGTCGCGGCCGCGGACCTCGGCGGTCACCTCGGGCTCAAGCGCCGCGGCCGAGCCCAGCGCGATCTTGATCGCCTCGGCGCTCTGGGACCCGATCGCCACGCGATGCTCAGACCGGATGTGCGCGGCGATCGCCTCATCGAGGTCATACCCGCCGACACGCACCGAGCGCGACACGACGATGCCCCCCAGCGAGATGACGGCGACGTCGGTCGTCCCGCCGCCCACGTCGACCACCATCCGTCCCACCGGCTCGGCGATCGCCAGCCCGGCGCCGATCGCCGCTGCGATCGGCTCCTCGATCAGGTGAACGCGCCGCGCTCCGGCCGACAGCGAAGCCTCCTCGATCGCTCGCCGCTCGACGTCGGTGATCCCCGACGGCGCGCACATCACCAGTCGCGGATGCACCCACCGGCTCTGCAGCACCTTGGCGATGAAGTGGCGAAGCATCTGCTCGGTGACCTCGAAGTCAGCGATCACCCCATGGCGCAGCGGCCGCGTGGCCGAGATCGACGCCGGCGTCCGCCCGATCATCTGCTCGGCCTCGATCCCAACCGCGTACACCTGGCGCGTCGCCTCGTCGAGCGCAACCACCGACGGCTCGGACAGCACGATCCCACGGTCGCGGACGTACACGACCGTGTTCGCCGTCCCGAGATCGATCGCCATGTCCCGCACCGGCCGCGGCCACCACCAGCCCGCACGCCGCACCGCCGACCCCCTTTGCGCTCTCGATGCCACCTCGACAGCGTCGCAGAGCCACGCGCCTCACTGAGGCACGGCGTCATGACCGCTGACAGCGGCTCAAGGCCCGCCGGCTCAAACCCCACCCGAGCTCGGGGCGGCGCGCAATCCAGTCACCCAGGCGCGACCAGCACCACGTCGCGCAGCCGCGCCAGCGCCCGGTCGAGCCGCTCAAGCGGCGGACTGCGAGGCCTGCGACTCGGGCGCCCGATACCCCGCTTTGCGCGCCGGCGTTTCCCGCCAAGCTCGCGTTGTGGAGCGGCTTGGCCGCGTGAGCCCCGTAGCCGGTACCCGGGGGAAAGATCGCATGTGGGGGCTGCTGTCCGGGGCGCTGCGGATGATTCGGTCCACCTGGTCTTTCGAGCTGGAGGCAGCGATGGCGGTCTTCCTGGGTCTCGATGTGCACCGTGCGCAGATCACCTTCGATGCGCTCGATGTCGACACGGGCGAGGTGTAAACGGGGCGCGTTCGCCCCGCTAACCGCGACACGTTCGCTCGGTTCCTCAGCCGGTTTGACGGCGCCGAGCTGGTCGCGGCGGTGGAGGCGATGACGGGCTGGCGGTTCGTCGTCGAGGAGCTCCAGCGCGTCGGCGCCGAGGTGCACCTGGCCGAGCCGGCCGAGACGAGCGCCAAGCGCGGGCCCAAGCGCCGCGCGAAGACCGATCGCCTCGACGCGCGCCTCATGCGGGAGTTGCTGGTCGAGCGCCGCCTGCCCGAAGCGTGGATCGCGCCGGCGCACATCCTCGACCTGCGCGCCCGCGTCCGCTTGCGCAAGGCGCTGGTCGACCAGCGCACCGAATGGCTGCAGCGGATCCACGCGGTGCTGTTTCATCACGGCGTCCCGACGCAGGCCGGCCGGCTCGGACGGCTCGAAGGCGACAACGCCCGGGAGCAGCTCAGCCGCTTCGCGCTCCCGCCGGTCGCGCACCAGCAGATCCAGGTCGCGTTGGCGATCATCGAGCACCTCAACGCTCAGCTGCACCCGCTCGACCTGCAGCTCGAGCGCGACGCGCGCCGGCTGCATGGCTGCCGCGCGCTGATGGCCCACTACGGCATCGGCGCCAAGGTCGCCACCGCGATCCTCGCCGAGCTCGGCGACCCACGCCGGTTCTCGTCCTCGCGCCAGGCGGTCCGTTGCGCCGGGCTGGACGTCACCGTGCACGAGTCCGACCAGCGCCGCCGCGGCGGACGCATCTCACGCGAGGGCTCGCCCGTGCTGCGCTGGGCGGCGTTCGAGGCCGCCCAGACCGCCGCGCGCCCCGGCTCCCCCGATCACGGCTACTACCTGGAGCTCAAAGAGCGGCTCGGCGCCAACCGCGCCGCGCTGACGATCTCGCGCAAGATGCTGCGCCGCGCGCACCACACCCTGCGGGCGCTCGGCGACGACGCGCTCGCGCCCGCCTGACCATCGATACTCGCGCGCAAATGCCCCTAACAGATCACTGGCGCGGCCAGCTCCTCCAGAACGCCAGCCGCAGCGCCCGTTCCGCGCTGACAGGCCCTGAAAGATTGGGCGGCCGCACCGCTCCCTGCGGGACACCCCATCAACGATCTTGTCGCCGAGCCCGTGCCGAGGCTCGAGCACCGAGATAAGGCCGGGCGCCCGCGCGCACACCCGTCCCGACGACTGACGAAGGAGGCGCGCCAGCGCCGCTCGACACCGACACCACGATCCCCCGCAAGGCGTCCACCTCCCGGCGAGCCCGCAAGCACCCGTCACAGCGCCAGCCACTCTTGACTACGGGCGCCCCCACAGATAAGGGCATTCCCGGACGTGTCCAGGGCACTTCGGCGCAGACGGACGTCTTCGCGGCGCCCTTCTAGCCGACGCTACGTGACGGTTGCGGTCTCCCAGCCGAGGTTCGCGCAGATCTCCATCGTCGCCGCCGCCCGGTTCATCGTGTAGAAGTGCAGACCGGGTGCGCCGCCATCGAGCAGCTGACGGCACAGCCCCGTGGCGTATTCGACTCCCACCCCGGCGCACCTCGCCGGGCTGGTCGGCGACCGCGACGAGCCTCTCGGCAAGTTCGGTTGGCAGGCTGCCACCGGACATTGCCGCCATGCGCTCGACCTGCCGGACATTGGTGATGGGCATGACGCCCGGAAGGACCGGCGCCTCGGCCCCGCGCACGTGCATCTCGTCGACCAGCGCGAAGTAGTCCTCGGCGCGGTGGAAGAACTGCGTCAGGCCGAAGTCTGCCTCCCGGAGCTTGGAGGCCTGGTGTCGCCAGTCGGCTTCCCGCGAAGGAGCCGCCGGGTGCCCTTCGGGGTGGAGCGCCACCCCGACGCTCGGAAAGGCCAGTTCCCGCGCGAGCCGGACCAGCTCGACGGCGTACCGGAGGTCGCCTTCGGGCAACTCCTCGGTCGCGGACAGCGGCGGGTCGCCATGAAGAGCGAGCAGGTTGTCGACCCCCGCGCCGCGGTATCGCTTCATGAGCTCGATGAGCTCAGCTCGGTGATGCGCCGCACACGTCAGATGCGCGAGCGGTAGCAGAGGGGAGTTGACAAGCCGGACGACGAGGTCGTGCGTGCGCTCTCGGGTCGAGTCACCGGCGCCGTAGGTGATGGCGACGAACGCTGGCCCGAGACCCGCGAGCTCCTCCAGAGCCGCCTCCAGGGCTGCCGCTGACTCGGGTGACCGGGGTGGCCACAGCTCGAACGAGACGAAGCGGCTTGCACCAATGCGCTCCACGACCGTGGGCATCGGGGCAGGTTAGCGCCTACTCCCAAACAGCGAATTGACACCTGGTTGCGTGCTGGGGGTCACCGGAACTGGAAGCGTAGGCGGCGTCCGTTCCACCAGGGGACGTGGATGGTGGGGAGCTTGGCGGTGCGCATGACGGGGCTGTAGGTGCGGGAGTCGAGTTCGGCGATGACCTCGTCGGGGGTGATGGTGATGTGGCCGGTGGTGGAGAGGAAGCGTCGCCAGATGGTGTCGGGGGTGGCGGTGTGGTAGCCGGTGAGTTGGCGGCGGAGGTGGTCGTAGGCGGCGGCTGCCCAGACGGTCAGCGTGCAGTCGAAGTCGACGTTGAGCGCGACCGCGGAGGACAGCGAGTCGAGGTGGAAGCTGCGGATCGCTTCGGCGAGGCGCTGCTCGATCGTCATGCGGGCGGCGTAGCGGTCGATCAGCTTGGCGGGCTTGCGGTCGCGGTCGTTGGTGAGGATCAGGGTGGGGTGCTCGTGGCCGAGGCCGCGCACGGCGATCTGGCGCAGCGCGACGGGGCAGCCGCGCACCTTGACCTGGTCCTCGTGGATCTCGGGGTGGGCGGAGCGGCCTTTGCGTTGAAGCGTGACCGTGGTCCAGGCGGAGTCGGGGAGCGCTTCGAGCTCGGCGGTCAGCTTCGGCTTGCGCGCGCGGAGCGTGAGGAAGCGAAGGTCGGCGGCGTCGAGCTCGGCCAGCCCGGCGCCGGTCGTGACCTTGGAGTCGAACACCAGTAGCTCGGGGGTGTGGCCGGTGGCGGCCTGCCAGCGGTTCACGAACGTGAGCACCTGGCCTGCCTGGTCGGCCTTCGTGCAGGCGGCGTTGGAGTAGACGAGGTTGTGCGTTTGGCCGTCGTGGACGAAGAAGGTCAGCACCGATTCGGTGCGCTGCGAGCGGCGGGGCACGTAGTGTTTCTCGAGCGCCACGTCCTCGCCGAAGTGCATGATCGCGTGGAAGTCGAGGTCGAAGTCTTGGCCTTGCGCCTGGCCGGTGGCGAGCATCGCCCTCCCAAGCGCGGCCTGCAGCGCCTGCGAGTGCTGGCGCTCGAGCCGCCAGGAGTAGCTGCCCAGCGAGCTGGCCTTGGGCAGCGTCTCGAGTCCCGCGAACGCGGCCAGCGCGACGTCGGTGCAGACGTCGTCGACGTGCGAGACGCGCCGACGCCCGGCCGCCTTGAGCGCCAGCAGCGACAGCATCGAGCTGATCGCCGGGACCTCGCGCGTGCCCGGCAGGCGTGCGCCGGCGACGGCCGCGGGCAGGTCCAGCGCCACCAGGGCGGGCACCAGCAACATCAGCCCGACGTGCGGGGAGCGCTCCGTGAACGGCCGCTCGGGCCAGCGCATCACGCGCACCCGCGGCGGGTGGTCGCGCAGCGGCATCCCCCGCTCCGACGGCGGCCTGGGCGCCAGGCGCTCGAGCCCCTCCTCCCTGAGCAGCTCCCACACCCCGGTGCGGTTCAGCGGCGTCGGCGAGTCGGCGAGCGCGGCGGCGATCTCGGTCACCGAGCGGCCCTGGGCGCGCAGCGCGAGCACCCGCTCACGCGCGGCCCGCTTGGCCGGCGCGACCCGCGGACCGGGCCGGCGCTCGAGGAAGAACTCGCCCAGCTCGGGGCGAAAGTCGCGCACCAGCGCGACCATCGTCGAGGGCGCATACCCGAACCGCTTGGCGACCTCAGCCGCGCTGGCGCCCTCCACGAAGTACGCGCGCAGCGCCTCATAGCGACGCTGGGCGACCCCCTGCG
Source organism: uncultured Actinomycetes bacterium (assembly GCA_963728925.1). Lineage (GTDB taxonomy): Bacteria > Actinomycetota > Thermoleophilia > Solirubrobacterales > Solirubrobacteraceae > JBBPZA01. The sequence continues at coordinate 30,357 of CAVSMB010000025.1, read as the reverse complement.
GCGAGGTGAAGAACCCGGCCAGCGCCCGGCGACGCTCCCCACGACCCCCACGACCCCCACGACTGGTGTGTCTCGCTGAACCCAATATCAGAAACCATAGAGTTGTGTGCGGACACATCACGCGATCTGCATCGCCAGGCATGCGCAGATAGCCGAAACTACGGGAGCAAGTTGGCCACGCACCACCGTCAGCCCAGCCCCGCCCGCGAGCACCACTCCTCCACAATCGGCAAGCTCTACAGCGAAACGACACCTAGTCCTGACCGGACCAGACGAAAGAACCCCGTGAAACCCAGCGGTTCCGGCGCAGCACCCACCCCATCAGCGCGGAACCCACGGAGTTTGGGAGCCGGCGTTAGCGAGCATATTGCACTTGTCCGAGAAGGCGGATTCCCGGACGCGAACGTCCGTCCGCCCGTGCGGCGATCCTGCCCGTCATGGGCAAACAACTTGAGCGCGTCATCGGGGCGGTCGAGGTTCTCGACCCGGCCGCGGCCGTGGAAGTCGTCGACCCCGCCGGCCTTGCCGCGCGGGCGGTCGAGGTCGCCGCCCGCCAGCGCTCACCGGAGACCCGCCGCACCTACGCCGCCGTCTACCCAACCTTCGACGCCTTCCTCGGCCCCGACGCCACCGCGGCGGACGTAACACCCGAGGCGGTGCGCGCCTACCGCGATGCGCTTGAGCGCGCCGGGCGCTCGCCGGCCACGGTGGCCAAGCACCTCTCGGCGCTGCGCGGCCTGGCCGACGCGCTCGGCGCCGACGCCGCCGTCCGTACCGTGCGCTCCGCGCGCGTCGGCCGCGGCGAGCCGCGCGCTCTGAGCGAAGACGAGTGGACGCGACTGCTGCGCATGCCCGACCGGCGCGCGCGGCAGGGCAAGCGCGACCTCGCGCTCCTGCACCTACTCGGATCCGCCGGCCTGCGCCGCGCCGAAACGGCCAACCTGCTGATCGCCGACGTCGACGAGCTGGGACGCCTTCCCGCGCTCGGCCAAGCGCGGGATCCTAGAATGGATCAGTACGGCCAAGCGCGACGAGACGCGCGCCAAGCGCGTGGGGGAGACCGCGCGGCTCGCGGCGGAGAACGTGCGCGCCAACCAGTGGCGGCGGCCCGAGGGCCGCTGACCGCGGGCGACGACCGCGGCCGACCGGGCGGCGTGAGCCCGCCGAGCCCTCGCACGCCGGATCTTCACCCTCCCGTTACCTGTCCTGAAGGTGGCGCCCCCACCATCGTTCCGACATCGACGAGCGGAGGTGACCACCATGGCCAAGATCCTGATTACTACCGAGTCGAGCGACGGCTGCGAGCCGGCCGTCCTGCTCGAGGAGCGCGTGCTGCCGACCCATCTGGAGAGCGAGCACTTCTCGGCCCAGCTCGTCGAGCGCGTCGGCTGGGCCGTCGCCGACGCCCACGCGCGCCAGGACGGCGCTACGGAAGCAGGCCCTCGACGCGATAGCGCCGCGTCCCGCGCGGCGTAGCGACCGCCACGACGTCGCCGTCGGACGCCCCGAGAAGCGCTTGCGCGACCGGGGACTCGACCGACAGCCGCCCCGCCGTGACGTCGGCCTCCGTGGCCCCGACGATCGTCCACGTGTGCACGCGGTCGCTCTGCTCGTCGCGCACCTCCGCGGTGCGGCCGAAGGCGAAGGTCGCCGCGTCCGCGTCGGGCTCGAGCACGACGGCGTCGCGCAGCCGCCGGCGGAGGCGCTGGATGCGCGTCTCCAGGTGCGCCTGGTCGTCCTTGGCGATGTGGTACTCGGCGTTCTCCTTGAGGTCCCCGAGCTCGCGCGCCGCGTTGATGCGTGCGGCCATCTCGCGGCGCCCCGTGGTCTCGAGCTCGGCGATCTCAGCCTCGAGCGCCTTCAGGCCCTCCGCGGTGATCGCCTCGCCGTCCGGGGTCGGTGCGGTCATGTGGCGAGCACGATACGCCCCGTGCCTGGGTTGCTGACCCCAGCCGCAAGGTTGGAACGATCGCGCCCGCCGTCGCAGGGCGGTGGGCTGCTGGCGTCGGGTGATCGAACGCGGCGCGCGGTTCGGCTTCTACGGGTCGCGGCACTCGCCCGCGCTTCGATTCACCGATCGGTGGACGGAGCGTACGGCCTACCGGGATCTGTACAGGCCGTGGCGGAGAGCTCATCCCGACGATGACGCTGAGACCGTCCGGTGGGTACTGTCGCTGTGTGGCCCGACAGGAGGAGGCTCTAGCCGCGATTCCGCTTGGGACTCGGCATTTCGAGGATCTTGGCCATTACCTGTTCGAGCCGATGATCGAGCGCCTGTCTGAGGCCGAGCAGCACGCCAGTGAGCTGCAGGGTGGAAGGATGGTGTGGGAGGTGAACTCGACCTCTTTCGGCGGTGGAGTTGCGCAGATGGGTCGTACGCTGCTGCCTTACTGGAGAGGCGCGGGGATCGACGTGCGATGGATGGTGATACGCGGTCCTGCCGGGTTCTCCGGGTGACCAAGCGCCCTCACAACCAGCTCCATGGCCAGCCAGGCGATGGAGGCGTCCTCGGGATCGACGAGCTCGCGACCCTCGACCGGGCTGCTGACCATCACGCCCGGGCGCTGGCGTCCCGGGTCGGCCCTGGAGACATAGTCGTACTGAACGACCCCAGACGGCAACCATGTCGGTGGCGCTCGAGCGGCCTGGCGCGACCGTCATTTGGCGCTGCCACCCAGGCGTCCACCAAGGCAACGAGCTATCTCGGAACGCGTGGAGGTGCCTGCGGCCTCGCCTCGCCGGCGTCGACCGCTTCGTCTTTAGAGCTCGTTTCACAAAGCTCGACTTTCGTCATCTCAGGCGACGGCGAGCGCTGATGGTGACTGGGCGGTCGTGATTTGTGGTGCGCTGGTTGTGGCGGGTGCTTGTGTCCGATATTCGTGGCGGATCAGCTCGCGGCGTAGCGCGGCGAGCATGTCTGTGTAGCTGATGGTGGCCTTCTGGCGGTACCACGGCGCCGCTTGGCGGCGGGCGTGCAGGTCGCTGTCGGGGTCGCCGTGCAGGGCGTACCAGGCGATCGTGATCGTCTGGCACAGGAAGCCGAAGGGGACGGTGCGCTCGACGGCGCGGCGGACGCGGTTGCGGGCCTGGCCGACGCCGTGGGCCTTGGCCTCCTGGTGGGCGGTCTCGATGCTCCAGCGGCTGTCGTAACGCGCGATCAGCTCCGCGGTGCTGGCGTCGGTGTCGGTGCTTGCGAGGGCGACGTCGAAGCCGTCGGCGCGGTCGGGCTTGCGGATCAGCATGACGGCGACGGGCCGCGTGTGGAAGGGCCCATACCACAGGCAGGTGGTGCGCCAGACGTGCTCGACGCGGGTCTTGCCGTTGGGGCCGGTGATCATGTGCGGCTTGAAGGCGGCGGTCGCGGCGAGCTGCGTGAGGCTGCCCAGCCGGGCGCCCTTGAGCGCCGGCCGGCCGCGCTTGCCGGTCCTGGGCGGCGCGAGCGCAAAGACGGCGGCGTTTGAGCGCATCCGGGTGGTGACGGTGACGCGCTCGGGCAGGGCGCGCCAGGCCTTGGTTGCGTACGCGCCGTCCATGACCAGCTCGATGATCCGCGCGGGGAAGCGCTTGATGACCATGTCGACGAGCGTGCGTGCCAGCTCGGGCTGCGAAGGTCGGTCGCGATGATCGTCATCGCAAGGCCGGAAGAGCCGGAAGAGGATCGGCAGCCCGACCGCCCGGCCACCCAGACACTCAAGCTCGACGACGAGCACGACGACGACCCAGCAGTTGCCCCACCGCGTGCGGCGCCCGGATCCTTCTGGTTGGGCGCCGTCGTGCAGGTAGTGCGCGCCGAACACGCGCCGCCCCGACCGGCCGAACAGCGTGTCGTCGACGGCCAGGCGGATCGGTGCGCCGGCGCTCACGAACACCGAGACCAGGAAGTCCAGCAACAGCAGTCCGAGCCGGTCGGGGTCCCAGCGCCGGCGGGCGAAGAAGTCATGCGCGCGGCTGTGATGCCACTCACCGGCCAGCCCCGCGGCCTGCAGCACCCCCGTGATCGTGCAGTCACGGATCCGACCGACGAACCCGACCACCAGCATGCTGAACGTCTGAAACGCCGGTTGCGTGAAGCACGGCGCCAGCAGGGACAGCAGCCCAGCAAGCGAAGTGGGAACCTGACACACGGCGGCGACCCCCCGGTGAAGGGCCACGGCCAGCGTCATCACCGCCCCACGGCCCGATGGACTTGATCGCCCACCGGATTCGGGGTCGCCGCCAACCCTCCTTTCGCCTGCTCAGGCCCCAAACCGCCACCAGCCGAGCCAGCCATCACGACCAGGCGTTCAGCCCGAAAACGCCGAAACTCGAGCAAAGGAGCCGGAGTTAGTAACGGTGCGGATCTATACGGGAAGGAAGCAGCGCATGGCCTCACTGGTCCTGAAGATGTCCGTCTCGCTCGACGGCTTCGTCGCACCAATCGACGGGAGCACCGACTGGGTCGCTGCGGGACGCTCCGATGACGGCGCCAGTTGGACTGTCGAGACCTTGAGCAACGCCGGCGCGCACCTCATTGGTGCCACCACCTATGCGGGGTGGGCCGCCTACTGGCCCGGCGCCTCCGGGCCGTCCGCCAAGCCGATGAACGAGATCCCCAAGGTCGTGTTCTCGGACTCGCTCGCGTCCGCCGACTGGGGCGAGACGACGATCGCCACCGGAGACCTGACCGCAGCCATCACGCGGCTCAAGCAGGAGCGCTCCGACGGATACCTGCTTGCCCACGGCGGGGCACGGTTCGCCCGATCGCTGGTCGAGACCGGCTTGATCGACGAGTACCGCCTTGTCATCCACCCGGTCGTCTTGGGCGCGGGCGAGCGGATCTTCACCGCACCGCTCACCATCGAGCCGATGAGCACCATCGCCTTCAGCGGCGGAGCCGTCGCCCACGTCTTCGCGGCGCACCCGTGATCGAGCCCGATCGGCAACCGGGGAGCGGACGCTGTCACCTCGCTGTAACCATGGCCGAGCATGCTCGACCGATGACGCACATGCTGCGCGCATCCCGGCGAGCCGCGCGCGCACGACGCATGACCGCGACCGCACACCGTCCGGGCCAACGTCGCTGTCGCCAAGTCCCACCCGGCGCGACGATAGAGCCGCAGCGCGAGACGAGGCCCAGCACAGTCCCGCCGAGCTCGCCGAGCTGTTCGGCGTCGGGCGCTCCACGGTGTACCGCAGGATCGAGTGTGCACGACACACGGCCGCAGCCACCGAACTCCTCCCAGAGCCGGGCAGGCTCGACGACCTTCCTGACCGACGCCCACTTTGCGGCTGGGGTCAGCAACCCAAGCTCGGGGCACGATAGGAGAGGTGCGTCACGCCAGCCGGCCCAGGCGCGTCCCGCGCACGATCCTCGATCCGGCCAGGCGCACGTAGCGGCCATTCGTGCGGCGCTCGCCGGCCGCGACGGTCCGCTCGATGGCGACGGCCTGGGCGCCGAGAGCGCCGGACGCCGCGAGCGCGAGGCCCTCGCGGCGTAGGCGCTCGCGGTAGGTCGGCGGCGGCGGACCGTTCGACGGCGCGAGGGTCAAGCGGGCGTCCGCACGTCGAGCCCCAGCGCGGCCGCCGCGCCGGCGAGCCGCGCGTCGTAGCAGTAGAATCGGCCCAGCTCTTCGCCCAGCCCCGCCGCGGTCGCGAGGTGCAGCGCGTCGAGCGTGCGAAGCTCCGCCGGCTCGAGTCCGGCGGCGACCTCGAGCGCCGCGTCGTCGAGCGGGAGCAGGGTGATCGTCATCAGCGCCGCGCGAGCCCGCTCGAGCGCGAGCGAGCCGTAGCGGGCAGCGGCGCGACGGCCCTCCACCAGAAGCAGCGCGCTGCTGACGAGCGCGTCGCCGTTGGCGAGATCGCACCGCAGCGCGGTGCTCTCGGGCTCCGACCGCACCAGCTTGATGAAGGCCGAGGTGTCCAGGTAGTCCGGCACCCGGCGCTAGACGCGATCGGCGCGGATCTCGTCCAGCACGGCGTCGCTGCGGGGTCCGGCGATCGGCTCGGGCAGCTCGTCGATGACGTCCAGGAGGTTGCCGTGGCCGCGCCGGGCGCCCCGCTCAGCCACGAGGCGGTCGATCGGCGTCGCGCGGGCGGGGCCGGGCCCGAGCTGGGCGACCTCCGTGCCCCGGTCGGTGATCACGAATGACTCGCCGCGCCGCGCCCGCTGCGCGTAGCGACTCAGGTTCTGGCGCATCTCGCGGATCCCGACGCGCTCCATGTGCGTCATTGTAGCGCTCAAAGCATCGGCGGGCCGCTCGGTCTGCGTGCCGTGGACGGCATCGAGTACCGCTTGTGGCGACAGACGCTGGACGTGGGGGGGCGTCGACCGGCGCGCCCGAGGCGATCGTCGGCGGCTTCCTCCTGCGCGGTCCCTACCGCGCGCTCGGCGAGCTGTGGATCGACGGCCGGGCGCTGCCCCACGAGGCTCGGGCGCTACCCGCGCGCGGCGCTCGGGCTCTCCGAGGACCGGCTGAGAGGGCGACGTCCGCCTCAGCCGGTGAAGGGCTCAGCCGCCGTCGTGCAGCCGCGCCTCTCGAAGGCGGCGCTCGACGAGTAAGCGCTCGATGGGAAGTACGGCCCCATCACGCGGCGCTCGTCCCCCAAACGGCGGACGTCCTGGATCGCCCGCTCGAAGCCCGGCGAGGCCAGCATGTTGCGCATCAGCAGACCCAATGGCCGCCAATGAAGTTCTCATAGCGCGGCCTCAGCGAAACAGGACTTTCGAGCGATTCGGGCGCGGCAAATACGGTGGTCTGCTCGGCAACAGCCATTTCGCGTGCCGTCAAGCCCGATCTGAGCACCCGGTTCCATCCGGACACCCGATTAGACCGCGGAGGTCACGATGTCGGGAGTCATGGAGGGTCGGATGGAAGGCAGCATCGGCGGGGAGACGGAGCGGTCGCGCTCCGGCGCACCGGACGGTCGCCCGGAGGGCGGCCGGGAGGTGCGCTGGAGCGCGCGGCGCAAGGAGGAGGTGGTCCTGCGGCTGTTGCGGGGCGAGGGCCTGGACGCGCTGGCGCGCGAGACCGGCCAGGCGGCGGGGACGATCAGCCGGTGGCGGGAGGAGTTCCTCGCCGCCGGGCGTGAGGGCTTGAGGTCGCGTCCGGCGCCCGTCGAGGATCGGCGACTGGTCGAGGCGCAGCGCAAGATCGGCGAGCTGTCGATGGAGATCGACATCCTGCGCGCGCTCAACGAGGAGATGGACGGGCGCCCTCACCGGCCGAGGCGCTGAACGTCGCTGAACGGCTGGAGGCCCCGCTGGCGCGCGTGTGCCGCGTCGCCGGGGTCTCCAGGTCGGCGGTGTGCGAGCAGCGCCGCCGACGCAGCTCCTCGGAGCCCAGTGCTCCACGCGCGCGCCGGCGTCCCGGCCCGGTCGGCGCGATGCCCGACCACGAGCTCCTTGTCGCGATCCGCAGGGAGATCGCCGAGTCGCCGTTCGTCGGCGAGGGCCACAAGAAGATCACCGCCCGGCTGCGGCTGCGGGGCATCTGCACGAGCCGCAAGCGCGTGCTGCGGTTGACGCGCGAGGCCGGCCTGCTGGCGCCCACGCCGAAGGTGCGCAAGCGCGCCAAGCGCCTGCACACCGGCCGCATCACGACCGACACACCGGACGAGCTGTGGGCGACCGACCCGACCGAGGCCTGGACGCGCCAGGACGGCCGCTGCGCGGTGTTCGCGGTCGTCGACCACTGCACCGGTGAGGCGTGGGTCGACGCCGCCCCCAGGATGGACCGCTTCGCCGCCGCCGACCTCTTGCGCGAGGCGATCACCGACCGCTTCGGTTCCGTCGAGGCCGACGTCGCCGCCGGCCTGAAGCTCCGCCACGACGGCGGGTCGTGCTTCCGCTCCGCGCACTACCAGGCCGAGATCGACTTCCTCGGCATCGACCGCAGCCCGGCCTTCCACTACGAGCCCGAGACCAACGGCATCGTCGAGAAGTTCATCCAGACCCTCAAGGAGCAGGTGCTGTGGATCGAGCGCTTCGACACCCTCGAGCAGCTGCGCGCCCGCATCCGCCGGTTCGCCGCCGACTACAACGAGCACTGGCTGCTGGAACGCAACGGCTACCGCACCCCACGCCAGGCGCGAGAAGCGCTCCGTCAGGCCGCCATGACATGATCGCCGCGTTCACCAACCAAGTGTCCGGTGAACCGGGGGCGGCGCACCGAAGGACAACGTCCGTCAGCGCCCGCGTGCGGTATTCCAAAGGCGGAGACTGCCGATGCCCGCGACCGCGAGGCTTGAGGTGGGGCGTTTTGCGGTTGTGGCCGGGGGTAGGCTTTGATTGTTCGCTGTCAGCGGGGACGCTGGGGTTGCGTGCGCGGCTTGGGTTGTTGTCGAGCGGGTTGCGGCCGCGGTTTGAGCGTTCAGAGGAGAGGAGTCCCCTCGATGGCCAGTGTGTCGCATACTTCGCTGACGCCGTTGCGGTTTTTGGAGCGTTGCGCTGAGGTGTATCCGGGCAAGGTGGCGATCGTCCATGGTGATCGTCGTGTGACTTATCGCGAGTTCGCGGGGGAGGTCACTCGTTTGGCGCGGGCGTTGCGGGCGTCGGGGATCGAGGCGGGTGATCGCGTGGCGTACTTGTGCCCGAACATCCCCGAGTTGCTGGTCGCGCATTTTGCCGTTCCGTTGGCGGGGGCGGTGCTGGTGGCCATCAACACGCGTTTGGCGGGGGAGGAGGTGCGTTATATCTGTGAGCATTCCGGGGCCAAGCTGTTGGTGGTCGACTCGGAGCTGCGCTCGATCGTCGAGCCGGTGCAGGATGAGCTGGGGGCGGTTCGGGAGATCGTCACGGTGACCGACCCGGTGGCTGACCTCGACGTTTCGGACGCCCCCGACGGCTGCGGTTATCCGGACCTGCTGGAGCGTGGGTCCGACGAGCCGCTGGGGTGGGCGGTGGAGGATGAGTTGGCCCCGATCACGATCAACTACACGTCGGGGACCACCGGGAAGCCCAAGGGCGTTGTCTATACCCATCGGGGGGCCTACTTGAACAGCCTTGGGGAGGTGCTGCATTCCGAGCACAGCCCCGACTCGGTCTACCTGTGGACGCTCCCGATGTTCCATTGCAACGGGTGGTGCACGGCTTGGGGCGTGACGGCGATCGGCGGTCGCCACGTGTGCCTGCGGGCGGTGCGCGGGGACCACATCTGGGAGCTTTTGGAGCAGGAGCAGGTCACGCACCTCAACGGCGCCCCGACCGTGCTCACGACCCTCGCGGGCGCGGAGGAGGCGCACCGGTTGGAGCGACCGCTGGTGGTGACCACCGCGGGCGCGCCGCCGAGCCCGACCACGATCGCGCAGTGTGAGGGCCTCAATGCGCGTGTCCTGCACGTCTATGGGCTGACCGAGACCTATGGTCCGTACTCGGTGTGTCAGTGGCAGGAGGGCTGGGAGGATCTCGAAGTCGAGGAGCGGGCGACGCTGCTGGCCCGCCAGGGTGTCGGGATGATCCACGCCGAGCGGCTGCGCGTGGTCGACACCGAGATGAACGACGTGCCCGCGGACGGCGAGACGCTGGGCGAGATCGTCATGCGCGGCAACGACGTGATGAAGGGCTACTTCGAGGACGAGGAGGCGACGGCCGAGGCGTTCAGGGGCGACTGGTTTCACTCCGGCGACCTCGGGGTCATGCAGCCCGACGGCTACGTGCAGCTCCGCGACCGCGCCAAGGACGTGGTCGTGTCCGGCGGGGAGAACATCTCGACCGTCGAGATCGAGCAGGCGCTGCTCACCCACGAGGCCGTGCTGGACGCGGCGGTCATCGGGGTCCCCGACGAGCAGTGGGGCGAGCGCCCCAAGGCGTTCGTGGTGCTCAAGCCCGGAAAGGAGGCCGGGGAGGAGGAGCTCATCGACCACGTGAAGTCCAAGATTGCCCGCTACAAGGCGCCCAAAGCCGTCGCCTTCCTGGACGAGCTGCCAAAGACCTCGACGGGCAAGGTCCCCAAGTTCGAGCTCCGAGAGCGCGAGTGGGCCGGGCAAGACTCCCGCATCAAGGGCTGACGGGCAACCGCCTCGCTCCTGAGGAGCGTGCGATTCGCACCGGTGCGCACGTCGTTGGTGAGCAAGTCGACCCAATAGGCAACGACCACTGGGTGCGGGCCGAGTTCCCGCGGCTGCTTCTCGCTTCCCGGACCGCACCACGACGCGCCCACGGGACGCGCGGGCGCGGATGGGATAGCGTGGCGCCGTGACGGCTGGGCGGCGCACGAAGGTCATCACGCCCGAGGCGGCCGCCCAGTTGATCCTCGACGGTGACACGCTGGCGGTCGGTGGATTCGTCGGGATTGGCGTTCCCGAGGAGCTCGTCATCGCGCTCGGGAATGGCTTCCGCGAAACCGGCGGCCCGCGCGATCTGACGCTCGTGTTCGCCGCGGGACAGGGCGACGGCGGTGCCCGCGGGCTCAACCACCTCGCGCGCGAGGGGCTGATCCGGCGCGCGATCGGGGCGCATTGGGGGCTCGTCCCCGCGCTGGGCGCGCTCGCGCTCGACGGGCGGATCGAGGCCTACTGCCTCCCGCAGGGCGTGGTGTCCCATCTTTACCGCGAGACGGCCGCCGGCCGGCCGGGTCTCATCACACGGGTTGGGCTCGGCACGTTCGTCGACCCGCGCATGGAGGGCGGTCGCATGAACGCGGAGTCGACGGAGGAGGTGGTGCGGGTCATCGAGCTCGAGGGCGAGGAGTTCCTCTTCTATCCGTGCCGCCCGATCGACGTGGCGTTCCTGCGCGGCACGACCGCCGACGGGGAGGGCAACGTGACGATGGAGCGCGAGGCCGCCACGTTGGACATGCTCTCGATCGCGCAGGCGACGAAGAACTCGGGTGGGATCGTGATCGTGCAGGTCGAGCGCGTCACCACGCGCCACCTGCTCTCGCCGCGGGAGGTGCGCATCCCGGGCATCCTCGTCGACGGCGTCGTCGTCGCCAGCAGCATCGCTACTCACATGCAGACGTTCGACGAGGACTACAACCCCGCGTACGCGGGCGAGGTGCGCGTAGTGTCGGAGCCGACGGGCGCGACGGCGCTGGACGCGCGCAAGGTGATCGTCCGCCGCGCCGCGATGCTGCTGAAGATCAACTCGGTCGTGAACCTCGGTATCGGGATACCCGAGGGCATCGCCGCCGTGGCCAACGAGGAGGGGATCCTGGACCTGATCACACTGACCGTCGAGGCGGGTGCCATCGGCGGCGTGCCCGCCGGCGGTCTGAGCTTCGGCGCGGCCGTCAATGCGCAGGCGATCGTCGACCAGCCCTACCAGTTCGACTTCTACGACGGCGCGGGGCTCGACCAAGCCTTCCTCGGCTTGGCAGAGGCCGACCGCGAGGGCAACGTCAATGTCAGCCGCTTCGGCCGGCGGCTCGTCGGCGCCGGCGGTTTCATCGACATCAGCCAGGCCGCCCGCAGCGTGTTCTTTCTCGGGACGTTCACGGCCGGCGCCGACACCGCGGTCGGCGACGGCCGGCTGCACGTTCGCCGTGACGGCACGGTGCCGAAGTTCGTCGACGAGGTCGCGCAGGTCACCTTCAACGGCGAGCGCGCTCATGCGACCGGCCAGTCCGTGCTCTACATCACCGAACGCTGCGTGCTGCGGCTCGGCGACAACGGCCTCGAGCTGATCGAGATCGCGCCTGGCGTGGATCTCGAGCGCGACGTGCTGGCCCGGATGGGTTTTCGCCCCCTGATTGCGCCCGACCTGCGCGAGATGGACGCGGCGATCTTCACCGACGCGCCGCTCGGACTAGGTGAGCGCTCACCGCTGACGCTCGACGAACGTGTCGACTACCGCGCCGACGATGACCTCGTGTTCATCAACTTCGAGGGCCTGACCCTGGACACGCTCGAGGCGGCCGAGGAGCTCGCCGCGTGTATGGGCCGGCGGCTACACGACGTCGGCCGGCGCGTGAACCTCGTCGTCAACTACGACAACTTCGAGCTGGGACGCGCGGCGGCGCCGCGCTTCTTCGAGATGGTCAGGGAGCACGAGCGGCGCTACTTCCTGTCCTCCACGCGCTACTCGACCGACGCCTTCCTGCGCCGCAAGCTCGGCCGGGCGTTCGCAGGCGCCAGGCTCTCGCAGACGATCTACCGGAGCTTTGAGGAGAGCGCCCACGCCCTCCGCGAGCGCGCGGCCCGCCCGCGCGCAGCCGCGAAGCCGCGCGACGGGCGCGCCTAGACGATTGACGCGCTTCGTGCGCTCGATCGTCGGGTCATCAAGGACGTACGGGTTCGGCCGAGCCTCCAGCAGCGTCGCGTGGTGCTCCCGGCCGTCACGCAGCCCCTCGTCGATCAACGACGCGATCGTCGGCAGCATGCTGATCGGCTGCCACGTCGGCTCACCACGACCGTCCACGCAACCAAGGCTACCCTCCTCGCCCCCGGTCCCGCCGGCAAGATAAGGCCAATAGACGCTCCTCACGACCGAAGCCCGGACGGCAGCGCCAGCAGCGCACGCGGCAGGTCTCGCTGCGAGCGGGCGTAGGCCTGCTCCAGCGCCGGGGTCGCCGCCGCGCCGTGGATGCCCTCGCCGTGACCCACAAGCAGATGCTCGGGCGCCATCGCGCGCAGGCGGCCCGGCGGGTGCACGCGCAGGAAGATGTGGATGCCGGCCGGTGCGCGCCCGGCCGTGAAGAGCGGCGCCGTGCCCACCGCTTCGGCGACCACGAGGGCGCGCTGCTCGGGCCACCAGAGCGCGGCCTCGCGCCAGCCGGGCACCCGCAGCACGGGCACGACCTCGAAGGGCGTCTCGGGCAGCGCATCGGGGACCCGCACGTGCGCCACACCCAGGCGGCGGGCGACCGCCACGCAGTCGCGGTTGTGCCGATCCAGCAGCTGCAGCACCGCAGCCACCTGCCCGAGGCCCTGCGCCCGCTCGAGGGGCTCGGGAACGTCGACCGGGTCCACCAGCCAGACGCGCCCGTCGTCGGCCAGCGCGTGCGACGTGCGCCGGAGCGGCTCGTCCACGACCCAGGAGAAGCCGAACGGGAAGAGGTCCAGCGGCCGCAGGCGCATCCCGTGGACCCTACCCGGCCGTCGCGCGCCGAGTTGCCCGCCGCGACCGATGGCCCGCGCCTAGTCTTCCGGTCATGAGCGACGATCTCCACTTCGGCCTGACCGGTCTGGCGACGATGGGCGCGAACCTCGCGCGCAACGTCGCCCACCACGACATCCCCGTCGCCGTGCACAACCGCACCAACGAGCGCACCGAGCGTTTCATCGACGAGCACGGGGAGGAGGGCCCGCTCAGCGGCTACCCGTCGGTGGAGGAGTGGGTCGGGGCGCTGCAGCGGCCGCGCGTGGTGATGTGCATGGTCAAGGCGGGCGACGCGGTGGACGCCGTGATCGACGAGATCGCGCCGCGCCTGGACGAGGGCGACGTGCTCATCGACGGCGGCAACTCGCACTTCCGCGACACCCAGCGCCGCCATTCGGCGCTCGAGAAGCGAGGCCTGCGCTTCATGGGCGTCGGCGTCTCGGGTGGGGAGGAGGGCGCGCTGAACGGGCCGAGCATCATGCCCGGCGGCGAGCGGGGCGCCTACGACGAGGTCGTCGGTCCGATTCTCGAGCGGATCGCCGTGCGGGTCGACGACGTGCCGTGTTGCACCTATGTCGGTCCGGACGGCGCCGGGCACTACGTCAAGATGGTGCACAACGGCATCGAGTACGCCGACATGCAGCTCATCGCCGAGAGCTACGACCTCCTGCGCCACGGCGCCGGGCTCGGGGTTCCCGAGATCGCCGATCGCTTCCGGGCGTGGAACGAGTCAGAGCTCGAGTCCTTCCTCATCGAGATCTCCGCGCGCGTCCTGGCCAAGACCGACGAGGAGACGGGCCGGCCGCTCGTCGACGTGATCCTCGACGCAGCGGAGCAGAAGGGCACGGGCCGCTGGACCGCGCAGGACGCGCTCGAGCTCGGCGTGCCGCTCACCGGCATCACCGAGGCGGTCTTCGCCCGCACGCTCAGCGCGCTCTCCGAGCAGCGCACCGCGGCCGCGGACCGCCTCGCCGGCCCGAGCACCGGGCACGGGGGAGGGGACGCCGCGCTCGCCGAGGACCTCGAACACGCGCTCTACGCCTCCAAGATCGTCTCCTACGCGCAGGGCTTCGCGCAGATGGCCGCGGCGGCCGACAACGAAGGCTGGGACGTCGACCTCGGCGCGATGGCGACGATCTGGCGCGGCGGCTGCATCATCCGCGCGCGCTTCCTGGACCGCATCCGCGAGGCCTATGACGCGGAGCCCGGCCTGGCAAACCTCATGCTCGCCGACTTCTTCCAGCAGGCGCTCGCGCAGGCTCAGGACCCGTGGCGCCGCGTCGTCGCCCGCGCGGCGGAGCTCGGCATCCCGGCGCCGGCGTTCTCGTCCTCGCTGGCCTACTACGACGGCTACCGCCGCGCCCGCGGCCCCGCAAGCCTGATCCAGGGCCTTCGCGACCTCTTCGGCGCCCACACCTACCGGCGCGCCGACCGTGGCGGCACGTTCCACATCGCCTGGGGCGGGGACGGGGAGGAGCGCGCGGTCTGACGGACCCGGCTGCCCCCTCAGCCCGGCATCGCTCCGAGCGGGAGCTGCGCCCAGACGCGAGTGCTGCCCGCCACGGCCCGTTCGACGCCCCAGCGTTCGCTCAGGGTGTGGACGAGATTGAGCCCGAACCCTCCGCCGCCTCCGTTGCGGTCCGGCGGGCGTGGCGCGATCACCCCACCGCGGCCGGGATCTTCGACGCCGACGCGCAGCGCGCCGGGTGAGAGCTCGACGCGAAGGACCAGCCGCGCGTCGCAGCCGGCGGCGCCGCTGTGGCGCACGCTGTTGGTCACGAGCTCTGAGACGAGCAGCTCGGCGTGCTCGAGCACCCGGGCGGGCACACGCTCGCGCAGGCTCGTGGCGACGAGAGCCCGCGCTGGCGCGGGCGCCCGCACGTCCAGAGGAAGGCCGGCCTCGAGCACCTCGGTCTCGTCGGTGGAGATCGCCTCGCCGAGCGACGGCATCGCCTCGCCTGCGGCGAACGGCGAGCCCCCGATCGCCGAAGGCTGCTGATCTGCCGACATTGAGGCGCTTCCTCCTTGGAATCCTCTCGCCGCCCGGGTCGCGGGGGCGAGGGATTTCCTCGCTTCAACGCTCGATAACCGCGCTTATGTGAACCACATATGAGGAACGCGCTTCGCGGGTAGGAAGCGCGAATGAGCCGACTCGGGATCGTTCTCGCATCGCTGTGCGCAGCCGTCGCCCTCGCCGTTCGAGCGGGCGTGGGTCTCGCGCTACCGCGACGGCGTCGCCTCGACGGCCGACTTCATCGCGCTCGCCTCGAGGGTGTCGGGCCAGGAACTGGGCCGGTTCCTGAACCGGTGGATCTACGGGACGACGACGCCTCCGATGCCCGGCCACCCGGACTGGACGGTCGATCCGGTCGAGACGGCGGTGGCGCGCACGCTGGCAGCGCCGGCGGAGCTCCCCTTCCGGGCGCGCTGAGCGGGAGGGCGCCTCACCACCACCTGGTCTCGCGCGCCTGCTCGGTGCCGCCGGTCTCGTCGAGGGCGTCGAGCGCGGCCATGTCGTCGTCGGACAGGGTGAAGTCGAAGACCTGCGCGTTCTCCTCGATCCGCTCGCGGTGCGTCGACTTCGGCAGCACGACGAGACCGCGCTGCACCGCCCACCGCACGAGCACCTGGGCCGGGGTGCGCCCGAGGCGCCCGGCGATCTCCCCCACCTTCTCGTCCGCGAGGTGCTGGCCGGTGCCGAGCGGGCTGTAGGCCTCGATCGCCACGTCGCGCTCCTCGCAGGCGTCGAGCAGCCTGCGCCGGTAGGCGAACGGGTTGAACTGCACCTGGTTGACCACGGGCCGCGTCCCGGCGACCGCCAGGACCTCGTCAAGCTGGTCGACGCTGAAGTTCGAGACACCGATCGAGCGCGCGAAGCCACGCTCGTGCGCGCGCTCCATGCCCGGCCAGGCCCACGTCGGCCCGCCCTGCGGCCAGTGGATGATGTAGAGGTCCACGTGGTCGACGCCCAGCCGCTCGAGGCTGCGCTGCGCCTCGGCTTCCGCGTCGTCGTGCCCCGGATAGAACTTCGTCGTGACGAACACCTCGTCGCGCGGCACGCCGCTGTCGCGCAGCGCGCGGCCGACGCTCGCCTCGTTGCCGTAGGCCTGCGCGGTGTCGACGTGGCGATAGCCGAGCTCGAGCGCCCAGCGCACAGCGTTCTCGCACTCCGGCCCGTCGGGCACCTGCCAGACGCCGAGCGCCAGCAGGGGGATCTCGTTGCCGTCGGCCAGGACGCGTGCGCGTCCGTCCGCGGTCAGTGCTCCTGTAGCCATGGCGGGGCTCCTTTCGTGAGCATGGGTCCGGAGCGGGGTGCGACCTCGGCGACCGCCGCGATCAGCCGCCGCGCGTCGGACTCGTCGTTGTAGTGCACGAACCCCGCCCGCACCGCGCCGTGCGGGTCCAGGCCGAGGAAGCGCTCGAGCTCCCACGCGTAGTAGTTGCCGTTCCAGACCGCGACCTCGCGGTCGGCCAGCGTCGCCGCCACGTGCGCCGACGTGCGCCCGTCGACGTTGAACATCAGCGTGGGGACGTGGTCGGGCGGATCGCCGTAGAGCGTCACCCCGTCGAGCGCCGCGAGACCGTCGCGCGCGATCGCCATCAGCCCCTCCTCGTGGGCACGGATCGCGTCGAAACCCACCCCGGCCAGGTAGTCGGCGGCGGCGGTCACCCCGGCCAGCGACTCGAACGGGGGCGTGCCGAGCTCGAAGCGGTCGGGCGCAGCGTCCGTCGAGGGCTTGAGCTTGTCGGGCGCGAGCTCCTCCATCAGCGCCGGCGCGGCGCAGAGGATCCCGACGTGGGGCCCGTACCACTTGTAGGCCGAGCACGCGAGCGTGTCGGCGCCCAGCGCCGCCAGGTCGAGCGCGCGGTGCGGCGCCGCGGCCACTGCGTCGATCGAGACCCGCGCGCCCACGCGGTGCGCCGCGGCGACGATCGCCTCGAGCTCGGGGACCGTGCCCGTCGCGTTGGAGGCCGCGGTCACGGCGACCCATCTGGTGCGCTCGCCCACCACCGCCTCGACGGCGGATGCCGGCAGCGCGAGCGTCTCGGGATCGGGCTCCGCCCAGCGCACGTCCGCGCCCGCGCGCTCAGCGGCGATCACCCACGGTCGAACGTTGGCGTCGTGGTCAAGGCGCGTGACGACGACCTCGTCGCCCGGCGACAGCGTCCGGCCCACGGCGGCGGCGAGGCGCATCGTCATCGCCGTCATCGAAGGGCCGAAGGCCACGCCCCCCGGATCGGCGCCGAGCAGCCGCCCGACCGCCTCGCGCGCCGCCGCCACGCACGCGTCGGTCGCGCGGGCGGCGGCGAACCGCCCGCCCTGATTGGCGTTGTCGCCCGAGCGCATGAACGCGGTCATCGCGTCGATCGCGCTGTCGACCATCTGCGTGCCCGCCGGCCCGTCGAGGCGGGCCCACCCGCCGGCCAGGCCGGGGAAGCGGCCGCGGTTCACCCGGGGCTACCGCGCATCTCGTTCACCTCGTCAGCGTACGCTCACGAGCGTCTTGGCCGCCCCCAGCCACCCGCCGACGTCGGCGGTCTTGACGTCGACGCCGCGCCCCCGGAGGATGGCCGCGAGCTTGCCCGGGTCGGCGCTCACGAACTCGCCGATCGTCGAGACTCCCTCGCCGACCAGTGCCGTGCGCGCGTCGCGAGGTACGACCTCGAGGCGATCGAGCGGCGCGTCGGCCACGCGCGCGTCGCCCGCGAGCCCGAAGGTGACCTCGATCGACTCGCGCTCCATGCCCGAGGTGCGGATCGCCGCGCCCTCGCGCGTGGCCAGCCCCTCCAGGACGCTCAGCGGCGACTGGCAGAGGGTGTCGTCGGGGATGATCTCCATCGCGTCGCGCAGCCCTCGCCGTTGGATAGGACCTCGTCGCCGAAGCGCTCGACGAACGCTCGCTTCGGGATCGGGCCCTGGGCGAAGGCCTCCTGCACCTTGGGTGAGACGAGGAACTCGCCGAGCGCCTTCGCGCGCTGGACTCGCGGGTTCTCGAACGGCGTGACCGTGACGCCCTCGACCGCGGGCAGCACGACCCTGCCGGCGCTGGTCTGGAAGACGTGCACGTCGTGGTCGAAGAACTTGGTCGTGCCGAGGTAGGTGCCACCGGTGACGGCGGGGCCGCCGCCGGTGAACACGCCGCCGGTGGTCCAGACCCCGCCGCCGCCGGTGAAGACGCCGCCCCCGCCGGGCTCGACCGGGACGGGGAACCCCCCGCCGCCCCCCGTGCTCGCAATCTGGCGGTAGACGAGGTTCAGCTCGGCCTGGAGCTCGTCGAGCAGCAGCCGCAGCGACGCGCGCATCGCGTTGATGCAGACGAACGCCTGGGCGACGTCGCTGCCCAGCGCGTCGAGGTCTGACTCGATGCGGTGGAAGCGCGTGTTGAACCCGTCCTCGCCCGTGGTCTGCTCGGCCTGCACGACGTCCTCGCCGTCGACCCAGTCCTGATGTGCGAACGAGCGCGTGAACTGCGGGGCGCACGCCGCTTCGGCGCCCTCGAACGGCGTCTGGTAGGCGAACGTTCGCGGCAACACACCCGCGTTCCCGAGGATCCAGTTGGCCACGACCATCTGCGCCTCGTACTTCGACACGCCCGTCGTCGTGAGCTTCTGGAAGATGTCCTCAGCGGTCATCGTGGTCCCGGTGAGGTCGCCGGTCGCCATGATCAGCCTCCAGGTCTGGCGTCGGGGAGCGTGACGGCCACCTCGCCGCGATGGCGCCGACGCCGGTAGGAGCGGTAGGTGCGCAAGATCGCGGGACTGAGCGGCTCTCCAGATCCGTCGCCGTCGAGGTCGACGTGCTCGCCACGGATCGAGAAGGTGTTCACCTCGACGCCGGCGGGGAAGGCGTGGTCGAGGAGGTTCATCAGGAACTCGTACTGGCGGACGTCGAGCAACGACCCTACGGGCAGCTCGACGCGGAACTCGTAGGGGGTCGGTGTCGCCGGTGCGGGCGTAGCCGACGACGACCAGCGCGTAGACGCCGGCGTCCGCGGGCGTGAACAGCGCGCGGCTGCCGGTGGCCGACACCTCCGCCCCGCTGCCCTGGATCGGAAGCGCGTACCAGCGAAAGCCCGTCGAGCGGCGGTCTTGGAGGTTGACGCCGGCGCCGGGCAGCCCGATCGCGCCGAGCACGAGCAGCACGTCGCCGGCGCCGCCGAGCAGCGGCAGCACCGAGGCGATGCGCTGTGCTCGCAGGACGCCGGCGAGATCGCGCAGCCCACCCGCGGCCGCCGGGTGGCCGGCGAGGATCGCCTCGGCCTGGGCCGGCGCCAGCCGGACTGTCTCGACCAGCTCGGCCGGGACCCGCTCGAGCTGCTCAACGGTCGGGCCAGGCTCGCCGACCGCCGGCAGGCCCGCCGCCAGCAGGACTCCGAGCGCGGGGTCGTCGTCGGGTCGCGGCGTCGCCGCCTGCCACGCTGCGACCGCCTGCGCCCGTGTGACCGACGACCACGGCGAGCCGTTGTGCGGCGGCCCGCGCCAGGCGGCGTCGGCGGCCGCGATGCCGTTCACGAGCACCACGTTGGCGCCCGGATCGCCCGCCGCGTGATAGCGGGCCTCGAACTGCTGAGCAGAGCTCCTGTGCCAGTCCGCGTGCCGGCGCAGCGGCCTGAACGTGCCGCTCGGGCTCCCCGCGTAGAACGCGCCCGTCCCGGTTGCGCGGTCGTAGAACAGGACGTCCGTCGCGGCGCCCCCGCCGCCGAACTGGCCGGTGACGAGCTGGGTCCAGGTCCGGCGCCACCCACTCTCCTCGCGCACGAGCTCGATGCCACCGCCGTCGGCGAGGGCGTAGACGACCGCCCGACCGCTCGTGCGGTCGTAGAGCAGGAGATCAGAGCCGGTGGCGCCGCCGAAGCGCCCTGAGACCATATGGGTCCACCCGCGGCCGACGTCGCGATGGCGCCCGACGACCGGCAGGCCGCCGTTGCCGTCGGGCCTGCGCCGCTCGAGCAGCCCGCCGGCGCCGTCGTAGAAGGCGAGCTCGGTGCCTGTCCCCTGCCCGGACGGGAGCGCGGCGATCAGGCTCCAGCTGCGACGCTCGCCGGTCTGGCGCCCGAGCAGCGAGATCCCCCCGGCGGCGGCGTCGATCGCCAGCAGCTCGATCTCGCCGGCGGCGCGGTCGTATAGCAAGAGGTCGCTTCTCCCCGGACCGCCGAAGCTCCCGGTCACGACCTGCGCCCACGTTCGCCGCCAGCCGCTGAACTGGCTGAGCAGCCCGATCGCGCCCGCGCCGTCGGTCGCGTAGATCTCCGCGCTCCCGCTCGAGCGCTCGTAGAACAGCAGGTCGTTGGCTATACCGCCGCCGAAGTCGCCGACGACGATGTGCGTCCAGCTCGTCCGCCAGCCCGCGTGCTCCTGCATCAGGAAGACCCCGCCGGAGCCGTCGACGACGTAGAACGCGCCGGTGCCGGTCGCGCGCTCGTAGAAGAGCAGCGACGTCTGCCGGCTCTCCAGCGCGAAGTAGCCCCGGAGGATCGCCGTCCAGCCCGTGGGCTCGACCTGGTCGGGTCCGGTGATCGCGAGCCCGAAGGCGGGCAGATGCGAGACGTACTCGGTCGCGGCGTCGACGCGGTGCACCGTCCGCAGGCCGCACGGCTCGAGCAGCCAGCGGCCCTCGGGGTCCTCCGCGGCGCTGCGCGGCGTCATCGCGCTCATCAGCGCCCCGACCTCGGGATCCTCGGTCGGCCGGCCGGCCGCGTGCTCCTCGCCGAGCCGGTCGAGCTCGGCCGCCGGCAGCGGCCTCAGGTCGGCCCCCAGACCGAGCTCGTAACGGCTTCCACCCGCTCCCTCCTGCGCGCGCGTCACGGGCCACCTGGTCGTCGCCCGCAGGTGCTTGCGACAGCGCCACACGCGCGCCAGCGCCGAGGCGAGCATCGGCGCCAGCGCCGCAGACGGCCCGGGCGTCGCGAAGCCGAACCCCTCGCGCAGGTCGGCGCGCAGCGCCTCGATCTGCTGCCTGCGGTCCTCGGGCACGAAGCGCGCGGCGTGGACGGGATCGGCGCTCGCGGACGGCCAGATCAGGTGCACCCGGCGCACGAACTCCAGGAAGTTGTCGCGCGCGGCCGCGTCCTCGGCCCCACCACGTGGACGGCGAGGGCGAACGGGTTGTCGCGCTCGACCAGGTCGAAGCGATCGTGCAGCCCCATCTGCCCGATCGGGCCCGCGTTGGCCTCGGAGGGGCCTCCCGGGCCGTTGAGCAGCTCCAGGAGCCCGCGGTGCGTTCGCAACAGCCACGGGCGGTAGATCGCGAGCCGCCGGCGGTACTCGTCGTCGGGCTCGCGGCGCGCGGCGGTGACGACGTCGCCGGCGTCAAAGCGGAGGTCGTCGGCGAAGCGGGGAATCGCGAGCTCCGCGCCGACGCGGTCGAGCGCATCGTCGCGCGCAGTGCCGAGCCGGCGCATGGCGCTCAGCTCCCGGCCCGCGCGCCGGAGTCGCTGCTTCTCCGCGCCGATGGCGTAGAGCAACCGGCCGAGCACGCCTTCGACGAGCTCGAGCTCGACCCGCGTGGCGATCTCCGCGGGCGCCAGCGCGTGCTTCGTGCCGTCGGGCAGCACTTCCTCGAGCGACGTGATCGTGAGCTCGAACGGCTCGGCGAAGCCGGTCGCCTGGGTGGGCGGACGGTAGAGCGACAGGGCCGCGGCGTGCTCGGTGTAGGGCGCGAACTTGACCGTGGCCGTCCCCTCGGGGGTGTCGGCCGCCAGCAGGAGCCCGCGCGGGCCGAGGTCCGTCCTCGGCGCGACGAGCAGCAGCGGCTCGCGCGCGGGGAACCGACTGCCGCGCCGCCCCCGGCCGCGATCGGGATCGGCGACTCGACCGCGCCGGTCGCGAGCGGCGCGGTCAGGTGCGCCGCCATGTTGCGAAGCGAGGCGGCGCCGAACGCGTCGGTGTCGATCGATGCGGTCGCCATCAGACGATCGTCATCCGCGAGTCGTCCTCGACGAGGACCGGGATCTGGTTCACCTGCAGTTCGACGTTGGCGCCGCCGTCGAGCTCCTCGACGCCGGTCGGCACCGGGGTCGCCGCGAAGTCCACGGCGTCGAGGCCGGACGGGCAGCGCAGGAGCCGCGGCCGGCGGACGTCGGCCACGCCCGGCTCGTTCATGATCGCCCAGATCACCTCGGAGGTGCGCACCGGCTCGCCGAAGCCCAGGCCGTCGACGTACTGACCCACGCGGCGCAGCAGTCGTTGCTTCAGCGCAGCCGCCGGGGGTGAGTCGTTCACGGTCGCGCGCGACCCGGAGGGCAGCGGCAACCCGCGCACGACGAGCTCGGCGGCGATGCCGATCCCGAGCTGCTCGGCCTGCTCGACGCGTGGGAAGATGGAGATCGGGCGCAGGTCCTCGATCGCGGACTCGACTGCGACGCGCAGTCCGTCCGGGCTATCCCAGACGGCGGCCGGCGTGGCGGCGACGAGCACGTCCAGGTAATAGGGGCTGCCGAGGTCGCGCTCGCTGCCGAACAGTCGCTCGACGAAGTTGAAGTTGCCGAAGATCGACTGGCTGATGTCGAGCCCGCCCCAGCCATCACGTACCTGGACCTGCCGAACGCCCGGCACCAGCGAGGCGGCGACCTCGATCGCCTCGGCGCGCCAGAGCGAGCGCGGGGCGCGCAGCAGCAGCTCGCGGTAGCGCGCGTCGGGCCACTGGAGCGCCCCACCGGTGAGCGGCGCGGTGTGCTCGACGACGACGTCGAAGGCGCTCGCGGACTCCTCGCGCAGCTCGAACAGCGGGCGCAGCTTGTCGTCGATCGGGTTGAGGCGGTCGATCTTCTGGCCGGGGACGCTCGGGTCGAGATCGTGCTCCGGGCCGGGATAGAAGGCGACGACCGCAACGACCCGCTCGGGCGTCTGGGTCGAGAGTGCCGCACGCTCGTCGACGGCGACGCTGTGCCCGCCCGGGGTGAGCAGCCGCGCCCCGCGCGGGACGAGGATCTCCGGGGTGGATGCCGGCAGCGATCCGGTGAGCTTGAGCTTCACCGTGCCGTGCGCCTCCAGGTAGGGGCGTTCGAGCCCCAGCTCGTCGCCGAGGCGGCTGAGCGCCTCTCCGGTCGCCGAGGAGACGAAGCTGTTGTCGTACATGGCGGCGAGCGCCGCCCACGTCCTCGTGTCCTCGAGCGCCGAGAGCTCGAGCAGCTTGCGGATGACCGACCCGGAGCCGAGGTCGAGGTCCTCGCCGAGCAGCGCGCGAGCGAGCGCGAGCTTCTCGGCCAGCAGCCGCGCGTAGGACTTCGGCACGAAGCCCTGCTCGGTGACGCCGAACGCCGCGGCGCCGCTCGAGCGCGCCACCGCGTCGTCGATCGCCAGCACGTCCGCGGTGGCTACGCTGGTCGTCTGCTCGTCAGCCACCTGGGGTCACCCTCCCCAGCTGCATGGTGGCCCGGTCGAGCGAGACGGTCTCGAAGCTCACCGACACCTCCAGCGTGCGGGTGTCCGCCGACGGTGGCCGCAGGCGGTCATCGCCGAGGTCGACGTCGAGGATCTGGCGCACGCGCGGCTCCTTGCGAAGCACCTGCACGACCGAGATCCGCACGCGCTCGCGCATGATCGCGGGCTCGGTCTCCTCGACGAGCGCGTTGAGCCCGTCGAAGCCGAAGTCGGTGTTGAAGACGTCGCTCCCGAGCGCCGTCGTGAGCGCGATCGACAGCGACTGGGCGAGGCAGTCCATCGAGGCCACGCGGGCCAGGTCGAGCGGCGCGCCGTCACCGCCCTGCAGCACGAGATCGCGTCCGTGGTCGACCCCGGGGAGCAGCGGCTCGCAGGCGACCGACCAGCCGAGCAGCCGGTCGCGGACCGCGTCACGCGCGAGCTCGAGGTCCGCCATCGTCAGCTCGCCCTCAGCTTGGTCTGTCCCGCCGTCGCCCGCAGGAGCAGCGCGGGGGTGCCCGCCGCCTTCCCGTCGGTGCCGCCGGCGAGCGTGTCGAGCATAACCGGCGCCCCCGAGACCCGCAGCTTGGCGGCCCGCCCGGCCGTGACCGAGCTCACCGTCCTGCACTTCAGCGTCGAGCTGTCGCTGCTGTCGACGACGGCGCACGTCGAGGCCACCGCCTTGCCGTTGATGCCGCTCTCGTGCAGCACGGGTGCGCCGGCGACGCGGAGCTTCGCGTCGCCGGCGGTCGACACCGAGCCGCCGTGACCGCAGTCCACACTGCTCGCGGTCGTCAGCACACCCGGCACTAGGAGACCTCCATCGCGGTGTCGACGCGAACCTTGACGGCCTTGGCCTGCATCCTTATCTCGCCGTCGGGCGCTTTTAGCTCGAGGTCCTTCGCCGCCTGGATCGAGATCGTCCCGTCGGGCGTGATGGTGACCTTCGCGCCCTTCTTGGTGTGCTCGATCGTGATCGTGTCGGGCTGGGCCGGGCGGGCGGGCCTGGTCCCGGCCTGTCCCAGCGCGTCCCGGCCTACGCGGATCGTCAGCTCGCCGACCTCGATCGTGCGCCGTCCGTCGGCGTCGATCAGGTCGTTCGAGACCGGGCCCGTGTGATCGGGTGGCGGCGCGGCCGAGTCCGGCGTGCTCGCACGCGCGCTCGGCGTGACCCCCACCGCTCACGAAGGGTGAGCTTCGAGCGCAGCGGCTCGGGTCGCCGCTCCGCGGCGAGCGCGGCGATGCGGCGAACAAGGGCCGCGGCCATCCTGGGCGTGTACAGCGCCTCCCCCCTTGCGACGCTCTCGACGCAGGCCTCGAGCTGCGCGATCCCGGCGTCGCGGGGAACGTAGCCGGCGGTGCCCTCCTCGGCCCATCGCACCACCTCCGGCTCGAGCTCGGGGACCGCGAGCACGATCAGCCTCACCTCGGGAGCGGCGTCGACGATCGCGCGCACCGTCTCGACGGCGGCGGGCTGCGCCACGTCCACCAGGGCGATCTCCGGGCGCAGGTCGCGCAGCAGCGGCAGGGCCTCCTCCAGGTGCGATGCGGTGCCGACGATGTCGAAGGCGCGACGCGCGCTCAGCACCTCGGCGAGGCCGTCGCGGAAGAGGCGGATCTCGGCGACGATCAGAAGTGAGATCGACCTGGGCTGGGGCGCGCTCATCGAACGTGGATGGCCTCTCCCCCCTGCCCTCCGCTGCTTGACGTGAGCCAAGCGGCGAGCAGCGTCTCACGCCGCACCGCGGCGGGTCAAGGGTGCTCGACGGCTGTTGGCCCGGGCCGGCCCGCTGTGCGAGGATCGGCGCGCCGCCAACCCCTCGACCCAGGAGATCTACATGAGCGAGCAGCCCGTCTTCCTCTACGTCGCCGCGTACGAGGACGAAGCCGACGCCCGAGCCGACTACGCGATCCTGCTCGACCTGCACGCGGCCGGTGTCGTCGGCACCTACGACGCGGCGGTGGTCACCAAGGACGAGGAGGGCAAGGTCCACGTCCACAAGCACGAGAAGCCGACGCAGCACGGTGCGTGGACCGGGGTCGGTGTGGGCGCCGTCGTCGGCATCCTCTTCCCCCCGTCGATCCTCGCCACCGCGGTCGTCGGCGGCGCCGCCGGCGGCCTGGCCGGTCATTTCTGGCGGGGCATGTCGCGCGCGGAGGTCAGAGAGCTCGGCGAGACGCTCGACGCCGGCCAGGCCGGCCTCGTCGTCGTCGGCCGCTCCAAGCTCGACGAGGTGCTCGACCGCGAGCTCAAACACGCGAGCAAGCGCCTGGAGAAGGAGATCAAGGCTGAAACCGAGGCCCTGGACGCTGCCGCCGCCTCGTCCGGCTAGCCCGCGGCGAGCTCCGCCAGCCGCCGCTCGAGCAGGCGCCGCTCGGCGTCGTCTGCGGCCAGCGCCCTCGCGCGGCGATAGGCGTCGCGCTGACCCCGGGGGTCTCGTTGAGGGCTTTGTAGTTGGCGTAGACCGCGCCCTGCTCGTCCGCCGAGAGGCCGTCCCACTCGGGAGAGCCGGGCAACGGGGTGTCACCCTGGTGGATCAGCAGCATGTACCTCATCGCGTCCTCCTTCTCGGATGGTCTCCCCTGAGACGAACGGAGGGCGACGAGATCGACAGCGCGCGCCGGGTCGTCAGCCGCGGCGCGCTGCGGCGAGCTCTCGCAGGCGCTCGATGGCACCGGGCGCCTGCTTGCCGAGCCTGCGCACGTCCCAGGTCGTGAGCGTCACGAGGCGCATCGGCGAGGTGGCGGTGACCGAGGCGTTGCGCTGGGTGCCCTCGAGCACGCCGGTCTCGCCGACGATGTCGCCGGGGCCGAGCTCCGCGAGCGTCTCGTCGCCGTGGTGCACGCGGGCGGTGCCCTCCTCGATCGCGATGAGCTCGTAGGAGAAGTCGCCCTCGCGGACGAGCTCCTTGCCCTCGGGCACCGAGACCTCGGCGGCGAGCTTGGCGATCGCGTCCCGTGCGTCGTCGTCGAGCTCGGCGAACACCGGGATCGACTTCAGGTGATCCTTGTCCATGCTGCGCTCCTCGCGAGGTTGACGGCGCCCAGTATCTCCGGGCGTCGCGCGCCGCGGGAGGACATCGCCCCCCGGACGTCGAGCGTCGCGCGTCGCGATGACGATCAGGCGGCCCGAGCCGAGCTCGTAGGCGGCGCCGGCGTCGGCGCCCAGGAGGGCCACGTCGCGGAACCCCACGCCGGCCAGCATGCGGACCAGCTCGCCGCTCGTGTGGACGTGGTGGGCGGCCCGAGCGCGCTCGACGAGGCCGTCGCCGTTCTCGAAGACGTAGTCGCTCTCCAGGCGGCTCTCGTGCGGTCGGTAGCGGTTGGTCGCGGTCATGCGCACGCCGCCGAACTCCCACGACGCCGTCGGCTTGACGCCCCCGACGAGCAGCGACTCCGCGACCGTCGCCGTCTCGAGCACCAGCCGCCCGCCCGGCCGCAGCGCGTCGTGCATGGCGGCCAGCGAGCGGGCGCTGTCGGCCGGCACGAGATAGCCGAAGCTGTTGCCCCAGCTCACGACCGCGTCGACGGGCCCGACGTCGGGCAGCCCCCGCAGGTCGCCGACGAGAAAGCTCGCCGGCGTCGCGGCCTTCGCGGCCTCGCGACGCGCGTGGTCGAGCTCGCCGGCGGCGAGGTCGATGCCGATGACCTCGTGACCCGCGGCCGCGAGGCGTAGCGCGATCCGCCCATCGCCGCAGGGGACGTCGAGCACCTTCGCGCCGGAGGCGGCGTCGAGCAGCTCGCCGATGAGCCGCGCATCGTCGTCGGCCATCGTCGCGCCCGCTGCACGCCAGAAGCGAGCGGCAAGGCCGCGGTGAAAGCCGACGAACCAATCGTCGGGCACGCGCGTGCGAGCGTCCGCGCGGGCCGTGCGAGCCGCGCGAGCCGCGCGAGCATTGTTCTCTTCGACCGGCAAGGGAGACCTCCAGATCGGGCGCGCACCTGCGCGCGCCAGGGCAAGGAACCGAGCGCCGCGCCGGCGGCGCGGCAGGTCCTCAGCCGGCGGCGAGGAGGAGGATGTGCCCGGAGATCAACAGAGGCTTCGGGGCGAAGTTACCAGGGCCGCCGCCGACGGTCCACCGCGGCGCCCGGCTCACTCCTCCTCGTCGGGCCAGCGCCCGTGGCGGGTGAAGTGTGCGCGCGCGGCCTCTTCGCGGCGCCGGTCGGACTCGCCCGAGCCGCGCGCGACGACGCTGATCAGCCAGCCGACCACGACGACCATGCCGACGACGGTGACGATCGTGAGGACGTTGGTTGCGCTGAGCGCGAGAACCGTCACCGGCGCCGGGCGTCGCAGACCACCCGCGCACCCTGGCCCGGGATCATCGTGACGTTGCGGTGACGGGCGTGCTCGGGCTCGGGGTCGGGCGCGCGCAGGTCGGTGCGACGCGCAACGGCGCGCAGCACGACGCGTTGCTCGGCCATCGCGAGCGCGGCGCCGAGACATCGGCGGATGCCCCCGCCGAAGGGGATCCATGTATACGTGCCGGGCTTGTGGCCGACGAAGCGCTCGGGCCGGAAGGCGAAGGGCTCGGGGTAGACGTCGTCGCGATGGTGCAGCAGCAGGATGCTCATCAGCACCGAGCTGCCGGCCGGCATGCGGTAGTCGCCGAGCTGCCACGGCACGGTGACGTGGCGGCCGATGATGGGGATCACGGGCCGCGAGCGCATGCCCTCGTGGATGGTCGCCTCGACGTAGGCGTCGCGATCCTCGCCGTCCGAGCGCGCGACGTCGCGCAGGCGCTCGTAGGCGTGCGGCGTTCGCACCAGCCGCTCGAAGGTCCACGCGAGCGAGTTCGCGGTTGTCTCGTGCCCGGCCAGCACCAGCGTGAGCAGCTCGTCGCGCAGCTCCTGGTCGGAGAGCAGCTCGCCCTCCTCGGAGCGTGCCTCGAGCAGCAGCGAGAGGATGTCGGTGCGCGGCTCGACGTGCTCCGCTCCGCGGCGCGCCGCGATGACCGCGTAGACCTGGCGATCGAGGTAGGCGAGGATGCCCTTGGCGACGCCGACCATCTCGTCGCGCCCGACGTTGACGAGCTCGGAGATCTGTGAATCGGGCCGGGTCGAGAGCGCCACGATGCGCCGAACCGCCTGGCGCAGCCCGTGCTCGGGCGTTCCCCGCTCGGGCCTTCCCTCGATGCCGAAGATGCCCGCCATGATCACGTCGAGCGTGATCGCCTGCATGCGGGGCGCCAGTGCGAACGGCTCGCCGATCGGCCAGCGGTCGATCTCGCGCTGCGCCGCGTGCTCGATCATCGCCGCGTAGCGCTGCACCGCCTCGCCGTGGAAGGGCGGCAGCAGCAGCTTGCGCTGGCGCATGTGGCGCGGGCCGACCGCGGTGAGCACCGAGTTGGGCCCGACCACCGCGCGCAGCGGCGAGTCCGCGACCAGCGACGGCGCCTGCTCGGGCTTGGCCGTGAAGAGCGACTTGACGTGGTCGGGATGGCAGGTCACCGCCAGCGGCCCGCGGTCGGTGACGCCCCGCATGCGAAAGACCTCGCCGAGCTCGCGGCGCGCGCGGAACACGAACTCGATCTGGCGGACCGTGAAGCGCACCGTCTGGAGCAGCCGCGGCGCCGCGATCCCCGGCGGCATGACGATCGCTGCCCCGTCGTCGGGTGCGGGCCCCGCCGGCGACGGCGGCGCTGCGCGCTCGCGAAGCTCCTCGGGCGGCGCGGTGGCGATGGCGGTGGCGGTGCCGGACATGACTGCCTCCGTATTGAACCAAAGACAATAACGCCCGCGGGCGCCGTCACCCGGGCGCGTCGTGGCAGACGGCCTCGACGTTGTGGGCGTCGGGATCCAGCACGAAGGCGCCGTAGTACTGCGGGTGGTAGATCTCGCGGACGCCGGGCCCGCCGTTGTCCACGCCGCCCGCATCGAGCGCCGCGGCGTGGAACGCGTCGACGGTGGCCCGGTCAGGCGCGCGGAACGCGACGTGGACGGGGTCGCGGGCCTCCCCCTCGCGCATCCAGAAGTCCGGCTTGCGGTCGCGGCCAAAGCCGACCACGCCGGGGAATTCGAGCACGACCCCCATGCCAAGGGGGCCCAGGGCCCGCTCGTAGAAGCCGCGCGAGGCAGCCAGGTCGGAGACCGGGATCACGATGTGGTCGAGCACCGGCGAAAGGGTAGGCCCGCAGGCCGATCGCGCCAACTTGGGGTCGACTGTTTAGCCGGGCGAAATCGGCGGACTGGGTTGGCGGAAGTCGAGCAGCACGAAGGCCCGCTTCCATGGACGGGCATTCGCTGCTTCGCTTGGACCGCGCCTCGCCGGCACCTGGCGCTCCCAGGTAGCTCGCCGCCGCTGGCGCGCTGCTACTGAGTTACATGGAACTCGATACCGACGGCGGCGCTCCGAGCCTTCCACAGATGCAGGAGCGAGATGGGACCCGATTGCGCCGCTGGCGGACGCCTGGTCCTCGTCCGTTGCGACAGTCAGGCCAGGTCAGGCCAGCGGGACGCTCGTTCTAGCCCTTCGCGTATTCCTCCGCCGCTCGCGACTCGAACTCGAATCCGACGAACCGCTCGTCGCCGACCACCCACGCGTCGTGGCCCGGCTCAATGACGTACGCCTCGCCCGGACCGATCTCGACCTCGGTCCCGTCCTCGTGCTTGATGGCCAGCCGGCCGGAGTGGACAACGCCGACATGACGAGCCTGGCAGCTCTCAGTTCCGGCAACGGGCTTGACACATTCCGACCACCGCCACCCCGGCTCGAAAGTCATCCGTGCGGCTGTCGTCACGCCCATACGCACTACATCCACCTGCGTCTTGTCCGGCGTCCTCGTCTCGTCAGGCGAATCGAAGTCGCGCGATTCCACACCGGGCACGGCCGTTTCCTCTCGTCGATCGACCGGAAGATCATCGCGCTCTCAGGGATGGCATTGCAAGCGGATGATCCAGCGCGTCGCTGACGGCCCGACGCTCGTGAGCCCACGCGGTGGCAGCGGCCACCGCCTGGGTTCTCACTGCTGCATTCCGAG
>CAVSMB010000024.1:0-122420 GCA_963728925.1 uncultured Actinomycetes bacterium | reverse complement strand
GGCGCGCCCTACGGCGACGACACCGGGTTCGCCGCGCTGCCGGCTCCGCGCGCGCGGAACCACTCGACCGTCCAGTCGTCGGCTGTCTCGACGTTCTGCGCGCCCACCACCCGGTCCACGAAACGGAAGCTCACGCCGGCCTCCCACAGCCGCCGCGCGAGGTTCCACTCGGCCGGCTCGCCGACGAAGCGGGCCGCGATGTCGTAGCCGAACTCGCGCAGCGCGGTGTTGTGGATCGCCGCCTGCCAGCTGAACTCGCCCGGGCTCGGCGGCCAGGCGCCGACGGGTGTCTCGAGCGGCGGCTCGTCGAGGCGGGCGACCAGCCGCCCGTAAGCGACCTCCGCCTGCTGCTCGAGGGCCGCCGCGACGAGCACCTCGAGGTGGTCGTCGGTCCACTCGTCGTCGTCGCCGAGCGCGGCGATCCACGTGCCCTCCGCCATGTTGGCGCCGGCGTTCATCGCGGCGACGCCGGCTACGAGCGCACGCTGGCGCGGCTCGTCGGGGTAGGGGCCGTGGGACTGGAGGTTGCGGTAGCGGATTCGCGGATGGCCGAGGGCGGCGATCCGCTCGGCGGTGTCGTCGGTGCAGCCGTCGCCGACCACGACGATCTCCCAGCGCTCGTAGGACTGGCGCAGGACCGAGGCGATCGCACGGTCGATGAGCGTCGCCGCGCGGTTGTAGGTGGCGATGCGAACGGTGACGAGCGGCTCGCGCTCGGAGTAGGCCCAGCGCCACTCGCGCGAGGCCCTCAACGCGGAGAGCCGCTCGGGCCAGCGCCCGTCGCGCTCGGCGTTGCTCGCGGTCAGCCCTCGCAGCCCATGCACCGCGTCCGCCGCACCCTCGAGGTCGCGGCGGAGCGCGGCGAGCTCGTCACGAAGCGCCCGCGCCGTGGCCTCCTGCTCGGCGGCCAGGGCGGCGAGCCGCTCGGCCAGCGCCTGCGAGGAATCCTGCTGCGCCTGGCGCAATGAAGCGCCCTCGTCGCGGACCCCGCGTGCCGTCCCCTGCTGGGTGAAGCGCAGCGCGGCGAGCTCCTCCTTCAAGCTCGTCAGCTCCTTGTCGACCTGCTCCAAGGGAAAGTCGCGGGCCGCGGCGGCGGCTCCCTCCTCGGCCGAGCGCAGCGCGCGGACCTCCTCGCGCAGCGAGGCCAGGTCGACGGCCAGGGCGGCCCCGGAGAGCCCGTGGACCGCCTTGGCCAGCTCCTCGTCGGCGCGCCGCAGCGCGGCGAGCTCACTACGCAGAGCGTCGAGGTCCCCCGCGGGCGGCTCGCCCGGGCCGAGGGCCGGGGCCGGACGCTCGTCAGCGCGGGCAAACCGCCCGGCGAGTGCCTCGAGCGGCTTGCGGATGCGCTTGGACGGTCCTTCGCGTGCCATGTCGCGACCCTACGACACTCGGGCTCGAGGCACTACCGCACGTCCGCTTGCCCGACCGACCCTAACCGGCTTGACGGCTCCGCGATGATCGCAGCATGGCCACCGTCAACTGCACCCATCTCGACCAGATCCGCGACGTCGAGCCGTCGAGCACCGAGGGCTGCTCGGAATGCCTGCGCA
This sequence comes from uncultured Actinomycetes bacterium, assembly GCA_963728925.1. Classification (GTDB taxonomy): domain Bacteria; phylum Actinomycetota; class Thermoleophilia; order Solirubrobacterales; family Solirubrobacteraceae; genus JBBPZA01. Next base: position 120,870 of record CAVSMB010000024.1, on the reverse strand, counting down.
CGGGCGGGCAGTGGCTCCACCTGCGCATGTGCCTGAGCTGCGGGGAGGTCGGATGCTGCGACTCCTCGCCCAACCGCCACGCGAGCAAGCACGCGGCGGCCGTCGGCCACCCCATCGTCCGCTCGCGCGAGCCCGGCGAGGAGTGGTCCTGGTGCTACGTCGACGAAGTCGCGTTCATCGTGCGGGAGGCGTGAGCTTCGACGCTCGCCCGTAGCGTCCCACCCTCTTCGCTGGACCCCGTCGATACACTTGAGGGAGCGCGTCCCGCCGGGGACCAACCGGCTCACAACGCGCCAGCACTCTCTCTCGGGCGATCGGTGTAACCGCCGATGCCGTACTGTGTATTGCCCTCCTCGCCGCTTCGGCGGCTTCAGGTGCGAGCTCTCGGGCGGAAGGACACGCCCTTGACCGAACGTCCGTTCGCGCGTATAATTGCGTGTACAACGAATCACAGAACCGCACAGAAGAGAGGACCCCAAAACGACCCCCGACACCATGATCCTGGAGCCGCGGACTCCGAAGGAGAGCCGCGAGCAACTCGACCCGGAACCGACAACTGATGCCCTGCAGACGTTCCTCAACCAAGCGCGGCACTATCCGCTGCTCACCAAGGAGCAGGAAGTCGAGCTGGCCAAGCGGATCGAGCGCGGCGACATCGCCGCCAAGGACCGCATGATCAACTCGAACCTGCGGCTCGTCGTGTCGATCGCGCGTCGCTACCAGGGTCAGGGCCTGCCGCTCTCCGATCTCGTTCAGGAGGGCATGCTCGGCCTGATCCGGGCGACGGAGAAGTTCGACTGGCGACGGGGCTTCAAGTTCTCGACCTACGCGACGCTGTGGATCCGTCAGGCGATACAGCGCGGGCTGGAGAACAGCGCGCGCGTCATCCGCCTGCCGGTGCACATCGCCCAGCGCGAGCGCCGCATCTCGCGGGTCACCCGCGAGCTGACGACCAAGCTCGGCCGCGACCCCAGCGACGAGGAGATCGCCGAGGCCGCCGAGCTGCCGCTCGACGAGGTGCTCGACATCCGCAAGGCGGCGCAGCCGGTCACCTCGCTCGACCAGCCGGTCGGCGACGACGGCGACGCGTCGCTCGGCGACCTGATGGCCGACGAGCAGCCCGAGCCCGAGGCCGAGGTCGTGAACCGCCAGCGCGAGGAGACGGTCGAGAAGGCGCTCAACGAGCTGCCCGAGCGCGAGCGCAACGTCGTTCGCCTGCGCTTCGGCCTCGACGGCGAAGCGCCGACGACGCTCCGCGACGCCGGCCGCCGGCTCGGCATCACCGCCGAGCGCACGCGGCAGATCGAGGAGCAGGCGCTGCGGCACCTCGCCCGCAGCGGCGACCTCGAGGCGCTCCGCGAAGCAGCGTAGGCACTACCCCAACCCGTCTGCACCCCGGCCCGTCCTCGCTCGAAGCGGGGGCGGGCCGGCGCATGTCCGGGCTCGTTGCAAGCCGATTCTCGACATGCTGCAGGGCATGACCCCACCCACACCACTGATCACCGGCACCGACTTCATCACGGTCGCGACGACGGACATCGATCGCGCGGTCCGCTTCTACGGCGACGTGCTGGGACTGCCCGAGGCCAAGCGCTGGGGGCAGATGCCCGCCGTCGAGTTCGAGACCGGCAACCTGACGATCGCCGTCATGCAGTCCGACGCCTTCGGGCTCGAGTTCCGAGCCACCAACCATCCGATCGAGCTGCGCGTCGACGACTTCGAGGCGGCCCAGGGCGAGCTCGAGTCGCGCGGCGTCCGCTTCAAGGGCGAGACGATCGACTCCGGGGTGTGCCTGCAGACCTTCTTCGAGGACCCCGACGGCAACGTCCTCGCCATCCATCACCGCTATGCGGAGGGCAAGCCCGCGGGAGCCTAGGCGTAGTGGAGCTGCTCGGCCTCGTCGTCGTCGACGGGGCGCTCGCAGGTCGGGCAGTACCAGCGCGCCTCCATCGGCGTACCGCAGGCCTCGTGGCGCGGCGGCTCGCCCTCGCCGTGGCGCGCGCCCCAGTCAGCGAGCTGGCGCAGCGCGCCGGCGAGGTCGCGGCCGCCGTCGGTCAGCTCGTAGACGAAGCGCGGCGGTCGCTCGGAGTAGGGCTGGGCGACGACCAGCCGGCGGCCCTCGAGGTTGCGCAGCCGCTGGGTCAGCACGTTCGCCGCGATGCCGGGCAGCGCGCGCTGCAGGTCGCCGAAGCGCCGCGGCCCGTCGAGCAGCGCGGCGACGACGAGCAGCGTCCAGCGGTCGCCGACGGCGTCGAGGGCGTCGGCGAGAGGAGAGGTCGCGTCGAGCGCGTCGGCGAGCGGCCGGCTGCGGGCTGGGTCCGCTGCCGCGGTGGTCTTGGCGCCAGGTTCGGCCATGCCTTCAGCGTAGTGATACGTTGGTCACTTGCAAACAGCTAGTGACTACTCGGAGCCCGCTGGCCCCGGGGAGGAAGGAAGTCGGATGAGCCTGCAGGACACCGCAGACACCATCGCCAGCGTCGTCGATCGGGTCGGGCCCGCCGTCGCCGGGCTCGGGCGCGGCTGGGGCGTCGGCTCGGGCGTCGTCGTCGAGGGCGGCCGCGTCGTCACCAACGCGCACAACCTGCGTGGCGAGGAGGCGACCGTCAGCTTCGCCGACGGCCGTCGCGAGACCGCACGCGTACTCGCCAGCGACCGGGACGGCGACCTCGCCGTGCTCGAGGTCGACACCGGCGACGTCGAGCCCGTCGAATGGGCGACGGACCCCGCGCCCGGCATCGGCGCCGCGGTCATCGCCCTCGCGAACCCGGGCGGGCGCGGCCTTCGCGCCACGCCGGGCTTCGTCTCCTCCGAGCGTCGCTCCTTCCGCGGGCCCCGCGGGCGGCGCGTGGCCGGCACCGTCGAGCACACCGCGCAGCTCCCGCGCGGATCGTCGGGCGGGCCGCTCGTCGACACCGACGGGCGCCTGCTCGGGCTCAACGCCGTCCGCATGGAGGGCGGTCTGATCCTTGCCATACCGGCCGCGCGCGAGCGCGTCGAGGCGCTGGCCCGCGGCGACGCGGTGACCCCCCCGCGGCTCGGCGTGGCCGTCGCGCCGCCGCGCGTCGCGCGTCGGCTGCGGCGCGCCGTCGGCCTCCCCGAGCGCGACGGCGTGCTCGTGCGCGCGGTCGAGGACGGGAGCGCTGCGGATCGCGCCGGCGTCCAGCGCGGCGACCTGGTGGTCGCCGCCGCCGGCGACGATGTCACTGGCATCGACGCGCTCCACAGCGCGGTGGACGGCGCCGGCGAGCGTCTGGCCCTGACGATCGTGCGCGGGACCGAAGAGCGCACGGTCGAGGTCGAGTTCGGGCGTGAGGCCGAGGAGGCGACGCGATGAGCGCGCTGCGCGAAGATGCCGACCGGCGGCCCGCCGAGAGCGAGGCAGGGCCGGAGCGCGCGGCGGCGGCCGACCCCGCCGCCGTGGCCCAGACCGACGCCCAGGCCCTCGACGCCTACTCGCAGGCCGTCGTCGGGGTGGCCGACGCGCTCACGCCGTCGGTCGCCAACCTGCGCATCACCCGCCGCACCCGCGCGGGGCACGTGCCGGCCGGGGCGGGAAGCGGCGTCGTCCTCACCCCCGACGGCTTCCTGCTGACCTCGGCGCACGTCGTCTCCGGGCGCGAGCGCCGCGGCACCGCGTCGTTCGCCGACGGGCGCGAGTTCCGCTTCCGCATCGTCGGCACAGATGCCTTCTCGGACCTCGCCGTCCTGCGGGCCGACGCAACCGATCTCCAACCCGCGCTGCTCGGCGACGCCGAGGCGCTGCGGGTCGGCCAGCTCGTGGTCGCCATCGGCAACCCCAACGGCTTCGCCGGGTCGGTCACCGCCGGCGTGGTCTCGGCCCTTGGCCGCTCGCTGCCCGCCCGCCATGGGCGCGCGGCGCGGATCATCGACAACGTCATCCAGACCGACGCCGCTCTCAACCCGGGCAACTCGGGGGGCGCGCTGGTCGACAGCCACGGCCGACTCGTCGGCATCAACACCGCGGTGGCGGGCATCGGGCTCGGTCTGGCGGTCCCGATCAACGAGGCGACGCGCAAGGTGGTCGGCGCGCTCATGCGCGACGGCCGCGTCCGCCGAGCCTATGTCGGGATCGCCGGAGGTCCGCGCCCGCTGCCGCCGCAGGCTCGCGCGGCCTGGCCCGCGAAGACCGCGGTCGAGGTCGTCGAGGTCGTCGACGGCAGCCCGGCGGCCCGGGCCGGAATGCGCGCCGAGGACCTGATCGTGCAGGTCGACGGGAGCCCGGTGGTCACCGTCGCCGACCTCCAGCGGCTGATGGTCGCCGAGCTCATCGATCGCCCGACGCCCGTGACCGTGCTGCGCGACGGCCGTCCGCGGGAGCTCGAGCTCGTGCCCGTCGAGCTGAGCACCTGAGGGGGCGCGCAGACCCCTCAGGTGAGGGGGAGCTCAGCCCGACAGGTACGGGGCGACGATCAAGGCGATCGTGCACGCCAGCGCGCAGGCGCCTGCGGCCCGTGCGGCGAGGGCGGGAAGCGACGATCGGCGGCTCCGGCCCCACGCGCGCTCGCGCCGGGACAGCGTGCTCGAGTAGATCTGCGTGGGCCGGGCCATCGTTCGCGTCTCCAGTGCGGGGCCGCATTGGACCCCGCCGCCGGGACGGCCGTCAACGGCGCGCCGCGAACGACCCCGCAACGTCGAGCGAATTCCGGGCGCGCCATCGACCGTTCGTCCGGGTACGCTCGCGCACGTGAGCGTCAGGGAGGAGGACGGATGAGCGCACGGGGCGGCATCGATCTGGGCGGGACGAAGATCCAGGCGGTGGTGGTCGCGGAGGACAACAAGGTCCTCGGCGAGGCACGCCACCCGACCCCGCAGGAGGGCGGCCCGCCGGCCGTCGCGGCCGAGATCGCGCAGGCGCTGCGCGAGGCGGCCGAGCAGGCGGGGGTCGCTCCGGCGAAGCTGTCCGGGATCGGGGTGGGATCGCCGGGCGAGATCGACGTCCGCAAGGGCGCGGTCTCCCAGGCGCGCAACCTGCCGAGCTGGGACGGCAGCTTCGGGCTGGCCAAGGCGCTCGGCGACGACCTCGGGGTCAAGCGCGTCAAGCTCGGCAACGACGTCAACGTCGCCACCAACGCCGAGTTCTTGCTGGGGGCCGCCGAGGAGTTCCCCTCGCTGCTCGGCGTGTTCTGGGGAACCGGGGTCGGCGGTGGGATCGTCCTCGCCGGAAAGCCCTGGCAGGGCCGCGGCGCCGCGGGCGAGATCGGTCATGTGGTGGTCAAGCGCAACGGCGCGCGCTGCGGGTGCGGGCGGCTCGGATGCATGGAGGCCTACGCCGGCCGGGCGATGATGGAGGCTCGCGCGCGCACGCTGCACTTCGACGACGGCGAGAAGACCGACCTCTTCAAGCTCATGGAGAAGCGCGGGCGCACGCGGCTGACCAGCGGCGTGTGGGAGCGCGCGCTCGACCAGGGCGACGGGATGGCCGAGCACCTGATCGACCGCGCCATCACCGCGCTCGGGGTCGGCGTCGCCTCCTCGTGCAACGTGCTCGACGTCGAGGCCGTGGTGATCGGCGGCGGGCTCGGCGTACGCCTCGGCGAGCGCTACCTCGGCGCGTTCCGCAAGGAGTTCGACAAGCACCTCTTCGCCTCCGAGCACCCGCCGGAGATCCGCATCGCGTCGCTCGGCGACCTCGGCGGGGCGATCGGGGCCGCGCTGCTCGTCTCCTGAGCGCCCGCCGCGGCGCTCAGGACGCGTTCCACTCCCAGATCACGGCGATCTCGCGCTCCCACCCGACCGTCGAGAGCGTCGCCGTCCCGAGCCCGAGCATGGCGCCATGCTCGGGGCCCAGCCCGACCCACCGCGCCCCGAGGACGCGCAGGAAGTGGCCGTGGGAGAAGAGGAGCGCGTCGCCGTCGAGCTCGCGCATCTCCGCGATCACCCGGTCGGCCCGGGCCCCGACGGCCGCAGCGTCCTCGCCGCCTGGGCAGCCGTCGCGCCACAGAAGCCAGCCCGGGTGGCGCTCGCGGATCTCCACGGTCGTGAGCCCCTCGTACTCGCCGTACTCCCATTCGCGCAGCTCGTCGCGGATCTCGGGGTCCTCGAAGCCCGCGAGCCGCGCCGTCTGGAGCGAGCGCGAGAGCGGGCTGGAGAGCACGCGCGCGAACCGCCGGGGGCGCAGTCGCTCACCCAGCCGGCGTGCGACGTCGCGGCCCTCGTCGGTCAGCCCGAGGTCCGTCGCCCCCGTGTGGCGCCCGTTCTTGGTCCACTCGGTCTCTCCGTGCCGGACGAGGACGACCGCGTGGCCGGTCCTAGCCACGGCCGGGGACGCGCGAGGCGGCCGCCTCGTCGGCGAGCACGATCGTGCGCTCGCTGCCGAGCAGGCTGGACGGGACCGCAGGGTCGGGCCCGGCCATGATCTGCGCGAGCGGGCCCGCCTTCCCCTCGCCGGTGATCAGGAACAGGATGCGCCGCGCGGCGCGCAGCACCGGGAGCGTGAAGGTCACGCGCTCGGGCGGCGGCTTGGGGGAGTCCAGGATCGCCGCGCACACGCGGTCAGTCACCTCGAGCAGCGGGTGATGGGGGAACAGCGAGGCGGTGTGGCCGTCGGGCCCGACGCCCTGCAGCGCCAGGTCGAGCACCGGGATGCCTCCGTCCGGCGCGGGTGCCCGCGACTCGAGCTCCGCGCCGTAGGCGGCCGCCGCGTCCTCGGGACCCAGCTCGGTGGGCACGCGGTGCCACTGCGACTCCGACAGCGGCGCGCCCGCGAGCGCCGTGCGGATCATGCGCAGGTTGGAGTCCGGGTCGTCGTCTCCGACGACGCGCTCGTCGCCCATCCACAGCTCGACCCCCGTCCAGTCTGCGTCGCGGTCGGCGCCGAGCAGCTCGTAGGTGCGCTCGGGGGTCGATCCGCCGGCCAGCGCCACGTGCACCGAGCCCGACGCGGCGCGGGCCGCCGACACCTCCTGCTCGACGAGCGCGGCGGCGGCCTGGGCGGTGGCCTCGGCGTGTTGGTACACCCGCAGGGCGGTCATGTGGTCGTCCCGGTGACCGACGCGAGCTTCCGCCTCACAACCCGGCCGGCGTCTTCTCGGGCTTCTCCAGATGCCCGCCGAAGGCGAAGCGCATCGCCGAGGTCACCTTGTTGCCGAAGTCGGCCTCGCCACGCGAGGAGAAGCGGGTGAACAGCGCCGTGGAGAGGACCGGGATCGGCACCGCCTCATCGATGGCGGCGATCGCCGTCCAACGCCCTTCGCCTGAGTCCGAGACGCGGCCGCCGAAGTCGGAGAGGTTGGGGCTCTCGCGCAGCGCCGCCGCCGTGAGGTCGAGGAGCCACGAGGCGATGACGCTCCCGCGCCGCCAGACCTCGGCCACCGCCGCGACGTCGAAGCCGTACTGGTAGAGCGAGGGGTCGCGCACCGGCGTCGTCTCGGCGTCGACCTCGTGCTGGCGCTTGCCGATGTCGGCGTTGTGCAGGATGTTGAAGCCCTCGGCGTAGGCCTCCATGACGCCGTACTCGATGCCGTTGTGGACCATCTTCACGAAGTGCCCCGCGCCGGAGGGCCCGCAGTGCAGGTAGCCCTGCTCGGCCTGGGACTCCGGGCCGGCGTCGTCCGTTCGCGGTGCTGCGTCGATGCCGGGAGCGAGCGAGACGAAGATCGGGTCCATGCGGCCGACGGCTGCGTCGTCGCCGCCGATCATCATGCAGTAGCCGCGCTCGAGCCCGAACACGCCGCCGCTCGTGCCGACGTCGACGTAGTGAATCCCCCGGCCCTCGAGCTCGTGGGCGCGACGGATGTCGTCCCGGTAGTAGGAGTTGCCGCCATCGATGATCGCGTCGTCGGCCTCGAGCAGCGGGGCGATGCTCGCGATCTGCTCGTCGACGATGCCCGCGGGCACCATCAGCCAGACGTGGCGCGGATGCTCGAGCTTGGCCACGAAGTCCTCGAGCGAGCCGGCGCCGGTGGCGCCCTCGCCCGCCAGCCCCTGGACCGCGTCCGCGCTCACGTCGTACACGACGCAGTCGTGCCCGTCGCGCATGAGGCGGCGCACCATGTTGCCGCCCATGCGGCCCAATCCGATCATCCCGAGCTGCATCAGTGCTCTCCTCTGTCGACGACGAAATTGCTGTGCTCGTTCACGCGGGCAGCTGCTCCTCCTCGCGCAGGGCGAGGGCGGCCATCAGCGCCGCCCCGCGCACGCCCGCCTCCGGTCCCCAGCGCGAGAGCCGGATCACCGTGTGCTCCCCGCAGCCCGGAAGCGCGAACCGCCGCGCGACCTCCTCGGCGGGGGCGAGCAGCAGGTCACCGGCGATCGAGACACCGCCGCCGACGGCGACGACCTCGGGATCGAAGACGTTGAGGGCGCTGGCGATCCCGATCCCCAGGCGACGGCCGAGCAGCCGCAGCCCGGCGACCGCCTCGGCGTCGCCGGCCTTGGCCGCCTTGACGAGCTCGACGCCGGTGACCGCCTCGCCGGCGGCCAGCGCTCGACCGAGGGCGGAGTCGGGCCGCTCGCCGGCGATGCGAACGGCGATGTCCCCGAGGGCGCGGCCGGAGGCCAGCGCCTCGAGCGAGCCGGTCTTCGGCCAGCCGGCCGATGGATCGGCCACCTCGTCCTCGAGGCGCAGGCCGACGAGCTGGTGCCCCAGCTCGGCGGCGGCGCCGGTCGCGCCGCGGTAGGGGCGCCCGCCGAGGACGAGCCCGCCGCCGACGCCGGTGCCGACGGTGAACATCACGAGATCGCGCACGACGAGGCGGCCGTCGTCGTCGTGGGCCTCGGCGATCGCCGCGCAGTTCGCGTCGTTGTCGACGTAGACGGGGATGCCCAGGTGCTCGCCGAGGACCTTGCGGACCGGGACGCCGGTGAGGGGCACGTTGACTCCCGACTTCGCCTCGCCCGACGCGAAGTCGACCGCCGCCGGGACGCCGATCCCGACCGCGACGGTGTCGGCCGTGCGCAGCGGCTCGACGGCGCGGACGATCTCGTCGAGCATCGCCTCCGCGCTCGACTTGTCCGTCGGCGTGATCGCGCGCTCCTCGATCGCCCCTTCGTGCATCCGGGCGACCGAGAGGTTCGTGCCTCCGAGGTCCGCGCCGATCAGGCGGCCGTCCATGTCCGGGAACCTAGTACACCCGAGGCCGCTCGCGCCCGAGCCGGGACGGTGTCGCTCAGCCCGCTGGTTCGGCGGCGCCGCGCACGGCCGGGAACACCGCCTGGGCGATCGGCGATCCGCGGTCCGAGCGCTGGACGCTGCAGAACTGCGCTTCCCGGCCGGGCGCGCCGCTCAGCGTCGCGGTCACCTTGCGCTCCCCGCGCGGCCAGCGCACGCGGCCGTCGGTGAGGACCGCGCCGCGGTCGGCCAGGAACGCGCATTGCACGGTGAGGCGCCTCCCCTGCAGCTCGCCGAGGCCCGGAGCGTCGCGGCCGGCGCTGACGGTGACCTTCGTGCCCGCGAGCCGGAAGCGGACCTGGGCGGCCGGGTCGGTCGCGCGCTGGACCCGGGCGTACCGAGCCTGCGCGGGCCCGCCGCCGCCGGTCTCGCCGACGTCGACGTCGAGCGGTCCACGCGCGCCAACAGCGCCGCGACCCCCAGCACTGCGGCCACCACGAGCGCGCAGAGCACGAGGAACGCGAGCACGCCACGGGCCTCCTCGCGCTTGCGGGGCGCTCCCTGGACCTAGGGCGCCGGAAGTCCCCCTGCATCGCCTCGCCGCGCGGTGGGGCGCGGCGAGGCGATGGGGCTGTCCCTACCCGAGGAGGAGCGCGCGTGAAGAGCGCGTCGCCGGAACTCTGCCGCCGCTCGCCTGCCCTCCAAGGCGCCCGGCGTCTCTGCACGGGTTGGCGCCGCAAAAGCGCCACACTCGTGCACGAGCTCGGGCGGCCGGAGCCCGTCGTCGCCAGGGGGCTCGCGCCGCCCATGACGGCTCGAAGTGGCTACGTTTGAGACATGCTCGTCGCGGTCCGCTACGTCCTGCCTGCGGTGCTGTGCGTGGCGGGCGTCGCGCTCATCGCCTTCGGCGGGCGGCACGGCCTCGACGGCGGGCTCATGCTCATCGGCGGGGCGGCCGCCGTGGCGCTGCTCAACTTCCTTCATCGCATGGGGGTGTCGGGCGACCGTGACCGCGACGAGGAGGAGGAGGCCCGGCTGTACTTCGACCGCCATGGCCACTGGCCCGACGAGACGCCCGGAAGCGGGTGGTCGTGAGGAAGCTCGGTCATCCCGCCTTCTGGTGGGCGGCCGTCTCGGCCGTCGCACTGATCGTCGGCGCGCTCGGGCCGTGGGCGACGGTCGACCTCGGCTTCGTCAACGAGAGCGTCTCGGGCACGGAGCGCGGCGGCGACGGGACGGTGGTAATCGTCGGTGCGGTTCTCGTGCTGGCCTGCTTGGTCGCCTGGGCCGCGTTTGCCCGACGCAACCTCTGGGGCCTGGTCGTCGTGGCGGCGATCATCGGCGCGATCATGGTCGTGCTGGCCGTCGTCGACGCGAACTCGGCGACGAACGGCGACTTCCTCGTCTCCTCGTTCCGAGACCAGTTCAAGGACAGCATCAAGGTCGGCTGGGGCCTCTACCTGGTCGGCGCGGCGGGGATCAGCCTGCTCGCCGCATCTGTCGTCCTCGTCCTCACCACCCGTCGCCGCGACTACGGTGCCGCGCGGGCGGCCGCCGCGCCGTTCGCGCCCCAGCCCGCCGAGCACGCGCCGTTCGCGGTCCAGCCCGCCGAGCACGCGCCGTTCGCGGTCCAGCCCGCCGAGCAGGCGCCGTTCGCGGCCCAGCCGGCGGCGGCGCCCGCCCAACCGGCGGCCTCACCGCCCGCCGGCTGGTTCCCCGATCCTCACGGCGCGGCACGGCTGCGCTGGTGGGACGGGTCCCGCTGGACCGAGCACACGCACTGATCCCGGCGATCGCCCGTTTGAACGACGCGCCTGACGCGTAACCTCCATCCCGGAAGGGTCACTGCGGAGGGAGAACAAACCATGGACTTCAGCGAGATCATCTTCGCGATCCTGCTCGGGCTGGTCGCCGGAGCGATCGGGAAGCTCCTCATGCCGGGCAAGGATCCGGGCGGGTTCTTCGCGACGATCCTGCTCGGCCTCGCCGGCTCGTTCGTCGGCTTCCTGATCTTCACGAAGGTCTTCGGCATCGGCGATTCGGACGCCTTCGACTGGGGCGGCGTGATCGGCGCGATCATCGGCGTGATGATCCTGCTGGCGCTCTACCGCTGGATCGCCGGTCGCAACGCCGGGCGCACCGCGGCGGGACCGCGCGTCTGACCGGCGCCGCGAGCGTCCCGGGACCACGGGCAGCGGGGTCGCCGCGGCCCCGTTCATCTCTCGGCTGCGACGGGCGTGAGGTAGAACTGCGCGATGCCGGGAACCTCGTTGCGGATGACCGAGCGGACTCGCTTCAGGTCCGACGCCACCTCCTCGCCCGTGAGCCCCGGCTCCATCCGCACCTCGGCGACGACGAGGACCTCGCCGGGGCCGAGGAAGACGGCCTCCACCGTCGCGACGCTCGCGATGCCCGGCTCGGCCGCCAGGCGCTCGCGCAGCCAGGCCACGTAGCGCTCGGGCACGGCCTGGTTGGAGAGCAGCGCGCGGTTGCGGCTCGCGAGGCGCACGGCGACATAGGCGAGCAGCGCGCCGATCGCCAGCGTCGCCAGCGCGTCGGGCAACGCGGAGCCGGTCACGCGGTGCAGCACGAGGGCGACGAGCGCGAGCGCTGCGCCGAGGACGTCGATGGTGTCCTCGAAGTAGACGGTCGTCACCGTCGGGTCGGCGCTCTCGCGCAGCAGCGTCCGACGCGAGACGCCGCGCCGCTGCGCCTGGCCCCGGAGCGCGCGCACGGCGACCGTGCGGCTGAACCCGTCGAGGACGAGGGCGACGACCAGCACGCCCACGCCGACCCAGAAGGCCTCGAGTTCGCGCGGGTGCAGCAGCGCCTGGATGCCCTCCCAGATCGACACCGCTCCACCGATGACGAACATGCCGACCGCGGCGAGCAGCGCCCAGTAGTAGCGCTCCTGGCCGTAACCGAACGGATGCAGGGCGTCGGGCGCCCGCCCGCTCCGGCGCAGGGCGACGACGAGGAACAGCTCGTTGCCGGCGTCGGCGACGGTGTGGAGCGTCTCGGCGAAGAGCGCCGAGGAACCGGTCAACGCGCTGGCCACGCCCTTCGCCGTCGCGATGACCGTGTTCGCCGCCAGCGCGGCGAGCACGCTGCGCAGGCTCTCGCGCTCGTCGGCGGAGACGGCGGGCGGGCGGACGGGCCGGACGCTCACGGCGCCTGGCCTCCCGCCTTCGGCACGAGCACGAGCCCGACCGCGAGCAGCGCGGCCGAGACGACGGTGGCGTGGTGCAGGCCGCGGACGAACGCCTCGCCGCCCGCGGGGTCGAGCCGCGCTCCCGACGCGGCGGCGCCGCCGAGCTGCGCGAAGACCAGCGCGCCGAGGACGGCGACGCCGAGCGCCTGCCCGACCTGGCGCAGCGCGTTGTGCACCGCGGAGGCCATCCCGGCCCGCGCGGGCCGGACGGCGCCGACGGCGGCGGCGGTCATCGGCGGCAAGGCCAGCCCGGCGCCCAGCCCGAGGACGAGGAAGTCCCACCAGATCGTCCACACATGCGTGCCGGGCTCTAGGCGCAGCAGCCCCAGGATCGCCACGCAGGCGAGCCCGAGCCCGAGGCCCATCGGAGTCCGCGCCCGCAGCCGGCCGGTCAGGCGGCCCGCGACGGGCGCGCCGAGGGCGACCCCGGCGCCCAGCGGCAGCACGCACAGGCCCGCCTCGACCGGCCCGCGTCCCTGGACCTGCTGGAAGTAGGCGGAGAAGTACACGGTCGCGCCGATCAGCGCGAAGAACACGATCAGCCCGGCGGCGTTGGCCACGACCGCGACCGTGAGGAGCACGAGCCCCGGACGTGTGGACCCCGCCCGCACCGTCCGAGCCTAGAGCGCCAACGGCCTTCCTAGGATCTAGGGATGGCAGCGAACGTCCCCAGGCGCTATCGCGCCGAGCCGCTCCCCGACGGTTCGGGCCCGGTGACGCTGCCCGACGAGTTCGACACCCGCCGGCTGGTCCGTCGCGCGCTGACCGTGGTGGCGATCCTCGCGGTCGTGGGCCTGATCGTCGCGCTCGCACCGGGCCTCGGCGAGATCCGCACGCTGCTCGAGGACGCGAAGCCCGGCTGGATCGCCGTCGCGGTGGGGCTCGAACTCCTCTCCTGTCTCTCGTACGTCGCGATGTTCCGTCCGGTGTTCTGTCGTCACATGTCGCGGCGTACGAGCTGGGACATCGCGTGGTCCGAGCTCGCCATGGGCTCGATCGTCCCCGCCAGCGGCGCCGGCGGCCTCGCCCTGGGCGCGTGGATCCTCCACGAGGGCGGGATGCCGGGCGAGAAGATCGCGCGGCGCTCGGTCGCCTTCTTCCTGATCAAGAGCTCGGTGAACTTCGTCGCCGTGGCCGTCCTCGGTGTGGCCCTGTTCGCCGGTCTCATCGGTCCCGAGCTGTCCCCGCTGCTGACCCTGCTGCCGGCGGTCGCCGCCGTCGCGGTGATCGTCGCCATCGTGTGGATCGGCCGGCTCGGGCCCGGCCCGCCGGCGGCGCCCGACGCCGGCCGCGTGGGGCGCTGGTGGGCGACGGCGCGTCGCGCCCTGGTTGAGGGCACGGCCGAGGCGCTGCAGATCCTGCGCAGCGGCGATCCGCTCGTCATCGGCGGAGCGATCGGCTACTGGCTGTTCGACAACCTCGTCCTGCTGGCCACCTTCCACGCCTTCGGGGCGGCGCCGGCGGTGTCCGTGGTGCTCATGGGTTACCTCATCGGCCAGCTCGGTGGCGCGCTGCCGATCCCCGGCGGCCTTGGAGGGATCGACGGCGGGCTGCTCGGCACGCTCGTCGTCTACGGCGCGCCCGCCGCGAACACCGCCGCCGCGGTGCTGGCCTATCGGGTGATCCTCTTCTGGCTTCCGCTCGTCATCGGCTCGGTCGCCTTCCTCGGGCTGCAACGCGCCCTCAACCGCCCGGACCGCCCCGACCTCTGCATGGTGCCCGCGGCGGGCTGACGTCGACCAGCGCGAGCTTCTGCTCGCGGGTCAGCGCCTTGACGCGCGCCTCCTCGCGCCGTGCCGCCGCGCGGTCGGGCATCGGCCAGGCAGCGGCCACCTCGACCGGGAGACGCGTCCGCGTGTAGCGGCTGGCCGTGCCGCGGCCATGCGCGGCGAGCCTGCGCTGGAGGTCGATCGTCCAGCCGCAGTACAGCGTCCCGTCGGCGCAGCGAAGGAGGTAGACCCAGGCCGCGGCGGTCACGCGCCAAGTGTGACCGGCAGGGCGGCGGGCGCGTTCTACCCTGGCCGTGTCGACCCGGGAGCACGCTCATGTACAACGACATCCTCGTCGCCGTGGACTCCTCGCCAACCGCTGAGCGCGCGCTGCAGCACGCGACGCAGCTCGCCCAGGCGCTCAACGCGCGATTGACCATCCTCAGCGTCGTCGTTCCGCTGCCGTCGTTCGCGTACCGCGCGGGGGTCGATGTGAGCTCGCTGCAGGCCGAGGCCGAGCGCGAGGCCCAGGACCTCGTGCGCGACGCTGCCGCCGGCGTGCCGGACGACGTCTCGGTCACCACGCGGATCCGCCACGGCCATGCGGGTTACGAGATCGTGCGGCAGGTCGAGGAGAACGGCCACGACCTCGTGGTCCTCGGTTCCCGCGGGCGCGGACGGCTCGCCTCCGCGCTGCTCGGCACGGTGGGCGGCGACGTGCACTTCCACCTCCACGCCCCGCTGCTCGTGGTGCACCCCGACGCCGACCCCGACGCGGATTCGCAGGCGTCGGCCGCTTGAGCGCCCGCCGCGCGACCTCCGCCGCGCCCTCGCGAGTACGGTCCCGCCGCGATGTCGCGCCTCCTCGTGCTCCTCGCCGCGCTCGCCGCCGTCGCGCTCCTGCTCGCGGCCCCCGCCGCCCAGGCCGCGCCGGCGCCCTTCGGCCATGGCTGCACGGCGCGTGACGGCGTGCGCTTCTGCCCGACCAGCGACCTCTCCCAGCGCGTCCGCAGCTGGGACGGAGTTCCGCTCGACGTCGACGTGACGCTGCCCCGTACCGGGGCCGGGCCGTTCCCGACGATCCTGCTCCTCCACGGCCTCTCGCAGACCAAGACGGCCTTCGAGAGCGCCGGCGGCGGGTACACCAACGTCGGCTTCGCCAGGCGCGGCTACGCCGTCGTCACCCCCACCGCGCGCGGCTTCGGCAACTCGTGCGGCAGGGTCGCCTCGCGCACCGCCGGCTGCGAGCGGGGCTGGGCGCGGCTGGCCGACATGCGCTATGAGGTACGCGACCTCCAGTGGCTCGTCGGCCGGCTCGTCGACGAGGGCATCGCGCGGCGCGATCGGATCGGGTCGACGGGGATCTCCTACGGCGGCGGCATGTCGACCATGCTCGCCTACCTCCACGACCGTGTCCGGCTGCCCAGCGGCAGGCTCGCGCCCTGGCGCTCGCCCGAGGGCCGTCGCATCAGCCTGACGGCCGCCTGGCCCCGCTGGCTGTGGACGAACGGCGGTTCGATCTTCACCCGCAACGGCCGCGGCTACTGGTCGCGCTCGCCGTTCGGCGTCGTCACCAAGCACTGGGCCGACCTGATCTTCTTCGCAGCGTCCACCGGGTTCGTGGCGCCGACCGGAGGGGACCTCAGCGCCGACCTGCGGTTGTGGAAGCGGCTGCTGGACACGAGCGCGACCGGCCCCACCGCCGCGCGGGTCCTCGAGACCTCCTACCTCGAGCACGGCGTCGCCTCGTTGCCGGGAAGGCCGGCGCCGCTGCTGCTGCAGAGCGGCTGGACCGACGCGCTGTTCCCGGTCGGCCAGGCGCTGGCCGCCTACGATCGGCTGCGGCGCCGCGACCCGCGCGCGCCCGTCGCCCTGCAGCTCGGCGATCTCGGCCACGGCGGGGCCAACCACCCCGACGACGATCGCCGCTTCACGAGGCAGGGCGTCGCCTTCTTCGACGCATGGCTCAAGGGACGCGGAGCCCCGCCGCGGCCGGGCGCGGTGACCGCCTTCACCCAGGTCTGCCCGAAGACCGCGCCGGCCGGCGGCGGGCCCTACACGGGGCGCAGCTTCGACGCGCTGTCGCGCGGGCGGCTCTCGTTCGGGACGAGCGCGCGGCTGCGCATCACCTCGCGCGGCGCGGATCCCGTGCTCGCCGACAAGCTCGGCGGCGTCGGCGGCGACTGCACCGCCCTGCCGCCCGACCCGACCAGCAAGGCGGTGTTCAGCGCGGTCTCGCCGGGCGTCACGCTGATCGGGCTGCCCACGCTGACCGGCGCCGTGCGCACGACCGGGCGCAACGGCCAGCTCGACGTGCGCCTGTGGGATCTCGATCCGGCGACGGGGACCCAGCGCATGATCACCCGCGGCACGTACCGCCTCGTCACCGACCAGTCGGGCGCCTTCCGCCTCGAGCTCGACGGCAACGGCTGGCGCTTCCCCGCCGGTCACCGGATCGTCGTCGAGCTGCTCGGCCGCGACGCGCCGACTTACGGCGCGAGCCCCACCTCGTTCTCCGCGAGGCTCGACGACCTGCGGATCTCCCTACCCGTCCGCGAGCGCGTCGCGGCGCCGGCCGGGTAGCCGCACCCTCGCCCGCCTGCTGGCCCCCTGGGATCGGCCGGTCGCGTCCGGCACGGTGGTGGCAGACACCGACCGGGCTCACCGCCCGACGAAAGGACGCCATGACCGCCACCGCCTCAGCACCGAACCAGACCACACCGGACCGCAAGCCGTTCTCTGCCTCGGACGCCTCGCTCGAGGGCGCCCGCCAGTGGTTCCGCGAGAACGGACTCGTCCGTCCCCGCCGCGGGCGGGTGATCTCGGGCGTCTCCGCCGGCTTCGCGAGACGCCACGATGTCAACCCGCTCGTCATGCGGCTCGTGTCGATCGCCTCGATCTTCACGCTGCCGTTCGTCTATCCGGCGCTCTGGATCCTCATGCCCAGCGAGGACGTATGAGCGCGGCCGCGCGGCGACGGGCCGGCCCGGAGGCCGGCCCGCGCCGTGCGGCGACGTAGCGGGCCGGCAGGGCCGCCAGGGCCATTGCGCGGGCTCAGCGGTTGACCGTCGCCATCCCGGTCGCGTCGTAGCGGTCGCCCGCCGCGCGCGGGACCTCGGCCTCGATGCGGGCGAGGTCGTCGTCGGTGAGCTCGACGTCGGCCGCCTTGAGGTTCTCCTCCAGGTAGGGGCGGCGCTTGGTCCCCGGGATCGGGACGATGTCCTCGCCCTGGGCGAGGACCCATGCGAGCGCGAGCTGGCCGGCGGTGAGGCCCTTCTCCTCAGCGATCTCGCGCACCTTGGCCGCGAGCTGGACGTTCTGCTCCAGCGCCTCGCCCTGAAAGCGCGGCCCGTGCCGGCGGAAGTCGTCGGCGTCGAGCTCGTCGGGCGAGCTGAAGCGCCCCGAGAGGAAACCGCGGCCGAGCGGCGAGTAGGGCACGAAGCCGATGCCCAGCTCGCGGACCGTCGCGAGGATCTCGGCCTCGGGGTCGCGGGTCCAGAGGGAGTACTCGGTCTGCAGCGCGGTGATCGGATGCGTCGCGTGGGCGCGGCGGATGGTCTCGGGCGACGCCTCGCTGAGCCCGAGGTGGCGCACCTTGCCCTCCTGCACGAGCTCGCCCATCGCGCCGACGGTCTCCTCGATCGGCGTGTCGGGGTCGACGCGGTGCAGGTAGTAGAGGTCGACGTGGTCGGTCCCCAGGCGCTCCAGCGAGCCCTCGATGGAGCGCCGCACGTTCTCGGCGGACCCGTCCAGGGTCCGGTTGGTCGGGTTGTCCTCTGTGTGCGCGAAGCGGATTCCCAGCTTCGTCGCGATGGTCCAGTCATCGCGCCGCCCGGCGATCGCCCGACCAACGAGCTCCTCGTTGGTGTAGGGCCCGTACATCTCGGCGGTGTCGAGGAAGGTGCAGCCGAGCTCGAGCGCCCGGTGGATGGTCGCGACGGACTCGTCGTCGTCGGTGCTGCCGTAGAACGCGGACATGCCCATGCAGCCGAGCCCGAGCTCGGACACGGTCAGGGAGCCAAGGGTGCGGTGCTTCATGCGGTGGTCAGCCTCTCGCGGTAGAAGTCGATCTTGTCCTCGATGAGCTCGAGGTTGCGCTCGGTGTCGGCGAGCTGTGAGCGCACCGCGTCGCGATGCTCCTCGAGCAGGGCCATGCGCGCTTCCTCCCCGTCCTCGCCGCGCCGCATCAGCTCGGCGTACTCGCGGATGCGCCGGATCGGCATGCCGGTCGAGCGCAGCCTGATGAGGAACTGGATGCGGGCGAGATCCTCCTCGGCATAGCGCCGGTGCCCGCTGCCGGCCCGGTCGACGGGCTCGAGCAGCCCGGCCCGCTCGTAGTAGCGCAGCGTGTGGGCACTCACCCCGCTCGCCCGTGCGGCGTCGGAGATCGTCAGGGTCATGGCCATGCGATGACCATAGGCCTTCGAGCGCGCTCGAAGTCAAGCGGTCGGAGGCGCCGCGCTCGCGTGCTCGTCGAGGAAGGGGAGGACGAGCGCGTCGAAGGCCTCCGGGCGCTCGAGACTCGGGACGTGCGCCGTCGCCGGCAGCATCTCCAGACGCTCCGTCGAGATCGTCGCGCTCGAAGGCCTCCTCGACCGCGGCGCCGTAGGCCTCCATCTCCTCCGAGGCGGCGAGCGCTTCAGACGTCGCGGTGCCGGCAAGGACGAGCGGGCCGACGAGATCGGGGCGCGCGACGGCGAACTCGAGCGCCACGCGGCCGCCGAGCGACGCCCCCACGATCGCCGCGCGCTGGACGCCGAGCTGGTCGAGCAGTGCCGCGACGTCACGCGCGTAGGCGACCGGGAACGCCGCGAGCGGCGAGTGTCCGAAGCCCGGCAAGTCGAGCCGCAGCACGCGGAAGCGGTCGGCGTAGCGCGTCCACTGCGGATCCCAGATTCGGCTGTCGGCGATGCCGGGGTGCAAGAGGACCACCACCGGGCCATCGCCGGCGAGCTCGTGGTGCAGGTCGGCGGCCATCGCACGCGCACCCTCTCACCCCGCGAGGCCGGCCGCCTTGCCCTGGCAGTCGTAGAGCCCCGTAACGGGGGAGACCTTGGTGCACGTCCTGCGCACCGCGGCCATGACGTCGCTGGAGCCGACGCGCGGGTCGCCGGGCATGCCGCCCTGACCCTCAGTGGCGAGCACGAAGCGGATCCGGCCGGCCTGGACGGCGTCGGCAAGCCACGTCGTGCTGACCTGGCTCTCGCGGCCGGAGAAGCCGCCGATGGCCACGACGTTCGCGCCGGCGATCACCTCGCCCGACGCTCCTTGCTGGCTGGAGACGGCGACCGCCCCTCCGCCATGGCGGCTCGCGTAGGCGACGGCCTGCGTCAGCGACTGCGTGTCGCCGCCGAAGGGCCCGCCGCCCGCGCGCCCGCTCGCGCCGGGGAGGCCGGTCGCCGCCGGGCCGGCACCACCGCGCAGCGCGACCGCCGGCGGAGCGCCGAAACCGGCCGGCGGGCCCCCCGCGGTGGAGCCGGAGCCGGTGGGCGGGCCGCCCATGGGCCCGCCTCGCATCCCGCCACCGGGCCCGCCGCCTCCGAACGCGGCGCTTGCCGGCCCGCCGGCCGGGAAGGTGCCGTTGGTCGCGTGGTCGAGGGTGGCCACGGCCCAGGATGCCGGGGCGAGCAGCAGCGCGCCGACCACCGCCGCGAGGGCGATCCAGCGTCCGGGCCGGCCGGTTCCCCACGCGAGGGCGACGGCGACGGCGACGGCGACGGCGAGGAGGATCGGAATCACCCAGTCGGGCCCCGCGGCGCTGGTGTGCAGCACGATCAGCTCGGTCGCGACGCCGCCCGCCACCGCGAACGGGCCGATCACGCGCGCGGCCGTCCCGCCGCGGGCGATCTCACCGACCCCGGCTCCGGCCAGTGCCGCCGTGAAGGGGGCGAGGAGCGAGACGTAGTACGGATGGAAGATGCCCTTGGCCTGGCTGAAGGCCACGGCGGTCACCGCGAAGGTGCCGCCGACGGCGATGAGCCAGCCCGTGCGAGGGTCGCCGCGACGCAGGCGGGTCATCACCACGAGGGCGACCGCGGCGACGGCGGCGAACCCCAGCAACCACCCCGCCTGGCCGCCGAGGCTCTGGTTGAAGAGCCGCAGAACCCCCGGCTCGCCGCCGAACGGCCCTGCGCCGCCGCCGGGTCCGCCGCCGCCGCCCGGGCCCCCGCCCTGCCCGAGGAGTCGGCCCAGGCCGTTGTAGCCGAGGATCAGCGACCACACGCTGTTGTCGCCCGTGCCGGCGATCCAGGGCCGGTCGGCGGCCGGTGTCAGCCACACAAGCGCCGGCCATGCGAGTCCGACGACGGTCATCGCCGCTCCTCCGGCCGCCAGGGCCTTCGCCGCGGCGGCGCGCCCGCGCGGCGCCACCCAGAGCCACGCGGCGGCGATCCCCGGGACGACCATAAGCGCCACGCCCATCTTCGCCTCGAAGCCGAGCCCGACGCAGACGCCGCTCAGGACGAGCCAGCGCGTGCGCCCGTCCTCGAGGCCGCGCACGACGAACCACAGGGCCGCAGTGCAGAGCAGGACGAGCAGGGCGTCGGGGTTGTTGTGGCGCGAGATTGCGACGGTGATCGGCGTGAGCGCGAGCACGAGGCCGGCGGTCGCACCCGCCGCGCGGCCGAAGCGCCGCCGCACGAGGTCGTAGGCGAGCCCGACCGTCGCCATCCCCATGAGCGCCTGGGGGACCAGCATGCTCCACGAGCCGAAGCCGAACAGCCGCGCCGAGAGCGCCTGGACCCACAGCGCCAGCGGCGGCTTGTCGATCGTCATCACCCCGGCCGCGTCGTAGGAGCCGAAGAGGAAGGCGTGCCAGCTCGAGCTCATCGACCGCACCGCGGCGCTGTAGTACTCGTTGGCGAAGCCGTTGCGCCCCAGCGCCCACAGGTTCAGCGCGCCGGCGAGGACGAGCAGCGCGGCGAGCTCGGGTCGCGGCCACGAGATCTCCCGCAGCCGCGCGGATACGCGCCGGCCTGCCGGGCGCGGGAGGGAGAGGGACGAGGTCGACACGAGCGAGGGTCCTTTCGGGTAGAGGCCTAGGAGTCGGTGCGTGCGACGGTGGGCAGCGCCGGGCGCGCCGGCCTTCGCCGGGCGAAGACCCAGGCGCGCAACGCGAGGTAGCGGGTGACGGTCGCGCAGACGCCGGCGACGATCAGCACCGCCACCTCGAGGGCCCGCGCCGGGTCGGAAACGAGGTCGTGCAGGACGGCCAGGGCGCCGCTGGTGAGCCCGAGGGTCAGCACATAGACCACCGCGCCCATGAGGTGCTGGCGCACGAGGCCGCTTCGACCGCGGACGCCGAAGGTCAGGCGCCGGTTCGCCTGGGTGTTGGCCACCGCGGTCAGCGCGAGGGCGAAGGCATTCGCCGCGGCGGGGCCGAGCGGGGCGCGCAGGGCGAGGAAGAGCAGTGCGTAGGCGACGGTGGAGCAGGCGCCGATGGCCATGAAGCGCGCGACCGGCGAGGCGGCGAGCAGCCGCGCGACCCCACGCAGGTCCTCGATCGCCGTCCGGAGCACGTCGACGCGCGAGTCGGGGTCGTCGACCCAGTCGACCGGGCCCTCGTGGATCCGGCGACCCTCGCGCTGCGCGAGCACGAGCAGCTCCGTGTCGAAGAACCAGCCCTCGTCGCGTACGCGGGGGAGCAGCTCACGGGCGACGTCGGCCCGGACCGCCTTGAAGCCGCACTGGGCGTCGGAGAAGCGGGTCCGCAGCGCGACGTGCAGCAGGCGGTTGTACGCACGCGAGACGAGCTCGCGCCGCGCGCCGCGCACCACCGTCGCGCCGTGCGCCAGCCGGCTCCCGATCGCCACGTCGCTGTGGCCGGACACGAGCGGGGCGAGGAGCGGGAGCAGAGCGCGCAGGTCGGTCGAGAGATCGACGTCCATGTAGGCGACGACGTCGGCGTCGCTGCGCCGCCAGGCGGCACGCAGCGCCCGCCCGCGCCCCTTCTCGGCCACGGCGAGAACCTCGACGCCCTCCAGGTCGCAGGCAAGCCGTGCAGCGAGGCGCGCCGTCCCGTCGCAGCTCGCGTTGTCGGCGATGACGATCCGGCACTCGAAGGGGAGCTCGCGTCGGACGTGGTCGTGCAGGCACCGGACGGAAGCCTCCAGCGCCGCCTGCTCGTTGTGGACCGGCACGACGATGTCGACCCGCGGGACCGCCGCGCCCGCCGGCGTCGCACCGGCGCGGAGGACCTCGCGGCGGTTCTCGTCGAGCTCGATGCTCTGTGTCGCGGCCACCGGACGAGCATGGAGGCCGACCCTGTGATTCTCGTGAGATTCGCGCCAGGCGCGATCAGCTCCGCTCGACCACCCGGAATCGGTTGCCGTCGGGATCGCGGAAGGTGAACATCGGGGGCACGAACTCCCCCATGCGGATGAGCTCGGCGTCGGCGTCGACGCCGCGCGCGCGCAGCCGGGCGTGGTCGGCCTCGGCGTTCGTGGTCGCGAAGCTCACCTCGGTTCCGGTGGGGTCGCCGTCACCGCGGGGGATGAGCGCGATCGTCGTCGCCGCGCCGGGCGGCGCGACCTCGACCCAACGTCCGCCCTCGCCGAAGGGGCCGTCCAGACGCTTCTCGAACCCGAGCGTGTCGACGTAGAACTCGAGCGCCTGGTCCTGGTCGGTGACCGGAATGATCACGGTTCCAACCCGGGTGATGTTGGTCGTCGAGCCGCTCATCGCTCCAGCACCTCCTTCAGCGTCGCGACGCGGTCCCGCCAGTAGCGCTTCATCCGCTCCGCCTCGTCGGCGTCGGCGAGGCGCGCATGCTGCAGCGCTGCAGAGCTCTTGGCGTCGCCCTTGCTCACGAAGGCGACATGGACCCGGGACGGGCCGTCGCTCCAGTCGAAGTGCGCCGTCTTCGGCTTGGAGGCGGTGCGCTCACGGAGCTCGGCGTCGGGCAGCCAGCGTTCGCGCAATGACGCGTCGACGAACGCGTCGTACAACTGGTCGACCGGCACGGCGACGGTCTTGGATGCGGTGATCGCGAAGCCGTCGGCGTGCTCGCCGACCGCGCGCAGCCCGCGGGCGCGCTCGTAGCTGCCGGCCACCGCCTGCGCGTTCCAGGCCAGGGGCACGACGCCCTGCTGGTCGGCGACCCAGCGAGCGATCTCGCGGTGCGAGCGCTCGGCCGCGCCCCATTCGTCGAGCAAATCGAACCACTCCTCCCACCCCCGTCCGGTCCGGCGGCGGATCGCGTCGTCCGACGTCGCGAGCGCGGGCCGCGCGCCCGCCGCCGGGGCCGCCGGGCCCTCCGGGGCCGCCGCCGACCCCTCCCCGCGCAACAGCGCCGCCCGCGCCGCCGTGTAGCTCTCGCCGGTCTTCTCTATCCGTGCGCGGACGAGGCGCTTGAACGATCTCTGCCTGGTCATCCGGTGCTCCTCTCGAGGGCGGCGGCACCGGGACTCACGCTCGCGGGCGCCCCGCCGGAAAGGGCAGCATCCGACCGGCGTCCCCGGGGCTCGAGCCCCCTTTGCCCCCGCTTCAGCCGGCGGCGTGAGCGCCGGAACCGGAGGTTGGGCGCGGGACGGCGCCAAGCCGCAAGATAGCGATGGCCACGCCTCCAGGCAAGGCCACGCGGCGCTCGATCTCTGGCCACAGGCGGGAGGCGAGCACGCTCGGCGATCTGGGCGTAGCGCTCACGCCCGGCCTTGGCACCGATCCAGATGACCTCGGCGGCCGTCGAGAGAGCACGGCCCTACCGGGAGCGCAGCTAGCCGTCCGCCACGCGCCGGTAGCGGAGGTAGACGATGCGGGAGCCGAACCTCCGCGTCTCGACCAGCTCCAGGTCCACCCGCGCTTCCAGGGCCGGGAAGTACGGAGTGCCTCCGCCCAGGACGACCGGGCTGACGAAGAGCCGGAACTCGTCGACGAGGCCGAGCGCGACGAGGCTGGAGGCCAGGCCGGCGCCGCCGACGGCGAGGTCCTTTCCTGGTTGTTCCTTCAGCTTCGCGACCTCGTCGGCAACGCCGTTCCTGACCAGCGTGGCGTTGCCCACGACCGTCTCGAGCGTCGTGGAGAACACGACCTTCGGCAGGGCCTTCCAGATGCGGGCGAACTCGAGCTCGTAGTTCGCGGCCGACGGCTTCTCCTCGGCGGTCTCCCAGTACACCATGACCTCGTAGAGCCGCCGACCGCACAGCTGCCCGCCCAGCTCCCGCGTCTGCTGGTTGTGGAACCGATGCAGCTCCTCGTCGGGCGCCGACCAGTCGATCTCGCCGCCGGGCCCCGAGATGAAGCCGTCCAGCGACGCGCCCATCGAGTAGATCAGCTTGCGCATCAGGGTCCTCCTCGGTCGCCGTCGCGCAGGCGCAGGAACTCCGTGACGCGCATGAGCTCCAGCGCCGAGCGCACGGGCGCCGGCACGGCGGTCCTGCGCTCGTCGGCGAACAGCACCGGCTCGACGAGCCGGTGCTCGCGCCCACGCGTGACGAGCTCGCAGCCGCCGGCAGCGAGCACGTTGCGCACCCACTGCGCGTCGCGCCCGTAGGTGAGTGCGAAGACGTAGCCGTCCGGGCTACGGAACACGTTCACCGGAGTCCGGTGGACCCGGCCCGAGCGGCGACCGGTGTGCACGACGATCCCGAGGCCCGGCAGGTGAGCGGCGAAGGGACTCGTCAGGCGGTTGGTGACCGCGCGGTTGAAACGGGCCATGCGCCGCCCGAGGCGTGGCTGGGGAACCATCACGGCCCCGGAGCGTAGAGGGAAGCCGACAGGAGTCCGCTGCCCACGTCGTTCGCGAGACCTCGGGCAGCGGAGCTGGATCGTCGGCTCGCCCGAGCGCCGACGCGATCCGTGAGGCACGCGGGCATCAGGTTCGCCCCGACGCGCGCCGGGGTAGGCACGACGGCGTCCAGCCCATTGATGGAGGAGTCGTCGTGCGCCGAGTCCTGCACCCGCTGGTGGCCACGGTCGCGCTCGTCATCGCGCTCGCCGTCGTCCCGACCGCGTCCGCACGGCCGTGGCCCGCGGCCAAGACGCCGACGGCGATCGGGCTGGGGGGCGGCGTGGCGACGGTCGACGCCCAGGGCACGCGCGCCGCCGTGGCCGCCGAGCCGTTCCGGCGCGGCGGAGGCAGCGCGCTCGTCGCCTGGCCGGCGTTGAGACCGAAACCGTGAAGCCGGACTGAAGCTCGTCGCCCGCGCTGTGCGCTTTCGCACAACAGTCAGCACCGGCCGGGAGTTGCATCTCCGTCAGGCCGCACGCATCGCAGACCCGCCCCTGCCGGGGGCCGACGAGGCGGCGGACACGTCGACAAGGAAGAAGACGTGATGGCAGAA
Source organism: uncultured Actinomycetes bacterium (assembly GCA_963728925.1). Classification (GTDB taxonomy): domain Bacteria; phylum Actinomycetota; class Thermoleophilia; order Solirubrobacterales; family Solirubrobacteraceae; genus JBBPZA01. The sequence continues at coordinate 95,601 of CAVSMB010000024.1, read as the reverse complement.
CCAACCATCAAGAAGGGCTCGAGCGGCCCGGCCGTGAAGCTGGCGCAGAAGCGCCTCCTGGTCCGGGGCTATGACCCGGGCCCGATCGACGGCCTCTTCGGTGCCAAGACGGAGAAGGCGGTCAGGTACTACCAGGCCGACCGCGGCCTGACGGTCGACGGCATCATCGGGCCCCAGACCTGGGCGAGGCTCGACCCGCCGACGATCCAGAAGGGCTCCAAGGGCGACGCCGTGAAGCTCGCGCAGCAGCTCCTCGAGGACTACGGGTACAGCCTGGGCCCGATCGACGGCGATTTCGGCGTCAACACCGAGAACGCCGTCAAGCAGTTCCAGACCGACTACGGCCTGGCCGTGGACGGCATCGTCGGGCCCAAGACCTGGGCGATGCTCGGAAGCTGAGCGCAGCGTTCCGCTCTCCGCTTCGACCGGACGGGATCGCTGCGAAGCGGCGGTCGCGTCCGGTCCGGGCGGCGACCTCCGGGCACTACGCGCTCAACCGCAACGCTTGGCGGCGCGCGCGGCCGTGATCACATTTCGCCTTGTCTCAGCCGCAGCCCGTGTTGTAACCGCAGCTCGAGCACGTGTAGCACGAGCCGGTGCGCTGCATCATCCCGCCGCACTGCTGGCACGCCGGCCCGAGGTCGAGGCCCTGGATGCGGGCCGGGACCACGGGCGGGGAGTCGGTGAAGGCGGCGGCGGCGGGCTGGGGCGGGGCGGGGGCCGCCGGCGCCGCGGGCCGCTCGGACGCCGCGGGTGCTTCCGCGGAAGCGCCGCCCAGGCCGTTGCCGCCGTTGCTCGGCCCGGCCGTGTCGGCTGCGGCGACGCCGCCCTCCTGGGCCAGCTTGCGAGCACGCACCTCGGGGGTGAGGATCCCGAGCTCCTCGCACGCGTCGGCGTCGAGGAAGCGCGAGGCGAGCCAGCGCATGATGTAGTCGGGCATCGACTTCGCGAAGGGGATCTCTGGGTTCTGGGTGATCCCCTCGGGCTCGAAGCGCATGTACGCGAACTTCTGCACGAGCGTCTCGAGCGGCACCCCGTACTGCAGCGCGATCGAGATCGCCGTCGCGTAGGAGTTCATCATCCCGCGCAGCGTCGAGCCCTCCTTGCCGATGTCGGTCAGGAAGATCTCCCCGACCGTCCCGTCCTCGTACATGCCCGCCGTGATGTAGCCCTCGTGGCCGCCGATCGAGAACTTGTGGGTGATCGACTGGCGCTCGCGCGGCATGCGGCGGCGCTTGGGCGGCGCCTTGGCCAGCGCCTCGGCGATCGCCGCCTCGACGTCGACGCCGGCGGCCTTCTTGACCTCCTCCTGCGCGTCGGTGCGCAGCGCCTGCGCGGTCTTCGACCCGTCGCGGTAGATCGCGAGCGCCTTGACGCCCAGCCGCCACGCCTCTGTGTACGCATCGGCGATGTCCTCGACCGTCGCGGTCTGGGGCAGGTTGACCGTCTTGGAGATCGCGCCGGAGATGAACGGCTGCACCGCTCCCATCATCTTGATGTGGCCCAGGTGCGATATCGCCCGCTCGCCGACCGCGACGTCGAAGACCGGCAAATGCTCCGCGCGCAGGGCCGGGGCGCTGACGATCGTCCCCGTGGCCTCGATGTGCGCGCCGATCGCCTCGATCTGCTCGGACGCGTAGCCCAGCGTGCGGAGGGCGAGCGGCACCGTGCGGTTGACGATCGTCATCTGCCCGCCGCCGACCAGCTCCTTGAACTTGACCAGCGAGAAGTCCGGCTCCACGCCGGTGGTGTCGCAGTCCATCAGGAACGAGATCGTTCCCGTGGGAGCGAGCACCGTCGCCTGGGCGTTGCGGTAGCCGTGCTCCTCACCGGCTTCGACGGTCTCGTCCCATGTCCGCCGCGCAGCGTCGACGAGCTCGGCGTCCGCGGACCCATCCTGTGGGAGCTCGCGGCTCGCGTCACGGTGCATCCGCATGACCGCGTTGTGCGGCTCGCGGTTCTCCGCGTACCCGTCGTACGGGCCGATCGTCGCCGCGATGCGTGCCGATTCGCGGTATGCCCGGCCCGTCATCAACGCGGTGATGGCGGCCGCCGTCGCCCGTCCCTCGGGCGAGTCGTACGGGACGCCGTTGCTCATCAGGTACGCGCCGAGGTTCGCGTAGCCCAGCCCCAGCTGCCGGAACGCGTTGGCGTTGCGCGTGATCTGCTCCGTCGGGTAGCTCGAGGCGCCGACGACGATCTCCTGCGCGAGGAAGACCACGTCGACCGCGTGCTCGAAGGACTCGACGTCGAAGCTGCCGTCGGGCCGGCGGAACTTCATGAGGTTGAGCGACGCGAGATTGCAGGCCGAGTCGTCGATACTCATATATTCGGAGCACGGATTGGATGCGGTGATCGGGCCCGTGTTCGGATCGGTGTGCCAGCGGTTGATCGTCGTGTCGTACTGGACGCCCGGGTCCGCGCAGCGCCACGCCGCCTCTGCGATGTCGCGCATCAGCTCTCGGGCCTGGAGCGGCTCGCCGATCGGCTCGCCGGTGGTCCGGGCGATCAGGCGCCACGGCTCGTCGCGCTCCACCGCCTCCATGAACTCGTCGGTGACGCGGACCGAGTTGTTCGCGTTCTGGTACTGGATCGACTGGAAGCCCTCGCCGTCGATCGACATGTCGAAGCCGGCTTCGCGCAGCGCGTTGGCCTTCTCCTCCTCGCGCGCCTTGCACCAGATGAAGTCACGGATGTCGGGGTGGTCGACGTCGAGCACGACCATCTTCGCGGCGCGGCGCGTGCCGCCCCCCGACTTGATCGAGCCGGCCCACGCGTCGGCGCCGCGCATGAAGGACACCGGGCCCGAGGCGGTGCCGCCCTTCGACAGAGGCTCCATCGAGCCGCGGATCTTCGACAGGTTGATCCCCGAGCCCGATCCTCCCCGGAAGATCATCCCCTCCTTGGTGTTCCAGTCGAGGATCGACTGCATGTCGTCCTGGACCGAGAGGATGAAGCACGCGCTCGCCTGGTTCTTCGGGTCGCCCTCGGGGTGCCATCCGACGTTGAACCACACGGGGCTGTTGAAGGCCGCCATCTGGTGGAGCAGGATGTGCGTGAGCTCGGCCTCGAAGGTCTGTGCGGCCTCGTCGGTGGCGAAGTAGCCGCGGTCGCGGCCCCAGCCGGCGATGGTCCCGGCGACGCGGCCGATCATCTGCTTGACCGAGCGCTCGCGTGCGGGGGAGGAGAGCTGCCCGCGGAAGTACTTCTGGGCGACGATGTTCGTCGCGTTCTGCGACCACGAGACGGGGAACTCGACGTCGCGCTGCTCGAAGGACACCTTGTCCCCGTGCCCGATCCGCGCGTCGCGGAGCTCCCATTCGACCGTGTCGAACGGGTGCTCCTCCGGCGTGGTGAAAAGTCGCCGGACGGTCAGGCCCTGACCTGTCTCGAGTGGCGTCATCGTGGTGGTCTCCCGGACCTGGTCCATCCCGCTTCCTCCTCCGCGTTTCTCGGTCTTTGCGAGGTCCTCGCCGCCCCTGTCTCGACGTCAGGGGGTAACAGCGAACAGTCTCACTGCGGCCGGACGGACTCGCGGTGCGGAGCCGGCGGAAACGTGGTCCAGATCCACCGCTGATTGTAGGACGAAGCGCGGTCAGCGACCGGTCCAGGGCGCGGGCGCGGAGCGCGGGCAGGCGGGGTCAGCGACCGAGCCTGAGCCAGTCGCGGAAGTCGCTCCAGGTGCCGCTCGCGCGGTAGGCCGCCTCGTCGACGTCCTGGCGCGCGCCCGCCAGGCGCCGGCCGTCCCAGCCCATCCAGCGCCCCAGGAAGTAGAGCAGCCAGGCCAGGACCACGAGCGCGCCGACGACGATGAGCACGATGAGCCAGACCGAGGGGGAGTCGTCGGCCGCGGAAGCCGGTTCACCGGTCGCCGGAGCGGCGCGCCCGCCGGGCGCAGTCTGGACCGGCGGGGCGTTCTGCTCAGGCGGGGTGGTCTGGGTGGGCGGCGCCGTCTGGGCGGGCGGCGTGGTCTGCGCCGGCGGCGCGGCCTGGGTCGGCGGCGTGGTGGGCGTCGTCGACGGTGGCGTGGTCGTCGCGGGCGGCGCGGTCGAGCCCGAGCCCTTGCCCGCGCAGCGGCCCTGCGTGCGCTTGGTGATCGCGTCGCCCAGCGCGGTCGGGAAGTCGGGCGCGAACTGCTCGATGTTGGCGGGGATCTGTCCCTGGGCGTCGCGCAGCGTCTTGTCGCTGAACTTGCAGGGGTCGATCTTGCCGTCGTCGCGATAGTCCTTGAGGACCTGCTCGTAGGCGCTCGACGCGGCACGCGTGGCGGGCGCTGCGACGAGGCAGAGCGCCGCGAGCGCGAGCACGGCGAGAGGGAGCATCAGGACGGTCGTCCGGCTTCGCATCGGACGGGTGATCGTAGCCGGGGGCCCGTCTCGGGGAGCCCGGTCCGGGGGCGCGTGGCCGACCGTGTCGCCGACCGCGACGACTACGCTGCGGCGGTGCTCACCCACCGATGCGCCGGACGGAAGCCGACCGCGGGCCGCGACCGCCGATGAGGATGGCGTTCAAGCCGCTGCTGGTCTCGCTGGCCGTGCTGGCCGTCTGGGCCCCTGCGGCGGGTGCGTTCGAGCTGGCCGTCCAGGACGATCGGCTGGCGTATTCGGCGAACGCGGCCGACCGCCGGCTGCTGATCTCCCAGGCGCAGCAGCTGCGCGCCAGCACGGTGCGGCTCAACCTGGACTGGGGAGCCTGGCCCGCCCAGCAGCGGGTCGTGGATCAGGCGGTGACGGAGCTGCGAAGGGCGCGGCTGCGCGTCCAGCTGACCTTGACCGGGTGGGCTGCGGACAGCAAGCGATCGCCCCGCGTCTTCGGGCGCTGGGTGGCGCAGGTGGCCCTGCGCTACCGCCTCCGGGTCGCCCGCTGGTCGATCTGGAACGAGCCCAACCACCCGGCCTTCCTGTCCCAGCGCCGGCCCGGGCTGCGCTACCGGCGCTTCTACGAGGCGGGCTGGCGCGCCTTGCAGCGCATCGACCCGGTGCACCCGGTGCTCTTCGGGGAGACGTCCGCCTCGGGGAAGGGCGCGGCGACCAACCCGCTCCAGTGGCTGCGAGAAGTCACCTGCTCAGACGGTCGCTGGCGGGCCAAGCGCCGGTGCAAACCGCTGCGTGCCGACGGCTACGCGCACCACCCCTACGCCTTCCTCACCCCTCCCGGGCAGCCGACCGAGCGGACGATCGGGATCGCAGACCTCGACCGGCTGCGGGTGCCGTTGCGCCGGCTGGCCGCGCGCGGGGCGCTCGCGAACCGCCGCGGGGGACCGCTGCCGCTCTACCTCACCGAGTTCGGCTACTTCCGCCATGGGGTGCGCGGGCTGAAAGAGCGCACGCGCGCCGCCTGGACGGCGAGGACGCTCGCCCTGCTGGCACGCCAGCGACAGGTGCGGCAACTGCTGTGGTATCAGCTCAGCCCGCCGGCGCAGCGCGGCCGGCGGGTGTGGGACACCTCGCTGCTCGACGCCGACCGAAGCCCGACGTTGACGTGGCAGGTGCTCAAGCGCTGGGGACGGCGGGCCGCGCGCTGAATCTGCGGTCGCGTCTCAGCCCGGGAAGCCGGTGAAGATGAGGACGGCGATCAGCACGCCGAGCAGGAGCAGGACGATCCCCAGGACGAGCTCGGACGAGAAGCGCGACCGCCGCGCCGGCTCCTGCTCCGCCCGGGGCGCCGCGCCCGGCCGACGGGCGGGCGCCGGAGGCACACGCAGGCGCGCCCGCTCGGACTGGTCGCGAGCGCGCCGGTCGGCTTCCTTGGCCCGCCGGTCGGCCTCCTGCGCCTTGCGCTCGGCCTCCTGCGCCTTGCGCTCGGCCTCCTTCGCCCGCGACTCGGCGGCCTCGCGCGCCTCCTTCAGCGCCGCGATCTCCGTCACGGAGTCTCCGCCTTCGCCCTCCGGCGCACCCCGATCACCACCGCGTCGCTGGACACGCGTCGCGGGCTCGGCGGCCGCGGCCGCCGCCGCGGGCGGCTGCTCGCCGCCGGCGGCATCGAGCACCTCGAGCTCCTCGGTCTCGCGCCGCTTCGCCTCCTGCGTCGCGGGGGGGAGCTTCGGCTCGCCGGGCGCGAGCGCCCGCAGCGCGTCCGCCTCCGCCCGAGCGCGGCGCAGCTCCTTCAGCAGGTCGGCGTGCGTCGTCTCCAGCGCGGCGAGGCGCTCAGCCTGGTCGCGGCGGCCGGTGTCGGCGTCCTGGAGCTGGCCCACCAGCTCGCGGCGCGTCGCCTCGGCGTCCTCTCGCGCGACTCGCAGCTCGGTCTGCATCGCCGCCTCGCGCTCGGCCGCCTTGGTCTCGACCTGCGCCCACGCTTCACGGGTCTCGGTCTCGGCCGACGCGCGGGCGCGCGCGAGGGCCTCGGCGGCCTCCTTGGCCCGCTCCTGCGCCTCGGTCGCCGAGGCCGCAGCCGCGTCGCGCGCGGCCTCGGTCTCGCCGAGCTTGGCCTCGAGCGAGGCGATGCGCGCGTCGCGCTCGCCGACCGCGGTCTCGACCGTTGCCTGCGCGCGCCGGTGGCGTTCGCTCAGCACGCGCGCGCGAGCGACCGGTTCGAGCTCGTCGACGGCGTTGCCGACCGGGGCGGCGCCGCCGCCGAGCGCCTCGAGCCGCTGGACGGTGCCGTAGCGCTCGCGTTGCTCGGTCTGCAGCGCGTCGCGCTGCTCGGCCTCGGCGAGACGCAGCGCGGTGACCGCGGCCTGCAGGCGCTCGGTCTCCGCGCGCCACGTGCCGATCCCCTCCGCGCTCGCCGAGCGGGCGGCCGCGACGGCCGCCTCCAGCTCGCTCGCCCGCGCCCGCGCGCGGGCCACCTCGTCCGCCGCCGCGGCAAGGCGCCGGTCGGCGTCCGCCTTGGCAGCGGTGAGGGCGCTCGCGCCCTCGCGCTGCACGGCGGTCAGTGCCTCGCCGCCCTCGCGCCGCGCGGTCTCGAGTGCCTCGCCGCCCTCGCGCCGTGCGGTCTCCAGCGCCTCGCGCAGCTCGGACACCTCCCGCTCGCGAGCGGCCTGCTCGGCGGCCAGCTCGTCGCGCGTCTTGGCGTGCGCCCGCTCCAGGGCGCGCCGCTCGGCCAGCGCCTCGTGCGCGACGCGGTCGGCTGCGCCGCGCTGCTGCGTGCTGGCCTCCATCGATCGCTCGGCGGCGTCGCGCGCCTCGAGCGCGCGCCGGAGGTCTGCCGCGGTGCGCTCGGCCCCGCCCTGGATGTCCTCGAGGGCCTGGTCGCGCTCTTCGATCTGCGCCGCGAGCGTCTCCGCGCGCTCCTGCGCGCCGGCGAGCTCGAGCTCGAGCTCCTCGACCCTGCGCACCGCCGCCACCCGCTGCCCGTCGGCGGCCTCACGGCGCCGATCGCTCTCGTCGCGCGCCGCGACCTCGTCGGCAAGCTTGGCGCGCAGGGCGTCGCCTGGGGCGCGGCGCGGACGGCGCTCGGGCACCTCGAACTCGCCCGGCTCCGCGATTTCGCCGCGAGGGTCTGCGGCTTCCCCCGCGATCTCGCCTCCAGGCCCTGCGGCCTCGCCCGCGCGCTCGCCGTCGGCCGTCGGCTCGTCGGCCTCGTCCGGCGCCCCGCTGTCGTGTGGTCGCTTCTCCATCCGAGCCCCCGCGCTCGTTCCGTCGACGGACTTCACGCAATTCTAGGTCGGCGCACGGTCGCCGCCGCCGGTCACCCGCCCGCCCGGTCCGCTATACCCCCTGCAAGTGAGGCTCTTGATCACAGGCGGCGCCGGCTACATCGGCAGCGTGGTGGCCGCCCGGCTCATCGCCGCGGGGCACGGGGTCACGGTCCTCGACGACCTCTCGCGCGGCCATGAGGCGGCGATCCCGGACCGGGCTCGGCTGGTCCGGGTGGACCTCCGCGACGCCGCGGTGGTCCACGACGCCCTCGATGGGGGCTTCGACGGCGCCATGCACTTCGCCGCCCTCGCCCTCGTCGGGGAGTCCGTCCGCCACCCCGAGCGCTACTGGCACACCAACGTGATCGGCACCCGCAACCTCCTCGACGGCCTGCGCGAGCACGGCGTGGGACGCCTGGTCTTCTCCTCCACCTGCGCGACCTACGGCGCCCCCGAGCACCTGCCGATGAACGAGGAGACGCCGACCCGCCCGACCAACCCCTACGGCGCCTCCAAGCTCGCGGTCGACATGATGATCCACGACGAGTGCGTCGCCCACGGGCTCGGAGCGGCGAGCCTGCGCTACTTCAACGTGGCGGGGGCGAGCGGACCGTTCGGCGAGGACCACGAGCCCGAGTCCCACATCATCCCCAACGTGCTGCGCGCGGCGCTCGGCACGCAGCCGCGGGTCGAGCTCTACGGGACCGACTACCCGACCGAGGACGGGACCGCGGTGCGCGACTACATCCACGTGGAGGACCTGGCCGAGGCCCACGAGCTCGCGCTCGAGGCGGTCGAGCCCGGGCGCCACCGGGTCTACAACCTCGGCAACGGCGAGGGCTTCTCGGTGCGCGAGGTGATCCGCGCGTGCGAGGAGGTCACCGGGCGCACCGTCGAGGTTGCGGAGATGGCGGCCCGGCCCGGCGACCCGCCGCGGCTCGTCGCCTCGAGCGCGCGCATCCGCGAGGAGCTGGGCTGGGAGCCACGCAAGCCCGACCTCGACACGATGATCGCCGACGCCTGGGCCTGGCACCAGGCTCATCCGCAGGGCTACGCAGCACAGGGGTAGCGCGGTAGCGTCCCGCGATGGCCGCCGGGGACGAGACGCGCACCGAGCAGGTCCCGGCCGAGCGGGTCCCCTCCGAGCAGGTCGACGCCGAGCCGAGGCCTGAGGCCGCGGCGGGCCCGCGCCGCGAGGCGCTCCCCAAGAAAGCCCGCGAGCGGTCCGCGCAGAGCCTGCAGGAGGCGATCTACGGGACGGTTCTCGTCATCTCGCTCATCGCCGTCGCCTCGGAGTACAGCGCGACCGATCTGGAGGTGGTCGGCAGCGTGGCGTCGACGGTCGTCGTGTTTTGGCTCGCCCACGTCTACGCGGGCATGGTTGCCGGCCGCATGGCCATCGGCCATCCCGTCGGCTGGGCGGGCATGAAGGAGCGGATGGTCGAGAACTGGCCGCTGATCGAGTCGGCCTTCCTGCCCCTGGCGGCGGTCGCGCTCGGCGCGCTGGACATCATCTCCGAGGACGACGGCGTCGCCCTGGCGCTCGCGGTCGGGATCTGCGTCCTGGCGGGCTATGGCGTCGCGGTCGCGCGCCAGGAGCGTCAGGGGTTCTGGGGCATCGTGCGCACCGCGGTGGTCAACGGGGCCTTCGGAGTCGTCATCGTCGTCCTCAAAGTGGTCGTCCACTGACGGCGAGAGGCCGCGCCGCGAGCGCCGCGAGCCCTGCTCAGAGCAGGTCCTCGAGCGCCGCGAGCGCCGCGGCGAGCACCCGGCCGGGTGGACGGCTCGCGTCGATCGGGCGGATGCGGGCGGGCTCGGCGGCGGCGAGGCGTGCGTAGGCGGCGGCGATCGCCTCGAAGAACGGCGCCTCCTCGCGCTCGAGGCGATCGAAGCCCTCCAGGCGCTCGCCCTGACGCGCGCGGCCCGTCGCGGGGTCGACCTCGAGCAGCAGCGTGCGGTCGGGGCTCAGGCCGCCGGTGGCGAAGGCGTTGATCGCTGCGACGTCGTCGAGACCCAGGGCGCGGCCCGCGCCCTGGTAGGCGAGTGAGGAGTCGACGAAGCGGTCGAGCAGCGCCCATTCACCGGCCTCGAGCATCGGGCGCAGGCGCTCCTCGACGAGCTGCGCGCGCGCGGCGGCGTAGATCAGCGCCTCGGCGCGCGGTGTCACGTGGCGGCGGGGGTCCTTCACGAGCTCGCGCAGGCGCTCGGCGAGCTCGACGCTGCCCGGCTCGCGCAGCACGGTGACCGGCACGCCGCGGGCGCGAAGCTCGTGCTCGAGGCCGGCGGCAAGGGTCGTCTTGCCTGCTCCGTCGAGGCCTTCGATCGTGATAAGCCGTCCGCGGGCCATGCGCGGCGCGACCCTACCCGACGCCTCTAGCATCGACGGCGATGCCCCCGGCGACGTCACCGCTCCCCGGCACCGAGCCTCACCCGCACGCGCGGGCCGTGCTCGGCGCGGCGCTGCCGCCGCACGGGCGGGCCTCGCACGCCTACCTCTTCCACGGGCCCTCGGGATCGGGCAAGCGCGCCGTGGCGCAGGCGTTCGCCGCCGAGCTGCTGGCGGAGGGAGCTCCAGATCCCGACGGTGTCCGGACACGGGTGGCGCGCCGGACGCACCCCGATCTCACTTGGGTCGCACCTTCCGGCGCCCACGAGCTGCTCACCGGCGACATCGACGAGGCGGTTGTCGCAGCCGCCGCGCGCACGCCGTTCGAGGCCCGCCGGCGCGTGTTCGTCATCGAGCGCGTAGACACGATGAACGACGAGGCGGCCAACCGGATGCTCAAGACGCTCGAGGAGCCGGCCGCCTACGTGCACCTCGTCCTGCTCACCGACCGTCCCGCCGAGGTGCTCGAGACGATCGCCTCGCGCTGCCAGGCCGTGCGCTTCGATCCGCTCGCGCCGGGCGAGCTCGCCGCCGTGCTCGTGGGCGAGGGCGTGGCGCCGGAGACCGCCCAGGCGTGTGCCTGGCTCGCGCTCGGCGACGGCGGTCGCGCGCGCATCCTCGCCACCGGCGACGGCCCGGCGCTCCGCGAGGCGGCCGAGCGCCTCGCCCGGGCCGCGCTGGCGGGCGACGTCGGCGGCAAGCCGTGGCGCGACCTGCTCGCCGGCGCCGGCCGCCAGGGCCGGGCGGCCGCCGAGGAGCTCGAGGCGACCTTCTCCGACGAGCTCGAGCTCGTGGCCAAGCGCGACCGCCGCCGCCGCCAGACCGAGCACGCCGAGCGCGTCAAGCGCACCGAGCGCCGCGTGCGCACCGCCGCCCTGGACCTCGGGCTGCAGCTCACGGGCCAGTGGTTCCGCGACGTCTCCTGCGTCGTCCTCGACGCCCCCGACCTGGTCCATGCGACCGATCGCCGCGACGCGCTGGCGCTTGACGCCGCCGGTCGCGACCCCGCGGCGCTGCGCGCGGCGATCGAGCTGGTGGAGGACACGCGCAAGCGCCTCATCCTCAACGTGAGCGAGGAGCTCGCGCTCGAGGCGCTGGCCTACCGGCTCGAGCGCACGATCGGCCCGAGCACCGGCTCGCGGCCGTAGAGCTCGAAGGCGCCGAAGCGGGCGAAGTCGGGGTGGTCGGGGCCGTGGAAGTCGGCCGATCCGGTCTGCAGGAGGCCGTGGCGAGCGCAGTGCGTCGCGAGCAGCTCGACCTGCTCGCGGCCGTGGGTCGGGTAGAAGACCTCGACGCCGTCGAGCCCGACGGCCAGGAAGGCGTCGATGGTCGCCAGCACCTCCTCGCCGGCGTCGACGTCCCAGAACGGGTGGGCCCACACCGCGACGCCGCCGGCGTCGTGGATCGTCGCGATCGCCTCGGGCACCGTCGGGTGCGTGCGCGGCGTGTAGGCCGGGCGGCCGGGGATCAGGTAGGCGACGAGCAGATCGGAGAAGGTCCGAAGCCCCTCGGCGCGGGCTCGCTGCGCGTTGGCCGGGTGGTCGAAGACGGCGTGCGCGAGGTGGGGCCGGCCCACGGGGCGGCCGGCGTCGCGGCGGGCGCGCAGCGGCGTGTCGTCGAGCTGCCAGCCCTGCTCGCGCAAAAGCGCCGCCATCCGCTCGCCCCGCAGGAAGCGGTCCTCGCGGTATCGGGCGAGCCGCTCGAGCAGCGTCGCGTCGGCGTGGTCGATCCCGTAGCCGAGGACGTGGAGGTCCTCACGGCCGTCGTGGACGGCCGACAGCTCGGCCGCGGGAACGATCGCAACGTCGTGGCGCCGGCCTGAGGCGAGTGCCTCGTCCACCCCGGCGACGGTGTCATGGTCGCTCAGGGCCAGCAGCTCGATGCCGGCCCTGGCCGCGCGACCGACGACCTCGGCCGGCGGGAGGGCGCCGTCGGAGAAGACCGAGTGCGACTGAAGATCAAAATTGGGCATTTCTGCTGAACAAACCACGTATACGGAGACTTTGTATGAAATGATCCGTTTCAAGCGCGGCTCGGGAGGTCGCGAGTCGTGTCGAGGATGAGGAGACGAAGTGTCGGTCTTCGAATGCGCGCGTTGCAACGCGCTTACGTACTCGGCTTCCCGGGCCGCTAATTATCGTTGCGAGACCTGCGGGTCGCCCAAGGCGCGCATCCTCGAGGACCAGACCTTCGACACCGCCGTCGGCGTCGAGCGCACGCCGCGGCCGCGGGACCACTGCGGCGCGGTGCACTACGGCCCCGACGCCGGCGCGATGCTCGCGGCGCCGTTCATCGCGGAGGGGCTGGCATGCGGCGACCACGTGATCGCGCAGCTGTGCGAGCGCGTGCAGGGACGGCTCGAGACGATGCTCGCGCCCGACGTCGTCGCGGCCGTGACGTGGATCGACGCCGAGGACGCCTACGGCCCGGGTTTCGAGCCCGAGGCGGCGGCGGCCCGCGTGAGCGGGATGGCCGAGGCCAGCCCGCGTCGACTGCGCCTGGTCGGCAACCTGCACGCCGGCGTCCGCGAGGACATGTCCGCCGACACCCTGCGTCGCTACGAGCGTCTCGCCCAGGACGTGGCCATCGAATACGAGATCACGGGCCTGTGTCTCTACGACGCCGAGGTCCTCGACGAGGAATACCTCGAGGTCTGCCGCGACACCCATCCGCTCGTCGCCCGCGACGAGGGGTTGCGCCGCAACCCAGCCTTCGCCTGGTCGCCGAGCTGCTGACCCTGCGGCCGCTCCGCCGCTGACCCCGCGAACCCCTTAGGGGACATTCCCAATGGTGCGCGCGGCGTTCTCGCGCCACCCTTGCACCGTCACGGATCACGAACCCGAGAAGAGGCGGTGCCAGGCATGACGACCACGAGCGCATACGACCCCGGCGGGCGACCTCGCCGGCTCGAGCGCAGCCGCGACGACCGGTGGATCGCCGGCGTGTGCGGCGGCCTCGGGCAGTACCTCGGCATCGACCCGGTGATCGTCCGGCTGGCGTTCGTCGCCGTGACCTTCGTCGGCGGCGTCGGCGTCATCGCCTACCTCGCCGCCTTCCTGCTCGTGCCCGAGCAGGGCAACGCGCGGCCCATCATCCGCACCGGAGGCCTGCCGTCGAGCGGCCGCGACCGCGCGTGGGTGATCGTCGGGGCGGTGCTCCTTGCCTTGGGCGCGATCGCGCTGCTCAACGCGCTCGACCTCTGGTGGGGCGGCGGGATCTTCTGGTCGCTCGCCCTGCTGGGCGGCGGCGTCTTCCTGCTGCTGCGCTACACGTCGCTCGGCGAGCGCTTCGGGGTCGAGCGGGCGGGCCGCGCCTCTGCGCCGACGGCCTCCCCCGGCTCCCCGCCCTTCGCCTCTTCCTCCACCGCCGCCACCTCCTCGCCCCCCGAGACCGCGTTCCCGGGCGGCCCCACCGCGCCCGGGGAGGACGGTCCGGCGGATGGCGAGGAGGCGGGGCCGGGAGCGCTCGCCCACGGTGGCCTGCCGTCCGGCGATCCGCTGGCACCGGGCACGACGGCGATCGAGCCGCTCACGGGCGGGACGGCCCCAAGGCCGACCGAGGAGCTGCCGGGCCGGCCGGCAGTCGCGCTGCCGGCCGGCGCTGCGCCGACCGAGGAGCTGCCTCCGGGCGGCTTCGGGCCGGCCGGGCCGGAGACGCCTCGGCCCCTCCCGCCTTTCCCGCCGCGCCGGCCTCGCCGGCAGCGGGCGACGGGGATCGCTCTGGGTGCGGTGCTGCTCGTCGTCGGGCTCGGGGGCGTGCTCCTGGCCGCCGGGGCCTACGACGTCCGGATCGGGACGTTCGTCGCGGGCGCCGTCGTCGTCACCGGCCTCGCGCTCGTGGCGAGCGCCTGGTTCGGCGGCGCGCCGGCGCTGATCGGGCTCGGGCTCGCGACCGCGGCGGTGCTCGGCGTGCTCGTCGCGGCTGACATCCACCTCAACGGCGGCGCGGGAACGCGCGTGTACCGCCCGGCGAACGCCGCGTCGATCAAGCCCACCTACGAGCTCGGCGCGGGCGAGCTGTGGATCGACCTGCGCGGTACCGAGCTCCCGCAGGGCACGACGCGCGTGGAGGGCGACGTCGGCGTGGGCGAGCTGACCTTCGTCGTGCCCGACGGCGTCGAGGTCCAGGCCAGCGGTACCGCTGGCGTGGGGAACGTGCGGCTGTTCGGTCGCGATCAGGACGGCGCCGACGTCGACAACACGCTGGTCAGTCCCGGTCGCGCCGGCGCGAAGGGCTTTCGCCGGCTGATCGTCGACGGCTCAGTCGGCCTGGGCGAGGTCCGCGTCTACCGCGCGAGCGCGGCGCCGAGCCCGCCGAACGGCGACCGCTCGGGGCCCGGTGACCAGGACCGGATCGGGCCGCCCCTCGGGGCGGGCTGGGCCGCCGCCACCAACAGCCTCGGAGGTGTCCGCTGATGACGCGCTTCACCAGGAACCCGGACCTCACATCGCTGATCGGCGGGATCGTCCTCGTCGCACTGGGCGTGCTGCTCACCCTGGCCTCGGAGGACGTCATCGACCTGTCGCTCAACTACCTCTGGCCGGCGCTTCTCGCCGCGGCAGGCGCGATTCTGCTGGCCAGCGGCCTTCGCCGCCGTCGCGACTGAGCGACGGCGGCGGGCGCGCGGTTCTGGTCCCGGACGGCCCGGACCCGCGAAGCCCGGTGCGAAGATGACCGCGACGATGAGCACGCCGCCGACAGGCAGGACGCCGCCCGGGACGACGATGGGCACGCCGCCAACAGGCAGGACTCCGCCTCACCCTCCCGCTGTCAGCGCCCCGGGGCGGCCGCCGCGCTTGTACCGGGTCCCGGCGGAGGGCTACGCGGGCGGCGTGTGCGCCGGCCTCGCGCGGTACTTCGGCGTCGACGCCCTGCCCGTGCGCGTCGTCTTCGTCGCCCTGGCCGCGTTCGGCGGCGCGGGCGTGGCGCTCTACGTGTTGGCGTGGGCGCTCGTCCCCGCCGACGGACCGTCGGGGCCACCGGGAGCAGCGGCGCTGCGCGACCACCGCGCGGTGGTGGGAAGCCTGCGCGGCGGCGGCGGCTGGCGCGCCGCGGCCGGCATCGGCCTGCTCGTCCTCGCCGGCCTGCTCCTCCTCCGCCAGGTCGGCCTGTGGCCGGGCGACTTCGTCGTCTGGCCCGTCGTGCTCGGCTCCTCTGGCCTCGCGCTCATCGCCCGTCAGGCCTGGGGCGCCGGAGGGCGACGCCTCACCCCGACGCGAGAGCGCACGCGCTGGGCCGGCGGTGCGGATCGACCGGCGCCCTCGACCGCTCCAACCCCACCCGCTTCGCCGCCCGCGGTCCCCTCACCCGCCGCCTTATCGTCGGCCGGTCAGGCCGCCCCGTCCTCGTCCGCGGTCCCCTCACCCGCCGCCTCGTCGCCCGCCGATCAGGCCGACGAGGACCGCGGCTCGGTTCCCGGCGGCCTGCTCGGCGCCGCGCTCGTCGTCATCGCCGCGCTGATCTTCCTCGAGGCGACGGGGACCTTCGCTGCGCTGCGGCGTGCGGCCGTCGGCATCGTCGTCGTCGTCGCGGTGATCGCGCTCGTCTTCGGGCCGTGGATGGTCCGCCAGGCCCGGGCGCTGGCGACCGAGCGCGCCGAGCGCATCCGCAGCCAGGAGCGCGCCGAGGTCGCTGCCCACCTCCACGACTCGGTGCTGCAGACGCTCGCGCTCATCCAGCGGCGCGCCGAGGACCCGCGGATCGTCGGCACGCTCGCCCGCCGGCAGGAGCGCGACCTTCGCCAGTGGCTGTCGGGAGTCTCGCCCGCGGCGCCGACCGATTCGCTCGGCGCCGGGCTGACCGCGGTAGCCCACGAGATAGAGGGGCTGCACGGCGTCGAGGTGGAGGTCGTGACCGTCGGCGACGCGCCGCTCGACGCCCGCCTCGCAGCGCTCGTCCAGGCCGCGCGCGAGGCGCTCGCCAACGCCGCTCGCTTCTCGGGAGCCGCGAGGATCGACCTCTACGCCGAGGTCACCGAGACCGAGGTGCACGTGTTCGTCCGCGATCGCGGCGCCGGCTTCGACCCCGCGGCCGTGCCCGAGGACCGCCGCGGCGTGCGCGAGTCGATCGTCGGCCGCATGGAGCGACACCGCGGCCACGCGCGCGTGGACTCAAAGCCGGGGGAGGGCACCGAGGTCGAGCTGAGCATGGGGCGAGCAAGCGGATGACGCCCCAGGCCCTGCGCCCGCGCGTGGTGCTCGTCGACGATCACCACCTGTTCCGCGCCGGCGTGCGCGCGGAGCTCGGGGAGCACGTCGAGGTCGTCGGCGACGCGGGGACGGTCGAAGAGGCGGTCCAGCTCATCGCACGGGAACGCCCCGACGTGGTGCTCCTCGACGTCCACATGCCCGGCGGAGGCGGCGTGGAGGTCATCGCGCGGGTCGCCCCCCAGCGCCTCCAGACGCGCTTCCTCGCGCTCAGCGTCTCCGACGAGCCCGACGACGTGATCAGCGTCATCCGCGCCGGCGCGCGCGGCTACGTGACCAAGACCATCTCGACGCTCGAGCTCGCCGACGCCGTCCGCCGAGTCGCCGACGGCGACGCCGTGTTCAGCCCGCGCCTCGCCGGCTTCGTCCTCGACGCCTTCGCCGGCGCCTCCTCCAGCCCGGATCCGCAGCCCGGGCGCGCCACCAGCGCCGCACCCGACGCCGACCTCGACCACCTCACCGAGCGCGAGCGCGACGTGCTGCGCCTGATCGCGCGCGGCTACCTCTACAAGGAGGTCGCCCACCGGCTCGGCATCAGCGCCAAGACCGTCGAGGCCCACGTCTCCTCGGTCCTGCGAAAGCTCCAGCTGTCAAACCGCCACGAGCTCAGTCGCTGGGCGCTCGAGCAGCGGCTCGTCAGCCTCGAGGACGAGCCGGCGTGACCCGGCCCGATCGCGCGGCAAGGGCCCGGCCCGATCGCGCGGTAAGGGCCCGGCCCCGGGATCCGGGCGGCTCGCTGCCCGAGCTCCTCAACCCCGGCTCGTAGCGCCGGCGCTCGCGCCCGTCACCTCGAGCTCGCCGCCTTCGACCGCGAGCTCGAGCGCCCCGTCGGCGCCGCCCATCTCGCGCCACATCGTGGTCGCTCCCTCGCCGAGCGCGTCGAGCGCGTCGTCGGAGTGCAGCGGGTCGTGATGGAAGAGCAGCACGCGCCGGGCCTCGACGCGCCGCGCGAAGGACAGCGCGTGCGAGACCGCCGAGTGCCCCCAGCCGACGTGGCTGGCGTACTCCTCGTCGCGGTACTGGCAGTCGTGCACGAGCAGGTCGACCCCCTGGGCAAGCGCGAACCCGGAGATCCACTGTGGCTCGAGGCCGTCGAGCGGGCCCCCGATCCCCGGCTCGTGGTCGGGGATGTAGCAGAGCGAGGCATCGCCGTCGGTGATCCGGTAACCGAGCGTCGGGCCGCGGTGGGTGACCGAAGCGGCTTGGATCCGGGCCGAGCCGATCTCCCACTCGGTCGTCGGCGAGTCCACGAAGGAGAGCTGGCAGGGCAGCTCGCGGACCTCGACAGGCGACAACGGCGCCGAGATGTAGCGGGCGATGCGGTCCTCGAGCGACGCGTCGGACGCCGACGGCCCCCAGATCGTCAGGTCGTTGCGTGCGTCGAACGACGGCGCGAAGAACAGCAGGCCCTGGATGTGGTCGAGATGCAGGTGAGTCAGGAGGATGCGCACGTGGCACGGAGGCGGTGGCTCGCTGAGCCCGAGCGTGCGGATGCCCGTGCCCGCGTCGAGCACGATCGAGGTTCCGTCGGACAGGGTGACCTGGAGGCACGATGTGTTGCCGCCGTAGCGCGCGGTTTCGGGCCCGGGCGCGGGGATCGACCCGCGCGCCCCCCACACCTTGACCTTCACGACCCCGACCCCACGGTCATGCTCCGGGCCGCGCGGTCACGGCCCCGACCCCACGGGCCAGAAGAAGGCCATCGCGCCGCGGAAGCCCTCCGAGCCGACGATCGGCATCGCGCTGAGGTCGATCTCGTGGCGCTCGCCGGAGAGGTTGTGGATGCAGAAGCGCGCGTGCGCCGGATGGCCGTGGCGCAGCGCGACCGTCGTCGAGAGCTCCTCGAGCGGCAGCGGATTGCCCTCTTTGTCCACCGGCCCGAACTCCTGGTACCACGTGCCGGCGGGCACCGGGCCTCGCTCCTCGAAGTGCCGCCCGAGCAACTGTCCCGCAGCGTCGTTGTAGAAGACCAGGGTCGCGCCCTCGTCGACCAGGAAGGCCGGGGTCGACAGGCTCGCCATGAGGTTTCGCGCGTGAATGAGCTCGATCGAGTGCTGCGGCGTGGCCATGCTCCCCGGACTCTACTTTCCCGCAACCGCCCATTCGACGGTCCCGAGGCCGTCGAAGCGCAGCGCGCTCGCCGTCGCCGCGGTGAGGTCGAAGTCGCGCCCTGCGACGTAGGGCCCGCGGTCGATCACCGGCACCGTCGTCTCGCGCCCGTTCAGGCGGAAGAGGACCTGCGTGCCGCACGGCAGCGTCTTGTTGGCCGTGCCGGCCTGACCGACCTGCAAGGTCCCGCCGCACGCCAGCGGCTCCCCGTAGGTGGCGAAGGTCGACGCGAGCGCGGCGTGGAAGTCAGGCTCGTCTCCCGAGCCGGCGCCGATCACCAGCCCCGCTACAAGGGCCGCGATCGCCGTCGCGGCGGCGGCAAGCGCGGCCCGGCGGCGTCGCCCGCGAGGGGCGGCTGGCCATGGCCCCATCCTCGCGGACCCCTCGGCGACCCGCCCGGCCCGGGGTGCCCGGCGTCGCGCGCCCGCTCAGGCCCCGCGTGCGTCGAGCAGGCGGAAGCGCCGCGCGCCGCGCGTTCCCTTCCCGGCCAAGAGGTCGAGGTCGGCGACGTCGAGCAGCGCCTCGGCGCTCATGTCCTGCTCGAGCTGCGCCGTGCCGCAGCCGAGCTCCAGGCGGGCCCCGTCGGGATCGGAGCAGGAGTGCGCGACCGCCTCGGCGATGCGGTCGCAGACCGCCTCGGCCTCGCGCCGCGATGCGCCCGGGAGCACGATCGCGAATTCGTCCCCGCCCCAACGGTAGGCGCGGTCCGAGCCGCGCAGGATCCGGTACAGCGCCTCGGCCACGTCCTGCAGGCAGCGGTCGCCCGCGCCGTGGCCGAAGCGATCGTTGATGTCCTTGAAGTCGTCGAGGTCGGCCACCACGATCGACAGGGCGACACGGTCCACGTGCGCGCGGGCCACGAGCGAGGTGAGCGCCTCGTCGAAGGCGCGGCGGTTGCCCAGGCCGGTGAGGGAGTCGACGCGCGCGAGCGTCGTCGCCCGCTGCTCGGCCTTCTCGCGCTCGAGCCGGTCGCGCCGGATGTGGAACTGCCAGCGGTTGGCGACGGCCGCCATCACCAGCCACGTGACGAGCTGCCCGAGGACGTCGCCGACCTCGGCTCGCGACGCGTGGTCGTAGACGAGCGGCGCCAGCGTCATCAGCGACGCGACGAGCAGGAAGGGGATCGCGCGCCGCCAGGGATGGAAGGTGGCGAAGCAGACCATCCACAGGAGCGTCACGGGTGCCTCGGGCGAGCCGGCGCCCCCCGTGAGGAAGGTCAGCGCGCCGACCGATGCGAGTCCTGTCCACTGCAGGGCGGCGATCGCCGCCGGACCGGCCCTGTTGTCAGGCCGCAGGAGCGCCCAGCCGCCCGCGCCGAGCACGGCGGCGAGGGCGATGGCGATCCCCCATCCCACCGGCCCGACCGCGTGGGTCGGGGCGGCGAAAGCGAACAGCGCGAGCTCGAGCACCGCGCAGATCAGGGCCACCCCGCCCGAGATACGCCGCCCGATCCTCAGGCTGGCGCCGGCGTAGGGCCCGTCGGTCACCGGCGCCTCGAGTCTGCTGCTGGTGGCGGGCGGGCTCAGCATCTGAACTTCGGTATCGACGTTCGCGCGCGAGTCCTTGAGCACTATCCGGCTGATGCGTGCGCCCCGACCCCTCGGTCTACACGTTGGCGCGTTCGCGCTTGACCCGCCGGGGACGCCCCTTTTTTCGGCAGCTTGGCCGCGGGTCGACCCGGTCCGGCGCGGCGGCATGGTTGGCCGCCCTCCGCCGCGCCGGCGGGTCGCTACGGCACGAGCTCGAGCTGCGTGCCGTCCGGCGAGACGCCCACCGAAGGCGAGCCCTCGTCGGAAGGGACCTGCTGCTGCTGGGGCGCTTGCTCCTGCTGCTGCTGCCCGACGGCGCCCGACTCGATCCTCGGCACGATCTGCTTGACGGTGTCGATCGGGATCGCGAAGCCGACGCCGCTGCTGGTGCCCGATTGTGTCGCGATCTGGGCGTTGATGCCGATCACCCGGCCGTTCTCGTCGAGCAGCGGACCGCCCGAGTTGCCGGGGTTGATGGCGGCGTCGGTCTGGAGCGCGCCGCTGATCGTCGCCCCGCTGGGCGACTGGATCTGGCGGTCGAGGGCCGAGACGATGCCCGAGGTCAGGCTGCCCTGCAGGCCGAACGGGCTGCCGATGGCGATCGCCGTCTGGCCGACCTGGACCGAGGACGAGGACCCGGTCCGCAGCGGCTTGAGCGCGCCCGCCTGGGAGGGATCGACCTGCAGCACGGCGATGTCGGTGCTCGCGTCGGCGCCGACCAGCTTCGCGGGGATCAGGCGGCCGTTCGCGCCGATGCGGACCAGCAGCGACGTGGCCCCCTCGACGACGTGCTCGTTGGTGACGATGTGGCCCTGCGCGTCGTAGACGAAGCCCGAGCCGCTGGCGGTCAGTTCGCCGGACTGCTCGCCGAAGGGATCGGTCTGGGTCTGCGAGGTCGCCTGGACGAACACGACGCCGTCCGTGACGCTCTTGTACAGCTGGGTGAGCGACTCGCCTGACATGCCCGACGAGCCCGAGCGCTGGATCACGGGCGTGCCGGCCGACGGGCTCGGCGTCGTGGTCGTGGTCGTGCGCCCGACGTCGACGACCCCGCCGAGGACGAGGGCCGCGCAGGCTCCGACGGCCGCCACCGCGCTCACCACGGCAACGCCCCCGGTCTTGAGTGCGGATGGAGTTCTCATTGGAGCGAGTAGAGCGCGGGGTCCTAACGCGGGCCGAAAGTGATGCTGAGAGCCGCGTAAGGAGTGCCCGCCCGTTACCTCGGAGGGAATGGACCGGCGTCGGGCCGGATGGCACCGTCACGCCATCACCCGACCGACCGCCATTCCCGGAGGTATGCACATGACCGACGTGACCACCCTGATCGACGGCTACATCGCGATGTGGAACGAGACCGACCCCGAGCGCCGCCGCGCGCTCGTCGCCGAGGTCGTGACCGATGACGCCACCTACGTCGACCCGCTGATGGAGGGCGAGGGCCAGGACGGCATCGCCGCGCTGATCGCCGGCGCTCAGGCCCAGTACCCCGGCCACGGCTTCGTGCTCGCGGGCGCGCCCGAGGCCCACCACGACCGCGTGCGCTTCACCTGGCACCTGGTCCCCGACGGCGGCGACGCGGTCGCTGTGGGCCGCGACGTCGGCATGATCGCCGTCGACGGCCGGCTGCGCGACGTCGTCGGGTTCCTGGAGCAGCCGGAGGGCTGAGCGCGCGAGGGCCGCCCGATCAGTGCGCCCGGGCCGCCTCGACGATCGCCTCCGCCGCGCGGTCCGCGTCCTCCGTCGTCGTCTGCCAGCCGACGACGGAGACGCGCATCACGCCGCGGCCCTCGAAGCGGCTGCCGCTGAGCCAGCACGTGCCCTCGTCCTGGACGCGCGCGATGACCCTCTCGGTGACCGCGTCGTCGTCCTCGAAGCGGACGAGGACCTGGTTGAGGACGACGTCGTTGACGACCTCGACGCCGGGCTCGCCGCGCAAGCGGTCGGCGATGCGGGCGGCGTGGTCGCAGCAGCGGTCGACGAGCGCGGCGACCCCGTCGCGCCCGAGCGCGCGCAGCGCGGCGTAGACCGGCACTCCGCGGGCGCGGCGCGAGAACTCGGGAGTCCAGTCATAGCCCCACGGCAGGTCCTCGTCCGAACGCGGGATGTAGGCGCTCGTCGAGCTCATCGCAGCGCGGTGGGCGGCGGCGTCGGCGACGATCGCGATCCCGCAGTCGTAGGGGACGTTGAGCCACTTGTGCCCGTCCGTTGCCCACGAGTCGGCGTCCTGGAAGCCCTCGATGAGCGCGCGGCGCGTCGGGCTCGCGGCGGCCCACAGCCCGAAGGCGCCGTCGACGTGGCACCACGCGCCGGCCTCGCGGCAGGCGGCGACGATCTCGGGGAACGGGTCGAAGGCGCCGGTGTTGATCTCGCCGGCCTGCGCGCAGACGATCGCCGGGCCGTCGCCCTCGGCGAGCGCGGCGCGCAGCTCACGCGGCGACATCCGGCCCTGGCCGTCCGTAGCGACCGCCCGGATCGAGTCCGTCCCGAATCCGAGCAGCCGGCAGGCGACCTGAACGGTCACGTGCGCCTGGGCGGTCGCGAGGACGCGTACCCGCGGCGCGCCCTGGAGGCCTCCAGTCTCGGCGTCCCAGCCCGCGTCGCGGAGGATCGCGTGGCGCGCCGCGGCGAGGCAGGTGACGTGGGCCATCTGGCAGCCCGTGACGAAGCCCAGCCCGCTGTCCGGCGGCACGCCGAGCAGCTCGCGAACCCACGCGGCGGCGACCTCCTCGACGACCGAGAGCGCCGGCGCGACGGTGAAGCCGCCGGCGTTCTGATCCCACGTCGAGGTGAGCCAGTCGGCGGCCAGCGCGGCGGGAACCGACCCGCCGACGACGAAGCCGAAGTAGCGCGGGCCGGCGGAGGCGACCAGCCCCGGCTCGACGGCGTGGGCGAGCTCCTCGACGACCGTTCGTGGATCCTCGCCGCCGTCGCGCAGCTCGACGGCGAGCCGCTCGCGCAGCTCCTCCACGCCGGCTCGCGGCCCGACGTGCCGCGTGGGCAGTCCGTCGAGGTGCTCGCGCGCGAGCCGGGCGGCGACGTCGAGGACCTCGTAGCGCTCGTCCATCAGCCGTTGCAGCCTACGGGAGCGTCGCTACGATGCGGCGCCGACGTAGCTCAACGGGCGTCCCGCCTCACGCCTTCGACTAGAAGTGCGGCGGGAGCATGAGGCCCAGTGCAGAGGCGTAGCCCAGCGCCTGGAGAATGCTCGAGCCCCATGAGGGAGCATCGGAAGGCGCAGGGCGCGGCGGGGCCGGCTGAGTGCGGGACGGTCGTGGGCGGCGGGTGGGCGGAGGTGTCGTCTCTGGATTGAACATGGCCGCAACGGTGATCGCCCCGAGGCTGCGATTCGACGTGGAAACCCCTGGACCGTGCCCCTAGGTTTGCTTCCGAGCGCCTCTGCCAGCTCGGAGCGGCGGCGGATATCGAGCTTGCGGTAGGCCGCAGTGAGGTGCATCTCGACCGTCTTGACGGTCAGGAAGAGCTCCTGGGCGATGTCTGCGTTGGCTAGTCCCGTCGCAGCCATGTCGGCGATCCGCTGCTCGCTCGGCGTGAGGGCGTCGGCGCCGCTGAGCGCCTCGCGCCGCAAGCGAATGCCGCTCGCTCTCAGGGTAAGGCTCTCGGGAAGGTCGTCCGCGACGAGCTCCCGGGTCGTGCTCGACAGCAGCACCTGACCGCCGTGACCGGCCGTCGAGATCCCGGCGGCCTTGTGAACGCCCAAGCCGGCGTAGTTCGCCTCGTCGACGTCGGGCTCGCCGGTGTGCAGCCCCATGCGCACCCGCAGCTCCGCCCCGCCCGGCCAGCGCTGTCCGGCGAGCGCGAGCTGTCCGCCCGCCGCCGCGGCGACCGCGTCCCGCGCCCGCCGAAAGGCGACGAACATGGCGTCCCCCGCGGTCCCGAACTCGTGCCCTCCGTGGTCCTCGAACGCGGTGCGCAGGACCTGCCGAGGGTGAGCGAGCGCCTCGACGTACCGGCCACCCAGCTGCTTGAGCAACCGGGTCGAACCCTCGATGTCGGTGAACAGGAAGGTGACGGTCCCGCTGGGGAGCTCGACCGGCGCGGTCATCCCAGGGCGATTCTCGCACCGGAGATCCTCGTCGGTACGATGGTACCGGCGCCGACGTAGCTCAGCTGGTAGAGCACTTCACTCGTAATGAAGGGGTCCCCGGTTCGAGTCCGGGCGTCGGCTCTTGGGTTTGGGCTGGAAATGGGTGGTTTTCTTGGTTGGGGATAGTGGGCTTGGGCGGGGACTCGCCAACATTTCCGCCAACACGGTGTTGGCACGCTACGCGGCGGCGACACTTCGAGCCGTTTCGAAGAGCTCCCCGGGCATCGGCGAGGGCAGCCGCCATGTGAAGGCCGCGGGCCGCTCACCTCGATGGTCCACGTAGGTGACCGGACCAAGAAACGTGAACGGGGTCGTGCCGAGCTCGAAGGTCTTGCGCTCACGGACGAAGAGCAGCACGCGCGTTTCTTGCACCTGGTGGTTGATGTAGCGCTTGACCGTGGGCTGCTCGGGCGTCTGACGCAACTGCGACTCCCAAATGGAAGAGCTCGCGGTTGATCGCGCAGTCGCAGTACATCGTCGACGGGAGTAGTCGCGCTCGGCTTTGTGGAGGTCGATGAAGAACACGTCGCTGTGGGCCTGCGGAACCCAGAGGATCCCGCCCTGGGTGACCTTCGGCTGACGCCGTCCGAATAGCCGAGCGCCGCAACGACCTCCTGCCGCGAGTACTGAGCGTGCAGCGTGAGGGGAATCTCTACAGGCAGGACCGACGGAGCCGCCCGCGTCCGTGACCTGGCGTCGAGCGTGTCGAGGAGCTCCAGGAGCTCTTGGCGGACGGCCGCCTCGCGCCACAAGGCTGCGAAGTACTCGGACAGCGAATCCCGCGCGGAGTCACCTGAGCCCAGGCCCCAGGCGAGCATGGTCACCAGACGGCGCTCGCGCTCTGAAAGGGTCTCGACTCGCGGGGAAAGCTCGATCTGAAGCAGCCGCCGGTAGAACTCAACGCGCTCGGGGTCCTCGATGTGCGTCAGCCGCCCGAGTGCGTTGAGCGTGCGCTTCTCGAGCTCCGGCTCGGTCGGCGCAGCAGTCGCATGGCCCGCCGCGCGCCGAAGCCGCGTCCAGCCGCGATCACGCTGACGGTAGATGTCCTCCAACCGATGATCGTGGCGATCGACGAAGTCGCGCAACCGCAGTCCGTCGGGTTCCGCGTGCAGGTCGGCCACGAGTGTCGTCCAGCGGGACCGGCTCACGGCAGCTCTGAGGTTGTCGAGGACGATGTCGCGGCTCTGTCGATCCAGGTCCACCGTGCACCCGGCCGGGAGGAACGGGAAGTCGGCGCGAACCTGGTCAAGAACGCTGCCCCGCTTGGCATCAACGATCGCTCGCAGCCGGTCTTCGAAGCGGAACTCACGACGGTGCTGTCCGACGAGGTCGATCACGGTCAGGTGACTCTTGCCGGCAGCCCGACGGAGGCCGCGGCCCAACTGCTGCGTGAACACCGTCGCCGACGCCGTCGGTCTGAGTAGCAGCAGACAGTCGACGTTCGGCACGCCCACGCCCTCGCCGAGCACCTCGACGGAGAAGATGCAGCGGTACTTGCCCGACTGCAGGGCGCTCAGGCCTTGAGCGCGCGTCTCGGCGGGATCGTCGCCAGTCAGCGCGACGCTGGTCAGCCCGGCGTCCGTGAACTTTCGCGCCATGTAGCGCGCGTGCTCTTTCGACACGCAGAAGCCGAGTGCGCGCATCGATCCCGGGTCGAGGACGATGCGTCTGATCGCCTCGAGGAGTTTGGCGACACGCAGATCATCGTTCGAGAACAGATTGCTGAGCTCCTCTGGTGCGTAGCCGCCACGTCGCCAAGTGAGCTGGCTGAGGTCCGTTCCGTCTGCGACGCCGAAGTACTGGAGGGGGACGAGAAAGCCTTGGTCTACGGCTTCCCAGAGGCGAAGCTCGACCGCGATTCGCTGATCAAACCACTCCGTTACGTCCTGCCCATCGAGTCGCTCGGGCGTTCCGGTGAGACCTAGGAGCTCGGCCGGCCGCAGATGCTTGAGCAGGCGATCGTAGGTCGTGGGCCGCTGCGTGGTGAAATTCGTCGACGACGACGACGTCAAAGGCGTCGGGCGCGATCTGCTCGAGGCGGTCCGCTTGAAGGGACTGGACCATCGCGAAGACGTGACGACCTTCGGCGACGCGTCCGCCTCCGTGGACTTCGCCGAAGGCGCCGTCGCGAAGAACCGCACGGTAGGTCGCCAACGACTGATCGAGGATCTGCTCACGGTGGGCAACGAAGAGCAACGAGAGGTCGGCGTCACGGCTTGCGCGGAGTTGGCGGTAGTCGAGTGCGGCGACGACCGTCTTACCGGTGCCCGTTGCGGCGACCACGAGGTTGCGGTGGCGGTCATGACGGTCGCGCTCGACCGCGAGCGCTTCGAGCATCCGCTGCTGATGTGGATAGGGGCGTACGTCGAGGTTCGCGAACGAGATCGTCGACGTCTCGCCGAGCGAGCGGCGGTTGTGCTCGCGAAGTGCCTGAATAAGCTCGTCGCCGTTCACCGCGGGGTCGTATGGCTCGAAGTGCTCGGATGCCCAATGGCTCTCAAACGTCATGCGCACGCGATCGATTACGTGTGCGGCGTCCACGGACGACAACCGAACGTTCCACTCCAGACCATCGAACAACGCCGAGTGAGAGAGATTCGAGGAGCCGACGAACGCAGTGCTCAGGCCCGACGCGCGTTCGAGCAGCCAGGCCTTGGCGTGCAGCTTCGTCGTCCGAGCGTCGAACGCGACGCGCACGTCGGCACCGAGTGCCACGAGCTCGTCGACCGCACGCTTCTCGGTCGCGCCCATGTAGGTGGTCGTGATCAAGCGGATCCGTCCGCCACGTTCCCGCATGGCAGCGAGTGCGTCCTTGAGATGCCGAACTCCCGACCACATCACGAACGCGGCGAAGCCACGTGTGGACGTCCGGACGATCTCGACGATCTTGTCGTAGGCCTCGCCGACGAGGGTCCCATCAGCAACGCGGACGTTCGCGAGGCCACCAGACTCGACCGAAGCGAGGCTCTCGCGATCCTCGACCGCCTGGTTCGTGCCGGTCGGCTGGTGCGAACGGGCGAGCGGCGTGGAACGAGATATCGGCGGCACGCGTCATAGACCGTTCGCCACCGGCAAGGCGCAGACGCCCGACCCGCGCGCCCCGATCAACTTCGCCTTCCGCCTGCGCCAACTGCTCGGCGTCGGCGCACGTTCCGCATGGGGCTGCGCGTGACTCGCGCGCCACTGGCCGCGAGCGAGTCGTGCGGGAGGCTGACGAAGTCCGGCGCGTGTCCGCGGCCGTCGTCGACCTCGACGAGCGCGAAGGTGTCGCCGGCCTCGATGATCGTGCCGACCGTTCCGGCGGGCCAGCGCCCGTAAGCGGTCAGCAACTCCACGACATCAAGGACGCTGTGTAGCAGTCTCGCCGGTGGCCGCTCAGGTCGCGGTGCCGCCGACGAGGTCGGCTTCGGTGAGTGACGCCGCGGGGATCTGGCGAGTACCGCTCGCGACGGTTCAGGCGGCCAGTTCGGCGTCGCCGTGGCCCAGTTCGTGCCGGACGAACTCGACCTGCGGCCAGGGCTCGCCGCGCGCGCGTGCGCGGGCGGCTCGGTTCTCGATGCCGCGCAGCAGGCGTTCGAGCTCGCCGCGGTGATCTGGCCGGCGGGCTGCGACGCGCGGCGTGAGCCCGTCGAGGCATTCCAGCGGCGTGTTGAGCCATTCGCTGAGGTACTGCTCCGTGACTGCCGGCGGCAGCGGGGCGGGAGCGGTCTGCGCGGCGGGAGGGTGCGCGCGACCGATTGGGGCGGCGTCGCGTTCCTCGAGCTGCGCGAGGCCGCGCAGCCGGCGAGCGATCAGCTCGGTCGCGAGGTCGAGGCGGCGCTCGGAGTACGTCGAGAGGACCAGTGCGTCGGCATAGAGCCGGAAGGTGGCGACGCTGACCATGCCCGGATGGTCTGGGAACGTGGCCTCGAGGTAGAGCGCGCCGTCACCGCGGGTCGGGCGCCGTGTGAGCGCCTCGGCGCGCGGGATCAGCCACTCGAACACGTCGGCGCGGTCGTCGCCCTCGCCTTCGTACTCGAGGATCGTGGCAAGCAGGTCGAAGGCGATCTCGTCGTCGTCGATCCACCAGGCTGCGTGGCCGCCGATCAGCGGATCACCTTCAACGGTCAACGTCTTGGGGACCCGGTCGCGGCTGGGCGGCCTGAACGTGACGAGCTCGCGCCAGTGGCGACGCAGCGCAACTTCGACGCGCTCGCCGCCCGACAGTCGGCCGAGCTCGTCGAGCAGCTCGTCTTCCTCGCCGGGCGCGAACAGCGCGACCGGGCCCCACAGCGACGCGCTGGCGGGCCCCGGCATGACGCGCGCGACGAGTAGGTCCCAGACGACCGCCTCACGCGAGACGGTCGCGCTGCGCACACGCCTTCGCTCGCCGCAGCGCACATCCTCGAGCTCGAGCCAGCTCCCGGGCTCACAGGCGACCACGCGCTGGATCCCCGGCCGCGCTGCGGCGATCCGCACGGCGATCTCGCGGTCAGCCGCGCTCAACTCAGGACGCGCTGCGTAACGTTGGGCGGGCGTGCCCCCGGCGGCCAGCTCGCGGTCGAGCAGCAGCCAGTGCAGCAGGATCCAGTCGAGCTGCTCGTGCCGGCGCAGGTCGGCGCCAAGATCCTCGATCGCGCGAGCGAACTCCTCGCCGAACACGTCGAACGCCCACGTCTCGGTGTCACGCCCGACGCGCTCTTCCCGGCGCACGTCCGCGGCCTCGGCGCGTGACCGCGCTCCGCAGCAGCGCTTGTGCTTGCGCCCGCTCCCGCACGGGCATGGCGCATTGCGGGGCGCACCGGACACGACCGCAACGCTAATCACGGCCCCGGACGAAACGCGGCGGGATGGGTTCAGTGGTCGGCGATCGTGTACGCCATCGTCCGGTAGGCCTTGGCGCGCTTGGCGAACATGCGGCGCAGCACGGGGACGTCGGCGTCGACGTAGTCGTAGATCCGCGCCTCGCGCTTGCCCGGGTGCGGGCGATGCAGCCGTCCGGCGTACTGGACGACCGTGCCCTTCCACGCGATCGGCATCGTCAGCAGCAGCGTGTCGAGCCGCGGGTCATCAAAGCCCTCGCCGATGAAGCGTCCGGTCGCGAGCACGACGCGCGGCGCGCCGGGCGGCAACTCAGCCAGGCGCGCGAGCGCGTCGCGACGCCGGCGGGGCGTCACATCGCCGTGCAGCTCGACGAGCGCCGGCGCGCAGCGTCGCAGCCGTTGCGCGAGCCGATCCAGGTGCTCGCGTCGCTCGGTCAGCACGAGCGGCGCGCGCCCCTCGTCGACCAGCTCGCGCACATCGCGGGCGACCAGCTCGATGCGCTCGGGGTCGGTCGCGAGCGCCGAGTAGATCTCCTGGATGCCGGGCTCGGTTGGCAGGACGGCCGGATCAAACGATGTCTCGCGACGGATGACGCGCAGCTCCAGCCGCTCATCGCGCTGGCCGTCGATCGTGTGCTGGAGCGGGCCACACTGCATCGCGATGATCGGCTGATGGCCGTCGCGGCGATAGGGCGTCGCGGTCAGTCCCGTCACGTAGCGCGCCGGGCAGCTCGCGAGCACGCCCTCGACCGACACCGCAGGCACGTGGTGGCACTCGTCGACGACGACGTGGCCGTAGCCGCCCAGCGCCGCAGGGTCGAGCGTCGAGCGCGCGAGGCTCTGCACCATCGCGACGTCGATCACGCCGGACGGGTTGCGGCGCCCACCGCCGATCGTCCCGATCGCACTGCCGTCCACGTCAAGGAACTCGCGCAGCCGGGCAAGCCACTGCTCGACAAGCGGCTTGCGGTGCACCAACACGAGCGTCGAGCGCCCGCGCGCGGCGATCAATCGGGCTGCGATGACTGTCTTGCCGGCCCCCGGCGACCCGCACAGCACTCCGCTGTCGTGACTGCGCACGTCCGCCACAGCCCGCTCCTGCGCATCGGTCAGCGTGCCCGTGAAGACAGCCTCGATCGGCGCGCCCGCTGATCGTTCATCGGCGAGCTCGAGCGAGGCGCCGAGCTCGCCGAGCAGCGCGCGCAGCGACTGCACGCAGCCACGCGGCAGCGCGACGTGCTGAGGGAGATCCTCGAAGCAGGCGATCACGCGGGGCGTCAATCCCGTCGACAGGCGCATCGCCTGACGCTCGCCGAACAGCGGGTTCGCGAATGCCGCCAGGCGGCGCACGGCATCGAGCAGGGCGGGAGGCATTCCGTCGCGCTCGACGTACAGCCGCTGCGCCAGCGTCGCGTGGACGCTCTGCGGCAGATCGCTTCCGGCGAGCCGCTCGCACAAGGGGCGCGCCGAGCGCCACGGCCGCCGCGCGGACGGGTCCTGCTCGGCGACGCCGAGCACCTCGCCGGCTCGGCCAGCGCCCGCCAGGACACGCTGCAGGCGCTCACTTCCGATTCGCGGCACGGACGCCAGAAATGCCCACTGGTCCCGATACGGCTCGAGATGCTCATCGAGGAACACGGTGTTGCCGTGCTCGCGCGCTGCGAACTGGAGCGGCAACGCGATCAGGTTGCCAAAGCCGCCCGCCGGCAGCGTGTCCTGACTGGGGAACAGCCGGTCGTAGGAATCCATCGTCAGCGTCGGCGACCGCGCCATCGCGCTCGTCAGCAGCAGCGTCCCGAGCGCACGCGCATCCACCGCAGGCACCGGCTGCGAGAAGAACAACCACACGTGCGCCCCGTCGCCCGACCGCGACCGCTCCACTGCCGGGGCGAGGTCGAGCTCCTCGCACGCTGCGCGCAACGCGGCGACGTCGGCCGGCCAGGAATCGCCATCGAGATCGATCGCCAACAACCAGCACGTGTCGTCAGCTAGCAGCGGATAGATGCCCAGCACCGTCCGGCCCCGCAGGTGATCGAGGAGCTCCGAGTCACCGACGCGCACGAACGCCTGGTTTGGACACGCGCCACAGCGCACGCGCGGCTTCTCGCACACGCCCGCCCGCCACTCGTTCGCACACCGCGGCGCATACCCCGCTCGCCCCTTGCGCTGGTTCTCCCAGCGCACGGCAAAGACATCCTCGCGCCCGTGAAACAGCGAGCGGAACAGCCCGACCCTGCGCGCCGCCGACCACCCCGCAGACGGCGACTGGGTCTCTGGATCACGCCGCTCACCCGGGCGCAACTCCGCGCGCAGCTCATCCAGGTGCGCGACCGCCGCCGCGTGTCGCGCCGCGAGATCGGCGACCTGCGCTTCCGCGATCGCGACCGTGGACTCGAGGCTTGCACCACGCACGGGCGGCATTGTGCCCTTCGCGACGGCGCCAACCGCTGCGTCTCACGCGGGCCGGCGTCGCCCCCCTGAGCCGCGAGCGAACGCCAACCGCGACTTTCGCCGCGCGACGAGGAGGCTGTGGCCGGCGACTGAAGCGATTGCGTTGACGCTGCTCGCCACGGGAGCTATCCGCGTGCGCGAGCGGCCCGAAAGCTGGACCAGATTCAGGCCGCGCTCAGCGCTGGGGCGAGCTCGTCTGCGCTGGCTTCGACCGTTTCAGGAACGGTCACGATCAGCCGTCCGTCGCGGTCGAGGAGCCAGCGGGCGTTGAGCACGGTGAGCCCAACGATGCGCTGCGTGCCCGGCTCGAAGCGAAGCACATGGCCTTCTGGGGTCTCCTCGCCTTCGGCCTCGCTGGGAGTGCCGACGTGCAGGTAGAGCACGTCCCCGTCGGGGTCGTAATCGGCGTGATCGAAGACCAGCGGCCCGATGTGCACGTTCACGGCTTCCATCGCTTGGGGTCCTTTCGAGTCGCCAGCGCGGTGACGATCCGCCCCGGCTCCTGCTCGAAGCTTACGACCACCAATAGCCAGCGGCTGGGGCCGACGCGGCGGCGGTAGCAGCGTCGCCGGCCGGCGCGCGGGTCTGGCTCCGCGTGATCGGGCGTGCTGACTGTGTCGAGGACGTGCTCGAGGTGGTCACGAAGCTCGGGGTGGTCGCGGATGATCTTGAGCGTCCAGATCCGCTCGAGCAGGACCACAGCGTGTCCGTCGGGATCGCTGACCTCGGCGATCGGACGATCGTCTTCCGTCACGCCTCAAGGCTGATCGACACGCCGGACGTTCGACGCCGCCGACGTTGGAGCACCGGACTCGTCTGGCGTCGATCCGCCAACATTTCCGCCAACATTTTGTTGGCGTACGCGGTCTGGACGCGTCCCAACGAAAACGCCGTTCGGATCAAGAAACCGTAAGAAACAGCTCCTGTGCAGGGATTTCCGCCCTCACCGCACGACCCCCGCAGACCCCCAGTTCTTTCTCGTAATGAAGGGGTCCCCGGTTCGAGTCCGGGCGTCGGCTTGGCCCGGAGAGCGAGATTGCGAAGCGATCCGAGCGGCGCCCGAGGGAGTCAGAGAGCTACGTGGTACCCACTGGGTACTCGCCGAACCCGCCCAGGCGCTCGGCTGGGTACCGATCATGTAGCTCGGCGGCCGGTGCGCCGCTTGGCGGGCGGCTCGAATCTCACGCTCAGGATCGACGCGGACCGCGGGGTGAAGTCGTCGAACAGGGCGGCGTAGTCGCGTTGCGCAGCCGTCCACAGCTGGATGCGCTCGAGCAACCGCCCGCCGTTGAGGCGGTGCACGTCATCGCTGGGGTCCGGGACGGCGACGATTCCACAGGCAGCGGCTGTCTTGGTCTGCGGGTCGCGCGTGCGCTTGACCCAGAAGTCGTCGTTGTACGTGCGTGAGGTCGCCGGCAGCAGCTTCGCGATCGCGGTCGTCAGCATGGGCAGGCCTTGCGCGTCGATCGTCAGCCCGTCCTTCAGGCGCTGAATCGCGTCCCAGTCATGGCGAAACCAACGGTTGTTCAGCAAGCGATTGCTGGCGGTCGCGTGTCAACGCTTGAGCGGCCCCGATCATCAGATCACCGATGCTATTTTCTCGGCGCTCTCAGCGAATGCGCTTGCCGAGCGAGCGAGCCGCTCTCGTGCGTGATCGGGGTCCCGTGTTCTTGCTGTTTTCGCGCCTTTGTGGTCGGGGCCTGCGCGTTCTGAGCGTTCTGGCCCTCCGCAGGTGCCGAAGCAGATCGGTCAACCGTTCGAGGCTTTTGGGGGCCGGGCGGGCGCCAATGTCGTAGTCTTTGAGGCGGTAGTAATCGCCTTTGAGCAGGATCTCGGCGTGGTGGACGAGCCAGTCGATCATCGCCGCGGCGGTGCGTCGTCGCCGAAATCCGCCCCAGACGCTGAACGGCTTGTTGCTCGTGACGATCAGGCTCGCGCGTTCGTAGCGGCGGCTGACGAGCATGAACATCAGGTTGGCGGCCTGGGGGTCGAACGGGATGTAGCAACCTCGTCGCAGACGAGCAGCGGGTAGCGCTCGAGGCGCCTGAGCTCGTCGTCGAGGCGTCCCTGGCGCTGCGCGTCGGCGAGCAGCGCGACCCATTCGGTCGCGGTGCGGAGATCACGCGCTGGCCAGCGAGGCAGGCGCGGATCGCGAGCGCCACAGCCAGGTGTGTCTTCCCGGTCCCGGGCGGGCCCAACGCCACGATGTTGGAGCGCTCGTGCAGGAAGTCGAGCTGCCCGAGATGCTCGATCACCTGCTTCTTGACCGAGCGCTGGAAGGTGAAGTCGAACTCCTCCAGCGTCTTGCGCGCCGGGAATCGCGCGGCGCGGATGCGGGCCTCGCCGCCGTGCGCCTCCCGCGAGGACTGCTCGGTCGAGAGCAGCGCTTGGCGAACCGTTCGTAGCTCCACTCCTCCGTGCGGCGCGTTCGGCGAGCTTGGGGAGCGCCCGCGCGGCGGCGGGCGCCTTCAACGCGCGGAACAGATGCGTCAGCTCCGAGCTGGTGCTCATGCGATCAGCCCGTCATATACGGCGAGCGCACGCTGCTCGACGACCAGATCACGCTCGGGCTCGCGGCGGCGCTGCCTGAGCGCGCGGGCGTGCTCGAGCGCGGTGATCGTGCGGTTCTTCGCAAAGCACCGCTCATGGCGGCACGCGAGCTCCCCGGTGTCCAGCGCGACCGCGACGATCTCGCGCTGCTGGCGCGGACCTCGACCCTACGCCCGACCAAGTTGGGGTCGAGCGAGTAGTCGTTCGTGTCGAACCGCAGATGCGGATCGGGCGGCACCCGGTCACCCAGCGGCGGTCGACGTCGGCTCGCGCTCCGGGAGCGCCCGCATCACCTCGCGCTCCTCGATCAGCCGCTCGATCGGTGGGCGCGCAGCGTCTTGTGCATGCGGCCGTTCGCCTTCTCAAACCACGCGTCGAGCTGCAGCTGGAAGTCGAGCTGTTCGCGAAGCCGGCCCGGCTCGAAGTTCGTCTCCGAGTAGCCCTGCAGCCGCTCGACGCAGCCCTTCGCCGGCGCGTGCCCGGCTCGCAGAAGTACCAGTCGACCGGCAGTCGCCGCAGAACCCGGCATAGACATCGGTCGGGCGACCGCCGCCAGCGTGCAGACAGCCCTCGCGATCCCACACCATCAGCTGCGGCACGCGCCCAGCGACCACAGGCAGCGGCCCATCCCCCACAGCACGTCCGGCGCTTCCTTGCTGAGATCAACGCGCCCGCGCCCGCGCGCGAGTAGCCCAGACAGCAGATCACGACCCACGCGCGGCGAGTCTGGCCGTGGCCGACCGGGACCGGCGCAACGGCTCCCACAGATCCCACTGGCAGATCTCCCCAGGCCGATAGACCGTGCGTTGATGCGTGCGCGCCTTCTTGAACAACGGCCGCACCTCGCGCAAGTAGTCTCGAGATCGACTTGCCGCCATCGAAACCGAGCGGCTCGATCAGCTCACGCACCCGGACGCCCGACATCCTCGCGTCGCCGCGCAACAGCTCGCAGATCTCCTCCTTGAACGGATCAAGCTACGACGACCGCTCGGACACGAACACCGGCGCGCCTCCGACCGCAACGCCACCCGGATCGTGTTGCGCGCCAACCCCGTCCGGCGCATAGCTCCTTGATCAGACCCCACGAGAAGTGCTCCCGCGCAACTCGGCCCAGCGCTCCACGTCAAGCACGTCCTCCCCCTGGCTCTCGATCTCACTACCGGCTCCACCCACACCCCCACCCCCACCCCGCCGACGATCGGCATCACTCGTGCACCAGGAGATCCGCGTGTTCGGCAGATCCCTGGCCAAGGCGGACATCCGCCGCACGTCGCTGACCGGGACAGCTCAAGACGCGTATGCCCCGCGGTCGTGTGGCGATGCGGTATCTGCGCGGAGAGCTCTGACCTGCGCACCGGCCCGGCTGACAGCTCGATCGTCGCCGCATGGACCGGCCGACCGGGGGTCGGGCAGCAGCCGCAGGGTCGCCTGGTATCCATTTGGCTCAGCGGCCAGAAGCAGGTTCTCGATCGCGCAGCCAAGACCGACATACATTTCGCGGTTGAACGGGTCGACAGCACCGGTGTTGCACGCGCGGTCGGTGAACAACTCGAGCCGCTGCGGCGAGACGTGAACGACCCAGGCCTGCGTGTTGTGCGGTTCGCAGTCAGGATTGCCGCGGCCACCAGCGCGATCGGCCCGCGGTGCCGATCCCACTGACGCCAAGCGTCATACGCGCCGCCCTGGCCGGTCTGGAACACACCGGGGAGCTCGACGACGAGCGCTACGTGATCGAGGCCGCATCGCTGCCGATGCTGGCGCGCGGCCTCGATGGCCTCGAAGACCCGGCCGTTGAAGCTGACGAAGTGACCGCCCGCGCCAACCGGAATCCCATGGAGATCCACGGCGGCTGCGCGCGATGGCTGCATTGCCGTCTCGAAGCCTCGCAGACAGAGCGCTGGTCGGCATCCGGACGCGCACGTACGGCGAGCGCGGAGTGTCGCAGCCTGAGAGGCAGTCCATCGACATCGCCAGGCTCGTCAAGCTGCCGCTCCGGGCGACAAGCGGGCACCCGCGAAGTTCACATCGAAGTCCTGGACGACACGTCCGCGAATACCCTGAAACGAAGACGCGGCCGCCGCTGTGGATGCCTGCATCGGCCGGCGGCGCCGCGCGTCGCCGCGACTCGGGATCGGCCTATCGCGCGGCTCATGGCTGAGCCTTGGCGGCCGCGATTCGGCGTGAGGTTGGTCAACGGGCTGAGCCTGGGCTTGGTTGCTGGTGTGTCTAGGCGACGCTCAGGACGGCCAGCGCTGTCACCGACGCGGCGATCAGGGCGAGCGTGATCCCAGTCGTGAGCTTTCCGGCGAGCCCGAGCGCGTGGTCTCCCATCACTGCCGGGTCTTGGGCGAGGTGGCGCATGAAGGGGAGGATCAGGAGCAGGAGGGACGGCGTTGAGCGCCTGCGAGAGAAAGAGGATCGAGACCAGCGGCCCACCGGGGATCAGCACGATCGCAGCGGCGCTTGCCACCATCCCCCCGTATGAGGCGTAGAAGAGGCGCGCTTTCGCGAAGCTGTCGTTGATGTCACATGGTCGTCGGAACGCCTCGGCTACCGAGTAGGCGGTCGACAGGGGCGCGATGCAGGCCGCAAGCAACGCTGCGCCGAGGAAGCCCAGGCCGAACAGGGTTGCCGCGAGGTGCCCGGCAAGTGGCGTCAGTGCCCCGGCCGCGTCGCTGGCGTTGTTGATCGTGATCCCGTTGACGTGGAGGGTCGCGGCGCAGGCGACGACGATGAACAGGCCGATGACCCCGGTCAGCACGGCGCCGACGATGACGTCGATGCGTTCGTAGCGGAGATCGTCGACGGTCAGCCGCTTGTCGACCGCGTAGGACTGGATGAACGCAAGGCCCCAGGGGGCGAGCGTCGTCCCGACGGCCGCGACGGCGACGAGCACCGCGTCGCGAGTCAACGGCATGCCGGGAACGATCAGACCTCGCGCGGTGGCACTCCAGTCGGGATGGGCGGGGAAGCCGGAGACGATGTAGGCGACGAAGACGCTGCTGAGCGCGAGCAGGACGTGCTCGACGCGGTGAAAAGATCCCCTCAGGACCAGCAGGGAAACGCCGATCGCGGCCAACGGAACGCTGACGTAGCGATTGACGCCGGCGAGCAGGTCGAGTCCGGCCGCGACGCCGGCGAACTCGGCGCACAGCGTCCCGAGGTTCGCAACCACCAACGCGGTCAGCGCGACGGTCGCGCCGCGGGGCCCATACTGGTCGCGAACCAGGGCGAGCAGGCCTTTCTTGGTCACCACGCCCATGCGCGCGCCCAGCTCGTGGTAGACGATCAGCGCGATCGTCGACAGAGCGAGCACCCACAGCAGGCGATAGCCGAACTTGGCGCCGAGTATCGAGTACGTGGTGATTCCGGCCGGGTCGTCGTCGGAAAGACCGGCAAGGACGCCCGGCCCGACGACTGCGAACAGCGCCGCTACCGCGCCGGCTCGCAGCAACCGCCGGCGGCGCCGGACCAAATGCCAGTGAAGATGACGTCCCGGCGGACCATGGCGAGGTCGAGGTTGGGTTCTCAAGCGACCGACGATACGAGCCGCCACGGCAACCAACCTCACGGGCGGCGAGGGCGTGGTCTCGCTTGACCGCGAGGCTGTCGACGTCGTGCAGCGGGCGGGAGCGCTTGCGGACCTGCGGCGTCGGGGCCAGCAGTCCGGCGCCGCGCGTGAGCGTGAGTATCCGCTTGCGGCTGGTGTGGATGCCGCGCAGCCGCAGCCGGGCGCAGAGCTTCTTGTGGCCCTCGCCGACGAACGGCGACTCGTCGATCTCCCGACGGATCGCGGCCAGCAGCTCGTTGTCGGGCAAGGCGCCGACGGGGCCGGGCCGGCGGCGTGGCGGTGCAGCGACCAGCGACTCCGAGGGCTGCGTCGGCGGCGCTGCTCACACGCCGCCGACCTCGACACGCCGGCGACCCGGCAGACCCGGGCCAGCGGCCCGTCGAGCCGTCGGGCGACGTTCAGCGCCTCGGCGACCGAGGGCGGCGCTCGACCTCTTCCAGCAACGCCTTCGCGATGTCCAGATCCATCGACAGCTCACCGATCTTGCGCTGCGCACCGGCGAGCTGGCGGTCCTCCACCGGCCGCGGCCGGCTCTTCAGGTGCTCCTCCCCGCCGACAAGGAACGCCTCACGCCACCCGCTGATCGTGCCGGCCGCATGCCCCGTCTCCCGCGCCAGCGCATCCAGGCCCTCGCCCCTGAGCAGGCGCAGGACCACCTCCTGCTTGCGGCGCGCGCTCCAGCGCACCTCCCGGCCGCCCTCCGGGCGACCGTCCGTCGCGCCGGAGCGCGACCCCATGCTGCGGACCATCGGACCTCCATGACTCCCGACATCACCGACCTCCAGAGGTCTAATCGAGTGTCCGGTCAGAACCGGGTGCTCAGCAGCTAACCTTGACGTTTGCGCAACACGAGTGCCGCGCGGCGGGTGTACAGTCGAACACGAGCTGGCTTCGCGGCCAGAATTCTCAGCCCAAGCTCGGGTGCCATCGACGGCGCGATCTGCGCCACGAGGGGAGCGGCGGGGGTTTCTGGTTTTGACTGCGGGGC
The DNA here is from genome assembly GCA_963728925.1 of uncultured Actinomycetes bacterium. Taxonomy (GTDB): domain Bacteria; phylum Actinomycetota; class Thermoleophilia; order Solirubrobacterales; family Solirubrobacteraceae; genus JBBPZA01. Next base: position 57,325 of record CAVSMB010000024.1, on the reverse strand, counting down.
TGGTGCGGTACTTCTACGGGCGTTACTCCACCGGCCTGGTGGGCGCGGGTCTCATCTGATTGACGGCGGGGGGGTGCTTCCCGTCTTCCTTCGGTGCGCACCCGCCAGAGGGACGGAAGGGCGTATGACCGTGGCGCCAAGGAGACAGGACTGGGCAGCGCGCAGGCGAGGCGAGCTCAACCGTTCGCGCGGCGATCGCCGGCCGTTGCCGGCGATCGATGCACAGAGACTGAGCGCCCGGCGGGCGGAGGGCGCCCGGCCCAAACCGGGCGCGGTTGGTCTGAGCGACCCGCGCTATGCGTACTTGACGCGATCGCACGACGAGGAAGGCCGGCCGATGCCGTATTTCGACGGGCGAGACAGCGCTCATGCCGCGAGTTGAGGTTCTAACCAGGTGCGCCGGACGATCACGTTGCGCGACGGTGCGCGGGTGACGCTGCGTCCGATCGCGCCTGAGGACAGGCCGCTTCTAGTGTCCTGACGCAGTAATTCGTTGGCAGTATGCGGCGAGTGTGTTGAGGATCTGGTCGGCGGTCTTGGTCCAGACGTAGGGGCGGGGTTTGTCGTTCCAGTGCCCGAGCCAGTCGCGGATGTCGGCGTTGAGCTCGCGCACGGAGCGATGCGCGCCGCGCCTGAGCTTGCGCGTGGTGAGCTCGGCGAACCAGCGCTCGACGAGGTTCAGCCAGGACGCGCCGGTCGGCGTGAAGTGCAGATGGAAGCGGGGGTGCGCGGCTAGCCAGCGGCGGATCGCCGGGGTCTTGTGGGTGGCGTAGTTGTCGAGGACCAGGTGGACGTCGAGCTCGGCGGGCACCTCTGAGTCGATCGTCTGCAAGAAGCGCTTGAACTCGATCGCGCGGTGGCGGGCGTGCAGCGACCCGATCACCTTGCCGCTGGCGGCGTCGAGCGCGGCGAACAGGCTCGAGGTGCCGTTGCGCTTGTAGTCGTGCGTGCGGCGCTCGGGCACGCCCGGCAACACGGGCAGGATCGGCCGGGTGCGATCCAGCGCCTGGATCTGGGACTTCTCGACTACCTGAACGCAGTAGATAACCGGGGGGTTGGTCGCCGGTGGGGATCGGGATGGAGTGGCGGATCGTGACGTCGTCTTCGCCGATCAGCACCTCGCGGACGACGAGCCGGATGATCTGTTGGCGTTGGTCGACGGTCAGGCTCTCGGCGTTGGCGGCGAGCCGCGCGCGGAAGCCTTCGAGCGTTTCGGTGAGCTTGAGGTAGGTCTCGGCGTCGTGCAGGTCGGCGTCGAGCGCGTCCAGTTGGGCCTGCACGGTGGCCTCGCGTTTGCGCAGCTCGGACGTGCGAGCGCGGAGTTCCTCGAGCGTGATCAGCTGCTCCTGGTAGCCGTCCAGCAGCCGGCGCAGCGCGGTCTGAGCGCGGGCGAGGTCGCGCTCGAGCGCGTCCCGACGCCCGGTAGCAGGGTGCGTCGCACGCATCGTTTGAAGCCGGCGATCGATCTCGGTCTGGATCAGTGTCGGGTCCTCGAGCAGCCCGAGCACTCGGCTCCAGACGAGCTCGTCGACCTCTGCGAGGCGGACCGGTCGGTTCTCGCAGACGCGCCCTTCGGGGCGGCGGTGGCCGTCGGTGCCCGAGCAGCGGTAGTACTCGCGCAGCTTCCCGTTCTTGCTGCGCGTCGAGCAGCGGTAGTACGCGTAGCCGCAGTGGCGACAGACGAGGATCCCCTGCAGCAGCGACGGGCGCTTGGTGTTGCGCGGCGAGATGATCCGGTTGCGCTCCAGTCGCTGTTGAACCAGTTCGAACTGCTCGGCGGTCACGAGCGCCGGTACCGCGATCGGCTTCCACTGCTCGGGCGCCGCATGCTCGCGCGAGGTCCGGGCGGAGCGCTGTCGCCGCAGGCGCGATTGACGCGTGGCGCGGACGGGCGCGCCGGTCGCGTGCGTCTTGCCGTAGGCAGCCTGCCCGGCATACGCGGGATTGCGGAGCATCCCCCAGATGGTGGCGTTGTTCCAGCCCGTCCCGCCGGTCCTGGTCGACACGCCCTGCTGCGAGAGCCAGCGCGCGATCTTCGCGATCGACTCGCCGTCCTCGAGGTAGCGACGGAAGATCTCGCGTACGACCGGCGCCTCGGTCTCGTCGATCTCGAAGAACGCGTCCGCGTGCTCGGAGCGCTTCACATAGCGGTAGCCATACGGCGCGCGAGCCATGACCGACACCGCGCCGGCCCGAGCGCGATGCAGCTTCCCGCGACGACAGCGCTCCGCGATCTGCGCCCGCTCGTACTCGGCGATCATTCCCTGGAACTGGCGCAGCAGCTCATCCTCAGGGGTGCCGGAGCGCTCGGGCTCCTTCGCGAAGATCACCTCGACGCCGGCGCGCTGGAACTCTTCGAGCAGCAGCACCTGGTAGGCGTACCGGCGCGCGAGCCGATCCGGCGCATGACACAGGAGCACCTCGAAGCGGCCCTCGACGGCCAGATCGCGCAATCGCTCAAGCTCCGGGCGGCGCAACACCGCGCCCGAGACGCCCTCGTCCTCGAACACCAGATCGTCGGTGACCAGCAGCCCGCGCGCGGCAGCAAGCTCACGCAGCGCGACGGTCTGGCTCTGAATCGTCTGCTCGCGACGCTGACGATCCGAGGACACCCGCGCGTAGATCGCAGCCACCCGGCGCGACCGCCCCGTCGACCGCCCGACCATGCCGCCGCTGCTGCTCTCGCTCATCATCCCTCCGCTCGTTGCCCGTCACACGGCGCCGCTCGGGCGCCAAGATCACATACGCCTGCGCCAGCCGCGCGTCGGCGAGCCGGTCACCGACGAACTCGATCTCAACGCGCCTGGCCACCGGGCCGCTCGCCGGCCTGCTCGAGGTACCCGGCCACCGCCGCAGCCGTCGCCGCGCTCAACGACACACCACTCGCCAGCGCGCGCTCGCGCAGACCAGCGATCAATGACGGCGCCAACCTCACCGTGAACACCACCGAGCGCTCCGGCACCACCACACCATCCGGCCGCGCCAACGCCTCGTTCACGTACCGACGGCCCTGGCGCTCGGACAGACCGTACTCCGACCGCAACACACGAACCGCGTCCGCCGGCGAGAGCTCGACCAACAACACGACCGCGCGGTTCACCCGAACCGCGTACTCGTCGGCATGAGCACGACGCAACGCCATCAGCCCCACAGATACAACGCGTCACGGCAGACTCCTCCCCACCGGACGCCCAACCAGCGCCTCGAACTCGAAGTTACCTACTGCGTTGGTGTCTTCTCATCCACGCACAGCACCAGCGCGCGCTCCGGCGGGTCCAGGTACAGGCCGACGATGTTCTGACCTTCTTCGACGAACAGCGGGTCCTTGGACAGCTTCCAGTGCTCGACGCGGTGCGGCTGCAGCCCGAACGCCCGCCATACCCGCGAGACCGTCGCCTGCGACACGCCGGCCACGCCCGCCATCTGACGCGTCGACCAGTGCGTGCCGCCATCCGGCGGCGGCGACTCAAGCGCCCGCACGATGACCTCCTCGACCTTGGCGTCGTCGACCGTCCGCGGTCGCCCCGGCCGCGGCTCGTCGACCAGCCCGTCCAGCCGATGCTCGGCAAACCGCGCCCGCCACTTGGTCACCGTCGGCCGGCTCACCCCCAGGCGCTGCGCGATCCGCGCGTTGCTCTCACCCGCGCCCGCCGCCAACACGATCCGGCTGCGCGTCGCCAACCCACTCGCGGTCCTGCGCCGCCGCGACCACCGCTCGAGCTGCTCGCGCTCAGACTCCGACAGTTCGACTACAACCGCCTTCGGTCCCCGTGAACTCATCCACGAAAACTACCACAAACCACCAACAAACTAAAGACTCAGGACACTAGTTGCCGCTTTTGAGCGTCTGAGCGGGGAGTCGCGCTACCGGCGGTTCTTCGCGACCAAGAACGAGCTGTCTGCGGCGGAACTCGCCTATCTCGTTGACGTTGATCACACGGACCACGAGGCGATCATCGCTGTCGACCCGTCAAGCGGGGAGATGCTGGGCGTCGCGCGCTACATCCGCTCCAAGGCCGATGCGCAGGTGGCCGAGGTGGCCGAGGTGGCGGTCACCGTTGCCGACGACTGGCAGCGGCGCGGTCTGGGCCGCGCGCTGCTTAACCGTTTGACGTATCGCGCGCGGCGCGAGGGGGTGCGCCGGTTCAGCGCGCTGGTCCAGGGCGACAACCCGGGGGCCCTCAGGCTGCTCGAGGGTGTCGGCGACACCCAACACCAGCATGACGGCGGCGTGGTCGAGCTCGTGATCGAGCTGCCCCCCCAACGCGGGATGGGGGCGCACCTCACCCGCGCGCTGCGAGCGGCGGCGGCAGGAACTTTGGTCCCGGCGATGACCCTCGCCGAGCGCGTCGCCGTCGGCGTGGGGTCATCGCCGCCCCCACCCCTGCATCGTGGTCGCCCGATCCAGACGATTGTCGTCGGCGTGGACGGCTCGCAGACGGGTGTGACGGCGCTGACCGTCGCGCTGTCGCTCGCCGGGGTCCTGGGGGCCGCGGTTCACGTGGTGAGCGCCTATGGCGTCTTGCAGGAACCCTCCGACGCCGAGGCCGTGCTGGCGGCCGCGACGCGCGCCGCGCGCGCGAAGGGGCTTGAGGCCGTCACCCACGCGCGGCGCGATGACCCCGCCGAGGCGCTGATCGCCGTCGCCGAAGAGCAGGACGCCGACCTGTTGATCGTCGGCAGCACAGGCACGAGCCGCGCGTCGCGGTCCCTTCTGGGCAGCGTGCCGGACAAGATCTCCCACCACGCACCCTGCAGCCTCCTCATCGCGCGCACCGACTAACCGTCCTGCCCGGCGCGAGGACGGAAGCGAAGCGGCGCGCCACAGCGCTCGATGAGGTTGGTCAGGTCAGCCAGGACGCGCGATCCCGCGCTGGGAGCAGCTTCGCGCGACCCTCGCGCAAGGATTCGTGTGTGTCGCGGAGCGTCTATGCGCGGTAGAGAAACGTGAGCACCGCGGACGGACCGCCCTGGACCCACTCCGCGAGGCAGTAGCGGGACGTGCTGCCGTCGTCGGCAGGCGCGACCTCGAGGAAGGGGGCGATCGTCACCTACGACGCCGGCGCCGTCGACGACCGAGACCCGCATCCCCAGGTCCCATGCGTTCCGCGAGCCGGCGCGCGCTTCGCGATAGGCGTGACCACCGTGCGCTGCTCGGCCACCGACGGCGAGGGCAACGCCGCGCGCGCGTCCTTCAAGGTGTCGGTGCGCAGCGGCGGGACGGCAACTGCGCGACCTCATCGCCCGACTGGACGCCTCCGGCCTTCCCACGGGGCGCAGGCGGCGGCTCCGGGCGGCGCTGCGGCAGGCTGAGGCCGAGGTCGCGCGGGGGGCCAGGAGAGACGCGCGTACCCTCCTCACTAACTTCGCCGCCGGCGTGCGCCAGGAGGCGGGCGCGGGGCTGGCAGTCGACGTGGCGAGAGACCTGATCACGCGGGCGCGGCGAATCCGCGCAGTGCTGCGCTGAGGCGCGCCCCGGCGCTACACGCGGCAGCCGCAGCGACCGCCGAGGCACTGCAGCGTGCCACAGCGGCGGTCGACCAACTCGAGCAGGCCGGCGGCCAGGTTCGCTTCCAGCGCGTCCCCCAGGCCGCCAGACGGTTTGGGGCGCGCTCGAGCACATCACGCAGGACGCGCCGCGCTCGTCGAGGAGCGCTGGGAGGCGGCAGCGTTCAGCTCACATCACTTCGCTCGAGCGCAGATCTTCGAGTTCCTGCTCGTAGACCTCGCCCAGCGCGCGCAGAGAGTCCAGCGTGGCCTGCGCCTCGTGCTCGTCGATGCGCGACATCGCGAAGCCCACGTGCAGGAGCACCCAGTCGCCGACCCCGGCTCCGTCCGTGCCGCCCGAGACGAGCGCCACGTTCACCACGCGGCGCACGCCAGACACGTCCACCTTCGCCAGGAACCGCTCGGAGTCGACGAACTCCGCGATCTGCGCGGGGACGGCTAGGCACATGACGAGATCCTTTCAGCCGCGACCGCGGCCTGGCCGAGCGCCTCGCGGCGGGCGAGGCGGTGTACGAACGGCGGAAACCCCACGTCCTGCGTCACGCCGGTGATGTGCAGCCGAGGTCGCACCCGCACTTCGGGTCGCTCGCTTGAGCTGGCGCGGCGACTCACGCACTTCCCGCTCTCGCGGGGGGCCGTTCGTCGGTCCAGGCGGCGAGCTGCGCGGCGATGCGGTCGAGCAACGCGTCCAGCGTGGCCGCCACCGGGGCACTCAGCTCGGTGCCGATCGCCGTCGAGCACGGCTGGATGCCGTACAGCACGAGCTCCTGTGGCCACGCGCCGCTGAATCGAGCCGCGCCGAGTAGATCGCGCAGGCCGACGTCGTGCGGGCTCAGGCCACCGGCGAACGCCTCGGCCCAGTGGAGCGCGTCCAGCCGGATCAGCGTGCCCGGCGCGGCGCGGGTGTCGATCGCGTCGACGATGATCGCCCGCCGGGCGCCGGCGAGGTGCGGCAGCAGCAGCAGGCCGGCGGAGCCGCCCTCGACGAGCTCGACATGGTCGGTGTTCCGGCGGGATTCGCGTAGGCGCCGGACGGCGTGAACGCCGAGGCCGTCATCGGAGCAGACGACGTTGCCGATCCCGATGACGACGACGCCCCCTGGGACCGGGCTCATGTCGACCCCCGGCGCGGGTCGTCGTGCGGGGTCTCGTCCTCCAGCAGGTCGGTTCTGTACCCCGTGACGATGCTCGACAGCTCCCCGTTGCGCTCGATCTCGTCGACCAGGATCGCCGAGTAGACGTGGTGGAGCGTGAACGCGATGAAGGCGAACATGAGCAGGAAGTGCAGCAGGCGTAGCTGCTGGACCGCCATCACGCTGTAGGTCCAGCCGAACAGCGTCGTCCACGCCGGGATCCGGGTCACCCAGGCGAACAGCCCGAGCCCGGAGAGGATCGACAGCAGGAACCCGAGATACAAGCCCAGGTACGCGAGCCCCGCGAGCGGGTTGTGGCCGTTGGTGGCCGGCGGGCGTGGGCGGCGCAGCGCGTAGAAGCTCACGATGTCTCGCAGGTCCCGGCGCTGAGCGCGCGTGATCGGCACAAGCGCCCGCCAGCGCGCGAAGCGGTTGCCGGCGAACGCCCAGTACACCCGCAGCAACACCGCTGCGGTGAACACGAAGCCGGCGCTCTCGTGGATGAAGCGGACCCAGCCCATCGTGAAGCCGGGGTGTCCCGTCCCGCCGGCGCCGCTGACGAACGGGTGGTGGATGTAGTAGCCGGTGACCGACAGCACGGTCAGCGCCAGCACGATCGTCCAGTGCACGATGCGCACCGGCAGCTCCCAGACGTAGATCGAATGGCGCGCCCCCCGCGCCTTGACCTCGAGGTCGCGTCGCTCGGCGCGGCCGACGCTCGCCATCAGCCGCCGGCCTCGACGTTGACCCGCGTGCGCTCGCCGCCGCGCTCTGTGTCGAGCACGTGCACCGCGCAGGCCAGGCACGGGTCGAACGAATGCACCGTGCGCAGCAGCTCGAGCGGGCGCGTCGGCTCGGCCACCGGTGTACCGACGAGTGCCTGCTCGTAGGGGCCGGGCTGGCCCTGGGCGTTGCGCGGTGAGGCGTTCCAGGTCGTCGGCACGACCGCCTGGTAGTGCTTGACAACCCCGTCGGAGACCTCGACCCAGTGGCCGAGCGCGCCGCGCGGCACCTCGTGCGGGCCGAAGCCCTGCCCGTGCGCCGGCCAGCTCGAGCGGTCCCACTTGGCGGTGTCGGCGATCCGCAGGTCGCCCGAGTTCATGTTGCGAGCCAGCGCGTCGAGCCAGCCCTCGAGGCGCTCTACCACGATCTCGCTCTCGAGCGCGCGGGCGGCTACGCGGCCGAGCGTGGAGTAGAGCGCCTCCGGTCCGACGCCGAGCTTCTCCAGGGTGCTGGTGAGGATGGTCTTCACCTCGGGCACCGCGGCCGCGTAGGCGACGAGCAGGCGCGCCAGCGGACCGACCTCCATCACCTCGCCGTCGTAGCGCGGCGCCTTCAGCCAGGAGTACTTCTGGTTCGTCTCAAGCCACTCATACGGCGCCTTGGGGCCGGTGTAGTTGGCCTCGGTCTCGCCCTGGGAGGGGTGCAAGGCGGCCTTGTCGCCGCCGGAGTAGTTGTACCAGGAGCGCGCGACCTCCTCGGTGATCTTCTCCTGATCCATCGGCACGACGGCCGTGAGGTCGCGGTCCCGCACGATGCCCCGCGGGAACAGGTACGACGCGGTGTCGCTGACGTTGCCCTTGCCATAGCCGCCGAAGGTGAGGAAGTTGCGCGTGCCGCCGCCGATCTTCGTCCACTCCGGGTAGGCGGAGGCGATCAGCAGCACATCCGGGATGTACACCTGCTTGATGAACGTCCGCATCGTCGCGATGAGCTGGTGCAGGAAGTCGATCCGTTCGGGGTTGATCGCCTGCGGGCTGTTCGGGTCAAGCGGCGTCGCCATGCCGCCCACGAGGAACGTCTGCGGGTGCGGGTTCTTGCCGCCCAGCACGGCGTGGATGCGGATCACGTCGCGCTGCCACTCCAGCGCCTCCAGGTAGTGCGCCACCGCGAGCAGGTTCTGCTCGGGCGTGAGGCGGTACGCCGGGTGACCCCAGTAGCCGCTCGCGAACAGCGATAGCTGCCCGGAGTCCGCCAGCGCCTTCAGCCGCTGCTGCACGCCCCGAAAGTAAGTCGTGCTCGACAGCGGCCAGTCCGAGATCGACTGGGCCAGCCGCGACGTGCTCGCCGGGCTGGCCTTCAGCGCGGGCACGATGTCAACCCAGTCCAGGGCGTGCAGGTGGTAGAAGTGGATCACGTGATCGTGGACGAGCTGGCTGCCCGCGATCAGGTGGCGCACCAGCTCGGCGTTCGGTGGCGGCGTGGCGCCGATCGCGTCCTCCACCGCTCGCACCGAGGCGATCGCGTGCACCGTGGTGCACACCCCGCAGATCCGCTGCGCCCAGATCCACGCCTCGCGGGGGTCCTTGCCCTCGACGATCTTCTCGATCCCCCGGAACATCGTCCCGGCCGCCCACGCCTCGGTGACCTCGCCGCCGGTCACCTCCGCCTCGATGCGCAGGTGACCCTCGATCCGCGTGACCGGGTCAATCTTGATCTTTGGCACGATCCTCCTCCGAGGTCTGCGGCGGCGGCGCGCCGGCGTCCGGCGGCGGGGTCTCGCCCACGGCCGCGGCCTGCGCCCTCCGGGCCGCCGCGCCCTGCACGCCCTTGGCGATCCCGTGCGCGGCGGAGAGCGCCGCAACGCCGCCGACCACGGCGAGCCCGACCGTCTCGGCCGTGGTGTCGGCCCCGAAGCCCGGAACGTCGGGCAGCCGCTCATAGAACGGGCTCGCATTGCTCCAGAAGTCGTGCGACGCACAGGCGATGCAATTGCTCCCAGCCTCGATCGGCCAGCTCGTGCCGTCGTTCCAGCGCACGTTCGGGCAGTTGAACGTCGCGGCCGGGCCCTTGCAGCCCATCTTGTACAGGCAGTGGCCCTTGCGGTGCCCCTCGTCGCCCCACTCCTCGACGAACAGGCCGGCGTCGAAGTAGGCGCGTCGCTCGCACTGATCGTGGATCAGGTCGCCGTAGGCGAACAGCGGCCGGTTGTACTGGTCCAGCGCAGGCATCTCCTTGAACGTCAGGTAGTGCACGAGCACCGCCACGGTGTTGGCCGGATTGTGGGGACAGCCGCCCAGGTTGACCACGGTGGCCTCGGGCACGACGTCCTGGACGCCCCTGCCCCCGGTCGGGCCATGCTGGACCAGGCCGCCGTCCCAGGCACAAGCCCCGACCGCGAGCGTGAACTTGGCGTTGCCCGCCACCTCGCGTACCAGGTCGAGCGCCGAGCGCCCGCCGACCGTGCAAAACCCCTCACCGGTGGGGATCGCCCCCTCGATCACCGCGATGTACTCGCCCTTGAGCTGCTTCACCGCCTCGGTGCTCATCGCCTCGGCCTGCTCTCCCGAGCCCGCCATGATCAGCTCGTGGTAGTTCCACGCCAGCGTCTCCAGCACCACCTGCGCGACATCCGGGTGCGGCGAGCGCAGGATCGCCTCCGAATTGCCGGCGCAGTCCTGGAACTGACGCCAGATCAGGACCGGCCGGCGCACGTTGCTCAGCGCCTCCGCAATCGTGGTGCGGTAACTCGCCGGAAGCGCAAGCGTCGACGCCATCACCCCGCAGAACTTCATAAAGGCGCGGCGGCTGATGCCGCGCTCCTCCAAACGCTCGGGCAATGTCTCGTTAAGGAACACTCGGGACTCCCTCGATCGCCTAACCGAGCGTCCGCGAGCCTACACCCAACCCCCAAACGGCGGGAAGAGCACGGCGCGAAGTTGGTCAGCGAGAGGCATCGGGCACGGTGACCGGCAAGCTCGTGACCTGGCTTGCCGCGCGCGGGTACATCGACATCGACTCGGCCGATCACGCGACGAGCCGTGCCAAGGACGCCTCGCGCTACCTCCCGGTCGCCGATCGCCTCGGCGCCCTGCTGCACGACGTCACCGACGGCGCCCCCGACCTCGACCTAGCCCCGAGCGTGCAGTAGCGGTCGCATAATGGCCGCGCCCCCGCTGGGCGGGGGCGCGGAAACGTCCGGCTGAGCAGGGATCCTTGGGCTTGCTGAAGGTCCTTGATCCCGAGCTTGGAGGTTCACCTTGAAGGTGATGCGCGATGAACGCCCGGTAACCGTAGAAGTCACGGCGGACGGAGCCGGGTTGGTGTCGCACGCAGGCAGCGCGTTGCTGGCGCAGGCAGCCGACAAGCTGGGGCTGACGAAGGCGCTGTCGCTGCGCTTGGCCGCGATCAAGCAGCGCCGTCGCGGACATGACCCGGGGCGGGTGATCCGCGATCTGGCGGTGATGCTCGCCGACGGCGGCGAGTGCGTGTCCGACCTCGGGGCGGTGCGTGACCAGGAGGCGCTGTTCGGGCCGGTCGCGTCGGATTCGACCGCGTTCCGGGTGATCGACCGGATCGCCGCCGACCCGGCGCTGCTGGACGCGCTGCGTGCCGCTCACGCGCGGGCGCGCGAGCGCTTCTGGGAGCTGCACGGCGCGCCCGAGCGGTTGACGATCGACGTCGACGCGACGCTGATCAGCGCGCCTTCGGAGAAGGAGCAGGCGGCCGGGAACTACAAGGGCGGCTACGGGTTTCACCCGCTGCAGGCCTACGCCGACGAGACGCGCGAGGCGCTCGCGGGTCTGCTGCGGCCGGGGAACGCCGGCGCGAACACCGCCGCCGACCACATCACGGTGCTCGACCGCGCGCTCGAGCAGATCCCCACCGAGCAGATCGAGCAGATCGAGATCCTCGTGCGCGCCGATTCCGCCGGCGCCACGCACGGCCTGGTCGACTACTGCCGCGAGGCGGACCTGCGCTTCTCGGTCGGCTACGAGCTGACCGAGCCGGTCCGCGAAGCGATCCTCCAGATCCCCGCGGATGCCTGGGTTGCGGCGCTCGCGCAGGACGGCTCGGAGCGCGAGAACGGCGAGGTCGCGGAGATCACCGACAGCGTTGAGCTGGGCTCCTGGCCGCAGGGCTCGCGAGTGATCGTTCGGCGTGAGCGCCCGCATCCCGGCGCGCAGCTGAGCTTCACCGACCACGACGGCTACCGCTTCCAGGCGATCCTCACCGACCAGCCCGACGAGAACGTCGCGACCATCGAGTGCCGCCACCGCCAGCACGCCCATGTCGAGGACCGCATCCGTGACGACAAGGACACCGGCCTGGCGAAGTCCCCGTTCAAGGCGTTCGCGCTCAACGAGGCGTGGCTGGAGATCGTCATGCTCGCGCACGACCTGCTCGTCTGGACCCAAGCGCTGCTGCTCGACGGCGAGCTCGCCAAAGCCGAGCCCAAACGGCTGCGCTACCGACTGCTGCACGTCGCCGGACGGCTCGCGTTCCACGGACGACGCGGCAAGCTCCGCCTCCAACACGACTGGCCATGGGCCGCCGAGCTGCTCGCCGCGTTCCACAAGCTCAAAACGCTCCCCGCCGCCGGCTGACCGCACCCAGCAGCCGACCACACGATCAACCAGCACTCCCGGCCACGGCCGCGATCACCGCTGCCCGCAGACGAGCCCGCGCAGCCCACGACGCTTCCGCGGAAGCGCCCAACACCGCCGCCACGACCCTGAACGCGGCCTCACCATCACCATTCACACCCAGACACGGCCCGCCCGTCACCTTCGCGCGCCTACTGCACGTTCCGGGCCAAACCAAGGCGGCGATCGTCAGCGGACGACGGTCTGCTTGTTGTTGGGCCGCGATCGTCTGACCGTCGATGTTCAGGCGCGCCTGGACGAGCTCGGACGGCGTCAGCGCCATTCACTGGTTCAGCGAGACGTCGGCGGGATGTTCAAGAGCGACTGCTACGGAAAGGAGCAGCGAGCGGAACGGTGGACGTGGATGACCGCTCGGCTCCCTTTCGTCTCTATGAAGAAGGGCGGGTTGTCAATGGCGGTGGTGGTGTGGGGTTGGGTCCTGCGGGTTGCGGGTGGGCGAGCGGCGCTCATCTCTCTATGGCCTGCTCAGCGGCAGGACCAGGCGACATTGGAGGCCGGCTCCGAGGGCTCAGGTCCAAAGAGGGCCGTCAGGCGGCCAGACGAAAAGTGGAGCCTCCCGGGGCGGGCGTGAAGGGTTGGTTGGTGGTGAGCATGTGCCAGATCGCTTCGGTGAGCTTTCTGGCGATGTCGATCTGGGCGACCTTGGCGCCGCGCTGGCGGCCGAGGCGGCGCTTGTTGCGCTGGTAGCGCTCGGCGTAGGCGGGGTGGCGGAGCGCGTGCATGGTGGCTTCGAGCATCGCCCAGCGCAGGTACTTGGGACCCTGTTTGGTCAACGGGCCGCGGCGGTCGCGATCGCCGGACTGATTCACGCGTGGGCAGAGCCCGGTGTAGCCGCAGAGCTTCTTCGCTGACGGGAAGCGGCGGATGTCGCCGATCTCGGCGGCGATCGTGAACGCCAGCACCCAGCCGATCCCGGGAACCGTCAACAGCAGCGGGACGTAGGGGTGATCGGCCCCGCCGGCTCGCAGGTCCTTGTTGATCGCGTCGATCTGGGCGTCGAGGTCGCCGATGAGCTCCAGACTGGCGTCGACGGTGCCGCGCCACGGCTGCGGCACGTCGAGGCGGTCCAGCAGCTCGCGGCCGGCGACGCCGAACAGGTCGCTGACCGGGCACGGGTGCCCGAAGGTAATCAGCGTCGCGTGGATGCGGTGCTTGAGCATCGAGCGGTGCTTGACCAGATGCATCCGAAAGCGCGCCAGCTCGCGCTCGCGCCGCACGCGCGGGTCCGGCAGCCAGATCTCCGGTACCAAGTCGCGCTCGGACAACACGGCCAGCACCCGCGCGTCGATCTTGTCGGTCTTGCACGCCAGCGGCGCCAGCCCCTTGACCTTCGCGGCGTCGGCGATCAGGACATCCCAGCCGAGCTCTTCGAGGCGGTCGTGCACGAACCGCGCGCCGGTCATCGACTCGATCACCGCGCGCACCGGCCGCTCGTGTCGGCCGACCCGGCGCGCCAGGCCCACCAGCCCGTCGGCATCCGGCGGCGACGCGAACTCCTCGACGATCTCACCACCCGCCGACAGCAGGCAGACGTCGATCTTCCGACGACTCAGATCCAATCCAGCGTGCAACATGAGAACGGGCCTCCTCGCGCTCGCTCCTCGATAACACGCTCAGCGTGGCACCGAGGAGGCCCTCCTTCATGGCAGTCCAACCCGAGAGCGTCCTCGACGGCGGTCCCGACTCTCGCTTGGCGGCGAAGGGAGCAGCGCATGGGACGGCGGCGGTGCTCGACGTCGGAGTGCCGAGTCACATGGGATCGCAAGCGGTCGAGGAGGGAGCCGTCCTCGCTCGCGGCGGGCATGTGCTGAGGCGCAGGCGCACAGCGGTGGCCTGGGCGCCCTCGTCACCCCGCATCGGGTGTTGCGAGCCTCCGAGCCGTTCGAGATGCTCCTCAAGTACGCCGTCAGCGAGCGAAGGAGCACCGTCATGTCCGGGACGCCCGAAGCAACGGCGATCCGCCCGTTCCGGATTGAGGTTTCGGAGGAGCAGCTCGCTGAGCTGCGCCGCCGCCTCGCCGCGACGCGCTGGCCCTCCAGCGAGCTCGTCGCCGATCGGTCGCAGGGCGTGCAACTGGCGACGATCCAGGCGCTCGCCGGCTACTGGGCGACCGATTACGACTGGCGCGCGTGCGAGGCGAGACTCAAAGCGCTGCCGCAGTTCACGACCGAGATCGACGGGGTGGACATCCACTTCATCCACGTGAAGTCGCCGCACGAGAACGCGTTGCCGCTGATCATGACGCACGGCTGGCCCGGCTCGGTCATCGAGCTGCTCGAGACCGTCGGCCCGCTCACCGACCCGACCGCGCTCGGCGGACGCGCCGAGGACGCGTTCGACCTGGTGTTGCCGTCCCTGCCCGGCTACGGCTTCTCGGGCGAGCCGACCGAGGTCGGCTGGGACCCGGGCCGCGTCGCGCGCGCCTGGGCGGAGCTGATGCACCGCCTCGGCTACACCCGCTACGTCGCCCAGGGTGGCGACGTGGGCGCCTCCGTCACCGACGCGATGGGCCGCCAGGCACCTGAGGGGCTGGTCGGCATCCACACCAACCTGCTCGTGACGGCGCTGGGCGGCCCCCAGCCGGCGGAATCCGAGCAGGAACGCGCGGCTGTTGACGCGCTCACCACGTTTAGGACGAGCGGCTTCGGCTACTTCCTGGAGCAGGCGACGCGGCCGCAGACGATCGGCTACGCCCTGCTGGAATCACCCGTCGCCCTAGCGGCCTGGATGCTCGACCACGACACGGACAGCTACGAGAAGATCTCGCGCGCGTTCCTCGACGGGCAGCCTGCGGGCAATCTCACCCGGGACCACATCGTCGACAACATCACGCTGTACTGGCTGACGGGCACCGGGGCCTCGGCGGCCCGGTCGTACTGGGAGAGCGGACGAGCGCAAGCTCTTGCGGCGGGCCAGGCTCCTCCGGAGGTCTCGCTCCCGGTCGGCTTCACCACGTTCCCCGGCGAGATCTTCCAGGCGCCACGTAGCTGGGTCGAGAAGGCCTACCCCAACCTCATCTACTTCAACGAGGTCGACAAGGGCGGCCACTTCGCCGCCTGGGAGGAGCCCGAGCTGTTCGCCGAGGAGATGCGGGCGGCGTTCAGCCCGTTGCGTTGACCTCCCCAAACCTGAACGGGAGGAGAAGCAGATGCCGATTCAGCCCACCACCGCCACAGAGCCGACCACTGGATCAGACGGGGTCCAAATCCGCCGGTTCGAGATCGACGTCACGGACGATGAGCTCACCGACCTGCGCAGCCGTATCAACGCGACGAAGTGGCCTGACCGCGAGACGGATGCCTCCCAGGGCGTGCAACTCGAGACGATCCAGGCCCTGGCCAGCCATTGGGCGACGGACTACGACTGGCGCAAGTTCGAGGAGCGCTTCGCGGCCCTGCCGCACTTCATCACCGAGATCGACGGGGTGGACATCCACTTCATTCACGTTCGCTCCGAGCATGAGGACGCGCTGCCGCTTATCGTCACTCACGGATGGCCGGGCTCGACCATCGAGCAGCTGAAGATCATCGATCCGCTCACCAATCCCACGGAGCACGGGGCGAGCGCCGCGGACGCCTTCCACCTCGTGATCCCGTCATTGCCGGGTCACGGGTTCTCGGGGAAGCCGACCCAGACCGGCTGGGACCCCATTCGCATCGCACGGGCGTGGGTCATCCTGATGAAGCGCCTGGGATACACGGAGTTCGTCGCGCAGGGCGGTGACTGGGGGAATGCCGTCACGGAGCAGATGGCGCTACTGAAGCCCGAGGGGTTGCTGGGCATTCACACCAACATGCCGGCGACCGTTCCGCCCGACGTGTCGAAGGCGCTCGCCAGCGGCGGTCCGAAGCCAGATGGTCTCGCAGCCGATGAGGACCAGGCATACGAGATCCTGGAGCACTTCTTCGCGACCGGCGTCGGCTACGCCAACGAGATGGCCAACCGCCCCCAGACGCTCTACGGCATCGCGGACTCGCCGGTCGGCCTGGCGGCCTGGATGATCGACCACGACGAGCGCAGCTACCAGCTCATCGCGCGGGCTTTTACCGGGCAACCCGGTGGCCTTTCGCGGGACGACGTCCTCGACAACGTCACCCACTCCTGGCTCACCAACTCGGGGGTCTCCTCGGCTCGCCTCTACTGGGAGAGCCATCTGGCCTTCTTCGACGTCAAGGGCGTGGAGATCCCGGTTGGCGTGACCGCCTTCCCGGACGAGCTCTACCCAGCTCCACGGAGCTGGGCGGAGAAGGCGTATCCCAAGCTCATTCACTTCAACATGGTCGACGAAGGCGGCCACTTCGCCGCCTGGGAGCAGCCCCAGATCCTCTCGGAGGAGATCCGGGCGACCTTCAAGTCACTGCGCTAGCCATGGAGCGCTCGGCCGCAGCGAACCTGCCGATCGTGGGCGAGTTCCGCGGACTGGACGGCGCGACCGCTTGGCTCAATTCGGAGCCCCTGACGCCGTCAGGGCTCCAGGGGAAGGTCGTCGTCGTCCAGTTCTGCACCTTCTCCTGCGTCAACTGGCTGCGCACCCTCCCCTATGTCCGCGCCTGGGCCGAGAAGTATCAGGACGCCGGGCTGGTCGTGATCGGCGCGCACTCCCCAGAGTTCCCGTTCGAGCACGACGTCGAGAAGGTCCGGCCCGCCCTCGAGGCGATGGGGATCGAATACGCGATCGCGATGGACAACGATTTCGCGGTCTGGAGCGCCTTCGGGAACCAGGCGTGGCCCGCGCTCTACTTCATCGACGCCAAGGGGCGGATCCGGCATCGCCACTTCGGCGAGGAGGACTACGAGCGGTCCGAGATGGTCATTCAGCAGCTGCTGGCCGAGGCGGGACACGATGTCCGCTACAAGAATCTGGTCTCGGTCGAACCCGGCGGCTGGATCAACCCTTGCTCGTCGAAGCACTCGAGCTGAGCGACGCCAACCTCGAAGACGTAGTCGTACGGGACATCGAGGTTCTTGAGAGCTGCCGCGAAATCGTCCAGCTCACCCGTCGTTGTTCGCCACCGGATGGGCGGGGATGGTGTCACGGTAGCGTCGTCAAAGGGCGGATCGCGACCGTGCTGCGGCCCCTCGCCGCTGCGGAGAACTACGGACGCCGCGACACACGCGCCCTGCCATCGTCAAGGCGATGGCTAATCGAGCCGGTTCAGTAGCGCGTCCGCACGTCCTCATCGCGGGAGCGGGCGTCGCGGGGCTCGAGGCGCTGCTCGCGCTGCGCGTGTTGTCCGGCGATCTGCTCGACGTCGAGCTGCTGGCGCCCGAGAAGCGGTTCACCTACCGACCGGTGACGGTGGCCGAGCCCTTCGACCGCGGCGAGGCACGGCGCTTCGACATCGACGAGATC
This sequence comes from uncultured Actinomycetes bacterium, assembly GCA_963728925.1. Taxonomy (GTDB): domain Bacteria; phylum Actinomycetota; class Thermoleophilia; order Solirubrobacterales; family Solirubrobacteraceae; genus JBBPZA01. The sequence continues at coordinate 39,944 of CAVSMB010000024.1, read as the reverse complement.
GCACAGGATCAGCGCGCGCGCCACACGCAGGGCACGCTCGAGCGCGTCGACCCTGGGGCGCAGCTGGTCCACACCGTCGAGGGCAACGCGCTCGCGTACGACCACCTCCTCCTGGCCTGCGGGGCGCGCCCGGTGGAGGCGATCCCCGGGGCCCTCACCTTCCGCGGCGCCCATGACGTGCGCGCGCTGCGCGCGCTCTTGGACGGCGTGGAGCAGGGAAGCGTGCGCTCCGTCGCGTTTGCGCTGCCGCCGGGCTCTTCGTGGCCGCTACCCCTCTACGAGCTGGCGCTGATGACCGCCGCCCACGCGACCGCTCACGGCCTCGACCACGTCGCGATCACGCTGGTGACCCACGAGCCCAAGCCGCTCGACATGTTCGGCGGGGAGGTAAGCGCTCGCCTGGCTGAGCTGCTGTCCGCTGGCGGCATAGAGGTGTGGACGGCCACCCGCCCTCGGAGCTTCCACGACGGCCTGCTCATGCTCGAGGAGGGCGAGCACCTGCGCGTCGACAGCGTGGTCGCGCTCCCGCAGCTCACGGGGCCGTGGATCGAGGGCCTCCCGCGCGACGCGTGGGGGTTCGTGCCCACCGACGCGCACGGGCGGGTGGCCGGCGCGGCCGAGGTCTACGCCGCGGGCGACGCGACCGCCTTCCCGCTCAAGCAGGGCGGCCTCGCCGCCCAGCAGGCCGACTCGGCCGCGCGCGCGATCGCCGCCGCCGCGGGGGCCGACGTCGAGCAGCGCGCGTTCCAGCCCGTGCTGCGCGGCCTCCTGTTGACCGGCGGCGCGCCGCTCTACCTGCGCGCCGAGCCCAACCGAGGAGCACCGCCCGACAGCGACGCGCTGGACCCCTCGCTCCAGAGCGCGCCGCCGCCGCCCGCGGGCACCTGGCGCTCCAGCGCGACCGCCCACGCCCTCTGGTGGCCGCCCAGCAAGGTCGCCGGACGCTACCTGGCCCCCTACCTGGCCGAGGCGCGGCCGGTGCCGCTGGGCTCCGGGCCGCTGCACGACCGTGGCGGAGGTGAGCGGGGCGGTGATCACGAGGCCGGCATGGAGCTCGCGCTCGTGCTCGCCGACGCCGACGCCCAGTGGGGCGACTACGCCTCCGCGCTGCGGACCCTCCATACCGCCGAGGCGCTCGGCGACGGCCGGCTGCCCGACACCTACCAGGCCAAGCGCCGCCACTGGGAGCGCGCGCTGGGCGAGGCGAGCTGAGCATGCCGGCGCTCACGGAAACGCCGCCCTTCCCGGTGATCGTCGTACGGGCAAGCGTCGCTGCGGGATAGCCTCGCAGGACTGATCGACCTGCACTGCCACGTGCCCCGGGCTCGACGACGGCGCCCGGGATCTCGAAGACGCGGTGGCGCTGGCGCGCCAAGCGCAGGCCGACGGCTTCGAGCTGATCTGCGCCACGCTGGACGTCCGCCACGACCACGACGTGCGCATCGAGGAGCTGGCGGGCCGCGTGGCGGAGCTCAACGCGGTGCTGGAGGGGCGCGAGATCGGCGTCCGCGTCGCCACCGGCGGAGAGGTCGCCGAGCGCATCTGCGAGGGGCTCGACGCGCAGGACCTCCCGCGCGTGTCGCTGGGCGGCGGCGGGCGCTGGATTCTGCTGGAGCCCGCCCTCGGCCCGCTCGGCGACGGCCTGGCCCACGCCGTGGAGAGCCTCGCGCGGCGCGGCTGTCGCGGCGTGATCGCCCACCCCGAACGCCACCCTGACCGCAGACCTCGCCGAGCGGCTGGCGGCGCTCGGGTCGCGCGGAGCGCTCGTGCGGGCGACGGCCGAGTACGTCGTGGACCCGGCCACCGCCGAGGGGATGGGGTCTACACGCGCGATGAGAGCGGGCGTCGGCTTCCCCGAGGCATCGAAGCGCTAATGGGGGGACGATGCGCTTCGCTTCAGCGGCGAGCATCGTCGCGATAGCGATCGCACGTTGCAGCGTCGTGGCGGGATCATCGGAAGTCAGGGTCGCGGTCGGCCGCAGATGATGCGCGCAACTGGACGTTCGAGATCCTCCTCTACGTAGGCCGGTAGGGTCGGCACGCACCCCGCTTCAGGCGGGCGCGCCCCGTGGGCTGTCCGGGCGCCTCGCGCTCGGCTGAGAGGCTTCAGCCGGGGCCGGGGCGCGCCGGGGAGCAGGCGGCCGAAGGGATCCCACCTTGTCGCACGGGTTGCCTTAGGCTCGTGGCAGAACAACGAGAGGAGCGGGGCCGATGGGGACGATCACGGGTTCTTCGGCAGCCGAGATCGAGGCGCCGATATCACAGGTCTGGGAGGTCGTCGAGGACGTCCTGGCCGCGCCGGAGTGGAGGGCGGGCTCAAGGACATGCAGGAGGTCGAGCGGGACGCCGACGGCCACGTCACGCTCGCCGAGAGCTCGTCGGACGCCAAGGTTCGCACGATCAAGTCGATAGTCCGCTTCGCCTACGACGGTCCGACCCGCTTGGCCTGGCGCCAGGAGAAGGGAGAGCTCAAGTCCGTCGACGGCTCGTGGGAGCTGGAGGAGCTCGGCGACGGGCGCACGCGGGCGACCTACCGCCTCGAGGTCGAACTGGGCCGCGTGCTCGGCCTGGTCATTCGCGGCCCGCTGATCGACGTGCTGCGCGGCCAGCTCGTGGGAGCGCGTGCGGGGGAGCTGAAAAAGCGGGTCGAAGGCAGCTGAAGCGGTCGGGGCTCGTGGACGTTGCTGTGCGAGCCGCGGACCCGACTGCGCAAGCAGGGCCCGCGCAACGCGCACAGCGACGCGACGAGCACCCCGCCGCGTCAACCCGCACCCGACTAGAACAAGGCGCGACACCGCGAAGGACGCTCACCGCACCATCCACTCGACCCGGCCCCGATACAGGACGTAGATGAACCGCCCGGCCTCGCGCCTCCCAATGCTTCTACGGCTCCACCGCGCCTCGCGCGGCGGACGCCGCGTCCCCCTCAGCCCGGCCTACCACAACGAGCCCGACACCAACGGCTGCGTCGAGCGCTTCCTCGGCATCGTCAAGGAACAGGTCCTCTGGAGAGAACGCTTCGAGACCTTCGAGGACCTCGCGCCGCTGTGCGCGCCTTCAGCCGCACCTTCAACGAGCGCTGGCTGCTCGAACGCCACGACTACCGCGCGCCCGCCCAACCGCGCGAGCAGCCGCTCCGTCAGGCCGCCCTGACATAATCAGGGTTGACCACATAAGTGTCCGGTGAACCGGGGCGGACAGCTGCCACCAGGACATCGAACGCGCTCTTGAGCACCTCGAGCAGGCGCGCGGCCGGCGCGCCTGATGTCCTGATCGTTTCACCCGACATAGAAAGGAGCACGGCACGTGCCCAGGAAGCCCGCGAAGCCAACGTCACAGGCCGCGAAGCCGACCTCACGCGCGCGCAGCGCCCCGGCGAAGCCGAGCCCGCCCACCCACGATGCGATCGCCCACCGCGCCTATGAGGTCTCCCTGACCGAGCCGACCGGCGACCCGGTCTCCGACTGGCTCAAGGCCGAACAAGAGCTCACGCAGCAGCCTCGCCCACGCCGCACCCGAGCCCAGTAATCCCGTCGTCGCGGGCCGGGCAACGAGAGCTCCCGGGCGTCTCAGCGCCGCGGGGGGAGCGCGCGCACACCCATCGCCACCGACCACAACCACGCGCGCCCCGAAGGCCCCGCGCCCCGGTGAAGTCACCGCGTAGATGCTCGAGCAGTATCTACCCGACTGATCAGGGATCGCGAACACTTGGACCGACTGGTCCTTGCCCCGGCAGCGCGAGCGCTGCTCGTCCGGCTTCGCCCGATCGGAGAATCGCCACCTGGTCGTGGGACAGCCACGAGACGCCTTCAACGTTGCAGTACACCGTCTGGCGGTCTGCGTCGGCGGGAAACATGAAGGTCACGCCGTCGCCGACCACCTCCCAGGCCGACGGCGCCAGCCTGCCGAGCCACAGCGCCGAGGATTCCTGCGAGACGACGCATAGCCGGCCGCCGTCGATGGCCAGGCTGCTGAAGTCCTCGAACCACAGAGACGCCGGCAGCCGGATGGTGTCGACGTGCTCCCAGTCGTTCTCGCCCCTGGCGATCACCGGAATCCTTCTTTGGCTCTCCGACTTGAAAGTCCGAAAACTTGGCAAGCGACTGGCGCAGCCTCGGACGACCTGACGAAGCCTACTTAGTTAGATTAGGTACTTGCGGCGATAAACGCCTGAGCGGTGGTTGGGGTGGGATCGATCGCTGCTGGACCAGCGCGCGCCGCGCCTCGGCGTGGTGGATCGCGAGACCTTCGTCGAAGGGCCATCCAGCATAGACTCAGCCCGGGTATCCGATGGCTGACTTGGTGGACGGCATTCGCAGCGAGTTCGGGCGACGCAACAAGCGGCTGCGGCCGGTGGTCGGCGAGGTTGAGCGCTTGCAGCGTGCCGTGGCCGCGCTCGCGCGCACGGGGTCGCGGCCGCTGCCCGGTGTGGGCTCGCGCGCGCTGGCTGCCGCGCGCACGGCGCGCCCGCGTGCCGTGCGCGCGCCGGGCGTCAAGCCGGCCGACCGCGAGGCTTCCCGCGGTCGTCGGGCGGTGACGGCGCGCCAGGCGCGGGCGCCGCGCGGCCAGACCCAGGCGAAGGTGCTGGCGGCGCTGCGCGCGGCGCCCGGCAGCACCACGGCGAGCGTCGCGACGGCCACCGGGATCTCCGCCAGCACCGTCGGTGCGACGATCTCCCGACTGGTCAAGCAAGAGCGGGTACAGCGCCTGCAGGAGGGCGGCTACGCGCCCGCCGAGCTGCCCGCCAATCCGGCCGCGAACGCCGCGACCGACGACACGCCCAGCGCCCAGGCGCCCGCGACCACACCAGCCGGGTAGGGCAGGGGCGGGCGTGATGGTCGCTGCGGCGCCCGAGCCCGAGCCGCTGGTCAGGGACGTTCTGCTGCGCGATGGGTCGACGATCCGGTTGCAGGCCCCGGCGCTGCTGGACTTCGACGACATCAAGGCGTTCTACGACGGCCTTTCGCCGGAGAGCCGCTACCTCCGCGTCCACGGCTTTGGACGCACCGACACTGTCGCGCGCGCGGACGCGGAGGCCAGTGGCGTTGATGGCCTGGCGCTGATCAGCCGGCACGAGGACCGGGTGGTGGCTGCCGCTACTTATGACGGGTTGCGCGAGCCCGGGGCTGCGGAGGTCGCGTTTGCGGTGGCTGATGATGATCAGCGCCGTGGTGATCCACCGCTTCTCGAGGTGCAGCGTGACGCATGTGTGCAGAAGCGGCAGCGACCGCACGAGGTGAGCCAGGGCCAGCCACTCGTGATCCTTGAGGGCCTGGTGGGGCGCGCGCGGATCTCTCACTGCTGAATTCGGTCAGCCGAAGTCGCGGCGGTTGGCCGCGTCCGAATGGTTCGTCGCGCTGCTTGTCGGCTTGATGTGAAAGCCACGGACCAGGTACGGCCTCTGGGCCCGGGGACGAATCGCGAGATCACGGGCATCGATATATCCGAGCCTAGTGACACGTCGCTGCCCCGAACTCAAGGCTCTCGAGTGCTAGCGCCGGCGCAGCGCTGCTGGAAGAATCTGTGCACCCCCTTCGAAGAGGAGCGCCATGGAGTCATCCGAGCCCGCCCGTGTGCTGATCGTCGCCAACCGGACGGCCGCGACGCCGGCGCTGATCGAGGCGGTACGCCGCCGCGCAGCCTCGGGGCCCTGCGCATTCACGCTGCTCGTCCCGCACTCCCGGCACGGCCTCCAGCGGCTCACCAGCGTCGAAGACAGCCACACGGACGCCGACGAGGCTGACGCGGTGCTCGAGCTGGCCCTCCCTCTGCTCGAGGACGCCGCCGGAGACAAGGTCGAGGGCGTGACCGGCGACGCCGACCCGCTGACCGCGATCCAGGACGCAGTGAACCTGCGCGGCTTCGACGAGATCATCCTGTCGACGCTCCCGGCCCGCGTCTCCCGCTGGCTCAGGCTCGACCTGCCAAGCAAGGTCCAAGGGCTCGGGCTCCCAGTCACCCACGTCGAGGCACACGCCCGGCCCGCCTGAACGCGACCACTGACACTCTCGAAGAACTCGTGCTGCGGGACCCGGCGAACCCAAAGCGGTGGGATCCGTGCGGCTCGGCGGCATCGTCAACCGCACCCCGCGCCCCGCACCGGGCCAGGGCCCACATGCCGCTCTCCGGCGGGCCCCAGATGGTCGACGTCAGCTGCGACGGCAGGCGGGTCTACTTCACCACCTGGCTTCACGGGTCGTGGGACGACCAGGTCTACCCGGACAGCGTCGGTCGCCTGGATGGCCAAGCTCGACGCAGGTTGGTGGCGAGCACGCTGTGCTCGTCGCGCCGTCCGAGGAGCGAGTAGGTGGGCGGGCCGTCCACCCTCCGGGCCACGGTGCAGCTTGCGCCGCCGCCGCTCCACTCCTACATACGGTTCTTCAGGCGCCCGCGGGCTGCCCGGGCCGCAAGGCCGAGTGCCTCGCCCACATGAATGCGGCTGTGAAGGTAGCGCCCCGGCGGTGGCCTCTACGCGCGGTCCAGCGTGAACGGTGGGTAGCGGTCGGTGACCAGCAGGAACGCGTAGGCCGCCACGCGCAGGTGCCAGCGGCCGACGCCGACGAGGAAGTCGAACGCCCCGCGCGGCATGCGGCCGGTGATGAGGATCGCGAACCAGCAGAAGACCACCACGAAGAATGCCGCGATGGAGAGGAAGAACAGGATGATGTAGTGCGGGATCGCAAGGAACCACTTGACCAGCGGTAGCCAGCGGTTGAGGTCGCGCCTGGCGTCCGGGTAGTCGAGCTCGAGCGCGACGCCTTGGCGGTCGTCGGTCGAGGGGTAGCGGTCGTCCATGAGCGCCGCATAGACGTCGATGCGGGCGACGAAGCGCGCGAGCTCGAGGTTCCAGTCGAACCACCAGCGCGGGTACTTCTCGCGGAACAGGATCAGCAGCAGCGGCGGGAAGAAGAGGAACCCGGCGGCCCCGAGGGCGACCGTCGTCCCGTTGCCGCCGGAGTCGCCCCAGTTGCCGCCCGAGGCGCCGGAGATGGTCGCGAGCACGATGAGGATCGGGATCGCGACGACGGGCCGGAAGAACGTCGTGAGGCGGTTGAGTGGCCGGTCGGGGTACTCGACGTCGAGGCGTGCGGGATAGCCGGGCACCGCCGCGGGGGCGGACGCAGGCGGAGGTGGCGTGGCGTGCATGCGCGCACCATACGGGGCTCGCGCAGCGCACGCCATCGCCCGAGCCGTGGGCCGCGTGCGGAGAACTACGCGTCGTCGCCGTACGCGGCGAGCACGTCCTCGGCGGCCGCCTCGGGCGCCTCCAGCTTCTCCTCGACCAGCGCCAGGCCCGACTCCCAGAAGCCGGGGTCGGCGAGGTCGACGCCGACGACCTTCTCGAGGCCCATGGGCGAGCGCGAGCCGCCCGCGGCGAGCAGCTGGCTCCCCTGCGCCGCCACGCGGGGCCGTGCTTCGGTCGCGCAGCCCGCGGGTGGGCGGCCTCATTCGAGCGGATGAGCGGAGGAGTGCATCTCAACGACGGGCGACTTCGACGCCGCCCCGGACCTCGACGTGCTCTGCCGCGGTATTGAGACCGGGATGACGGCCCTGCTCGACGCGGCGAACGGGTCGCCGGCCGCCCGGCCGAAGACGCGTCCGCGGCGGACTCCCGTCGCAGAGGGGTAGTTCGCGCGGACGGCGGCCAACCGGTTCAAGGGGTACCGTCGGGCCATGGGCGCTCAGCTCGACCCGCTCGACGCGATCTTCCTCGAGCTCGAGGACGCCGATGAGGGCGCCCACATGCACATCGGGTCGGCGGCGGTCTTCGACGCGTTGCCGGACGGCGGCAGGCCGGGGATCGAGCAGGTACGCGAGCTGCTCCACCGGCGCCTCGGGCGGCTGCCGCGCTTCGCGACGGTGCTCTCGCAGCCGCATACGGGCGGCCTGCAGTGGCCGACGTGGGAGCACGCGGACGCGGAGGCGGCGCTCGAGTCCCACGTGCGCCACGCGACGCTGCCGTCGCCCGGCGGGGATCCGGAGCTGCTCGAATGGCTCGGCGACTACTGGTCGCACCGCCTCGACCGCCGCCGGCCGCTGTGGGAGATGGTCCTGCTCGACGGGCTCGCGGACGGCCGCTGGGCGCTGATCAACAAGACCCATCACTGCCTGGTCGACGGCGTTGGCTCGGTCGACATCGGCCACGTGATTCTCGACGCGACGCCCGAGGCGCCGGAGGACGAGCAGCCTGAGCCTGCGGCCGAGGCGGAGTGGCGCGAGGACGAGGACTCGGACGGCGAGCACGGTGGTGGCGGGCTCGGCGGGCTCGTCAGGATGCCGCCGGCGCTGCTGCTGCGCGGCGCGCGTGCCGGCGCGGACCTCGCCACCCATCCCGGGAAGATCGTCGACGTGGCCGGGCGCTCCCGGGCGGTGGCCGAGCTGCTCGTGCGCGACGAGCTGCTGGCCGCGCCGCACACGTCGCTGAACGAGCCGGTCGGCACCGCGCGCCGCTTCGCCGTCGTCCGCGCGTCGCTCGCCGAGCTGCAGGGGATCAAGCGCCAGCTCGGCGGGACCGTCAACGACGTCGTGCTCGCCGCCTGCGCGGGCGCTCTGCGGCGGCTGCTGCTCTCGCGCGGCGAGACGCCGCCCGCGGGGATGCGGGCGATGGTGCCGGTCAACCTGCGCCGCGCGAGCGAGCAGCTGGGGATGGGCAACCGGGTCACCTCGCTGTTCATCGCGCTCCCCGTCGACGTCGAGGACCCGCGCGAGCGCCACGCGGCGACGTCGCGAGGGGCCGCGGCGCTGAAGTCCGGCAACGCGGCAGTCGGCGGCAGCACGATCCTGGATCTCATGGGGCTCGCGCCGCCCGTGCTGCACGCGACCGCGGCGCGCGCGCTCTTCTCGCGGCGGCTGTTCAACGTGACGATCACGAACGTGCCGGGTCCGCAGACGACCCTGTACGCCTTCGGCGCGCCGATGCGCGAGGTCATGCCTCTCGTGCCGCTGGCCGCGGGGCACACGCTCGGTATCGCGATCGTGAGCTACGACGGCGGGCTCGTCTTCGGGATGAACGCCGACCGGGCGACGGTGCCGGACCTCGACGTCGCGGTTAAGGGCCTCGAGGACTCGCTCGAGGAGCTGCGCCGGATCGCGGGCGTCACGCACGCCGGACGGCGCACGGGCAGGCCGGTAAGGCGCGGGTAGCGCGCGGCGGCATGAGCGTCTCGGACAGGCGGCGCGTCGGTCTCGTGCTCGGCGCGGGCGGGGTTCTCGGTGGCGCCTGGCTCGTCGGTGCGCTTCACGCGATCGCCACCGAAACCGGGGTGGGAACCGGGATCCGCCGAGCGGCTCGTCGGCGGGACGCTGTGGCCGGCCGCTAGTTCACGCGGATATCGGCGGCAGCGCCGTCGCGGCGAACGCCTCGCGCCGCTCCCGCCGCGCCACCCGTCCCTCGTGCAGCTCGCGACCGAGCATCGGCGACCAGTCACCTCGCCAGTCGACCGCGAAGCGCACACGCAGGCCGTGGCGGCGCCATGGCGCGAACATGTAGGGCGCGCGGAGGTGCCAGGCCGAGGTAACCACAGTCACCTGGCGGATGCCGCCGAGTGCGAGCACGATCGGGAGGGAGCACGCGGCGTTGCCGGCGGTGTTGCGCCCCGCGACCTCGAGCAGCGCCGGCACGCCGGGGAGACGCCAGGCCACGCGCATCTGCTCGGCCTCCGACAGCCCGCCGGTCGACGTGTAGCCGGTGAGCACCACGGCTCGGGTTGGCCGGCGCTGTGCGACCCACTCGGCGCGCTGGACCCTTCCGAGGGACTCACGGGAGATGCGGTGCTCATGACTGAAGCCTGGATCGCGATGGCCGAGAACGACGCAGACGCCGTCGCCGTCGGCGACGTCGACGTCGACGTCGCGCAGCGCGTGCGCTGCGGGCGCGTCGCAGATCACGGTGAAGCGGGGGTGGGTGCGGAGCAGCGATGCGGGGAAGCCGCTGCCGTGCGACGCGAGGAGCATCGACATCAGCGCCTCGGCCTTGCCTGCGCCGGTGACCAGCATCAGCACCTCGCGAGCGGCGAGCAACGTGCGCAGCCCGACCGTGAGCGCGTGGGCGGGGACGTGATCAAGCCCGCCGAAGTCCGTCGCCGCGTCCTCCCGCGTCCGCGGGTGGAGTGCCACCACCCGCGTGCCGCTCTCCAGGCTCGATCCCGGCTCGTCGAACGCGACGTGGCCGTCACGGCCGAGGCCGAGGACGGCGAGGTCGATCGGCGCTTCGTCGAGCCGTCGCTGGTGGCGGTCGCACTCGGCCGCTGGGTCGGGCGACGCGCCGTCGAGGCGATGGAACGCCGCGACACGGATGCCGCGGAGTTCTCGATCCAGGTAGGCGCCGAAGCTGCGCCCGTCGTCGGGGCCGAGGCCGAGGTACTCGTCGAGCTGGAACACCGTGGCGGCCTCGCTCGGCAGCTCGCCGCGCACGGCGTGCGCCCGCAGCGCGGCATACACGCCGAGCGGCGTACGGCCGGTGGGGAGGAGCATGCGCAAATGCGGCCGCGCACGCAGCCGGTTGGCGAGCAGCTCGGCCGCGGTCTGCGCGACCTCGTCAGCGCCGGCAAGCACCAGCGGAGCGGGACCGGGCGGTGCAGTTGCCGTCAGCTCGTCACCAGCCGCTCGCGAAGCTCTAGACGGACCGCAACGACGGCCGCCCGCGCCGGTGCGGTGAACTCATCGCCAGCGCGGAAGTCCTCCTCCTCTATCCCGTAGACCATGAGCTGTGGCGGCAGCCGATCGAGCGTGCGTGCGAGCTCGATCGTCTCCGCGAGGCCGAGCGCGTTGGTGGAGCCGCGCGCGACCGTCGCCGGCCTGGCTTGGCCGCGGCATCGAGCCGGCGCACCGTGCCGGCCGGGGCTCCTGAGGAGACCGCGTCGATCACCATCACCTCCGCCGCGCCCGCCCAGGCGTCGAGCAATGCGATCGGCTCGCCCTCGTGGACGAGCACTCGCGGGTCGTCGCCGAGTGCCCGGGCAACGGCGGGCCCGCCCCGTCGTCGCGGCGCCACGCGTTGCCGAGGCCGACGACGAGCAAGCCGCTCGTCACCCGCGCCGACTTCCAGTGTCAGGAAGTGGGTCGCACAAACGAACGCCAGCTCGTCGGTCCCGAGGACGCCTCCATCGCCAGCCTGGCCTTGCACGCCAGCAGCTCACCGGCGTGCTGCTGGGCCACGCACACGCGCTCGATCATCGACTCGAACGAATCGCCGTCGAGGTCCTCGAAATACCGAGCCTCAAGCGGAATCGCGGCAACCGGTCGGGCCACACAGGAACGATACCCGCTGCCGCGAGCATCGAGTCCAACCGGCTCAGCCGTCGGCGTCACGCCAGCAAGCAGCGCGCACACCTGCCACGCCGACGCCCCGCGGCCGACGAGCGCGCACAAGGGAGGAGACCGGGGGAGGGGGCGAACCGCTGCGCCGCGGGCCTACACCCAGCAAGACCATCCAGGCCGGGACCCAATCGGGTCCCGGCTGCTCACTGTCGCCTCAGAAGCGGCCGCGCGACGTGCTTGTGGTGGTGACAGGCGGGCGGGTAGGATCGGGTCGTGAGGGAGGAGAGCACTCGCGGGGACGGAGCGGGTTTGGTGCTGGGTGGGGGCGGGGCGCGTGGGGCCTACACGTCCGGGGTGCTATCCGTACTGCTGCGCGAGCTCAAGGATCAGGTAAGGGTGATCGTCGGGACGAGCGCGGGGGCGCTGGTCTCGGCGTATCTGGTGGCCAATTGGCATCGTCCTGTTGAGGAGGCGATCGAGGACGGGCTCAACTTCTGGCGTGACCTGCGATTCGGGGATGTGCTCGCTCCGCTGGTGGGGCTTGGCGGGGCGGGTCGGTTCTTGCGCTACGTCAGCGAGTTTGTGCCCGTCGCTAGCCTGCACGCCCCGTCGGTGCTGACCCCCGAACCGCTGAAGCAGACGCTCGGACGGCTGGTGGACTTCGACCGGCTCAGCGAAAACGTTCGCGAGCAACCGGTGGCGCTCGGCGTGGTCGCTACCCCCGCCCACAGCAACAGATCCGTCGTCTTTCACCAGGGCGGGATCCCGCGACACCGCGACGACTCGCTGCGCGGGATCGAGTACGCCGCCACCCCCCAGCTCGGCGTAGAGCACCTGCTGGCCTCCTCTGCGATCCCGGCGCTGTTCCCGGCCGTGCGCGTGACGGAGCCCCGCCAAGCGGCCGGCTGGTATTTCGACGGCGGCCCGCGCCTGAACACGCCGATCAAGCCGGCGTTGTGGCTGGGAGCCAAGCGCGTGATCGTCGTCGCGCTCAATGCCGTCGCCGCGAGCCGCAGTGCGCCTCCCGACGGCCAGCCGGACTTCTACGTCGGAGCCGCGCACCTGCTGCACTCCGCGCTGGGCGATCCGCTGGCCCAGGACATCCGCACGCTGGCCAACAGAAACGCATTGATCGCGGCCAGGCTCGCCGCCGAGGATGGGCGTTCTGGCGCCGGCCTCGCTGCGCGCCAAGCGCAGCCGGACGGCCTGGACGAGCCCGTCCGGCCCGTGCCGTACATCTTCATCGCCCCCGAGGACCCCTCGGCGATCGGCAAGATCGCCCAACGCGTCTATCGCAAGCACTACGGGCGCCCCTGGAAGCCCGGCACGCGCGATATGTGGCTGCTGGGACGGATCCTCGACGGCGGTGCCGACGCCATGCACGGCGAGCTCTTGAGCTACCTGTTCTTCGCCGGCGAATTCGCCGAGGAACTGATCCAGCTCGGCCAAGCCGACGCGCAGCGCTGGATCGACGAGCACCCGACTGACCTCTGGCAACTCGATCCACTACCCGACTGGACCCAACAGCCGCTAGCGGCGACACAGGCGCCCTCAGCTCTCCAGAGCTGACATGGAGCGAAGACATCAAGGCACTGCGTGCGGTGGTGCTGGGTGTGCGAGCCTCGGGTGGCGGGCGTCCCCGGACAGCGACGGTGGGGCAGACTGACATTCGTGGCGGTACATGCGGCGGGAGCTCTGTCCGGGGGGCGTCGAAGCGCGGGGTCTTCGCTCACGCGCGATCGACAGGGCCGACCCTGCTCGACACGACGACACCAGATCGCCGCGAGGGGGCGCCGGAGGGCCGAGCGCCCGACGCCAGCAGGTCCGCCACGAGCGCGGCGGTCCGGGCGGCCTCGACGCGCATCCGAGGGATCCGCTCGCACAGCAGCTCGCGCTGCCTGTGACGCTCGTCCCAGAGACGGTCGATCGACGCCAGCAGCGCTCCGACGTGCTCGCGGTGGATCATCTGCGGCGTCGGGAGCCCGAGCCGCTCGAGGAACGAGACGACCTTCGACGCGTAGGGCAGCGCGACGGGCGGCACGCCCGCATTGGCGGCAAAGATCAGGAAGTGCAGCCGCATCCCGACGGCCAGCTCGAGGTGCTGCATCAGCCCGAGCACCTGGCCCGGCGCGTAAGCGCCCTTGAGCACCGAAGCGCGGTCGGCCAGCCCCATGTCCGCCATCACGCGATGCGCCTCCCGGATGTCCTGACGCTCCATCGGTACGAAAAGCACGTCGGCGTCGAAGCGCGCGACGATGTAGTCGGCGGCGTTCGCGAGCAGCGCGTGGTAAGCGGCGTGTCCGATCTCCGCGGTGGCGCCGCCCGGCTCGCGCACCGACATCCCCACGAGCGCGCGCTCCTTGATGACGCCCTCGCGCGCCAGCATCGCCTCGGTGAAGGGCTCCGGCTCGAGCAGCAGCGCAGGGTCCGCCGTGACAACCACATCCTGCTCGACGCCGATCTGCTCGAACAGCCGCTTCGCCGACATCTCCCGCACCGTGACCAGCTGCATCCGCTCGACGACGTCGGCCACCGCTTGCCGCTCGACCGTCCGCCTGAGCGGTCCGCCGCCGATCGCGTAGGTCGCCGTCGGAATGCCGCGCCGCTGGGCGATCTCCGCGACTTGGAGGTAGGAGCCCGCCTCGCGGTCATACAGGATGCCGCCGCCGCCCAGCAGCAGCAGGTCGAGCCGGTCCACCTCCGCGCCGATGTCCGCCTTCAGCACGTCGCGCCCGTTGACCGTGCGGTCGACGTCGTGGTGGCGCTGCGTGTGGCCAAGATCACGCGAGAAGACAACGAGCTCCACACCGGGTGCCACGCGCCGCAGCTCCGCGAGAATCGACGTGAGGATCGCCTCGTCGCCGACGTTGAGGCCCCCGTAAGACCCCGAGATGCCGATGACAGGCACGCCTCTTTCTACCGCAACCGGCGTCCATCGCCAAACCCAACCTTCGCGGAGCCTCCCGCGAACGGCCTATTCGTCGCGGCCGCCGGCCATGTCAAGCACGCCGATAACTGTCGTGATGCAGACCCGGTTGGTTCCGTCGAGCGGGCGATCACAGCGCCGACGCTCGCCCTTACGAAGCAGCGTCGGTGGCCTGCTGTGACCCTTCGACGCGATCCGAGGGGTCGACCGACCCCGGCGGCTTGTCCGGGGCCGCAACGCTGGACCCGAGGAACGAAGCGGGTATGCATCACGGTCGTTATGACGTCCTGCCTGCCAGAGGCAGGTTCTCGCCGTGGGATTCGGTCGCCTCCGAGCCGCCCGGCGGTTTCCGTCGCGGACGGGCGCCCCGCTCGTCAGGGAGCCTCGCCGCTCGCGGCGGGCCGGTCGGAGACCGCGGCGGCCAGCTCCGGCCTCAGCAGCGCTCCCTGGCGCAGCAGCTCGCGCTGGACCTCGCGCACCGGCACGTCCGCGGGCTCGGCGCCGTCGCGCGCCGCGAGCGCCCCGCAGACGCCGGCCGCGTGCCCGGTGGCCATGGCGACCGGCGTCACGCGTGCGGAGGCCTGCGCCTCGCGGGTCGCCGAGAGGCAGCGCCCTGCCACCAGCAGCCCCGGCGTCCCGTCCGGCAGCAGGCAGCGGAGCGGCACGTCGTACGCTGTGCCGGGCGGAAGCGGCCGCAGCAGTGTCCCTTCCCCCATCGACGCGTGCACGTCGATCGGGTAGGCGCCACGGGCGATGCCGTCGTCGAAGTGCCGGCCCGACAGGACATCCTCGGCCGTGAGCGTGTACCGGCCCTCGATGCGGCGCGACTCGCGCACGCCGGCGGTGGCGCCACTCTGGATCGCGTAGGCGCGCTCGAAGCCCGGCACGCGCCGCTGCAAGAAGTTCACGATCTGGTGCATCTGGCTGCGCGCACGCCACTCCGCGCGCGTGAGGTCGAAGACGTCGACGCCGAGCCCCGGCACGCGCGTGCTGTTCACGCTCACCTCGCGCTCGTGCGGCGTGGCGAAGAAGAGGATGTCCTCGCGCGGGAGGTCGAGCTCGCCCACGGCCTCCGCCTGCGCGACGAGCTTCCAGAGCCCGTGCACGCCGGACCAGTCCTCGGGGTGCTCGGTGACGTAGCCAGCGAAGCCGGAGCGGTCGAACTCCCCCATCCGAAACATGAGCGTGAGCGGCTGCGTGAGCCCGTCGTACGTGCTCCCGAGCGCGTAGCCGACGCCCGCCGCCGCGGCCACGTCGGCGTCGCCGGTGCAGTCGACGATGACGTCGGCGGTCACGACGAGCGGGCCGGACTTCGTCTCGAGGACAACCCCCTCGGGGCGCCCGCCGCCGACGATCCCGCTCGCGAACGAGTGGAGCAGGAAGCGAACCCCCGCTTCGTCGAGCAGCGCGAACGTCGCGTCCTTCAGCTTCTCGGGGTCGAACGGAACCGTGTAGCCGGTCTCCGCTACTGGCCGCACGGCGCCGCCGTCCGCGAGCAGCAGCTCGCCCAGGCGCACGAGCGGTCCGCCGATCAATGCCTCGCCCGGGCCCTGGTCGCCCGGCAGCAGCCGCAGCTTCGCCTCGAGGCCCCTCATCCGCTCCTCGTGCGCGTGGGTGTGAAATGACATCAGCGGCATGACGAGCGCCGCCGTGGCGTTGCCGCCGAGGAAGCCGTAGCGCTCCACCAGCACCACGTCCGCGCCCACCTCCGCCGCGCCCGCCGCGGCGCCCAGGCCGGCCGGGCCGCCGCCAACGACGAGCACGTCGGCGTGCGCGGCGTGCACCGCATTCCGCGGCGGCAACTCGATCGTTCGGGAATGCTCGGGGCGTTGCAGCGGCGGCACGGGTCCAGGCTACGGTAGCTGGGCGGTCGAGGCCGGGCTCGACGCGGCCTCAAAGCCACGACTCGACAGGCGGCGCCCCGCCGCTCGGCGGCGGCTGGTGCCCTGACTGGCGGCGTTGGTTTGGTTACCCGGCCCATCCCGAGCCCCACTTGACACGCCGCGCTCTTTCATGGATCCCAGCTTCAGCCCGCATCTCACACCAAGACCAACTGCCGCTTCGGCGACTCAGCCGCGGCCTACATCGCGCCGGCCAGCGTCCCCCCTCTAGGCCAGCTGCCCAACTGCATCCAGGGCGCCGGTCACCCGCCTGCACTAACCGAGGACGCCCGCGCCGAGCTCGGCGAGATGGTCCGCGCGGGACGCTCGAGACGCGAGCAGGAGACGCCGTGCTCCGAGGACGAGGCGCAAGGGGCGGCGGGAACCGGCCGACGACCGCAGCAGGTTGCTGAGCACGTGGAGGCGCACGGGCCGCAGCGCTAGCCGGGCGCCGGCGTCGGGCCCCCGACCACCCCCCGGTCGTGCAGCCGGCCGATCTCGGCGTCGCCCATCCCGAGCACCCCAGCGAGCACCTCGTCCGTGTGCTCCCCGAGCACGGGGGCGCGCTCGGGCGGGCGCCGTTCGGCGTTTGAGAACACGAGCGGCGACCCGGGCATGAGGAAGCTGCCGACCCCCGGTTGGTCGACCTCCTCGAACATCGGGTTCTCCGGCGAGCAGCGCGGGTCTTCCCTCACGAGCTCGGTGAACGTTTGGTACGGCCCCCACGACACGCCGTGGCGGTCGAACAGCTCCGCGAGCTCCTCACGGGTGTAGCGCAGCACCCAGGGCTTGAGCGTGGCGCCGATCACCTCGCGGGCGGCGAAGCGGCCGCCCTCCTCGTCGAGGTCTACGTCCATGAGCTGGGCGATCGTCTTGAACGCCTCGCCCAGCCCGGTGGCCTCCACGAGGTTGCGCCACTGGCGCAGCGTGAGCGCGACGATCATCACGCGCCGCCCGTCCTTGGTGAGGAAGTCGCGCCCGAAGGCGCCGTACAGGTAGTTGCCGTCCTTCGCCCGCTCGTGGTGGTTCACTTGCACCTCGGCGATCTTTCCCAGGTTCCCGACCATCCAGAACGCCACGTCGGAGAGCGCGACCCGCACGAGCTGCCCCTCGCCGGTGCGCCCCCGCCGGCGCTCGGCGGCCAGCAGGCTCGCAGTCGCGAGGATCCCCGTGATCGCATCCCACGCCGGGAGCAGGTGGTTGAAGGGGACGCCCAGATTCCGCGGGCCCGTGGACCAGGCGAAGCCCGTCGCCGGGTTGACCGTGTAGTCGACCGCGGACGAGCCGTCGTGGTTGCCCACGACGTTGACCATGATCAAATCGGGCCGGCGGGCAGCGAGCGACTCGTAGTCGAGGAAGCCCCGCGCGGGGAAGTTGGTGAGGAAGAGCCCCGCCTCGGGTCCGGGCGCGGTGACGAGCCCGGCGACGATCTCGCGTCCCTCCTCGGAGCTGAGGTCCACCCGGATCGAGCGCTTCCCCTTGTTCAGCCCTGCCCAGAAGAGGCTTCGGCCGTCCGCGGTGACCGGCCAGCGCTTGCGGTCGAGGCCGCCGCCCATGGGGTCGAAGCGGATCACGTCGGCCCCCAGCTGCGCCATGGCCATGCCGCCGAGCGGCACCGCGACGAACGCGGAGCCCTCGACGATTCGCATGCCTTCGAGGATCCCGGTCACTCCGCCTCCTTCCTAGGCCACGAGGGCCACGAATCTCCAGTCGAGCACGACCGACCGCTCGCCGGCGCCCCGCTCCGCCGACACGAGAGCGCGCAGCCGCGCTGTGCCGCCGCCCGACCCCAGCGGCGAGGCTGAATCCACGCGCAGCTCGGTACGAAGGACGTCGCCCTCGAATACCGGCCCCAGGTGATCGCAGCCATCCCAGGCGAGGATCGTCGCGATCGCGGGGATCGCCCGGGTAGCGTGGGCGGCGGCGACCGAGATGGTGTGCCCGCCGTAGACGAGCCGGCGCCCGTGACCGGTGGTCGTCGCGTCGGTGTGCGCCATCGCCACGTTCAGCGTGAGCCGCGCGAGCTCGGGCGCACCCGTCACCGTCTCTCCGCCCTCCACGGCGAACGCACTGCCCGGGACGAGCTCGGCGTGGTGCGGGCCGGGCGCAGCGTTGCGCAGGGGCTCGAGGTCCCAGCCGGCCGGGACCGCGCGCTCGACCGCGGACGAAGCGAGCGCCTGCGGGATGTCCTCGAAGTCGTCCGCGTGCCCGGTCTCGGCGTTCGGCTCACGGAGCGGGAGCATGGGGCAGCGCCAGAAGTCGAGCACCGGCCTGGAGTGCTGGTCGACCGTCATGATCCGCAGGCCCACAAGTCCGGTGGCCGGTGCTCCTTCGCGGCGGCGGTTCTGCTTGAGCCCCACCACCTCGGTGCGCGTGCGCAGCGTGTCGCCCACGAACACAGGCCGTGCGAGCACGAGCCCGCGGTAGAAGAGATTCCCGCGCACGCGCTGGGTCGGGCCCGTCGACTGCCCGATCGCCACGTCGCAGACGAGGTTGGGGTGCGCGAGCGGAGCATCGCGCCCGGTCACCGCCCGACAGAGCGGCGCGTCGAGGGCGAGGTACAGGCGGTCGCCGGCAAGCGCCTGATGCAGGGCGGCATGGCCGGAGGTGATGGTCATCCCGAGCGCCTCCTCGAAGACCTGCCCGCGCCGGAGGTCCTCGAACCAGGGGCCGCCCACCTGGACCGGCGCCGCCGACGCCAGTGGTCCGGAGGCCGTCACTTCCCCGACCCCGGAGCCTCGGCGCGCGCGAGCACCTGCAGCGCGAGCTTGCGGCTCGCCTCGTCGACCATCTGCCCGTTCACCTCCACCGCGCCGCGGCCCTCGCACTCGAGCGCGGACACGATCGCCGTCGCCCGCTCCACCTCGTCCGCGGTGGGCGTGAAGACCTCGTTCAGGACGGGCACCTGGTCCGGGTGCACAGCCCACTTGCCGTCGAAGCCGAGTGCGCGAGCATGCTCGGCGCGCGACCGCAGGCCTTCCTCGTCGCGGATCGCGAGGAACGGCCCGTCGACGGCCTGCAGGCCCGCGGCCCGGGCGGCCACGAGCACCGTCTCCTGGGCATACAGCCAGCGCTCCGGCGGGTCGTCGCGGCCCGGCCGGCCCAGCGACGCCGCGAGGTCGGCGTAGCCCAGCACGACGGCGTCGAGGCGGGGGCTGGCCTTGGCGATCTCGCCGGCCCGCCGGAGGCCACCCGCGGTCTCCACCAGCGCCTGCAGGCGGATGCCGCGCGCGCGCTCCCCGAGCATCCCCAAAAAGCGGTCGAGCCAGCGCACGTCCTCCGCACGCTCGACCATGGGCAGCACCAGCGAGTCGATCTCCGGCCCCGCCTGCTCCACGAGCTCGAGCACGTCGCAGTGACAGCATCCGCTGTCGAGCCCGTTCACCCGCACCGCCACGGCTCGCGCACCAACGAGCCCCTCGCGGAGCAGCCGGGCCACCAGGCCGCGCGCCTCGTCCTTGGCGGACAGCGCCACCGCGTCCTCGAGGTCGACCACGATCTCGTCGGCCGGGAGCCTGCCCGCCTTGGCGAGCATCTTCTCGGATGACCCCGGCACCGAGAGGGCCGACCGCCGCGGGCGCATGGCGGCACAGTAACCGCCGCGGCACCCACGAGGGCGGGTCGTCGGCGACTACGTCGGCCTCGAAGCGCTGGCCACCACGGTTGAGGACTTCGAGCAACGCGGCCGCGCCGGCACGAGTGACCGCCACCACCCAGGAGCACTTGCGAGGCTCATAACACGAGGCTCCGGTGCATCAGGACCCCGTCTCTACCGGAGGTACGACCGCATGTCCCGCATCTACCGAGTTCATCCCGACTCCTCCTACCTCACGGCGCCTCGCGTCCTCGTGCGAGTCTTCGTCGGGCCGGGCGAGCTGGTGAGCACCGTTAGGTTCTACGAGCAGCTCACCGGAGCGCGCCTCGACATGGACGCAGACATCCCGGAGTCCGGTCTGCACGTCTCGCGGTCGGGTCCTTCCTCGTGCTCGAGCTCGACGCCGAGCAGCATGGCCTGGCCGCCCAGACCTACGGTCACGCTGCTCAACGCCGATCTCGAGCAGGCCGTCCCGCGCCAAGTCGCCGCCGGCGCCGAGATCGTCGGGCACGCGGCTGCGTCATCCCGACGGGCTCATCGTCGAGTACGTCGAGCACCGCCCGAGCGAGGCCGACGCGACCACTCCGGGCCCCGCGTTCGCGTCGGTCTCGCGGGACGGGTGGGCAGCGCCCTTGGCCGGGCCTCGGGTCGCCACAACAGGCTCAGCCGATGCCGCTGAGGGACGGTGAAGCGGGCTCGCCTCCGGCCCGCTACCGTTGCCCTGTGAGCAGCCAGCGAGTGCCTGGTGGGGTGGTGCACAAGTTACCCGCAGACCTGCGCGAGGCGCTGATCGCCAACATCACGGCACTCGATGCTTGGAACGACATCACACCCTTGGCGCGCAACGAGTTCATCTGCTGGGTCGAGGATGCCAAGCAGGAGTCGACCCGAGAACGTCGCATTCGCCGGACCCAGGAGGAGCTGGAGGATGGCCAGCGCCGGCCCTGCTGCTGGCCGGGGTGCAATCATCGCGACCGCACCGGCAGGTAGCGGCATGAGGAAGGTCCCCGACGCCACGAACCTACGCCGGCTCGTGAGCATGAGTGAAATGGAGCCCGTGCCTCCCGCGCTCATCGCCCTCGACAAACTCCTTTATGTGACGTCCCACGAACGCTCGAGGGGAGCTCGCCCGCCTCAGGTCGATGTCCTCCCAGCGCAGCGCCATGATCTCGCCGCCCGAAGGCCCGCGTACAGGGCGGTCGCCCACACCGGCCGGTCGCCCTCCGGTAGAGCGGCAAGCCTCTCAGAGTCCGGATACGTCGGGACTCCTTCGTACATCACGCTCGTCGTCCCCAGCGCCAGCGGCCCATCGACGATGCAGGAGTGGCGGGTGATCCAGCCGATGTCGGCGAAGCACCACTACGTGTCCTCGGGATGGATGTCCTGGTAGTACTTCGACGTGCGGCGACGTAGGACAGGTAGCCGCCCGTGCTGTGGTGGCAGCCCTTCGGCTGGCCCGCGAACGTCTGGACCAGATCCACATGAGCGCCCGACTCGCGGACAACAACCGCCGTGACGTGCAAGAGCGGGGTGCCATCACGTGACCGTGCTGGTTGCGGCTGCGAGCAAGCACGGCGCCACCCGGGAGATCGCCGACGCGATCGCGCGGTCGCTCGGCGAGGCCGGGTTCGATGTGGACGCGGAGAACGTGGAGGACGTCACCGATGTGACGGGCTATGACGCTGTCGTTCTGGGAAGCGCGGTCTACATGGGCGACTGGCTTGAGTCAGCCCGGCGTTTCGTGGATGAGCACGGTGACGAGTTGGCTGCGCGCCCGACGTGGCTGTTCAGCAGCGGGCCGGCCGGCGACCCGCCGAGGCCGTCCACGGACAGCGCCGTGAACATCGATCCCATCGCCGCGACCATCCAGCCAAGGGATCACCGCCTGTTTCCAGGCAAGCTCGACAAGACCCAGCTGAGCTTCGCTGAGCGTGCGGTGGTGGTCGCCGTACGCGCCGCCGAGGGCGACTTTCGCGACTGGGACGAGATCGCGACGTGGGCAGCCGCGATCGCATCGGAACTGCAGGGCTGACCAACCGCGCTGCGTCCGCAACATGACTGCTCCGGATCGTCGACGAGTGGCGGGCCGCCGGCGACCCGTAAGGGCTCGCCAACGGCTCCACCGCCCAGCGTCCGTGGAGATTACGGATGCCTGTGTTGGGGCCGCACGGATGTGCGCAAGGCGATCGCGCGTTACACTGCGGGCGAAGGCGAGGCGAATGGCGAAGGCGAAGGAGGTGGATATGCCGAAGACGCCGATCCCGCGGCTGCTGCACATCGTGCGGGCCACCGTCGGGCGGATCGTGCCGCGCGGCGTTGCCGACCATCTCGACCCGGAATCCACCGACAGGACACCCGAGGCGCGGCCCACCGCGACCCCGGTCGATTCGTCGCACGTGACCGGCTCGGCGGTTCCCGGGGCGGGCAAGGACGCTGTGGCGCCCGAGTGGAGGACCGAGGAGTGGAAGCACCACGTGGAGGCGGAGGCCCGCAAGCAGCTCAAGGACCACATCCGCGACGTAGGCGCCCCACGGAAGTGACCGGCGCTGGTCGTCGAGCGGCAGCGCTGGCCGTCGAGGGGCAGCTTGTCCTCGGGCTTTTTCCTCGGACGTATTTGGATGAGGCCGATCCGGCGGGGCATGTACCTCCGTGGCCGAGGTCACGGTGGCGGCAGCCACGACTAGGCAGCTGAGTGCAACTCGTAGCGAACTCCTCGCACGGAGATCGCGGATCGCGCTCGCGAATCTGGGGCTCGACCTTCTGAAGGAGAAGCGCGATGCGCTCAGAAGCGAATTCATCCGCCTGAGCGGCTCCCTTCTGGAGGCGATGGGATCGCTCGACGAGCGTTGTGGAGAGGGGCGTCGGGAACTGTCGAATGCCGTCGCGCTCGACGGTCCCGAGATGGTCGGTTCAGCGGCCTTCGCCGCGATCGCCGAGGTTGAGGTCGGCCTCTCGGCCAGGAACGTGGCAGGCGTATCGATCGTCGAGGTCGATAAGCCGGCGCTCAGGCGACCGGCGACCGACCGTGGCTACAGCCTCCGCGCGACCACCGCGCGAGTGGATGGAGTTGCCGAGGCATTCGAGTCGCAGCTGGACCTCTTGCTCGACGTCGTGGCCAGGGAGCTCAGCCTGCGGCGGCTTGCAGAAGCGATCACCCTGACGACACGCCGGATGAACGCGCTCGAGGTCGTTGTCATCCCTCGTTTGGAAGCCGAGCGCGACTCGATCGAGCTCATGCTCGATGAGCGCGAGCGCGAAGATCGCGTCCGGCTGATGAGGGCTCGACAGAGGTCGGCCATGGAGCGGGGAGCATGACCGAGAAGGGAGACGCCCGCCCCTCGTCGCTCGAGGCGGTATGCGCGCTCGAACGGCAGCTCGCCGAACGGGCCGCCGAGACGTCGGCACTCGATGCCGCGCTCGCCCCGGCGCAGGACCAGGCGGATCGCATCCGCGCGCAGGCGCGGGTTCGTGGAGCGGAAGCCGCCTCAACACGGCGCAGACAGGTGCTCGAGGAGGTCGATCGCGAAGCCGTGCGGATCCGAGCGGAGGGAGACCGACGGTCCACCGAGCTGCGCGCGGCGATGGCGGCGACGCTCCCCGAGACGCTCGCCGTCCTCTTACCCATGGTCCTCCCGCCGACCGAGGAGTCCCAGTGCTCGTCCCGATGACCAAGGTGCAGATCATCGGCCGCCTCGGCCGGCTCGAGCACGTGCTGCGCGAGCTCCACGAGCTCGGGCTGGTGGAGGTCGTGGACGCGGAGCGCGAGGTCCAGCTGGAGCTTCTCCAGCCCCCTGGAGCCGCGGAGCGGGCGAGTCGCCGCGAGGAGCTCCGCCTGCTCGTGGCGGAGCTCGACGGGCTACTCGATCTCGCGGATTCGGATGACGAGACGGTCGAGGTGGAGTCCCGCGTCGAGCCGCAAGACGTCGACGCGCCCGCGATTCGAGCCGAGATGGAAGCGGTGGCGCCGCTCGTCGAGCAGCTGACCGAACGGATCCAGGCGCTCTCCGCCGAGGAGGTCGTGATCGCGCGCCACCGCTCCCTGCTGCGCGACCTGCTCCATTCCGTGCCTGAGCTTCGTTTGCTCGACGCGGCGCTCCCAGCGCTGCGGCTCGGGACGATCGTCTTGGTGCTGGGCACTGAGGACGAGCGCATCGTCCCGCTCCTGCGGGAGGAGCTCCGGGTCCTCCTCGGCGCGCGGTTCCTGCTCGTCTCCGCTGCGGTCGAGGGCGGCTTCGGCTGCGTGCTCCTGTATCCGCTCGACGCGACGGCGGAGATCCAGGAGCTGCTGGCTGAGCGGCGGGTGCGACAGCTGCCGCTTCCGGACGCCTATCGCGACCTGTCGCTGAGCGGCTCTGTCGAGGCAATGGAACAGCGCCTTGCCGAGATCCCTGATGACGTGGTCGCAGCGCGGGCAGAGCTCGCTCGCGTCCTCTCGCCCCGCCTGCGAGGGTGGCGACGAGCACGAGAACGGATGGCGGGCCGGCTTGAGCAGATCGATGCTGTCGGCTGGGCAGGAACGACGGAGCGCGCCTTCGTCCTGCTCGCTTGGATACCCGTGACGGATCTGGAGCGCCTGCGCAATCAGCTCGGGCGGCGCCTCGACGACCGGGTCGTAGTCGAGGAGCTGCCCGCGAGTCGTCGGGATACGAGCGCGCCCGTGCTGATGCGAAACGCCCCTCGCGCACGACCCTTCGAGTTTCTCGTCAACCTCTACGACCACCCACGGGCTCGATCGCTCGACCCCACGGGGCTCATCGCGATCTTCGTGCCACTCATGTTCGGCCTGATGGTCGGCGACGTCATGTACGGAGCCTCGCTGCTTGTCGCTGCGCTCGCGATCCGGGCGAAGTTCGGCCCACGGTCACCCGTTATCCGCGACGGCGCCCGCGTTCTGGCAATGGGGTCGGTCTGGGCGATCGTCTTCGGGCTTGTGTTCGGCGAGTTCCTCGGCGATCTCGGCGAGCGGGCGTTCGGTATGCCGGCAATCTGGCGCCACCGCGAGGAGCAGGACGCGCTTCAGCCACTGCTGCTGTTCGCGGTCGCGATCGGCGCCGCCCATGTCGTTCTCGGGTATGTCCTCGGGCTGTGGCAGGCCTGGCGCGACCGGCTGCCGCGCGACGCGCTCGTTCCCGGCGGCTCGCTGCTCGTGCTCGTCGGGCTCTTCGCAGTCGCCGCCGTCGCCGCGGCGCGGCTCCCGACCGCCGCCCTCGGGCCCGCCGCAGCTTTCGCAATCGTCGGCCTCGTCGTCATCTCGGTCGCCCATGGCCGGCTCGGCCTCCTGCTCGGTCCCCTCGAGCTCGTCGGGATCGTCGGCCACGTGCTCTCCTATCTGCGCCTGGCGGCAGTCGGACTCGCGTCGGTCTATCTCGCCGTGGTCGCGAACAAGCTGGCCACGCTGGGCCCGATCTGGATCGGTGTCGTGGTGGCCGCGTTCCTGCACGCGCTCAACCTCACGCTCGCCGGCTTCACGCCGGCGATCCAGTCGCTGCGTCTCCAGTACGTCGAGTTCTTCAGTAAGTTCTTCATCGGCGGCGGCCGCGCGTTCCGGCCTTTCGGCGCTGTCGGCCAGCCGACCGGTCCACGTAGCCCCGGCATGGGCCGGGGCCTGAGCAACAGGAGCGGGCAGCCATGACAGTCGACGTCGGTACGGGGCTCGTCGCGATTGGAGCAGGCGTCGCCGTGGGGCTCGCCGCGCTGGGCACCGGGATAGCGCAGAGCCGGATCGGCGCAGCAGCAATGGGTGCAGTCGCCGAGAAGGAGGAGCTGCTGGGGCGCGCGATTCTCCTCGTGGCGATCCCCGAGACGCTGGTCATTCTCGGCTTCGCGGTGGCGGCGATGGTCATCGTCCTGCTCGGCCCATAACACCCTCTCCGGTGGAGGAGTCGGACTCCAGCGGGATCGGGGAGCTGCTCGCGGCAATCCAGGCCGACGCAGACCAGCGGGTCGCGCAACTCGACGCCGAGGCACGTCTCAAGGCGGAGGCGGTCGTTGATGTTGCGCGAGCCGACGCCGTGCGGCTCGCGCGCGAGCCGGTCGACGTCCAGGAGCCAGATCTCGGGGCTGAAGCGCAACGACGGTTGGCCGCCGCTCGGCTCGACGCGGCGCGCCGCGTGCGGCAGGCGCACGAGGCGAGCTTCCAGGACGCCCTCCGAGCGCTCAGAGCACAGCTCGCGTCTCTCCGCGATGAGCGGTGCTATGCGCAGATCTTCGCGGCGCTGCTCGCGGAGGCGCTGGGGGCGCTGCCGTCGGGGAGGCGCGTCCTCGTGGACCCGAGAGACGAGGATCTGGCTCGGAGGACCGCCGCCGAGCTCCACGTCGACCTCCTCGTCGAGGCTGTGCTCACGACGTGGGGCGGCGTCGTCCTGGATGGTGGCGAGGGACGCGTGGCGCGGAACACGCTTGAGGAGCGGTTCGCCAACGCCGAGCCCGCGCTGCGACTCGCGCTCGCCCGGATCGCAGCGTCGGCGGTCTAGGCGGAAAGCGCGTGAGGCAGCGCGGGGCTGACATGGCGGAGTACGCGTACGGAAACGCGCGCGTTCGCGCGCGGAAGTCGGCGCTGCTCGGTTCCAGCGACTACGAAGCGCTGCTGGGCCTCGATCTCGATGGGCTGCTCGGCGCTCTCGCGGGCACGGCGTACCGCTCCGACATCGAGGCCGCGCTCGCGCGCTTTCACGGCGTGCGGCGTCTGCACGAAGCCGTTCGCTCGAATCTCGGGCGTTCGCTGCGCGAGCTGCGCGGATTCTACTCGGGCACGGCAGGGGAGCTCGTTGAGCTGCTGCTCTCGTCCTGGGACGTTCGCAACCTCATCACGCTGCTGCGTGGCCAAGCGGCCGGGGCCGCGGTCGAGGACGTGCTGCCGCTGATCGTCCCCGTCGGCCGACTCGATGAGGCGTCCGCCCGCGAGGTTGCGCGACAGCCTGAGTTCGCGGCCGCCGTCGATCTCCTGCTCGCATGGCGGCTGCCCACGCCCGAGGACGCACGGGTGCTCGCCGACGCCTGGCTGGAGTACGAGCGAAGCGCGGACCTGGCGGCTCTGGAGCGTGCCGTGGTATCCGCACACGCGGCCCGGGTGTTGGCGGGGCTGCAACCTTTCGCAGGCGGAGCCAAGCCCCTGGTCGTCGCGCTGCGGGAGGAGGATCGGGACACGAGCCTGTTGAACGCGCTCCGTCTGCGAGCGGCCGCGCTGGTCTCGACCGGCCAGCTGGACCGCGGTGTGCCCTCGATCAGATCCCGCGGCAGCGCACACGCTGCGCCCGCCGCCGAAGAAGGTGCGAAGGCGTTTCTCTCGGGAAGCTCGGCCTCCCACGAGGTAGTTGCCAGCGCGTTCTTCGGTCTCTCTCGCGGGGAAGTCGCAGCTACGGTGCTCGCGCTGCCCGGAACCGACCGGTGGCGGCGATCGCTGGAGCAATGGGCAACGACCGGGGATCTGGTGACGCTCCAATACGACTTCGAGAAAGCCCGCGTGAGGAGCCGGGTCCGGCTGTTCGTCAGCGGCGATCCACTTGGAATCGATATCCCGCTGGCCTATGTGAGTGCGAAGGAGGCGGAGGCCCGCAATCTCCGCGTGCTCGGGCAGGGCGCCGTGGAGGAAACCGACATACAGGTGCTTCGCACCCGCCTCCTCCTCCCATGACCGATGCCCCGCACCGGACCAGCCAGGTGCGCCGGCTCGTCATCGTGACGACGCCCGAGCTCGCCCCCGGCTACCGGCTGGCAGGCGTGGCCACCCGAGTCGCGACCGCGCCGGCGGAGGCTGTCGAGCGCATTCGCGAGCTCATCGCAGAAGGCGGGGAGAAGGGGATCGTCGCCATGCACGAGCCGTTCCTGCAGGCGCTCGACCCGCGCGCACGGCGCCGCCTGGAGGAGTCGATGACGCCGCTTGTCGTCCCCCTCCCGGCAGGGGAGGCGCGCGCATCGCAGTCCGAGCGCCGGGAGCAGCTGCTGCGCATGCTCTGGCAAGCAGTCGGCTACCAGATCACATTCGAGCCCCGGGAGCACGGGTGATCCCGGACCCCGACAGCGGCCAGGTCAGGCGGATTGCCGGACCGGTCGTGACCGCGACCGGACTCGAGCGAGCGCGTCTGTATGACCTCGTTCACGTGGGCGAGGCGATGCTCCCGGGCGAGGTGATCCGGCTCGAACCCGGCGCCGTCGTCGTTCAGGTGTACGACGACCCCGGGGGCCTGCGGGCCGGGGAGCCGGTCGTGGGCTCAGGCCGCCCGCTCGAGGTCGAGCTCGGGCCCGGCCTCCTCGGTGGCATCTTCGACGGCGTCCAGCGCCCGCTTCCCGCGCTGGCAGCGGTCGGTGACGAGGCGCTCGCTCGGCCGTTCGTCGAGCGCGGACTCAGCTTCCCCGCGCTCGGCCGAGACCGTGAGTGGGCGTTCGAGCCGTCTGTCTCGGTTGGCGAGCAAGTCGTTCCCGGCGATGTGCTCGGCACCGTTGCGGAGGGGCCGCTGTCGCATCGGATCCTTGCGCCGGAGGGAGTCGCCGGCACCGTCACCGACGTGCGCACCGTGACGGTGGGCGTGGAAGAGCCGGTCGCTTGGATCGACCGGAGTCCGGTTTCCATGCTGCGCCGCTCGCCGGTTCGGCAACCGCTGGCAGTCGCTCGGAGACTCGATCCGCACACGCCGCTGATAACCGGCCAGCGTGTGATCGACACGCTCTTCGCCGTCCCGCGCGGCGGCGCGGCGACGGTTCCGGGCGGCTTCGGCACCGGAAAGACGCAACTCGAGCAGGCGCTGGCGAAATGGTCGGACGCCGATGTTGTCGTCTACGTCGCCTGCGGCGAGCGCGGCAACGAGTTGAGCGAGGTGCTCGACGAGTTGCCCGCGCTCACCGATCCGCGGACCGGTTCGTCACTCATGGAGCGGACGATCATCGTCGCCAACACCAGCAACATGCCGGTCGCCGCCCGTGAGGCGAGCATCTACACGGGCACCACGATGGCGGAGTACTTCCGCGATCAGGGCTACCACGTGGTCCTGCTGGCCGACTCGATCAGCCGCTGGGGCGAGGCCCTTCGCGAGGTATCGAGCCGGCTCGAGGAGATGCCTGCCGAGGAGGGGTATCCCGCGTATCTCGCCAGCCGACTCGCCGAGTTCTACGAACGCGCGGGCGCAGTCGTCTGCCGGGGCACCGCCGGGCGCGTGGGGTCGGTGACGATCGTCGCCGCGGTCTCGCCGCCGGGCGGCGACTTCTCCGAGCCGATCACCCAGCACAGTCTGCGGCTTGCCGGGACGTTCTGGGCGCTGGACGCAACGCTCGCGCGCAGCCGTCACTTCCCCGCCATCGAGGCGCGCAGGAGCTACACGCTCTACGACCTCGGATCCTGGTTCGACGCCGAGATCGGCCCCGACTGGCACGAGCAGCGGGCATGGGCTCTCGACCTCCTCGAGCACGAGGGCGCCTTGCGGGAGATCGTGCAGATCGTCGGCGCGGACACGCTCGGGGCACCGGAGCAGGTCGCCCTGCGCACGGGCCGGCTGCTACGCGAGGACTTCCAGCAACAGTCGGCGTTCGACGACCTCGACGCCTACTGCCCGCCGGAGAAGCAGTACTGGATGCTGCGCGCGATTCGTCGGGCGCACGAGGCGATGGACGCTGCGGTTGCGCGGGGCGCTGACGTCGGCGAGGCGACGACGATCGAAGCGCTCGCCGAGATCAGCCGCCTGAAGCATCGACCGCCGGACGAGGCGCGCCGGGCCTGCGAGTCGCTGACGGTGCGGATTGCAGAGGCGCTCGAGGCGTTGTGAGCGACCGGCTTCTCACCGTCGAGTACCGAACCGTGTCGCACGTCACCGGCCCGCTCCTGGTGGCGGAGCGCATCGAGCACGTCGGCTACGGCGAGCTCGTCGAGGTCGTCTCGCCGGCCGGCGACATCCGACGCGGCCAGGTGCTCTCGATCGACAGCGACCGGGTCGTCATCCAGGTGCTCGAGGGGACGCGTGGCCTCGACCGGCCGACGACGACGGTGCTCTCCCGGGGGCGAGGGACGCGGACGGGCGTCGGCCGCGACCTCGTCGGCCGCGTCCTCGACGGCTCGGGCCGTCCGATCGACGACGGTCCGCCGGTCGCGCCCGACGCCTACCGCGACGTCAACGGCCGGCCGATCAACCCCTTCGCTCGCGCGCGACCATCGGAGTTCATCGAGACCGGGATCTCCACCATCGACGGCCTCAATACGCTGGTGCGCGGCCAGAAGCTGCCGATCTTCTCCGGGTTCGGCCTGCCCGCGACCGAGCTCGCGGCACAGATCGCCGCACAGGCGCGCGTGAGCGGCGAGCAAGGCGACTTCGTCGTCGTCTTCGCGGCGATGGGGATCACCGAGCGCGAGGCGGCCTTCTTCCGTCGCTCGTTCCTGGAGACCGCTGCGCTCGAGCGCGCGGTGCTCCTCCTGAACCTCGCCTCGGATCCGCCCGTGGAGCGTCTCCTCGCACCCCGGATCGCCCTCACCATCGCCGAGTACCTCGGCTTCGACGCCGGCTACCACGTGCTCGTCATCCTCACGGACATCACGAGCTACTGCGAAGCCCTGCGCGAAATCGGCTCTGCCCGCGGGGAGATCCCCGGGCGCCGCGGTTACCCCGGGTACATGTACACGGACCTCGCGTCGCTGTTCGAACGCGCCGGCCGCATTCGCGGTCGCCCTGGTTCCGTGACGCAGCTCGCGATCCTCTCAATGCCGGACGACGACATCACGCACCCGATCCCTGACCTCACCGGCTACATCACGGAGGGTCAGATCGTGCTCACCCGCGAGCTCGACCGGCGCGGGATCGCACCTCCGATCGACGTGCTTCTCTCGCTCAGCCGCCTGATGAACGCGGGGATCGGCCCAGGCAAGACGCGGGACGACCATCGGATGGTCGCGGACCAGCTCTACTCGCTGCTCGGACGCGCGCGGGAGCTGCGGCAGCTTGTCGCCATCGTCGGTGAAGCGTCGCTTTCGGACGCGGACCGCCGGCTCCTCGCGGTCTCCGACGAGTTCGAGCGCAGGTTCGTTCACCAGGCCGCCGCACGGCGGAGGATCGACGAGACGCTGGACCTCATCTGGGATCTCCTCGCAACCCTGCCGCCCGAGCAGCTAACGCGGATCGACCCCTCGCTCGTGGCACGCCGACGACGCGAAGCCGTCGCCGACTAGCGCGAACGATCGCAAGAGGACGGATGCGCTTCCGTCACAGCTCCCGCCTACGCCGGCAGCCGAGCGGTGCTGTTGGGCTTGAGGTTGGCGATCGCGGATTCGAGCGGTTGGGCTTCGCTGCCGTGTGCGGCGACGACTTCGAACGTCTTTCCGCGCGCGTCCTCGAGGAAGAGCAGTCGGGAACAGACATCCGCGAGGTCGGCGCGAGAGAGATGGCCCTCGCCGGTGTCGCCCTGGGACAGAGCGAGAGCTTCGCCGCCGGGCCCGTCCGTCAGCCAGCCGGCGCGGAGGATGCAGTACGGCACTCCCGAGGAGCGCACGACCTCCTCGGCCCGCGCCTTCCACCCGAGGCTCATCGGCTCCACGTCCTGGTAGTGGTCGGGGCGGTTGGCGTAGATACTCGAGACGAAGATCACGAGCCCGACGCCCGCAGCCGCCGCCTCCTTCATCAGATGTTCCGTGCCGAAGTAGTCGACGAGGACTGGGCTGTTGTCCTGCCCGGCACCTCCGGAGGTGGCGACGATCATGGCGGTGACGCCCTCCATGGACGCGGCGAGCGTCTCAGGCCGACGCAGGTCACCCACGAATTGCCTGGTGATCGAGCGCAGGACCGCGCGGCCCCGCGCCGCATCGCGGACGAGCGCGCGAACCGGTATGTGCCGCTCGAGCAGGCGGTCGACGATCTGCCGTCCCGTTCGCCCCGTCGCACCGACGACCAGCACAGGCCAAGCTTGGGACGCGCCCCGCGCGCGCGCCCGCTGCGTGCGCCACCGATGCGCGGCGTCGAGCATCGCAGGCGCTATACGGCTGGCGAGGATGTCGCCGCCCGTCACGCTCTTGCGTGTCATCTTGAACTCAGTGAGGTTCTCGGCGACGTAGTCGGCGGCGAGCTCGTCCGAGCGGTGTGCCGACCGGGCGTCGGCGAAGACGCTGACCGTCTCGAGCGTTCCCTCGTCGGTCTCGATCGCCAGGTAGCCCAGGAAACCCCGCTCCTGGCTGATCGCGGGCGCGAACTCCTCCTCGAGCCGGCGCGCGAGCGCGTCGGTCGAACCTGCGCCCATCGTGTAACGCCGGACACTGACGTACATCGCCGTCCTCCTCTCGCCGCGCCGAAGTTCTTTGTTTCGCCGCGGTTATGCAAACCCTTTCAACCCGCCCGGAACGTATTTCCCGGGGACGACCACCAGTAGCGGCCGGCCACCACGGCGTAGTATCACCGGTCCTCCGGTTCTGGCTCGTCCGGCGTCGACGGCATCGACGGCGACCGTCGTGGCAGCGCACCGAAGATCCCGCTCCGCGCGAGCGGATCAACGCTTTCACCCACGATCTCGAGCAGGCAATCGAGGGTCCGTGATCCCTGCAGCCACCGCTCAGCCGGGGGTGACGCGGGCCCAGTAGTGGGCCGTAGCCGTCGTTGTCGCAGGCGAAGCCCTCTTCCTCGAGGGCGCGACGCGCGTTTTCGAGGTCGAGGTCGGGGTCGTCGTCGAAGCGCTCCTCGGGATGGTTGTCGCGAGCCTCGACCGTCAAGTACGGCTTGCCGTCGCTGGCGAGGAACTGCTGCGATGGTCTTGTCGTTCGTCTACCTGGCGTTCGTTGCGCTGCTGAGGTTGCTGCTTCGCAGTGGCAGGCGCGTCGAGGTCAAGGACCTTGAGCTGCTCGTGCTGCGCCATCAAGTGGACGTTCTGCGTCGTCAGATCGGGCGCCCGGTGCTACGACCGAGTGACCGGGCGCTGCTTTGCGGCGCAGGCCGGCTGCTGCCGCCGGCGCGCCGCCACGGCCTGCTCGTCACGCCGCAGACGCTGCTGCGCTGGCACCGACAGCTCGTCCGGCGGCGATGGACCTACCCGAGTGCGAGGGCGGGGCGCCCGTCGATCGACGCCACCACGCGCGAACTCGTGCTGCGGCTGGCGCGCGAGAACCCCCGGTGGGGCTACCAGCGGATCGCGGGCGAGCTCAAGAAGCTCGGCCTTCGGGTCTCGCCGAGCACGGTTCGCCGGCTGCTCGCCCACGCGGGCCTTGGTCCGGCGCCAAGGCGTTCGGGGCGCTCTTGGCGTGAGTTTCTGCGGTCGCAGGCGGCCGGCATCGTCGCCTGCGACTTCTTCACCGTCGACACCGCGTTGCTGCGCCGCTACTACGTGCTGTTGTTCATCGAGCTGCAGACCCGCCGCGTCCATCTCGCGCGCGCAACGGCGAATCCGGACGGCCGCTGGGTCGCCCAGCCGGCACGCAACCTCAGCCTCACCGCAGCGCTCGGCGACACCAGCTTCCTGATCCGCGACCGCGACTCGAAGTTCACCGGCGGATTTGACGAGGTCTTTCGCACCGAGGGCATCGCGGTGATCCAGACGCCGTTCCGCTCGCCACAGGCCAACGCACACGCCGAGCGCTTCGTCCGGACCGTCGCGGTACGGGGTGATCGTCGCCTCGTCCATCCTCTGTGCCTACCCGCCGCGGGCGCCGGCGTCACGTGACGGCCCGGCGAACCGGTGACAGCGACCCTCAGCCGGCCGGCGGTCAGCGGCGCGCGAGCTCGCGCCGCGCGGCCCGGTGGAAGCGCCAGATCTTCGCGGCGTTCGCCTTGTAGGCCGCGAGCTGCGACTTCGGTGGCTCGAACCCGCCCACGAGCCGGCGGGGCGCGAGCGACCACCCGCCCTCGTCCTCGACGAGGTCGCCGCGGAGCTGGAAGTTCTCCTGGTAGGTGAAGCGCTCGTCGTGCGCGTGGGCGGTGAGGCAGGCCGGCCCGGCCCGCAGCGGCGCCGCCGGCTCGGCGGCCTCGATGCGGATGCGCCGGCCCTGCGCGTCGGCGTGCACGGGCACGCGGACGGAGAACGGGAAGCCGTCGGCGCCGGCCACGAGAGGACGGCGGTGGGGTGACGACGGCCGAGGTCGTCGATGCGCCGGTCCCACGTCGCCGCGCCGCCCTCCGGCGGCGGAGCCGGCACCTCGGGCTCCTCCGAATGGCCCGAGCGGACCTCCTCGAGATGGGTGTCGAGGAGCTGCGGCTCCCGCGCGGGGTCGCCGTCGGGCCACACGTACACCCGCTCCGGCCGCACGTGGACGTAGATCCGGGCGTAGTACCGGAGGAAGAACCGCTTCCGCAGGGCCTCGGGCGGCGCCTTGGCCTGGGCGTCCGGCAGCTTCGCGGCCGACTCGCGCTCGTAGCGGGCGCGGTTGGCGTCGAGATCGCGCTCGTCGACCTCCGCCGTCCCCTGGAGGAGCACCATCGGCGGCCGGTCGAGGCCGCTGCCCGTCGGGTCGGAGAACAGCAGGGCGACCTTCGGGTTGGCCTCGGCGTCGCGCGCCTTCTTCGGGTAGCCGATGCCGGTGGTGATGTCGACGCAGCCGGCCTCGACGTGGTGGTAGGGGGTGACCGGCCAGGTGATCGGCCGCCCGCGCGCGTCGAGGGTCGTGAACTCCGTCGTGACGAAGGAGTCGAGGACCTGACGGACCTCCTGGGGAAGCGTCGCCGTCACCGCGCCGCGAAATCTACTCCGGCGCGTCGTAGCCCGGCTCGCCGGGGAGCAGGATCCGCGTCGTCTCCCCGTCCATCACCACCCGGGGCTCGATCGGGCGCACCTCGTGCCGGGCGGCGTGGGCGATCACGGCGTCCGCCGAGGGAAAGGGCGCGAGCTGCCCGAGGCGCTCGAGGGTCGGGAACACCATGAGGAGCTCGCCGCTCCGGCTCGCCTCGAGCGCGGCCGCCGGCGTGCTCCAGCGCCAGTCGACGCACTCGGCGCCGTCCACGCGGGGAGCGACGCCGAGCGGGGCCGCGGCCCGGAAGAACCAGGTGTCGAACCGGATCGAGACCTGCGCCGGGGTGATCCAGCGCGAGTAGGACACGAGCGCGCCCGGGTCGGGCAGGACGACTCCCGCCTCCTCGGCGCATTCGCGCACCGCGGTGGCGCGCAGCCCGGCCTCTCCGCCGCCATCGCCTCCGTCCACCGCCCCTCCGGGGAAACACCCACGCACCGCCCATGAAGCGCTGCTCGGGGTTGCGGCGGACGAGCAGCACCTCGAGCCGCTCGGAGCCCCCGCCGAGGAGCCCGCGTGATGGGACGCCTCGACGGCCGCGTCTGCGTCGTCACCGAGGCCAAGGGCGGCATCGGCGCGGCCACGGCGCAGCGCTTCACGGCCGAGGGCGCGCGGGTCGTCGGCGTGGACCTCGACGACGGCTCCCCGAGCAAGCTCGCGGTGGCGCTGGGCAGCGGCTGCACCTTGTCGGGCGGCGACGGCGCGGGCGGCACGGCAGAAACGTCAGTACCCGTCTGACCGAGGTCGATCGGCGAGATAGCGCAGCACCGCGGGGTCGGTGAACCGCAGCTGATCCACCGGCTCGCCGGCGCAGGTGCACAGGTCGACCACGGCCTCCATCTCGCTTACGGACTTCGCTCGCCAGACCGCGCCGCTCTGCTCCCAGCGCAGCAGCGTGTCGATCGGCGACTCAGCCATCCTCGGATGATCGTAGCCAGCAGGGGCGTCGCCCAGGGGCTCGCTGCAACGCCGATAACGCCGATCAGCGTTTGAAGACCGAGCCGCCGCGGTCGTTCTCGAGCAGCTGCCGCAGGCCGTGCTTGCAGCAGAGAAAGACGGAGCGCAGGTTGACGTCCCTGCACGCGCTGCCAGCGCGAGCTCGCCGAGGGCCGCTGGGCGCTGGGCGCTGCCCGACGCCTGGTCGCAGAACCCCAACGGCGAAACCACGAGCACTGGCGTGGTCGCGATGCTCCAGACCTCCTTCACGGCGACCCCGGCCGCGGGAACCGCGTGCTCAGCCATCACGCTGAACGTAGCGCACGGCCGGTGCCCCTCGGACCGCCACGCACGGTGGCAAGCCCACGCTCACCTTCAGCCGCGACCAAGAAGCGATCGCCGCCGCCGCCCGCACCGACGGCATCTACGCGCTCGCGACCAACCTGCCCGGGCGCCTGAGCGCGGGGCGCGTGCTCGAGCTCTACCAGGGCCAGCAGATCGTCGAGCGTCGCCACCGCAACTACAAGCAGACGCTCAAGGTCCGCCCGATCTTCCTGCACAACGACGACCGCATCTACGCGCTGGTGAGCATCGTCGGCCTCGCGCTGCTGATCTTCGGACTGATCGAGTCCCAGCTGCGCCAAGCGCTCGACGGCCAACTGCTCGACCTGCTGCCCGAGGGCCGCGCCGCCAAGCCCACCGGCCGCAACACCCTCGCCGCCTTCCAGGGCCTCGGCCTCACCTACACCCCCCACGGCGCTCGCCTCGACCGCCTCACCTACACCCAACGACGCATCCTGGAACTACTCGAGATCCAGCCGCCCTGGCCAGAGCAGGAAGACCATGCCCTCACCAACCGCGGAAAATGCGGCTAGTGACCGGCTTGCCGTTGGGGGCAAGCTCACGACCAACGGCCTTGAAATCGCCGACCAGCTCGCGCTTCTTGGCATCCACGGAGATCACCGCTGGTGCGCCTGAAGCGCCGCCGCGACCGCGGCGTTGATGTGCTCGAACTGCGCGTCGCGGTCGGGGTGACGGGCGCCTTCGAGGGTCTTGCGGTTGGCCTGCAGGCTGTAGCCCATGCGCCGCAGCAGCCGCGCGACCGTGCGCCCGGCGACATCGTGGCCGAGCTCCCGCAGGCCCTCGGCGAGCTTCGCCGCGCTCTTGGACGTCCAGCGCAGCGGCGACTGCGGATCGCCGCGCGTGCCGCCCTCCACCAACCGCTCCAGCGCCTCCTCGATCCCCGGATGCGTCTCGGTCAGCGGCTTGTTGCCGGCACCCGACCGCCTGACCCGGCCCGGCCTGAAGCACCTCGCCGCAGTCCAGCTCGGCCAGCCCACGCGTGACGGTGGACGGAGCGATAGCGGGTTCACGTCTGCGCGATCGACGCCCAGCCCGAACATCGGCTGGCCGCGCACTTCGCCGAGCGCTTCGCCGGCCGCGTTTACCTCATCAACTACGTCGAGTCCGCCGACTCGCCCGTGGTGCCCAAGCGAGAGGAGCCCCGGGCGGCGGTCCCGCGCACCGACGCGATCAACGCGGTGCTCGCGCAGGTCCGGATGCAGCACAACCTCCTCCCGCGGCGAGAAATCCGCGTCGCAACCGCGTCGGTCAATGTGCGCGCCGTTTGTCCAGCGCTGGCCACAAATCAACGAACTGCGAGACCTGCATCAAGAAGTATCCCCACTCATCGGCGGAGGGTTCGGGATACAGGTCGCGCAACTCCAGCTGCTCAGTGACCCTCGAGTCCTTGAGGCTCGGATTGCCGTCCTTGGTCATGACCGTCTTGAGGAGTTCGTCCATGTCCTCCCAGGTGGAGATCTTCGCAGCTTTGAGGTCCTCCACGCCCGGCGGCTTGGCACGCTTGGCACGTAGCATCTGCTCTTTCTGCTGGCGTCTGGCTTCGCCGCGCGCTTCGGCGCGCTTGGCTTTCTCCGCGTCAAGGATCGGTGTGACGTCGGCGTGCGGGTCGCTCAGAACCGCGTCGACGGCGGCGCGCAGCCATTCCCGTATCTCCAGGCGCCGGTAGTAGGCGTTCCGGTGGAGGGCGGCGCGGTCGTTGTCGTCGAGCTTCTGCAGCGCGGTAACAAGGGCCGACATCGCATCTGACTCGAGCTCGGGATCGTCGCGTTTGTTCGCCTTGTGGAGCGCAGGCCAGAAGCGCTCGACGCGAGGCGAGTTCGTGGGGTTCGCGGACACACGGTCCAGCCCGCCACGGGTTCTGAGAACGGCGTCACGAAACCACCTGCTTTCCTCCCTTTTCTCGTTCGATGCGTTCCGAACCAGCGTTGTCTTGTCCCACTCCTTTTTTACGTTCGGATAGTGCGTGTAGATATGAAGGAAGATCTTCAGCTGGACCCAGTCCGTGAAACCGCTGGCCT
This sequence comes from uncultured Actinomycetes bacterium, assembly GCA_963728925.1. Lineage (GTDB taxonomy): Bacteria > Actinomycetota > Thermoleophilia > Solirubrobacterales > Solirubrobacteraceae > JBBPZA01. Next base: position 2,290 of record CAVSMB010000024.1, on the reverse strand, counting down.
CCGGGACGGCGCGGGGTGGGGGCTGTTGCGCGCGCGTGAAGGACAAGCCCAGTCTCTCGAGCGTCCGCTCTTCGCCACGGGTGAGCGGCGTCCACATCCACTCGGGCTCTTGAGCCGCGTAGGCCCGGAACTCGGTTTGGTACTCGGCCAGTGCCAGAGCGGCGTCGCTGGATTCTGTCCCGCGCGGTTTCTTGCCGATGCGCTCGACGTCCTGGCTGTGAATCCAGTCGACCTCGTGCTGGCTTTCGTGCTTGAGCACCTCCTTCACCGGGTCGAAGCGTCCCTGGATACCAAGCTCTCGACGAAGGGCATTGATCGCGTCGATGCGCGAGGGCTCCACCACGAAGATCTTGCCGCCGGCGAGGGTCCGAAAGCCCCCGGAATCTGGCGAGTCAAACACTACCCGGCTGTTATTGGTCACGTCGTCCCAGTCGTAGTCGGCCCCTTCGTCGTCCAGAACATGGCCCGCAACCCGCCCGCTGCGGATCGGATTGCTGTCGGGATGGCCGAAGAAGGCGCGCATACCCGGCTCTCCTGCTGCTAAGGCCCGCGCGGCGCTATCGGGCGTTGGAGTCAGCGCATAAAGCAGGATCGTGCCGTCGAGGATCCGGCTGGCGGAGTTTTTCAGCCGCTCGTCGCCGTTCTGCTTCACCGCATCCTTAAGGGCCTTCCTCAACGCCTTGCGGTCCTGCTGATGCCGTCGCTTCGCGAATTGGTGTTCGTCCGCTGGTGAGCTCTGAACGAGCCCCTTCCACCGTCGCCGCTCTGAGGCTAAGGCCTTGGCGAACCTGGCCTCGATCTTGGTCAGCTCCGCCACCTCGGGCTCGGCCACCTCGACCGTGCCCTGCTTCACCTCGCTGCGCAGCTGTATGGCGCGCTTGCGGTCGAGCTTCTCCCAGTAGTCGCCAGGTAGTCGCTCATCGACCCAGTGCCCGTCCAGAAGGCGTCGCATCCTCTACAGCGTCGCTCGCATGAGCACTCGCGCCACGGGACGGTTACCGGCGCTGCGTTGCAGACCGAAGATCGCGGCGGCCGCTTGACGCTGTGCCGCCGGTCGCAGGCGCCGGCCTGCGGCGCCGCTGACCTCCCGTGCCCGACGAGCCAGGGTCACGCGAAAATCCTAATTCCGTCGCCGCCGCCCGTGGTCTTTTTCCTATTCCGGGCAGCGACGGGCCGGTGGACGGCGCCGAGGAGGCCACGCGCGTGGCCGACGACATCGGCTACCCGGTGGTGCTGAAGGCCGCGGGTGGCGGGGGCGGGCGGAGGATCCGGATCGTGGGGGAGGAGTCCGAGCTCGAGGGCTCCTACGCTACGGCGTCGCGTGAGGCCTCGGGCGCCTTCGACGACGCGCGCGTGTACGTCGAGCGCTTCATCAGCCCCGCGCGCCACGTCGAGGTGCAGGTGCTCGGCGACGGCTCCTCGGCCGTCCACCTCGGCGAGCGCGAGTGCTCGCTGCAGCGCCGCCGGCAGCAAGGGGCGAATGCACGAGCTGCGAGGCTTGGCGATCGATCAGCTGCCGTCAAGGCCGACCTCACCCCGCCGCCGGGGGTCACCTGGACGCGGAGGAGGAGCTGCTCGATCTCGTCGCGGCTGCCCGTGCCCAGGCCGTGGCGGGTAGCATTCAGCGCGCCGGCCGCGGTTGCCAAGCGAATCGCGTCCACGATGTCATGGCCGCGCGCAATGGCGACGGCCGCCGCCGCGGTCATCGAGTAACCCGTACCCCGCGGGTCGGCGGCGCTCAAACGCGGGCCCACAACCTCGAGCACCTCGCCATCGACGAGCGCCAGCGACGCCTCGGGTCCGCGCGAGATGACGACGTTGTGCCCCGCTCTCGCCAGCGTGCGCATGGCGGTCACGCGCGCGTCGCGATCGTCGTCGGGCACCAAGCGCTCCGTCGCGGTCGCGTCTTCGACGTCGACGGCTCCGAGCACACCACGCGCTCGCGCTTCACGCTCGCATCGGCCCCGCACCTCGAGCGTCAGCTTGCGGTGCTCGCGGTGTCGACTGCCGAGGAGATGCCGGTCACCGAGACGCTCGAGCTGCGCGCGCGGCTGCAGGAGGAGCTCGGCCTCGACCTGGCGCTGATCGTCGTCAGCGCGGTCGTACCACACAAGTTCTCCCGCGCCGACGAGCGGACGCTGCACGCGGCGCCGCCGTCTGGCGCCCGGCACGCCGCGGTGACAGCGCCCTGGCCGCCAGGTCGGTGCAGGCGCTGCGCGACCTGCGCGCGCTCGCGCGGCGCGACGCCGCCAGCGTGCGGCGCCTCTCGACCGAGCTCGACGACGAGCAC
>CAVSMB010000023.1:0-123558 GCA_963728925.1 uncultured Actinomycetes bacterium | reverse complement strand
GGCAGCGCGTAGACGGCGTCGAGGGTGGCCTGGAAGACGTCGGCGTGGCGGAAGCCTTCGGGCAGACGCAGGATCGTGCGCCGCGCGCTGCGGATGATGCGGCCGGGCACGCAGAAGAGGATCCGGCGCAGCGTGGCGGCGGCGCGGCGCAGCGGCGCGTCGTCGGGTGCCTTGCCCGACGCGCCGGCGGCGGGGCACAGGTCGCAGCAGAATGCGGTGAGGTTGAGCGCGAGCAGCGCGCAGGTCAGCCAGACGCGGTTGGCGTGCTGGTCGCCGGAGGGCAGGTGCCGCAGCGCTTGGCCGAGCTTTGCTTCCTTCAGGCGCTCTTCGATCTGGGCACGGTGGCGGTGGAAGTGCTCGACCCAGCCGGTCGGCTGGTGTGGGATGTCGGTCAGGATGAAGCTGTAGCCGAAGACCGACGCGACCTCGCCGTCGAGCGCGAGCTGTAGCTGCTCGGGGTGGATCGTCTTGCGCCGCCGGGCGGTCAGGCTGCCGTCGGCGATCTTCTGGGCGCTGAACGGGACGCGGCGGACGATCAGCCGCAGCGGCTCGTGGCGCCAGCCGGTCGGCGTGTAGGTCGTCTCGGCGACCTGCGCGCCGGGCATCTCGAGCGCGTCGACCCAGGCGTCCTCGGCGATCTGGCCGAGCGCCTTCCACATCGCCTGGTTGCGCGGCACCGACACGGTGAAGCACGCGCGCTGCTGGCGTAGCGCCTCGAGCAGCTCGCTGGCGTAGTAGGCCGAGTCGATGCGCATCGTCACCGGCCCGTGCCCAGCCGGCAGCAGCGCGATCGCGCGCCGCGCGATCTTGGCGCACTCGGCGCCGCAGAGCTTCTCGCGGTTGCCGCCGACCAGCTCGCTCGTCAGCGCGCGGCCCCGCTGGGCCCAGAACGCGACGTGCGGCGCGTAGCTCATGCAGCCGTGGCGGCTGCGCGCCGCGCCCTGCTTGCGCCTGCCGTAGACCGTCACCTGCGTGGCGTCCAGATCGATCGTCACCGGCTCTGCGCGATCGCGGCCCAGCGCCCGGTCAAGGCGCTCCCCCGCCCTGGCCATCGCGCGCTCGATGCGCTGGCAGTGCACACGCCGAAAGCGCTTGGCGTTCTGCAGCGCCGCCGGCGCCGACGGCGTGCCGGCGACCGCCCGCAACGTCGCAACGTCGCGCCGGCGCGGACGTCCTCGACGTGATCAAAGAACGACCCGCCGACCAGCTGGCACTCCGCCAGACTGACGACCAGCCCGCCCGGCGACAGGCCGCGACGACGGACCTTGACCGGCCGCGCGCGGCGCTCCACCGACAGCTCTGCGTCGATCAGCCCGGCCAGCCCCAGCCGCCTGGCCAGATCGCCCACCACGGCCAGCCCGGCGTACGGCGTCAGCGACGGATCGTCGGCGCGCACGACAAGCCGTCCGCGGCCTCTGGCACCGTTAAGCACCATCACCCCCTGGGTGAGCCCGCCTCACCGACACAGTCCGGCCTCCACAACCCGAACTCTCCCGGTCAAGGCGGACGGAAAGCCCCGCGATTGCGGGGCTTTTCCAACTCCTCAGGCGGCAATCAGCGGCCCGTCCGCACCACCCAACGACCAGCGCTACTCACTGATGTAGGTCAGACGCGCAGCGTGACCGTTGGATCCATTGGACAGGGATCAGTGAGGTCCTCACGTTCGCCATCAACGTGGCGATCAACGCGCTCTTCATCGCCCGAGCGGTGAACGCTCCTGCGTGAGCGCCGCGAACGGGCCCCGCGGCCTACCCCGCGACCGGCACGGGCGGCGCAGGCGCGGCTTGATTCTCGCCGGGGACCACGGGCGCGATCCGCGCCGCGGCGACGTACGCGACGGCGACCGCGACAATCACGAGCGGCGTCAGCGCGATCGCGTCAGCCTGCAGGAAGATCGCCACGAGCAGGACGGAGGTGAACGGCAGACCGAGCATGACCGCCGTCAGCGCCCCGATTCCCATCCCCACGCCCGCGATCGCCGGCAGGCCGGGAAGATGCGAGAGCGCGAGGCCACCCACCGCCCCGATGAACATACCTGGAAAGGTCGGGCCGCCCCGAAAAGCGCTCAGCGAGATCGCGTAGGCAAGACCCTTGAACACGACCAACAGCACGAGTGCGCCGACCGACCAGCTCGCGGCGTTCTCGACAAGCCCCGGCAGCGCCGACTGGCCGGAGAACAGCACCTCCGTGTAGCTCTTGTTCGTGAACTGGCCGAACCCGATCGCGAGGCCCGCGATCACGACGCCGGCAAGCGGCATGAACGCGAGCCTGCGCACTTCGACGACCGGCTGCAGCAGCAACGCCAATCGCCGGATGGCGGTGCCGAGCAGGGCGGCCAGGAGGCCGATCGCTATCGCCCAGAGGAACTCCGCGAACGTCGGAGTCGTGAACGCGGGGATGTTCGGTATCGCCAGCGAGAACGTCCCGAACCCGGTTCACGCGTTGAGCCCGACGAAGATGAGCGCGCCGATCCCCGCGGCAAGGAGCCCCGGCAGCAGCACGATCGTCATCATGCCGGCCGGTGCGGCGCTGGCCTCCATCAGCAGGAACGCGCTGGCGAGCGGCGAGCCGAGCAACGTGCTGATCGCGGCGAAGCTCCCGGCGGCCGCGATCACGACGGTCGCCATCGCCGGCGCGTCGCGCCTGATCAGGCGCATCGCGATCACACCCATACCGCTGCCGATCGCGATCAGCGGCGCCTCCGGCCCCAGCACGAACCCGAAGCACAGCGTTCCGAGCGCAGCCAGGACGACGCCGGGCAGGTCCACCGGCATCACTTGGCCGCCCGCCTTGAACCCCTCGGCCGGCTTGTGGCCGCCCGTCCCCGGCAGGTGCTCAAGCGACAGCGCGACCAGCACCCCACCGAGCGCCAGCACCGGAAGCGGCCACCAGACCGGCGCGCTGTCGAAACCGAGGTTCCCCGGGAGCGTCATGAAGAGGAACTTCTGCGCCTCGGCGACGAGCTCCAGGATGAAGTAGGCGACGATGGCGACGGGGACCCCGACGATCGCCCCGATGAGCAGCAGCGTGGCGAACTGCCGGCTCTTGACGAGTTCCTTGGGGTCGGGAGGAGCCGGAGCGGCCCCGGCGGCCGCGGGCAAACTCGCCTCGTGCCCGGGGCTGTCTGGCGAGCTCATCAGGGGGGGATGGATATCCCACTCGGCGGTTTCCGCAGTAGGCCCCTGGGCAGCGACCGCTTTCTCGGCTCGGTCGGCGGGAGCGGAATCAGCCGTGCAGCTGCTGGCCTAGCTGCGCACGCGCGGCGACACCGGCGCCGAGCAGGAGCCCGAATGCGGCGAGGTAGCAGGTGAACAGAACACCGGCGAGCATGAGAAACAGCTCGACGGGAGTTCTCCCGGCCACGAGTCGGAGGTAGTAACCGGCGGCGGTCGGCGTGATGTTGAGGATCAGGGCGCTTACCGCTGCGCCTGTCCACGCCGCGGGCCATCGCAGGGCCTCGCCGGCAAGCGCGCGAAAGACGGCGCCGCACAGCAGCGTGGTCAACGCGAGCGAGATCAGCGGAACAGCCAGGCGGATCGCCGTCGGGTTGACGTTCAGGCGTCCTACGAGGTCGGTGCCGGCCGTGGCCACGGCAACCATCAGCATGATCACAACGGTCACCACCGCAGCGAGGCCAAGGTTGCGGAGTTTGCCGCGCACGACTCCTTCGCCCGGGCGAGTGAGCAGGCGTAGCAGACAGCGCTCGATCACTCCCACCGCTCCCGAGCTGACCCACACCATCCCGATGATCGATGCCGCGATCAACAGCGGTGATTGCTCCTTGGTCCGCAGGATCAGAAGGACGATCTGATCGCGGATGTCCTCGGGCAGCACCTTGGAGATCCGTACCGACAGCGCTTGGGCCTTGGCGTAGTCGCCTAGCGCGACTGCTGCCAGAGCCGTCATACCGAGTGCCAGTGGCACCAGTGATGAGAGCAGGAACCAGGCGAGCGCTGGGACGTCGTTGGCCACTCCCGAGTCCCAATACAGACCGACCAGCTCACGCGAGAAGCGCCGGAGGCGAGAGGCTGTCATTGCTCGCGCCAGGGCTCCCGTGCGGGCTCGCGTGAACTCGTACGCGTGAGCGCCGTCCGCGGTGAAGCCGGCGTAACCCGAGCAGCTGACAGTCCGGGGCGCCGGCCTCGATCAGCCATACCGGAAGCGTCCAGCCTTCTCGAGCTCGCGGATGAGCATGCCGGTGTGCTTGGCGGACAGCTCAAGACGCCCGTGCGCCGGCACGGTAATCGTCGTGCCCGGCCCGCGGAAGCGTCGGTGGCTCGTCGCGCGGCGCGGCAGCTCCTCGAAGTCGTGGGTGAGCAACCAGTGGATTAGCTTGCGCTTCGTGAGTGTCACCGGTCCGGAGCATGTCAAGGCTGCGCGCCGCGCCCGGCGCACCGCGGGCGAGGTCGGATGTCACCCGCAGGTGCTGGCCGTCGCCGCCGCGCCCGCGGCCTGCCCGCCTACGGTGACGGTCGCCGCGAAGTAGCACGGTCCTGGTCACGAGCCGTTTGCGGTGCGTGCTGCGAGCCGGCGCGCTCGAGCCGGTTGATGCCGCGCCCGCTCCACGACCGCCACGCCCAGCTGCGCGTCGTCGGCGCCGTCGAAACGGCGCGCACCGAGCGGAGCGGGACGGCGTGAGGCGATTCCACCTCGGCGTCCCGGGTTGCGTACGCTCACGGCCCGAAGGCGTGAGGAACTGCCAAGCCGGTTCACGCCCGCTTCGGTCGAGCAACGCGGAAGCGCACACGGGGTCTTTCGTCACGGCCGCAGATCGTCCCTTGCGGGCGTCAGCAGCGCCGCAGCGAAGATGACCGCATCCAGGCGAAAGCGCAAGCGCGTTCGTCCTTGCCGCTGCCGACGCCGCAGCGCTCAGTCGCATGGAAGCGGATTGCGCGCTGAGCGGCGCGTGGCCGCGTGGAACGTAATCCGGCGGCAACTGCCAGGCCGATACCGGCGGCGACCGCCCGTGTCGTTTACCTACGGCAGCGAACGTCGGAGCCGCTGAACAGACGCCGGCACGGCGGAAGACGCGTGTGGTCGCGGGCGGCGCCGACGACGGCCTGAAGCGCGCGGATGACGACGGACGGCTGGCCGCTGCGAGCACGTGCCCCGTCTCGGCGGGGCACCGGCTTACACCGTGGAAGCGGGAGGCCCGCTTCGGCCGGATACGCTTGCCGGCTACGTGGACCAGGAGATCCGCTTCTGCCGCACCCCGGACGGCGCGATGCTGGCTTACGCTACGCACGGGCGGGGGCCGCCGCTGGTGCGCGCGGCGCCTGGCTGACGCACCTGGAGTACGACTGGCAGAGTCCAGTGTGGCGCCACTGGCTCGAGGGGCTCGGGCGGCGTCACACTGTGATCCGTTACGACGAGCGCGGCTGCGGGCTCTCCGACCGCGAGCTGGGCGAGCTGTCGCTCGACCAATGGGTGGGCGACCTCGAGTCGGTGGTGGATGCCGCCGGGGTGGAGCGCTTCGCCCTGCTCGGGGTATCGGGTGGCGGGTTCGGACCGCGTTCTCCCAGAGCCCCAGTCCCGGAACGCCACGAACCTACGACGCGATCCGGACGCACCCGCGGCTCCGAGCCCATTCTCATGCCGCTACACCACTCCCCCGAACTTGACTTTCTCTTACTGAGATGGTCCCCGGGTCTGGGCGGTGACGTCCGACCGCTGCGGTTGGTTCCCGGGCCGGCGACGGGCTGACTCATTGACTTTCTGTCGACCGCTGGTCTGACCCACCGGATGTCGTGTCGCCCGCCGCCGCCCGAGGACCACCGGCGTGACCTGATAGGAGCTTGGCAGCAGCCCCGAGTGAGACGTGTCCGCCGGAGTCCGCTTCGTCAACACAATCGAAGGGACGATGCGAATGATCGTGATCGGGACGGACACGCACAAGCGCACGCACACCTGCGGCGCGGTCGACGCGTTCACCGCCGCCGCGCGAGGGGAGCTCACGGCGCCGGCGCGCAAGGGGAGCTTCGGCAAGCTGCTGTGCTGGGCGCGAGCGCTCGACGCAGAGCGGGTGTGGGCGCTCGAGGACTGCCGGCACGTGTCCGGCGCGTTCGAGCGGTTCCTGATCGCGCGCGGCGAGCGGGTCGTGCGAGTCGCCCCGAAGCACATGGCGGGCGCGCGCCGCTCATCACGCGAGCGTGGCAAGTCAGACTCGATCGACGCGTTCAGCGTCGCTCGCGCTGCGCTGAAGGAGGGGATCGAGAACCTCCCCGGCGCGCACCTGGACGGCGCGGCGCTCGACATTCGCCTGCTGGTCGACCATCGCGACGATCTGATCGCCGCACGCACCGCCGACCAGCAGCGGCTGCGCTGGCATCTGCACGACATGTGGCCCGAGCTCGAGATCCCGGCCGGGGCGCTGGACACCCGCAAGTGGCTTGGGAAGATCTCCCGCCGCCTCGCCCGCGCCCAGCAAACGACGCGCGTGCGGGTCGCGCGCGAGCTCGTGCGTCAGATCACCGCGCGCACCACCCGGATTCGCGAGCTGCAGGCAGAGCTCGCCGCGCTGGTCGAAAGCTACGCGCCGCAGCTACTCGCGGAGCGAGGGTGCGGTCCGTTGACCGCAGCCAAGCTGATCGGTGAGATCGCCGGCGCCGACCGATTCGCCACCGACGCCAAGCTCGCGCGCACCGGCGGGGTCGCGCCGATCCCCGCCTCCTCGGGCAACACCAGCCGCCACCGCCTGGACCGCGGCGGCAACCGACAGCTCAACTGCGCGCTGCACCGCCTCGCGGTCAACAAAGCCAACTGGGACGCTGACACCGCCGCCTACCTCGAACGCAAACAAGCCGAGGGAAAGTCGCGCAAGGAAGCGCTCCGCTCACTCAAGCGCTATCTCGCCCGCCGCGTCTGGAGGCTCCTGCGATCCGCGCCAGCGCCGAACGCCACGCCAGTCCCGCACGACATCCCCGAGAGGCGCAAGGCACGCGAAACCGTCCCCGGCAACGCTCCCCACTTCATGCCCTGCGTCACATAGTCAGATCTCGATTCCCGCAAACAGCGACAAGCGCTTGACATAGGAGCGACATGGAGGCCGGTTCATCGGCTTGACGGGACCAGAATCGGGTTTCGCGACAGGCCCTTCAGGCCGCGGGCGCGAGCCAAGTTGGTACCCGGATTGGTACCTGGGACGGGGGAACGCCCGATGTGGTCGGGCGTTCCGCAGCTCCGGGGGTGGGACTCGAACCCACAACCTCTCGATTAACAGTCGAGCGCGTCTGCCAGTTGAGCTACCCCGGACCGGGTAGGCCCTCGGCGGGCCGACCTGGCGGTAGCGTAGCGACACCCGCCTCGATCTCGCTATGGCAGTTTGCGCAGAGCAATGCGCACTTGACGACCTCGGCCCGTGCTCGTGCCAGCGAGTAGGTCACGCCGGCGGTCGCGAGGCTGAAGCGCTTGGTCGAAGGGTCGAGATGGTGGAAATGGAGCGCCGCCTCGCAGGTGTCGTATCCGCAGCGGATGCACCGGCCTCCCGCCTCGGCGACCAGTTGCGCCTTCAGGCGCCGGCGCCGTCGAGACACGGACTCTGCGCGGCAGCGCTTGCAGCGGTGGCTGCCATCACGGCAGAGCACGTGGTCGGTCGGCCCATGGCGTGGACAGACGATCCGAAGGACCGGACGCTGCCTGTCCTCCGGGACGACCCTCGCGCGTCGGAGCGTTCGAAGGCCATAGACCCTCAGCCAGTGGCGCACTGTGGCGGGCGAGCGGTCGAGTGTCACTGCGATCTCGCGGATCGACTTGCCTTCGGCGACGTTCGCCGCGAGGACATCGCGGGCGATTCCGCCTCTTGGGGCGTTGGGATGCTGCGGAGCGAACACGAACGCATGTTCGCACCCGGGCCGGACGGAACTGCGCCAGCCCTACTCCCCCGCGTCCTGCGTCGCCTTGTCGATCGCGCGGTCGAACTGGGCCTTGAGCTCGGTCCTTCGGGCGGCCAGGGTCGCGACGTCGAGGGCTCCGGCGTTGGCGGCGGCGATCTCGCGCTCGAGGCGGCGCAGCTCTAAGTCGAGGCGCTGGGCCTCGAAGGTGGCCGGGACGGCCGGCTCTCGCTCCGCGCGGACGGCGAGCTCGGTGACCAGCGCGGCGAGGTCGGGATCGTCGCCGGTGAGGCCGTCGATCGGAGTGGTGATGTGGTCGCGGAGGTAGGCGGCGGCGCGGCGCGTGCGCTGCGAGCTGAAGTGGCGCTCGAGGTCGACCTTGCGCAACGCGCCGCGGCCGAGGTCGGGCAGCGCGATGCACATGGCGAGGAAGGCCCGCTCGGTGCGCTCGGCTTGGCCGAGCGGCGCGGCCGGACGGCGCCCTGCGCCCGACGCGCCTTCGCTTCCCCCGGGGCTCCGGCTGCCCTTGCGGCCCTTCTCGCCGCCTCCCGCGGCGACGCCGAGCCGCACGGAGCCCCGTCCCTGGCTCCGCGGCGCGGTCAGCAGCGAGGCGACGAGCTGCTCGGAGAGGTCGAGGCGGCCGGCCACGAGGCGCACGAGCTCCTCGCGCATGACCGACGGGGGAAGGCCCGCGAGCAGGGGGCCCAGCTCGGCGAGCGCGGCGTCCTTCTCCTCGGCGGTCCCGAGCGGCGCGCGCAGGGCGTGCTCGACGCGGAAGCGGACGAAGGGCACCGAGCCCTCGACCAGCTCCCGGACGGCGTCAGCGCCGTTGGCCTGCACGAGGTCGGCCGGGTCGGTGTCCGGCGGGAGGGGCACGACGCGAAGCTCCAGGCGCCGGCCGCTTGCCGTCTCGGCCGCGCGCAGCATCGCCTCGCGGCCTGCGGCGTCCGCGTCGAGGGCCAGCGCCACGACCGGCGCGAGGCCCGAGAGCTCGCCGACCTGCTCGGCGGTCAGAGCGGTTCCCATGATCCCGACCGCGTTCTCGATCCCCGCCTGGTGAAGGGCGAGCACGTCGGTGTAGCCCTCGACGACCACCACCGCCCCGGCCCGGGCCGCCTCGGCCCGCGCGTGGTCGGCGCCGAAGAGCTGGCGCCCCTTGTGGTAGAGCTCGCCGTCCGCGGTGTTGAGGTACTTGGGCCGCTGGTTGTCGCGCAGCGCCCGCGCGCCGAACCCCAGCACCCGCCCGCGCCGGTCGGCCAGCGGGAACATGATCCGGCCGCGGAAGCGGTCGTAGAGCCGACCCTGACCGCCTCCCGGACCCTGTTCCTGACTCTGCCGCGAACGCGAGGCGAGCCCGACGTCCCACACGTCGCGGGCCGACCACCCGCCGCGCAGCGAGCCGCCGAGGACCTTGTCCCACGCGCTCGGGGCGTAGCCGACGCGGAAGCGCTCGAGGATCTCGCGCGATAGCCCGCGGCCGGTGAGGTACTCGCGCGCCCGAGCCGCCTCGTCGGACTCCCACAGGTAGCGCGCGTAGAAGGTCGCCGTGCGGTCGAGGAGCGCGTGGAGGTGCTCGACCCGGCGGCGGCGGTCGGCCGCGCGCGGGTCCTCGTCCTCGCGCTCGAGCGCGACCCCGTAGCGGTCGCCGAGCTGCTCGAGCGCGCCGACGAAGTCGAGGCCCTCGGTCTCCATGACGAAGTCGAAGGCGTCGCCCGACACGCCGCATCCGAAGCAGTGGTAAACTTTCTTGGCGGGGCTGATCCCGAACGACGGCGTGCGCTCCTCGTGGAAGGGGCACAGGCCGCTGTAGTGGTCGGCGCCCGCCCGCCGCAGCTCGGTTCGCCGGCCGACGAGGTCGACCATGTCGACCGCGTCGCGCACGCGGTCGCGCGAGTCGGCCGCGTAGCGGGTCAGGGGAGGCGCCCCTGGCCGCGCCTCATCCCACGAGCCCCTCGAACGCGCGGATCGGGGAGGCGGCGGCGGGCCTCATCACGCGAGCCCCTCGAACGCGCGGATCGCGAAGCGGTCCGTCATTCCTGCCAGGTAGTCGGTCACCCGTTCGGCCTGCGACGCGCCCGGCGCTCCTCCCTCGGGCAGCAGCTCCGGCGCCTCCCAGTAGTGCTCGAACAGCGCCCGCAACCCTGTCTCGATCCGCGCGTGCTCGAGCCGCGCCGAGGGCTCGAGGTACACGCGCTCGAACATGAAGGCCCGCAGCTGCGCCATGGCGGGGCCGGCCCGGCCGCCCTGCACGATGTCGCCGGCGCGCGATGAGCGCTCGACCAGGTCGTGGACGAGCGTGTCGATGCGCTGTGAGCCGCTGCTCCCGAGCACGGCGATCGGCCCCGGCGGCAGGTCGGACGGGGTGAGCACGCCGGCCCGCAGCGCGTCGTCGATGTCGTGGTTGACGTAGGCGATCCGGTCGACGACGCGCACGATGCGCCCCTCGAGCGTTGCCGGCTCCGGCGCGCGCCCGGAGTGGCGCAGGATGCCGTCGCGCACCGCCTCGGTGAGGTTGAGCGGCTCGATGACCTCGACGACGCGCAGCGAGTGCTCGTTGTGGTGGAAGTGGCCGGCGCCCCGTTCGCGCAGGCAGGTGTCAAGGACGGCCTCGCCGACGTGCCCGAAGGGCGGGTGCCCGACGTCGTGGCCGAGGCCGATCGCCTCGGCGAGGTCCTCATCGAGGCGCAGCGCCCGGGCGACCGTCCGAGCGATGCCCGTGGTCTCCAGCGTGTGGGTGAGCCGCGTGCGGTAGTGGTCGCCCTCGGGCGAGACGAAGACCTGTGTCTTGTGACTCAGCCGCCGGAAGGCCTTGGAGTGCACGATGCGGTCGCGGTCGCGCTGGAACGGGGAGCGCAGCGTGCACTCCTCCTCCGGCCGCGCGCGGCGGGCGGGGAACGCGGGGGCGGCGAGCGGGGATCGCTCGAGCGGCGCCGGCTGGACCTCCATGCCCTCGATTCTGGCAGCGCAAGCGGACCGCGAGGGGCGAAACGGCGCTTGACTGCGCACACCGCGCACACTTTGATGGCCGTGTGGTGTCTCTCCTCGCGACGATCGCGCGTGTCGACGGCTGAGCCGTGGCCACCGCCGACCTCACCGTCCTGGCCCTCGGGCGTCCCGAGGTCAGCGCATCGGGCTACATCGCCGAGATCCAGCGCCGCCTCGCCGCGCAGGACCGCGTGGGGTACGCCATGCACGCGATGGGCACCTCGCTCCAAGGCAGCGTCGCCGACATCCTCGCCGTGGTCGGCGAGCTCCACGCCGTCCCCTTCGAGCAGGGCATCCCGCGCGTCTACACGGTGCTCAAGCTCGACGAGCGCCGCGACCGGCCCGATCAGACCCTCGAGGACAAGGTCCGGGCGGTCAACGAGCGTCTTGCCTAGCCCGCCTCGTCGCGAACGGCCGCCTGCGCGGCGGCGACCCGCGCCACCGGCACGCGGTAGGGCGAGCAGCTCACGTAGTCTATCCCGCTCGCGTGGAAGAAGCGGATCGAGTCGGGGTCGCCGCCGTGCTCCCCGCAGACTCCGAGCTCCAGCCCGGGGTTGGACTTCTTGCCCAGCCACGCGGCCATCCGCACGAGCTGGCCGACGCCGGGCTCGTCGATGGTCTCGAAGGGCGAACGGTCGAGGATCCGCCGGTCGATGTAGCGGGCGAGGATCTTGGCCTCGATGTCGTCGCGCGAGAAGCCGAGCGTCGTCTGGGTGAGGTCGTTGGTCCCGAAGGAGAAGAAGTCGGCGTGGTGGGCGATGAGGTCGGCGAGGCAGCAGGCCCGGGGCAGCTCGATCATCGTCCCGACGCTGTAGTCCTCCCCCACGGTCATGCCGTGGGCGGCCGCGGTCGCCACGACCGCCTCGCGGACGATCTCGAGCTCGTGCTCGTAGGCGATGAGCGGGATCATGATCTCCACGTGCTGCGCGGCGCTGGACCGCTCGCGGACGGCGCGGAGGGCGAGCACGATCGCCTCCACCTGCGTCTCGTAGATCTCGGGGAACAGGATGCCCAGGCGACACCCGCGGGTGCCGAGCATCGGGTTGGTCTCCTGGAGGGAGTGGACGCGCTCGAGCTCGTGCTCGAGGCCGGCGACCGCCTCCGCGGCGCCGTCCTCGCGGGCGGAGGCGAGGTCGGCCTCGACCTCGGCGGCGGAGCGCAGGAACTCGTGCAGCGGCGGGTCGAGCAGGCGGATGGTCACCGGGCGCCCCTCCATCGCCTCGAGGATCCCCTCGAAGTCCTGCTGCTGGAGCGGGCGCAGCGCGGCGAGGGCCGTACGGCGCTCCTCGCCTGTCCCCGCCAGGATCATCTCGCGCATCTTGTGCACGCGGTCGGCGGCCATGAACATGTGCTCGGTCCGGCACAGGCCGATGCCCTGCGCCCCGAAGTCGCGCGCCTTGACCGCGTCCTCGGGCGTGTCGGCGTTCGTGCGCACGCCGAGGCGGCGCAGCTCGTCGGCCCACCCGAGCACGGTCTCGAAGCGCTCGTCGACCTGGGGGTCGACGAGGTGGACGTCGTCGATGGTGACCTCGCCGGTGGTGCCGTTGATGACGATGACGTCGCCCTCCCGCACGACGGTGTCGCCCACCTTGGCGGTCCGGGCGTCCAGGTCGACCTCGAGCTCCGACGCGCCGCACACGCACGGTCGCCCCATCCCTCGGGCGACGAGCGCCGCGTGCGAGGCCTTGCCGCCCTCGCTCGTGAGGATCCCGCGCGCCGCGTGGAACCCGGCGACGTCCGCGGCCTCGGTGAAGGGCCGCACGAGCACCACGTCGCGGCCCTGCGCGGCGGCCTCGACCGCGTCGGGCGCGCTGAAGACGACCTCGCCCTTCGCCGCGCCCGGCGACGCGTTGACGCCACGGGTGAGCACCGCGAACTCGGCGTCGGGGTCGAAGGTCGGGTGCAGGAGCGCGTCCAGACTCGCGGCGTCGATGGTCAGCAACGCCTCCTCGCGCGAGAGCAGCTCCTCCGACACGGCGTCGACGGCGAACCGCACAGCCGCTTGGGCGGGGCGCTTGGCGCTGCGCGTCTGGAGCATGAAGAGCCGGCCCTCCTCGACCGTGAACTCCGTGTCCTGCATGTCGCCGTAGTGGCGCTCGAGCTCGCGCAGGATCTCCATGAGCTGCTCATGGGCCTCGGGCATGACCTGCGCGAGCTCGGAGATGTCCTTGGTGTTGCGCACTCCCGAGACGACGTCCTCGCCCTGCGCGTTGACGAGGAAGTCGCCGCTGGGCTCGGGGGCGCCGGTCACCTCGTCGCGGGTGAAGGCGACGCCCGACCCCGAGGTCTCCCCCTTGTTGCCGTAGACCATCTGCTGGACGTTGACCGCGGTCCCCCACGCGTCGGGGATGTGGTTGAGGCGCCGGTAGGAGACGGCGCGCTCGCCGATCCAGGAGTCGAACACCGCGCGGATCGCCTGGCGCAGCTGGTCGCCGGGGTTCTGCGGGAAGGGCTCGCCGGTCTCCTGCTCAAAGCGCGCCTTGAAGCGCTCGGTCAGCGCGCGCAGGGCGTCGGGGTCGAGCTCGGTGTCGAGCGTCACCCCACGCTCGCCCTTCACCGCGCGGATGTCCTCCTCGAGGCGCTCACCGCGGACACCATGCACGACGTTGGCGAACATCTGGACGAAGCGCCGGTAGGAGTCCCACGCGAAGCGCTCGTTGCCCGTCGCCCGGGCCAGGCCCTCTACCGCCTCGTCGTTGAGCCCGAGGTTGAGGACGGTGTCGAGCATGCCCGGCATCGACTCCCGGGCCCCCGAGCGCACGGACACGAGCAGCGGGTCCTTGTGGTCGCCCAGCTGCCGCCCTGCGCGCTGCTCGAGCCGCTCGCGCGCCTCGGCGACCTGCGCGGCGAGGCCCTCGGGCTCGGTCCGGTCGGCGTCCATGTAGGCGACGCACGCCTCGGTGGTGATCGTGAACCCTGCCGGCACGCGCTCGGGGCCGAGGATGCGGGTCATCTCGGCCACGTTGGCGCCCTTGCCACCGAGCAGCACGCCCATTTCGCGCGAGCCCTCGGAGAAGTCGTAGACGAGCTTGGTGGTTGTGCTACTCGGCGTGGAAACACTCATGAAGATCAGTCTAGGCTTCCGCGGGCCTTAAGCGCACGTGGGCGTGGTGCTCCAGGGTCTCGCCGATCGCCCGCTCCGCCTGGCGCAGTGCGCGCTCCTCGGCCACGGGGGCCTGGGTGAGCGGCCGGCCGAGAGCCTCGACGAGGAAGGTGTGCGCCTCCTCGTCCATCGGGAAGGAGGAGGCCTCGCACGCCGGGCAGACGACACCGCCGGCGGCGCCCGAGAAGCCCGAGAGGTGCTCGCGCTCGCCGCAGCTCGCGCAGTGGGCGAGCTGGGGGGTCAGCCCGGCGGCGAGCAGCAGCTTGACGCGGAAGGCGAGCTGGTTGGCGCGGCCGGCCCGCTCGGGGTGGGCGTCGAGCAGCGCGAGCTCGTTGCAGAGCAGGGCGTAGACCGCGGGGTGGGACTCGTCGGTGGCGAACAGGCGCCCCAGCGCGTCGCAGGCGCGGGCGGCGGCGTCCAGCGCCCCGGCGTGCTCGCGCAGGCGCGGGTGGGCGGCCACCGTCTCCGCCCCGGTGACCGTCAGCAGGTCGCCGCGGCCCTCGTGGAGCATCGCCTCGATGCGAAAGAAGGGCTCCAGGCGCCCGCCGAAGCGGCTGCGCGCCCGCCTCACTCCCTTGGCGATGGCCCCGACCCGGCCGCGATCGACCGTGTAGAGGTGGAGGACGCGATCGGCCTCGCCGTAGCGGATCGACCGCAGCACGACGGCCTCGGTGCGTATGGATCCCGGCATGATTGGCTCTTCCTATAGTGCCTGCGGTGAAGGACGTGATCGTCTACACCGCGGACCCCTGCCGCCGCTGCCTCACCGCCAAAGCGCTGCTCGAGGCACGCGGGATCGCCTTCCAGGAGCGCAACCTGACCAAGGACCCCGACGGGCGCGCCGAGCTGGTCCGGCGCACGGGGCTCATGACCTTCCCGCAGATCGTCATCGACGGCGAGCCCCTCGGCGGGCTCGACGACCTGCAGGCCGCCGAGTGCGACGGGCGCCTCGGTGCGCTGCTCGCGGCGTAGGCGCAGTTCCCACCGTCGCTCTTGCGGGCTCGGGGGCCGCGATTAGTCTTGCCTCGTGACAACCTGCGCCCGCTGCGGCGAGCAGGCGCCGGAGGGCGCGCGGTTCTGCCCCGCGTGCGGTGCCCCGATCGCCCTCGGCGCGGCGCCGACCGAGCGGCGCAAGATCGTCACCGCGGTCTTCGCGGACGTCGTCGGCTTCACGGCGCTCGGCGAGCAGGTCGATCCCGAGACGGTTCGCTGGTCGATGCAGCGGTGGTTCGAGCGCATGGCCGTCGTCGTCGAGCGCCACGGCGGCATCGTGGAGAACTACATCGGCGACGCGGTCATGGCCGTGTTCGGCATCCCCGTCACGCACGAGGACGACGCCGTGCGAGCGGTCCGCGCGGCGGCGGAGATGCGCGCGGAGGTCGCGGCGCTCAGCGAGCGGCTGCGCGAGGAGCGAGGCGTCGAGCTCGCCGTGCGCATCGGCGTCAATACCGGTCAGGCGGTGACCGGCGTCCTCAGCGCGAGGGGGTTCTTCACGGTCGGCGACACGATCAACGTCGCTGCGCGGCTGGAGCAGTCGGCGCGCCCCGGAGACGTGCTGCTCGGCCGCGAGACGCTGCGCTTGGTCGGCCACGCGGTCGTCACCGAGCCGCTCGAGCCGCTGGCGGTCAAGGGCAAGCGCAAAACGGTCGAGGCCCACCGGCTCGTCGCGATCGTGCCGGATGGGCGCGGGCGGCCGCAGCGCCCGGCCGTCCCGATGGTCGGCCGCGCAGAGGAGCGACAGCAGGTGCTCGATGCCTTCGACGAGGTGGTGGCGGAGGGCGGCTGCAGGCTGCTCACGGTGCTGGGGCCGGCGGGAGTCGGCAAGTCGCGCCTCGCCTCGGAGGCCGGCGAGGCGCTGCGCGGCCATGCAACGGTCGCCGAGGGTCGCTGCCTGCCCTACGGCGACGGTCTCACGTGGTGGCCGGTGACCGAGGCGCTGTCCGGCGGTCGGCCTTTGCCGGCGGCGGCGGAGGGCGGCAATGAGGCCGTCGCCAAGGCGACTCGCATGTTGGGGCCGGCGGGCGAGCCCGTGGCGCCCGAGGAGGCCTTCTGGGTGGTCCGCGCGGCGCTCGAGGCGCTCGCGCGCGCTCGGCCGCTGGTGCTCGTCATCGACGACCTGCAATGGGCCGATACCACCTTCTTGGACTTCCTCGAGCACATCGTCGCGACGTCGCGCGATGCGCCGCTGCTGCTCCTTGCTCTCGCCCGACCTGAGCTGCTCGACCGCCGGCCGGTATGGGGCGCCGTCTCGATCGTGCTCGAGGCGCTGGTTCCCCCCGAAGCCGCGAAGCTGCTCGCGGCGCACGTGGGCCGTGCGGTCCTTGACGCCTCGACACAGGCGCGGATCCTCGAGACCGCGGAAGGCAACCCGCTCTTCGTCGAGGAGCTCGCCGCGGTCGTCCTCGATCAGGGAGTGCCGTCGCGCGCCGGCGCGCCCCTGGCCCTGCCGCCCACGATCCAGGCGCTGCTCGCCTCGCGGCTCGACCGGCTCGCGCCGGTCCAGCGCCAGGTGCTCGAGGCCGCCGCGATCGAGGGCAAGGAGTTCTCGCGCGCGAGGACGAGGGCGCTCGTAGCAGCCAGGAGCCGCGACGTCGACGCCGCGCTCGACGCGCTGGTCCGCACCGACCTCGTCCGCTTCGTCGACGCCGGCGAGGGCACCCTGCGCTTCCGTCACCAGCTCGTGCGCGACGCGGCGTACGAGGGGATGCCCAAGGAGCTGCGCGCCGAGCTGCACGAGCGCTTCGCCGACGGGCTGCAGGCGCGACCGTGGCCGCTTCCGGTCGACGAGCTGCTCGGTCACCACTTCGAGTGCGCCGTGGTCCTCCGCCGCGAGCTCGGCGACGACGGCGCGGCGACGCGCACGCTCGCCGAGCGCGCTGCGGTCAGCCTGCGGGTCGCCTCCGAGCGCGCGATGCGGGGCCACGATCCCGGTGCCGCGATCGGGATGCTCGAGCGCGCGACGGCGCTCGTCGCGGCCGACGCCGCGGCGCGCGCGTCGCTGCTCCCGGCGCTGGGGACCGCGCTGCTCGAGGCGGGGCGCATGCCCGAGGCCGCGGTCGTGCTCGACGAGGCGATCGCCGACGCCGCTGACCCGGGCCTCGAGGCGCGCGCGAGGATCGAGCGCGAGTTCGTCCAGTTG
This sequence comes from uncultured Actinomycetes bacterium, assembly GCA_963728925.1. Classification (GTDB taxonomy): domain Bacteria; phylum Actinomycetota; class Thermoleophilia; order Solirubrobacterales; family Solirubrobacteraceae; genus JBBPZA01. The sequence goes on along the minus strand of CAVSMB010000023.1, from coordinate 106,502 downwards.
GAGACCGACACGGGCGCGGGCACCGAGGGCGCGCTTCGCGTCGCCGACGAGGCCCTGCGCGAGCTCGAACGTGACGGCGACCATCGCGGGCAGTGCCGCGCCTGGTCGCTGCGGGCGCAGGTCGAATGGACCGTCGGGCACGCGGCCCGGGCCGACGCCGCATGGGACCGGGCCGCCGACCACGCCCGAATCGCCGGCGACGAGGACGAACTGTTCGCGATCCTCGGCTGGCGGGCGACTACGGCGATCTGGGGCCCGATGCCGGTCGACGACGGGATCCGGCGCTGCGAGGCGATCCGCGACGGCGTCCGGGAGAGTCCGAGCGCGGTCGCGTGGACGGTGAACGCGCTCGCGGCCCTGCACGCCATGAAGGGCGAGTTCCAGCTGGCGAACGAGCTCCTGCGCGAGGCGGACGAGACGCTGCGCCAGCTCGGAACGCTGCGGTCGAGCGTGTCGCACATTGAAGCGCTGGTCCGGCTGCTCGAACGAGCGCCGCAGCTCGCCGAGGCGCCGTTGCGCGCCGACGTCGAGGCGCTGACGTCGGCGAGCGCCAGCGACACCCTGGCGACGACGGCCGCGATGCTGGCGCAGGCCGTGTTCACGCAGGGGCGCCTGGACGAGGCCGGCGAGCTCTGCCGGCTGGCCGAGGAGACGGCCGCCGCCGACGACATCTACACGCAGGCCATCTGGCGCGGCGTCCAGGCCAGGGTCCTGGTGCGCACCGGCCGGATCGACGAGGCGGAGCGGCTCGCGCGCGGGGCGGTCGCGCTCGCCGAGCCGACGGACTTGCTGTCGACCCGCGGCGATGCGATGCTCGACCTCGCCGACGTGCTCTGGGCGTGCCGGCGCCGCGACGAGTCTCACAGAGCGGCCCGGAGCGCGCTGGCACTCTTCGAGCGCAAGGGCAACGCGGTGTCGGCGGCCCGCGCGCGGTCGATGCTCGACAACTGATCAAGGAGCGCCAGGTGAGACCAAGCGGGAACTTCTTGAACGCGACCCTCCTCGCCGACGCGGGTAACCGGGGCAAGGTTCTGCAGGTGGAGGGCCGCTCCGAGCCCGGCGTGAAGGACATCCACGTCGTCGTGCACCGCGCGGACCCGAACCGCGGAGGCGCCGTGACGGCCAAGGTCGCGAATCCGGCATCCGACCGCTGGCCGGTCGCTTTCCCGGATACCGAGCCTCGGTTCAAGACCGGCGAGAAGATCTTCGTCGTCGGCCTCGCGCTGAAGGCGCCGGGCGGTCCGTTCGCCTGGGCCGACGCGCTCACGATCGAATAGCCCGCCCCAGCCAACTGGCCACGGGATCGCTGGTGCCCCCGACCGATCGCAGCCGGCCCGGCCTGGTCGCGGAGAGCCTGGCGCGACACGGCGTCGCAGCGCCGCGCGGGCCCCACTGGACCCGCGAACAGGACGTCCTCGCCCGCGCAGGCGGCGCTGCGCGCGAACCGGGGTCACCGTGGGTGTACGGCCAGAATTTCACCATCGCCGACCTTGTCCGGTTCACCGACCCCGCGACGCGGACGCCCGACCCGAGCGACCCGGACGAGTAGCGTCAACAGGGCCCGAGCAGACGCCGGGCGAGCTCATCCCAGCCGTCCTGCATGCGGGCGACGGCCATGCCGCGGTCGTCGCGCAGGTGCAGGAAGAGCCCGGCGCTGAGCGCGCCGAGCAGCGCGTCGGCGAGGACGTCGGCGTCGAGCCGAGGGTCGGCCTCGCGCAGCAACGTCGCGATGTGGGTCCGGTAGGCGGCGTAGGGCGCCGACCGCATGCGCGCGCTGGGCGGCCCCGTCTCGGCGGCGGCGACGATCTCCCCGTGGCCGTCGAGCAGCTCGAGCATCCGGCGCCCGAAGGCCACGAGGCGCTCCGTGGGCGGGGCGCCCGGGCCGAGAGGCGGCGCGCCGCGGATGAACTCGTCCTGGAAGCGGCGCTCGCGCTCGTCGATGAGCGCCCGGGCGAGCCCTGCGCGATCTCCGAAGCGCCGGAAGAGCGTGCCCTTGCCGACCTTCGCCTCTGCGGCGATCGCGTCCATGGAGACGTCCTCGACCCCGTGACGGCCGATGAGCCGCTCGGCCGCGGCGAGGATGCGCCGCCGGTTGCGAGCGGCGTCCGCACGCTCGCGCGGCCACGCGTCGGCGAGCGGCAGCTCCAGGCCGGCGGCCCACAACGAGCCCTCGAGCTCGTCGCAGCGCTCCGTGGTCTCGCCGACGGGCGCGTCCTCCGCGACCTCGTCCGTGCGGGGATCGGCGCTCGTCATGTCCTCGGCTGCGCTCATGCGGACTTATAGGATACAAACCGGACCGCGGTCCGAGTCCGTGCTATGTTGCTTGCACACGCAACCGGACCGAGGTCCGCCTCGGTCAGAACCCCTTCCGAGGAGGACCGATGTCCACCACCAGCACAACGCAGATCCCGACCGGGACCTGGCACGTCGACCCCGTCCACTCGACCATCGGGTTCGAGGTCAAGCACATCGTCTCCACGTTCCGGGGACGCTTCGAGGCCTACGACGCGACGCTGACCGTGGACGACGGCGGCGACGCGAAGCTCGTCGGCACCGTCGACGTCTCGAGCCTCAAGGTCAAGGACGAGAACCTGCAGGCGCACCTCACGAGCCCCGAGTTCTTCGACACCGAGCGTTTCGGGCAGCTGCGCTTCGAGTCGATCCGCGTCGACGTCGACTCAGATCAGCTGGCCATCGAGGGTGACCTCACGATCCGCGACACCACCAAGCGCGTCGAGGGCCGCGGCACCGTCGGCGCCGCCGCCGAGGATCCCTTCGGCAACACGCACCTCGGCCTCTCGCTCAAGACCACGGTCAACCGCAACGACTTCGGCCTGACCTGGCAGATGGACCTCCCCAACGGCGGCAAGGTGCTGGGCGACGACGTGACGCTGGTCGTCGAGCTCGAGCTCGTCAAGGGCGCGTAGGGGCCGTGCGGATCCTGGGCCTCTCCGGCAGCCTGCGCCGGGACTCGCACAACACGAGGCTGCTCCTGGCGGCGGCGGGCCTGCTGCCGCCGGGAGTGGACCTCGTCTCCTTCGACCGCCTGAAGGAGATCCCGCCCTACGACGAGGACGATGAGGCCGGCGACCACCCCGCGGTGGTCGCCTTCCGGGAGGCCGTCGAGCAGGCCGACGCCGTGCTGATCGCCACGCCGGAGTACAACCACTCGCTGCCCGGGCACCTCAAGAACGCCCTGGACTGGCTGTCGCGGCCCTTGGCCACGAGCCCCTTCCGCGGCAAGCCCGCCGCGGTCATCGGCGCGAGCACCGGCTCGTTCGGCGCGGTCTGGGCCCAGGCGGAGGCCCGCAAGGTGCTGGCGGCGCTCGGCGCGCGGGTCGTCGACCGCGAGCTGCCGGTGCCCACGGCGGACGAGACGGTCCACCCCGAGGGACGGCTCAACGAGGCCGAGCTCGAGGCGGCGCTCAAGGAGCTGCTCGACGAGCTGTACGACTCGGCGCAGGAGCGGGCGCTGGTGAGCTAGCCTCCCCGCGGCTCTCCCCGCGGCTCCCGCGGCTCCTCCCGCCCTCTTCGCGCCCGCCTCGGCCTGGGCTGACACGTCTCGCAGACGTAGGTGCCCCTGCCGGCGGCGACGATCTTCTTGATCGGTCGGCCGCAGGTGGGGCACGGCGCGCCCTCGCGCAGGTGGACGAGGAACTCGTCCTGGAAGGAGCCCATGACGCCGTCGGGGTCGCGGAAGTCGTCGATCGACGCGCCCTTGGACGCGATCCCGGCGCGCAGGGTCTCCTCGACGGCCTCGTGCAGCGCGGCGAGCTGGCGCCGAGTGAGGCGCCCGGTGAGACGCAGCGGGTGGATGCCCGCGCGGAAGAGCGCCTCGTCGGCGTAGATGTTCCCGACGCCGGCGACGCGGCGCTGGTCGAGCAGGAAGGCCTTGACCGGGGCCCGGCGGTCGCGCGCGGCGGCGCGCAGCCCTTCGACGGTGAAGGCCTCCGAGAGCGGCTCGGCGCCCAGCCGCAGGGCGAAGAACGCCTCGAGCTGGGCGCTGTCCAAGGCGAGCTCGCCCGTGCCGAAGCGCCGCGGATCGACCCACGAGAGGCGGTGGCCGTCGTCAAGGCCGATGCGGACCCGGGTGTGCGGCAGCGCGGCGTCGGCGTCGTAGAGGACGGTGCCGGTCATGCGCAGGTGCATGATCAGGTGGACGTCGCCCTCCAAGTGGGCGACGAGGTACTTCCCGCGCCGACCCAGCCGGTCGAGCCGCCGGCCCTGGATCGCGGCTGCGAGCTCCTCGGGCTCGAGCGGCCGGCACCAGCGGGGGTCGAGCACCTCGACTCGCTCGAGCACGCGGCCCTCGACGCGAGGGGCGAGATGGCGCCGGACGGTCTCGACCTCGGGAAGCTCGGGCACCTCGTCAACGGTAGCCGCGCAGCACGAGCGCTCGCGCGCGCTCGCAGCCGGCGCGGTCTTCGATGCGGATCGCTCGACCGGTGGGCACGTCGATGAAGTACGCGCGGCCGTAGGGCGCGCCGTCGCGGGGGGCGAAGGAGATGCCCAGCGGCTCGACCTTGGCGCGACGGCAGGCCAGCAGACCGTCGGGGGGGATCGGGTAGCTGCGCAACCTGCGGTCGCGCAGCCGCAGCCGAACCGCGCCGTTGAGGTCCCACGAGACCGAGAAGGCCGGGATTCCAGGCGCGACGTAGGTCGGCGCGCCGAAGGTGTAGACGACGCTCGCCCGCGGCCGGTCGGCGGGCAGCGAGCGCTCGACCGCACGCAGCACCCGCTCCTGCACCTCCGCGCCGCGGACCCAGGCATCGCGGTCGTCGACCAGCCGGTCCCAGTAGCCCGCCGCGACCAGCGCGACGAGGACGAGCGCGAGCCCGATGGCGACGTCGTTGCCCGACAGGGCGTTCAGCGCGCGGCCGCACCACAGTGAGGCACCCGGGGCGGCCGCCGACCGGTCTTGGGCGGCGGCGGGCCGCTCGTCGACGGCGGCGGGCCGGCCGCGACCGGTCGACCGGGGGTCGCCCGCCACCGCGAGCACCCGTCCCCGGCCGACCGCCACCGCGACCAGCGTGCCGGCGAGCATCGCCAGCGCGACCACGGCGAGCCCGAACGGGAGCGCGGCAACCAGGTTGATCCGGTTGTTGACCCCCGGCGCGAGCGGGCTGTAGTGCTCGTCTGCGGGGACGAGCAGCGCGTAGCTCGCCAGCGCCGCCACCAGGCAGGCCGCGAGTACGACGACCCAGCCGCGCAGCGCAGCGCGCGCCGGGTCGCCCGGCGGCCGGCGCGCGGCGACCGCGAGCGCGATGGTCACCAGCAGGGCGACGCCGCCGAGGACCAGCCCGCGCGGCGGCGAGCCGAACGGCTCGACGACGCGCGCGAAGAGGGTCACCGCGGCGTCGAGGATGTCCTTCGCGTGCGTGAGCTGCTCGTCCAGCGACTGGGTGCGGCGCGTCTGGTTGCTGGCGACGAGGGCGAGCGACGCGGCAACGACGACGAGGTCGGGCACCCAGCGGCGCAGCCCACGGCGGACGCCGAGCTCGCCGGCGTAGACGACGACCATCAGCAGCGCCGGGACGGCGACGAGCTCGTAGCTGAGGGTCGCCAGGGCGAGCAGGACGAGCGCGAGGACGGTGAGGCCGACCCGCCGGGGCCGCTCCGACGCGCGCAGGCCGGCGAGCGCCGCCATCGCCCCGAGCAGCGCGAAGATCACCCCGAGGGCGTTCACGGCCGCCGTCGGCCAGAACCGCTGGGCGTCCGCCCACGGGAAGAGCAGCACCAGCGCGGCCGCGAGCGCGGCGGGCGGCGCCGGGAGCCCGAGACGGCGGAGGAGCAGGAAGAAGCACAGGCTCACGGCCACGTTGATCGCCAGCCCGACGAGGATGTGGGCCCAGGGCGTCGGCCCGATGAGCAAGTGCAGGCCGGGGAGCACGAGCCCGACAACCGGCCGGTACTTGAGCAGCGAGAGATCCACCGGTCCCCAGAAGTTGGGGTCCACGAGCGGCGGGTAGCGCGCCCGGGCGGCGAGCTGCCAGTCGTCCCAGGAGAAGCCGCCGTCGGCGACGAAGACGCCGTAGGCGAGCGCGCACAGCACCGTGAGCCCGAACGCGACGAGGATCGCCTCGCGAGCCCCTGATCGCCCGCCGCGACGAGCGGGCCGATCCCCGGCGGGCCCGGACGCGGAGGGGCGGGCGGCGGCGGTGGCCTCCATCGGGGGCGGAATCTAGCCCGCGGGGACGAGGAACGAGCCGCCGGGCAGGGCGGGCGCATCGCGCCCGGCGAGCCACGCGAGGACCGTCGCCCCGACGTCGGCCATGGGCCCGTCGTGGCGTCGCCCGCCGCCCTCGGCCGCGAGACCGTCGGCCCGCCGCCTCCCGCCCTCGGCCTCTTCCCGGCCGGTGGTCGCCAGCAGCGGCACGAGCTCGCGGGTGTGGTCGGTGTGGGGGGCCAGTGGGTCGCAACCGTGGTCGGCGGTGAGGATCAGGAGGTCGCGCTGGTGCAGAGCGGCGACCCAGCCCGCCACCGCGGCGTCGATCAGCTCGAGCGCGCGGGCGAAGCCGGCGACGTCGTGGCGATGGCCGTGGACCTGGTCGGTGTCCACCAGGTTGGCGAACACGAAGCCGTCCTTGAGGGTGGCGACGAGCCGGTCGAGCTCCTCGATCGCCGGGACGCTGCGCGGGGCGTGGTGGTCGTGGTCGATCCCGTGGCCGGCGAACAGCGAGGCGACCTTCCCGACGCCGTGGACCTCGACACCTGCCTCGTTCAGCTCGTCGAGGTAGGTGCGCCCCGGGGCGAGCGCGTAGTCGCGGCGGCCGTCGCTGCGGGTGAAGGCGCCGGGCTCGCCGAAGAAGGGTCGCGCGATCACGCGGCCGACCGCGTGGTCCCCGTCCATCTCGCGGCGCACCGCCCGGGACGCCCGGTGGAGCTCCGCCTCGCCCATCACGTCGCTGTGCGCGGCGATCTGGAGGACCGAGTCCTGCGAGGTGTAGACGATGAGCGCGCCCGTGCGCACGTGCTCCTCGCCGTAGTCGCGGATCGCGTCGATGCCGTTGTAGGGCGCGTTGCAGATGACCTCGTGGCCGGTGGCCCGCCGGACCCGGTCCAGCACCTCGTCGGGGAAGCCGCCGGGGTAGGTTCGCGGCGCGACCGCCACCGGATCGCCCATCAGCTCGCGGTGGCCGCTCGCGGAGTCCTTGCCGGCCCCGAGCGGACGCAGCTTGCCGTGCACCGCGGGCGCGGGCGAGGGCGGCACGCCCTCGAGGTCGACCACGGTGCCGAGGCCGAGCGCTCCCATCGCGGGCAGCCGCAGGCCGCCGGCCTCGCGCGCGACGTGCTCCAGCGTGCTCGACCCGGCGTCGCCGTACGCCGCGCTGTCGGGGGCGGGCCCCGCGCCGCAGGCGTCGAGGACGACGACGAACGCGCGGGGGCTCACGCCCGCGATTCTGTCAGTGCCGGCCCGCCGGCTCGATCACCGCACGCGGGTGCGCGTCGAAGTAGGACTCCTTCAGGCGCTCGGCGCTGAGGTGCGTGTAGACCTGGGTGGTGGCGATGTCCGCATGGCCGAGCATCTCCTGGAGCGAGCGCAGGTCGCAGCCCCCGGCGAGCAGGTGGGTGGCGAAGGTGTGGCGCAGCGTGTGCGGGCTCATGCGGTCGCCCAGGCCGGCCGAGCGCGCGTGGCGCTGCACGATCTTGTAGAGGCCCTGCCGCGTGAGGCCCGACCCGCGCTGGTTGACGAAGAGCCGCGGCTCCTCGCGCAGCCCGACGAGCGCCGGGCGCCCGCGGGCCACGTAGGCCTTCAGGGTGACGACGGCCTGGCGGCCGATCGGGACCATGCGCTCCTTGGACCCCTTGCCACTCGCGCGCAGGATCCCGGCCTCGAGGTCGACGTCGCCGACGTCCAGCCCGGTCGCCTCGGAAGCGCGCAGGCCGCAGGCGTACATCGTCTCGAGCAGCGCGCGGTCGCGGAGCGCCGCGGGCTCTGAGCCCTTGGGCTGGGCGAGGAGCGTGGCCATCTCGCCACGGGTGAGGACCTCGGGCAGCCGCTGGGAGCGGCGCGGAGCCTTGAGCTTCGCCGTCGGGTCGCTGTCGAGCAGCCCCTCGCGTCGCAGGTGGCGGTAGAAGGAGCGCAGGCAGGCGACCTTGCGCTGCAGCGTCGCCGGCGCGACCCCGCGATGGGTCTCGTCACCGCTCGCGAGCTCTGAGAGCAAGCGCGTAAGCTCGGCGTGGTCGGCCTCCAGGGCGCCGAGCCGCCGGCGGCGCAGGAACGCGCCGTACTGCAGCAGGTCGGAGCGGTAGGCCTCGAGCGTGTTGCGCGAAAGACCGCGCTCGAACTCCAGGTAGGCGAGGAAGTCGAGCACGAGCTCCTCGAAGGGCCGGGCGGCGAGCGGGATCGGGGCGATGGCCATGTCCCCACCACTTCGCCCCCGGCCGCCGCGAACCTCCGCGCTGCAAGCGCGCGTTCAGCGGGGGCGTGGAGAGATGGCGCCGCGCGGGGCGGGGAGGCGCGCCGCGCGCGCTATGCGCGGGGCGGGGGAGGGCGCGCCGCGCGCGTTCGTTCGGCCAGAGCCACGCGCGTTCAGCGCCCGAGGCGCAGGCGCAGCTCAAGCAGGCCGACGAGCGACTTGGCGTCGCGGCAGGCGTCGATGAGCTCGGGGAGTTCGTCCAGCGGCCACGTCTCGACGTCGATGCGCTCGTGCTCGACGACCTCGGCGTGGGCGTCGGAGAGGCCGGTCGCCTCGAAGACGTGGCACTCCTCGTCGCTGAACCCCGCGGAGAGGTAGAACGAACGCAGGTGCTTCCAGCTCGTCGCCGCCTTGCCGATCTCCTCGGCAAGCTCACGCTTCGCGGTGTCCAGCGGCGACTCGCCCTCCTCGTCGAGCTTGCCCGCGGGCAGCTCGAGCAGGTCGGGGCTGCCGACGGCCTCCCGCGGCTGGCGGACGACGAAGACGCGCTCGCCGTCGTGGGCCACGATGGCGACCGCTCCGGGATGCGCGACGACCTCGCGCTGCACCACCTCGCCGTCCTCGTGACGGAAGCGGTCGCGGCGCACCGTGAAGATCTTCCCCTCGTAGGCGGTTTCAGACCCGATGCGCTCGAAGCGGCTGCTCATGCCGCGCGGAGGGTAGCGGCGAGCACGCTGCCGCCGGCGAGCGCCGCCGCGAAGAACAGCGGGTCCTCCGTCAGGTCGCGCCCCATCGTGCGAACGGGCAGGCCCGAGCCGCGGTAGCCGTGCAGGTCGGCCGCGCCCCAGCGCCACTGGTGGTCGCGGCGCTCGAAGGGGTCGCCGAGATCGTGGTCGTCGGGCAGCGCGACGATCGCGGGGACCAGCAGCAGGTCGAGCACGGTGCGGGTGTGGTGCGAGAGCCCCTGGTGGCGCTCGCGCGGATCGCCGGAGGACATCCGTGGGACGACGACGGTCGGGCACCGCAGCGCCTGCGCCGTGTGCACGGAGTCAAGCGCGGCGAGGCCGCCGTGCCCAAAGGTCGAGGCCGAGCCGAGTATCCCCGGCCCCGGACCGCACAGGGCGACGTCCCAGCCCTCCACCCCGAGGCCCTGGTCGAGCGCCCCGAGCGTCGTGATCGCCTCCTGCTCGCCTCCGTAGGTCGCCCCGGCGGTGACGTGCGCGGTGAGCAGGTCTCGCCCCCGCAGGTCGCGGACGACCTCTGACAGCGCGCCCGGGAGCGCGCCGCCCGGCGTCTGGACGTAGCCGATCCGCACCCCGGGCGCCGCTCGGTGCAGCGCCCAGCACGCCGGCGCGAGCTGCGCGTGGAGGAAGAAGACCCCAACGACGCCAGGCGGGCCGCCGAGCGTGGCATCGCGCTCCTCCTCCACCGGCGACACGGCGTGCTGGAGGCTCGAGTAGTTGAGCTTCATCACGTGCGCCCCGGGCTCCCCCTTCCCGGCGAGGCCGCGCGTCAGGTTGACGTGGACGACGTCGAAGCCGCCCGAGCCCAGCGCGAGGTCGCGCGCCTGCACATTGACGACGACCTCGTCGCCCGCCTGCGCGACGCCGACCATGCCGACGTCGGCAACTGCGCGGCGGCGCTCCTCCCCCACGTCGACCTCGAGCCGCTGCATCGGCGAGGCGGGGTCGCCGGCATCGACGACGGTGCCCCGGCGCAGGACGAGCATCAGCTGAGCGCCCGCGCCGCTGCGTCGGGCAGCGCGAGGGCGACGTCCAGCATCTGCTCGAGGGCCGCGACGCTCACGCGCTCGTCGGGCTGGTGGTTGCGCTCCGTCCCGTTCGCGAGGTTCGTGCACGGGAAGCCCTGCGCCTCGAATGCGTTGGCGTCCGACCCACCGCCGGTGACGATCTGGACGGGCTCGACCCCACGCTCGCGCAACGCCGCCTCGGCGACCAGGACCTGAGGCGCGGATCGCCGGTGGCGGTAGCCCGAGAACTGCTGCGAGACCTCGATGTCGACGTCGCACTCCGCCGCGTTGGCCCCGTCGTTGAGGCGGTCGACCATCTCGGCGACCGACGCCTCGACGCGCTCGTCGTCCAGGCTGCGCGTCTCCGCTGTGATCGCGCAGCGGTCGGGGACCACGTTGGTCGACGGGCCGCCGCCCACGATCGACCCGATGTTGGCGGTCGTCCGGTCGTCGACGCGCCCGAGCCGCATGCCCGCGATGCCCGCGGCCGCGGCGGCGATCGCGCTGCGCCCGTCCTCTGGGCGGATGCCCGCGTGAACGGAGACGCCGCGGAACTCCGCCTCGATCCGGTAGTAGGTCGGCGAGGCCATGACGATCTCGCCGATCGGCGAGGCGTGGTCGAGCACGTAGCCGAACTCGGAGCGCAGGGCGCCGACGTCGAAGGCCTTCGCGCCCTGCAGCGCGTTCTCCTCGGCCACGGTGAACAGGAGCTCGAGGCCGACGGGCGGGCGCTCGCGCACGCACCGCCGGGCGAGCTGGAGGGCCACCGCGACGGCCGCCTTGTTGTCGGCTCCGAGGATCGCCTCGCGCGCGTTCTCCCACCCGCCCTCGACGACGACCGGCTCGATCGCGTCGGCGACCATGACGGTGTCGACGTGTGCGCAGAAGAGGATCGAGCGATCCGAGGCCCCGGGGACGCGAGCCAGCACGTTGCCGCACTCCGCCCGTGCCTCGCCGGCGGAGTCGTCCTGGATCGGGTCCAGGCCCATGTCGCGCAGCGCGGCGATCACGGCGTCCATGCACGCTCGTTCGGAGCCGTACGGGCTGGGGATCGCGCACAGCGCGGCGAACGTGTCGTTGAGGCGCTCGCGCTCGGCGGCGTCGGCGGGGCGCACGCTCAGGTCGCCGGCTGCTGCGCGCGGCTGACCTGCAGCTCGGCCTCGGGCGCCTCGGGCGCCTCCTCCTGGCGCTCGACGGCACGGGCCAGCGCCGCCCGGACGAACTCGCGGAACAGCGGCGCGGGCCGCTCGGGGCGAGACTTGAACTCCGGGTGGTACTGCGAGGCGACGAAGAACGGATGCTCGGGGATCTCGATGATCTCGACGAGGCGCTCGTCGGGCGAAGTGCCCGAGAAGCGCAGCCCGGCGCTCTCCAGGCGCCTGCGCAGGAAGTTGTTGACCTCGTAGCGGTGGCGGTGTCGCTCGTAGACCACCGCCTCGCCGTAGGCGTCGCGTACCCGCGTGCTCTCGTGGAGCTTGATCGGATCGGCGCCGAGGCGCATGGTCCCTCCCATGTCGGCGACCTCCTTCTGCTCGGGAAGGAGGTCGATGACCGGGAACGGCGTCTCGGGGTCGAACTCGGTGGAGTTCGCGCCCTCCATGCCGGCGACGTGACGGGCGAAGTCGCAGACGGCGACCTGCATGCCGAGGCAGATGCCCAGGTACGGGATCTCGAGCTCGCGCGCGACGCCGGCGGCCTCGATCTTGCCCTCGATCCCGCGACCGCCGAAGCCGCCGGGGATGAGGATGCCGTCGGCCCCCTCCAGGGCGGCGCGGGCGTCGCCCTCGCCGAGGCGCTCGGAGTCGACCCAGTCGACCTCGATGTGGCAGCCGTGCTCGAAGCCCGAGTGGCGCAGCGCCTCGGAGACCGAGAGGTAGGCGTCCTCCAGCCGGACGTACTTGCCGACCAGGGCGATGCGAACCGACTGCCGCGCGTCGCGCGCCGCCGCGACGTGGGCTTTCCAGTCGTCGAGCGCCGGGTCCTGTGCCTCGAGCGAGAAGTGGTCGAGGACGAAGTCGTCGACGCCCTCCTCGCGGAAGGCGAGCGGCACCTCGTAGATGTTGGGGACGTCGCGGGCGGAGACCACGGCCTCGATGGGGAGGCTCGCGAAGAGGGCGATCTTGGAGCGGATGTCCTGGCCCAGGGGCGTCTCGGCCCGGCACATGACCATGTCGGGGGCGATGCCGATGCGCCGCAGCTCGTTGACCGAGTGCTGGGTCGGCTTGGTCTTCAGCTCGCCGGCATGGCCGACGTAGGGCACGAGGGTGAGGTGGATGTACATGCAGCGCCGCCGTCCGACGTCGACCGGGAACTGGCGGATCGCCTCGAGGAACGGCAGGCTTTCGATGTCCCCCACCGTGCCGCCGATCTCGGTGATGACGATGTCGACGTCCGACGCCTCGGCCATCAGGCGCACCCGCTGCTTGATCTCGTCTACGACGTGGGGCACGACCTGGACGGTCGCGCCGAGGTAGTCGCCGCGGCGCTCGCGGCGGATCACCGTGTTGTAGACGGCGCCGGCGGTCACGTTGGAGGCGCGCGAGGTGTTGGCGTCGGTGAAGCGCTCGTAGTGGCCGAGGTCGAGGTCGGTCTCGGCGCCGTCCTCGGTGACGAACACCTCGCCGTGCTGGTAGGGCGACATCGTGCCCGGGTCGACGTTGATGTAGGGGTCGAACTTCTGGAGCTGGACCCGCAGGCCACGCGCGACGAGCAGGCGGCCGATCGAGGCCGAGGCGATCCCCTTGCCGAGGGATGAGACGACGCCGCCAGTGACGAAGATGAAGCGGGTCTGGTCTGGCGCGTCGGGTCGTGGCGTCATGCAGGCCTCCCGAATGAGTCTAGTTGGCGGAGCACGGGCGTCCGCTCGATGAGCGCGGAAAGTGAGCGAAATTCACCATAGGCGGTGATGAGCGCCACGAGCGCGAGAGCGACTGCCTGCCCGGTGCTCCCGAGCGCGAGCACGAGCCACAGGCCGGCCAGCGCGCCGATGACGTTGGAGCCCGCGTCGCCCAGCATCGCGCGCTCGCGCACGTCCCACACCCCGAGGGCGAGGACCGCGCCCGCGAAGAGCCCGAGCGCCCACAGCGGCCGCGCGTCGCGGGTGCCGACGGTCAGGCCCGCGCCGAGCAGCACGAAGGCCTTGACCGAGCGCCCGGGGCGCAGGTCGAGGAGGTTGAAGAGGTTGGTGGCGAGGACGAGCAGCGCCACCGCGAGCAGATAATCGACTGCGCTGGAGCCGCGGCCGCTCAGCGCGTAAAGCGCGAGGCCGAGCGAGCCCGCCGCCTTGAGCGCGCCGGTGGCGAAGGCGCCGCGCAGGACGGCGCGGCCGTGCCCGCGCCAGCCGCGCGACGCGCCGCTGAAGAGGTCGTCGGCGAGGCCGAGGAAGCCGACCCCGAGGACGTAGACGCACACCGCCCGGGTCTCCGGGCGCAGTACGTCGTCGGCGCCCCCGAGCTCGTCCAGGAGGCTGACCGGTATGAGGGTCAGCGTCGCGGCCGCGAGGATCAGCCAGCCCGCCGGGAACGGCAGCCGCCGGCCGCGGTAGTTCTCGCGCTCGTGACCGAGCTGGGCGAGCGAGCGAAGGGCAGCCGGCGCGATGAGGCCGGCGGCGAGGAAGGAGAGCACGAAGGGGAGCGCCGGCACGGGCCGACGGTAGCGTCGTGTGCGGACGCCGCGCAGGCTGGTCTGGAGACAGGCCCCTACTGCGCGGGCACGGCGTCGGGCAGCGGCGCGTCGGCGGTGCTCTTGACCCCGAAGCTGCCGCTGGCCCCGGCCAGCACGAAGACCATCGAGATGCGGCCTGTGACCTGGTCGACGTTGTCGACGCTCGAGATCTGGTGGTCCTCGAACCACTTGATGGTCGAGGGGTTGGTCGAGGTCTGCTCGACCCCGACCAGCGGCACGTCGGTTCGCTTGATCCCGTCGACGAGGCCGTCCTCGAAGGCGTCGGTGGTGGCGCCCTTCGTGCCGCCGACCTCCTGGTCCCGGCGCACGAGGACGACGCTCGACAGCCCGTTGAGCGTGCCCGACAGCGGCCGGAAGAGCCTGCGGCGGACCTGGCGGATGACCTTGCCGCCCTGCACGAGGTCAACCCCGAGGCGCCGGCCGAGGCGCCCGGCGCGCTCATCGTCGGTCGCGACGGTCGCGAAGCGAGTGTCCTTGAGGTCGGAGCCCAGGCCCTCGAAGTCGGGCGGCACGCGGATCACCGCGACGCTGACGAGCCGCCCGCCCGTGGGGGCGAGCGCAGTGCGGACGTCGTCGACCACGCTGTCGTCGACCCCGCCGATGGCGACCAGCCCGACCCGCTGGCCGGGCAGGCGGCCGCCGACGGTGAGCGGGTAGAGCTGCTGCTCGAGCTGCTTCTCGGAGTTCAGCTCGCCCCGCAGCCGGTCGGCCTCCGCCCGCGCGTCGCGCACGTCGGCGCGCAGCGAGCTGCGGATGTCGCGCTCCGCGCTGGAGACGAGCCCCTGGTCGCCGATGGCCACGCCGAGCAGCAGGCCGACCACCAGCGCGAGGAAGACGGCGACGAGCGAGAGGGCGTGGTAGCGGAAGTCGAACATGGGTCCGAGGGCGCTGGGCGCCGGTCAGTCGATCCCCAGGAGGACCTGCAGCTTGAGCCACAGCAGGTCGGCCACGTCGCGCAGCCCCGGGGTGAAGGCGATGATCGCCGCCAGCGTGACGAGCCCCGCGACGAGGACCAGCAGGAGCGGCCAGCGGCCCGGCTGGGGACGGTAGAGGCGGCTCACGCCCTTGGCGTCGACGAGGATCTCCCCGACCCGCAGGCGGGTGATGAACGTCGAGGACATCCCCTTGCGGTTCTTGTCGAGGAACTCGACCAGGTTGAAGTGCGAGCCCACCGACACGATGATGCTGGCCCCCTTCTCCGCCGCAATGAGCATCGCGACGTCCTGGCTCGTGGCCGGCGCCGGCACGACCTTGTGCCCCAGGCCGAGCTCCTCGAGGTGCTCGCGGCCGGGAGCGCGGCCGTCGGGGTAGGCGTGGACGACGAGCTCGGAGCCGGCCTGCAGCGTGGCGTCGGTGGCCGAGTCCATGTCGCCGACGATCATGTCGGCTTGGAAGCCCTCGTCGCGGATCGCGTCGGCTCCGCCGTCGACGCCGACGAGCACGGGGCGCACGTCGCGGATGTAGGGCCGCAGCGCCTTGAGGTCGCGCTTGTGGTCCACGCCGCGCACGACGATGAGGACCGGCCGGTCGCGGAAGTCGGTCTCGAAGCGCGGCATCTCGATCTTGCCCGAGAGCAGCTCGCCCTCCTGCTGCATGTACTGGACCGTGTTGCTGGCGAAGCGCTCGAGCGCCTCGCCGATCTCCTGCCGGCGCTGCTCGGTGAGGGCGAGCACCCTCTGCGGGTCCTGCGCCTGGCCGCGGGCGATCACCTCACCGCTGGGACGCAGCACGTCGCCGCCGCGCAGCACGACCGGGTCCCCGTCGTCGAGCAGGTCGAAGAGCGGCGCCGCGGGCGCGTCGATCAGGTGGATGCCCGCCTGCACGAGGAGGAGCGGGCCCATGTTCGGGTAGTCACCGCTGGACGAGGGCGAGCAGTTGACCACGCCCTCGACCCCGCATGCGACGAGGTCCTCGGCGGAGACCCGGTCGAGGTCCAGGTGGTCGATGACGGCGACGTTGCCGGGCCTTAGGCGCTTGACGAGGTGCTTCGTGCGCTTGCCCAGACGGGCGATCCCGGAGATCTCGACAAGGCCCTGCTCGGCTGCGGCGTCGTCTCTGTTGGTCGGCGAGACGGCCACCGGAAGGGCATTCTAGAGGCGCGTTGCCCCTCCTCTCGCCGTGACGCCCGCGGGCGGGTGCGGCGACCGGTCCCGCCTCGCGCTCGCCACCCGTCGCCGGCCGGCGCCCGAGCCGGCCTACGCGGCAGACAGGAGCTGCTTGGCGTGGCGGCGTGCCGCGAGGTCGGCGGGCTCGGCGCCGAGCATGCGGACGAGCTCGGCGATCACCTCGTCGGGTGCGAGCTGCTCGACGACGGTCCGCGCGAGCTGCGCCTCGGTGTCCTTGACGATGCGGAAGTGGCGCCCCCCGAGCGAGGCGATCTGGGGTAGGTGGGTGATGCAGAGGATCTGCCTGCGCCGGGCCAGCGCCCGGAGCTGCTCGCCGACGGCACGCGCCGTGTGGCCGCCGATCCCGGCGTCGACCTCGTCGAAGACCAGCGTGGCGACGCCGTCCTCGGGCGCGACCCCGCCGCCCTCGGACGCGACCCCGCCGCCCTCGGACGCGACCCCGCCGCGCCCACGCGCGACGCCGCCGCCCTCAGGCGCAACCCCGCCGCCCTCGGACGCGGATCGACGCCCACGACCACGCCCGCTCTTCGGCTTCGCGGCCGGCTCGCCCTCGTGGCTCGCCGCCATGAGCGCGAGCATGACTCGCGAGAGCTCCCCTCCCGAGGCGATCTCGCGCAACGGCGCCGGCGGCACACCGGGGTTCGGGGCTATGACGAACTCGACGAGGTCGGCTCCGGCCGGGCCAGGCTCCTCGCGGGCGCCGAGCTCGACGTCGAAGCGGGCGCCGTCCATGGCGAGCTCGTCGAGGCGCTCGCGCACGGTGGCCGCGAGGCGCGGCGCGGCGGCCTCCCGAGCCGCGCGGGCCTCAAGGGCGAGCGCGTCGCGGCGGGCCCGTGCCTCGCCGAGGCGGGCGCCCGCCTCCTCGAGGCTTACCCCGGCGTGCTCGAGCTCGTCGCGGCGCTCGCGGCAGCGCGCCGCGTGCTCGAGGACGGCCTCGACCGTCCCGCCGTGCTTGCGCTCCAGCCTGGCGATGACGTCGAGCCGCGCCTCGACCTCCTCAAGGCGCCCGGGCGCCCCCTCCACCTCGGCCTCGTAGCGGCGCAGGTCGCCGCCGAGGTCCTCCACCTCGAGGGCCAGCGCCCGTGTGCGCTCGGCGAGCGCGTCGAGCGCCGGATCGACGCCCGCGATGGCGTCGAGCGCCCCGGCGCCGCCCGCCAGCAGCGCGGCGGCGCCGTCGCTGCCGGCGTCCGGCGTGAGCGCCTCGGCGGCCGCCAGCGCGGCGGCGCGCAGGGCTTCGAGGTGGCGCAGCCGCTCGCGCTCGGCTCCGAGCTCGCGGGCCTCCTCGGCGTCGGGCGCGGCAGCCTCGATCTCGTCGAGCTCGAAGCGCAGGAGGTCGAGCTCGCGCTCGCGCGAGGCGGACCGCTCGCGGAGCTCCTCGAGCGCGCGCCCGCGCACGCGCACCTCGGCGTGGGCGGGGGCGAGCCGGGCGCGGCGCCCCGCCTGCTCGGCGCCGCAGAAGCCGTCGAGGACGTCGAGCTGAGCGGAGGCGAGGGTCAGCTTGCGATGCTCGTGCTGGCCGTAGAAGGCGAGCAGCCGCTCGCCGGCCTCGCGCAGGTCGGCCGCCCCGGCGCTGCGGCCGCCGAGATAGGCGCGCGTGCGGCCCTCGGCGGTCACGCGCCGGGCCAGGACGAGCTCCTGCGCGTCGGCGGGCACGCGGTCGCCGAGCGCCTCCCTCAGCGCCGCCGGCAGCTCGAACACCCCCTCGACGTAGGCCTCGGCTGCCCCCGGACGGACGATCCCGCCACGCGCGCGGCCGCCGAGCAGCAGGTCCAGGGCGTGGGCGAGGACGGTCTTCCCGGCCCCCGTCTCGCCGGTGAGCACGTTGAGACCCGGGCCGAGCCGCAACTCGGCCCGCTCGATCAGCACGAGGTTCTCGACACGAAGCTCGAGGAGCACGGGCACGGTGTACCAGCGGACCCCGACGGACCGGGCGCCCGCGGCACCGGTGGACGACGCTGCCGTGCGCGTTATGACGCGAGGCGTCCGAACTTCTCGCGCAGACGGTGGTAGAAGCTTGCGCCCGGGATCTGCGCGAGGTGGCCCTGGTCGGCGACGAACCGCAGCTCGAGCGCGTCGCCGGCGGCGAGCTCGCACGTCGGCCGACCGTCGACCATGACCTCGACGGCCTCGTCACGCGACACGTTGCGCAGAGTCAGCGGGTCGTCGGGGGCGACGACGAGCGCGCGGGCGGTCAGCGAGTGGGGCGCGATGAACGAGACGACGAAGCCCTCGACCCCCCAGGCGAGCACGGGTCCCCCGTTGGCCAGGTTGTAGCCCGTGGAGCCCGCGGGCGTCGAGACGACGAGCCCGTCGCAGCGCACGCGGCCGATCTCGTCCGCCCCGATCGCGTAGGCAAGGTTCGCCACGCGGCCGTCGTGGCGGCGATGCAGCGAGACGTCGTTGATCGCCGCCCGGTCGGGCTGCGGGCCGGTCATGCGCATCACGGGCAGGCGCATCACCTCGAACTCGCCGCGGAAGGCGAGCTCGAAGCCGCGCTCACAGCGCTCGGGATCGATCGTCGCGAGGAAGCCGATCTCGCCGAAGTTCACCGCGAACACGGGCACGCCCGTTCCCACGTAGGCACGCAGGCCGCGGAGGATCGTCCCGTCGCCGCCGAGCACGAGGCAGAGGTCGACGTCGGGCGCGACCGCCGCGTCGACCTCGATGCCCTCTTGCGCGCGCAGCCCGTGCTTGGCCGTCTCCTCGGGAGGGAAGCGCAGGACCACGCCGGCGGAGGCAGCCGCCTCGCGAAGCTGCTCGAGCGCGTGCGCGGTGTCGCCCACGCGCGAGTGGGTGAGGACGGTCGCCGCCCTCACGCCGAGCCCTCCGCGCCGCGGGCCGGGCGATCGCGCCTCGCCCTCACGCCGAGCCCTCCGCGCCGCGGGCCGGGCGATCGCGCCTCGCCCTCATGGCTCGACCTCGGCGGCCGCCGCCTCGAGGTCTGCGATCTCGCCCTCGCGGCCCGCCTCGGCCAGGTGCACGAAGGTCTCGCGGTTGCCCTTCGGCCCGGGCAGCCCCGACGAGGCGAAGCCGAGCACCGCCTCCCCGAGCCGCTGGGCCTCGGTCGCCACCGCGACGATCGCCGCGCGCCGGTCGGACGGGTCCCGGACGACGCCGCCGCTGCCGATCGCGTCGCGCCCTGCCTCGAACTGCGGCTTGACGAGGGCGACGACGTCGTGGGTCGCGGCGGTGCACCCCAGCACCGCGGGCAGCACCTTGCGAAGCGAGATGAACGACACGTCGGCGGTCACGAGGTCGGGACGGTACGGGAGCCGGTCGATGGTGAGGTGGCGGGCGTTGGCGCGCTCGAGCACGGTGACGCGGTCGTCGTTGCGCAGGCCCCAGTCCAGCTCGCCGTAGGCGACGTCGAGCGCCACCACGTGCTCGGCTCCGCGCTGGAGCAGGCAGTCGGTGAAGCCGCCGGTCGAGGCGCCGACGTCGAGGGAGCGACGGCCCCCGGGGTCGACCGCGAGCACATCGAGGGCATTGGCCAGCTTGCGTCCGCCGCGCGAGACGAAGGCGGGCAGCGCCGCGACGTCGACCTCGACGTCCTCGGCGACGAGCTGCCCCGGCTTCTCCGCCCTGCGCCGGCCCGGGCCGAGCAGCACCTCGCCGGCGAGCACGGCGGCCGCCGCGCGGCTGCGCGAGGCGAACACCCCGCGCTGCGCGAGCAGCGCGTCGAGGCGGAGCTTGGGCACCCGGCAACGGTATCCCGGGCGTCACCCACCCGCACGAAGCCGCCGGATGCTTGGATGTGCGCATGAGCCGATCCCCGCGCGTCCCGACCCGCGTCTTCCAGCTCGCCCGCCGCGTGCGCTGGATCTACGTCCTCGAGGCCGGGCGCTGGCTGTACGCCCACGGCCGCGAGAGCTGGGAGCGCCTCTCGCCCCGCGAGCGCTCGGAGCTCGGCCGCATCGTGGGCAAGGCCCGCGGCGGGCCGAGCGCCGTGACCCAACGCGAGCGCGACGAGCTGCGCCGGATCGTGATGAAGGCGCTCGGGTTCAAGCACTAGCTCCGCGGTCGCCGCCGTCGCCGCCGTCGCCGCCGTCGCCGCGGCAGCGCCACCGAACGGCATCGACGAAGGGAGACCGGGGCCGGACGGTCGTGGCGGTCAGCCGGGGTGTGTGCTGGGTTGACATGAATAGGTGCCCCTAACTCAGCACACCCTTCGGACTCCGCCGAACCCGCCCGCACCTCCCTTCCCCTCGTCGCTGCCGTTCGGACGCGCCCGGCGGTTCGCACAAAGGAACGGCCCGCCGAGGCGGGCCGTTCCAGAGGGAGGAGACTTGCTGCTATGGGTGTGTTGGGAGGAAGATCGTCACCTCGTGGCGCTGTAGCGCGTGACGAGGTTGAGGGTGAGCTGGACCAGCGCTGCGACGGCGAAGACCAGCATCGCGATCGGCTGACCGGCGATCCCGAGGACGGCGGCGCCGCCCACGAGGCCAGTCGTCAGGCACCAGTCGTAGCCGTACTGAGCGCCGACCGGCACCGACTCGGTTGCCTTGAACAGGGCCATGCCGATCATCAGCGCGCCGGCGGCCACGGCGGCCACGACCCCGGCGGGGCCGGCGCCCAGCGCGAACGGGGTCAGCGCGAGCGCGACCCCCGCGACGAACTCGAGCGCGCCGTGCAGCGGAAGGCTTATGAGGCGGAAGGCAGTCATTGCTCCGATAACGATGACGCACCCGTCACGATTGGGTGTGACGTCGGGCACAGAGCCCATGGGCCGCTCCTCCGTTACTCAGTCACGCGGAGACGAGAGCCAGCCCTCACGCGGACGGGACGCGGCCCTCGCCCAGCGCCGAGAGCACCCCGGGCGCCTCATCGACTGGCGCCAGGGTCTGGATCTCTTTGGCGATGGACCTTGCCCGGTCGCGATAGCGCGCCTCGCCGCGCAGCTTGGTGACGGCCTGGCCGAGAGCCGGAAGGGACGCCGGTCCGCCGTCGAGCGCGATGGCCGCTCCGAGCTCGGCCACGAGGCGCGCGTTGAAGGGCTGGTCGGCGAACAGCGGCACGAGCGCCATCGGGACGCCGGCCGCCAACGCGGTCAGCGTCGACCCCGCGCCTGCGTGGCCGACCATCGCCGCGGTGTGCGGCATCAGGTGGCCTGCGAGACCCAGCGCTCCACGCGGACCGAAGACCCAAGTTGGCCCAGCTCGCCAGGGTCGCGCTGGTCGCCGATGGTGACCAGCACACGCGCGCCTACCCCTTGCAGAGCCTCGAGGGCAGCGCGGTAGAGGTCAGGGAAGTAGTCGCGGGTCGGCGAGGGCACCTCTGTGCCGAACGACAGGTAGACGAGCGGCGCGGCGGGGTCGCCCCACGCATCAGGCGGTGACCCGGCGCGGACGCCGTCGGGTCCACGGAAACGCCGGACCCGCTCAGAGCGAGCGGCGGGACCGTCGAGCGAGGGAGGCGCCATGGTGAGGCACAGCGAGCGGGCAGCACGCATACCGAGCCCGGGTTCGAGTCCGGCCGTGGCGCCAAGATTGTCGAGCGCCGGGCCTGCCAGCGACAGCATTCGGCTTTCGAGGTGCGTCGCGAGGCGGATGCCCACCAGGGCCTGGGGAACGCCGAGGCGCTCTGCAGCGACCAACGACGAGAACTCGGCGCTCTCGCGCACCACCACGTCGGGGCGCCACTCCTCGATCGTCGCAACCATCCCGTCCAGGCCGCGCCCGCGTACAAGCGGATGTAGAGCTCTGTCAGAGCGCGTCCCATCGCCTGCTCCGAGGACAGGCCGACCTGGCCGGCCCGAAACCCGGCGACTTCCTCCTCGTCCGGCTCAGCGAGGGCCCGAAAGGGAAAGCCCGCTCGCTCGACCGCCGGCCCGGCGGCGGCCTGACCCGCCATCAGCACGTCGTGACCGGCCCGCCTGCAGGCCTCGGCGAAAGGGACAAGCGGACGAAAATGACCCGCCGCCGCGGTGGTGGCGAACAGAACCCGCATGTCGCTCCGACACTACAAGCCGAGTTGCCGCCCCACGCCGCCCGCGCCGACCCATGGACGGCCGGCGCGGGGGGCGGCATCCTGAACTCATCGCAGGCCGTTGCGCTTGGCGACGAGGATCAGCGCGTCGACGTCGTCGGAGATGATCCCGTCGACGCCCAGGTCAACGACCCGCTGCATGATCGCCGGGTCGTCGACGGTGTAGGGCACGACGCGCAGCCCCGTAGCGGTCCTGCAGGACTGGGACGGGCGGGCCGTGGTAGTTCGCCGGGTCCTCCTTCGCGTTGGCGTCGCCCGAGAGCACCGTGCCCTGGTTAGGGTCGTGGACCTGCCAGTTGGAGGACACCACGTCAGCCCGCGCGCGGCGGACGAGTTTGCCGAGGTCCCGCGTGGCCCACCAGTCCAGGCCGCCGGTCCAGGGGCTCTTCACCGACGGGTCGCCGACGACCGCCTCGAGCGAGCACTCGTCGTCAAGAGCGTCGCAGTCGGCCCCGGAGTACTGCCACACGAGCGCAACGGTCTCGATGCTCGGGTCAAGACGCTTGGCCAGCCGTATGGTCCGCCAGTCGAAGGACTGGATCATCGCCCGGTCCTCCAGCCCGTTGTCCTCGATCGCCTTGACCAGCTTCGCCGTGAACACATCGTAGGCGACGGTGTCGTCGACCAGCGGGCTGATCTTCGTCTCGATGTTGAAGCGCACGCGGTCATCGCCACGCGAGCCCGCCAGGTCGAAGACCTCCTGCAGGGTCGGCATGCGCTGGCCGGGCTGGGCGACCTGCTTCGGGAAGCCCGGGTCGGTGTTGCCGCAGTCAAGCGTCTTGAGCTGGGCCAGCGTCAGGTCGCGGATCAGCTCGCCGGCGTAGCCGCGCCTTGCAGTGCGTCGGGTTGATCTTGCGGTCGTGGGAGACGACTAGGACGCCGTCCCTGGTCACTCCCGTGTCGAGCTCGAGGGTGTCGACTCGCTTGTCGAGCGCGTAGCGGAAGGCCGACAGCGTGTTCTCGGGTCGATAGGCGCGCGCGCCGCGATGGCCCTCGACGTCGAAGGGCGAGTCATAGCCCTCCGGGAGGTCGATGCCCTTGGCCGCCATCACCTCCCGCGCGCGGTCGAGGTAGTCGGTGATCAGCCCGTCGACCCCACGGTCGATGAGCGAGGCCATGATCGCGGGATCGTCGACCGTCCATGGGATCAGCTTCAGCCCCTGGTTGTGCGCAGCGGCGATCAGCCCGTCGGTGATGTCCGGGTAGTTGACCGACAGCGCAGAGGCCTTGAGCCCCTTGCGGACGACCTTCGCGAGCCCTCCGTCGAACGGCTTGGCTCCGATCGGCAGCCCGGCGCTCCACTTGGTCCCTGGGAAGATCGTCGAGGCCTGTGCGAGCGCTACGCGGCGCAGGGAGGGAAGCAGCGACCGCGCCGCGACCAGCGTGCGCCAGTCAAAGGACTGCAGGTCGCTGCGCTTGGTCACGCGGTAGCGCTGGATCACGCGCGTCACCTTCTTCGCGAAGGCGGCCGGGCCGATCGTGTCGCCGGGCACCGTGGGATCGATCTTGGTCTCGATGTCGAACCTCACGCCGGCGGCGCCGTAGCGCTCGGTGAGCTGGAAGACCTGCGCGAGCGTCGGCATGTGCGTCCCGGGCACCGCCTCCTGGGTGCCGACGTACGGGTCGGTCGCCGGGTTCGCCGGGTGCCGCGTGCCGCAGTCCAGCGTTCGGATCTGGCGCAGGGTCAGATCCTTGACGAGCTTGCCCACGTTGGGGGCGGCGGGATCGCCCGGGGTCGCCGGTGCGGTGTCAGCGCACTCCAGCGAGCTGATGCGCCGCTCGTGGGAGACGACCACGACGCCGTCGCGGGTGACGCCGGTGTCGAGCTCGAGCGTGGTGACGCCGAGCGTGAGCGCCTTCCCAAAGGCCGCCAGCGTATTCTCGGGACGCAGGCCACGCGCGCCGCGGTGGCCCTCGAGGTTGAACGAGTCAGCCGTAGCGAGGGCCGGGGTCAGCGCTCCGGCGGCCAGAGCCGCGAGCGCAAGGACGAACCCGGTCGCGGCACGACGCGAGCGGCGTGGGGACATGCTGCCTCCTGGGGCGAGAGGAACGGATGCGCCAGTCTCGGGCGCGCCACGTCGCCACGCGTCAAGGGGTCGTGTCCTTCGCGTGAACCCTGGGTGAAAGCCCTACGCGAGCGCCGAGCGCGGCTCGAGCACTGCAGCCTTCACGCGGTCGGCGATCCGGCGGCCGGTGTAGCCGACCTCGCTGTGCAGCAGCGCGGGCTTCCCGTGGGTCACGTAGCGGTCGGGGAGGCCGACGCGCAGGACACGCGGAACGGCCCCGCCGTCCGACAGGGTCTCCCATACCGCGGTGCCGAAGCCACCAGCCAGCACGCCCTCCTCGACGGTGACGAGCAGCTCGTGCTCGGCCGCGAGCTGGGCCATGAGGCCGGCGTCGATCGGCTTAGCGAAACGAGCGTCGGCGACCGTCACCTCCAGGCCGCTCTCGGCGAGGAGGTCCGCGGCCTCAAGCGCCTTGCCGACACCGCTGCCGTAGCCGACCAGCGCGACGCGCTCGCCCTCGCGAAGGAGCTCGCCGGTGCCGATCGCGAGCGCCTCGGGGCGATCGGGCAGCGCGACGCCCTCGGCGTTGCCGCGCGGGTAGCGCAGCGCCGCCGGCCCCTCGTGCTCGATCGCCGTGTGCAGCATGCGCACGAGTAGCGCCTCGTCGCGCGGCGCCATCAGCGTGATGTTCGGCAGGCAGCGCAGGTAGGGGATGTCGAAGACGCCGTGGTGGGTGGGCCCGTCGTCGCCCACGAGGCCAGCGCGGTCCATGGCGAAGACCACGTCGAGGTTCTGCAGGCACACGTCGTGGACGATCTGGTCGTAGGCCCGCTGCAGGAAGGTCGAGTAGATCGCCGCCACCGGCTTGGCGCCCTGCAGCGCGAGGCCCGAGGCGAACAGCACGGCGTTCTGCTCGGCGATTCCCACGTCGAAGTAGTGGTCGGGCTCGGCCTGCTGGAGGATGTTCAGGCCGGTGCCGGAGTTCATCGCGGCGGTGATCCCGAGGACCCGGCGGTCGCGACGCACCTCCTCGACCATCGCCTTGCCGAACACCGTCGTGTACTGCGGCGGGGGCGTCGGGGCGCCGGCGACGGGCTTGGCGGCGGGCGCGGGGGCCCCGTTGGCGATCGACTTGGGCTTGGCCGCGTGCCACTTCTCCATGCCCTCCAGCCCGCCCTCCTCGGCCGGCTTGAAGCCCTTGCCCTTGACCGTGGCGCAGTGCACCACGACCGGGCGGTCGGCCTCCAGCGCATCGCCCACGGCCTTGCGCAGCGCGCCCACGTCGTGGCCGTCAATCACGCCGACGTAGGCCCAGTCGAGCTCTTCCCAGAACAGGCCGGGCGCCCAGAACGCCTTGATCGACTCCTTGATGTGCGGCCCGAGCCGCTCGAAGGCCGAGCCGATCCCCGCCGGCAGTTTGGTCAGCGCCCCCTCGGCATCCTCGCGCGCGTGGTAGAGCTTGGGGTTGAGCCGGACGCGATTGAAGTAGCGCGAGAGCGCCCCGACGTTCGGGGCGATCGACATCCCGTTGTCGTTGAGCACGACGACCAGCGGCGTCCCGAGGCCGCCGGCGAGGTGGATGGCCTCGAAGGCGACCCCGCCGGTCATGGCGCCGTCGCCGATCACCGACACCACGCGGCCGTCCCGCCCGTGTCCGCGGCGCATGGCCTCCTTGATCCCAACCCCGTAGCCGATCGAGGTGGAGGCATGGCCGGCGCCCATGACGTCGTGCTCGGACTCCGCGATCGAGCAGAAGGGCGCGAGGCCCTCGTACTGCCGAATGGTCGGGAGCTGGTCGCGGCGCCCGGTGAGGACCTTGTGCGGATAGGCCTGATGGCCGACGTCCCAGAGGATCTTGTCGGTGGGCGAGTCCAGCAGCGAGTGCAGCGCCACGGCGATCTCGCACGCGCCGAGGTTGGCCCCGAAGTGCCCGCCGATCTCGCCGACGGTGTCGATGATGTGCTCGCGGACCTCCTGGGCGACCCGCTGGAGCTCCTCGTCGGAAAGGGCGTGGAGGTCCCGGGGGCGCTCGATGCGGTGAAGGAAGTCGGTCATGAGCTCCGTGTGTAGATGAAGTCGGTGATCTGCTCGAGCTCCGGTGCTCCTTGCGGGGCGGCGTCCGCAAGGGTGTCACGGGCGTTCCGATGGCAATCTCCCGCGAGGCCACGCGCACCATCAAGCCCGAATTCGGTGACGTAGGTCCTCTTGCCGTGCCGCGCGTCGCTGCCCCGCGGCTTGCCCAGTGCGTCCTCCGTGCCCGTCACGTCGAGGATGTCGTCGACGATCTGGAAGAGGACGCCGAGCTCTGCCGCGTAGCTGCGGAAGCGTAGCGTCGCTGGTTCACTCATTCCCGTCATCAGGAGTACGCACGCGACCGACGCTCCGATGAGCCGGCCGGTCTTCAGCTCGTGCAGGCGCCGCAGGCCGTCGGCTCCGGAGGGCGCCGAGTCGGCCACGTCGATGTACTGGCCGCCGACCATCCCGTCGACCCCGGTCGACACCGCGAGCTCGGCCACGGCCGCGAGCACGTGCGCCGGGGCGCCGCGCTGCTCGGTGAGCGCGTGGCGGAAGGCTTCGGCGTAGAGGCCGTCGCCGGCGAGGATCGCGACGTCCTCCCCGAAGACCTTGTGGCACGTCGGCCGCCCGCGGCGCAGGTCGTCGTCGTCCATGGCCGGCAGGTCGT
Source organism: uncultured Actinomycetes bacterium (assembly GCA_963728925.1). Lineage (GTDB taxonomy): Bacteria > Actinomycetota > Thermoleophilia > Solirubrobacterales > Solirubrobacteraceae > JBBPZA01. The sequence continues at coordinate 79,908 of CAVSMB010000023.1, read as the reverse complement.
CGTGGATCAGCGAGTAGGTGTGGACGAGCTCGATGGCGGCGGCGAGCGGCATCACGCTCCCGGGGTCGAGCCCGATGGCGCGCGCGGTGGAGAGGGCGATCACCGGACGCACGCGCTTGCCGCCGGCGAGCAGCGAGTAGCGCATGGCCTCCTCCAGGCCGGCGGCCGCCGGCTCGGTCGAGAAGCGCAGGCTCTCGAGGTAGGCCTCGACCTGCTCGCGCAGGGCTTCCGGGTAGGCGGCGGGGGCGTGCACGCTCATCGCCACGCAAGGCTAGTGGGCGCCCCGCGCCCATTGCACGACACGCTGCAGGACGCGTGCGTCGCGTCGTGCGCCGGTTCGTACAGCGCCGCCCGGTCAACCGTCAGAGCGGTCGGATCGCCCGGCCCGCGATGTAGGAATGCAGGAGCGGCATGAGCGCCAGCCGCCGGCGCTCGACGTCGGCGACCGCGAGCGGGCTGGCCTCCAGCTCGGCGAGGGTGTCGCGCGTGAGCTGACAGCCGACCGCGAACCGGCTCCACGGGCCGCGGGCGCGCTCCTGCACGCGTGCCCAGCCCGGGCTGTCGGCCCGCACGTGCTCGAGGAACAGCAGCTGCCCGCCCGGCCTCAGCACGCGGGCGATCTCGCGCAATGCGCGGGCGGGGTCCGGCGCGGTGCACAGCACCAGGTTGACGACCACCGTGTCCACGCTGGCGTCGGGGAACGGGAGCTCCTCGGCGGCGGCGCGGACGACCTGCGCCGCCCTGCCCGAGCGCGCCACGCGACGCTCCAGGGGCCTGAGCATGGCGATGTCGGGCTCGGTCAGGATCAGCTCGCTGACCGCCGACCCGTAATGCGGCAGCGCGTGGCCCATCCCGGCGCCGACCTCGAGCGTGCGGCCCGCGGCCCGCTCGACGACCTCACGGCGGGCCGCGCCGACTCCGGCGAGCTCGACGACCCTGATCAGCGGGGCGTAGATCGCGGCGAAGCCGCGGTTCCACGCGTTGTCCGCGGCGAGGTGCGCTGCGACGGCGGTTTCGGTGCACATCGTTGCCTCCTTGGCGGCCACGGGGACGGACAGCCCCCGCACAGTGGTCACTGACCACCAAGACGCCCGTGACCTCCCATTCCTTCCCGTCTGACGTCAGACATTTCGTTCTCGGCACGCCGACCGAGGCCGGCGCCGACCTTGGCCGCTCTGCCATTCGACCTGTACGAGCTAGAGCAGCTCGCCCTGGCCCGGGCGCGCGTCGGAGGTCGCGTCGCGCGTCAGGCGGTCGAGCTCGCCGCCCGCCTGGGTCGCCAGCCGCGCGCACTCCTCGACGAGCTGCGCCGCGTCCTCGGGCTCGAGCCCCCCGCCCCGCAGCCGGGCCGCGGCGTCCTCGAGCTCGCGGACGAACTCGTCGAGGCCCTCGAGCCCCTGGTCCTGGCCACTACCCGGGCCGCTCATCGCGGCGAGCCCTCGCGCTCGCGCAGGACCGTCCCAAGGATCCCGTTGACGAACTTCGGTGTGTCCGCTCCGCAGAAGGTCTTCGCGGTCTCCACCGCCTCGTCGATGGCGGCCTCGGGGGGAATCGGCTCCGGATCGGCCACGAGCTCGGGGTACAGCAGCTCGAGCAGGCCGACGCGCAGGATCGAGCGCTCCAGCGGCGCGATGCGATCGACCGTCCAGCCCGTCGCATGGCGTTCGAGCACGCCGTCGAGCTCATCGCGGTGGTCCTGGACCGCATGGGCCAGCGCCCGGGTGAACGGCCGTGCGTCGCGACGGAAGACGTCGTCCAGCGGCCGGCCGGTGAGATCGTGCTGGTAGAGGGCGAAGGTCGCCGCGCGGCGCTGGTCGGTCCTGCGCATGGCGACAGGGTAGTGTTGCTCCCGATGGGCCGGCAGCCACGTGTCGCCCTCATCGGCGCGCCCTCGTGGGGCACAACGGTCGCCTCGCTCGCGGCCGCCAACGCGCCCACCGTGCTCTGGGCGCGCCGCGACGAGCTCGCCCGGAAGGCGTCGACGAGATAGCTGAGAATCCCGTACCGCGGTGGTCGCAGCTTCCCCGTCCTCGTGCGTCCACCCTCGATGTACCACTCGAGGATCTCCGTCGGCGGCGGATCGGCCGGGGCAGCCACCTCCCTGCTCGTAGGCTGGCGCTCGGATGACCCCGGCTCGAGCGGCAACCCCGGCCCCTCCTCCAGGGTCCAGGCGGCCGTCTCGGTCTCCGGTGGGGCGCCCACCTGGCCCATGCCCAGGGCTCGCCCGTCGCGGCGGCGCGGGCCTCGCGGTCCTTCGAGCGCGAGCTGCGCGGGCGCTACGACAAGGCGGCCAAGCGGGCGCTGCGCGAGGGCGCCGGGACGCTCGCCGTCCGCTAGCTATTTTTATCTCCTCTACCCACCGTCCCAGATGGTGTTGATAGCATGCTGAGCGTTAGCGCGAGGAGGCGCTGGACGATGCGTTGCGCGAGGCCGGGCAGGGTCTTGGCGAGTGGTCCTCCATACGCATTTGGCGCTTGAGGTGAGAGACCGACTCGATCACGAGGCGGATGCGGGCCTTGTCGATCTCGGCGGGCGGGCGTTGGCCGAGCTGATGCTTGTCGGGGACGATCAACTGCACGCCGGCGAGGTCGAGGCTTTCGTGGTGCTCGCGGCCGCGGTGTCCGGCGTCGGCGAACAGGACCGTGTCGGGGTGCGCGCTGGCGAGCTGAAAGACGCCTTCGCGTTCGTTTTCGTTGGCGGGCCTGAGGTCGTAGCCGACCGGTGCGCCGCGCCGGTCGGTGATCAGCAGCAGTCGCATTCCCCAGTACCACTGGCTTTTGGCGGCGCAGTAGCCGAAGGCGGCATGCCCGCCGAAGGCGCTCTTGGAGGCGCAGCCGGCGTAGTTGGCGCAGCCGAGCAAGGTGCCGTCGACGAGTCGGACGTGCCCGTCGGCGACCAGCTCAGCCAGCCCAAGCTGAACCGTGGTGATGTACGGCGTCAGCCTGCGCAGCCGGCGGTGTACTGCGACTGGTCGGGCAGCGCCGGGAACATGCCCGGCAGCAACCGGTCGATCGTGCCCAAGAACTGGCGATCCGAGCACAACCCAGTGACCGCTTGGGCGACCGCCACGCGATCAGCTCGTGATCGCTGACATTTCCTTCCGGGCCCGGCCGATCGATTCGCAGCGTCGCGGCGAACACGTAGGCTGCGATGACGAGGGTCTCCAGCGACGCGCACATCTCGGCTCCGAATGCGCGGCGTTCGCTCGGGCCCGTTCTCGCAGCTACGCGCGCGAGACGCGCAGCAGCTACGCGCGCGAGACGTAGTGGCCCGAGCGCGTGTCCACCCGCACGCGATCGCCCACGTTCACGAACAGCGGCACGCGGATCGTCGCGCCCGTCTCCAGGGTGGCGGGCTTGTCGCCGCCACCCGAAACCGTGTCACCGCGCAACCCCGGCTCGGTCTCGGTCACCTCGAGATCCACCGCGCTGGGCACTGCGAGGTCGTTGGGCCGCTCGTCGATGAACAGCAGGTCGACGCTGTCGTTGGGCCGTGTCCAGCGCAGGGCGTCCCGCAGAGAGTCCTCGGGGATCGCGAGCTGCTCGTAGGACTCGGCGTCCATGAAGTGAGCGTCGGTGCCGTCGGCGTAGAGGAACTGCATCTTGCGCGACTCGGTCCGCACCGCGCGGAACTTCTCGCCGGCCCGGAAGGTCCGGTCGATCACCGCCCCGTCCTGCGCCCGCCGCAGCTTGGTCCGCACGAACGCCCCGCCCTTGCCGGGCTTGACGTGCTGGAACTCGAGGACCTTGAAGACGGTCCCGTCGACCTCGATGTGGTTCCCGTTCTTGAACTGATTAGTGCTGATGATCACAATAGGCTCGAGTGGGACCGAGGGGCGGTGGCAGATGATGACGCATGCCCAAGCGAAGACGATGGACGGCTCCATTCGTGTGAGTCGCAGGATGGGCCGCGAGGGGCCGGGCGACATCAGCAAGGACCGGCCGGCCGTGCGTCCCGCCGGTCTCGTCCTCGTCCACATGCCACGCGGCGATCTCCACGGCCTTGTAATCAGCCCAGCGTTGGATCGCCTCGCGTTGAAGCCGATGAGCGCGTTGAGCACCACGACCGCCAGCACGACCAGACTGTCCTCAAGGTTGCCCAGCGCGATGGCGACCGCGGCGGACAGCAGCAGCAGTGGGTATATCAGCGGATTGCGCAGCTCCCCGAGCAGAAGCTCGAGAGCTGACGGACGCGCGATCCGGGGCGAGCGGTTCGGCCCGTGGCGCGCCAGTCGCGCGGCCGCCTCGTGCGAGCTGAGGCCGCCTTCAGTGGTCCCCAGGCGTGAGAGCACGCCCGCCGGCGCGTCCGCGTGCCAGGCGGTCGGCGCGCGCGGTTCCTCGGTCGTCGACACCGGCTCGACGCTAGCGTCGCGGGCGTCCGCGGGTTCCTCCCGACGTTAGAATCGCGGCGATGACCGGCACGAAACCGAACGGGCGTGGCTACTTCAGGACGACCTGCCAGGCCGGGTATAGGCGCTGTTGGTCGCGTTCGATGTGGTGTTCCCAGTAGGTGTCGAAGTCGCTTGAGAGGTGGAGGGCGCGGAGGCGTAGGAGGGCTTCGGCGGTTTCTTGGGTCCAGCGCATGCCGGATCGCTCGAAGCGGTCGCGGATGAGGTTCTTGCAGGCGCCTTCGACGGTGCCTGAGGTGATCGGCCAGCCGTTGGCGAGGTAGGCGTCGTAGCGCATCCGCCCGCGGTTGCGCCGGTAGTAGGCGGCGACATCGAGCAGCGTCTTGGCCTTGTTGCCGTTGAGTCGGCGCTTGGTGACGATCAGCTTTAGGCCCTTGACGACCTGGTCGACATCGCCTTCGAGGATGCGCTTGGCGCGCTGGTAGACGAACGCTTGGGCCTCGGGGCTGCCTTCGCGATGAAGGACGTGGGCGGCCTTCCAGAGCTTCTCGAGCGCGTGCAGGAGGTCGAGCACGAGGGTCACGTCTTCGAAGCTGTCGGCGACGCGGTGCTGGAGCGCGCGTTCGCCGTCGGTGACGATCACCCAGGTGCGCTGGCGGTCAGGGTCGCGGCGGGTCATCTCGGCCTTGACGTCGGCGATGAACGTGTCCTTGTCGGCGGTCAGGCTCGCCCACACGCGCTTGTGGCCGGGTCTCGGGCGAGGCTGGCGCTCGCGGCGCTCGCCGGCGTCAAACAGGCTGTCGAGGACCTCCTGTGGGGTGCGCACGACGGGCGCCTGGTTGTGCACGGCGGCGACGGTCGCCATCCGCTTCTTGTTGGCCTTCTGTCCCTTGCCGCGGCGGACGACGCGCAGCGCGCGCTCGGGCTTGACCATCGGGATGCCCTTGCAGTCGATCGCCGCGACGAGGATCTCGCCCTGGGCGGGCTTGACTTCGGCCGCCTCGCGCTGTGCGTAGAAGCCGTCGAAGTCCACGGCCGCCTCGCGGACCAGCTGCTCGGCCGAGCGCTTGGGCACCGTCACGCCGGTCATCTCGGCGAAGAAACCGATCGCCTCGTCGAACGGCGAGCAGACGACCGCGCGCAGCAGCCGTCGCTGGCACTCGTAGCTGTAGATCCGCCGCGGCAGCCGCAGCTGCCGGTCGAGCGGGTGGACCGCTCGGTGACCCGGCGCCACGTACGCCATCCGCGTGATGCGCACCTCGCCGAACAGCGTCAGGACAGGGCGCGTGTGGCATCGCTTGCAGCCCAGCCGCACAGGCCCCTCGGGGCGCTGGACGACGATCGCCTGACCGACGTCGCCGTCGCCGCGTGCGTCGACGTGGGCCTGCAGCAGCAGCCGCACAAGCTCGCGGCCGCGGCGCTCTGACTCGCACTCGACCGCGCCAAGCTCAAGCTGCTGGCTGGCGGCGCGCTGGAGGAAGCGCTCGAGCTGCGAGAACGCCTCGACCCCGCTCGCCGGCTCGCGCTTGGCCGTCCATCGCAAGCGTCCAGTATGCTACTGGACGATGACGGAACGCGAGCCCTCCCCCGAGCGGCGACTGGAGCGCCTGCGCGCCGACTACGAGGCGGCCAAGGCGAGGATCGCCGAGGTCGGCTTCACCTGCGAGGGATCGCTCGTCGAGCGCTACACGACCTGCAACAACCCCAACTGCCGCTGCCAAGACCCCGACCAGCGGCACGGCCCCTACTGGCAGCTCTCCTGGAAAGACGGCGGCACGACCGTCTCCAAGCTGCTCTCAGCCGAGGACGCCGCCCTCTACCGCGAGTGGATCGACAACCGCCGCCGCCTCCAAGCCGCGCTCGAGCAGATGCGAGACCTCTCCCGCCGAGCCGGCGAGCAGATCCTCACCGCCAAAGGCCGACCCTTCCACGGCCCCAACCGCCCGCGGCCACAGCGCCGCTCAGCCCGCTAGAAGCCCACCCGAACCCGGGGACATCGCGATATCCCCCGGGTTCGCGCACCGAAACACGCCCCCGACGGCCGCCAAACCCGCGGACTACCAGGCACTTCCCACTCGTCCTGAAGTAGCCACACCCAAACCGAACCGCTATGCGGTGGCCATACATTTCGACGCGGGCGAGGGCTCTTCGGAGATCGTTGAGCTAATGACCGAGGCGTTCAGCACCGCGGACCCGACGCTCGCGCGGCCAAACGCGATCCGCGCCGAGGACGATCACGTGGTGGCCGAGTTCTACGACGTGAGCGACCGCGTTCCCACCGGACCCACGGTCGGTCAACCCCCGGCGGGGAGCGAGGCCGTCAGCCAGCTCAAGGAACTGAAGTTCGTCCCGTCGACGCTTGTCCCGACGGTCCGCGCCCTACTCGCGCTCAGCGAAGCGCGCACTCGCGCGGGCCTCTCTCCACGACAGCGGCTGGTCATCGAGGTGAATCCCGAGCCCGCGCCGGGCCAGGAACGCTTCGACCCGCACGAGGACACCTAAGGTCGAGGACGAGCGGCGCCGCGAGGGCGCCGTGCGTCCGTGGTTTCCCGCGCAGGATGCGTGTGGGTAACGGATGCCTCGAGCGGCCTGCGGTGGCAGCCTGCATGGCGATGGGCGAGGAAACCGCGCAAGAAGAGCCGGAAGTTGTCACCGGGACGCCCGAGGCTCGGCGAGAGCAGGCGGTGCGGAGCGTGAAGGAACCGCCGAGACTTCCAGACCCACGTCGTCGCCTACCTGGTCATCAACGCAGTGGTGTGGGGGATCTGGGCTGTGGTGGGAGCCACCTCCGGGTCCTGGTTTCCGTGGCCGGTGTTCGTCACTCTGGCCTGGGGCATCGGGATCGCGATGAACGCCTGGGATGTCTACTTTCGGCGCCCGATCTCCGAGGAAGACATCAGCCGCGAGCTGGACCGGCTCGGCAGCCGTACGCCGTAGGGCCTCCGCCGTGGAGCCCTCGTGGGTCGCGATACCGGGCCGGGGAACAGGTCCGGGTCCCGCTCGCTCGGAGCGCGCGGTGATCGAGACCAAAGGCCTGTCCAAGCTCTACGGCAAGAAGCCGGCGCTCGTCGACCTCGAGCTGAGCGTGAAGGCGGGAGAGGACGACCACGATCCGGCTGCTGCTGGATCTGATCCGGCCGACGAGCGGCACGGTGAGCGTCCTGGGGCTCGATCCTCGGCGCCAGGGCGTCGCGTTGCGCCGCCGGATCGGCTACCTGCCGGGCGAACTGGGGCTCTACGAGGACCTGACGGGAGGCGAGTTGCTTCGCTGGTTGGCCGACCTGCGCGGTGGGGCGGGCCTCGCGGCGATCGAGCCGCTGTCCGAGCGCCTGGCGTTGGACTTGGAGCATTCGATCCGTTCGCTTTCGAAGGGCAACAAGCAGAAGGTCGGGCTGGTCCAGGCCTTCATGCGCGAGCCCGAGCTCCCGATCCTCGACGAGCCAACCAGCGGCGTCGACCCCCTGATCCAGCGCGAGTTCCACGAGCTGCTGCACGAAGCACGAGGGCGCGGGCAGACGGCATTCGTGTCCTCGCATGTGCTGGGCGAGGTAGAGAGGATCGCCGACCGAGTGGGGATCATCCGCGACGGTCGCCTGGTGGTCGTGGACGACGTCGGGGCGCTGAAGGCCCGCGCCGTCCGCCAGGTCGAGATCCACTTCTCAGAGCCCGTGCCCCCCGGGGCGTTCGACGACCTTCCCGGCGTGCGCGACGCGCAATTCGACGGTGACGTCGCCCGCTTCGTCGTGACGGGGCCGATCGATCCGCTGATCAAGGCCGCCGCGCGATTCGAGGCGCTCACCATGACCAGCCACGAGCCAGACCTCGAGGAGCTCTTCCGGGAACCGGTGCGCGGCGGTCCAACGAACGCCGGGAATGCCTTCGAACTGCGCGCGAGCCGGCGCGCCGGTGAAAGCGCATGCGGAGCGCTCGTGTCGCTCGTCCAGAAGGCCGAGACCGAGCGGGCACCCTTCGTGCGGCTCGCCGACCGCTACGTACTTGTCTTCCTGCCGCTGACGGTGGTTGCCGCGACGGCGGCGTGGCTGGTCAGCGGCGATCCGGTGTGGTGATCCTCATCAATGCGCTGTTCGCCTTCGTCCAGGAGGTTCAGGCGGAGCGCGCGGTCGAGGCGCTGGCGCAGTACCGTCCAGTTCCTCCTCGGCACCGCCGCCCTCAGTCCGGAGGCGCTGCTGTTCGTGCTCCCGTTCCGCTTCATCGTCTGGGGAGCGGACGAGCTGCGGCGCTACCTGCTTCGGCGCCGGGCCGCGGTTGCCCCGGCTTGAGAAGCCTTGTCAACGCCGCGTTGCGGGTCGGGGACGACGACCACGGGCCGCGGGCACTCGTGGGTCAACGCGGTCGCGACGCTGCCCAGGAGCTGGGCGCCCAGCGCCGAGTGCCCGTGCGACCCGACGACCACGGCACCGACGTCGCGGGCCTGCGCGATCTCGACGATCCGTGTCGAGATGCGCTCGCCGCGCTCGGCGAGCGGCTCTGCCTCCAGCCCAGCCTTGCGAGCCACAGCCGCCCCGTGTTCAGCCTGCTCATGCGCGTGGCGCGCAGCGATTTCGTCAAGCTCAGCAGCAGCGGGGGTAATGGCGTCGAGGTATACGCCCAGCGGATTGCCGCGGCTGAACTCGGCCACCGGCTGCCACACGGTCAGCACGATCGCGGCACGTCTGGGCGCCAGCACCGCGGCGACCTCGATCGCGTGCTCGGCGCCGGCGGAGCCGTCGAAGCACAGCAGCAGCGGGCGTGGGTCCGTCACGCGCCCGAGCGTAGTCGAGAGATCAGACCCCAGTGCAGCGCTGAGGGCAAGGAGCAGTGCCGCTCCTGCGACAGCGCCGAGCGTCGCGGCCGGCCACCCTTCGCGCGGCGAAGCCGAAAGAGAATGGGAGCATCGGGACGCTGCCCCCGCGGCCTCGGTAGTTCGGTAGTTCCCCGCGCAGCGGGCGACCGACGGATGCGAGACCCTGAACGCCATGCGCCCCGTCGCCGAGCAGAAAGATCCTCGCGTTGTGGTCTTCGGTCCTCACCCGCTATTGGGCATCACCGTGGAGCATCGTGCCGGCGGGCAGGAGGACGAGATCCACCTCCATCCGGCCGGCCAGGGTGTGTGGGTGGCTCGCATGGCCGGCGAGCTGGGTGCGCTCCCGGTTCTGTGCGGGTTCAGCGGCGGCGAGACCGGCCGCACGCTCGCGCCGCTCCTGGACGAGCTGCCCGGCGAGCGTCGGCTGATCGAGACCGACACATGGAGCGGCACATACGTGATCGACCGGCGCAGCGGCGAACGGCACGTCGTAGCCCAGGCCTGGAGCACGCCGCCGTCTCGCCACGAGCTCGACGACCTGTTCTCGACGGCGACGACGACCGCCCTGTCCGGACGCGTGCTGGTCGTCTGCAATCCGCTGCCCGCAGACGCGCTCCCACTAGCCGTGTACGGCGACCTCGTCGCCGACGTGCGTCAGAACGGAACGCCGGTCGTCGTGGACCTTTCCACGCCGCGCCTCGACAGCGCGCTGGTCGGCCGGCCCGACGTGGTCAAGGTCAACGACTGGGAGCTCGCCGAGTACGTCTACGGGCCGGTCGAGACGCCGGCTCAGCTCCGGGCCGCTGCGGGCCGTTTGCGTGACGCGGGCGCCGGCGCGGTGATCGTCTCGCGTGGCGAGCGACCCGCCTTCGTACTCGATGACGCCGGCGAGCTCGAGCTCCGGCCCCCGCGCTTCGACCGCGGCGCACGCGAGGGCTGCGGGGATTCGATGGTTGGAGCGCTCGCGGCGGCCATGGCGCGAGGGCTGGCGTGGCCCGACGCCCTGCGCCTCGGGGCGGCCGCCGGGGCGGTCAACTTCCTGCGCCACGGTCTCGGCACGGGCGCGCGGGAGGTGATCGAGGAGATGGCCACGCAGGTCGAGCTGCACCGCCTCTAGCCCTGCGGCGCGGGCGCGAAGGGCGACTGGAGATCCTCGCCGGCGACGATCGCGCGAGGCGCCTCGAGCGACACCCACTCGAAGTGCATCGCCACCGGATCGATGCCGGCCAGCCGCTCGAGCGCAGCCGCGAGCGCCACCGGCCGCCCGGCGCGCGAGGAGTGGGCGTCGCTGCCCAGCACGTGCACCAGCCCACGGCGGGCGAGCTCGACCATCCCCTCGCCGGTGCCGGGATCTATCACGTGCTGGGCCGTCGCCTGCACGAGCGATCCCTGCTCGACGAGCTCGGCCAAGCGCTCAGACAGGTCGGCGCTGACGTGGCGCTCGGGGTGGGCGATCAGGCTCCGGTAGCCCCGTTGCGCGAGCCTTGCCGCCGCGGCCGTCAGCGAGCCGCCCAGTGGGCCGGCCGCGGGCTCCAAGAGGATCCACCGCCGCCCGCCGCCAAGCGACACCCGTTCGAGGTCCTCGTCGTCGAGCGCGTCGACGATCGCCTCGGCCACCTCTCCGCCGGGCGCCACACCGACGGCGATCCCGGCCCGCTGGAGCGCGGCCCGAAGCTGAGCCACCCGCTCGCCCAGCTCTCCGATCAACACGTCGTGGTCCTGACGGATGTGCGGAGTCGCGCAGATCAACCGGATGCCGTCGGCCTGCGCCTGGCCCGCCATGGCGACGGCGTCATCCAGGTCGCGGGCGCCGTCGTCGAGCTCCGGCAGGATGTGGCAGTGCAGGTCGATCACGTCTCGCCCGCGATCACGCTCAGGAGCGTGCGTCGCGAACATCGGATTCGCGGGAGCCGGCTTGGCGAACACCGCGAGCGCATCCAGCGATCCCCCGCTGCGCCGCGCCAGCTCGGCTGCGCTGGACAGCGCGAGCCTGGCTTCGTCACGACCGTCGAAGCCGACGCCGATCCGCCCCAGGCGCGTGTCGGTAGCGCGCGACCAGCCACTGGCGACGGCGACCGAGCAACGACCACCAGGTGGTCGCCGGTCAGGTCGGCCAGCGTGCGGCCGAGGGCGACCGCGTCGAAGGCGCCGTCCGAGCCGTCGAAGCCGACGATGATGCTCAAGGGGGATTTCGGTGCAGGCACTGGGCGATCATCGTCTGTGGATGTCCGCCGCGTATCCGTGGGAACCACGGCTCTGCAGCGCCACGACCTGCACACGCGGTCCGCTCGACATCCACCCGAAGACCGGCGACGCTTGCCGCATGGGGTACGGAGACATCGATGGCGATCGCCCCGCCGCACTCGAGCTCGATCGCATCGACGCCGTCCTCTTCGACCTGGACGGGGTGATCACCGACACCACTTCGCTGCACGCCGCCGCGTGGAAGCACGTCTTCGACGACGTGCTGCGTGCCTGGGCGGAGCGGGAGGGGGTCGAGCGGCACCCCTTCGACACCGACGAGGACTACCGGCGCAATTTTAACGGCCGTCCCCGGCTCGACGGCGCCGAGGCCTTCCTGTCCTCGCGGGCATCTCGCTCCCGCGTGGGGAACCGGACGAATCGCGCGATCGAGAGACGGCGTGGGGCATTGGCCACCCTGCGCCTGTAGCGCGCGCGCCGCGGCAAGGATGGCACGCTCGCGGTCGTAGAGAACGAAGGACCGGCGCCGCGCTACGCCTTCATCGGTGTGCGGGCCTGCGACCTGCAGGCGATCCTCGTCCAGGACCGGACCTTCCTCGACGGCGCCCACGTCGACTACGACTACGAGGCTCGGCGCCGGGCCCCCGCTGGGACGAGGTCGCCGACCGCTGCCTCTCGTGTGGCAACTGCACGATGGTGCGTCCAACGTGCCTATGCGCGACCGTGGAGGACCGCACGGACCTCGCGGGCGGCGAAGCCGAGCGCGTGCGCGAGTGGGACTCCTGCTTCACGCTCGACCACTCCTACGTGCACGGCGGCAGCATCCGCTCGACGCGCAGCTCTCTCTATCGCCAATGGGCGACCCACAAGCTCGCCGGGGGATCGAAGGAGCCGACTTCACGGCGGGCGCCGCCCTCAGCGCGCCGGTCGCCCGCGCGGTCGAGCGCGTGGTCGCCGAGCTGCGCGTCGGCGGGCCGTTGCTCTCGGTGCTGGCGGCTCGGGGCCGCGCCCCGTGATGACCGCTACGCGCAGCCCAGCGCGACCATGGAGCTCCACCAGCTGGCCCCCGCTGACCCCCTCGAAGTTAGGGCAACGCGGAGGGCGAATCGTGTGGCCCTTAGCACGCTTCTGAACTGGTTGGTGCTGATCACGGGCGCCGGTCAGTGTAGGGACGCGGCGCCCGCCCGACCGTTCAGGCTCGCGCCTGTGCTTCGAAGAACTCCCGGCTTCCGCGCTCGCCGAAGAGGAAGTAGAGGACGATGATCGCGATGAGGGCCTGGATGATCGCGTTGTCGCGCACCACGCTCGACAGGGCGAAGAAGTAGTAGACGGCGGTCGCGAGGTCGACGATGCTGATGATGGCGACGAGCCAGCGGGCGAAGTTGCTCCCCTGGGCGAGGAGCACGGCGACGAGCAAGGTCGCTATCCCGACGATGACGACGATGATCCCGGTGGCGCTGATGGTGCCGCTGGACGCGTTGACCTCGTGGATCACGTCGATGTTGTTGCGCTCGAAGAACAGGATCAGGCCTCCGACGATCCCGAAGAGGCCTTGGATCCAGAGCAGGACGACGATGACGGTGACGCCCACGGGGCGCCGGACTCCGGCGGCGGGTGGAGAGCTCATGCCGTGGGGGTTCGAGTCTCGACGCGGAACTCCTGCGCTGGCCGGGCCCCTCGACGCGTCGAGCCTGGGCGCCACCGCGCCCGGGCTCGAGCGGGGCGGTCAGCGGATCGTCAGCCCGGTCTTGGCCCGGCCGACGGTCGGCTGGTCGGCGTCCTCGGCCTCGCACTTCTGGGCCGCCTTGAGGACGTAGGCCCCGGTGGCCAGACCGCTCGGGATCCCCACGCTCTGCCGGAACGTCTCCTGGGCGCCGTTCGTGAAGAGGCTGCGGATCCGCGTGCTCTCGCCACCCTTGATCAGGTAGAGCTTGATCTTGTCCGGACACTCCTGGGCGATCGCCTGGCCCCAGTTCGTCCCGGACACGATCACGTGGGCCCCGCGCACGGTCCTCTTGGGGCTCACCTTCAACGTCGGGTTGCTACCGGCCGCCGCTGGGCTCGCGGCCAACGCCATCGCACCGGCGACGGCGAGAAGAACCAGCTTGCGCACGACTTCTCCTCTCGGGTGGTTGAACGGAGCGTGCGAGCCTCTCCGACCTGGCTCGAGCAGTCAACCGCGACGGCCGGGCTTGCTGTTCACCGCCCTACGGCATGAACTCGTCGACGGCGTACTGGTCGCTCTCGAAGATCCAGACCTCGGCGATCTCCTCGCCGCGCACCCGGTAGACGTTGCAGCGGCGCATGTCGAGCGTCCGGTCCGGGCGCCAGAGGCGCTCGTGGAGGAGCAGCGCGACGTGGTCCTGGCCGACGAGCGCGTCGAGCACCTCGACGTCGAGCTCCTCAGCGTGGCCGATGGCCGCCTGGATGTACTCCATGACCGCCTCGCGGCCGCGCCGCTCGCCGGCCATCGACGACCTGCCGGGCACGTGGCCGACGACGTCGTCGGCGAACAGGGCGAAGGCGGCGTCCCGATCGCCGGCGCGAACGGCCTCGATGAAGCGGCGCATGACCTCCGGCGGGGCCATGCGCCGCATCCTCTCACGGTCTCGGCAGTCGCTTGAGCGTCGGGGTCAGGGGCAGCACGGGCGTTCGCTTGCGTGCCGGCGGTAGCGACGTGACCACGTCGGGCTCGTCGCGGGTCTTCTCCGCGTGGTCGATCGCAGCGACAAGAGCGCGTGGCGAGGTCATGAGCATCGGTTTGGAGAAGACCCGCGCCGCTTCGCTTCCGCACGCCGGGCACGCGATCGACTCGGGCGCCGTACCGAGCGCCCGAGTCACCTCGAACACACCGTCATGGCCACATCGGTAGTCGTAGAGGGCCACCGCGCGTCAGTTCGCCGACTTCGGGACCGGCGTGCTCTGCGTCACCTGGTGCGGCTTCCCGCTCGACGGGGCGACGTCGAAGTCGAAGATCCTCCTGGGGATGTAGACGGTTGCACAGGAGTTCGGGATGTCCACCACGCCGGAGAACCGTCCCTCGACCGGCGCCGAGCCCAGGATCATGTAGGCCTGGATGTCGGAGTAGCCGAACTTCATGAGGTAGTCGATGGCGTGGTGACACGCGCGCTCGTAGGACAGCTGTGAGTCCAGGTAGTGCTGCTTGCCGTCGAGGTCCACCGACACACCGGAGAAGGCGATCCACTCCGAGTACTGCGGGTCCCGCAGGCCGGGCATGAAGATCGCGTTCTCCGAGACGCCGTAGGTCTCCATGCCGCCCTTGATGAGGTCGACGTGCAGGTCCATGAACCCGCCCATCTCGATCGCACCGCAGAAGGTGATCTCGCCGTCGCCCTGGGAGAAGTGAAGGTCGCCGAAGGACAGGTTCGCCCCGTCGACGAAGACGGGGTAGAACACCCGCGTCCCCGCGGTGAAGTTCTTGATGTCCTGGTTCCCGCCGTTCTCGCGCGGCGGAGCCGTCCGGGCTGCCTCGCCCGCGGCCTTGTCGAACGCGTCGCCCTCGAGGGTTCCGAGAATGGCTGAGTCCGGGAGCGGCGGCAGGGCCAGCGGCGGCACGCGGTCGGGGTCGGTTGCGATCAGATCGGTCTCGCGCTTGGTCCACTTCGCGAGCAGCTCGGCTGACGGGGCGGTGCCCATGAGGCCCGGGTGGTGGATGCCCACGTACGAGCACTCCGGGATGTGCCGCGAGGTGGCGACGTCGCCTGTGAAGTCCCAGATCACCTTGTAGGCGTCGGGGAAGCGGTCGGTGAGGAAGCCGCCGCCGTTGGTCTTGGCGAACACGCCGGTGTAGCCCCAGCCCATGCCGGACAGGGGGCCCTCGTCCTCCTGATCGCACGCGTCGATCTCGAGGATGTCGACGACCAGCAGGTCGCCGGGCTGGGCGCCCTCCACGCGGAAGGGACCGCTGAGCACGTGCACGCCCGGGAGCGGAGCGTTGCGGACGTCGTCCGCGGAGTCGTCGTTCTTGATGGCCCCGTCGAACCACTCACGGCAGTCGGCCCGGAAGACGTCGCCCGGCTTGACGGTCACCGGCGCAGGGATGTCCGGGTGCCATCTGTTGTGGCCGACGTGCTTCTGGTCCGTGAACTTCTTGGAGTTATCCAGCGGGAACAGATTCTTGGGCATCGCCAGCTCCTTCTTGCTAGATGATTGTCGTCACGACCGTCGGTCCGATCACGGCTCGCGCCGCGTGTCCGCTGGCGGATCGCGCGCCGGCTCGGACTCGGGGAACTCCCCCACGGCGTCGCGGCCCACGCCCTCAGAGTGCTCGCCGCGGCGACGCTTCAGGTGCTCCTCCGGCGTGGTGATGTCCGCGACCTCGATCGGGGTCAGCCGGCTGCTCGTGCCCTTCAGGAGCACGAAGGCCAGCGTCCCGAAGCAGAACGGCAACGTCAGCGCGGGCAGGCCCCAGGGGACGAACAGCGAGCCGATGGCGGCGAAGAGGATCGCGGTGGCGATCGCGCAGGCGACGGCGAGCAGCCCCGAGCGCCAGGTCAGCACGAAGAAGACACCGCCGACGGCCAGGCACGCGTCGAACGAGTTGAACCCCCCACAGCCCGTGGTAGATCGCGAAGCCGTTGGCGCCCACGACGAACGCGGTGAGCATGCCGACGGTGGACCCGATGAGCGCGAACACCGCCGCGATGCGCGAGCAGACCGCGATCCCGGCGATCATGATCACGCCGCTCAGGGGCTTGTCGGCGAAGAACAGCTGCCCGATCCCTCGGAAGATCGCGTTGTACACGCCTTCGACGTCGATGACGCTCGCGCTCGTCACCGTCTCCCGCAGGCCGGTCGGAACGGCCTGGCCCGCCACCGCCGGACTGTCCGGGCCGATCAGCGAACCCACATGGCCGAACTTGAACTGCAGCGCCGCGACGAGGAAGATCAGCGTCGCGAAGTTGAACGGGAGGGTGAAGGGGGGTACCCCCCACGTCCCCAGGAAGATCTTCGCCAGCGTCGCCATCAAGATCGTGCTGAAGGCCGAGACGGCCACGATGTAGCCCATCACGCCGGCGCTCCACTCCGGCGACAGGAAGGTCGCGAGCGCCGCTCCGACGAGCACCCCGTTGAAGCCGTACAGCCCAGCCCGGATCGCGGGACGGTCCATCCCGAGGATCAGTGCGGTGAGCGTCGAGGCCACCAGCCCCAGCGTGCCCCCGAAGCCCAGCCACGCCGAGGCGATCCACATGGCCACGAGAATCGCCAGCCCGGTGATCGGGTTGTTCATGAAGACGACCTGGCCGACCCCGCGCAGCGAGTAGTCGACGAAGTCCAGCACGGGGTTTCTCTCGGCGCGCCTGGACCACTCCGGCATGGTCCCGTTGACCAGGGCGAAGCCGCGTGGCGAAGGGCTGCCCGAGGTGCTCATCGATGCACTCCTCCCGTCGTGGTTCCCGCACGTCTGAGAACGGCTCGATGCAGGAGGCCTGGGACGTCGATCCAAGTGGATCGGGCGCGCCTTGTACACGGTCCTGAAGCAGCGCTGTCGCCACCACCCGCGCTTCTCCATGTGACCCCGTCAATCGGCTAGGGTCATGAAGCGGTGCTGTCATGTGGTGTCAGCCGCCATGCTTGACCAGGGCGGTCCCGAGCGAAGGGTGAGCACCGGCGTCCCGACCCTCGACCACGTGCTCGGCGGGCTGTACTGGGGCGACAACGTCGTATGGCAGCTCGACCGCGCCTCGGCCGAGCCGTTCTACCGGGCCATCCTGGGCCTCGAGCGGGCCTTCGACGCGAGCAAGTGGATCGCGGTCAGCCCCGACCCCAGCCCGCTCGTGGCGGACTTCCCGCACCTCGAGGTGCTCGGCACGTCGCCCGGGCGCCCCTCGATCGACCCCGGAGAGCTGCTGCGGAGGATCCGCGGGCGCTGCGACGCCGGCGAGCGCAACCTCCTGCTGTTCGAGTCCCTGGACGGGATGGTCGAGGCGTGGGGCGCCGAGCTCACCCGCGGCTTCTTCGCCCGCTGCTGCCCCCTGCTCCTCGAGGTGGGCGCGATCGCCTACTGGTCGATGGACCTGCGCGAGATGCCCCCGACGATCCAGGACACGGTCGAGGCGGTGACGCAGTGCGTGCTGCGCCTGGACAAGCACAGCGTGCGCGTCGCCAAGGCCGAGGGTCGCGATCAGAGCGTGAAGGGCTCGCTGCTGCACTGGCACACCGAGGAGGAGAGCCTGGTCCTCTCCGAGGCCGAGGTCATCGGTCGCGTGGCGGCGTCGCTGCGGGCGCTGCGGCGATCGCGGAAGATCAGCCAGCAGCAGCTCGCGCAGATGGCGGTCGTGACCCCGAGCGCGATCTCGCAGGCCGAGCGGGCGGAGCGTGGCCTCTCGCTGTCGACGCTCGTGCGCCTGAGCGCGAAGCTGGGGCTGACGGTGGACGACCTGCTCCACGGCGAGGACCCCTCGGCCTACCGGATCGGGCGACGCGTCGGGGATCTGCGCCGCGGCCCGGAACGCGCCATCACACTGCTCGGCAGGGTCAAGTCGGACGTTCGAATCGACCTCGTGCACCTCGGCACCCGCGAGGCCGGGGCACCGATCGAACGCCAGGACGGGGAGGGAATCGTCGCGGTGTCGCGCGGGCTCGTCCAGGTCCAGGTCGGCGACCAGAGGCCGGCGATCCGGGACGGCGAGGTGCTGCTCGCCGATTGCGCAAGGGTGAACGGCTGGCGCAACCTCGGCGATCGCGAGGCCGTCCTGTTCTGGATCGCCATCGCGCCGGGCTCCTGAGCTGCGCCGGGCGCGCCGGCGCCCCAACGCGAAGCCAAGAGGGGCTTCGGTGATCAACCCAACGCGTGGGCAACCCTGGTGGGGACCTCCTCAGCGTCAGAAGAGAGCTCGATCGATGAGCGTCAGCGGCTTCCGTGCCCGCGTGAGTCCACGGGGCAACGGTTCGACGGTCGACGGCTCTTGGCAGGGTCTATTGGGGCGCTACAGCGTTCTTCAGCTGCGTGCCGCAGCCATTCTCGGAGGCGGCGCAGCGGGCGCACTCGCCCGGGCGGCGTGGCCGAAGCCCTGCCTCGCCAGCCCGGCCAGTGGCCGTGGGCGACCTTCATCGTCAACCTCTTCGGGGCCGTGCTTCTCGGCTGGGTGTTCACCCGCCTGGCCGAGCGGGTCGCGCCGGGGCGATACTGGCGGTTCCTCCTGGGGACCGGGTTCTGCGGTGCTCTAACCACGTTCTCGACCTTCCAGATCGAGACCTTCGAGCTGCTCCGCACCGGGCACGCCGGAGTTGCGATCGGCTACGCGCTCGCGAGCATCGTCGCAGGGATGGGCGTGGCCGTTGTCGGCGTGATTCTCGCTCGCTGGGGACGACATTGGTAGGCGTCCTGACCTGGGTCGGCATGGCGGTCTTTGGGGCGATAGGAGCCTTGGCGCGCTACCGCGTGGACTCTGCGGTGTCCGGTCGGCTCCCGACGGACTTCCCCCTCGGCATCCTTGTCGTCAACCTGACCGGCGCGTTCGCCTTGGGCGTCCTGGTCGGAGCGGCGATCCCCCACGGGGCGCTGTTCATCTTCGGCACGGGATTCATGGGGGGCTACACCACGTTCTCGACGTGGATGCTGGAGAGCGAGCGGCTGGGCGAGGATGGAGAGGTCATCCTGCTGCTCGCCAACCTGGCGCTCTCCATGGTCCTGGGCTTCGGCGTCGCCGCGCTGGGCTGGTACCTGGGGCACGGGTGAGATGATCAGCGCCGGGCTGAAGCTCGACGTCTACTTCGGCGAGTCTCTGACGAGCGGCGGAAAGCTGGCCAGTGACGCACTCATGGAGTGCTTCGCCCGGCACGAGTTGGAGATCGCAGCGCTGTACCGCGGCATCGAGGGCTTCGGTATCGGTCGCCGCATCCACACCGGCCGCTTCGCCGACATCTCCACCGACCTCCCCCTCGTCGCCGAGGCGATCGACACCAAGGAGCGGATCGAGGGCGCGCTCGAGGAAGTCGACGCCATCGTCGACAAGGGCCTCGTCACCCTGGAGCACTCACGCCTGGCCGTCGGCGAGGACACCCGCGATGCCGACTTCCCGGACGGGTTGGGAGCTGGCGGGCGGCTCACGATCTACTGCGGCCGAGGCGAGCGAACGGACGGCGTCGCCTCCTACCGCGCCCTCGTCGAGCTGCTGCGCCGCAACGGGGCGAGTGGCGCGACCGTGCTGCTCGGCGTCGACGGGGTACACGACGGAAGGCGACGACGTGCGGGATTGCTGAGCCGGAACGTCGACGTGCCGGTGGCGACGATCGCCGTTGGGTCGCTCGAGGTCCTGCGGCCGGTACTCCAGCTGCTCCCAGGCGTGCTGCGTCGGCCCGTCGTCAACCTCGAGCGGATCGCGGTGGTGAAGCACGACGGGGATCGCCTCGAGCCGGTGCCCTCGTCCCGGACGCAGGTGACGGCGATCCCCCGGTCTGGATGGCGCTGCGGGTCTACACGCGGCAGTCGGCGCAGACCCACGGCGGAGCGATCTATACGACCCTGACCCGGCGGTTGCGCGCAGCGGGCGCGGCCGGCATCACGACCCTCCGCGGCGAATGGGGCTTCTCCAGCGACGAGAGACCCTTCGGCGATCGCCTCGGCACCATGGCCAGTCACGTCCCGACGTACACGGTGTTCGTCGACCGCCCCAGCAGGATCGTCGAGATCTGGCCGATCGTCGACGAGATAACCGCCGAGCACGGCGTCGTCACGGCTGCGGTCGTGCCGGCCTACCGAGAGAGGGCCGGGCAGGTGCAGCGCGGTCGCCTGAGCGTCGCAGGCCGCGACGAGATCCTGGAGCTGTACCGCAGCCGACGGCGGTAGGGTGCGAACGTCCGCTGCGGAGATCGTGAGCCCCGAGGGGCCCCGTCAGCCCTTAGGCAGGTGCGCGACGCGGGGGCCCATGGCCTCGCCGAGCGCCATCAGCGCCGAGGCGGGCCGGACCATGACGGTGAAGTCGCGGATCTTGCCCTCCTTGTCCAGGCGCAGCAGGTCGAGGCCCTCGACCGTCTTGTCGCCCACACGTGCGCGGAAGACGAGCGCGAGGGTGTCCTGCCCGGCGCTGAGCTCGTCGGTGTAGAGGAAGTCCTCGAAGACGCCCATGACCGCACGCAGCACCTCGCCGACCGTCTCGCGGCCCACGAACGGCGCGAAGGCCACCGGGCTGTTGAAGCGCACGTCGTCGGCCAGCGCCTCGACCATCGCGTCGTGGTCGCCGCGCTCCACGGCGCCACGGAAGGGATGCGTCGTCGAGCCGTCTCCGTGCACCTGCGTCATCAACCCACCTCCATGAGCTCTTTGCCGACCGAGCTGATGACCTCGCGCCCGTCGGCGTTGATCGCGACCAGGTCCTCGATGCGCACGCCCACCTCGCCGGGCACGTAGACGCCGGGCTCGACGGTCACGACGTTGCCGGCGACGAGCGGCGCCCCCGACGCGGTCTTGGCCAGCCGCGGGCCCTCGTGCACCTCGAGGCCGACGCCGTGGCCGAGGCCGTGGCCGAAGTGCTCGCCATGGCCGGCCGTCTCGATGAGGTCGCGCGCCAGCGCGTCGATCTCGCGGCCGGCGCGCCCGGGCATCACGGCGTCGAGCGCGGTCTGCTGCGCGCGCCGGACGAGCTCGTAGACCTCGAGGGCAGCCTGGCCGACCGGCCCGGTCGCCACCGTCCGCGTGCAGTCCGAGCAGTAGCCCCGCAAGCGCGCGCCCCAGTCGACGACCACGAGCGTGTCGCGCGGGATCGCGACGTCGCGAGGCTCGGCGTGGGGCAGCGCGCCGTGGGGGCCGGAGGCGACGATCGAGGGGAAGCTGGCCTCCTCAGCACCCGCGTGGCGCATGTGGTCCTCGAGGGCCAGAGCGACCTCGCGCTCGGTGCGCCCGGCGATGCCCGGCTCCACTACCGCGCGGAAGGCGTCGTCGGCGAGTTGCGCGGCCACGCGGATGCGCTGCAGCTCGCCTTCGTCCTTGACGGCGCGCAGGTCCTCGACGAGGCCGCCGGCGTGCACCAGCTCGACCTCGCCGGGCAGCCGCTCGAGGAGCTTGGCGTGCGCCTTGACCGACACGTGGGCGTCGTCGAAGCCCACGCGCAGGGGCCGGCGCTCGGGAAGCAGCGCGAGCACCGACTCGCCCAGCTCGCCCTGGGGCGCGCGCAGCTGGTCGAAGCCCTCGACCTCCTCGCTCGCGCGCTCGACGTAGCGGAAGTCGGTCATGAAGAGGCGCAGTCCGGGGCCGACGAGCGCGAGGCCGCTGGTCCCGGTGAAGCCGGTGAGGTAGCGCAGGTCGATCAGGTCGGTGACGAGCAGGCAGTCCAGCCCGCGTCCGGAGACGCGCTCGGCCAGCCTCTGCGAACGCTCCTCGCTCACGCGGCCAGCGCCTCCTTGAGGCGTCCGAGCGCCTCGCGGTACCCGTCGGCCCCCTGCCCGGACACGGTGGCGAGGCAGAGGTCGGCCACAACCGATGTGCGCCGGAAGGCCTCGCGCGCGGCGACGTCTGAGAGGTGGACCTCGACCGAGGGCAGGCCGGCAATCTCCAGCGCGTCGCGGATCGCCCACGCGTAGTGGGTCCATGCGCCCGGGTTGAGGACGATCGCGTCCGCCAGGCCGTGCAGACCGTGGAGGTGCTCCACGAAGTCCCCCTCGTGGTTGGTCTGGAAGAAGCGCACCTTGAGGCCGAGCTCGCGGGCGAAGCCGTCGATGCGGTTCTCGAGCTCCACGAGGCTCTCCGGGCCGTAGAGCTCGGGGTCGCGCCGCCCGAGCATGTCGAGGTTGACCCCGTGCATGATCTCGATGCGGTCGCGGATCGTCACGTCGCTCCCAACTCTGTCACGGCGGCTCGCAGGTCGCCGTCGTCCACGGTGCGGCCGTGCGCGACGCGGCCGGGCGCCTCGACGAGCACGAAGGGCACCGGCGCCGCGCCGCGGCGCTTCTTGTCGCGTCCGGTGAGCGCGATCAACTCGTCGGCGCCGAGCGGCGGCTCGAGCACGGTGGGCAGGCCGCGGGCGCGGAGCAGGGCCGCCACCTCGTCGCGCAGCCCGCCCTGGCCCGACAGTCGCAGGGCGGCGAGGAGGCCCAGGCCTACCGCCTCGCCGTGGCGGTAGCGGGCGTAGCCCGTGGCGGTCTCGATCGCGTGGCCGACGGTGTGGCCGAGGTTGAGCACCTGGCGCGGGCCGCCGTCGCGCTCGTCGCGCGCCACGATCGCGAGCTTCCCCCGCGCGCAGGCAAGCACGACGTCGTCGTCGAGCACACCGGCGCGCACTCGCGCCCACAACGGCCCGCCGGCGATCAGGGCGGTCTTCACCACCTCGGCCCAGCCGGCCGCGAGCTCCTCGGCGGGCAGCGTCTCGAGGGTGGCGGGATCGATGAGCACGGCGGCGGGCTGGTGATAGGCGCCGACATAGTTCTTGCCCTCGGGCAGATCGACGCCGGTCTTGCCGCCGAGGGCCGAGTCGACCTGGGCCACGAGCGTGGTCGGGACGTGAACGACGGGGACGCCGCGGCGGTAGGTCGCCGCCGCGAAGCCGGCGAGGTCGCCGACCACGCCACCGCCGAGGGCGACGAGGTGATCGGCGCCGGTCATGCCCGCCCGGGCCAGCGCGCGCCACACCGTCTCCGCGGTGGCCGGCGACTTGTGCACCTCCCCGGGCGCGATCTCGACCCGCGCGACCGGATCGGGCACCGCGCTCGGGTACAGCGCCGCGACGGTCTCGTCGCTGACCACGAAGCGCCGCCCGGGGATGGGCCAGGCGCCCCCGAGCAGCCCGCGCGCGGCGAGCACTGGGTAGTCCCCCGAGGCGCCATGGGCCCAGACCAGGCGCGTGCCTCGGGGAGCGTGGTCGCGCAGGAAGGCCAGCGCGGGCGCGACCCCCGGGAGCGCTCCGAGCGGGACGGGCGGGACGATCGCGTCGGCCAGACGCTCGTAGAGCGGCGCGCGACGCTCCAGGCGCGCCTCGAAGGCGGCGCGGTCGCGGGCCAGCGGGCGGTCCCCTGCCGCGCGCGCCCACGCCGTGGGCGCATCGACCTCGAGCAGCACGACGAGGTGCGCGGCGAGCGCTGCCTGCACGCGCTCGGACTCCACCGCGCCGCCGCCGAGGGCCACCACGGCGGGCGGGTCGAAGCCATGCAGCACCTCGGCGACCACCTGCTCCTCGGCCGCGCGGAAGGCGGCCTCGCCCTCCTCTTCGAAGATCCGCGCGACGGGTCGGCCGAAGCGCGCCTCGAGCAGCGCGTCGGTGTCGACCTCCTCGACGCCGAGCGTGTCGGCAAGGATGCGCGCCGCCGTCGTCTTGCCCGCGCCCATGAAGCCGGTGAGGACCAGCGAGCGGCGGCCTGCCCGCGGCTCGGCGCCCCCGGGGCCGGGCGTCCCGGCCCCGCCGCCAGGCGTCGCCTCTACGGCCGCCACCCGATCCGCTCGCGGTAGGCCGCGAGCGCCTCGCGCACGTCGTCGATGTGGTCGCCGCCGAACTTCGAGCGGTAGGCGTCGGCGAGCACGAGCGCCACCATCGCCTCCCCGACGACGCCCGCGGCAGGCACCGTTGTCGAGTCCGTGCGCTCGCGCAGGGCCTGCGCGGGCTCCTTGGTCGAGATGTCCACCGAGCGCAGCGGCTTGGTCAGCGTCGGCAGCGGCTTCATCGCAGCGCGCACGATCAGCGGGTCGCCGGTGGTCATGCCGCCCTCCAGCCCACCGGCGCGGTTGGTCTCTCGGTAGTAGCCGCGCTCGGGGGAGAAGAAGATCTCGTCGTGGGCCTGCGAGCCCGGCCTGCCCGCCAGCTCGAAGCCCTCCCCCAGACCGACGCCCTTGATCGCCTGGATGGAACAGATCGCGCCGGCGAGACGGCCGTCGAGCCGCTCCTCCCAGGAGACGTGGGAGCCGAGGCCGGGGACGAGGCCGAAGGCCCGCACCTCGAAGATGCCGCCGAGCGACTCGTTCGCCTTGCGCTGGACGTTGATCTCCTCGACCATCGCGCGGCTCGCCGCCGCGTCCAGACAGCGCACCGGCGAGTCGTCGACGCCCTCGAAGTCCGCGGCGGCCAGCACGCCCGGTTCGGGGGCCGCGACTCGGCCGATCTGCAGCACGTGCGAGCGGACCTCGGACCCCAGCGCGCGCAGGAGGGCCTTGGCCAGCCCGCCGCCGGCGACGCGCGCAGCGGTCTCACGCGCGCTGGCGCGCTCGAGCACGTCGCGGACGTCGGTGAGCCGGTACTTCTGGGTGCCCACGAGATCGGCGTGACCGGGCCGCGGGAGGTGGACCTCGGGCACTTCCGCGTCCACCGGCCACGGGTTCATGCGCTCCTCCCAGTTCGCGTAGTCGCGGTTGGGAACCTCGAGCGCGACGGGGCCCCCGAGGGTTCGGCCGTGCCGAACACCGCCGGTCACCACCGCGTGGTCGTGCTCGATCTTCATGCGCCCGCCGCGCCCGTGGCCGAGCTGCCGCCGGGCCATGTCGCGGTCGAGGTCCTCCTGGCGCAGCTCGAGGCCGGCCGGAAGCCCCTCGACCACGCAGGTCAGCCCCGGCCCGTGCGATTCACCAGCGGTGACGAGGCGCAGGCCCATCGGGCCATCCTACGAAGCGGATCGCGCGGGAGGCTCGCGCGGGTCAGGGAGGGCGTCGCGCGCGAGCCCCGCGCGGCTCACGGAACGGGCGGGGCTCGAGCCCCGCGCGGGTCACGGAACGGCGTCGCGGAAGGAGTCGACGAGCCCGTCGCCGGCGAGGACGGCCGCCACCGCGCCCAGGGCGAGAAACGGCCCGAAGGGCATCGTCGCGCGGCGGCCCCGGCGTACGCCGCGGCGAGCGACGATCACGACGCCGGCCACGACGCCGGCCAGCAGTGCGAGGACAACCGCTGCGACGACGGCGCGGCCGAGGTAGAGCCCTAGTGTCGCGGCCAGCTTCGCGTCGCCCATGCCCATCCCGTTCGGGGAGGCGAGCGCCGCGACCCCGAAGAAGCCGCCGGCGGCAGCGCCGGCGAGAAGGCGCCCGGGCAGGGCGGCGGGGTGCAGCGCGGCAACGAGGATCACGCCGAGGACTGCGGCGGGACCGAGGACGGCGTTCGGGATGACGCGGCGCTCGAGGTCGATGATCGTGACCGGAACGAGCACCGCCACGAGGGCGAGGGCGAGGACGAGGCGCATCTACCCCGGCTCCGACGGCTCCCCCGCGGGGACGTGTCTGCGAGCACGGTGCATCGCGCCGAACTGTTCCTTCGACCTCGCCCTTGTCGCCCGAACCGGGGTGAGACGGGCGTCGGGCGCCGGTGGGTTGACGCGGGTCGCGCCAGTCTGTTGGCGATGACGCGCTCAGGCGCGTGCTGCGGCGATCAGCGCGTCGGCAACGGTGGCGGCTGCGCTGTTGAGCGGGCCGGGTGGGCGGGCGAGCACTATCCGTCGTGTCTCCTGCGGCCCGCCGCGGACCGCGACCGCCCGCACGCCTTTCGGCAGCACGTCGAGCGCCACGGGCGCGAGCGTTGTGATCGCGAGGCCGGCGGCGACGAGCTGCAGCTTGGCCAGCCAGTCGCCGACGATGTAGCGGACGTCGGGTCGCTCGGCGAGGCCGGGCCAGAGACGCCCAGGAGCGAATCGCCTGAATCCGAGCGGCTGGCCACCCAGATCTGGCCGGCGAGGTCTGCGACTTCGACGGCGCGGCGCCCGGTGAACGGGTGGCGCGCCCCGACGCCGATGACCGCTGAGCCCACTCCAGCGCTGCGCGAGCTCCGAGCCGAACGGCGCTGCGATTCCGCGCAGTACCCTGGCTCCCTCGTGTTCGCGCGGCGACTGCTCGTCCTCATCGCCCTACTGCTCGTCGCCGCGGCCATCGCGACGGCGCTGAGCCCGCGCGACGACTCGACCGCCACGCGCCCGCCCGATCCGCCGCCTGGGCAGACCACCGTGGCCGAGCCCGCCACCGTCGTCGCCGCGATCCCCGCCCAGTCGCGGCGCCCGCAGCCGGTGCGGGCCCGGGTGGGCGACTTCGTCCGCCTCGAGGTCCGCTCGGCCGCGCCCGGCTCGGTCAGCGTCGGGGGCTACGACCGCGTCGAGCAGTCAGACCGCGACACGCCGGCGCAGTTCGAGTTCGTCGCCGAGCGCCCCGGTCGCTTCCCGATCCGCATGGACAGCGGGAAGCTCGCCGGGCTGCTCATCGTGCGCCCGGCGCGCTGAGCTCGGGCCACCCGGCGCCGGCTGTTCGCCTGTCGAGGCCGAGCCGCAGACGCGCGGCCGACCCGTATGGTCCTCAGAAGCATGGGACGGGAGGTGGCCGGCGAGATCGATCACACGCAGGTCCGGCTTGCGGAGCTGGTGGCGGCGCTGTCGCTCGGCATAGACCTCGGCTTCGGGCAGCCGATGGAGCATGTGTTGCGCCAGTGCCTGATCGCGCTACGGCTGGCCGAGGGACTGGGCCTCGACGAAGACCAACGCGCGGTCGTCTACTACACCGCCCTGCTCATCAACGTCGGCTGCCACACTGACGCCCACGAGCAGGCCAAGTGGTTCGGCGACGACATCGCCGTCAAGTCGATCAAGTACGACCACGACCCGAAGAGCCTGCGGATGGCCGCCACGGGGATGCGGTTCCTCGGCTCCGGGCACCCACCGCTCCACCGTTTTCGGCTCGGGCTCGAGTTCGCGCTCTCCGGGCACCGCGAGGTCGACGACATGGTCGCCCACCACGCCGCCATCGCGCGAACCATGGCGGAGCAGCTCTCCCTGCCCGACGAGGTCGTCGCCGCCATCGGCTGGCCCGGCGAGCTCGAGGGCGAGGGCGTCCCTCTCGCCTGCCGCGTCGCGCAGGTCGCCGAGTTCATCGAGGTCGCGAACTGGGAGGAGTGCGGGGCGCGAAGCAGCTCGCCCGTGAGCGGCGCGGCGGGGACTTCGACCCGGCGCTGGCCGACCTGCTGGAGACCGAGGCCGACGTCATCCTCTCGGGTCTCGACACCATCGGGGTCTGGGATGCCGTCATCGACGCCGAGCCGGCGCTCGCGGTGATACTGGAGGGCAAACGGTTCGACGCCGCCCTCCTGGCGCTCGCCAACTTCGTCGACTTGAAGTCGCCCTACTTCATGGGGCACGGTCGCGCGGTCTCCGAGCTCGCCGCGGAGGCGGGAGCACGGTCGGGGCTGGCCGAGGCTGACGTGCGACTGCTGCGCCGGGCCGGTCTCGTCCACGGCCTGGGGAGGCTCGGGGTCTCCAACGCCATCCTGGACAAGCGCGGACCGCTCGGCGCCGGCGAGTGTGAGCGCGTCCGCCTTCAGCCCTATCTGACCGATCGCATGCTGCGCCAGTCCGAGGCCCTTGCCCCTGTGGCCAGGATCGCCGTGCAACACCGGGAGCGCCTCGACGGCTCCGGCTACCCGCGCGGGCTCTCGGGCACCGCTATCTCGCGCGAGGCGCGCATCCTCGCCGCCGCGGACGCCTACTGCGCGATGCGTGAGCCCCGTCCTCACCGCTCGGAGCGCTCCGCCGAGCAGGCCGCGATGGAGCTGCGGGCGGACGTGAAGGCGGGCCGCGTCGACGCCGACGCCGTCGAGGCCGTGCTCGGGGCCGCAGGCCACAGCGTCCCGCGTCGGCGCGAGGGCCCGGCGGGCCTGACGCCGCGTGAGGTCGAGGTCCTGAGGCTGCTCGCGCGGGGACTCTCCAACAAGCAGATCGCACAACGGCTGGTGATCTCGCCCAAGACGGTCGGCAACCACGCCGAGCACATCTACGCCAAGATCAACGCCTCGAGCCGCGCCGCCGCAGGCCTGTTCGCGATGCGGCACGGCCTTCTGCCCGAGGAGGAGTTCCCCGTCCGCGCGCCGGCCTGAGCGGCCGCGGACGCGCCGGCCCGCGGCGGTCAGCCGACGTGCATCGCCTGCATGTTCTGCATCATCACCGACTCGGTCTTGCGCAGCTCGTCGGCGGGGCTGAACATCACGACCTCACTGCCGGGCTCGTGCTTGACCGGGACGTGGCCGGGCGGCGTGTAGAAGGCGTCGCCGGCCTCGAAGACCTCCTCGCGATCGGCGTAGCGAAAGGTCATCCTTCCGGCGACCACGTAGCCCCAATGCGGGCACTGGCAGCGGTTGTCGGGAAGCCCCTTCATGAGGGGGGTCGCGTCGATGTCCTCGCGGAACGACGTGAAGTTCACCGAGTAGCCCTCGAGCTCGTCGGACCGATCCGTCACGGGGCCAAACTCCCCGCCCTGCGTGGCGCTGTCCCTGGAAACCCTCGGCATCTCTGTCCCCTCTTTCGTCCGGGTGTGGCGGCAGCCTAGGGGCGGAGAGGACGCGGGTCATGAGGCGTTCGACCCATCTTCCGGCCTCACCCCGACTCAGGAGCCTCCGGAGCCGGCGGCGGTGGCTTCTGGACCTGCGGCGCCTGCCCCTGGGCGTCGTGCTCGAGCCCGGCCCACGTGCCCGAGCCCTCGCACCACGGGCAGCGGACCTCGCTTGGCGAGCCCCCGAGCGTCGAGACCACCGTGCCCGTCCCGCGGCACGGCGGGCACGGGATCGCCTCGGCGGGCGCGCCGGCGTCCTGCTCAGGAACGCTCGCGCTCCGTGCGGCGCGGTGGCGAGGTGCCGAAGACCCGGTCCCAGTAGGGCGCGCTCACGCCGAAGCCGCGCGTGTCGTCCTGGAAGTGGTGGCGCATGTGCGACTCGCGCAGGCGCCTTCCGAACCGCGTGCGCGGCTTGTGGTGGTGGACGTGGTAGTGGGTCATGTCGTAGGCGAGATAGCCGGCGAGGAAGCCGGCGCCGACGGCGGGGGCGTTGGGTCCGCCGAGCGCGAGCACGAAGGCGGCGTAGAACAGCAGCGCGAGCGGCACGCTGACCGAGGGCGGCATGACGAGCCGCATCGGATCGTTCGGATGGTCGTGGTGAACGCCGTGGATGATCCAGTGCAGCCGCGCGCCGAGCCCGCGCTCGGGCTCGAAGTGGAAGACGATCCGGTGCATCCAGTACTCGGTCAGCGTCCACAGCACATAGCCGCACAGCGCCAGCCCCACGACCTCGAGGTTGTTCATGTGAAGGGCCGCGTAGACGAACAGGCCGACGATCGCGGGCACGAAGAGCAGGACCGGCACGGCCGGGTGCACGCGCGAAAGCCGGTCCAGCCAGCGCGAACGGAACATGGGAGGTGAGGCGCGGAGGAGTTCGGTGCGTCGCATCAGGACTTCGGGTCGCCTAGCCGTTGAGGTGGACTCTAACCCAGCGGGTGGCGGACGCAAGACCCGGCCGCGTCCGAGTAGGTTTCGTCTCGCTACCAACCGCCGAATGGAGCCGCCCCATGCCCCACTCCCGTCTCGACCGCGAAGGGGATGTCGCCGAGCTCGTGCTCGCCTCTCGCCCGCTCAACCTGTTCGGCCCGTCGCTCCTCGACGACCTGCGCTCCGCGGTCGACGAGCTCGAGGCGCAGCCTGCGCTCGTTCCGCGAGCAGGGGCCGGGACACGCGACGTTCACCGGGCGCTGAGCGCGCACGTGCTCGTCCGCGTCCGCGTCCGGCCCGCGGTCCGGCGTCAGCGCAGCCGGGCGATGACCGTTCGCGTGTCGCGGCCGCTCGGCGGCGGTCGCTTGGGGGCGAAGGCCGACGGGTTGCGAAGGACCTCGCCGACCTGCTCGGCGACGTCGTCGAAGATCGAGACCGGCAACCCGCCGACGCCCTGCACCGCCGAGAGCTCGTCCACGATGCGGTCGCGGATGCGACGCAGCACGCTGCGCTCGTCGACCCGCCCGCGCAGGCGCACCTGCGTCCACAGCAGGCGCCGGCCCGACGGGTCCAAGGCGAACTCGGGGATCACCCAGCCGCGGTCGCCGGAGCGCGTGAGCCGGCGGGGCTTGGCGGGGCGGAAGCTCGTCCGCCGCGCGTTCCAGCGCAGCGGGAGCTCGTAGAGGTCGTCGGCCTGGGCGAAGACCGGCTCGAGGAAGCTGCGGCTGAAGACGGGAAGGACGAGCGCATAGTCGTAGGTGGCCGGCAGTTCGATCAGGGCGGCCAGGCGGGTCCAGTTCTCGAACGCCCCGGGGTGGCCTGCGGGTCGACATGAAGACGATGCTGCGCATGTCGGGCGTGAAGATCGCCCGCGCGACGGCAGCCTCATGGCGGTCGCCACGCCGCACGGGCAAGATCAGGCGCTCCGCATGACCGCCCCCCGCGCCCTGGTGCTCGCCGACGAGCCGCCCCACGTGCCACTCGAGCTGCTGCTGGGGGAGCACCGCCCGGACGCGGTCTTCGTTCTCGGCGACCTGCGGGGCGACGTGCTCGCTCCCCTCGCCCGCTTCGGCGGGCCCAAGCTCGGCGTCCACGGCAACCACGATCGGGGCGACGAGTTCGACGCCCCGGGCATAGAGGACGTGCACCTGCGGCCGGCCGACCTGCTCGGCCTGCGGGTCGCGGGCTTCGGCGGGTCGGTGCGGACTGGCCCGGGGAGCGGGCTGGCGTGGAGCCAGGAGGAGGCGGAGGATCTGCTCGCGGGCCTGTCGCCGGTCGACGTGCTGCTCGCCCACAGCCCCCCGTTCGGCGTCAACGACGACCGCGACGATCCGGTGCACGTCGGCCTGCGCGGCCTGCGCGGCTACGTCGAGCGCGTCGCGCCCGCGCTGCTCCTCCACGGGCACACCTATCCCCCGCTGCCCGCCACCGCCCTCGGCTCGACCAGGATCCGCTACGTGCGCGGCCACGCGCTCGTGGAGCTGCCCGACGTGCAGTGAGACCGCGTGTATGCGCGGGCGGTCGGCGAGCTCGTGGCGGGCGTCGGGCTCTCCCAGCCCGGCACGTCCAAGCATCTGCGCGTGCTTCGCGACGCGGGGCTCGTGCACGTTCGCAAGGACGCCCAGCGGCGCGTCTACGAACTGGCCCCTAAGCCCCCGACGCTGCTCAGGACGAGCGGCGACCTTCCACGGCGACCTGCGTTGGGAGCTGCGCCCCGACGGCGAGGGCACCTTGCTCACCTTCACGAGCACGCTCGAGCTTCCGGAGGAGTTTCGAACCCAGGTCCTCGCGGGCTGGCACTGGCACCTCGACGCGCTCGCCGCCGCTCTCGAGGGAGAGCGGGCCGACCTCGAAGCGCTCCCGGCTGGCCCGAGGTCCATGAGCGCTACGTCACGCGGGTGGGCTGAACGGCCCGTCAGGACGGCCGCGCGACCCGACCGCCGTCGGCGCGCAGCCGGTAGCCGGCTCCGCGAACGGTCTCGATCGACTCGACGCCGAAGGGCCGGTCGACCTTCTCGCGCAGGTAGCGCACGTAGACGTCGATGACGTTCGAGCGGTTCTCGTACTCGTAGTCCCACGCGTGCTCGAGGAGTTGGAAGCGGTCGAGGACCTGGCCCGCGCGGCGCATGAAGGTCTCGAGCAGCGCGTACTCGCGCGCCGACAGGGCGATGTCGGTCTCCCCGCGCCACACGCGGCGGGCCGAGGGGTCGAGGTGCAGGTCGCCGGCCTGCAGCACCGTCGGGCGCTCCACCGGGCCGCGCCGGCCGAGCGCGCGAAGCCGCGCGGCGAGCTCGGCGAACGAGAACGGCTTGGTCAGGTAGTCGTCGGCGCCGGTGTCGAGCCCCTCGACGCGGTCTTCAATGGCGTCCCGGGCGGTGAGCATGAGGACCGGAGCCCACACGCCGTCGTCGCGCAGCCGCCGGCAGACGTCGAAGCCGTCGAGGCCGGGCAGCATGACATCGAGGACGATCGCGTCGTAGTCGGTCGCGCCGGCCATCCACAGCGCGTCCTCGCCCTTGCTGGCGACGTCGGCGCTCATGCCGTCCGAGCGCAGCCCGCGCCGGATGAGCGCGGCCATCTTGACTTCGTCCTCCACGACGAGGATGCGCACAGCCGACAGTGTGGGCGACGGAGATGAGAAGCGCATGAGGCGGCGCGCGGGCTGCCTTCTCATCCCAGCCTCATGAGCCCCGGCCACGATGCGCGCCATCACCTACCTCCAGGCCATCGTCCTCGGCCTGCTCCAGGGTGCGTCCGAGCTCTTCCCCGTCTCGAGCCTCGGGCACAGCGTCATCCTGCCGCGGCTGCTGGGCTGGGACATCCAGCAGAACGACGACTCGTTCCTCACCTTCCTGGTCGCCACCCACCTGGCCACAGCCGTGGTGCTGCTCGGCTTCTTCTGGCGCGACTGGGTGCGGATCGCCCGAGGCGTCGTCCGCTCGCTCAAGGCGCGCGAGATCCAGCCTGGGGACACCGACGCCAAGCTGGGCTGGCTCTTGATCGCCGCCACCATTCCGGCCGGGATCCTCGGCCTGATGCTCGAGCACGCCCTGCGCTCGGTCTTCGCCTCGCCCGAGTCGGCCGCCATCTTCCTCGCCTGCAACGGCCTGCTCCTCTTCGGCGCCGAGCGGCTGCGCCGCCGCGCGCCGGGCCCGGACCCGCTGCTGCCCGACGCCGACGCGCGCGTCGCCTCCCGGCTGACCTTCCGCGAGGCTGTGGGGGTCGGCGCCGCGCAGGCCATCGCCCTGCTGCCTGGCTTCTCGCGCTCAGGCGCCACGATGGGCGGCGGCCTCGTCGCCGGGCTGTCCAACGAGGACGCGGCGCGCTTCGCCTTCCTGCTCGCCACGCCGATCATCGGCGCCGCCGCGGCGCTCAAGCTCCCCGACCTGCTCGGCTCCCGGGGCGACGGGCTGCGCGGCCAGGCGGCGCTCGGCGCGCTGTGCGCCGGGGTGACCGCCTACCTGGCCGTCCGCTTCCTCATGCGCTTCTTCGAGACCAACACGCTCACGCCGTTCGCCGTCTACTGCCTGGTGGCCGGCATCCTGCTCACCGTCGGCTTCGCCGTCACCTAGGAACGGAGTCCATCCATGACCAAGCGCCCTGCGCTCATCCTCCCCACCGTCATCGTCGGCATCGCCCTGCTCGCCCTGGCGGCGCTCTACCTCCTCGAGCCCGCCTCGAGCCTGCCCTCCTTCCTTCCCGGCCACGAGGCCGGCTCCAGCCACCACCACGTCAAGCACGGGATCGCCGCCGCGCTGCTCGGCGTCTTCGCGCTCGTCTTCGCGTGGTTCCAGAGCGGGCCCTCGAGTGGCGAGCACCGTGTCGCCGGGCTGTGACCGCGTCACGGCTCACGCAGGCCTGCTCAGACACGTTGCACCCGGGCCGTCGGTGCGCCCCACGTCGGGGAGGCTCTCCTGAGGCAGGGTGAGCCGGACCTCGGCGCCCTCGCGACGGTTCGCCGCTTCGGCGAGCCCCCCCGTGAGCGCGGGCGATCGCGTCGACGATGGCCAGGCCGAGAGCCGTTCCCTTGCCTGCGTGGCCTCGCTCGCGCGGCTGAACCGGTCGAAGGCCCGCGGCAGGAACTCCGCGGGGAATCCCGGGCCTTCGTCGCTGACCGACAGCTCGAGCCGCCCGGCGTCGCGAGCCTCGATCCGCACGGCGCCCGCACCGTGGCGCAACGCGTTCCCGACGAGATTCGCGAGCGCCTGCTCGAGGCGCAACCTGTCCCGTCGATCGTGAGTCCAGGCGGCGCGTCGACCTCGAGCGGCCGCCCCTCGTCGGCCGCGCGCCGACGCGAAGCGGTTGCGCACGCTGCCGACCAGATCTGCGACCGCGAAGCGCGACGCGGTCCTCGACGGACTCTCGGGCGGTCAGCATGAGGACCGGCGACCAGAGGCCGTGCTCCCGCAGCGCCCTGCACGCTGCAAAGCCCGACATCCCGGGCAACATCACGTCGAGGACGATCCCGTCGTAGTCGACGCTCTGCGCCCTGCACAACGCCTCCTCCCCGCTGTCCGCGACGTCCGCGGCCACCCCGCTCCGCGTCAGCGAGCCCTTGATGAGCTGCGCCATGCGCGGCTCATCCTCGACGACCAAGACGCGCATGCCGGCAGTCTGGCGCCGGCACGTGAACGTCTGATGAGAGCGGCGGTCGTGCGCCCGCAGCCCCGCTGGCCTCATCCCACGCTCACCCAGCGAGAAGACACTGCGAGGCATCGACGCTTTGCCTGCAGTCCCGCGCCCACCGGCGGGCGGAGCCCTCACATTCGGGTGGCCCACCACCGGTCGGCGCCTCGCGGGCGCGACCGGCCTCGTGACCATCGTCGCCGGCACCGCCGCGATCGCGACCGCGGCGGCCGCGGCCCCGTCCTTCCTCGTGCCCGCCGGCCGCGGCGGCTGGCCGGGGTGGCTGTCGGGGCCGCTGCCGGCGGGACCGGGCCTCGACACGACCGCCTACGGCGTCCTGGTGCTGGCGATCCTCGGCGGGTATCTCGCTGCGCTGTGGGCCGCCCCCGTGCTCTCAGCGCGCGTCGTGGTGGCGGCGATCGTCGCCGCCCACGGCGTGCTCCTGCTCGCGCCGCCGCTGCTGTCCGGCGACGTCATGGGCTACCTCGGCTACGCCCGGCTAGGCGTCCACGGCATCGACCCCTACGTGCACGGCGCCGCCGCAGCGCCCACCGACGCGATCCGCCCGTTCGTCCTCTGGCATGACGTCCCGAGCCCGTACGGGCCGCTGTTCACGATCGCCACCTACGCGCTCGTGCCGTTGGGGATCGGGGGAGCGCTGTGGGCCATCAAGCTGCTCGTCGTCGCGTGCAGCCTGGGCGTGGTCGCGCTCACCTGGCGCCTGGCCGAACGGCTCGGGCGCCCGCCGGCGGCGGCGGCCGCTTTCGTCGGGCTCAACCCGGTCCTGCTGCTCTTCGCCGTCGGAGGCGCCCACAACGACCTCGCGCTCGTGCTCCTCGAGGTCGCCGCGATCACCTTCGTCGTCACCGGACGCGCTCGCGCGGGCGCGGGGACGCTCGCCGCCGGGGCGGGGGTGAAGGCGTCGGCCATCCTCCTGCTGCCCTACATGGTCGCCGGCGCCCCGCAGGCGGCGCGGCGGCGGATGCTCAGCGGGGCGCTCCTCGCGTCGCTCGCCGCAGCCGCGGTCGCGCTCGCCGGCTTCGGCGGCCACGCGGCCGACTTCGCACGCCAGGTCGTTCACCAGCAGGACGCGCTCGCCACCCACAGCCTCCCCGGCGCGCTGACCATCGCCGCCGACGCGCCGTCCGCAGCGAGCGGCATGCGGATCGCCTGCGCCGTCCTGCTCGCCGGCGTCGTCGTGGCGACGCTCGTCCGCACCATCCGGGGCGCGGACTGGATCTCCGCCGCCGGCTGGGCCACGCTCACGCTGCTGATTACCACGTCGTGGCTGCTGCCCTGGTACCTGGTCTGGGTGCTGCCGCTCGCCGCGCTCGGGGCGGAGCGTCGCCTCGCTCTCGCGACGCTCGGCTTCACGACGTACGTGGTCGCGACGCGAGTGCCGTTCATCTGGACGGTGGTGACGTGAGCGCTCGCGTCAACCGAACGCCAACACTCGACCAACCTGGACGAACGGGCACTCGCGCACGATGGTCCCATGACCAAGATCGCCGGCCTCACTGTCGTGCTCCCGTGCCTCAACGAAGCGGACAACGTCGCGACGGCCATCCTGGAAGCGCACCGCGCTGCGGAGCTCGCGGCGCACCAGCACGAGATCATCGTTGTGAAGGATCACGACAACAGCGGCGCTCGCCGCCTAATCACCCCGTGTCCACCGAAGCGGGGGAAGTCCACAGGGAGTACAGTCGAACACGGGCTGGCCCCGCGGCCAGAATCCTCAGCCCAGCCCGGATGCATAGACGGCGCGACCTGCGTCACGAGGCGAGCGGCGGGGGTTCCTGGTTTGGGCTGCGGGGTCGGTGCCGTACTTCTGCGGGCGTTAGCCCACCGGCCCGGTGGTCGCGTCCCTATCTGACTGACCGCCCGGGGATCCTCGCCCTCTTCCTTCGGCGCGCACCCCACAGAGGACGGAAAGGAGTATGACGATGACGCCAAGGAGACAGGACAGCGCAGCGCGCAGGCGAGACGAGCTTAACCGTGCGCGCGGCTCACGCCGGCGCTTGCCGGCGATCGATGCTCAACAAGGACTGAGCGACCGGCGGGCGGACGGCATGCGGCCCAAACCAGGCGCGGTTGGTCTGAGCGACCCGCGCTTTGCGTACCTGACGCGATCGCACGACTAGTGCCGTGACCGGCAACGTTCGCCTCGTTGCCGGGAGGGGTCGTTGTTATGGATCGCGAATCCCCGTGTTGTCCGGTGGGCGGCGCGGGGAGCGATCATGGCGGCGAAGGTGCGGGTACGGGCGATCAGCAACGAGGAGGGCAACCGGCTGCTTCGGATCGTGCGCCGGAGCAGCGGCTCGGTGGTCACGTGGCGTCGCGCGCAGATGATTTTGCTGTCGGCTCAGGGGATGGACGCCGCCCGGATCGCCGAGGTGACGTTCACGAGT
Source organism: uncultured Actinomycetes bacterium (assembly GCA_963728925.1). GTDB lineage: Bacteria > Actinomycetota > Thermoleophilia > Solirubrobacterales > Solirubrobacteraceae > JBBPZA01. The sequence goes on along the minus strand of CAVSMB010000023.1, from coordinate 43,363 downwards.
GCCGACCGCGTGCGTGACGTCATCAACAACTTCAACGCCGACGGCTTTGACGTGCTCTATCCGCGCTACCGGGGTGGGCGCCCGCCGACGTTCACGCTGCCCGAGCGCCAGCAGATCAAGAAGATCGCGCTGTCGCGACCTGTCGATCACGATCTGCCGTTCTCGACGTGGAGTCTGGCCAAGTTGGCCGACTTTCTCGTCGCCGAGGGGGTGGTCGAGGACATCAGCCATGAGGGGCTGCGCGCGCTGCTGCGCGAGCAGGGTGTCTCCTTACTTGTGCAGGGATCCGGCGTCTAGCGCAGGGTCCGGGGTTGTCGGGGTTGAGCTGCGGTGGGCGGGTGACGCGCGTGTGCGGTCGCTGGTGCGGGTCGTGTGCGCGCGGGCGTCCAGCCTTACTTCGGTCCGCGGCCCGGGCTGCTTCCGGGCCGGCGACATGATGTTTGATCGGGTGATCCCGCTGGAGTAAGCGTTGCGGCCGCTCGGTCTTTCGAGGCCGTCCACGCGGGCGTGGCGGCAGGAGACTGCCGGGAGCTGGCCGCGGTGCATCTGCTTGACGAAGGGCGTGGCGCGCACGGGGAGGCTCATGCGGGTGCGAGTGCCTCCTCGCCCAGCTCGCGCAGCGTGTGGTAGGAGCGCTTGAGCAGCTTGCGCGCGACCGACAGGCACGCGCGGTTGCCGCCGATCCGCTCCTTGGTTTTGAGGTAGTACTCGCGGTCGGGGCTGCGCTCGCCGCGTCTGGCGACCTGCGCGGCCTCATACAGCGCCCACCGCAGCGCGGGCGGCCCCTGGCGGGAGAGATGCCCGGGCGCGCGGCGCTGATCGGACTGATGCACCGTGATGTCCAGCCCGGCGTAACGGACCGCTTGCCGCGAGGAGGAGAAACGGGTGCAGTCGCCGAGCTCGGCGAGGATCGTGACCGCGGTCAGCTCGCCGATCCCGTAGTGCGCCATCAGCGCCTTGGCGCCCGCCTGGCGGCGAGCGTACGCGCGCAGCTCCTTGTTCAGTGGGGCGATCTGCGCCTCGAGCGCGTCGATCATCTGAACCGCCACCGTGACCTGCTCGCGCGCGCTGTCTGGCAGCGGCTGCGCCTGAAGCCACTCGCGCCCGTCGCCGACCATCAACTGGCGGCGCTGCGGGCAGCCATGGTGATAGAGCGTTGCCTGGATCCGCTGCTGCCACTCCGAGCGCTGCTCGGCGAGCGCGTGGCGCAGCCTGACCCGCGCGCGCAGATCGAGGATGTGATCAGGCGGGATCCACGACTCCGGCAGGTGATTGATCATCAAGAGCTCGCGCAGGTGCCGCGCGTCGCCGCGATCATTCTTCGCGCGCTTCTTCGGGCCCCTCAGCCCCGCCGTCTCGGCCGGCTCGGCCAGATGCACGACCGCGCCGATCCGGCGCAACTCCTCAACGACGAACCGCCAGCCGGTCGTCGCCTCGAGCGCGACCTCGAGCTCGTGGCCGCGGAAGCGCTCAAAGAACCGGCGCACGCCAGCACGGTCCGCCGGCGCCACCCGCGCGCGCTTCACCTCGCCGGTCTCGGTCTCCAGCCAGTCGGCGGTGATCTGCGCTCTGTGCTGATCAAGTCCCATTACGATCATCAGACGGGGCCTCCTCAAACTCCACGGTCAACAACCTGCGCGGATCTTCCGCGCTTGAGCTGAGGAGGTCCCTGCACATGCCATCTTTCAACGCCTGAAGACCTTCAAGGCCTCCACCGACCCCGACTTCGAGGCCAAGCAGGCGCGGGTGCTAGAGCTCTACGCGATCGCCGACGGCCACGCAGAGCCCGGCCCCGATGACCCGGCGGTGGTCATCGGCCTGGACGAGTTCGGGCCGCTGAACCTCCAGCCGCATCCCGGCCGCCAGTGGGCGCGCCGCGCCGACTGCGCCGGCGCGCGACGACGACGGCGCCGCGCGACCTACACGCGCCCGCACGGTGTGCGGCACCTGCTCGCCGCCTATGACCTGCGCCGCGACCGGCTCTACGGCCACATCAGGCTGCGCAAGGGCCGCAGCGAGTTCCTGGCCTTCTGCCGGTACATCCGCTCGCTCTACCCGCCCGACGTGCGCTTGGCGTTCGTGCTGGACAACTTCAGCCCGCACCTGACCACCAAGACCGACAGCCGCGTCGGCGACTGGGCCGCCACAAACAACGTCGAGCTGGCATACGTCCCGTTCTACGCGAGCTGGATGAACCGCATCGAGGCGCAGTTCACCGGCCTGCGCTACTTCGCGCTCGACGGCACCGACCACCCCGACCACGCCACCCAGGGCCGGATGATCCGGCGCTACATCGCCTGGCGAAACCGCAACGCCCACGACCGCAACCTCCGACGCGTCATCAACAGGGCCAACGTTGCCTGACACGGCACTAGTAAGGCCCGCCGATGCCGGATATCAACGGGCGAAAGAGCGCTCATGGCGCGAGTTGAGGTTCTAACCAGGTGCGCCGGACGATCACGCTGCGCGATGGTGCGCGGGCGACGCTGCGCCCGATCGCGCCCGAGGACAAACCGCTTGTAGCCGCCGCTTTTGAGCGTCTGAGCGAGGAGTCGCGCTACCGGCGGTTCTTCGCCACCAAGAACGAGCTGTCGGCGGCGGAACTCGCCTATCTCGTTGACGTCGACCACAAGGACCACGAGGCGATCATCGCCATCGACCCGTCAAGCGGGGAGATGCTGGGCGTCGCACGCTACATCCGCTCCAAGCACGATCCGCAGGCCGCCGAGGTCGCCGAGGTGGCGGTCACCGTTGCCGACGACTGGCAGCGGCGCGGCCTGGGCCGCGCGCTGCTGCACCGTTTGACGTATCGCGCGCGGCGCGAGGGGGTGCGCCGGTTCAGCGCGCTGGTCCAGGCCGACAACCCGGGGGCTGCTCGAGGGCGTCGGCGACACCCAACACCAGCATGACGGCGGCGTGGTCGAGCTCGTGATCGAGCTGCCCCCCCAACGCGGGATGGGGGCGCACCTCACCCGCGCGCTGCGAGCGGCGGCGGCAGGAACTCTGGTCCCGGCGATGACCCTCGCCGAGCGCGTCGCCGTCGGCGTGGGGTCATCGCCGCCCCCGCTGGTGCAACGTGGTCGCCCGATCCAGACGATTGTCGTCGGCGTGGACGGCTCGCAGACGGGTGCGAAGGCGCTGACCGTCGCGCTGTCGCTCGCCGGGGTCCTGGGGGCCGCGCTTCACGTGGTGAGCGCCTATGGCGTCCTGCAGGAACCCTCCGACGCCGAGGCCGTACTGGCGGCCGCGACGCGCGCCGCGCGCGCGAACGGGCTACAGGCCGTCACCCACGCGCGGCGCGATGAGCCCGCCGAGGCGCTGATCGCCGTCGCCGAAGGGCACGACGCCGACCTGCTGGTCGTCGGCAGCACAGGCACGAACCGCGCGTCGCGGTCCCTTCTAAGCAGCGTGCCGGACAAGATCTCCCACCACGCACCCTGCAGCCTCCTCATCGCGCGCACCGACTAACCGTCCTGCCCGGCGCGAGGACGGAAGCGAAGCGGCGCGCCACACCGCTCGATACGCTGATTACGTCAACCGCAAGGACAAAAGGCCGCGTGAGGAGCGGCTTCGCGGCAGAACCACGCGGGGTGCTTATGTAGCGTCGGGTCGGTCGTCGAGCCATTCGTCGAGGATCTGGGCGACGTCGTCGTGGCCGTAGGCCTCGGCGAGCTCGGCGAGGGCGCGAGCGGCGCCATGCCGGGCGGGCCCGGTCAGCGCGGCTAGGGCCGCGAGGGCGAGCTGGGCGTCTCGCACGGCGACGCCGGGGGTCTCCTGCGGAGGGGCCCCCGACAGACCGCGCCGAGAACGGCTTCGCTGCGCTCAGCCCTCCGTGCCTTCGCTCCGCGAGCCGTTCTCGCTACCGCCTCAAGGGTGGGGAATTCTGGTGATCAGATCTGGAGACGATTGCGCGATCCCGGCCAGCGGTGGCGCTTAACGCGGCGAGCACGTCGGGCACACTCCCGCTACCTTCCGGGGCCCTCGCCGTCTACCCTGGCCGCGCCAGCAAGCTCAGGCCGGCTCCGGGCCCCGCGGCCCGTCTACTAGGGCGGCGGCGGCGCGCCCTGGGCGTTGGGACGTAGCACCACGAAGGCGCTGTATTCGAAGTAGAGGTCGGTCCACTGACTGCCGTCGCGGGTAGGCGGCGCCTGTCGAGGGCCTGATTGCATGCGTTGTAGGTGACGTGCAGCTCGTCGCCGGAGGCCATGTGCTCCCCGAGCACGAGCGCCAGCCGCGCGACGAGGTCGGGCATCGTCGCGGCGGCGAGCCAGAACACGCGTACGCCCTGTTCTTCGGCGCCGACGATGCCTTGCGGCCAGTCGGTGAACTCGTCGGGGAAGTTGCGGTCGTTGCTCACGGAAGGCCTCCCGGGGAGGTCGTCGCCGCGGGCGTGGCCGGTATGGCGTCGTTGGCGGTGGTGTTGACGATGCGTTTGAGGGCGCGGTCGCGGTACCACGGGCGCCCCGCCTCGCGGGCCTGCCCGAGCGCCGCCTGTTTCGCCCCGGCCGCCCGCTCGACACGCCGGTCGGGCGGCTGCTCGCCCACCCGCTCGACCGATCGCGTCAAGCAGGGTCAGCGTGGCGGGCCAGGAGAGATCGACGGGCTCAGACGGTTCCCGTCCGTACGCCCGCGCTCGAGTTGCCGGGCGCGGGTCCGGCCGGCGAGCTTCAGGTCGAGCTTGCGTCCCCGGCCACGCGCGGGTCTGTCAGTCGCAGCACGCCGGCCTCGGCGAGATCGTCGATGACTGTGCCGACGGTGTAACTTTGCGCTATGCCGATCGTGGAGCGCATCGAGACCTGGCATGGGCAAGACGTACTGGACGCCGCCGGCGAGAAGGTGGGGCATCTGGATGAGGTCTACTACGACCCCGCCACGCAGGAGCCGGTTCTGCTCTCGGTCAAGAGCGGCGGCCTGCTGGGGCGTCAGGTGGCGTTGGTTCCGGTCGCCGAGGCGGTGCTGAGCCGAGACTACGTGCGGGTGCCCTACACCGCCGAGCAGGTCGAGCAGGCGCACAGCGGCCGGGTCGACGATGAGCTGAGCGCCCAGCAGGTCGCCTCGGCGGGCTCGCTGTTCGGTCTTACGCTGGCCGCAAGTGGCTCGCTTCAGAGCTCAAGCCTGATCGAGCGCCTGCGCGCCGAGGCTGAGGAAGCCCAGCGGCGCGCGCAGGAACTCGAGCACGAGGCCAAGCGGCGCAACGAAGAGGCCGAAGCTGCGCGCGAGCGCGCCGCCGCGGCGGCTGAGCAGGCTCACGGGGTGGAGCGCGAACGCGAGCAGGCTGAGGCGGACGCGCTCGAGGCCCGGCGTCGCGCCGAGGCTAGCGGCCAGCCGCCCCTGCCGCAGTAACGCGACGGCGAGGCGTTCGTACCGGGCGAACGGCTTGACCAGGTAGTCGTCGGCGCCGCTGTCCAGGCCCGCGACGCGGTCCTCGACGGACTCTCGGGCGGTCAGCATGAGGACCGGCGACCAGAGGCCGTGCTCCCGCAGCGCCCTGCACGCTGCAAAGCCCGACATCCCGGGCAACATCACGTCGAGGACGATCCCGTCGTAGTCGACGCTCTGCGCCCTGCACAACGCCTCCTCCCCGCTGTCCGCGACGTCCGCGGCCACCCCGCTCCGCGTCAGCGAGCCCTTGATGAGCTGCGCCATGCGCGGCTCATCCTCGACGACCAAGACGCGCATGCCGGCAGTCTGGCGCCGGCACGTGAACGTCTGATGAGAGCGGCGGTCGTGCGCCCGCAGCCCCGCTGGCCTCATCCCACGCTCACCCAGCGAGAAGACACTGCGAGGCATCGACGCTTTGCCTGCAGTCCCGCGCCCACCGGCGGGCGGAGCCCTCACATTCGGGTGGCCCACCACCGGTCGGCGCCTCGCGGGCGCGACCGGCCTCGTGACCATCGTCGCCGGCACCGCCGCGATCGCGACCGCGGCGGCCGCGGCCCCGTCCTTCCTCGTGCCCGCCGGCCGCGGCGGCTGGCCGGGGTGGCTGTCGGGGCCGCTGCCGGCGGGACCGGGCCTCGACACGACCGCCTACGGCGTCCTGGTGCTGGCGATCCTCGGCGGGTATCTCGCTGCGCTGTGGGCCGCCCCCGTGCTCTCAGCGCGCGTCGTGGTGGCGGCGATCGTCGCCGCCCACGGCGTGCTCCTGCTCGCGCCGCCGCTGCTGTCCGGCGACGTCATGGGCTACCTCGGCTACGCCCGGCTAGGCGTCCACGGCATCGACCCCTACGTGCACGGCGCCGCCGCAGCGCCCACCGACGCGATCCGCCCGTTCGTCCTCTGGCATGACGTCCCGAGCCCGTACGGGCCGCTGTTCACGATCGCCACCTACGCGCTCGTGCCGTTGGGGATCGGGGGAGCGCTGTGGGCCATCAAGCTGCTCGTCGTCGCGTGCAGCCTGGGCGTGGTCGCGCTCACCTGGCGCCTGGCCGAACGGCTCGGGCGCCCGCCGGCGGCGGCGGCCGCTTTCGTCGGGCTCAACCCGGTCCTGCTGCTCTTCGCCGTCGGAGGCGCCCACAACGACCTCGCGCTCGTGCTCCTCGAGGTCGCCGCGATCACCTTCGTCGTCACCGGACGCGCTCGCGCGGGCGCGGGGACGCTCGCCGCCGGGGCGGGGGTGAAGGCGTCGGCCATCCTCCTGCTGCCCTACATGGTCGCCGGCGCCCCGCAGGCGGCGCGGCGGCGGATGCTCAGCGGGGCGCTCCTCGCGTCGCTCGCCGCAGCCGCGGTCGCGCTCGCCGGCTTCGGCGGCCACGCGGCCGACTTCGCACGCCAGGTCGTTCACCAGCAGGACGCGCTCGCCACCCACAGCCTCCCCGGCGCGCTGACCATCGCCGCCGACGCGCCGTCCGCAGCGAGCGGCATGCGGATCGCCTGCGCCGTCCTGCTCGCCGGCGTCGTCGTGGCGACGCTCGTCCGCACCATCCGGGGCGCGGACTGGATCTCCGCCGCCGGCTGGGCCACGCTCACGCTGCTGATTACCACGTCGTGGCTGCTGCCCTGGTACCTGGTCTGGGTGCTGCCGCTCGCCGCGCTCGGGGCGGAGCGTCGCCTCGCTCTCGCGACGCTCGGCTTCACGACGTACGTGGTCGCGACGCGAGTGCCGTTCATCTGGACGGTGGTGACGTGAGCGCTCGCGTCAACCGAACGCCAACACTCGACCAACCTGGACGAACGGGCACTCGCGCACGATGGTCCCATGACCAAGATCGCCGGCCTCACTGTCGTGCTCCCGTGCCTCAACGAAGCGGACAACGTCGCGACGGCCATCCTGGAAGCGCACCGCGCTGCGGAGCTCGCGGCGCACCAGCACGAGATCATCGTTGTGGACGACGGCAGCACGGACGCCACGGCGACGATCGTCGCGGACCTGCTGGATCGGGACCCACGCGTCCGCCTCGTCATGCACACCGGGAACCGTGGCTACGGGGCCGCCCTTCGGTCGGGCATCGGCGCGGCCCGCATGCCGTGGATCCTGCTCACGGACTCAGACCTGCAGTTCGACCTGGGCGAGATCAGGGAGTTCCTGCCCTACGCGCCCGCCTCCGACCTCGTGGTCGGATGGCGGGTCGCGCGCCGCGATCCATTCAGCCGACGGATGAACGCTGCGGCCTGGAACTGGCTGGTGCGCCGCGCCTTCACGCTCCCGGTCCACGACGTGGACTGCGCCTTCAAGCTCGTCCGGCGCGAGACGGTGGCCGACCTGGACCTCGGCTCCGACGGCGCGATGATCAGCACGGAGCTGCTGGTCAAGGCCCTGAACCGCGGCGCACGGCTGACCGAGCTCGGCGTCCATCATCGGCCTCGGGTGGCGGGCGCGCAGTCGGGCGCCGATCTGCGGGTCGTGCTGCGCGCGTTCCTGGAGCTCGGCCGGCTCCGCCGCGCGCTCCGGCGCCCGTCGGGCACCGTCGTGGCCTGAGCCCCGATGCCCACGGCAAGGCGCGGAGGCGCTAGGCCAATGTCCGCGCGCGAGCTCGACATCCTCGTCGTCGACGACGAGGCCGCGCTGCGCAACTCGCTGGCTCAGGCGTTCGCCCGCGAGGGCCACCGCGTCACCGCCGTGGCCGACGGCCGGTCGGCGATCGATCGGGCCAGCACCGGCCACTTCGACGTGGTGCTGCTCGACATCGCCCTCGGCGCCGGCCCCGACGGCTACGAGGTCTGCCGCGTGCTCCGCGGCCGGCGCAACATCGTCCCGATCCTCATGCTCACCGCGCGCGACTCCGAGGCGGACGCCGTGCTGGGCCTCGAGGCCGGCGCCGACGACTACGTCAGCAAGCCGTTCGGGATGGCCGAGCTGCGGTCGCGTATCCGCGCAGTGCTGCGGCGAGCCGGCCCGCGTGCCATGGACGACGACGTGCTCGCGGCCGGCCCGCTCGTCCTCGACCGCTCGCGCCGCGAGGTCACGGTGGACGGCCGCCAGGTGGCCCTCACCTTCGCCGAGTTCGAGCTGCTCGTCGCCCTGATGATCGATCCGGGGCGCCTGCTCAACCGCCTCGAGCTGCTGCGCGCCATCTGGGGCGAGAGCGCGTACCGGGACCCGCGCGGGATCGACGTGCACGTCCGGCACTTGCGTGAGAAGCTCGAGCACCAGCCCGAGAGCCCGCGCCTGATCCTCACGGTCCGCGGCATCGGCTACCGCCTCGCGGCCGCCTGACCGTGCGCGGCCATCTCCGCCTCGGCCTCCGCGGGAAGATTGTCGCGGCGCTCATGGTCGCGAGCACCGCGACGCTTCTCGTCGCCGCGCTCACCGTGCTCGGGCCGCTCGAGCGCCGGCTGCGCAGCGACGCGGTCGAGCAGCTGGTCGCCGTGGGGTCCGCATCGAGGCCGGCGTTCGCCCGGCTGCCGTCCGCAGACCTCAAACCGCAGTCAGCGCGACTGCAGGTGCTCATGCACAGGACCGGGCGCCGTGCCGACGCGCGCGTTGTCGTCCTGAATGCGCGAGGCGGCGTGATCTCGGGCACCGACGTCGACCCCGGCGAGACCTTCCTGCGCGGACGCGCCGCCCTCGCCGCCGACGCCACGCAGTCGGGCACGATCACCACGGAAGGCGCCCGGGAGGCAGAGGTCGCCCTTCCGCTGACCGTCGACGACCGGCGCGTCGTCCTGGTCTTGCGGCGCTCGTTGCGCGAGCCCACCGCTGCGGTCGCCGTCGTGCGCCGCGCCTTCGTGTCGGCCGGCGCCATCGGCCTGGGCGTCGCCCTGCTGCTCGGCAGCTTCCTCGCCACCCGACTCGTCCGCCGGCTCCGGCGCCTGCGCGACACGACGCTGCGGGTGGCCGAGGTCGGGCCGGCGGCGGAGCTGCTCGCCGACGCGTCCACCGACGAGGTCGGCGGCCTGACGCGCGCGTTCGCCACGATGCAGACGCGCCTGCGCCGGCAGGAGGCCTCGCGGCGGACGTTCGTGTCCACCGCCTCCCACGAGCTGCGCACGCCGCTCACCTCGCTCGCCCTGATGCTCGACAACCTCCATCACGAGCTCGCCGTTCCGGAGCCCGACCTCGACCAGGCGCGCGAGCAGGTGAGCCGGGCGCAGGAGCAGTCGCGCCGCCTCACCAAGCTCGCCGACGAGCTGCTCGAGTTGTCGCGCGTCGACGCCGGCCTGCCCGTCCGACGGGAGCTCGTCGAGGTCGGCGAGCTGTGTCGAGCCGTGCTCGCCGAGTTCGAGGACCGCCTGCGCTCGGGCGCCGGGGCGATCGAGATGCAGGAGCGGGGTCCGGCGTGGACGATCGCCGACCCCGGCGGGGTCGCGCGCGTCGTGCGGATCCTCGTCGACAACGCGCTGCGCTTCTCCCCTCCGGCTGAGCCGGTGCTGGTCTCGGTCGACACGACGGCACACGCCACGACGGTGACCGTCGCCGATCGCGGGCCAGGCATCGCACCCGAGGACCGCGAGCGGATCTTCGAGCGCTTCGCCCGCAGCATGGAGACCGACGGCGACGGGGGCTTCGGCCTAGGGCTCGCGATCGGGCGCGAGGTCGCCGGCGGCATGCACGGCGAGCTCGCACTTGCCTGCACGGACCGTGGCGCGGCGTTCGTGCTGGACCTTCCTGCCGCGGCACAGGACGCGCTGCACGAGCGCCCGTCCTAACCAACCGCCAACGAACGGCCAACCCGCCCGCACGCGCACGGCCTCACCCTCGGGGTATGGGACGACCTCCCGCTCCTGCGGGCGACACGGTCGGCGCGGCGGGCGTGTCGCCCATCGCGCCGTTCGCCACGCCGACGATGCGCTGGGCGGCGGTCTCCGGGCGCCTGGTGCGGTGGCTGCCGGTCATCGCGGCGACGGCGCTCGCCGCGGCCCTGCGTCTCGCCTCGTTCGGGGCCGTCGCCCCGAACCCCTACTACGACGCGGCCGCTCACAGCATGAGCATGTCGTGGCGCAGCTTCTTCTTCGGGGCCTTCGAGCCCGGTGGCGCGGTCTCGATCGACAAGCCTCCGGTCGACCTCTGGCTCCAGGTGGCGAGCGTCAAGCTGCTGGGCTTCGGGTCGACGCAGCTCCGCCTTCCCATCGCGCTTGCGGGCATCGCCGCCGTGCCCGTGCTCTACGCGACCTGCGCCCGCTGGGCGGACGGACCGCTGCGACCCTCGGCGCCTTCGCGCTCGCGGTGCTCCCGATCGCGGTGCTCACCGAGCGCAGCGACACCATGGACGGGGTGATGATGGTGCTCGACGTCATCGCCGCCTGGCTTGTCGTTCGCGCCGCCAGGAAGGACAGCGTCGCCTCGCTGATCGCCGCTGCGGCCGTGCTCGGCGTCGCCTTCAATGTCAAGCTCTTCGAGGCGCTGATCCCCCTCCCCGCGCTCGCCGTGCTCTACTGGATGGCGAGCGCCCAGCCGCGCCTGCATCGGCTCGGAGCGCTGACCGCGGCCGCCGGCACCGTGCTCGTGGTCTCGTTCCTGTGGCTGACGGCCGCCTCCGTCGTGCCCGGGGTGCACCCGTACCCGATCGGCTCGACCCACGGGAGCGTGTGGGAGTCGACCTTCGTCTTCAACGGCCTCGACCGCGCGGGCTCGGGGGTCCACGTCTCGCCGCGTGACCCGCCCGGACTGCGCCGTCTCTTCGACGCCGGCGGGCGCAACTACGGGTCGCTCGTCGGGACCGAGCTCGTTGGAGCCCTGGCCCTCGGCGTCCTCGCCCTCGCCGGCGGCGTGGCGGTAGCGCTGCGCAACGGCGGCCTGCGCGAGGCTCGCCGCCTGCGGCGTGCGGGCGGCCTGGCCTTCGCCATCTGGCTCGCGTGCTCGATCGTCGTGCTCAGCGAGATGCGTGGGCTGCATCCCCGCTACGTCGAGCTCATCGCGCCACCGGTCGCCGGCGCGTTCGGCCTCGCCCTCGGCGGCCTCGCCGACCACCTCTACAGCCGCGCCGCCCGGCGGGCGGGAACGGGAAGGCGCGTCGCAGCGATCGCCGCGATCGCCGCCGTGGCCGCCGCCCTGCTGTGGACGCCGCTGCAGGACTCGGTCGGCGTCGTGAACCGAGGGGCATCGGACTCCGGCCGACCCGGTGCGCTGCGGCCGAGGGTGCTCGACCGGCTCAGCGCCTACCTGCGAAGGCACTCGCCGTCGACGCGCTACGAGGTCGCCGCGGGCGCCGCGATCCCGGCCGGACCGCTCATCGCGAAGGACGGCCGCCCGGTCCTTGTCCTCTCGACCGTCCACGGCCACCGCATCGTTTCGCCCAAGACGCTTGCGAGCGCGGTCCGCCGTCGCGAGGTGCGCTACGCCCTCGTCACCCGCAAGAGCTGCTCCAAGCGCTCGGCCAGCCCGCTGTGCCAAGGCTCGCTGCGCTGGGCCACCCGGCACGGGAGCGACGTCTCGCGCCGGGCGGGGCCCCCGAAGAAGGGCCGGCTCCACCTCCTGCGGCTGCGGGCCGGAACGTCGGCCACAGCCAGGAAGTCCGGCCGGTGAACATCCCCGCCGGCCTCGCGCTGGCGCTCGCCGCTGCCCTCGCGATCAACGCCAGCTACCTCGTCCAGCACGTCGCCCTCGACGCGCTGCCGTCGATGGCCGGGCGGGGCCCGGTCGACGCGGTGTGCAGGATGCTGCGCTCGCGGCGCTGGCGGATCGGCGCGGCGCTCGGGTACGGCGGGCTCGCCCTCGACGTCGCGGCGCTGACCCTCGCCCCGCTCGCGGTCGTGCAGAGCATCGTGACGGCCGGAGCCGTCGTCGTGCTCGTCGGGGCGCAACGGGTCACCGGAACGCCCTCCAACGGGCGCGAGCGGGCGGCGGTTGGCTTCACGGTCATGGCCGTGTGCCTCCTCGCCGTGGGGCTGCCGGCGCAGCTCGGGCGCAGCAGCCCCACGGCGCTCTCGCTGCCCGCCTTCCTCGCCGGCACCGCCGCCGTTGCTGGCCTGGTGACGAGCGGGCTCGGGCGCGCCGCCGGGCCCGCCTCGCCGCGCCGGCTCGGGATCGCCGCCGGGGTGCTGTACCGGGGCACCAACGTCGCCCTCGTCGCGCTGCTCGCCGCCGGCCTGCACCGCATCGCCGTCGCCGGGATCGCGGTCGCCGGCGGCGCTGGTGACCATGGCCGGCTTCCTGCTCTTCCAGCGCGGGCTCCAAGCGGGGCGACCTGTCGTGGTCGTGAGCATGATGAACGCGGCCACGAGCGTCGTCGCGGTGGTCGGCGGGCTCGCGCTCTTCGGGGAGCGGCTCGGGACGCAGCCCGCGCTCGTGGGCATCCACCTCGCCGCCTTCGTCGCCGTCCCCGTCGCCCGTGCTGGCCGGCGAGGGCGTCAGCGCGGGCCGTGCAGCCGTCGCCTGCTGAAGAAGGCGACGACCTCGCGGGCCGCCGAGATCGTGCTTGCCGGGCCCTTGTCCGGAGGGGTCGCGCCCGGCCATGCGTGCCACCCTCCCAGCACCGCGATGTGCGAGACGGTCACGCCGGGCGACCCGCACCGCGTCCAGTCCAAGCGGATGGTGCGGGGCGCGATGACGCGCCGCACGGGGAGGCCCGGGCACTCGTCGCGCTTGGCCCAGCGCGCCAGCCACGGGCGGACGGCGCCGTCGCGGTCGGGCGACCGGCCACGGTAGGGCACCACGGCGTCTGCCACCCCATGGATCTCGAGCACCGAGACGGGGCGCTCGGGCTCGCACGGACCGGTGCCGTACCCGCCGGCAACCGGCGCGATCGCGGCGAGGCCGTTCCTGGGGTCGCAGGCCAGGAGCGCGACCAGCCCGCCGCCGTTCGAGACCCCGGTCGCGTACACCCGGCCGGGGTCAGCGCAGCCGCGGCGCTCGAGCGCCGCGAGCAGGACGCGGGTGAAGCCGACGTCGTCGGCTGCCCCCGGGCGATCGTCCTCGAGCGTCCAGCGCCGTAGCGCGGGGTCCGCGGTCGGGTACGCGACGACCATGCCGGCCCGCTCGGCGACGGGCGAGAGCCCGGAGTAGCGCTGCATGAACGGCCCGTTGCCGCCGGCGCCGTGGAAGGCGAGGATGAGCGGCGCCGGACGGCGCAGGCCGCCCGGGACATGGACGAGGGCTGTACGGGCGCGGTCGTCCGGGGCCGTGACCGTGATGGGAAGATCGCGCGGCCGCCCGAAACGGCACCGCGACGTGGCCGCGCCGGCGGAGGACGCGCCGGCAACGCCAGGGCGCGGCGCCCCGGGCTTCTCGGCGCCGCCCGGAAGACGCAGCCCGAGCCCCAGCAGGGCAAGGAGAACGATCGCCGCGAGCACCGGGTGGAGGAAGCCGGGGCCGGGCACGGCGGCACCGTAGCGGGGCTCGGCGTCGTCGCGGGCGTCCGACGGCCGGCCTAACGAAACGTCAACGCGGGCTCCGCCGGTGCCAACACCGCGTCGCCCACGCTTGCGCCATGGTCACCAGCGAGCTCCAGGCCATGCTCTCCACCGACGAGCGCCACTGGTGGTACCGCGGCCGGCGCCGGATCGTGCGAGCAGAGCTCGACCGCCTCCTCGACCACGACGACCGGCGCCGCGTCCTCGATGCCGGCTGCGGCTCGGGCGCCAACCTCGAGGTGCTGCGTGACTACGGGAACGCGAGCGGCGTGGACGCGAGCCCCGACGCGGTCGCCGTGGCGCGCTCGCGCGGCCACCAGGACGTCCGCGAGGCGATCGTCGAGGAGCTGCCGTTCCCCGACGCGGAGTTCGACCTCGTCACCTGCCTCGACGTCGTCGAGCACACGCCCGACGACCGCCGCACACTGCGCGAGCTTCGCCGCGTCACGCGGCCGGGAGGACTGGCGCTGATCACCGTCCCCGCCTACCCCACGCTCTGGTCACAGCACGACGTCGTCAACGGCCACCACCGGCGCTACCGGCGCAGAACCCTCAACGGGGCCGCTCGCGCCGCCGGCTGGGAGCTCGTCGCCGACACGCACTTCAACGGGGCGCTCCTGCCGGCCGCCGTCGTCGTCAGGCTCTGGGGGCGCTGGCGGCATCGCGCGGCCGGCGGGCGCTCCGAGCTGGCGCTCACGCCCGCTCGCCTCGACGGCCTGCTCGAGCTGCCGCTGCGCCTCGAGGCGGCCATCGTCGGTCGTGGCGCACGCTTGCCCGCGGGCCTCTCGCTGATGGCGGTCTACCGGAATCCCGCCGGAGCGGCGAACGGAGACGGAGGGCCCGCGCCGTGGCGTGGGCCCCCCGTCGCTCGACGTCAGCCGTCGGAGTTGTCCGTGATGTTGACCAGGCGGAACGAGCTGTCGACGCGAACGTCGACCGGGGACCCGTCCGGCTTGGTCACCTCGACGCCGTAGGTCGCGCCGGCCTCGGTGTCGGGCTCGACGATGCCGGCCGATCCGCCGCCGGTGTAGCGCAGGGCGGCGGCCCGCGCCTGGTCAGCGGTGCTGCCGGTCACGGCCTGGTCTTCGCCGCCGACGGCGAGCGCCGTCCCGGTGCCACCGAGCGCCAGCGCTGCGATCGACGCTGCGCCGATCACGAGCTTGCGATGCTTGCGCATCACCATTGCCTCCTTGGTTGGGTGCGTTGCGCTCCGCAAGCCAGGGAGGGCATCGTGAACGGACGATGAAGGGCGCCGCTCAACGAGGCACGAGCAGCGTCACGACGGGGCCCGGTCCGGGTTGGCCGACCGCGAGTCTCGCGCCTTCGGCGTGAGCGAGGGAGCGCGCGAGCGAGAGGCCGATCCCGTGGCCGTTCCCCGTCCCGGTTCGTCGCGCGAAGGCGGCCTCGGCGTCCCCTCCGAACCCGGTTCCCTCGTCGGCCACGTCGACGGCGAGCCAGCCCTCGAGGTCGCGCACCGTCACCGTGACCGCACCGGCGCCGTGGTGGCGCGCATTGTCGAGGAGCACGTCGAGGATCTCTGTCGCCACGCGCGGCGAGAGGCGAGCGACGGGCTTGCCGGCGCGTACGACCGTGCGCAGCGGCCGCCCGTCGGCCGCGAGGGGCCCTCGCCAACGCGACTCGACGCCCTCGAGCAACGTTGCGAGATCCGTCGTCGCCGAGCTGCGGGGCGCGTCGCGCGCGAGGGCGAGGAGCGTGGCCACCGTGGCCTCGAGCCGGTCGACCTGCGCGAGGGCCGCCGCCAGCTCGGCCGACGAGCCACCGCGGAGCTCGATCGCCTCGAGCTCGAGGCGTAGCGCCGCGATCGGCGTGCGCAGCTGGTGGGAGGCGTCCGCGCTGAACGCGCGCTCGCGGGCGACGAGGTCGTCGAGCCGCCCTGCGGTGGCGTCGAGCGCCTCGCCGACGGCGTCGACCTCGGCGATGCCGGCCCTCGGGGCGCGGACCGAGAAGTCACCCTCGCCCAGGCGCCCTGCCGCGCCCGCGAGGCGCTCCAGCGGACGCGCGAGCCGTCGCGCGATGAGGACGGCGGCGAGCACGGCGAGCGCGAGGATCCCTGCGGCGATCGCCGCGAGCAGGACCCACGCGTCGCGGGTGTCGCGGGCCGCGCCGGCGTCGTCGCGCTCGGCCCGCACGGCGCCGGACACGCGCTCGCCGGTCAGGAGCGGCACGGCGACGACCAGGTGCCCGCCGCCGGTCCGGTCTGCCGGGCGGCCGGTTCGCAAGGCCGAGCGCACGACGGCGTCGCCGGCCAGAGGCCCGACCCCCGCGACGCGGCGCCCCGCGCGGTCGTAGGCGCCGAGCGTCGAGCCGGTCCCGCGGGGCAGCTCGACCGGGTCGCTCCCTCTCGCGCCGAGGTCGATCTGCCGGGTGGCGGCGACGGTGTCCCGCTGCAGGCGCAGCAGGTCCTCGTCGGAGTAGTTGCGCTGCAGGACGATCGCCAGTGGCACGGCGAGAAGCGCGACCGCGACAGCCGCGACCTCTGCGATCGCGAGCACGAGGCGACGCCTCACCCCGTCTCCAGCCGATAGCCCACCCCGCGCAGCGTCGTGATCGGATCGGGCTCGCCCAGCTTGTCGCGCAGGGTGAGGACGTGGGTGTCGAGGGTCTTCGTGGACCCGAGCCACTCGGTGTCCCACACGTCGTGCATGATCCGCTCGCGGGTCACGGCGCGGCCGGCCTCGGCGGCGAGCAGCGCGAGGAGCTCGAACTCCTTGGGGCGAAGCGCGAGCTCTCGCGCGCCGCGCCAGGCGCGTCGCGCGGCGGTGTCGACGGTGACGTCGGCGGCGCGAAGCGGCCCGGCGTCGGCCGCCGGGTCCTCGGCGTGGCGGCGCAGGTGCGCGCGCACGCGGGCGAGCGGCTCGGACAGCCGAAAGGGCTTGACCAGGTAGTCGTCGGCGCCGGCGTCGAGGCCGGCCACGACGTCGAGCTCCTGGTCGCGCGCGGTGAGGATGAGGATCGCGAGATCACCGCGCGCCGCTCGCAGGCGGCGGCAGAGGTCGATCCCGTCCATGTCAGGCAGGCCGAGGTCGAGGATCACCAGGCCGACGTCGGCCCCGGCGGCGCCGAGCGCCGGGCCGCCGCGCGCCAGCCGGCTGACGTCGTAGCCCTGGCTGTCGAGCACGCGGACGAGCCCCGAGGCGATCGCCTCGTCGTCCTCGACCACCAGGATCGCCGGCCGCGCCATGGAGGGACCGTACCGGCGCGAGATGGGCCCTCCTTCAGCATTGACCGGGCGTTGACCTGGCCGGGGTCGGGCGCTGACCGCCCCCCCGTAGCGTGGCCCGCCCATGGCCCTCGACCTCACCGGAGCCCGCATGAGACCGCGAATCGTCAGCCGCCGGGCCGGACTTCCGCCGCGCACCGTCATCGCCCTGGGGGCGGCCCTGCTGGCCGTCGTCCTCGTCGGCTGCGGCAGCTCGTCGTCCTCCTCCTCGTCGTCGACGCCATCGACGACGAAGGAGGTCAACCCGGCCGGCGACATCCCGGACAACCAGGCCTTCGTCGCCTACCGCCCTCCCGGCCAGGGCTACTCGGTCAAGGTGCCCGAGGGCTGGTCGCGCAGCAACGTCGGCGGCGCGGTCGTCTTCACCGACAAGCTCAACGCGATCCGCCTCGAGACCGTGCCGGCGCAGGTGCCGCTGACCGTCCGCGAGGCGCGCGCAACCGAGGTCCCCAAACTGGCCAGGACGGTCAAGGGCTTCCGGCCCGGCACGGTGACGACGGTGACCCGCAGCGCCGGGCCGGCGACGCGCATCACCTACGTCGCGACCGGATCGCCCAACCCGGTTACCGGCAAGGTCACCCAGGACGCCGTCGAGCGCTACGTGTTCTTCCACAAGGGCCGCGACGTCGTCCTGACTCTCTCGGGCCCCAAGACGGCTGACAACGTCGACCCGTGGAAGCTCGTGAGCAACTCCGTCCGGTGGTCTCCATGACCGCGGTACTGACGGTTCAGAGCCTCTACCGCTTCTTCCACGCCGGCGACGATGAGACGCTCGCCCTCCAGGGCGTCTCCCTGGCCGTCGAACGCGGCGAGGTCGTCGCGGTCACGGGCCCCTCGGGCTCGGGCAAGTCGACGCTGATGTCCTGCCTGGCCGGGCTCGACGAGCCCGACGGCGGCATGGTGCGCATCGACGGCGAGCGCATCTCACGACGGCCCGAGGAGGACCGTGCTCGGATCCGCGGCCGGCTGCTCGGAGTCCTCTACCAGCGGGCCAACCTCGTCGGCCACCTCTCGGTCGCCGACAACGTGCGCCTCGTCCAGCAGCTCGCCCGTGGCGAGGGCGGCGCGGCGCGACGCGCTGAGGTCCTCGAGCGCTGCGGGATCGCCGCGCGCGCCCATGCCCGCGCCTCCCAGCTGTCGGGCGGCGAGGTCGCCCGCGCGGGGCTCGCGACCGCGCTCGTCACCGACCCGCCGGTGATCCTCGCCGACGAGCCGACGGGCGAGCTCGACGAGGTGACCGCGGTGCGCATCCTCGATCTGCTCCGCGAGCGCGCCGAGGACGGCGCCGCGGTCCTCGTCGTCACACACGATCCCGGGGTCGCCTCGGCCGCCGATCGCGAGATACGCCTCCGTGACGGGAGGATCGAGCCATGAGCGCGCAGCAGCCGCTGGCCCGCTGCGCCGGGGCCGCGCGCACCTACGGTGCCGGAGCAGCGGCGACGGTGGCCCTCCAGCCCACCGAGTGCGAGGTCTGGCCCGGCGCGCGCATCGCGCTCGTCGGTCCCTCGGGCTCGGGCAAGTCGACCCTCCTGCACCTGCTCGCGGGGCTCGATGCACCGACCCTCGGCGAGGTCACGTGGCCCGCACTCGGCGGTCGGGACGACCTCCGGCCCGGCCCGGTCGCCGTCGTCTTCCAGGGGCCGAGCCTGCTCCCGCCGCTGACGGTCGAGGAGAACGTCGCCCTGCCGGTCGTTCTCGACGGCGCCAACGACGGCGAGGCGCACGAGAGCGCGCGCCGGGCGCTCGAGGTCATTGAGCTCGTCGCGCTCGCTGACAAGCTGCCGGAGGAGATCTCCGCCGGGCAGGCGCAGCGCGTCGCCATCGCGCGCGCCCTCGCCGGGGAGCCGGCGCTGATCCTCGCCGACGAGCCGACCGGCCAGCTCGACCGCGCCACCGGCGCCCATGTCGTCGACGTGCTCCTCGACGCCGCCCGCCACTCCGGCGCCGCGCTGGTCGTCGCCACCCACGATCCCACCGTCGCGACGCGGCTGGATGAGCGCTGGGAGATAGGCAGCGGCCGGCTTCTCGCGACGGCCCGGAAGGAGACGGCATGGTCGCGCTGACCTGGCTCCGCGGGCTCCTGGCCCACCGCCGCAGCCGCATCGTCGCGACGGCGCTCGGCGTCGCCGTCGGCGTCGCGCTGCTCGCCTCGATCGGGACCTTCCTCTCCTCGACGACCTCGAAGATGACCGAGCGCGCAGCGCAGCGCGTGCCCGTCGACTGGCAGGTCGAGGGCCGCAACGCCGTGGCGCCGGCGTCGCTGCTGGCCAAAGTCTCAGCCCAACCCGGCGTGCGCACGGCCCTGCCGGTCTCCTTCGCGCAGACCACCGGCCTGAAGGCGAGCACCGGCGGCTCGACCCAGCAGACCGGCCCGGGTCGGGTGCTCGGGCTGCCGCCCAGCTACGCGCAGGCGTTCCCCGGAGAGATCCGCACCCTCGCCGGCAAGGGCACCGGCGTGCTGCTCGCCCAGCAGACCGCCTCCAACCTCCGGGCCCGGCCCGGCGACACCGTCGCCATGGGACGTCCCGGTGGCGGTGCGCGGACGGTGAAGGTCGACGCCGTGGTCGACCTGCCCCAGGCCGATTCGCTCTTCCAGCAGGTCGGCGCGCCGCCCGGCGCCCAGCCCCAGGCGCCGCCCGACAACGTCGTGCTGCTCCCCCAGCGTCTGTTCTCGAGCGTCGAGGCCGGCGTGCCCGTCACGACCCAGGTCCATGCCCGCCTGTCGCACCGGCTGCCGGGCAGCCCGAGCGCCGCCTTAACCCAGGTGACCGGCAACGCCCGCAACCTCGAGAGCACGCTTGCGGGCTCGGGCCTCGTCGGCGACAACCTCGGCTCCGCCCTCGACCAGGCGCGCCAGGACGCGCTCTACGCGCAGCTCCTGTTCCTCTTCCTCGGCGTGCCGGGCGCGATCCTCGCCGGCCTGGTCACCGCCTCGATCGCCTCGGCGGGCGCCGATCGCCGCCGCCGCGACGCCGCGCTGCTGCGCACCCGCGGCGCGTCGACGCGACAGCTCGTCCGGGTCGCCCTCGGCGAGACGCTGGTGGCCGGCGGCCTCGGCGTCGCGCTCGGCATCGCCGCGGCGCTCGTCATCGGCTCGGTCGCGTTCGGTACCGCGAGCTTCGGCGCGGGCGGCCTCGCCGCCGCGCTGTGGGCGGGCGGCGCGGCCGTCGCGGGCCTCGCGATCGCCGCGGGCTCGATCGTGCTGCCCGCGTGGCGCGACGCGCGCCGGCTCACCGTCGCGGGCCAGCGGCGCGTGGTCGGCCGGCCCGACCGCGCTCCGCTGTGGGCGCGCTACGGGCTGGACTTCATCGCGCTGGCGATCTCGGCCTTCGTCTACTGGCAGGCCTCGCGCAACGGCTACCAGCTCGTCCTGGTCCCCGAGGGCGTGCCACAGGTGTCGGTCAACTGGTACGCGCTGCTCGCCCCTGTGTTCGGGTGGATCGGCGCCGGGCTGCTGTGCTACCGCATCGCCGACCTCGTCCTCGTCCGTGGCCGCACGCCGCTGGGCCGGGTGCTGCGGCCGGTCGCGGGGGAGCTCGCGTCGACGGTGGCGGCCACCATGGGCCGCCAGCGCCGGCTGCTTGCCGGCGCGGTCACGCTCGTCGCGCTGACCGTGGCCTTCGCGGCCTCGACCGCCGTGTTCAACTCGACCTACCAGGCTCAGGCCGAGGTCGACGCGCGCCTCTCTAACGGCGCCGACGTGACGGTCACCCAGTCGCCCGGCGCGGTGGCCGCCCCGCGCAGCGCCGCGCAGCTCGCACGGGTGCCGGGCGTCAAGAGCATCGAGCCCCTTCAGCACCGCCTCGCCTACGTCGGCGCGGACCTCCAGGACCTCTACGGCGTGCGGCCGTCGACGATCGGCGCGGCGGGCAAGCTCCAGAACTCGTGGTTCGCAGGCGGCAGCGCGAACGCCCTGGTCAAGACGCTCGCGAGCCGGCCCGACGGCGTGCTCGTCTCGGCCGAGACCGTGAAGGACTTCCAGCTCAACCCGGGCGACCTGCTCAACCTCCGGTTGCAGGACGGGCGCACGAAGCAGTTCAAGACCGTGCCCTTCCACTACGTGGGCGTCGCCAAGGAGTTCCCCACCGCCCCGCGCGACTCGTTCTTCGTCGCCAACGCAGGCTACGTCGCCAGGGCGACGGGCAGCGGCGCCGTCGGGACCTACCTCATCCAGACCGACGGCACCAGCCCCCGCACGGTCGCCCGGAGGGTGCGAGCCGTCGTGGGCACCACGGCGAAGGTCTCAGACATCGTCGACCAGCGTAGCGTGATCGGCTCGAACCTCACCGCGGTCGAGCTCTCGGGCCTCACCAGGGTCGAGCTCGGCTTCGCGCTCGTGCTGGCCGCCGCGGCGTCGGGCCTCGCCCTGGGCCTCGGCTTCAAGGAGCGCCGGCGCACGTTCGCGATCGCCGGCGCCCTCGGCGCACGGGCGCGCCAGCTCGGCGGGTTCGTGTGGAGCGAGTCGCTCTTCGTCACCGGCGGCGGGCTGCTGCTGGGGGCGGTGATCGCGAGCGGGCTCTCGTTCATGCTCGTCAAGGTGCTCACCGGGGTCTTCGACCCGCCGCCCGACGCCCTTACCGTTCCCTGGGGTTATCTGGGGACGCTCGTCGGCCTCACCGTCGCGACCGTCATCGCCGCGGGCGCGCTCACCCTCCGGGCCCTGCGCCGGCCTGCGGTCGACGAGCTGCGCGACCTGTAGGCCTGCGGGCACATCTAGCAATGGGACGTCCCGGGGCAGGCGAGCGGCCTGCTCCTCGACAGCAGCCGTTCAGGAGGCGATCAGGTACGCCGTGCCAGCCTCGCGCCATGACGACAACGACACCGCGGGGCACCGCGCCCGAACGCTCCCTGGGCCGGCGGATGCTCAACAAGGTCCCGGAGATCACCCTCTACTTCTGGATCATCAAGGTCCTGTGCACGACGGTCGGCGAGACGGCCGCCGACTACATGAACGACACCCTGGGCTTCGGCCTCTCCAAGACGAGCTACGTCATGGGCGCCCTGCTGATCCTCGCGCTGGCCTTCCAGTTCCGGGCGAGGAAGTACGTGCCGGGGGTCTACTGGCTCGCGGTGGTCCTCATCAGCATCGTCGGCACGCTGATCACCGACAACCTGACCGACAACTACGGCGTCGCCCTGCAGACGACGACGATCGTCTTCGCCGTCGCCCTCGCGGTGACCTTTGCGGTCTGGTACGCGAGCGAGCGGACCCTGTCGATCCACACGATCTTCACGACCCGCCGCGAGGCCTTCTACTGGCTGGCGATCCTCTTCACCTTCGCCCTGGGAACCGCAGCGGGAGACCTGACCGCCGAGCGTCTGAACGTGGGCTACCTGAACTCGGCGCTCCTGTTTGGCGGGCTGATCGCGCTCGTGGCCCTCGCCCACTACCGGCTCAAGCTCAACGCGATCCTGGCCTTCTGGATCGCTTACATCCTCACCCGCCCGCTGGGAGCCTCGATCGGCGACTACATGTCACAGCCTCGCCAGGACGGCGGACTGGGCCTCGGGACGACGGGGACGAGCGCGATCTTCCTCGGCGCGATCCTCGTGCTCGTCGTCTACCTGAGCATCACGCGAAGGGACGCAACCGAGACTGTGGCGGCGCACGAGGGCAGGACCGCGACCGCGACGGGCCAGTTTCCGGCCGTTCCGGAAGGCGCCGACGCGTGATCAGCGTGGCAGCTCGACCCTGAACGTCGCGAGGTGCTCGCCGGGCCCGCGCCTGAGTTCGACGTCGCCGCCGACGGCTCGCGCCAGGCGCCGGGCGAGGGCAAGCCCGAGGCCGGTCGCTGCGTGGCCGTTTCCGTCGCCGGTGCTCGTGCCCGGCTCGAAGACGGCCTCGCGCGCCTCCGGCGAGACCCCGGGGCCGTCGTCGCCAACAGTGATGGCGACACGGCCTTGCGCTCTCGAGGCCACGACGATCACCCGTGACCGCGCGTAGCGGCCGGCGTTGTCGAGCAGCGGCGAGATGATCCGGCCGAGCACATCCTCCTCGACCCCGGCGGCGAGCAACGGGTCGACGGGAACCAGGACGAGGTGCAGGCCGCGCTCCGCGAACACCGGCGTCCACGTGCGCCCGATTCGCGCGAGCGCGCCGCCGACGCCGCAGCGTCCCTGGTCCACGCCGGCGTCGGCCCTCGCCGCCGCCAGCAGCGTTTCGAGGATGCCGCTCATGTCCTCGGCGCTGCGGGCGATCGAGGCATAGGCCGCGCGGCGTTCGCGCGCCGGCCGTTCGCGGCGCTCGAGCAACTCGACCTGGGCGACGACACGCGCCAGCGGCGTGCGAAGCTCGTGAGACAGCTCGGCCGAGAGCCGGCGCTCGTGGCGCAGGCTTCCCGCCACCCGGTCGAGCAGGGCGTCGAAGGTGTGGGCCAGCTCGGCCAGCTCAGCGGGGCGCCGCGTCTCTCCGAAGCGCTGCTCGACACCGTGCTCGCTCCAGTCGGCGGCCGAGTGGATCATCGCCTGCACCGGGTCGAGCGCTCGGCGGATGACGACGGATGTGAGCACGAACATCGCGGCGAGCAGCCCGGCGGCGAGGGCGAGCGAGCCGGCGAGCGCGAGATCCGCCGTGCGGTCGTAGGCCGCAAGCGATTGCGCGACCACGACCGTTCCCACCTGGAGTCCGCGTGCTCGCACCGGCGTCGCGTAGAAGCGGACCGTCCCGTCCGTGAGGTCGCGGAAGACGTGGGCGGAGCCGGCGAGCGCGTCGGCCGCGCGCTGCACCGGGGGCGCGCCGATCGCGCGCTCAACGGCGCGCCGGCCCTGGTAGACCCAGACGACGCGGTCCAAGGGGGCGTCCCCAGGCGGATCGCGGACGACCACACGCCCGCTCTTCACGGCGACGACGGTCCTGGCCGCGGCCGCCTGGGTCTGCAGCCCCTTACTGGCATCGTGGTTCAGGCTCACCGACAGCACGAGGTTGAAGGCGACGGTGATCACCGCGACCGCGAGCAGCCCGATGACGAAGGCGACCGCGGTCAGTCGGCCACGCATGCTCCGAAAGCCCCTCATCCCAGGCGATAGCCGACGCCATGGGCGGTCGAGATCGCCGGCTTCGCCGCCACGGCGCGCAGCTTGCGACGCAGCCGCGCCACGTACTGGTCGAGCGTGTTGTCGTGGACGACGGCGCCGTCGGGCCACGCCGCGCGCACGAGGTCGCGGCGCCGCACGACGGCGCCGGCTCGCCCCGCCAGCGCGGCGAGCAGCCGGAACTCGGTTGGCGTGAGTGCGACCTCGCGCGCCCCGTGGACGACGGCGTGGGCGACCGGGTCGAGGCGCAGGCCCTCGACGACCGCCGTACGGTCGGCGCCCGAGCGGCGAAGGAGCGCGTGCAGACGGGCGACCAGCTCGGCGAAGTGGAACGGCTTGGTCACGTAGTCGTCGCCGCCGGCGCCGAAGCCCGCGAGCCGGTCGGTCACCGCGTCGCGCGCGGTGAGGAACAGCACGGGTGCCCTCGTCCCGCGGGTGCGCAGCGCCTGGCAGAGGTCGCGGCCGTCGGAGTCGGGCAACCCGACGTCGATGATCACCGCATCGAAGTTCTCGTCGGCCCGCGCCAGCGCCGCGTGGCCCTCTCCGACGGCGACGACGCGGAAGCCCTCCTCCTTCAAGCCCCGCGCGAGCAGCCCGCGGAGGTCGGCGTCGTCCTCGACGACCAGCAGGCGAAAGGCGGTCACCGGGCGACCGCCTCGCCTGCGTCGGTCGGGGCCGTCGCCGGCACGGTGAGCCACACGTCGGCGCCGCCGTCGGGGCGGTTGGCGACGTGGCCCTCGCCGCCGTGCGCGTGCGCGATCGCCTCGACGATGGCGAGGCCCAGCCCCGCGCCGCCGCGACCGCGCGCGACGTCCGCGCGCGAGAAGCGCTCGAAGGCGTGGGCGACGAAGGGTTCGGGGAAACCCGGGCCGTCGTCGCGGACGTGCAGCTCGACGCCGTGCTCGCCCTGCGTCGCGGAGAGCGCGACCTGGCCGTCGCCGTGGCGCAGCGCGTTGTCGACGAGGTTGCCGAGGGCCTGCTCGAGGCGCAGCCCGTCGGCGTCGATCACGAGGCTGCTCGTCGGCGCGGCGTCGAGCGTGACGCCGTGCTCGGTCGCGCGCCGCGCGAAGCGCTCGCGGACGCGCTCCAGCAGCTCGGCGGCGTCCACCCGTGCCCGCCGGATCGCCAGCTCACCCTGGTCCGAGCGCGCGATGATCAGCAGGTCCTCGGCGAGCTGGACGAGCCGGTCGGTCTCCTCTGCGGCTGAGGCGACCGCCTCGCGGAACGCCTCGGCGTCGCCTGCGTCGCGCAGCGCGAGCTCGAGCTCGCCCTTGAGGATCGCCAGCGGCGTGCGCAGCTCGTGGCTCGCGTCGGCGACGAACGCGCGCTCGCGCGCGAAGGCGTCTTCCAGGCGGGCCAGCATCTCGTTGAGCGTCTCCCCCAGCCGCGCGACCTCGTCGTTGGACGGCGGAACCGGGAGGCGCATGCCGGGCTGACCGGCCCGGATCTGCCGGGCGCGGCGGCGCATGAGCTCGACCGGCCGCAGCGCCCCCGCCGCCGCCGCGTAGCCGGCCGCCGAGGCGAGCAGCAGCGCGACAGGGCCGCCGATCAGGAGCAATCCGCCGAACTCGTGCTGGGCCTCCTCGCCCGGCTCGATCGACGCGCCGACGATCACCACGATGCGCCGCCCACGCACGTCCACGGGGGTGGCGAGCAGGCGGACGCGCTCGTCCTCGAGCGGCGTGCTGGTGTGCTCGACGACGACCGTGTCGCGCGTCGCCCGCCGGACCTCCGCGGGGGAGAGCAGCGCCTTGTCGCGCAGTGCGGGCGGCGCGTCGACGATCCTGCCCTGGCGATCGACGATCTGCGCGAGGGTCTCGCCCCGCTCGGTGAGCGGGCTGCGTCCCGCCTCGGAAAGGCCGGCGTCGTCGGAGCGGATCAGCGCGGTGACGTCGGCTGCGCGCTGGCGCAGCGTGCGGTCGACGGTGGCGTCGAGGGTGTTGCCGAGGCGCGTGTACAGCCACAGGCCCGTCGCGGTGAGGAGCACCGCCATCACCGCCGTGAACGCGAGGGCGACGCGCACGCGGACGGGCATGCGCGCGAGGAGGCCGCTGCGGCTGGGCACGGGCCGGTGACCGTAAGGCGTGGACATGAGCGCCCGATGAGCGTGACGAAGACGGGCGGCCCGCGCACGTCGGCGCGGCGGAAGCGCCGCGCCGCGCCCGCCGCGCGCCGTGAGCGCCCCACCGTAAGCTGCGCGCCGTGAGCGCGCCTCCGCACAGCTTCGCCCCGCCGGCCACCGTGCGGGCGACGCGCTACGTCGCCCCCCTGCGCGAGGGCGGCTCGCTGCCCGGGCTCGTCGAGGCCTCCGACGACGGCCTCTACGTGCTGAAGTTCCGCGGCGCCGGGCAGGGCCCCAAGGCGCTGGTGGCCGAGCTGCTCGCGGGCGAGCTCGCCCGCCGGCTCGAGCTCCCGGTTCCCGAGATCGTCTTCCTCGAGCTCGATCCCGTTCTCGGGCGGGCCGAGCCCGACCCCGAGATCCAGGACCTCATCGGCGCGAGCGCCGGCCTCAACTTCGGGCTCGACTTCCTTCCCGGCGCGCTCGCCTTCGATCCCGCGGCCGACCGCGACCTCGACCCCGAGCTCGCCGCCGCGTTGGTGTGGCTCGACGCGCTCGTCACCAACGTCGACCGCACGCCCCGCAACCCCAACCTGCTCGTCTGGCACGAGCGCACGTGGCTGATCGACCACGGCGCCGCGCTCCACCTCCACCACCGCACCTGGGACCTCGCCGAGCACGCCCGCGACCGCTTTCCCGCCATCCGCGAGCACGTGCTGCTGCCCTACGCCGGCTCGATCGCCGCGGCCGACGAGCGGCTCGCGCCCCGGCTTCCTCGCGAGGTGCTCGACGAGCTCGCCGCGCTGCTCCCGGACCCGTGGCTCGCCGACGAGCACGACCCGGGGGACCCGGCGACCCGTCGCGCCGCCTACGCCGACTACCTCGAGGCGCGGCTCGCCTCCCCGCGAGCCTTCGCGCAGGAGGCCGAGCGTGCCCGCGTCGCCTGACCCGCAGGCCGCGGCGCGTACCCCCGCCGCGGGCGACGTCTCGTTCCAGTACGCGCTGCTGCGTGTCGTCCCGCGCGTCGACCGCGGCGAGTGCCTGAACGCCGGCGTGGTCCTCTTCGCGCGCACCGAGCGCTTTCTCCGCGCGCGGGTCGCGCTCGACGCGACCAGGCTTGCCGCCGTGCACCCGGGCGCCGACACCGGCGGGCTCGCGCGACACCTCGACGCCCGGGCCCGCGTCGCGGCCGGCGACCCGGCCGCCGGGCCGATCGCCCGCCTGTCCCAGTCCGAGCGCTTCAACTGGCTGGTCGCCCCGTCGAGCACGGCGATCCAGCCCTCGCCCGTCCACACCGGCCTGTGCACCGACCCCGCCGCCACTCTCGACGAGCTCTTCGCGAGGTTGGTCGCGTGATCGTCAGGCTCGTCGTCGCCGTCGTCGCCGCCATCGCCCGTTCGCATCGCTCCCGGCGCGTCGATGCCCCTGCGCTACGCCTACGGCGCCGCCCACCCGGCGGCGATCCGCGCACTCGTTGCCCGCTACCGGAGGGCGCGCGCTCCGCTGGCGCGAAGCCAGGCGGCGTGGCGGCGCTGGCTCCCTCAGGTGACGCTCGGCGCAGGCCGTTCCTGGCTCTCGCGCGAGCTGCAGTGGGACGCCTGGGTGATCTGTGCCGGCCGGTGTCGGCCGGCAACTCGGACGACCTGGAACTCTGGCTGCTCCTGACCGCCTCAGAGCTCGGCCTCGCCGACCGCGACCGGGCGTTCTTCGACGAGCCAGTCCGCTGGCGCGACGGCGGCCGCGCCACGCCCTGGGCGCATCTGCGGCGCGCGTTCGCCAACCAGGAGCGCCTGCGCGGCCCGCACGGCGGCTACCTCACCGCCGACGACGGCGACTGGTCGGACTTCTCGCGTCAGTTCCTCGGGATGACCGAGTCGCTGCTCGTCAGCGCCCAGGCCCCCTACGTCTACCCGCGCGTCGCCGAGCTCGCGGAGCTGCGCGGCGACCGGGCCTTCGCCGCGTCGCTGCGCCGCGCCGCCGCCGAGCTTCGCGCCGTGCTGCGCCGCGAGTGGACCGGCCGCGGCTGGTTCGCCCGCGGCTATCGCGGCGACGAGCGAATCGGCAGCGGAGCGATCTTCGGCGAGCCCCAGCCGTGGGCGCTGCTGGCCGGGGTCGCAACAGCGCCGCGGGCGCGCACGCTGGTCGCGAACGTCCGGCGCTTCCTCACCGGCGTCGAGGCCCCACCCGCACTGCAGGGCCCGTCGCGCATCGGCTCCTCGCAGTCGCCCGCGCGCAACGGCCGGGATCGCCTACCGCCACCGCCCCGAGCTCGCGCCGACGACCGAGCTGCGCCGGCTGCAGTGCCGGGAGGACGCGAGGCAGGGCGTGGGCAAGCGGTCGCGGTCGGTCCTGGCGCCCGAGTACGTGGAGCGCTACACCGCCGAGATCCTCGACCGCGTCGACCTCGCGCCGATCGTCGAGGCGCTGCCGCGCGACACTGCCGCCTCGCTGTTCTGTGTCGAGCCCGACCCGGAGGCCTGCCACCGCTCGCTCGTCGCGCGGCGCATGGCCGACCACCTCGGCCTCGAGCTCACCGACCTGCGCCCGTGAGCGCGGTGGAGGGCAGGCGATGGCACGGCAGCTGAAGGGAGGCGCGCAGTCGACGATCCCGGCCTCCGCGCAGGCGTGCTACGCGGTGCTCGCCGACGTCGAGCGCTGGCCCCAGTGGTACGAGCGGGTCCGCACCATCGAGGTGCTCGAACGCGACGCCGCAGGCACGCCGGCGGAGGTTCTCCTCGAGGCGAGCGTGCTGCGCTTCGAGCTGCGGCTGCGGACCCGCGTCGCACTCGACCCCCCGCGGGCCGTCGCGCTCGAGCGCGTTGCCCACGGGTCCGGGGACGAGGAGGGGATGCGCCTCGCCGTGGCGCTGGAGCCCGCCGGGGACAGCTGCCTCGCGCGCGCCGAGGTCGACGTGCAGGTCGACCTGCCCAGGCTGGTCCCTCTCCCCCGCTCCGCCGGCGACCGCTTCGCGGCGGACCTGCTCGCCGCACTGGAGCGGCGGGTCGCCGGCTAGGCGCGAAGGGCTAGCGGCCCCGGCGGCCGCGCTCGCCCGACGTCCACGAGGCCAGGTCGAAGAGGAAGCCGAGCGCGACGATGAACCACTCGAAGCCGTAGACGCGGTCAGAGGAGCTCCACATGGCGGCGTAGGCGAGCGTGGTCCACGGGAGCAGGAAGAACCCGAGGAACGGCACGATCCAGCTCTCGAACGCGCGGCTGAGCAGGTCGCTGAAGATCCAGATCGCGAACAGCGCGAGCCGCGGCGAGAGGAGCGCGAGCAGCGCGATGAAGCAGGGCATGACGCGAGCCTACCTGCGCGCGCGGCCTCGCGGGGCGCGGGCGCACGGAAGCGCCGCTCGCACCGCGGCCCTACGGAAGCGCGCTGACCGCGTCGCCGTCCAGCGCCAGCCGTAGGGGCGCCGACAGCGCGCCGACGAAGCGCCCCTCGTCGTCGTAGTTCAGCCAGCCCATCGCGGTGTAGCCGTTGCCGTCTCGCTCGATCAGGCGGACCGTGTAGCGGTGGTTGGCGTCGTCGAGCACGACGCCGTTGGAGTTCACCGGGCGACCCGCCGCCGCGCGGGAGGGTCCGCGATCGCGGCGCGGCGGCGGGACATGGATGAGAGAGTAGGGCCGTGGTCGCCGTGCCCGATTCAGCGGAAGGCGTCGAGGTGCGCGGCGGCCCACTGCTCGAAGGTCCGCGGCGGCCGGCTGAGGAGCTCGCTCACCGTCGGCCGCACGATCGAGTCGTCGAACTCTCCGTCGGCGAAGAAGCGGAAGAAGGCGTCGACGAACGCCGGCGGCCAGGCCGCCGCGAGCTCCGCCCTGGCCTCGTCGTCGGATTGACCCTCCAGGCGAAGGTCGCGCGCGAGCATCGAGGCGAGCACGCCAAGCTGGTCGGCCGGGAGCATCGCCTCGGGGCCGGTGAGGAGATGGCTGGCCCCCGCCGGGTCCTCCCCGGCGAGCGCACGCGCCGCGACCGCCGCGACGTCGGCGGGATCGATCGACGCGATGCGCACGTCGGCGAACGGCGCCCGCACGACGTCGCCGACCTGGAGCTGCGGGAGCCAGCGCAGCGCGTTGGACATGAAGCCGCTGGGCTGAAGGATCGTCCAAGGCACGCCCGAGTCGCGCACCGCCGCCTCGGAGAGGATGTTGTAGCGCGCGATCGCGTTGTCCATGCGCCCTTCCACCGCGCTGCCCGAGGACAGCAGCACGACGCGCTCGACGCCGGCGTCGCGGGCTTCGGCGAGCACTCCGGGCATGTCCGCGTAGCCGCTGAGCAGGAACACGGCGCGGATACCCGAGAGCGCACCGCTCAGCGTCGCCGGCCGGTCGAGGTCGCCCTCAACCGCCTCGGCGCCGTTGGGCAGCGCGGCGTCCCGGCCGGGCCGGACGAGGCCTCGCACCTCGTGGCCGGCGTCGAGCAGCGCGCGAACGACCTCGGCGCCCAGGTTCCCCGCTGCCCCGGTGACGAGCATCTCGGCCATGACGTCACGGTAGGAGGCGCCGGGCCGCCTTCCAAGACCTCCTGTGATCGCCGCCCGTTATGGATGCGCCGGTGGAGCAGACGTCGCACCGGCCTCGTGGACGATCTCCCGGCAGATGCGGGCGAAGTCCTCCACCAGCGGCGAGCGGCGGCGCTCGTGGAGCTTCCTCGGAGAGGAGGAGCGCGACGCTCTGCGTCGCCGTGTGAGCGACGCCATCCCGGTGCGCCGCATGGGGACCGTCGAGGACATCGGCCACGCTGCCGTGTTCCTCATGACCAACCCCCAGGTGACCGGCACGGTGCTCGAGGTCAGCGGTGGCGAGACTCTCGTGAACGCGCTCGAGTAGCGCCTCAGGGAGTCGGCGAGCTTCGCGCGGCGGCGCGCATGACCTCGAGCGGGGCGGCATGGCCGGTCCAGCGCTCGAAGCTCAGGGCGCCCTGTCGCACGAGCACCTCGAGGCCGTCGACGACGGCCTGGGTTCCCGCGGCCCGCGCGGCGGCGATGAGCGTCGTCTCGTGATCGCTGTAGGCGAGATCGACCACGACCCTCGCGCCGGCCAGCAGCTCGCTGCTGAGCGGCAGCTGCGCGAGGGCGTCGTCCCCGGGTGACAACCCGACTGGAGTGCAGTTGACGACGACCCCGAAGGCGCGCCCGCCCGTGCCGCCCGCGACGTCGGCGCCCAACGCGCGGGCGAGCTCGGCGGCCCGCTCAGGACGCCGGCTCCACACGGTCACACGGGCCCCGGCCTCGCGCAGCGCCCACACGGCCGCCCGCGCGGCCCCTCCCGCCCCGAGCACGAGCGCGAACGCCCCCGTCGGCGACTCGGGCAACGCGGCGAGCAGGCCCGGCGCGTCGGTGTTGTCGGCGAGGATCTCCCCCTCGGCGAAGGTGAGCGTGTTCGCGGCGCCGATCGCTCCCGCGGCATCCGACGCGCGGGTCGCCAGCTCGAGCGCCGCGGCCTTGTGCGGGATCGTCACGTTGGCGCCCGCGAAGCCGCTGCCCGGCAGGGCGCGAACGGTCTCGGCGAAGAGCTCGGGTGGAACCGGGAGTCGCTGGTAGCTCCAGTCCTCCAGGCCCAGCGCGCGCAGTGCGGCCTCCTGCATCGCAGGCGAGCGGCTGTGGACCACGGGATGGCCCAGGACGCCGAGACGCGGCACCGCTCGCTACTTGGGGTCCTGGCCGCCGGCCGCCGTGCGCGCGTTGTTGTAGCGGGCGACGTCGCGCTGGAACTCGGCGTCGGTGCGCGAGAACGCATGGGCGCCGTCGCCGCCCGGCTTGACCACGAAGAACAGGTAGTCGGTCGTCTTCGGGTTGGCCGCCGCCTTGATCGAGGCGAGGCCGGGGTTGCCGATCGGCGTCGGAGGCAGGCCCTGGTTGAGACGGGTGTTGTACGGGCCCGGCGCATCGAGCTGGGACTGGCGGATCGGTCGCGTCCAGTTGTTGGTCGCGTAGCGGATCGTCGCGTCGATCCCCAGCGGGATGCCCTGGGCCAGGCGGTTGTAGATCACGCCGGCGATGACGGGACGCTCGCGCGGGAGCTGGGCCTCGCGCTCGACCATCGAGGCGATGGTCAGGACGTCGTAGGGCGTGAGGTCCGCGCGGCGCGCCCTGCGCATCGAGACGCGCCTGAAGCTGCGCTTGAAGGTCGAGAGCTGCTCGGCGACGAGCGCCCTGGCCGTCGCGTCCTTCTTGCTGAGCTCGTAGGTCGCGGGGAACAGGAAGCCCTCCAGCGGCGAGCCGGCGGGGGCGCCGTAGCGGGCCGGGCTGAACCTCGCTCGACGCACGGCGCGCATGTATCCGCCGCGGACCTTGCCCGACTTGTCCACGGCGCTCGCGAAGGCGCGCTCGGTGTTCCCCTCGGGCAGGCGCAGGGTGACCGTCCTGATGGGCGGCGGGCCCCTGAGGAGGATCGCTTGCGCGTCCTCGTAGCTCATGCGCTCGCGGAAGGTGTAGGTGCCGGCCTTCAGTGACCCCTTGTTGCCGTCGATGCGCGCCTTCAGGGCGAAGAAGAAGCCCGAGCCCACGACGCCCTTGTGGTCGAGCAGGTCCCCAATCTGGCGCGTGCTCAACCCCGACGGGACGGTCACTCGAACGGCGTCGCCGCCGGAGCCGGTGAAGGGCTGGTAGAGCGAGACGGTGAACCAGCCGATCGCGAGGACCGCGACGATCAGCAGCGGCACCACCGCGCGGGTGATCCACTTGCGGGCGCCACCGGGCGGCCGCGGCCCGCGCTCGGCGGGCCGCCTGGGAGAACGCGGGGGACCGCTCGACCCTCCGGAACCCGCATTGCCGGCCGGCCGCTCCCGGCGGCGGAAGCGCGCGCCCGGCGTCGTGCGGTTCGCCCGCAGCCGGGCGACGCGCGGAGCGAGGGGCCCCGCAGGCTCGACGGCCGGCACATCGAGCGGAAGGGCCGGCTCACCGGCCTCGTCCTCGAAGGGGTCGCCCACCCCCGCCTGCGGCGCGTGGATCCCCTCCTCCGGCAGCGTCACCGATTCGTGGGAGCCGGTCCCGTTGCCGCTCGGCGGCCCGGGGTCCTCGGCGAGCGAGCGCTCGAGCGCGCTCAACTCGACCGTAGCCTGCTCGACCGGCGCGGAGGCGGCAGCGCGCACGCGCTCGTCCGCGGCGGCGTCGGCCATCCGCCCGGGAGCGGCGGCCGGCCGCTGGTCCTCGAACAGCGGCTCCTCGTCCCACCCGCCGTCGTCGCCAGGCGCCGACTCCTCCACGGTGTCGGCGCCGTCGAAGAAGCCCGGCTCCGGCTCGGCCGCCGGCGGCTCGTTGTCGTCGGCCGGCGGATCGGGGGCGAGCGACTCGACCGGAAAGCCGCGGCGGCGCGCCTCGCGCTCCAACCGGGCGCGCTCACGCTCCTGGGCGCTGCGCGGGCCTCGCTCGTGATCGCGATCGCGGTTCGCCCCAAACCGGCTCACGCTCGCGCCTCGTTGGCCGCGAGCCAGTCCGTCAGCAGGATCGCCGCCGCGCGCGAGTCCTCGCTCGCCCCACCGCCCGCGCGTTGCGCGAGTCGGGTCGTGAACCGCTCGTCGTACAACTCCACCGGGACCTCGTGAAGCACCTCTCCGAGACGCCGGGCGAAATCCCGCGTCTCCTGGGTCTGGGCCGAGTCTGCCCCGGACAGCGAAAGCGGGAGTCCGACGACCACTCTTCCGGCCCCTTGCTGGCGAACGAGGGTAGCGATCCGCCGCATCCCGCGCCGCGTGGTGGGCTGCTCGACGGCCTCCAGGGGCGTCGCCAAGACTCCGGTCGGATCGCTGACCGCCGTGCCGCAGCGCGCGCGGCCGTAGTCCAGGGCGAGCACCCGCACCTAGGAGAGGGCCCGCTCGATCGCCGCTCGGGCCACGGCCATCGCCTCGCCGAGCTTCGCGGGATCACGGCCGCCGGCCCGAGCCATCGTGTCGCGGCCACCCCCACCCCCGCCGACGACCTTCGCCGTCTCCTTGATGATCGCGCCGGCGCTGACTCCGCGATCGACGAGGGACGGCGCGACCGAGGCGATCAGCAGCGCGCGGTCGTTCGCACTCGCCCCGAGCACGATGGCGGAGTCGCCGAGCTTCCCCTTCAGCCGGTCGGCGAGGGCGAGCAGGGCCTTCTCGTCCGAAGCGCTGACCGCCTCGGTCAGGACCCTCGCGCCGTCGATCTGGACTGCGCGGCCGGCGAGCTCGTCGACCCCGGCGACGCTCTCGGCGAGATCCGTCGCGCCCCTGGCCCGTTCCAGCTCGCGGCGCTCGGCCTGCAGCGCCTCCACCCCCTCGACGACGTGCTCTGGCCGCAGGCGCAGACGTGCGGCCGCCTCGGACAGCAGCTCGTCGTGGCGGCGCAGCAGCTCGACCCCGGCCGGCCCGGTCACCGCCTCGATGCGCCGCACGTTCGCGGCGCTCGAGCTCTCGGAGAGGATCTTGAAGACGCCGATCTCGGCGCTGGAGCGCACGTGGGTCCCGCCGCACAGCTCGCGCGAGAAGGAGCCGTCGCCGACCTCGACCATGCGCACGAACTCGCCGTACTTCTCGCCGAAGAGCGCCATCGCCCCGAGCGCGCGCGCCTCGTCGAGCGTCGTGGTCAGCGCGCGCACCGGATGAGCCTGCGCGATCCAGCCGTTCACGCGGTCCTCGAGCACGCGGCGGTCCTCGGGGCTCAGCGCCTGGCCATGGGTGAAGTCGAAGCGCAGCTTGTCGGGACCGACGTAGGAGCCGGCCTGCCGCACGTGGCTGCCCAGCAACTCGCGCAGCGCCGCGTGGAGCAGGTGCGTCGCGGTGTGGTTGGCCTCCGTCGCGTGGCGCGCGACGCGGTCGACGCGCGCGACCACGCGCTCGCCGGGGTCGAGCTCGCCCTCCTCGACGACGAGCGCGACCGCCTGGTCGTCGCCGAGGCGGAAGACCTCGTCGACCCGCGCGCGGCAGTCGCCGTGCTCGCACTCGAGCACCCCGGCGTCGGAGACCTGCCCGCCGCCCGCGGCGTAGAAGGGCGACTCCTCGAGCTTCGCGAGCACGCGGCCGTTGTCGGCCATGACTGCGCCGACCGTCGTCGGCTGCTCGGTGCGCTCGTAGCCGACGAACTCCGTCTCGAAGCCGGCGTCGCCGGCGAAGCGGCTGATCCGCTCGCGGACGCGGCCGTCGTCGACGTTGCGCGCCGAGCCCTGGCGTGCGCGGCGACGCTGCTCGTCCATGAGCGCCTCGAAGCCGCGCTCGTCGACCCCGAGGCCGTGCTCGGCGACGAGCTCGAGGGTCAGGTCGAAGGGGAAGCCGAAGGTGTCGTGCAGGCGGAACGCGTCGTCGGCCGCGATGCCCTCGTCGCCGCGCTCGCGCGCGCGCTGTATGAGGTCCTCGAGCAGGCGCAGGCCCTGGTCGAGCGTGCGTCCGAAGCTCACCTCCTCGTTCTCCAGCCACTTGCGGATCGCGTCGCGCTCGCGGTGCAGCTCG
Organism: uncultured Actinomycetes bacterium; assembly: GCA_963728925.1. Classification (GTDB taxonomy): domain Bacteria; phylum Actinomycetota; class Thermoleophilia; order Solirubrobacterales; family Solirubrobacteraceae; genus JBBPZA01. Next base: position 7,891 of record CAVSMB010000023.1, on the reverse strand, counting down.
GGGTAGGCGCCGCCCATCAGCTCGGTGACGCGCTCCGCGTAGAGGGGCAGGAAGCCCTGCTCAAGGCCGAGCGAGCGGCCCTGCTGGATCGCGCGGCGCATGATGCGGCGCAGGATGTAGCCGCGGTCCTCGTTGGAGGGCACGATCCCGTCGGCGATCAGGAAGGTCATCGCCCGCGAGTGGTCGGCGAGGATGCGAAGCGCGCGGGTGGTCGGGAAGTCGCTGTCGTAGCGACGCCCCGAGAGCTCCTCGCCGAGCGAGATCAGCGGGCGGATCTGGTCGGTGTCGAAGACCGAGGCGACGTCCTGCTGGATCGCCGCCATCCGGTCGAGGCCCAGGCCCGTGTCGATGTTCTTGGCGGGCAGCGGCGTCAGGGTGCCGACGGGGTCCTGGTCGAACTGCATGAACACGAGGTTCCAGTACTCCAGGAAGCGCTCGTTGTCGCCGCCGGGCAGGTCGTCGGGCGTCCCGAAGGCCACGCCGCGATCGAGGTAGAGCTCCGAGCACGGCCCGCACGGCCCGGTCGGGCCGGCCTGCCAGAAGTTCTCCGAGCGCGGCAGCAGCACGATCCGCTCCCGAGGCACGCCGACCGACTCCCACGACGCGATCGCCTCCTCGTCGGGGCCGAGGCCGAGCTCGTCGTCGCCTTCGAAGACGGTGATCCAGATGTCTTGGGGCGCGAAGCCGAAGCCCTCGAGCGAGAGCTCCCACGCGAACTCGACGGCGCCCTGCTTGAAGTAGTCGCCCAGCGAGAAGTTGCCGAGCATCTCGAAGAAGGTGAGGTGGCGCGCCGTGTTGCCAACGTTCTCGATGTCGGTGGTGCGGAAGCACTTCTGGCAGGTCGTGAGGCGGTTGTGCGGCGGTCGCTCGCGGCCTAGGAAGTAGGGCTTGAGGGGGTGCATGCCCGCGGTGGTGAGCAGCACCGAGGGGTCATAGTCGGCAGGGACCAGCGAGCCCGAGGGCAGGCGCCGGTGGTCACGGGCTGCGAAGAAGTCGAGGAACGTCTCGCGGATGTCTGCGGAGGACATCGCCATCGACGCTCCAGTCTAGGCGGGCGCCGCCGCTATAACCCCCGCCGTGGCGGGAGAAAGGAGTACCGGCGCACTTCGGGCGCTACCGCATCGACGGGCTGGTCTCGCGGGGTGGGATGGGCGTCGTCTACCCGCGCCACGGACACCGGCCTGGAGCGCGCGGTCGCGCTGAAGGTCATCGCGCCCGAGGTCGCGGCCGACCCCGGCTTCCACGAGCGCTTCGTGCACGAGTCGCGGCTCGCGGCGGCGCTCGACCACCCCAGCGTGATCCCCGTGTTCGAGGCCGGCGAGCACGACGGGACGCTTTCACCATCGCGCGTGACGGCGGCAGCCCGACGCTCACCCGCCTGGTCACGACCGCCTGACCCACGTCCCGACCTCGCAGCGATAGGGCAGCGAGACCGTGCCGCCCGCGGCGAGCGCTCGCGCCCGTTCGAGCACGGGCGCACGCTCGCGCTCGGGCAACGCGGCGATGAAGCTGGTCGAGCCGACGCGGTCGGCCAGCCCGTCCGCGTCGAGGCGCTGGACGAAGGCGAACTCGCGATCCTGCGCGGGCGCGAAGTGCGACGTCCGTTCGAACGCTCCACGCCACTGGTCGGTCCCGTGCGCGGGGACGTCGCAGCGGTACGGGGCGAGCAGCTCTTGGATGGCAGCCTGCAGCGGGTCACCGAGATGGCGGCGGTTCCACACCAGCGCGAGGCCGCCCCCGGGCCGCAGCACGCGGTGGATCTCGCCCAGCGCACGGTCGGCGTCGAACCAGTGGAAGGCCTGGCCGACGGTGAGCGCGTCAGCGGTCGCGTCGCCGACCGGAATCGCCTCGGCGACGCCGTCGTGCACCGTCGCATCGGCGGGCAGAGCTGCGCGCATCTCGGCCACGGGCTCGACGGCGACGATGGTCGCGCCGGTGCCCAGAAGGCGCCGGGTCAGCTTGCCGGTGCCGGCGGCGAGATCGACCACCGTCACCCCGCGCCCGAGCCGGAGCCGCTCGGCCAGCCACGCCATCGCGTCATCCGGGTACTCGGGACGAGCGCGCTCGTAGGCGTCCGCGCTGCGCGCGAAGCCCACGGCGGCCGATTCGTGCACCACGGCGGCGAGTGTAGGCCGCGACGGCCCGGCTCAGCGGTGGCGGCTGCGAACGCGCCGCGACGGCAGGTCGCCGGCCTGATCGGTGGTCAGCGTCAGCGTCACCCGGTCGCTCTCGATGCCGGCGACCGCGGTGATGGGGATGACGACCTCGCGCCCGCCCCAGAGGTGGCCGTGCTCCAGGACGAAGGCGACGATGTGCTGCCCGTCCTCGACGATCAAGCCGTCCACGTGCCCGACGGCGTGGCCGTCGGCGGACCAGACGCTGCTCGCGCGGCGGATCTCGACGTCGCCCTTCGGGACGCGGTCGTACTCCCAGACGGCGTGCGGGTCGATCTCGGTCGGGCCGACCGCGAAGTCGTCGACGGTCTCGTAGTAGGGCAGCGCGTAGGGGTCCTCGACGCCCACATCCCAGCCCGGGTCGGCCACGGGGAACTCGCCGAGCCGCAGGTACGCGGACTCGCGGATGGCCTCGCGCGCGGTCACCTCGGCGACCGTGCACGAGAGCTCGATCGCCCGATCGCCGTGCTCCGCCTGGCGGGCCAGCTCGATCGGGACGAGGCGCGCCTCCTCGCGGCGTCCGCTCGCGTGGACGACCAGGTCCGTGACGCGCCGTGCGAGCGGGTCGATGACGACGTCGGCCAGCTCCCCGTACGGCCCGTCGGTGCACCGGACCGCGCTGCCGAGCTCGAGTCGCGCAGGATCGCGTTCGTCGCCCATGGCGACAAGCACACCAGATCGGGGCGGCCCCCGCGTCGCCGACCGCGCCCGCGACGCGACTGGCGCGGCCAGCGGGGCGATCGGCCTGGAACCCGATGCGGCCGGCCCTCGGGCGGAGGGCCGGCCGCACGCCTGGTCCTCGCCTCCTACGCAGCGATCGCCGCCGGCTCGGGCTCCTCGACGGGCTCGACCGCGAGGTGGATGCCCCCGTCGTCGCCCGCCCGCGCCACGGCCCGCGCGCGGTCGGCCAGGCGGCCGTCGAGAATCGCCCGCGTCAGCTCGCGCTCGAGCGTGCGGCGTACGTGGCGCTTGAGCGGCCGGGCGCCGTACTCGGCGTCGAAGCCCTCCTTGGCCAGCCGGCGCACCAGCGCCGGCTCGAAGTCGAGCTCGATCCCGCGCTCCTCGCGTAGCCGCTCGGCCACGCGGGCGACCATGAGCTCGCAGATCGCCTCGACCTGTTCGGTGGTGAGCGCCCGGAAGGTGACGATCTCGTCGATCCGGTTGAGGAACTCGGGCAGGAAGGCGGCCTTGGCCGCGCCCCGCATGCGCTCCTCGTCGGCGGCCGGCTCGGTGGCGGTGAAGCCGATGCCGCGCCGTGCCGCGCCGGCGCCGAGGTTCGAGGTCATGACGACCACGGCGTTGGTGAAGTCGACCGTACGGCCCTCGCCGTCGGTCAGCCGGCCGTCGTCCATGAGCGCGAGCAAGACGTTCCACACGTCCGGATGGGCCTTCTCGACCTCGTCGAGCAGCACCACGCTGTACGGGCGGCGCCGAACCGGCTCCGTGAGCTGGCCGCCGTCGCCGTAGCCGACGTAGCCGGGCGGCGACCCGATCAGCCGCGCGACGGTGTGTGGCTCGCGGTACTCGGACATGTCGATGCGCACGAGCGACTTCTCGGACGCGCACAGCCGCTCGGCGAGCGCCTTCACGAGCTCGGTCTTGCCGACGCCGGTGGGCCCGAGGAACAGGAAGGTGCCCAGTGGGCGATCCTCCTCGGCGAGGCCGACGCGGCCGCGACGGATCGTGTCCGCCACCACTTCCACGGCCTCGTGCTGGCCCACGACGCGCTGGTGCAGGTCGCCCTCGAGGTCTTGCAGGCGCTCGAGCTCGGCGGCGACGAGCTCGCCGACCGGGATGCCGCTGCGTGCGGACACGATGGCCGCCACGTCGCTCTCGAGCACGACCGGTGCCTCGATCTCGCCGCGCTCTGCCGCCCTCCCGATGCGGGTCTTGAGCAGCCCGGCGCGCTCGAAGTCCTCGGCCTCGACGGCCTGGGCCTTCTCAGCCTCCAGCGCCGCGACGTCCTCGACGTCGCCGGCCCGCAAGCGCACGCGCGCAGCGGCCTGGTCGACCAGGTCGATCGCCTTGTCGGGCAGCCGCTGCTCGCTCAGGTAGCGATCCGACAGTCGCGCCGCTGCGACCAGCGCCTCGTCGGCGATCCCCGCTCCATGGTGCTGCTCGTAGGCGGAGCGCAGTCCGCAAAGGATCTCCACGGTCTCCTGCACCGACGGCTCCTCGACCATCACGGCCGAGAAGCGCCGCGCGAGCGCGCCGTCGCGCTCGACCTTGCGGTACTCGGCCAGCGTCGTCGCCCCGATCATGCGCAGCTCGCCGCGAGCGAGCATCGGCTTGACCATGTTGGCGGCGTCCATCGCGCCCTCGGCCGCACCGGCGCCGAGGATCGTGTGCAGCTCGTCGAGGAACAGCACCACGCGCCCCTGCGCCTCGCGGACCTCCTCGAGCACCGACTTGAGCCGCTGCTCGAACTGCCCGCGGAACTGGGCCCCGGCGATCATCCCCGCGAGATCGAGCGAGATGACGCGAGCGTCGCGCAGGGTCGCCGGCACCTCGCCGGCGGCGATGCGGGCGGCAAGGCCCTCGACGATCGCTGTCTTGCCGACGCCGGGCTCGCCGACGAGGACGGCGTTGTTCTTGCGCCGGCGCGCGAGGATCTCGACGGTCTGCTCGACCTCGAGCTCGCGGCCCACGACGGGGTCGATGCGCCCCTCGGCCGCGTCGCGCGTCAGGTCGCACCCGAACTGGTCCAGCGCGGGCGTCTTCGACGTCGGGGCTTCGGGCTGGACATGGCCGCCCTGCGCGCCCGCGGCGCCGGGGCCCACGGCGGACTCCATGTACAGAAGCTGGGCGCAGCGGTCGCACAGCGCGACCGACCGGCGCTCGGTGCCGTCTGAGACCAGCATGCGCACGGTCCCCGGCCGTTCACCGCAGCGGATGCAGACCGGGGTCGCCCCGCGGTCGTTGGAAGGAATGCTCGGCATCAGGGGTTCCTCAAGATCTCAGTGAACACGACTGAGAAGTGTAGTACCCCCTGGCGGTATCACCGGGCGCGCCGGCGCCGCGCCTCTTCAGGCGACGATGGTCGCCGCGCCGACGACGAGGTCGCCGTCCATCAGCACCGCGGCCTGGCCGGGGGTGGGGCCGAGCGCAGGCTCGCCGAGCTCGAGCGTGAGGCGGTCATGGGCGCCCGCGGCCGCTGCGCCCCGCACCGAGCATTCCAGCGGCGCCGAGCGGTAGCGCAGCTTCACGCGGTCCACGCGAGCGGCGTCGCGGTGCAGGGTCGCGTCGCGGAGCGTGACGCCATCGCGCGACAGCGCCTCGCGGGGCCCGACGACGACGCGGTTGGCGCGCGCGTCGGTCTCGAGCACGTAGACCGGCGCGCCACCGCCTCCGACGCCGGTGCCCCGGCGCTGGCCGACGGTGAAGCCCTGATGGCCGTGGTGGCGCGCCAGCACCCGGCCGGCCCGATCGACGACGTCGCCCGGGCGCTGGTGCTGGCCGCCGTGGCGGGCGATGAAGGCCGCCTTGCCGGTGCCGGCCAGGAAGCACAGGTCCTGGGACTCGGGTGCTCGAGCGACGGGGAGGGCCGCCGCCTCGGCGAGCCCGCGTACCCGCGGCTTGTGCAGCTCGCCGAGTGGGAAGCGCAGCCGCTCGAGCGACGCCGGCGCCAGGCCGGCGAGCATGTAGCTCTGGTCCTTGGCCGGATCGGCGGCGACGCGCAGCAGCGGACCGGCGCCGTCGTCGTGGAGTCGCGCGTAGTGGCCGGTGGCCAGCTCGCCGGCGCCGAGCCGGCCGGCGAGTTCGAGCATCGCGTCGAGCCGCACGCTGCCGTTGCAGCGCACGCAGGGGTTCGGGGTGAGGCCCGCGGCGTGGTCGTCGAGGAACGGCTGTACCACCCCGGCGCGGAAGGCGGCGCGCAGATCGAGGGTGAGGTGCGCGAGGCCCATCCGGTGGGCGAGTGCGCGCGCGGTGCGCACCGCGTCGGCCGAGCAGCAGCTGCTCGCGCCGTCGTTCTCGGAGTCGCGCCACAGCTCCAGGGTGACGGCGACGACGTCGGCGTCGTCACCGCGCGCGCACAGCAGCGCCGCGACCGCGCTGTCCACGCCACCGCTCATCGCCACGAGCACCCGCGACGGGCTCGGCCCGAGCGCGGCCTGCGCGTGGGCGGCCGTGCCGAGCGCGCGGTGCAGAGCGTCGGCCGCGAGCTCGGCCGCGTGGAGCTTTCCGGGGCTCAGGCCCCCGAGCTCCTCGGCGATCTCGCTCGTCCCGACGCGCGCCGCCTCGAGCAGCGGCGTGCCCCGTACCAGGGTGACCGCCGCGCTGGCAGCCGCGGACGTCGCGCCGCATCCCGACGCCTCGAAGCCGGCGGCGACCACCCGCTCGCCCTCGACCGCCACGCCGAGCCGAGCGACGTCGCCACACGCCGCGCCCCCGGCGACGCCGTGGGCCCCGTCGCGCGGGAGCGCGCCGGCGCCCTGCGCGCTGGAGAGGTGGTGCTCGAAGGCCCAGGAATCCACGCCCGCGAGTCTATGAGTGTTTGGGGCGACCGACGTCCGCGTAGGATCGTGACGATGGACGTCCTCGCGCCGGTGAAGACGTTCGACCGCTTCCAACGGCGCCATCGCGTTCTCGCTGTTCCCATCGCGGTCGTCAAGAAGTTCGGCGACGACCAGGCCGGCAACCTCTCCGCGTTGATCGCCTACTACGGCTTCTTCTCGCTGTTTCCGCTGATCCTCGTCTTCGTGACGCTCCTGGGCTTCGTGCTCCAGGGCAACCCCGACGCCCAGAAGGCGGTCCTCGACTCCGCTCTCAAGCAGATCCCGATCATCGGCGACCAGATCAAGGCCGGCTCGCTGAAGGGCAGCGGAATCGCCCTTGCCGTCGGGATCGTCGGCGCGCTCCTGTCCGGCCTCGCCGTGACGCTCGCCGCGCAGACCGCGTTCAACCGCGTCCACGCCATACCTCACCGCGAACGCGCGAACTTCCTGGTCTCCCGCCTCCGTGGCCTCGGCCTGCTCGCGGTCCTGGGGACGCTGCAGCTGCTCTCGACCGCGGCCGCCGGGCTCGTCGCCGGCGGCCTCGGGGGAGTCCTGTTGACGATCGCCGGCGTCGCGCTCTCGCTGGCCCTGAACTTCGCGCTGTTCGTCGCCGCCTTCCGGCTGCTGACCGACCGCGCGGTGCCAACGCACGAGCTGTGGCCCGGAATCCTCGCCGCGACCGTGTTGTGGACCATCCTGCAGGCCGTCGGCGGCGCGTACATCGGCCATGTCGTCAAGGGCGCCGGACAGACCTACGGAACCTTCGCCACGGTGATCGGGCTGCTCACGTGGCTGTTCCTCGGCGCCCGGATCGTCGTCTACTGCGCCGAGGTCAACGCCGTCCTCGCTCGTCGGCTGTGGCCGCGAGGCCTCTTCCACCCGCCCACGGAAGCCGACCAGCAGGCCCTGCGCGCGCTGGCCAAGATCGAGGAGCGCAGCGACGAGCAGAAGGTGGCGGTTTCCTTCGCCGACCCGCCCGATGAGGGCGCCGACGATGCCCGGCCGGCCGCGCCGACGCCCGACGCTGCGCCCGACCGTCGGCCCCCTGCGCACCGACCGTGACGAAGGTCAGAGCCGTCGCCCCTCACAGCTCCGGTTCTCCTGCCTGAGGGTCGGGTCGACCCCGAGGAAGGCGTCACCCTGCTCGCCGGCTGGGCTACGGCGCGACCTACGGCTCACGCCACAAACGCACCCAGGCGCCAGACGGCTGGCCTGGACCTT
>CAVSMB010000022.1:0-120569 GCA_963728925.1 uncultured Actinomycetes bacterium | reverse complement strand
CGTGTTGCTCGCGCTGGGCGCTATTCGTCGCGATCGAGCTCTTCTAAGGTACCGGGCGGCTCGCCCAGCCATCCGAGGAAGGATGTCGCTCGCGGCCTGCCTCAGCCGCTGACCCTCGACCACCCGCTGCCCCTGGTTGGAGAACCCAGACCGGCCGGCGAACCGCTCGAGTGACGAGCGCGGCGCCTCCTTTGCTGAAGGAACAGCGCATCGCTCGGGTCGCCGTCCCAGCAGCAGGATCACCAAGCAACGCGTTCCCACGCTCCCCACGCCGCCGACCTCGCGCGCGAGGTCGGCGTACCGATAGCGCTCCACCAGTCGGCGGCGATCACCGGACAAGCTGGCGAGGTAGGAGTCCAGCAGCATGCGCGCGGCAAGCTCGAGCCGTCGCGCTCCGGCACGGTCGACGAGGTCCCTGATCGGCACGATCAGCGGCAGGTCAGCCCGAATGTGCGCCTCGCCGTTCCCTTCACGGCAAGCCTCTCGAACGCTCGCGCGCTGTCCTTTCGCTGGCCCTTCGCGACCGTCTTGTCGAACCGCTTGATCTGGCCTTCCGCTCGCCTGCGCGCGCAACAGCTCCTGATGTCGCTCAGAGGCCGCACCCCGAATAACCGCAAACGGCGATGCCGACATGCGTCCGTAACCGATCGGCACCCGCTCCGCTGCCTGCTCCTCGAGCAGCGCGATCGGATCTTGACATGGCTGACTCCCGTAGTGAAAGGTGAATGTCCCGCGGGACTCGAGCTCGCCCCGCGGGCCACTCAAGTCAGTGATCAGGCCGCCGACAGCTCGTCCGCCTCCATCCTCGCCAGTTCAGCGTCGAGCACTGCGTACTCCGCCTCCTCGATCGCCGCGTACGCGAAGTCGATCGCGAACACCGCGTCGTCCGCTCTCCGCTCGGCGCGCCGCTGGGCGCGATCCACGTCGTGCTCAGCCCGCTTGGCGTCGATGTCGTCGCGAATCTTCCCGACGTGCTCGTTCCACGTGCGCTGCAAGTCGTACCACCAGACTGAGAGCTTGTTCTCGTTCGCCTCAGCCGACTCGCGCAGCTTCTTAGCCCGATCCTGAGCAGACGCTCGCGCCTTCTCGACGTCCGCCTGAACGTCGGCCTTGGCCTTGCCCTGCGCCGCTGCCGCGTGGTCCTCCGCATTCTTGGCCCGGGCGGCGAGCTCGGTGAGTTGATCCGAAAGTGCCATGTCAACCTCCTTCGAGGAATGTTGTCCTACACGTACGTGACCGCATCCTGTCCGCCGCTGCGTGACGGGATCCAATCGACGTCGAAATCGATCCTGGTGGTGCCGCTACATGCGCTCCCATCGCTTGCGAATCCCAGGGAGGCACGCGTATCACGAGCATCGAGCCCGATCGGTTTGCGAGAACATGGGCGCAGCATCCTCGCGCGCAGGGTGATCCGTCGTCATCCGTTTTGCGTGATTTGCCAGGAGCCCCTGCGGCGTCGAGCCCACGATCTCCAGGACCGCCTCGCAGTCCATCGTCGCGGCGACCTCAGTTCGAGCGAGCGCCAACGTCCGGCGCTTGCCTCGCTTCGCGCTCAGCCGGAATCGCCATGTCACATCGACCCCAGCACACGGAGGCACGGAGGGAATCCGTACAGACCTCCCGGCGTAGATGCGGTCTCCACGCGGTCGCGAAGACCGCATCGCGCGTCGCCCTGTTGCGCCACGGCGACGTCCGGTGGCTTGCCCTCGGCGTCGTCCTGGAGGCGCTCTCCTACGCGCTCTCGGGCGGGTTCATCGGCCGCTGCTGTCCGCCGGTCGCCTGAACGCACGGCATTCCGCAAGCCTGTCGGTCGCCTGGTGACGGGTCATCATCCTGTCCGGGTGATCAGAGCGGAATGCCGCACCGAGCGCGTGGGATTGCCGTCGGTCATTCTCCTCTGGCTCAGCGGGTGATCGGCCTTGGCGTACGTTCGTGGAGCGAACGCATGTTCTCGCTCGATGCGGATGGAGATGATCGGTCAGGGCTGATGGCTGGTGGGCGACCGGCTGGTCATGGAGATCCCACGGTGTCCCGATCCGGCGCACGAGGGCAGCCGCGTGGTGCGTGACGGTTGGTATGGCAAGGCGCCGCATCGGCGGCAGCGGTGGCTGTGTCGGCCGAGCAATGTCGATGCGGCGCACCGGTTCACGCCGGTCTTGACGCGTCGGCCTGGGTCGGCGTGCGCTGTGCCGGTCGACCGTCAAACACCCGCGTCGCGAGCGAGCCGTGGCAAGCGCCGCGCGCTCGCTTGTGGGGCTGTGCGCGTAATCGTCAACCCGACCAGCGATTGTCCAGAGGGTCTACGGCGCCATCCAGGAGTACGCCGGAATCGAGCGTCCGGAGTGGCTCGACGGGCGTTAGCGCGGGAGTTGCTCGTTTTGCGGAGCATCTGCCCCTGGCGGCGCGTCAATGCCCCCGGAGGGACTCGAACCCTCACCTTCCCGGTTAAAAGCCGGACGCTCTAGCCATTGAGCTACAGGGGCTTGCGGATCGTAGTGGCGGATGACACGCATCACACGACCCGTGCAATCGGCGGGAATGGTCTTGAAGAGGATTCAAAGCGCGGGACTGCGGGCACCACCGAGACAGCGCGACGTGACGGTCCGCAACAGGTAGATCGACCTGGGCTGCGCGGGCCGCGTCTCCGGCTGCGCTTCGTCCTGGAATCGTGACGCGGGAACTTCGCCGTGATGCCCGACATGCTTCAACTCCAACTGACCGCGGGGCCCGAGGCCGCTTCCGAGGCGCGGATCGCACTGGGCGAGTTCGAGCTCGGACTGGGCGCCGAGTTGCTCAGGGACGTGAGGCTCATGACGTCCGAGCTCGTCACCAACTCGATCCGGCACGCCGGCGTCGACCGTCGCGACACCGTCGTGGTGCGTGCGTGGCTCCGTGACGATCACATAGGGATCGAGGTCGCCGACGGCGGCCCCGGGTTCGAGCCGGTGGTGACCGCCGAGCGCGAGCCCGAGCCGGGCGGCTGGGGCCTCTTCATCGTCCAGGGCCTCGCCGACCGCTGGGGCACCCTGCACCGTGACGCCATGAGCCGGGTGTGGTTCGAGATCGGAATCCGCGACCACGAGATACGTGCTCCGGGCGAGCTGCACCGCCGCTCGAGCGCGTCGGAGGCCCGCCGCGGCGCCGCCGCGCTCCTGGAGCCGCAGGTCGAGACCGACCCGCGCTACGCCCTACGCCCTCACAGCCTCGGCCTCGCGTAGCCGCGCGAGCAGAAGGGCTGCGCCCCGTCGGCGCCGGGCCGTGCTCGTGGACGGCTGCGGCTGCGCCTAGTGGCGGAAGTGGCGCCGGCCCGTGAAGACCATGGCGACGCCGGCACGGTCCGCGGCCGCGATCACCTCATCGTCGCGCACCGACCCTCCCGGCTGGATGATCGCCGAGACCCCCGCCTCGATGGCGATCTCGGGACCGTCGGCGAACGGGAAGAAGGCGTCCGACGCGAGCGCCGCCCCCGCCAGGTCCCTTCCCTCGGCCTTCTCGACGGCGAGGCGCACGGAGTCCACGCGGCTCATCTGGCCCGCGCCGATGCCGGCCGTGGCCAGCCCCTTGGCCACGACGATTGCGTTGGAGCGCACGTGCTTGCACACCCGCCACGCGAAGAGCAGGTCGCGCCACTCGTCCTCGCTGGGGGCGCGCTCGGTGGCCACCCGCATGCCGTCGCGCTCCTCATGGTCGAGATCGCGGTCCTGGACGAGCAGGCCGCCGATGACCTGCTTGACCTCGGCCTCGCCGAAGAGCGTCGCGCTGCGCTCGTCGTCCTCGAGCACGCGGAGGTTCGCCTTGGCGGCGAAGGCGTCGAACGCGCCGGCGTCGTAGCCCGGGGCGAAGACGAGCTCGGCGAACTGGCCGGTCACCGCCTCTGCGAGCTCGGAGTCGACGCGGCCGTTGAAGCAGATCACCCCGCCGAAGGCGCTCAGCGGATCCCCCGCGAACGCCCGGCGGTAGGCCTCGAGCAGGCTCTCCCCGGCGGCCGCGCCGCACGGGTTGTTGTGCTTGATGATCACGCACGCCGGCCCGTCGAACTCGCGCAGGAGCAGGCGCCCGGCGTTGAGGTCGAGGAGGTTGTTGAAGCTCAGCGGCTTGCCCTGTGCCTGCCGGACCATGGAGAGCAGGTGCATGGGCGCGCCCACCTGCGCGTAGTAGGCGGCCCGCTGATGCGGGTTCTCGCCGTAGGGCAGGTCGAGGACCTTCTCGAAGGCCCGGACGAAGAGGTCGGGGAAGTCCTCGCCATGCTCGGCGAACCAGCGCGCGATGGCCGTGTCGTAGCGCGCGGTATAGGCGAAGGCGGCCGCGGCCAGGCTGTGGCGCGTTGTCGTCGACAGGCGGTTGCTCGACGAGCGAAGCTCCTCGAGAACGGCGTCGTAGCTCTCGGGCCCCACCACCACCGCAGCGAACGCGTGGTTCTTGGCGGCCGCTCGGATCATCGTCGGCCCACCGATGTCGATGTTCTCGATGACCTCCTCGTCCTCCACCCCGGGGCGGGCGGCCGTGCGCTCGAAGGGGTACAGGTTCACGCAGACCAGGTCCACCCACTCGACGTCGTGGTCTGCGGCGGCGCGCAGATGGGCCGGATCGTCGCGGCGGGCGAGCAGGCCGGCGTAGAGCTTGGGGTTCAGCGTCTTGACGCGCCCGTCCATGATCTCCGGGAAGCCCGTCAGGCTGGAGATCGGGCGGACGTCGATCCCGGCGGCCTCGAGCTCGGCCGCGGTCCCGCCGGTGGAGACGATCTCGACCCCGAGACCGCGGAGCCCTTGGGCGAACTCGACGATCCCGCGCTTGTCCGACACGGACAGCAGTGCGCGCGCGACCCGGACCTCCCCCGGGTCGGTGAGCCCCTCAGGCTGGACGATCCTCGGCCGCGTCATCGCCGGGTGCGAGGATATGGGATGTGGCGACCGAGCCCGACACCGAGGCGCTGCGCCGGGCCCAGGCGAAGCGCGAGGCCGACGAGCGGGAGGGCGCGCTCCAAGCCGACGACGACACCGAGGAGCAAGCGCACGAGCGGCGAGCCGACAAGGCCGCCTACCTCTCCGAGAAGCTCGCCCAGCGCGCGACGTCCGAGCAGCGCGACGAGTAGCCGCGGGCGTCGCCGTCCGGCCTCGTCTCGCGCCGAGCCGGGCTCGCCGGCCTCCACCGGCGCGTCCGCGTCGATCAGGCCTCGCCGGCCTCCTCGGGCTCTCCCCCGATCAGCACGCGCCTGGAGTTGTCGGGGTCGAAGCGCAGGAAGCCACGTGCGAAGAGCAGAACCGCCTCGGGCAGCAGCTCGTGCTCGAGCGGGCGCAGTGCGTCGCGGACGAGCTCGGGGTCGGTCTGGGTCCCCAGCTCGAGCGCCCGCTGGAGGATGATCGGGCCCGTGTCGATCCCGTCGTCCACGAAGTGGACGGTGACCCCGAAGACCTTCACGCCGTGCTCGACCGCCTGCTCGACGGCACGGACGCCGGGGAAGGCGGGCAGCAGCGCGGGGTGGACGTTGATGATCGCCTCGGGGTAGCGCTCCAGGAACGCCGCGGTGAGGAGCTGCATGTAGCCGGCCAGCACGACAAGGCGCACGCCCCGCGCATCCAGGAACTCGCCGATGGCGGTGTCGCGCGCCGCGCGGTCGGGGAACTCGCCGAGCGGGAACGCCGCGCCGTCGACCCCCGCGGCGTGAGCGCGCTCCAATGCGGCGGCCTCCGGGGCGCTCGAGGCGACGGCTGCGATCTCGACGCCCTCCTCGCCGTGCACCTTGTCGAGCAGGGCCTGCAGGTTCGTCCCCGCGCCGGAGACGAGGACGCCGACCCGCAGGCCGGCGCTCATGCCCGGGCGAGCTTGGGGAAGGCCCCGCCGGTCGAGCGCAGCGTCCCCGCGGCGAGGAGCCCGTCGACCTGCTCGAGCACGTCGTCGCGCGAGAGGTGGGCGTAGGCCCCGTAGTTCGGCAGGCCGTCATACGCGTTGTCGCGGATGACGCGCGAGCGCCCGCCGCGGAGGATCTCGACCGTCCGCGTCCGCCCCACTGAGGGCCGGGCGCGCGAGACCACCTCGACGATCGCCGCCTCGAGGTCGCCGTCGGGCGCGCCGGCGCCGGCCCCGTTCGCGCCCGAGCGCCGCGTGCCGGCGCTCGCCACGGCCGGCGGCGCCGGGACCCACGAGGCGTCACACACGTCGCAGCACGGCACCCCCGGGGCGGGCGCCGGAGGCGAGCGATCGCCGAAGTGGCGCAGGATCGCCTCGCGACGGCACGTCTTACCCTCCACGAAGGCCCACACCGCGCGGAACTGGCGCCAGCGGGCACGCTTGGCCTCCTCGGCCGACGCCGCTGCGTCGAGCGTCGCGCGCGGCTCGGCCGCGTCGCGCTCGATGAAGAACACGTGCAGCCCCTTGTCCTTGCGCTCGGCGAGCATGATGCAGCGGGCCGGTCGGCCGTCGCGCCCGGCGCGACCGGCCTCCTGGTAGTAGGCCTCGACGGACGGAGGCACGGTGGCGTGCACCACGGTGCGGACGTCGCCCTTGTCGATGCCCATCCCGAAGGCGTTCGTGGCCACGACCACCGGCGCGGCGCCGCCCATGAAGGCGGCCTGGGCGCCGGCCCGCGCCTCGCGCTCCATGCCCGCGTGGTAGGGGACGGCGTGGATGCCGAGCTCGCGCCGCACGTCGGCCGCCAGCTCCTGCGCCGTGGCCCGCGTGCCGGTGTAGACGATCGCGGGCAGGGCGTCGGGGGCGCGCAGCGCGGCCATCAGCCGCCGGCGCTTGTCGAGGCCGCCGCGCGAGGGCACGACGGCGAAGCTGAGGTTGGGGCGGTCGAAGCCGGTGCTGACGCGGACGGGGTCGCGCAGCGCCAGCCGGCGAACCACGTCGGCGGCGACCTGCGGGGTCGCCGTCGCCGTCGAGGCGACGACCGCGCGCGCTCCCACGACCTGCGCGGCCTCCGCGAGGCGGAAGTAGTCGGGCCGGAAGTCGTGGCCCCACTGCGACACGCAGTGCGCCTCGTCGACCACGAAGAGCCCGACGCGCGCTGCCGCCAGGCGCTGCACGAACCCGGGGGAGGAGAAGCGTTCGGGCGCGACGTAGAGCAGCCGCAGGTCTCCGCCCGCAGCGCGCGCGAGCGCCTCGCGGTTCGCCTCGAGATCCTGCTGGGCGTTGATCAGCGCGACGCGCGCCGGGCCGCCGCGGGCGCGGAGCGCCTCGACCTGGTCCTGCATGAGCGAGACGAGTGGCGACACGACGACGGTGAGGTCGTCGCGCATGAGCGCCGGGAGCTGGTAGCAGAGTGACTTGCCCGAGCCGGTGGGCATGACCACGAGGAGGTCGCGATCCTCGAGCGCGGCCGCGACCGCCTCGCGCTGCCCGCGCCGGAAGCCGCTGAAGCCGAAGTGCTCGTGGAGGGCGAGATCCAGGTCCATCGCCGGGCCACCCTAGCGCCGGACGCGGCCGTCACCGGCGGCCTGCGCGGTCTTTCCGGAAACCCGTGGGAGACAGTGCGCTACCTCACACCTCGGCGGGCGCGTGGGCGCGAGGCTTCACGTCCCCCTGGGAATCGGAGCGAGCATGGCCTTCATCACCTTGTCGGGCGGCAACGCGATCTTCGCGGCCTTCCTGCTCATCGTCCTCGTCGCCCTCATCGTGTCCACGTACACGCGGCGGGGGAGCGGCATCAACCAGCGCTCCTACGGCAAGATCCATGGCGGCGCTCCCGGCGCCTTCGTCGAGTCCGACCTCGCGCACGACCGCGACGCGGCGCGACGCCTCACCCGCGGCACGCGCTAGAAACGTTTCAGAAGTCGTCTCGCCGACTGCTCCGTCTCGTCATACGGCAGTGGTGGGCGCGCGGGGTTAGACCGGTCGTCTCGAATCAGCCGAAGGTGAACACGTACGCGCGCACGCCCGGGCCGTCGAACGTGATCTCGAAGGTCCGCTGGCGGATGGGTCCTCGCTGGCGGACGAGCTGGTACATCCGCGGCTCGGCGAGGGTGCCTTCGCCGGACTCGTCGACGTCGAGCCCGTGGGCATCGCCGGGCGGCTGGCCGTCGAGGAGCACGGCGAAGCGGACCGGCGCGCCGGAAGCCGGCGGCGCGAGCACCAGGTTGAGGTCGCGGCTCTCGAACCGGTAGGCGATCGACCCGGCGGCCGTGTCGAGCACGGCGGCCTCCTCGCCCACCGACCACTCGCCGGCGAGCGCCCACTGGTTGAGCGCGAGCCCGTCGGCTCGCCGGTCATTGCGACGCTCGCCGCGAGCATGGCCCAGGTAGGTCTCCGGGGACCTCAGCGCACCCCAGTCGGCCGCCTGGGCGAGCCCGCCGGCGTCGACGCTGACGAGCTCCTCGTCCACGCCCAGGAGCTGCTGGATGGTCCGCTCGGTCTCCTCGTAGGCCTCCTCGCCGAAGTGATGGAACCGAACACGCCCGTCGCCGTCGACGAGGTAGAGGGCCGGCCAGTAGTGGTTCTCGAAGGACCGCCAGATGGTGAAGTCGTTGTCGATGACGACCGGGTAGCCGACGTCGAGTTCGCTCACCGCGCGGCGCACGTTGTCGAAGTCGTGCTCGAAGCCGAACTCGGGGGCGTGCACGCCGACGACGACGAGCCCGCGGTCGCGATACCGCTCGTGCCACGCCCGGACGTAGGGCAGCGTGCGCAGCCAGTTGACGCACGAGTACGTCCAGAAGTCGACGAGCACGACACGGCCGCGGAGTCCCGCGGCCGTGAGCGGCTCGGAATTGAGCCAGACGAACGCGCCGTCGAGGACCGAGAGCGGGCTGTGGTTGGGGTTTGTCGAAGCCATCGCTGATCGCGCCTACCGCCGAATACGTCTATCAGGGGACCGGAGTTACCGCCAGGACGATCACGACGAGCCACAGCACTCTCCCGCGCGTTGCCGAGCTCCGACTTCGAGCTGGTCCCGGCCTGACTCAGCCGACGGGCTAAGCCTGGAGCACGGGCAGCGGCTCGAGCGCGAACTTGCCGCTCGCCTCGCCGCTTCCCTCCAGCGGGTACTCGCCGCTGAAGCAGGCGTCGCAGTGGGTTTCGCGCCCCGCGCCGATCGCCTCGTACACGCCGTCGAGCGAGAGGTAGGCGAGCGAATCGCAGCCCAGCTCCTGCGCCACCTCATCGGCGGTGCGGCCGTGGGCGATCATCTCCTCGCGCGTCGACATGTCGATCCCGTAGTGGCACGGATGGCGGATCGGCGGGGCCGAGACGCGCATGTGGACCTCGGCGGCTCCCGCATCGCGGAGCATCGAGACGATCTGGCGCGTCGTGTTGCCGCGGACGATCGAGTCGTCCACGACCACGAGCCGGCGGCCGCCCACGATCTCGGGGAGCGGGTTGAACTTCAGCCGCAGGCCGTGCTTGCGCAGCTCCTGGCCGGGCTGGATGAAGGTCCGCGCGACGTAGCGGTTCTTGATCAGGCCGTCGTCCTGGGGCAGCCCGCTCGCGCGTGCGAAGCCTCGGGCGGCGGCGTTGCCGGAGTCGGGGACGGCGATCACGAGGTCCCCGCGGGGGGCGGGCGCCTCGCGGGCGAGGATCTCGCCCATCCGCCCGCGCGAGGCCTGCAGGACGTTGCCGCCGAGCCGCGAGTCGGGGCGCGCGAAGTAGATGTGCTCGAAGACGCAGAAGGCGTGGCGCTCGCCCTCGACGACCATCCGTGTCCGCAGCCCGCGCTCGCTGATCGAGACCAGCTCGCCGGGCTGCACCTCGCGCATGAAGCGCGCGCCGATGATGTCGAAGGCGCACGACTCCGAGGCCACGGCGAAGCGGCCGTCGAGCTCGCCGAGGGCGAGCGGGCGCAGCCCGTGGCCGTCGCGGAAGGCGTGGACCCCGTCGCGCGTCATGACCACCGTCGAGAAGGCTCCGTGCAGGCGGGGCATGACGTCGGCGATCGCGTCCTCGATGCGGTCGGCCTCGTGGGTCGAGAGCAGCGCGGCGATGATCTCCGAATCCGAGGTCGAGCGAAAGCTCACCCCGCTCTCGACGAGCTCGTCGTGCAGCTCGACGGCGTTGATGAGGTTGCCGTTGTGGGCGAGGGCGAGCTCGCGGCGGTCAGAGCGCCACACCGGCTGGGCGTTCTCCCACTTGCTCGAGCCCGTCGTCGAGTAGCGCACATGCCCGATCGCCATCTCGCCCGAGAGCGCGAGCAGCTTCTGCTCGTCGAAGACCTGGCTGACCAGGCCGAGGTCGCGGAGGGTCATGATGTGGCCGTCGCGAGCCGTGGCGATCCCGGCCGATTCCTGGCCGCGATGCTGGAGGGCGTAGAGGGCGAAGTACGCCAGCCGCGGGACGTCGTGCTCGGGAGCGAGGATCCCGAACACGCCGCACTCGTCGCGCGGCCCGTCGCGCGTGTCGAGGAGGTCGGTCACAGAGGAGGCCGGCGCGTGGCCGACGGTGTCAGGGTAGCAACGCGCCGGCCGATCGTTGCGCGAGAAATCACTGGAAACAGCGGGCCAGGCCCGCATCGTTGGCGCTGCGCAGCTCCTCGACTCCGACGTCGACGAGCGTCTCGCCGACGCGGATGCGCACGTCGTCGCCTCCGACCGTCCCGATCACCGTCGCGCCCGGGATCGAGCGCAGCGATGCCTCGTCGCCCGAGAGCACGAAGCGCCCGGGGCCTTCGCCGAAGAGCACGGTGAGGGGATCGGCCGGCGGAGAATCGGCGGCTCGGGGATCGGCGGTCGGCGAGTCCGACAGATCGACGTCTGCGCCGATCCCGCTCGCGATCGCGCACTCGGCGATCGCGGCGCCGAGGCCGCCTTCGGCGACGTCGTGTGCGCCGGTCACCGCGCCGGAGCGGACGGCGTCACGGACCGCGGTGAGCGTGTCGCGAAGCGCCTCGACGTCGACCGCCGGCAGGGCGTCGGGCAGCGCCTCGCCACGCAGCTTGGCGACCTCGGAGGCGGCGAGCGACGGCTCACCGGCGCCGACCAGGGCCACCGCGTCGCCCTCGCGGGCGAAGCCGAGCTGGCCGGCGGCGGCCGGGTCCGGCAGCTCGCCGACCATGCCGACGACCGGCGTCGGGTAGATCGGGCCGTCGGGGCCCTCGTTGTAGAGCGAGACGTTGCCGCCGACGACCGGCACGCCGAGCGCCCGGCAGGCGGCCCCGAGGCCGGCGACGGCGCGCTCGAGCTGCCAGGCGATTCCCGGCTTCTCGGGGTTGCCGAAGTTCAGGCAGTTGGTGAGCCCGAGCGGCTCCGCACCCACCGCGGCGAGGTTCGCGGCGCACTCGTAGACGGCCTCCGCCGCGCCGCGCTCGGGATCGGCCGCGACGCGCCGGCCGTTGCCGTCGATCGAGACGGCGATCGCGCCGCCGCCGGCCAGGCGCAGGACCGCCGCGTCGGCCTCGGCGGGGCGCCGCACGGTGCGCGACTGCACGAGCCAGTCGTACTGCTCGAACAGCGGACGACGGGAGGCGAGCGCGGGCGAGCGCATCAGCGCCAGAAGGAGTTCGTAAGGCTGGGCGTCGGAGCGCAGGACCGGCGCGGGAACGGGATACCGCGGCCGTGCGGCCGCGTCGGGCTCGAGATCGTAGAGCGGGCACTCGTCGACGAGCGCGCGGATCGGCATCTCCCCCGCGAGCTCGGGGCCGGCGAGCACCCGGAAGACCGGCTCCTCGAGGACGCGACCGATCGCCGTCGCGCGCACCTCCCAGCGCTCGGCGACGGCGAGCGCCTCGGCCAGCCGCTCGGGCGCGACGACCGCGAGCATGCGCTCCTGGGATTCGGAGACCATCACCTCGAAGGGCTCCATGTACGCCTCGCGCAGCGGCACGAGGGCGACGTCGACCTCGACGCCGAGCTCGCCGTTGCTCGCCATCTCGGCGGCGGCGGAGGTCAGGCCCGCGGCGCCGAGGTCCTGGAGCGAGGCGAGCAGGTCTGCGTCGAGCAGCTCGAGGCAGCACTCGAGCAGCTTCTTCTCCTCGAACGGGTCGCCGATCTGCACCGACGGGCGCTTGGCCTCGTCGCCCTCCTCGAGCTCGGCCGAGGCCAGGACCGAAGCGCCACCGATGCCGTCGCGCCCGGTGGCCGCGCCCAGGAGGACGAGCAGGTTCCCCGGCCCGGCGGCGGCCGAGCGGATCAGCGAGCCGGCGTCGGCGAGCCCCACGCACATGGCGTTGACCAGGCAGTTGTGCTCGTAGGGGCCCTCGAAGGCCACCTCGCCGCCGACCGTCGGCACGCCGATGGAGTTGCCGTAGTGGCCGATGCCGCCCACGGCGCGGTCGAGCAGGTAGCGCGAGCGCTCGGAGGAGGGCTCGCCGAAGCGCAGCGAGTCCAGGACGGCGATGGGCCGCGCGCCGATCGCGAAGACATCTCGCAGGATGCCGCCGACTCCGGTGGCCGCGCCCTGGAAGGGCTCGACCGCGCTGGGGTGGTTGTGGGACTCGACCTTGAAGGCGACGACGCGGTCGTGGCCTGCGTCCACCGCCCCGGCGTTCTCCCCCGGGCCCATGACGACCCGCGGCCCCTCGGTGGGCAGCGTGCGCAGCAGCTTGCGCGAGTGCTTGTAGCCGCAGTGCTCTGACCACAGCAGCGAGAACATCGCGAGCTCGACGCCGTTGGGCTCGCGCCCGAGCTGCGCCACGATCGCCTCGTACTCGGCGTCGGTCAGCCCGAGCTCACGCCACGGACAGGCCTCAGCGAGCTCAGACCGCGACACGGGCCATCGACTGGAAGAGCTTGAGGCCGTCGCTGGAGCCCTCGAGCGCGTCGACGGCGTGCTCGGGGTGGGGCATGAGCCCGACGACGTTGCCGCCCTCGTTGGCCACGCCGGCCACGTCGCGCAGCGAGCCGTTGGGGTTCTCGCCCGCGGCGTAGCGCAGGACGATCCGGACGCCGTCGAGCTGCTCGGGCGGGGCGAACCAGCAGCCGGTGGTGTGCTTGACGGGAATGCTCAGGCGCTCGCCGGGCTCGCACGTGCGAGTGAACGCGGTGTCGGCGTCGACGACCTCGACGCCGACCTGCCGGCATACGAACCGCAGCCCGGTGTTGGGGAGCAGCGCGCCGGGGAGCAGACCGGCTTCGCACAGCACCTGGAAGCCGTTGCAGATACCGAGCACCGGGCCGCCGTTGCCCGCGAACGCCGCCACCGCGCCCATGATCGGCGAGAAGCGCGCGATCGCCCCGACGCGCAGGTAGTCGCCGTAGGAGAAGCCGCCGGGGACGACGACGGCGTCGACCCCACCAAGGTCCCGGTCGCGGTGCCACAGGAGCCTTGCGTCGTCGACGAGCGAGGCGGCCTCGAGAGCGTCCACCTCGTCGCAGGAGCCGGGGAAGCGCAGGACGCCGATCACGGGCCGGGCCCGGCCGCCTGCCCGGAGATCGCGTTTGCGGCGCCCTTCACCGGCCCGGAGGTCGCGTCGGCGGCGAGCTCCTGGATCTCGTAGTCCTCGATCAGCGGGTTGGCGAGCAGGCGCTCGCACATGGCGGGCAGCTGGGCCGGGTCCTCGACGTCGAGCTCGATCAGGCGCCCGACGTGCACCGCGCTCACCCCGCCGAACCCAAGCGCGGGAAGGGCGCGCTCGACGGCCTGGCCCTGGGGATCGAGGATGCCCGCCTTGGGACGGACGAGGACCCGCGCCCTCATGGGGCGACGCGCGCGAGCCACGCGTCGAAGGGCTCGCCGGCGATGCGCTCGTACGCCTCGAGGTAGGTTTCGCGCGTGCGCGCGACGACGTCGTCGGGAATCGGGGGCGCGGGCGGCGACTTGTCCCAGCCCGTCCCCGTGGCCCAATCGCGAACGTACTGCTTGTCGAAGCTGCGCTGGGAACGGCCGGGCTCGTAGTCGTCGGCCGGCCAGAAGCGCGAGGAGTCGGGCGTGAACGCCTCGTCGGCGAGGGTCAGGCGCCCGCCGGCGTCGCGGCCGAACTCGAACTTGGTGTCGGCGAGGATGATCCCGTTGGCCAGCGCGTGCTCGAGGGCGAAGCAGTAGAGGGCCAGGGACAGGCGCCGCAGCTCCTCTAGGAGCGCGCGGTCGCCGGTGATCTCGACGGCGCGCTCGAAGGACACGTTCTCGTCGTGATCGCCGAGGGCCGCCTTGGTCGCCGGCGTGAAGATCGGGGCCGGCAGCCGCTCGGACTCGCGCAGCCCCTCGGGCAGCGCGATCCCGCAGACCTCGCCGGTGGCCTGGTAGTCCTTCCAGCCCGACCCGGTGATGTAGCCGCGAACGACGCACTCGACCTCGACCATCTCGAGCTTCCGCACCGCCAGCGCGCGGGCGCGAACTTCGTCGGGAACCCCTTCGGTGGCCGACACGAGGTGATTGGGGACGATGTGGCCGGTGCGCTCGAACCAGAAGTGCGACAGCCCGGTGAGGACCTTGCCCTTGTCGGGGATCGGCGTCGGGTGGACGACGTCGTAGGTCGAGACGCGGTCGGAGGCGACCATGAGGATCTCGTCCCCCAGGTCGTACATCTCGCGGACCTTCCCCGAGGAGAGGAGGGGGAGGTCGGCGACCGTCGTCACTGGAGCGATGCTAGCGCAGGGAACGGCGGCCGCCGGGCCCGGCGTCCGGTCCGCGGGCGGCGCCGAGCCGGGCCTCGAGCTCGGCGATCCGCGCCCGCGCGCGGCGGACCTCGAGACGCGCGTGGGCGAGGCCCTCGAGGACCGCGAGCTCCCCGTCGGGCGCGGGCGGAGCGGCGGCCTTCAGGCGAGCGGCGGCGCCGGCCAGCCGCGAGGTGGGATCCTCGTCCATCGGAAGCAGTCTGGCCGCGCCGGCGGACGGGCAAGGGGCGGCGGACCTCAGCCGATTGGGTCGAAGCGGGCGGGTAGGCCCCCCGCCCTCAGACGATCGCGTCGAGGCGCCCGACGATCTCGGCCGCGTGGCGCGTGAAGTGGCCCTCGTCGAAGATCGCGTCGAGGTCGAGGCCCTGCGCGGCGGGCTCGGCCTCGAGCAGCTCGCGCAGTGGCGTCCCCTCGGCCCACGCGCGCTGGGCCGCCGCCTGGACGATCCGGTAGGCCTCGTCGCGGGCCATGCCGCGCTCCACGAGGGCGAGCAGGGCGCGCTGGGAGAACAGCGCGCCGGAGGTGAGGTCGAGGTTGGCCCGCATGCGGTCTTCGTTGACGGTCATGCCGCGCACGAGCCCCAGCGCCCGGTCCTGGAGGTAGTCGAGGAGGATCGTCGCGTCGGGGAGCACGATGCGCTCGACACTCGAGTGCGAGATGTCGCGCTCGTGCCAGAGGGCGACGTCCTCCAACCCCGCCTGCGCGTCGGCGCGCAGCACGCGGGCCAGGCCGGTGATGCGCTCGGCGGTGATCGGGTTGCGCTTGTGGGGCATCGCGCTCGAGCCCTTCTGACCGGCCCGGAAGGGCTCCTCGACCTCGCGGACCTCGGTGCGCTGGAGCAGGCGCAGCTCGGTGGCCAGGCGCTCGAGGCCGGCGCCGGCCAGCGCGATGGCCGACAGCAGCTCGGCGTGGCGGTCGCGGGCGACGACCTGGGTGGAGACGGGCTCGGCCGCCAGCCCGAGCCGCTCGAGCACCCGGCGCTCGTAGTCGGGCCCGTGGGCGGCGTAGGTTCCCACCGCGCCCGAGATCGCGCCGACGGCGACCTGCTCGAAGGCCCGCTCGAGGCGCCCGAGGTTGCGGTGCGCCTCGAAGGCGAAGCCCGCGAGCTTGATGCCGAAGGTCGTCGGCTCGGCGTGGACCCCGTGCGTGCGCCCGACGGCGACGGTGTCCACGTGCTCGCGCGCGCGGGCGGCGAGCGCGGCGACGAGCTCGCGGGCGCCCGCCAGCACGACCTCGCCGGACCCGCGGAGCTGCAGCGCCAGCGCCGTGTCCAGGACGTCGGAGGAGGTCAGCCCGAAGTGGATCCAGCGGCCACCCGGGCCCGCCGAGGCGGCCAGCACGTCGACGAAGGCGGCGACGTCGTGGTCGGTGACCCGCTCGCGCTCCTGCACCGCCTCGACGGTGAAGCTCGCGCCGCGGATCGCCTCGAGCTCCTCGGGCGTGGGGCCGTCGAGCTCCTCGGCGGCGGCGACCTCCACCTGCCGCCAGGCCTCCATGCGGGCATGGTCGGTCCACAGCTCTCCGAGCTCGGGCCGGGTATAGCGCTCGATCACCTCTCGAGCGTAGTAAGCGGGCCGGAGATCGGTCGTCGGCCGGGCCGGCCGCCGGCGCTGGTCAGTCGGTCTGGATCGCCCTGCACGGCGCGCCGCCGCACACGTCGCTCACCATGCCGCCCGGGGCGAGGAAGCGCGACTTCTGGAGGCGATTGGCCGGCGTGGCGCGCGGATCCTCGTGGGGGTCGCGCCCGGCGGGCAGCCCAGCTTGTTCAGGTAGCACGGCACGGTGAGCGTGCCGTCGACGATGCGCGCGAGGCGGTCGTCCTCGCCCTCCTGGCAGCCGTCGTCGCCGCAGGGCGCGAGCGACTGCACCGCGTCGATGGTGAAGGCGGGCGGGCGGCCCCGCACCTTCAGGTCCGCGAGGTCGCGGTCGCCGAGCTGGGCGAATGCGTCGTCGCGGATCGCGAGCATGCGTCCGGTGAGGTTGCGCGTGCTCGCGACCGTGAAGTCCCACGCGAGGTCGAGCGAGGAACGCCTGATCCCGGCCGCGTCGAGCGTGCGCAGCGACGGTTCGAGCTGCCGCGCGCGAGCGGCGAGCGGGCCGGTGGCCGCCCGGCCGTCGCGAATCGCGCGGAACGCTGCGCCCGGGCGCAGCCTGCGACCGGCCGAGTCGGACAGGTTGCGAAGCGCGACGATGTAGCGCTGTCCGTCCCGGAGGTTGCGCGCGGGATGGATCAGGAGCGTCACCTCGTCGCCGCTCGCCTGCTCGTCGAGCTCGGCCCAGATCGGCTGGCGCTCGCGCGTGCGGGCGTCGAGGAGCACGATCGGCGCGCGGCGCGCGGCGTAGCGCCCGAGGTCCGCGACCGACACCGCCTTGGAGCGCTTGAGGTCGAGCCCCGGGACGCGCGTCATGATCACCTGGCCCGGGCTGAAGCCGTCGTTGCGGTTCAGCTCGGCCGGGTCGATGTGCACGCCCTGGGCGTTGGCCGGCGTGTCGGAGCGCCGCAGCGCGAGCCGGCGCCCGGTGTCCGTGCGGCGGTCGACCGTAGTGAACCAGTCGTTCGGGTAGGGCAGCAGGCACGCGCGCGTGTCGAGCGGATCGCAGCCGGCCGCGGTGGCGGAGGCGGGCGCGACCACGAGGAGAGCGAAGAGGAGGACCGGGACGAGGAGGCGGCGGCGGGAGGGGACATGGCGCGCGAGCGTATCCGGGCACGGGCCCGGTCGCGGCGGGCGCGGTGGCCGCGGCGGGCGCGGCGGGCGCGGCGGGCGCGGCGGGCGCGGGGAGGATCGCGGCCGTGCCCTCCTACTCCGTGGCCAACCGCGTCGCGCTGGTCACCGGAGCTGCGCGCGGCATCGGCTTCGAGACCGTCCGCCGGCTGCACGACCGCGGCGCGTCGGTGGTGCTCGTCGACCTCGACGAGCAGGCGACCCGCGACGCCGCGCGCGCGGTCGGCGAGCGCACGCTGGCGCTGGCCGTCGACGTGACCGACCGGGACGCGATGGACGCCGCCGTCGCAGCGGCGGTGGAGCGCTTCGGCGGTCTCGACGTCGCCGTCGCCAACGCCGGCATCGCTCCGCCGACGGCGACCGCGCGGGTCATCGACCCCGAGGCCCAGGAGCGCACGATCGAGGTCGACCTGCTTGGCGTGTGGCGGACGACGCGCGCAGCGCTTCCGCAGATCGTCGAGCGAGGCGGCCACGTCGTCGTCGTCGCCTCCGTCTACGCGTTCGCCAACGGCGCGATGAACTCGGCCTACGCGATGAGCAAGGCGGGGGTCGAGCAGCTCGGCCGAGCGCTTCGCGTCGAGCTCGCCCACCACGGCGCAAGCGCGAGCGTGGCCTACTTCGGCTTCATCGACACGCGGATGGTCCAGGACGCCTTCGAGGATCCCCTCGTGAAGCGCTCCGAGCAGACCCTGCCGCCGCCGTTCATGCTCAGGCGGCTGCCGCCGAGCGCCGCCGGCGAGGCCATCGCGGACGGAATCGAACGCCGTGCGCCGCGCATCTTCGCTCCGAAGTGGTGGGCGGCCTGGTCGGTTCTGCGCGGGCTCCTCAACCCCCTGGTCGACGCGCGCATGGAGCGCGACGAGCGGCTGCAGGAGATCGTCCGGGCGGCCGACGCGGAGGAGCGCGCCCACGCGCGCCACGGCGGCCTGCCGGCGCCCTGACGCTCAGGCCGAGGCGAGGACGCTCAGGCCGAGGCGAGGATCCGCGCCGCGAGCACCGCGGCGTTGCGGGCCGCGTTGAGGCCCACGGCGGCGACCGGCACGCCCGGCGGCATCTGCGCGCACGAGAGCAGCGCGTCGAGGCCGCCGAGGGCGGAGTTCGCGCTGGTCAGCGGCACGCCGATCACCGGCAGCTCGGTGTGGGCGGCGACCACGCCCGGCAGCGCGGCGGAGAGGCCGGCGCCCGCGATGACGACGGAGAAGCCGCGGAACTTCAGCTCCTTCGCGTACTCGGCCACGACGTCGGGCTGGCGGTGGGCCGACATCACGCGCACCTCGTAGCTGATGCCGCGCTCGTCGAGCTCGGCCTCGGCCTTCTGCATCGTCTCCTTGTCGGAATCCGAGCCCATGACGATGGCGACCTGGGGAGCGTCCACCTCGAGCTCGTCGAGCTGCTCCTCGACCTGCGTCTCGACCTGGGCGAGCGGAGCCTCCTCCGCGGGCGAGCCGCTCACGAGACGCGCTCCACGGCGCGCAGGGCGATGTCGCGGCGGAGCTGTCGGCCTTCGAAGGCGATCATGTCGGCGGCAGCATACGCGGCGTCGCGCGCGGGACCCGGCCCGGGCCCCAGAGCGGTGACATTGAGCACGCGCCCGCCCGCGGTCACCAGCTCGTCTCCGCGGCGCGCGGTCCCGGCGTGGGTCACCTCGACGCCCGGCGGAACGCGGTCGAGCCCGGCGATCACGTCCCCGGAGGACGAGGACTCCGGGTAGCCGCCGCCGGCGAGCACCAGCGTCACGGCCCAGTCCGCCGACCACTCGAGCTCGGTCTCGCGCAGGCCGCCGGGCCGCGTGGCGGCGAGCAGCACCTCGAGCAGGTCGGAGCGCAGGCGCGGGAGCACCGCCTGGGTCTCGGGGTCGCCGAAGCGCACGTTGAACTCGAGCGCCTTGGGCCCAGCGGCGGTGAGCATCAGGCCGGCGTAGAGGATGCCGTGGAAGGGCGTCCCGCGCTCGCGCAACAGGTCGACGACCGGCTGGTGGACGGCGGCGGCGAGCGCCCGGGCGGTCGCTGCGTCGATCCCGGGCACCGGCGAGTAGGAGCCCATGCCGCCGGTGTTGGGCCCGAGGTCGCCGTCGAAGATCCGCTTGTAGTCCTGGGCGGGCGCCATCGGCAGCGCACGCTCCCCGTCGCACAGCGCGAGCAGCGAGAGCTCCTCGCCATCGAGGAACTCCTCGACGACGACGGGTGCATCGCCGTGGCGGCGCTCGACGAGCATCGCGTGCAGCGCGTCCCTTGCCTCTCCCTCGTCCTGAGCGATGACGACGCCCTTGCCCGCAGCGAGGCCATCGGCCTTGACGACGACGGGGCGGCCGTCGGCCGCGAGCCGTCGCTCGACGGCGAGCCCTTGCTCGACGCTCTCCACCACCTCGTGCGCCGCGGTCGCGACACCGGCCTCGAGCATGATCTCCTTGGCGTAGGCCTTGGAGCCCTCCAGCGCAGCGGCCGCCGCGCTCGGACCGAAGGCAGCGATGCCGTCGGCCGTTAGGGCGTCGACAAGCCCGGCCACCAGCGGCGCCTCGGGCCCGACGACCACGAGGTCGACCGCCTCGTCGCGCGCGACGACGACCAGGCCGTCGAGGTCCTCGGCGCCCACCTCGAGGATCCGCGCGTCGGCCGCGATGCCCGCGTTTCCGGGCGCGGCGAGCAGCTCGGGGCGCTGCGGGGAGCGCGCGAGCGCGCGGACGAGCGCGTGCTCACGCCCGCCGGCGCCGACGACGAGGACCCGCACTTACAGCGAGGAGATGAAGTCGTCGATCGGGATCGCGGGGAGCGTCTCGTACTTCGCGGTTCCGCGCGACCCGAGCTCCATCGACAGGCGGGCCATCGTCTGGTCGTCGGGCGCCTCGACGACGTTGACGAAGTCGAACTGCCCGAGCGTCGCCCACTGGGCCTTCACCGACGCGCCGAGCTGCTCGACCTCCTTGGACACCTCGCGGATGCGCTGCGGGTTGTTCTTGACCGTCTGCACCCCTTCGGGGGTGAGGGTGGTGAGCATGATGTACGTCGGCATCGGCCTCCCGTCGGATCGCGGCTCCTTCGGGGCGTTCTACCCGATCGCGAACGCTGACGCGCCTCAGCGCAGCACCGCGCGGATTCGGCGCGCCCGGCTGATCAGGTCCGATGCCTCGGCCACCGAGAGCCCCGCGCCGGCTTCGCGGCGCACGGCGGCGGCGAAGCGCACCAGGCGCAGACGGGCGTCCCTCGTCGCTCCCAGCGCCACGCTCGCCTCCGCCAGGCGGAGCTTCGACCGCAACGCGCGCCGGCGCCTCGCCGGAAGGCCAGAGGCGTCCAGGCGAACGACCAGGTCGCGCAGTTGGCGTCCCGCGCCGTGGACCGAGACCCTGAAAGAGGCGCGCGTCACGTTGCCGTCGGTGTCGGCGGCCGAGCAGAAGACCGTGGTCACCCCGATCGCGAACCGCGCGCCAGAGCGCGGCACGCAGCGGATCTCGGGATGGGGGTCGCGGTCATCGACCGCGCTGGCCTCGTAGCGTACGAGCGTCCCCCTCCTCGAGGTCGCATCGACGCGGATAGTCCCGGGTACGGCCAGCGTCGGCGCGGCCGAGTCGCCGCCCGGACCGAGCGGGGCGGCGAGCACGTCGACGATGGCCGCGTGCCCCGCGTCGTTGGGGTGGACGGCGTCCGCGAACCACTCGTCGCCCTTCCCGAGGAACGCAGGGTAGAGATCGGCGAACGGGGCCCCGCGCTGCGCGCCGACGCAGGCGGCGATGTCGTTGAGCCCGAGCGCGGCGCCCTGACCGGCGCAGTCGACCCGCCCGTCGGCGCCGAGCAGCACAGACGCGGTGTTCGCCGCCGCCGCATCCGCTCCCGCGCGGCCCGACGACGGGTTGTAGTAGCCGACGACGATGAGTCTCTCCGGCCCGGGGTCGGCGGCCAGCGCCGCCACGAGCGAGTCCAGCAGCGCCGTGTAGTTCGCGGTGAAGCCCCGGAGCGTGGGCTGGCACGCCGCCAGCGAGAAGTCTGGCGCGGAAGCGCTGCAGCCAGGGCTCTGCAGGAGGTCGTTGCCACCGATGTCGAGGGTGAGCACGGTGGTGTCGGTACGCGGGTCGGCGATCAGCGTCCTGGCGCGTGAGAGCTGCGCTCCGCGAATGCTCGAGCTCGTCTCGCCGCCGACGCCGATGTTCTCGAACGTGTCGGCCCCGCCGCGCTGCTCGAGGACTCGGAAGAAGCGCTCGGGATACTGCCGGCCGGAGAGGCTGCAGCACCGCGTCACCGAGTCGCCCATCGCGACGTAGAGCTTGCCGGACGGGGCCGCCGACGCGGAGGCGACGCCCGTCGCCGAGCACAGGGCGAAAAGCCCCACGACGAGTGCGTGACGAATGCGGGTGGAGATCACCGGCTCGGTCCTCCGGATTCGAGCGCAACGCCCGCCGCCAGCTTCACGCGGGTCTGGAAGTTGCGGTAGTTGCGGTACTGGCCGGTGAACCACCACACCTGCGTGCGCTCCCCGGTCAGCCCGCGCGGGCTGACGGGCCGCCAGTTGTCGCTTGTGGAGCCCGAGGTCAGGGCGGTCGACGTCCACGTCCGGCCTTCGTCGCGGGTGACCCACTGCTCGATCTCCGAGGCCTGCGCCGGCGAGCGGCGCCTGGCGAGATAGACCACGTTGGGCGTCTCGTGGTCGAGCGTCGCGCCGGCGACGTACCAGTTGTCCGCCCGCGTGTCGCCCGCGGCGACGATCGGCCGGTCGATCCACCGCCGCCCGTTCCAGCGCGCCAGCCGGTACATGTTGCCGCCGTTCAGCTGGCGCCGGAAGTAGAGCACCACCGGCCGCCCCGCGTCCACCGCGACGTCCATGATCC
The DNA here is from genome assembly GCA_963728925.1 of uncultured Actinomycetes bacterium. Lineage (GTDB taxonomy): Bacteria > Actinomycetota > Thermoleophilia > Solirubrobacterales > Solirubrobacteraceae > JBBPZA01. The sequence goes on along the minus strand of CAVSMB010000022.1, from coordinate 98,553 downwards.
ACGAGTGCCCGAGGGCCGGCCGGTAGCGGTAGACAGGGGTGCCGCGGGTGTAGGACGGGGGCTTGTCGACCGAGCCGACCTTGCGCCCGTCGAGCCGCAGCAGCGTCCCGTCCTCGCGCACGAACAGGCACCAGATGCTCGTCGGGCGGGAATTCGGATGCGCGTTGGTGTAGGCGACGAAGGCGCCTCCGCCGGTCCCCGCGTACTTCGCGTAGGGCCGTTGCTTGCGCGGGCCGCGGATCAGCGTCCGCGGACGCGACCAGCGCTTGAAGTCGTCGGTGACCGACACGTTGGGCCACCAGTTGTTGCCGCGCCAGAACACCAGCGTCTTGCCCGAGTCCGTCTGCACCGGATTGGGGTACGCCACGCCCTGGCCGCCCGGGATCCGGTCGACGCCGGGGACCGAGCGCACCGGGCCCCAGTCGCTCACGTCGTGCGGGCGCCTGGAGATCCGGTAGTACAGCTCGCCGAAGCGCGCGCGGTCGTTGGCGTGGTCGGCGTAGAGGACCACGATGCGGCCGTCGGGCAGCGTCGTGAGGCTCGGGTTGCTGTGGTCGTCGACGCCGAACTGGTCGAGCGTCGCGATGGCGTCGGGGGTCTCGCCGGCCCCGGTGTCGCTGTCCACGGTGGTGATGTCCTCGGTCCGTCGCCCCCGGAAGCTGCCGACCTGGACCTGGCCCGTCGGCGTCGTCCACCCCACGAACGTGTGCCCGGACTCATAGATGGCGCGAGGGTCTCCGAAATAGGACCACCCGCCGTCGCCGACGGCCTCGGTGACCGTGGCGCCCTCGGCCGGAAGTGCGGCGAACAGGGTGGCGAGCACGACCGCGCACGACGACAGCAAGCGTCTCATCGCAAGGCTCCTTCACGGGCGCCTGGTCGACGCCGCCGGGTCCGCCGCTGCGAGCCCAGCCGTTTCACCGGAGCGTGGGCGGGGCGGCTCTGTGCAAACCAGCATGCCTCCGCTTGGCCACGGTCGCTACGGGGAAGCGCCCTAGGGTTTTCCTGTCGCCCGCCGCGCGCCGGTAGGCTCGCTCCCGAGGCGACCGACGTGATCGCGGGTTCGACGACCGGCCGGGACCCGACGCGCGAGAGCGAGCTGCTCGAGCGCGAACGGGAGACCGGCGTGGGCGCGGTCGCCGCCCGGCACGCCGCCGCCGGGTCGGGCCGGCTCGTGCTGCTCGAAGGGCCACCCGGCATCGGGAAGAGCCGTCTGCTCCAGGCCATCGGCGAGATCGCGGCCACGGCCGGGCTGCACGGGCTCAGCGCGAGCGGAGGAGAGCTCGAAGGCTCCCTCGCCTTCGGGGTCGTGCAGGACCTGCTCGGCCCGCTGGTCGGCGCGGGAGAGCGGGCGACGGGCGCCGCGGCGCTCGGGGTCGCGATCGTGGGCGGAGCCTCCGGCGGGGCGTCGGCGATGGGCGACGACGCGGCGGCGATGAACGGCCTGCGGTGGCTCGTCGCCGACGCGGCGGCCCGTCGCCCGCTCGCGCTGCTCGTCGACGACGCCCAGTGGGCGGACCCGAGCTCGCTGCGGTTCCTCGCCTACCTGGCCCGGCGGCTGGAGGCGCTCCCGGTCCTCATGGTCCTCGCCTCGCGCGACGCGCCTGGAGCGGAGGGCGAGCGGGTGACGGCGCAACTACGCCGGGTGGCCGGCGACCCGCTGCGCCCCTCGCCGCTGAGCGAGGCGGCGGCCGCGGCACTGCTCGAGCGCGCGCTGGGTCGCGCCACCGCGACGCCCTTCGCCCGGGCGTGCGCGACGGCGACCGGAGGCAACCCGCTCCTGCTCCACGAGCTCGCGACGGAGCTGCGGGTGCAGGGGGTGGCCCCTTCGGCCGAGCAGGCGAGCCACGTCCGGTCCGTCGGCCCGGCGGGCGTCGCGCGCGCCGTCGCAGCGCGCGTCGCGGGGATCGGGGAGGGCGCGACCGCGCTCGCGCGCGCCGTCGCCGTGCTCGGCCCCTCGGCCCAGCCGGCGATCACGGCGGAGCTCGCGGGATGCTCGTTGCAGGCCGCCTCGGACGCGGTGATCGCGCTCGCGTGGGCGGACGTCCTTGTCGACGAGCGCCCGTTGCGCTTCACCCATCCCGTGGTGCGGACGGCGGTCTACGGAGCGCTCGGCGCGACGGAGCGCTCGGCGTTGCACCGTCGCGCCGCGCAGCTGCTGCTCGCGGCCGGCCGGTCGCCCGACGAGGTGGCCGCCCACCTGCTCGCCACCGATCCGGCGGGCGATCCGGCCGTCGTGAACGCGCTGCGCGAGGCCGGGGCGTGGGCCTTCGCCCGGGGTGCGCCCGACGCCACCGTCGGCTACCTCCGCCGGGCCCTGGAGGAGCCCCCGCCCGCGGGCCGCTCGCCGTCGCTTCGGGCGCTGCTGGGCACCGCCGAGCTGCGCATCGGCGACCCGCGCGCGGTCGGCGACCTGCACCGTGCCGTGCTCGAGGCGGGGAACGCGGGCGAGCGCGCCGGCCACGCGCTGCTGCTGGGACGCGCGCTCATGTTCGCGGGGCGGGGACGCGAGGCGGCGGGGGTCCTGGGCGAGGCCGCCGACGCCGTGCCGGCGGGCGACCGCGACGCGGGCCTGCGGCTCGCCGGCGAGGCGCTCTTCGCCGCGCGACTGGACCCTTCGGCGATCGACGCCGCGCGCGCGAGGCTCGACCGCTGGGACAGGCTCGAGGGGGCCACCGCGGCCGAGCGGCTCGCGCTCGTGGCCATCGCGTACACCGACGCCCTCCGGCTGCGGTGCTCCGCCGACCGCGCGGCGCAACTCGCCTCGCGCGGGTGGGACGGCGGCACGCTGCTCGCGCACGAGGGACCGGATTCCGCGACGCCCTACCGTGCCTCGGCGACCCTGGCCATCGCCGAGCGCTTCCAGACCGCCGCCGAGGTGAACACGGCCGGCATGGAGGAGGCGCAGGCCCGTGGCTCGGCGGTCGGCTTCGCGCTCGCCTCCGCCGCGCAGGCCGACGTCGAGCTGCGGCGCGGAGCGCTCGAGGACGCCGAGGCGCACGCGCGCACCGCCCTCGAGCTGACCCGCGAGACCGGCCTGCTCGCCATGTTCCTGCCGTTCCTCGCTGCGCCGGTGCTCCAGTGCCTGCTCGAGCGCGGCGAGCTGGACGCGTGCGAGCGGCTGCTCGAGCGCCACGAGCTGGGGGGTGAGCTGCGCGAGGTCGGCGGCAACGAGCTCGTGCTGCTCGTCCGCGCCCATCTGCGCATCGCCCAGGGGCGGGGCGAGGAGGGGGTCGCCGACCTGCGGGAGATCGGTCGCCGGCTGGAACCGTGGGGAACCGCCAACCCCGCGGCCGTTCCCTGGCGCTCGACGCTCGCGGCAACCCTCGGGCATCGTGGCGACGTCGGCGCGGCCCGCGAGCTCGCCGCGACGGAGCTCGGGCTCGCGCGTCGATGGGGAACGCCACGAGCGATCGGGGTCGCCCTGCGCGCCGCGGGCGACATCGAGGCGGGCGAGCGCTCGGTCACCCTGCTCGAGGAGTCCGTCGCGGCCCTCGAGCCCACCCCCGCGCGGCTCGAGCACGCACGCTCGCTGGTCTCGCTCGGTGCGGCGCTGCGACGCGACGGACGCCGCCGGGCGGCCCGCGCGCCGCTCGCGCACGCGGCCGAGGTCGCGGAGGCACAGGGCGCCCTCGCGCTCGCCGAGCAGGCCGCGCAGGAGCTCCACGTCGCGGGCGCCCGGCCGCGGCGTGTGCAGCGCACGGGCTTCGCGTCGCTGACCGCCAGCGAGCGGCGGATCGCCCTCCTCGCCCGTGGGGGCGCGACCAACCGCGAGATCGCCGAGTCCCTGTGGCTCTCGGTCAAAACGGTCGAGATGCATCTGCGAAACGCCTACCGCAAGCTCAACATCGCGTCACGGCGCGAGCTCGCGACGGCGATCGACGGGGCTCCGGCTCCCAGCGCCTAGTACACGTGGCCGTCGCGGGCGGATAGCGTTGGCCTCGTGGTCCTGACCGCGCCGCGGCTGCTCGTCGCCGTCCTGGCGTTCGTAGCCCTCGCAGCAGGTGCCTACGCGCTCGGGCGCGCGACGGGCGGCTCGACGGGCGGCTCGACGGCGGCGCCGAGCGCGGCGACACGGACGACGAGCGGACCGCGGACGGTGGCTGCGCCCGAGTTCCTGCGGGTGCCGCAACTCCAGCCCGTCGGGGCGCTGCCCGAGCTGCGAGGCGGCTGAGGCGGCGCCGTGCTCGCGCCCGGGACCACGATTGCCGGCTACCGGGTGGAGGGCGTCGTCGGCCAGGGCGGGATGGGAGTCGTCTACGAGGCGACCCAGCTCTCACTCGATCGCACGGTCGCCCTGAAGCTGCTCGCGCCGGAACTGAGCGACGACCCGGCCTTCCGCATGCGCTTCCGCCGCGAGGGTCGAACCCAGGCCGGCCTCGACCATCCCCACATCATCCCGGTCTACGAGGCCGGGGAGAGCCCGGATGGCCTGTTCCTTGCCATGCGACTGGTCAGGGGCCCGGACCTCAAGCGCCTGATCCGGCGCGGCGCCCTCGACGAGCGCCGCGCGCTGCTGATCCTCGGACAGGTGGCCGACGCGCTCGACGTCGCCCACGACGCCGGGCTCACCCACCGCGACATAAAGCCGCAGAACGTCCTCGTGGCGAGCCGCGATCACGCCTACCTCGCCGACTTCGGACTGACCAAGGGGCCCGGAGCCGACAGCCTGACCGGCACCGGGCAGTTCGTCGGCACGCTGAACTACACCGCGCCCGAGCTGATCCGGGGCGAGCGCTCGAGCCCGGCCGGCGACATCTACGCCATGGGCGCGGTGCTCTACGAGTGCCTGTGCGGCCAGGTCCCCTTCCCGCGCGATTCGGAGGCGGCGGTCATCTACGCCCACCTCCAGGAGCCTCCGCCGTCGCCGAGCGCGGCGCTCCCGGGGTTGCCGCCGGCGCTGGATGCCGTCGTGATGCGTGCGATGAGCAAGGATCCCGCCGGTCGCCAGCGCACGGCGGGCGCGCTGGCCGCCGAGGCGGCGAGCGCGCTCGCGCTGCCGGCCGTCGACGTGCGCGGGGACTCGCCGTCGCGTCCGGGCCCCGACGACGAGACGCGAGTCCCGCTGACGCGCTCGCCCGGACCGGCGTCGCCGTGGGGGGGCGCGGCGACGGCGCGCCCCGGTGCGGTGCCACCGGAGGGGAGCGGGGCGGCAGCGCTGCGCGACGCGACGCCGCCCGGCGGAACGGGCGACGCGACGGCACGGCGCGACGCGGTGCCGCCCGGCACCCCGAGGGTGCCGGCTCGGCGTCGCGTGCCCGGGCGTGCGCTCGCCATCGCCGGTCTCGGCGTCGTCGCCGCCGCAGGCGGCGCGTTCGCCGTGGGCCGCGCGGCGGCCCACGACGATGACCCCGCGCGCGGGGCCGCGCCGGCGGCGGCGACCCGGCCCCTGCGCTCCCCGCGCGTCGCGCTCGAGGTGCCCGCGCGGTGGCGCTCGACGCCGCGGGCCCGCGTGCCGGGCCTCCGGCTCGCCGGGCGCGTGGCGGCGGAGCCACCCGCGCCGCGAGGGACCTTGCTGGTCGCCGGCCGTGCGGACGCCCCGAACGCCACGCTGCTCCCCGCGGAGCTGCTCGCGCGCCTGCGGCGCCGGCCGGGCAAACCCGATCGTGTCGCGCTCGGTGCGCTGCAGGCATTCCGGTACAACGGCCTGCGGGTGCGGGGGATGGACGGTGTCCTCACCGTGTACGCGGTTCCTGCGAGCTCGGGGGTGGCGACCGTCGCCTGCAGCGGCCCTACCGCCGCGCCGGCGGACTGCGGTCGCGCCGCGGCCACCCTTCGCGTCCTGGGCGGTCGCGGCTTCCCGTTGGCGCCACGGACCCCGTACGCTCGTCGCGTCAAGACGGCGATGGGCGAGCTCAACCGCGTACGGGAGCGTTCGCGCGACCGGATCCGCTTCGCTCCCGACGCGACGATCCAGGCCGAAGCCGCGGAGGACCTGGCCGGCGGCTACAAGGCGGCCCGCCGCTCGCTGAGCGGCCTTCGCGTCAGCCCGCAGGAGGCGGCGGCGCACGCCGCCGTGGTCGCGGCCCTGGCCCGCGCGCGCGCCGCCCACCTGCGGCTTGCCGCTGCCGCGCGCGCGCAGGACACCGCCGGGTGGGCGGCGGCCACGGGCGACGTCGGCCGCGCCGAGGGCGCCGTCGCGAGCTCGCTCGACGGCCTGCGGCCGCTGGGCTACCGCGCCCGTTGAGCAGGTCGGCTAGCCGCCGAGCGGCTGCTGCTGCCAGCCGAAGTCGACCTTCTGGGCGCTCGGAAACAGGGAGCCGCCGCCCGGCTGGATCGCGAGGCTTGCGATGACGTGCAGGGCGACCGGCGAGCCGGCGGCCAGAGCGGCCTTGCCGGCCGGGGTCAGGGCCATGGCGACGTTCTGGATGGTGCCGCGCGCGAGCGTGAAGCTGCCGGTGCCGAAGCGCTCCGGCGGCCCGCCGGCGCGCGTGACCGGCGGGGCCTCGAGCGCGAGCGTCCCAGTGCACCCGGCGACCGGCCGCGCGAAGCGACCCGTTGCGGACAGGGGACCTCGAAGGTCGGAGCCCCATCGGCCGCGCGGGAAACGGGAGCGATGCGCATCTGGGCGCCGCGGAACGCACCAGGCACCTCGAAGGGCGACGGATCGGCGTCGATCACCTCGAAGGCGGCGAGCTCGCAGCCCACGACCCTGTCCCTGACGTCGCTGAGAACGCGGTCAGTACCGGCTCCGCAACCGACCTCGCTCTTCCCCGTGCGATTGCGGGTCCGGGCGCTGACCAGGTCGTCGCCCGGGCCGCCCTCGAGCCGGTTCGACGACGAGTCCAGACCGGACCTGAACAGGAACTGGCCCCCGGCCACCAGGTCGTTTCCGCCGCGACCGTCGATCACGTCGGCGCCGCCGCTGCCGGCCAGAGCATTGCCCTTGTCATCCCCGAGCAGGGTGTCGTCACCGGGCCCGCCGCTCACGTTCTCGAAGCCCCGGACGCGATCACGCTCACCCGCCGCTCGCACGGTGCGTGTGGCCAGGTCCACCTTGACGCGCCGGCCTTTGGCGAAGGTGAACTCGAGGCCGTCGAGCCCGGCGCCGGCCCGGATCGAGTCGTCCGCGCCATCCGGCGTGTCGACGACCACGTCGTCGCCCACGCCCGTATCGATGCGATCGCGACCCGGGCCGGGGGTGATGATGTCGTCGCCGTCGGATCCGACGATCACGTCGTCGCCGGGACCGCCCGCGACGTCCGTCGCCTCGGGAAGCGCGCCGTTCGCGCGTGCGTCCTCGCGCCGGGCGAGCAGCTCGAGGACCTGAAGTGGACCGGCGACCGAAGGATCCACGGAATCGCTCTTGCCCACGAAAGTCACGGTGTCATCGCGGTCGCCCGCGAGGACCACGACGTTGGCAAGCCGGCAGACGACCCGCCGTGCCCCGCCGCTGCGGCAGGTCGGGAAGTCCGCGCGCTCGACCTCGATGCGCCGCACGCCCGTATCGACGATCGTCATACGGTTCTTGCCTCGGTCCGCCGCACCCGGACGCGGTTGCGCTCGCCCGGCGCCGCCCTGAACATGACCTGGTCCTCCGCGCCCTCGCCGGCGGTCAGGCCGAAGGCGACCTTCGCCGCGTGCGCGGGCGGCGCCATTGACGTCGTCGCGTCCAGCACGCACGTGAGTGCCGCCAGCGCGAAGGCCGGACCCACAACCGTTCGCGTCGATGTCCTCACCGAAGCCACCATCCCTTCGAACAGGTGCTCGCTGACGCGAGAACACCGCCGATGCTCTCACGCTGCGCTGAGGCTCGCTACAGGGTTGGACCCTGGGGTTTGCCTCGCCTCGCGGCCAGGCGAGGAGGTATAACCGCCAGATGGCCGAGTTGGCCCCTGGCGCCGCGTTCGCCGGGCATCGCATCGAGGAGATGCTCGGCCGCGGTGGGATGGGGGGCCGCGGGCGGCCTACCGTCGCGCAAGCACCGCGCGGATCCGGCTCGCCCGCGTGATCAGGTCCGTCGCCACAGCGGGCGTGATGGCGCTCCCCGCTTCGCGGCGCACGGCGGCGATGAAGCGCGAGAGCAGCTGTCGGGCGCGCGCGTCGACCTGCCTGGCCACCGTGGCGGAGGTCATACCGAGGTCCGACCTCAGGCGCCGCGCAACCAGTGCGGGTAGACCGGCGCCGTCCAGCCGATCCACGAGCCGCCGAAGCTGCGCCCCCGCCCCGCGCACCGCCACCTCGAACCTGGCCCTGGCGATATTGCCGTTGCCGTCGACCGCAGTGCAGCGGACCGCCGTCGACCCGACCCCGAACACCGCGCCGGACCGGGGGGTGCACCGGACCGCAGGCCGAGCGTCCCGGTCGTCGACGGCGGTGACGTCGTAGGTGACGGCCTCGCCGCGTGGCGATGCCGCGTCGACGCGGATGGTGCGCGGCACGACGAGCGCCGGTGCCGTCCGGGTGCCGGGAGGGCCGAGGACCTCGGAGAACGCGGCGGCGATGACCGCGTGGCCCGCGTCGTTCGGGTGTAGGCCGTCGGGAAGCCACTGCACGACCTTGCCGAGGTACGCCGGATAGACGTCCGCTGTCCTGATCCCGCGGAGCGCGGCGACGCAGGTCACGCGATCGTCGAGCCCGAGCTCGGCGCCACGGCCCGCGCAGTCCACCTTGCCGTCGGAGCCGAGCTGCGCGAGCGCCGAGTTGGCGGCGAGCACCTCGTGGAGCGGGCGGCCCGCCCACGGGTTGTAGTAGCCCAGGACGATGACCTGCTCCGCTCCGGGGTCGCGCCCGAGCGCCCGGTCGAGCGCATCGAGCACGAACGCGTAGTTCTCGGAGAACCTCTCGAGGGCCGGGAGGCAGGCACCGAGCGAGAAGCGCGGCGACTGCGGCGCGCAGATGGTGTTCAGCAGCAGGTCGTTGAGCCCGATGTCCAAGGTGACGACGGACGTATCGGTCCCCGGGTCGTCGATGATCTGCACGGCGCGAGGCAGCTGGGTCGCCAGGATGCTCGTGCTCGTCTCGCCGCCCTTCCCGACGTTCTCGAGAGCGTCGGCGGTTCCGCGTCGCTGCAGGATGTCGAGGAAGCGCTCGGGATAGCGCTGCTGGGTCGGGCTGCAGCACTGCGTCAGCGAGTCGCCCAGCGCGACGTAGAGCTTCGGGGGGCCGGAGGGGGCTTCCGAAGCGGCGGCAGCCGAGGAGCACAGCCCGGCGAGTGCAAGTGCGACCGCAACCGTCGCGCGGGCGCGCACACCCGCGCGGCGCACAGTGAAGCGCCTCATGACGACCTCCTCGGCGGCGAAGCCTGGTGAGGGCGGCGGGGCCTGGTGAACGCCCCGCTGTCCTTCAGTCCGGTGGTCGCAGCATCATCGACGCACCCGGCGTGCGGTCGCTACGGGGAGGGCCCCTAGGGTTTCTGAGCGGCCGGCGGCCGGCTTACGCCGGGATCACGTCGGGCGCCGTCGCCCGCGTGAGCGTGAGGTCGCCGTCGGCGGCGTCGACGAGCACCGTGTCGCCTGGCCGGAACTCGCCCTCGAGGATCGCGAGGGCCAGGCGGTCGACCAAGCGCTTCTGGATGACCCGCTTGAGCGGACGGGCGCCGTAGGTCGGGTCGTAGCCCAGGTTGCCCAGCAGCGTCCGCGCGTCGTCGGTGAGCTCGACGTCGATGTCGCGCTCGCGCACGCGCGCGATGAGCCGCTCGACTTGGAGGTCGACGATCGCGCCGATCTGCTCGCGCGACAGGGAGGCGAACTCCACGATGTCGTCGAGGCGGTTGACGAACTCGGGCCTGAAGTGGGCCTCGACTCCCGCGCGGCCGCCTGGGATGTTCGAGGTCATGATCAGGACCGTGTTCTTGAAGTCCACCGTACGGCCCTGGCCGTCGGTGAGGCGGCCGTCGTCCATGACCTGGAGCAGGACGTTGAACACGTCGGGATGGGCCTTCTCGATCTCGTCGAGGAGCACGACCGAGTAGGGCCGGCGGCGCACCGTCTCGGTGAGCTGGCCGCCCTCCTCGTAGCCGACGTAGCCGGGCGGCGCGCCGACCAGCCGCGAGACCGCGTGCTTCTCCATGTACTCCGACATGTCGATGCGGACCATCGCGTCCTGGCTGTCGAACATGAACTCGGCAAGCGCCCGCGCCAGCTCGGTCTTGCCGACGCCGGTGGGGCCGAGGAAGAGGAAGGTGCCGATCGGGCGGTCGGGGTCCTGGAGGCCGGCCCGCGAGCGGCGCAGCGCGTTGGCCACGGCCTCGACGGCCTCGTCCTGGCCGATGACGCGGCGGTGCAGGCGCTCCTCCATGTGGATGAGCTTCTCGACTTCGCCCTCGAGGAGCCTCGATACGGGGATGCCGGTCCACTTGCCCACCGTGTCGGCGACGTCCTCGGCGTCGACCTCCTCCTTGAGGAAGGTCGTCGCGCCTTCCTGCGCGTCGGCGGCCTCGAGCTCGGCGAGCCTCGCCTCGAGCGTCGGGATCTCGCCGTAGCGCAGCTCGGCGGCCCGCTGGAGATCGGCCTCGCGCTCGGCGCGCTGCGCCTCGTGGTGGGCCTGCTCGAGCGCCTCCTTGACGTCGCGCACGGCGCCGATCGCCTCCTTCTCGGCCTGCCACTGGGCCTTCATCGCCCCCGCGGTCTCGCGCAGCTCGGCCAGCTCGCGCTCGATCGCCTCGCGCCGGGCCGCGGACGCGTCGTCGCGCTCCTTGGCCAGCGCCTGGTGCTCGATCTCGAGCTGCATGATGCGGCGCTCGACCTCGTCGATCTCGGTCGGCAGCGAGTCGATCTCGATGCGCAGTCGCGAGGCGGCCTCGTCGATCAGGTCGATCGCCTTGTCGGGGAGGAAGCGGTCGGTGATGTAGCGGTCCGAGAGGGTCGCCGCGGCGATGAGCGCCGAGTCCTGGATGCGGACGCCGTGGTGGACCTCGTAGCGCTCCTTGAGACCGCGCAGGATCGCGATCGTGTCCTGGACGCTCGGCTCCTCGACGAGCACGGGCGCGAAGCGCCGCTCGAGAGCAGGGTCCTTCTCGACGTGCTTGCGGTACTCGTCGAGCGTCGTGGCGCCGACGGCGCGAAGCTCGCCGCGCGCGAGCATCGGCTTGAGGAGGTTGGCGGCGTCCACGGCGCCCTCGGCGGCGCCGGCGCCGACGATCGTGTGGAGCTCGTCGATGAAGAGGATGATCGTGCCCTGGGCCTCGGCGATCTCCTTGAGGACGGCCTTGAGCCGGTCCTCGAACTCGCCGCGGTACTTGGAGCCGGCGATCAGCGCGCCGATGTCCAGCGCGATGACGCGGCGGTCGCGCAGCCCGTCGGGGATGTCGCCGGACACGATGCGCTGGGCAAGCCCCTCGACGATCGCGGTCTTGCCGACGCCCGGCTCGCCGATCAGCACCGGGTTGTTCTTGGTGCGGCGCGAGAGGACCTGGATGACGCGGCGGATCTCGTCGTCGCGGCCGATGACGGGGTCGAGCTTGCCTGCCTCCGCCGCCTCGGTGAGGTCGACGCCGAACTTCTCGAGCGCCTGGTACTTGTCCTCGGGGTTCTGGTCCGTGACGCGGTGGGGGCCGCGCACCTCGTCGAGGGCACGGCGCAGCTCCTTCTCGCCCGCGCCGGCCGCGCGCAGCGCGTCGCCGGCCTTGCTCTTGCCGTCCGCGAGGGCGAGCAGCAGGTGCTCGGTGGAGACGTACTCGTCCTTGAGATCGCGGGCCGCGCGCTCGGCGGCGCGCAGGATCCCGACGATCTCGCTCGAGGCGCCGGTCGACTCGGGCGCGTCGCCGGAGACCGTGGGGAGCGCGTCGAGCGCCGCGCCGTTGAGGCTGCGGACCTGCTCGGGGGCGACCCCGAGCTTCTGGAGCACGGGAACGACGACGCCGGCATCGGACTCGAGCAGGACGGCGAGCAGGTGCTCGGGGGTGACCTGCGGGTTGCGGCGGTCGTCGGCCAGGCGCTGGGCGGCCTGGATGGCCTCCTGGGACTTGATCGTGAAGCGGTCGGCGTTCATGTGCGAAAGATCTTAGTCGAAGTCACTAAGATCTTCAACCGAGCGAGCCGTTTCCAGGGCGGGAAGATCGACTCGGCGCGGGACGGGTGGAGGCCGCGGGGCTGATGGCGATCAACTCGGCCGCGGCCGCTGGACGCGACGCAGGTCACGGGTGGGGACAAGCGACGAGCCGGCCTGCACGTAGGGGACGAGCTCGGCCCTGAAGGAGCGGCGGACCCGCTCGAGCTCCTCTTCCATCTCCTCGCGGATCCGCTCGGCGCGGCGCTCGAGCGCCTCCACCTGTCCGGCCATGCGCTCGAGCTGCTCCTCGAGCTCGAAGACCCGCTCGACGCCGGCGAGGTTCATCCCCAGCTCCGCGGTCATCTCCTGGATACGCCGCAGGCGCTCGACGTCGCCGCGGGAGTAGAGCCGCGTTCCCTTGGGCGAGCGCTTCGGGGTGACCAGCCCGCGCGTCTCGTACATCCGCAGGGTCTGCGGGTGCATCTCGGCGAGCTCGGCGGCGACGGAGATCATGAACACGCCGCGGTCCTCGGAGACCGTCACGGTCGTACGCGTCCGCCGCGCGGCCATCAGGAGGCCCGTCCGGCGAAGAGCTTCGCGCGCGGATCGCCGTTCATGACGTCGGCGAGCCCGTCCACCGCCGCCTTCTGCTCCTTGGAGAGCTTGGCGGGGACGTCGATCACGAAGCGGTAGTGGATGTCGCCCTTGCCCTTGCCGTCGACCTTCGGCGGCCCCTCGTGGCGCAACCGCTGGACGGTCCCGTGCTTGGTGCCGCTGCCGATCTTCAGGCGCTTGGAGCCGTTCAGGGTGGGCACCTCCACCGTCGCCCCGCGAATCGCCTCGGGGATGGTGATCGGCACCTCGACCTCGAGGTTGTCGCCCTTGCGCTTGAACACCGGCGACTCGGCCACGTGCGTCACGACGTAGAGATCGCCAGGGTCGCCGCCGCGTAGACCCGGCTCGCCCTTGCCGGCCAGCCGGATGCGGCTGCCGTCGCGCACGCCGGCCGGGATGTTGACCCGGTAGCGCTTCACCGTCCTGACCACGCCGGCGCCGTCGCAGGTGCCGCACGGGTCTTCGATGACGGTGCCCGAGCCGCCGCAGCGCGAGCACGGCTGGGCGATCGAGAAGAGGCCCTGGCCCTCGGTCTCCACCCCGCGGCCGTTGCACACCGGGCAGATCTTCGGGCTCGTGCCCGGCTTCGCGCCGGTGCCGTGACAGGTGGGACAGGGCGCTGCCGTCGGGACCTGGAGGGGGATCTGCGCGCCCTCGACGGCCTGGTCGAACGTGATGCTGACCTCGGTCTCCAGGTCGCGGCCCTGCTGGGCCCGCGGCTGGCGCGCGCCGCGGCGGCCGCCGCCCGGCCCCGCGTTGCCGAAGAGGTTGGAGAGGATGTCCGAGACGCTGCCGCCGAAGCCGCTGGGATCGAAGCCGCCGGCCCCGCCGAAGCCGCCCGGGCCCGGGCCGGTGGCGAACGGGCCCGTCCCGCGGTCGTACTGCTTGCGCTTGTCGCTGTCGCCGAGGACGTCGTAGGCCTCGGAGATCTCCTTGAAGCGCTCCTCGGCCTTCGCGTCGCCCGCGTTCTGATCGGGGTGGTGCTTGCGGGCGAGCTTGCGGTAGGCCTTCTTGATCTCGTCCTGGCTCGCGTCCTTCTTGACCCCGAGCGCCCCGTAGTAGTCCTTTCGCCCCGCCATGACGGCTACTCCGCGACGACCACGCGCGCGGGGCGCAGGATCGTGCCGTTGGCGCGGTAGCCGCGCTGGTACACGCTCCCGACGGTTCCCGGCTCGGCGCCCTCGATCGGCTGTGCGCTCATCGCCTCGTGCTCGTTGGGGTCGAAGGGCTCGCCCTGCGGCGAGAAGCTCTCGACGCCGACACGGGCCAGCGCGGCGGCGAGCTGCGCCTGGACCGGGCGAAGGCCGCCGGCGGCCTCCTCGGGCAGGTGCTCGAGCGCGAGCTCGAGCGCGTCGAGCGGGGGCAGCAGCTCCTTGACGAGCTTGGCCACCCCGCGCCCTTCGGCGTCGGACACCTCGCGGGCCTTGCGCTTGCGGAAGTTCTCGAAGTCGGCTCGCGTCCGCTGGGCGAGCGCGAGGTACTCGTCGCGCTCGCGCGCCTTGGCGAGCAGCTCGTCGATGTCCACCTCGAGCGGCCGCGCGGCATCGTCACCCGCGGGCTCCTTGGAGGCATCGGCGGCCGGCTCGTCGCCCCCCTCCCCGCGATCGGGAAGGGGGGCGTCGGGCGCGGGGGCGTCCGGCGAGACCTCGACGTGCGCGGTCTCGCCGGCGACCTCGGGCGCCGAGTCCTCGATGGTCCGAGGGTCCTCGGTCATCACGACTTGCCCTCGTCGACCACCTCGGCGTCCACGACGTCCTCCTCGGACTCGCCGGCGCCGGCGCCGTCGGCGCCGGAGCCGTTGCCGCCGTCGGCCTGCTGCTCGGCCTGGGCGCGCTCGTACATCTGCTCGGAGACGCGGTGGAACGAGGTCTGCAGCGCCTCGGTCTTCGAGCGGATCTCGGCGACGTCCTCGGAGGTCAGCGACTCGCGGACGTCCTTGACGGCCGCCTCGATCTGGTCCTTGGACGCGCTGTCGACCTTGTCGCCCAGCTCGGTGAGCTGGCGCTCGGCCTGGTAGGCGGCGTTCTCGGCCTCGTTGCGGGCCTCGGCCAGCTCGCGCAGGCGCCGGTCCTCCTCGGCGTGGTCCTCGGCGTCGGACACCATGCGCTTGATCTCGTCGTCGGCCAGGCCCGAGCCCGCCTTGATCTCGATCTTCTGCTCCTTGCCCGTGCCCAGGTCCTTCGCGGACACGGCGAGGATGCCGTTGGCGTCGATGTCGAAGCCGACCTCGATCTGCGGGATGCCGCGCGGGGCCGGCGGGATGCCGGTGAGCTGGAACTTGCCCAGCGACTTGTTGTAGGACGCCATCTCGCGCTCGCCCTGCAGGACGTGGATCTCCACCGACGGCTGGTTGTCCTCCGCCGTCGAGAAGATCTCCGACTTGCGGGTCGGGATCGTGGTGTTGCGCTCGATGAGCTTGGTCATGACGCCGCCCTTGGTCTCGATGCCGAGAGTCAGCGGAGTGACGTCGAGCAGCAGGACGTCCTTGACCTCGCCGCCCAGCACGCCGGCCTGGATGGCGGCGCCCACGGCGACGACCTCGTCGGGGTTGACGCCCCGGTGCGGGTCAGAGCCGGTGAGCTCCTTGACGCGCTCCTGCACGGCGGGCATGCGGGTCATGCCGCCGACGAGCACGACGTGGTCGACCTTCGCGACGCCCTTGTCCTTGGCGTCGGCGAGGGCCTGCTTGACCGGGCCCTCGACGCGCTTGAGCAGGTTCGCGGTCAGCTCGTTGAGCTTCGCGCGGGTCAGCCGGGTGTCGAGGTGCTTGGGGCCGGACTGGTCGGCCGTGATGAACGGCAGGTTGATCTGCGTCTCCTGGGTGGTAGAGAGCTCGATCTTGGCCTTCTCGGCCGCCTCGTAGAGGCGCTGGAGGGCCATCTTGTCCTGGGCGAGGTCGATGCCCTGGCCGCGCTTGAACTCCGCGACGAGCTCGTCGACGACCGCCTTGTCGAAGTTGTCGCCGCCGAGGTGATTGTCACCCGCGGTGGCCTTCACCTCGAAGACGCCGTCGCCGATCTCGAGCACCGACACGTCGAAGGTGCCGCCGCCGAGGTCGAAGACGAGGATCGTCTGGTCGGACTCCTTGTCCAGGCCGTAGGCGAGCGACGCGGCGGTCGGCTCGTTGATGATGCGCTTGACGTCGAGGCCGGCGACCTTGCCGGCGTCCTTGGTCGCCTGGCGCTGGTCGTCGTTGAAGTAGGCCGGGACGGTGATGACCGCGCTGTCGACCGTCTCGCCGAGGTAGGCCTCGGCGTCGGCCTTGAGCTTCTGGAGGATCATCGCCGAGATCTCCGGCGGGCTGTATTGCTTGCCGCGCGCCTCGACGCGGGCGTCGCCGTTGGGGCCGGAGACGACCTTGTAGGGGACGATGGACTCCTCCTCGCGCACCTCGGCCTCCTTGCGGCCCATGAAGCGCTTGATGGAGAAGATGGTGTTCTCGGGGTTGGTCACGGCCTGGCGCTTGGCCACTGTGCCGACGAGGCGCTCGCCGCCGTCGGTGAAGGCAACGACCGACGGGGTCGTGCGACCGCCCTCGGCGTTGTCGATCACCGTCGGCTCGCCGCCCTCGAGCACGGCCATGCACGAGTTCGTGGTACCGAGATCGATGCCGATGGTCTTGCCCATGTGGTGGGAACTCCTTCGTTTGCTGGCGTATCGTGGTGCTTGCGCCGCTTCTCATGAGGCGGCGGAGGAAATCTCAGCGAGAGTATGGCAGATCTGCGCGATCTGTCTCGGGCTCACGGGACGCGGCGCGATCGCGGCGGCCGCGCGTTCAGACCAGCGCCGCGATCTCGGCGGCGAAGCGCTCGGGCGCGCCCTCGGCGTGACCGAGGAAGAGCGAGGGCTCGGCCAGCTCGACCTCGAGGACGCGCGGCGCGCCGGCCGCGTCGTCCACCAGGTCGACGCGGGCGTAGAGGACCTCGCCGAAGCGCCCGTGCAGCTCGGCGGCGACGGCGTCGCCCGCCGCGCGCTCGGCGGGGCTCGGTTCGCGTGCGGAGATGTCCTCCGCCGCGAACAGGCCGGCGACAACGTCCTCACGGGCCAGCGGTGCCGCGCCGGCGCGGAGGATCGGCCCCTTGCGGACGGCGTGCGAGAACGCGCCGCCCAGGTAGAGCAGCGCGGTCTCGCCGCGCTCGTCGACGGAGCGCAGGTAGGGCTGAAGCATCGCCACGCGGCCTTCGTCCTGGAGGCGGCTCAGGTGGTCGTGGGCCTCGCCGTGCTGTCCGGCGGCGAAGCGTCCGGTGTCGCGCGACCCGGCCGAGATCGCCGGCTTGACCACAACGTCGCCGTGGAGCGGCGGGCGCGGGCCGCCGGGGACGACGAAGGCCGTCGGGACGACCGGCAGCCCGGCGTCGGCGAGGTCGTCGAGATAGCGCTTGTCGGTGTTCCAGCGCAGAACCTCGAGCGGGTTGTGCAGCCGCGGGACGCGCCGGGCCCAGCTGAGGAACTCCTCGCGACGACTCCAGTAGTCCCACGTCGAGCGCACGACGACGACCGCGGCCGCCGCCCAGTCGACCGACGGGTCGTCCCAGACCGCGAAGCGGGCCTCGACGCCGCGATCGGCGAGAGCCGGCGGCAGGAGGCGCTCGTCCGCGTCGCCCTCGGGCAGCTCGGCGCAGGTGGCGAGCAGGACGAGGGGGTCAGGCATCGGGCCCGGCGCGAGACGCTCGATCCCGGTCACGCACGGCGCTCGGGGCACATCAGGCGCAGCGCGCACTCCCGGCAGCGCGGTCGCTGGGCGTGGCACGTGCGGCGGCCGTGGCGCAGGAGGTTGATGTGGAGCTCGAGCTCGGCGCCGCGAGGGGTCAGGGCGGTCATCGCGTCGTGGAGCTCCTCGCTGGGCGCGCCGGGGCGCAGCAGGTGCAGTCGCCCGGCGACGCGCCCCACGTGGGTGTCCACCGGGACGTCGCGCAGGCCGTAGGCGAAGAGCAGCACGCAGGCCGCGGTCTTGCGCCCGACGCCGGGCAGGCCGACGAGGTAGGCGCGCCCCTCGGGGACCGATGCGTGCTCGAGCCAGTCGACGTCGACCGGGTCGCCGATCGCTCGCAGGATCTCCTGGATGCGTCGCGACTTCACCCTGGAGATGCCGCCGGGCCGAATGGCCGCCTCGACCTCCTCGTTGGGCGCGTCGCGGACGGCCTCCCACGAGGGCAGGCGCTCGCGCAGGCGGAGGTAGGCGACGTCCCGGTTGCGGTCGTTCGTGCTCTGGGAGAGGACGGTGAGGACCAGCTCGTCGACGGGCCGTCGGTGAGGCGGCCGGAGCGGGATGCCGTAGACCTCGCGAAGCCGGGCCTGGATGCGGCGCACGCGGGCGGGCGAGGGCGGGCGCCAGGCGGCCTTGGCGACGGCGGTCGAGCGGCCCGGGCGCGGCGCGGTCGAGCGGCCCGGGCGCGGCGCGGTCGAGCGGCCCGGGCGCGGCGCGCTCCCGCCACTCATGCGACCGCGCCCCAGCGCTCCGTCGCTCGCGCCGACTCGGCGACGGCGTCGGGCAGCGCCGCCGCGAGCGCCGCCGGGTCGTAGCCGGCGAGCTGCAGCGCGGCGAGCAGCGTCCCGGTGAGGACGTCCCCCGCCCCCGTGGTGTTCACGACACGGGCCCTCACCCCGGGCGCCTCGGCGGACGCCGCGCCGCGGAGTATCGCCCCGTCGGGGCCGCGCGTGACCACCGCCGCGCGAGCGCCGGCGGCGACGAGCGCGTCGGCCGCGCGAGCCGCATCGGGCTCCCCGGTCAGCAGCTCGGCCTCGGCCCGGTTGCAGCGGACGAGCAGCGCGTCGCGGACGCAGGCCGACGACGCGCTGACCGCCTCCTGCGCCGACGGCCATCGGTGGAGCCGCAGGTTGGGGTCGAAGGCGATCGGCAGGCCCCGCTCGAGGGCCCGCTCGCGCGCCTCCAGCGTCAGTCGCCGCTCGTCCTCCCCGACCAGCGTGTTCGAACTGAAGAACAGGCCGTCGGCGTCGTCCACGGCCTCCCGCAGCCGCGGGGCGACCGCGCCGACCGTCGCCTCGATGCCCTCGCCGTAGATCTGGAAGTCGGGCTCGCCGTCCGGCGCCACGGTCACGAAGGCGAGCGGCGTCCGCAGCCCCTCGATGAGGGCGAACCAGCGCAGGTCGACGCCCTCGGCGGCGAGGCGCTCGTGCAGCCAGCTCCCCCACGGATCGTCGCCCGCGCCGCCCGCCAGCGCGACCTCCCCGCCTCGGCGCGCGGCCTGCACCGCCGCGTTGGCGACCGCCCCGCCGAAGTGCGGCACGAAGGCATCGGCCTCGCCGAGCGAGCGCACGGGGCGCTCGCAGATGAGGTCGACGATCGCCTCCCCGAGGAACAGCGCCGGCATCGGGCGGGACAGTACCCTCGCCGCGCGTGTCCGCGATCATCGAGCACACCGAGGACGTCGGCGGCGTCCCGATCTTCTGGCGCGAGGCGCCCTGGGAGGGCACGCCGGCGCTCTACGTCCACGGCGTCCCGGACAGCTCTGACTCGTGGGTGGGATTCCTCGAGCGCGGAGGCGGGCTCGCAGTCGACCTGCCGGGCTTCGGGCGCTCGGCCAAGCGCGCCGACCTGGACTACTCGATCCGGGGCTACGACCGCTTCCTGGAGCGCTTCCTGGCCCACACCGGGGTCGACCGCGTCGCGCTCGTCGTCCACGACTGGGGCGCCGCGGCGCTGGCCTTCGCCCAGCGCGTCCCCGAGCGCGTCGAGCGCCTCGTGGTCATCGACGCCGTGCCGCTGCTGGCCGGCTACCACTGGCACCGCCTCGCGCGCGTGTGGCGGACCCCGGTGGCCGGCGAGCTCTTCATGGGGGCGACGACCAAGTGGGCCCTGCGACGCCTCTCGGGCGAGGGCAGCGCGACCCCCGGGCCGATGCCTGAGGCATGGGTCGACGAGGTGTGGTCGCACTTCGACGCCGGGACCCAGCGCGCGATCCTCAAGCTCTACCGCTCGGCACCGCCGGACGTGCTCGCGGCGGCCGGGACGGGCCTGGGAGCGATCACGTGCCCGGCGCTGGTGCTCTGGGGGGAGCAGGATCCCTATCTCCCGACGAGCTTCGCCCGCGCCTACGCGGACGCGCTCGGCGGCGCGACGGAGGTCGAGGTGGTCGCCGGCGCGAGCCACTGGCCGTGGCTGGACCGGCCCGAGCTCGTCGAGCGCATCGTCGGCTTCGCCACGGGATGAGCAGCGCGGCGGTGCGGGCAGCCCGCGGGCCCGTGCTCATCGCCGCGGGGATCGCCCTGGTCTATCTGCTGGTCGCCCCCGCCAGCGCCGACCTGGCCGCCCAGGAGTACCGGGTCGGGCTCGTGCGCGACCACGGCTTCACGGTCTGGGACGGCGGCTGGTACGGCGGTCACCACACGCCGGGCTACAGCGTGTTCTTCCCGCCGCTTGGGGCGCTGCTCGGGGCGCCCGCCGCCGGCGCGCTCGCGGTCGTGGCCGCGGCGGCGCTCTTCGCGCTGCTCGCCGACCGCCACTGGGGCCAGCGCGCCCGGCTCGGCGCGGCGTGGTTCGCCGTCGGGGTGGCGTCGTGGCTCTTCACCGGCCGCCTGACCTTCCTGCTCGGCGTCGCCCTGGGCCTGGCCGCGCTGGTGGCCGCCCAGCGCGGCCGCACCGCCCTCGCCGTCCTGCTCGCCGCCCTGACCGGCCTGGGGAGTCCGGTCGCCGCGCTCTTCGTGGCCCTGGCGGGGACGGCGTGGGCGCTGGCCGCCGCGCTCGGAGAGGACGGGCGATCCGGCCTTCGTCGTCCCGGCGTCGCCTCCGGGCTGGCGCTCGCCGCCGCCGCACTGGTGCCGGTCCTGGCCCTTGCCTTCGCCTTCCCCGAGGGCGGGGTGGATCCGTTCCCGCTGCGCTACCTCGTCCCGCCGTTGCTGCTGGGCATAGGCGGCGCCGCGCTGCTGGGCCGCGAGGAGCGGGTGCTGCGTACCGGGCTCGTGCTCTACGCGCTGGCCGCGCTCGCGGCGGTGGTGATCGACACGCCGGTCGGCGTCAACGCGACGCGACTCGGCGCGCTCTTCGGCGGGCCGGTGCTCGCCTGCGCGCTCGCCGGCCGCCGGCCGCAGGCCCTCGCGCTGATCGCCTTGCCGCTCGCCTACTGGCAGCTCCACCCGCCCGTGCGAGACACGCTGCTCGCCGGCGGCGAGCCGTCGACCGGCGCCGCCTTCTACCGGCCGCTCCTCGCCGAGCTGCGCCGCGCCGGCGGGCCGCCCGGGCGCGTCGAGGTTCCCCCGCTTCGCGAGCACGGCGAGGCGCGCTTCGTCGCCCGCGAGGTCCCGCTCGCACGCGGCTGGGAGCTACAGCTCGACCTCGAGCGAGCCCGCCTGTTCCACGACGGCTCGCTGAGCCCGGCGACCTACCAGGCGTGGCTCGACGACAACGCGGTGCGCTGGGTCGCGGTGGCGGACGCGCCGCTGGACGGCGCGGCAAAGGCCGAGGCGGCCCTCGTCCGCCGAGGCCTTCCCTACCTGCGGCCCGTCTGGCGAAACGAGCATTGGCGCCTCTACGCGGTCCGCACACCCGGCGCGCTCGTCCGCGGCTCCGGGCGCGCGGTCGCCCTCTCCAACGGCGACCTGGTGCTCGACGCAGCGCGCGCCGGCCGCCTCGACGTGCGCGTCCGTCCGTCGCCCTACTGGGCGGTGACGGGCGGAACGGGCTGCGTGGAGCGGGGCCCGGGGGGCTGGACGCGCGTCGACGCGCGCCGCCCTGGTCGCCTGCGCCTCGCCATCCGCTTCGCTCCGCGTCGCGTGCTCGAGCGAGGGCCGCGCTGCCGCTGACCGTGACCAATCGCATTTGGGAGGTCGCTTATCACCCGTTAGGATCCCGGAGCCCCATGCCACCGGTCCTGGTCAAGCTCCAGGGACGGCTGCTGCCGCGCGGCTGGCTCGACGCACTGCGGCAGCTCGTCCTCTTCGCCGGCGCGTACTACGCGTACCGGATCGTTCGCGGCGCCGTCGACGGCCGCGCCGCGTCGGCCTACGAGCACGCCCGCGAGATCATCGACCTCGAGCGGGGCCTGAACGCCTTCATCGAGCCGAGCATCCAGACATGGGCGAACGGCAAGGAGTGGCTGATCGACGGCGCGAGCTGGATGTACGTGAACTCGCACTTCACGATCACCGTCTCGGCGCTGATCTTCATCTACCTGTTCCGCAACGACTCGTTCTACTTCGTGCGCAACATGTTCTGCACGTCGATGGCGATCGCGCTCCTGCTCTACTTCGTGTTCCCGACGGCGCCCCCCCGATTCTTCCCGGAATGGGGCTTCACGGACTCGGTCTCCAGCTTCACCCACACGAGCCCGGACAGCGGCGCCGTCGACGCGCTCTTCAACCCCTTCGCCGCCGTGCCGTCGATGCACGTGTGCTTCGCCCTCATGATCGGCGGCTCGCTCGTGCGCCTCGTCCGGCCGTGGCCGCTCAAGGTGCTGTGGGCCGTCTACCCGCTCGTCGTCAGCTTCGTGGTCGTCGCCACCGCCAACCACTGGTGGACCGACGCCGTCCTCGGCGCGGCTGTCGCCGCGGTCTCGGCCTTGGCCGCCCAGAAGCTCTTCGCCCGGGTCAGGCCCGAGGCGTGGGCCTTCCGCCGCGGCACCGCCGAGGCGACGGCCTGATGCCCCAGCCCCAGACGGACCGCCCCCGCCAGCCGAGGCGGGAGGCGGGCACGCGCCGTGCCTCGGGGGCGATATCGGGCCAGGAGGTCTCCGCGCTGATGCGCACGCGGCTCATCGAGTCGCGGCTGACCCCGAACGCGATCTCGATGACCGGCCTGGTCCTCAACGTCCTCGCCGCCGTGCTCGTGTGGCAGCGCTATTTCTTCCTCGCCGGCGTCGCCTTCATCGTCGGCTCGGTCATGGACACCCTCGACGGGCGCTACTCGCGGATGTCGGGGAAGGGCACCCCGTTCGGCGCCTTCCTGGACTCGACGCTCGACCGCATGGAGGAGGGGATCGTCCTCACAGCCGTCGGCGCGTACTTCGCCTCCCAGGGCGACGAGCTCGCCGTCGCCGCCACGGTCGCCGCCGTGCTCTTCTCGCTTATGGTCTCCTACACTCGAGCACGGGCCGAGTCGCTCGGGATCGAGTGCAAGGTCGGCATCGCCAGCCGCGCGGTTCGGGTCGTGATCCTCTCGATCGGGCTCGTCTTCGCGAAGGGCGCGGGACTCGGCGACTTCGAGCTGCTCGAGCCGGCCGTCTACGTGCTCGCCGTGCTCACCATCATCACCACCTTCCAGCGCATCTTCCACGTCCGGCGCGAGCTCAAGGCAGTCGCCGCGGCCTGAGCGCCTCGCCTGCGCGGTGTAACCGCGGGGCCCCGGCCGGGTTCGTTAGCCCGGCAAGACTTCGAAAGGAACCACCCTCTTGAGCAAGACCAACGGAAAGACAAACGGGCACGCCTCCGTCAACGGCGGACGCCGCCACCAGTCCGACAAGGTGCGCGTCGCGATCGTCGGCGTCGGGAACTGCGCGTCCTCGTTCGTGCAGGGCGTCCGCTACTACCAGGACGCCGACCCCGCCGAGCCCGTCCCCGGCCTCATGCACGTCGACCTCGGCGGCTACCACGTCCGCGACATCGAGTTCTCGGCGGCCTTCGACATCGACGCCGACAAGGTCGGCAAGGACCTCTCGCAGGCCATCTGGTCCGGGCAGAACAACACGCTGAAGTTCGCCGACGTCCCCGACCTCGGCGTGAAGGTCGAGCGGGGCATGACCCATGACGGCCTGGGCAAGTACCTCAAAGAGAAGATCACCAAGGCGCCGGGCGAGACCGCCGACATCGTCCAGATCCTCGAGGACACTCGCACCGACGTCGTGGTGTCCTACCTCCCGGTCGGGTCCGAGCAGGCGACCAAGTGGTACGTCGAGCAAATCATCGAGGCGGGGTGCGGCTTCGTGAACTGCATCCCGGTCTTCATCGCCCGCGAGAACTACTGGAACAAGCGCTTCCAGAAGGCCGGCCTCCCGATCGTCGGCGACGACATCAAGTCCCAGGTCGGCGCGACCATCGTGCACCGCAACCTCGCGCGGCTGTTCCACGACCGCGGCGTCAAGATGCTGCGCACCTCGCAGCTCAACGTGGGCGGCAACATGGACTTCTACAACATGCTCGAGCGCGAGCGCCTGGAGTCCAAGAAGATCTCCAAGACCAACGCGGTGACCTCGATCATGGGCCACGAACTGCCCAAGGACGACGTCTACATCGGCCCCTCGGACTACGTGCCGTGGCTGACCGACCGCAAGTGGGCCCACATCCGCGTCGAGGGCCAGGCCTTCGGGGACGTGCCGCTCAACCTCGAGCTCAAGCTCGAGGTGTGGGACAGCCCGAACAGCGCGGGGATCGTCATCGACGCCGTGCGCTGCTGCAAGCTCGCGCTCAACCACGGCCTCGGCGGCCAGCTCGACGGCCCGTCGAGCTACCTCATGAAGTCGCCGATGAACCAGCAGCCCGACTCGCTCGCGCGCGATGCGACGGATGCGTTCATCGCGAAGTACGCCCGCGTGCCGGGGCCCATGCCGGCGGCGGCGAAGGCCGTGAAGAGAGCGAAGTAGGGGCCAGCATTTCGTAGCAGGCGTGCCCCTCGTCGGCGGCGCGCTTCCGCCCGCACCGACGCGCTGCCTCGCGCCCCGCGCCCTATGCTCCGCCCTCGTGCCGCCGGAGCGCTTCGCCCTCGCCCAGGTCACGCCCTACGCATGGGAGGCGCACAACGAGGTCAACCGCTTCGTGCAACGGACCTCGGAGCAGCTCGCGGCGCGCGGCCACCGCGTGCTGATCGTCGCCCCCTCCTCCTCGGAGGACGCCGTGCGCGACACCCGCCGGGCGGTGCGCGCCGCGCGCGACCGCCCCGACGCGCTCTTCGACGCCGACGGGCCGCGCGTGCTGGCCGTCGGGGAGGTGCTGCCCTTCGCTTCGGCCCGTCGCCGCTCGCTGCCCATCGACGTGACCCGCACGATCGAGGAGGCGCTGGGAACGGCGGCGCTCGACGTCGTCCACGTCCACGAGCCCTTCGCCCCGAGCACGTCGAGCGCCGCGCTGCGCACCTCGCGCGCGCTGAACGTCGGCAGCTTCCACGCGCCGACCGAGCGCGTGCTCTCCACCCAGCTCGCGCGGCGGGTCGTCGAGCTCGTCTTCGGCCGGCTGGACGCGCGCACGGCGAGCTTCGCGGCCACGCGCGACCTGCTCGCACGCTTCTTCCCGGCCGACTACCGGCTCGTGCTGCCCGGGGCCGACGTCGTGGATCGGGCGCCCAAGCCCGCCGGGCCGCCGCAGATCGTCTTCGTCGGAGAGGAGGAGCGGCCCGCGCTGCGGCTGTTCCTGCGCGCGCTGCGACGCCTGGGCGCCGACGCCGAGTGGCGCGCGACGGTGTGGTCGCCCGAGGGCGTCGCCACCTCCACCGTGCTCGGGCGCGAGCTGCGCGAACGGGTGACCTTCACCGGCCCCGGCCAGGACGACCAGGACGAGGTGCTCGCCGCCGCCGACGTGCTCGTGGCCGCCTCGAGCGGCGTCGTCCCGGCGCCCGGGCTGCTCGTGCGCGCGCTCGGCGCGGGCGCCGTGCCGCTCGCGACGCGCTTGCCGGTCTACGAGGAGGTGCTGGCCGACGGCGAGCGCGGACTGCTCTTCGAGCCGCGCGACGTCGAGACGCTCGCCGCCCAGCTCGCTCGGCTCGTCTCGGACGAGGAGCTGCGAGCCCGGCTGCGCGACGCCGCCGAGCCGCTGCGAGCGCGCCTGGGCTGGGATCGGGTGGCCGACGAGCTCGAGGACGTCTATCGCGAGCTCGTCGCGCGGCGCCACGATCACCGCGCGCGGCCCGACGTCCGCCGGCGCCTCGCCGGCCGCGAGCGCATCGACGTCGACCTGCACATGCACACCGATCACTCCCACGACTGCGCCACGACGGTCGACGGCCTGCTCGCGGCCGCGCAGGAGCGCGGGCTCGGGGCCATCGCGGTCACCGACCACAACGAGATCTCCGGCGCGCTGGAGGCCCGCAGACGAGCCGACGGGCGCGTGAAGGTGATCGTGGGCGAGGAGGTCAAGACCGCCGACCAGGGCGAGGTCATCGGGCTGTTCATCGAGGAGAAGATCCCGCGCGGGATGACGCTCGAGGAGACGATCGCCGAGATCAAGCGGCAGGGCGGCATCGTCTACGTTCCCCACCCCTTCGACCGCATGCACTCGGTCCCCGACTATCCCCACCTGCTGGCCGTCGTCGACGACGTGGACGCGATCGAGGTCTACAACCCGCGCGTCGCGGTCGGCGGCTTCAACGAGGAGGCGGCGCGCTTCGCGGCCAAGTACCGGATCCCGGCCGGCGCGGGCTCGGACGCGCACGTCGTCCAGGGGCTGGGCAGCGCGCGCATCCGGATGCGCGACTTCGACGGTCCCGAGGAGTTCCTCGAGTCGCTGCGGGACGCCGACATCGTCCGCAAGCCGGCCAATCTCCTCTACGTCCAGGCGCTGAAGTTCCTGCAGACGAAGGTCGGGGCGAGGCGCAAGTCCTGATGCACCGGCAGGGAGGGCAGGGGGCGCCGTCAAATCGAACCGAGCCGATGCGCGCGACCGACGACGAGATCCGCGAGAAGTACCTCGAGCGCGCCATCCGCGAGCTCAACGCGTTCTCGCGCGAGTTTCAGAGCTGCCCGCACTGCCCGCGCGGCAACCTGATGCCGGTCCTCGGCTCCGGGCACCCGCAGGCCGACGTCTTCCTCCTCAAGCATGCGCCGCGGCCGGCCGAGGTCGAGGAGGGCGTCGCCTTCTACGGCCGCTCGGGCGGCGCGCTGATGAAGTCGCTCCGGCGCCTGGACATCGATCCGCTGTGCGTCTACGGGACGCTGTGCGTCAAGTGCCCGGTCGGCGACCCCGCCGCGGCCGATCCCGCCTGCGTCGCGCGCGTGGTCGAGGAGCTCGCGATCGTCCAGCCCAAGATCGTGGTCGTCATGGGCGAGGAGGCGCTCGGGGTGCTCAACGAGCTCCACGTGCCGCTCGCGCGGCCCGTCGCGGCGACGCCCGGGGTCATCCAGCAGCTCACCCCCTCGATCGACGCGCTCTTCGTCCCCAACATCGACGAGGCGCTCGACGACGAGGCGAGCAAGCGCGCATTCTGGGGCGCGTTCAGGATGCTCGGCCAGTGGTACGCGGACCTTCCGCCCTACTAGCCGCGGCCGGCGGCGCCCTCGCCTACCTGCTCCTCGCGCCGGCGCTCCCCGACTTGGGCGACGGCGACGCGGCGGTGCTCGTCGCCGGCGGCCTCGGGCTGGCGCTGCTCGGCGTGCTCGGCCTGTCGGTTCTGCCGCTGCGCACCACGCCTGTCCTCGCCGTGCTGCTCGGCCTCGGCGCGGCGCTGATCGCCGGCGCCCTGACGGTCCTCGAGGTGGGCGCGGCGGGCGACGTGCCCAAGGCGGTCTTGGCGGCGTGCGTGGGCGTCGTCCTCGGCCGGGCCCTGGCGACGCCGCTGGTCCTCGTCGCCGTGCCGATCTTCGTCGGGGCGATCGACGTCTGGAGCGTGACCTCCGGCCCGACCTCCGAGCTGCTGGCGCGCGAGGCCGGCCCGGTCGACTTCCTGTCCTTCGCCATCCCCGCCTGGGGCGGAGGCGAGGTCGGCCGCCTCGGGCTCTCGGACGTCGTCTTCCTCGCGCTCTACGCGACCTTCGCGTGGGAGCTCGGGCTGCGCCGCGCGGTGACCGCCGTCGCCCTCGTCGGCGCGCTCGTGCTCGCGCTCGTCATCCAGGTCGTCACCGACCGCGCGGTGCCCGTTCTCCCGCTGCTCGGGGCGGCGCTCCTGCTCCCCAACGCCGACCGCGTCATCCGCCTGCTTGCCTCTGCGCCGCAGGGGTAGTAGAACCGGTCGGGATGGCCGACCTCGAGGAGCACACGCTCGAACCTGCGATCCCGCGTCGCTGCGAGGAGTGCGGCGCGGTGCTGACGTCGCGGGAGATCGAAGCCGTGGTGGAGTCCGGCGGGCGCCCGCTGTGCTCGGTGCACGCGGCCGAGGAGGTCCCGATGGCCGACGAGGACTCGGGGGGTGGGGCGACCTGAGCGGCGCGATTACCGTCCCGGGCCCGGGGAGGCCGGACCGTCGGGCAGCTGGAAGTGCGGGTTCTCGATGATGCCGATGATGCTCCCCGACGGTTCGACGACCGTCGCGACGCGTATCGAGTCCCCGACGTCGCGGACCGGATGGCGCGGCGTGGCGCCGGCGTCGAGCAGGCGGGCCCTCGCCTCGTCGCAGTCGGGCACGCCCCAGTAGGTGACGGGCCCGTCGTCGACCGAGCCGTTCGGATCGAGCGCCAGCTCGTAGCCGCCGACCGAGTAGCCGACGTAGAAGGGCTCGTCGAAGTAGGGCTCGAAGCCCAGAAGCCCCGTGAACCACGCCTTGGCGGCGTCGAGGTCGGGACTGGGGTAGATGATGGTTCGCAGTCCGAGGAAGATGGGCGCAATCGTCCCAGCCTCGACGCGGGGCGTCTTGAACGGAACGGACGTCAGCCTCGTCCTTAAGGCAGCAGCACGATCTTGCCGAGCTTGCCGCCCGCGGCGAAGCGCTCGTAGGCGTCGTTGACGCGGTCGAGCGGGAAGGTCTCGGCGACCGGGACCTCGAGCGCGCCGCGGTCGAAGAGCGGGAGCACGTTACGCTCGAGCAGGCGGGCGGCGAGGGCCTTCTCCTCCAGCGGCCGCGAGCGCAGCGTCGAGCCGAAGATACGGGCCCGCTTGCCCATGAGGGCAATCAGGTTCAGCTCCGCCTTCGCGCCCCCGCCAACGCCGATGACGCTGATGCGCCCGCCGGTGTTCAGCGCGCCGAGGTTCGCCGCGAGGTTCGGGCCGCCGACGAGCTCGAGGACGACGTCGAAGGGGCCGAGGTCGCCGAAGCCGTCCGGGTCGACGGCGGCCGACGCGCCGAGCCGCTCGACCTCGGAGCGGTGCTCCGCCCTCCGCACGGTGGCGATCACCTCGGCCCCGGCACAGCGGCCGAGCTGCACCGCGGCGGTGCCGACCCCGCCGGCCGCGCCGTGCACGAGGAGCCGCTCGCCGGTCTGCAGCCCCGCCTGGGTGAAGACTGCGTCGTGGGCGGTGGTGAAGACCTCGGGCGTGCCGCCGGCCTGCGGCCACTCCAGGGCGTCCGGCACGGGGGTCGCCGCGCGCTCGTGGACGACGGCGAGCTGCGCCTGGCCGCCTCCGCCGACGACGGCCATGACGCGCTCGCCCTCCGCGAAGCGCTCGGCCCCCGGGCCGCGGGCCACGACCTCGCCGGCAAGCTCCAGCCCCGGGATGTCCGGTGGCGAGCCGGGCGGCGCCGGATAGCGACCGGCGCGCTGGTGCAGGTCGGCTCCGTTGATGCCGGCGGCGCGCACGCGGACGAGGACCTCGCCGTGCCCAGGCTCGGGCTCGGGGCGCTCGAGGGCGACCACCTCTCCGTCCTGCACGACCGCGGCGAGCATGGCAGCGCAGGGTAGTCGACGTGGCGCGGGCCCGATCGCCGCGCCGGGTATGACGCGCGATGGCAGACAACCTGAAGAAGGGCGACAAGGTCGAGTGGGGCACGCCCCAGGGCAAGACCACCGGCACCGTGAAGGAGAAGGTCACCGGCGAGAAGCGCGTGGCCAACCGGGGCCAGAAGGGCACGAGGGTGAAGGGCTCGAAGGACGATCCGCGCTACGTCGTGGAGAGCGAGAAGTCCGGCCGTCAGATGCTGTAGACGCCGGCGGTGCGCTTCGGAAATCCCCGCGCCGCGCTTGCAGTGCGGCTAGCCTCGCTCGGGTGCGCGTCGAGCACGACGTCCCCCTCGCCCCGCTGACCACCCTGCGGCTTGGCGGGCCCGCCCGGCGGTTCGTCACGGCGAGCACCCAGGACGAGCTCGTCGAGGCGGTGCGGGCCGCCGCGCCGCCGGTGCTGCTCCTCGCCGGAGGCAGCAACCTCGTGCTGCCCGACGCCGGCTGGGAGGGGACTGTGGTGCGGGTGGCGACCCGTGGGCTCGAGGTCGAGGACGCGAGGGTCGTTGCCCAGGCCGGCGAGGACTGGGACGGGCTCGTCGCCCGTTGCGTCGCCGGCGGGCTCGCGGGGGTCGAGTGCCTGTCGGGCATCCCGGGCTCGACCGGCGCGACGCCGATCCAGAACGTCGGCGCCTACGGCCAGGAGGTCTCAGCGGTCATCACCCGCGTCCGCGCGCTCGATCGCGAAGCCGGCGGCGCCGACGGAGCCGACGGAGCCGGCGACGTCGTCGAGCTCGCGCCGCACGAGTGCGGCTTCGGCTACCGCACGAGCGCCTTCAGACGCGTCCCCGGCCGCCACGTCGTGCTCGAGGTCGAGTTCGCGCTGCGCCCCGACGCTCTCGGCGAGCCGGTCCGCTACGCCGAGCTGGCCCGCGCGCTCGACGTCCCCATCGGCGGGCGCGCGCCGCTGGCCGACGTCCGGGCGGCCGTGCTCGCCCTCCGCCGCGGCAAGGGCATGGTCCTCGACCCGTGCGACGTCGACACCGTGAGCGCCGGCTCGTTCTTCACCAACCCCGTCCTCAGCGACGAGCAGTTCGCCGCCCTCCGCGATCGCGCCGGGGCCGGGGCCGTCCCGCCTGCCTTCCCCGACGCGCAGGGGCACGTGAAGACCTCTGCGGCGTGGCTCATCGAGCACGCAGGGTTCGAGCGCGGCCACGGCAACGGCCGCGCGCGGCTGTCCTCCAAGCACACGCTCGCGCTGACCAACCGCGGCGGCAGCACCGCCGAGCTCCTCGCCCTCGCCCGCGAGATCCGCGAGGGCGTTCGCGAGGCCTTCGGCGTGACCCTCGAATCGGAGCCGACGATCGTCGGCGAAGCGCTGTGAGCGCGGGCACGCCGCCGATGCTCCAAGCCTGCCTCAACGGCGGCCGCACGGACGCCGAGCACCCGGCGGTCCCGCGGACGCCCGACGAGCTCGCGGCCGACGGGCGGGCGGCGGTCGAGGCCGGGGCGCAGGTGCTCCACCTGCATCCCCACGACGCCGCCGGCGCCCAGACCTTCGCCGCCGAGCCGTGCGCCGAGGCGCTGCGGGCCGTGCGCACCGCCTGCCCCGGCGTGCCGATCTCGCTGAGCACCTCCGCCGACATCGAGCCCGACCCAGGCCGGCGCCTGGAGCTGATCGCCGGCTGGAGCCAGTTGCCAGAGCTCGTGACCGCAAACCAAGGCGAGCCCGGGATCCTCGAGCTGTGCGAGCACCTGCTCGGCCGCGGAGTCGGCATCGAGGCCGGCCTGCTGGCGCTCGGTGACGCTCACGCGTTCGTGACCGCCGGCATCGCCGGTCGCTGCGCCCGCGCGCTCCTCGAGTCGCTCGACGCTGAGCCCGAGACGGCCGTCGCACACGCCGCGGCGATGGAGCAGGTGCTAGGGCAGGCCGGCATCGGCCTCGACCAGGTCCACCACGGCGACGGCGTGGCGACCTGGCACGTGATGGAGCGCGCGATCGCCAGCGGCCACGGCACCCGCGCCGGGCTCGAGGACACGACGGTCATGCCCGACGGCAGGCCGGCCACCGGAAACGCCCAGCTCGTGCGAACCGCCGCGGCGATGCTCGCCCGCGATCGCGATCCCGCGAAAGGAGACACCCCGTGACGACCCCTCCCCCTCAGCCCCCTCGATCTCGGGCGCCCGGCGCATCGACCCCGCGCGCTCGAGCGTCGAGTTCCACGTGCGCCACTTCTACGGCGCCGTGACCGTCAAAGGCCGCTTCGGCACTTACGAGGGAACGCTCGACCTGGCTGCGCAGCCGGCGGTACAGCTGACCATCGACGCCGACAGCCTTGACACCAAGCTGCGCAAGCGCGACCAGCACCTGCGCTCGGCCGACTTCTTCGACGTCGAGCACCATCCCCAGGTCCGCTTCGTCTCCGACAGTGCCGTCCTGGACGGAGACCGGCTGACCGTGCACGGACAGCTGCACGCCGCCGGCAAGCAGATCCCGCTCGAGCTCGACGCGACGTTGCGCCCGGTCGACGAGGAGCTGGAGATCGACGCCTCCACGCACGCCGACCACCGCGAGCTCGGGATGACGTGGAGCCCGCTCGGCATCCTGCGCTCGCCCAGCGAGCTGATCGTCCGCGGCCGCCTGGTCCGCCAGGACGCGGCGAGCTGAGGAGGGGAGTCGGCTAGCCGGCTCGTTCCAGCAGCGCCACGCACTCGATGTGCGGCGTCTGCGGGAACATGTCGACCGTGCGCACGCTGCGCAGCACGTAGCCGGCGTCGGTGAGCTGGGCGGCGTTCGGCGCCAGCGTGGTCGGGTTGCAGGAGATGTAGACGATGCGGCGCGGCGCCGCCTCGACGATGCGCCGCACGACCTTCTTCGAGAGGCCGGAGCGCGGGGGGTCGACGGTGATCACGTCGGGGCGCCCAGCCCGGTCGACGAGCTCGCGCATCGCGAGGCGGACGTCGCCCGCGAAGAAGCTCGCGTGCTCGATGTCATTGCGGCGCGCGTTGGCGATCGCGTCGGCGACCGCCTCGGGCACGATCTCCAGGCCGTAGAGCTGGGCGGCCTGGCCGGCGAGCGCGAGGCCGACCGTGCCGATCCCGCAGTACAGGTCGAAGAGACGCTCGTGGCCGCGGAGGTCCGCGAGCTCTCTTGCGACCCCGTAGAGGACCTCGGCCATCTCGGTGTTGGTCTGGAAGAACGCGTGCGGGGAGATGCCCACGCGCAGCCCGGCGAGCTCCTCCTCGAGCACCGGGTCTCCCGCGAGCTGCTCGGTGATGCCACCCGCGGTGGTCTCGCCGAGCTGCGGCGTGCGGGTCCAGAAGACCCCGCCGTCGCCCGCGGCGGCGACGAGCCCCTCGTCGTCGAGCTTGTCCTCCGAGGTCACCAGGCGGGTCTGGAGCTGCCCCGTGCGCCGCCCCTCACGCACGACGAGGTTGCGCAGCAACCCCTCCCCGCTCCGGCGGTCAAACGCGCTGAGGCCCCGCTCGCGTGCCCAGGCCAGCACCCGGCGGCGGACCGCGTTGCCGGCCTCGGAGGCGAGCAGGCAGTCCTCGAGCGCGTCGATGCGGTCCCAGCGACCGGGGGCGTGGAACCCGCACACGAGCGTCCCGTCGTCCGCGGTTCCGAACGAGTACTCGAGCTTGTTGCGGTAGCGCCACTGCTGCAGCGCTCCTATCGGGTCGTCGAGGACGAAGCCGTCGAGCCCGCCCAGGCGCTGCAGGGCGTCGTCGACCATCCCCTGCTTGGCCTCGAGCTGGCGCTCATAGCGAAGCACCTGCCACGGGGCCCCGGGGTGGTCGGCCTGCGCCGGCACGCGGTCCCGGCCTGGCTCGAGCACCTCGGCGACGCGTGCCTCGGCGAAGCTGCGCTTGCTCTTGCCGACGACGGCACGCACGCGATCCCCCGGCACGGCGCCGGACACGAACACGACGTAGCCGTCGGAGCGTGCGACGCCCGCCCCTCCGAAGGCGAGCGACTCGACGCGCAGGTCGAGCTCCTCGCCGCGCTGGGGACGGGTTGGTGTGGAGGCCTCCATGACGCGACCTAGCATGGCAGCCCCATGGACCTCGACGCCTACCGCGCCCACGCCGAGCGCTTCCTCGAGGAGCACGACCGCGAGTACCTCGCGCACTTCTCCGGGCGCAAGCCGCGCTATGAGATCGACGCCGTCTACGACCGCCACGCCCCGCTCTTCGGCCGCGACGCCGTCGAGGCATTGCAGCGCGCCCGCGCCGGCGCCCGTGACGACGACCAGGCTCGTCGGCTCCGCTGGCTGCTCGCCTTCGCGGTCGAGGGACGGCTCGGGCTCGCGACCCGCGCCCTCGACGCGCGCGTCGCACGGCGCGAGGCGGAGCTGGTGCTCGACGTCGACGGGCGCGCGCTCCCGCTGCGCTCGGCCGCCGTCGAGCAGATGAACGAGCCCGACGCGACCGTGCGCGAGGCGATCGAGGGTGCACGCCTCAACGCCGAGGCCGCCGAGCTCGAGCCGCTGCGCCGCGAGGCGTGGGAGACGGCCCACGCCGAGGCGCGCCTTCTGGGCTGGCGCAGCTACGCCGCGGCGTGGACGGAGCTCTCGGGGGTGGACCTGCGAGGCTTGGGGCGCGAGGCCCAGGTCTTCCTCGCGGCAACCGAGGAAGAGCACGGGAACGCGCTAGAGGCCGAGCTGCAGCGCACCACAGGCCGGGCGCGTGCCGACGCCCGGCGCAGCGACCTGCAGCGTTGGCTGCGCGACGTCGACGCCGACGCGCGCTTCCCGCCCGAGGGCCTGCTCGGGGCGTGGCGCGCCACGCGCGAGGGGCTCGGCCTCGCCGCGAACGGGATCGCCCTCGACCTCGCGCCGCGGCCCACCAAGTCGCCGCGCGCCTTCTGCGCGCCGGTGCGCGTGCCAGACGAGGTCCACCTCGTCGTTCCCCCGATGGGCGGTCGCGACGACTACCTCGCGCTCTTCCACGAGGGCGGGCACGCGGAGCACTACGCCGCCGTCGACCCCGGTGCCCGCTTCGAGGAGCGCCGGCTCGGCGACAACGCGATCACCGAGGCCTTCGCCTTCCTCCTCGAGGGGCTCGTGGAGCGCGACGAGCCGTCGGCGCGGGCGCGGCGCCGCTTCTACCTGCGCCGCTACGCAGGCAAGCTGCTCTACGAGCTCGACCTGCACGACGGCGAGGGCGGCCTCGCGGCGCATGCCCCCGGCTACGCGGTGGCGCTCGGGGCGGCGACCGGCGTCCCGTGGCCGCGCGAGACCTACCTCGAGGACGTCGACCCCGCCTTCTACGTCGCGTGCTACCTGCGCGCCTGGGCGCTCGAGGCCCGCCTGCGCGGCGCGCTGCAAGAGCGCTTCGGTGAGGACTGGCGCAACCGCGCCGCCGCGGGAACGTGGCTGCGCGCACTCTGGCGCCGCGGCCAGGGCCCTGACCCCGACGAGCTGGCCGACGAGCTCGACGGCAACGGCCCGCTGCGGTTCGAGACGGCGCTCGTCGGCTAGCCGCTAGCCGGTGAAGGGCGTGGTGCGGCAGCGCCGGACGGTGACGGCGTCCCGCGCTTCGTTGCCCGCGGAGTCGAGGACGACGGCCTCGAGCCTGTGGCCCCCCGGCCGCAGATCGGAGAGCGGCAGGCGCACCTTGTAGCGCCGGCGCTTGCCCCGGGCCACGGTGCGGCCGTCGAGCGAGAGCCTGACCCGCACGAGCCTCAGGCGGGCAGTCACCTTCAGCGTCACGGTGACAGCGGACGAGCCGCAGCGGGGGAGGCGCGGCACCACCGCGAGCGACGCGCGAAGCGGTCGCGCCGTCGGCAGGGCGTCGACGACGACGACGTCGCCGGTGAGCAGCGGTGCACGCAACGTGATGGTCGGCGTCGAGCAGTCCAACGGCACCACCGACACTTCGGCCGCGAAGGTGTCGCCGCTCGGGCCGTTGTCCACCATGGTCACCTTGCCGTACTGGTTGGCGATGGAGCCGCTCGTCGGTCCCGCGACGGTCGCCGTGTCGCCACGAACCCGGAGGCAGCCGGCTCCAGGCGTCGGCGGAGGCCCCGCGCGGTAGGTGATGCCTGGAAGACAACCGTGCTCATGCCCGTCGCGTTCTCACCGAACGGGCCGCTCGACCATCGGAGATCGAAGCTGGAGAACTGCGCGGTGCTCCCGATCGCGACGACGGAGTCGCGCGTCGGTGTCTGCGCCACGGCGACGACGGGCACGCTCAACGCGACGGACGCGACGGCAACTCCGGAGCCCTTCAGGAGCGCGACGAGGGGCCTGGGCATCCTCTCTACCTTCACTCGAGGTCGTGACGATCGCCACGACCCAATGCGCCAACCTTAGCTCGCCCGGAAGCTGCAATGGAGATTCGTGGGCAGCTTCCCCTGGTGCCACCTGATCGACCGATTGGAACCATCTCGTGCTGACCCGCTCACTCGGAACCACCGGCCCGGAGGTCTACGCCCTCGGGCTGGGCTGCATGGGCATGTCCGACTTCTACGGCCCCGCCGATCGGGCGGAGAGCATCGCGACCATCCACGCCGCGGTGGACGCCGGCGTCACCCTGCTCGACACGGGCGACTTCTACGGGATGGGCGACAACGAGCTGCTCATCGGCGAGGCGCTGCGCCGCGGCGGCGGCGGCGGCGGCGGCGACCGTGATCGGGTGGCGATCAGCGTGAAGTTCGGTGCGCTGCGGGGGCCCGGTCACGAGTGGGCCGGGTACGACGCGCGGCCTGCCGCCGTCAAGAACTTCCTCGCCTACACCCTGCGCCGCCTGGAAACCGACCACGTCGACGTCTACCGGCCCGCACGCCTGGATCCTGAGGTGCCGATCGAGGAGACGATCGGCGCCATCGCCGAGCTCGTCGAGGCCGGCCACGTCCGGCACATCGGGCTCTCGGAGGTGGGGGCGGAGACGATCCGTCGCGCCGCGAGCGTGCATCCGATCGCCGACCTTCAGATCGAGTACTCGCTGCTCTCGCGCGGCATCGAGGCGGAGATCCTGCCGGCCTGCCGCGAGCTGGGCATCGGCGTCACCGCCTACGGCGTCCTCTCGCGCGGGCTGTTGAGCGGGCGGTGGTCGGCCGACCGCGAGGCGAGCCCGGGCGACTTCCGTTCCTTCAGCCCGCGCTTCCAGGGCGACAACCTCGATCACAACCTGTCCCTCGTCGACGGCCTGCGGGAGATCGCCGAGAGCAAGGGGGCAAGCGTGGCGCAGGTCGCCGTCGCCTGGGTCCTGTCACGTGGCGAGGACGTCGTGCCGCTCATCGGCGCACGGCGCAGGGACCGGCTGGAGGAGGCGCTGGGCGCCCTCGACGTCGAGCTGAGCGCCGACGACTTCGAGTCCCTGGACCGCCTGTTGCCCCCCGACGCCGCGGCCGGCACCCGCTATCCCGAGGCGCAGATGGGCCAGCTCGACTCCGAGCGGTCCGGCGGCTGAGGCGTCGGGGGCGCGGTCAGCCGAGCTTCGACTCGATCGCCTGCAGCACCGACTTGCGGTTGCCGTGCCGGCGCTCGTAGTCGCGCACCTTGCGCAGCTCGGCGGGATCCAGGTCCTCGAGCCGGTCGACGACCTTTGCCGCTGTGAGCTCGTCGTAGGCGAGGATCGGGAAGGCCTGGCCGATGCCCGCGCTGCGGCGCGCCCGGTCGACCTCGCGCAGGACGCGGTCGGCCGGCTGGCTCCGGCGCGCCGCGGTCGCGGCGCTCCCGAACTGGTCCTGCGCTCGCTCGACGAGCTGCTCGAAGTCGGCCAGCACGTCGGCGGTCTGCTGGCGCCCGCGTCGCACCAAGTCCTGGACGAGCGCCTCGCCGTCGTCGCGCGTCATGCGCCCGCGCTCGACGGCGTCGTCCATGACCTCCTGGATCCGCTCGTTGGTGAGCATCACGAGGTGGAGCGGCCCTTCCATGCCGCGCAGGACGAAGTCGGTGAACGAGTTGAGGTTGGCCCGCAGCTCGTTGGTCTCCTCGGCGGGCGGTGGCGTCGCCTTCGCCGCCGCGCCGGCCTGCCGCGAGCGCCCGGACGAGGCGGTACGACCGCCTCCGGAGGAGCGAGCCGCGCCGCCTCGCTTGGCCCCGCCGGCCTTTCGAGATCCGCCTGAGCCCGACCCGGACACGCCTTGCTTCGCTTGCGGCATCGACCCACCCTCCCTCTGACGAACGCGACCGAGGCTATCGCACGTTTCCCCATGGGGAAGGCCGACCGGTGTAGGGTCGCACCATGGGACGGAGGGCGACTCTCAGCTGGTCGTCAGGCTTGGCCGCGGCGCTGCTCGCGCTCCTGGCACCGGTCGCGCAGGCGGCGGCACCAGCCAACGACGACCGTTCGCAGGCCGAGGCCATCACGGTCCCCGCGACCGCGAACGGCACCGTCGTCGAGGCGACCGTCGAGCGCTCGGACCCGGCCACCTGCGGAAGCTCGGCCGGGTCGGTCTGGTACCGCTACCGCGCCGACCGGGCGCGCCGGGTGGTGGTCGACCTGGCGGCGGACGGCGACCTCGACGCGATCGTCGACGTCTTCCGGCAGCGGCGCTCGCAGCTCGACCCGCTGGACTGCGAGGCCACGAACGACGACGGGGCCGCGTCGATCGCCTTCCAGGCGCAGCGCGGCCAGGCTTACCTGATCCGCGTCGTCCGCCGCGCGGGCTCGGAGCCGGGGACGTTCCGCCTGACGACGTCCGCCGTCCAGCCCCCGGCGACGCCGCCGGGCCGCGCGCTCGCGCCCGCCGGCGCCCGCGACAGCGTCAACCGCACGCTGAACCCCTCCGACGCGTGGAACGTCAGGCTGCGAGCCGGGACGAGCTACCGCGTGAACATCGCGGGCTCGGACTGCGTAAGAGGCGAGATCTACGCGCCGGGAGCGCGATCGTTCGACGACGAGGATCCGGTCCGCGTCGCGGCCTGCGGCGGCTACGGCCTCTTCACGCCGAACCCCGACGAGGGCGGCGGCGGGCGCTACGTCATCCGCGTGCTCGCGACGAAGCGGGGAACGACCCCCTATCGCCTGACCGTCGCCCCCGCGACGAGCGACGACACCGCGCCCGGGAGGCCGCTCCTCAACTTTTCACCGACGCGCGGCTCGCTCGAGGGCGGCGGGATCGACGTGCTCGACCTCTACCGCTTCGACATCCGGCGCCGGAGCGACCTCGTGCTCGACCTGCGCACCACGGGGTCCTTCGACCTGCAGCTGCTCTCCGACACGGGGCGGCGCCTGGGGTGCGCGTGCGGGCAGGACGGCGACGTGCAGCTGCGCTCACCTCTCCGCCGGGGCCGCTACTTCGCCGCGGTCCGCGCGCAGGGAACGAGCAAGGGGTCCTACCGCCTCAGCCGCATCACGCGTGGGATCACCTCGACCCGCCTCCGGGTGGACCCGCGCGCCGTGCGCCCCGGCGGCCTCGTCACGCTCGCCGCGGCCATCTCGGGCGGGGCGAGCGGCAAGACGCTCATAGGCGTCGAGCGCTTCGACCCGCTCGAGGGCTGGCAGTTCTACGCCCGCTACGAGGTGCGGGCCTCCGGCGGCCGCGCGGCGATCCGCTTCGGGGTGCCGGCGGTCGGCCGCTGGCGCGCCCGCGCTCGCTTCCTGGGCTCGCGCGCCTTCAGCCCGAGCGAGAGCCGCTTCGTCGGCTTCGGCGCCCAGACGCCGATCGGGACCTGAGCCCGCCGCCTAGCCCGCGCCGACGAGCAGCTCGAGCAGCGCCTTCTGGGCGTGGCGGCGGTTCTCGGCCTGGTCCCAGATCCGCTGGCGCGCGCCGTAGAGGACCTCAGCGGTGATCTCCTCCCAGGGGTGGGCGGGCAGGCAGTGCAGGGCGATTGCTCCCGGCGCGGCGCAGTCGAGGAGCGCATCGTCGATGCGGTAGGGCGCGAGCGCGGCGCGGCGCGCCTTCGCGCCCTGCTCGTCGCCCATGCTCACCCAGACGTCGGTGTAGACGGCGTCGGCGCCCGCCACCGCCTCGGCCGGATCGGCTACGAGCACTGCGCCGGCCACCGGCTCGAGCCCGTAGCCCGGCGGCGAGGCCACCACCACCTCGACGCCGGCTCGCGCGCCGAGCAGCACGAGCGAGCGAGCGACGTTGTTGCCGTCGCCGACGTAGGCGAGGCGCAGGCCGGCGAGGCGCCCGAACGCCTCGCGCAGGGTCACGAGGTCGGCCAGCGCCTGGCACGGGTGATGACCGGCCGTGAGCATGTTGACCACCGGGACGGTGGCGTGGGAGGCGAGCTCGGAGAGCATCGCGTCCGGGCCGGTCCGCACGCCGATCGCGCTGACGTGGCGTGAGAGCACGAGCGCGGTGTCGCGCAGCGACTCGCCGCGCGTGAGCTGGAGGTCGTCGGTGCGCAGGACCATCGGATGGCCCCCGAGCTCGACGACGCCGGCCTCGAAGGACACCCGCGTCCGCGTCGAGGGCTTCTCGAAGATCAGCGCGACCGTCCGCCCCTCGAGCACGCTGGAGCTCCGCGGTGCGGCCTTCAGCTCGAGCGCGCGCTCGACCAGCGCGGCGATCTCGTCGCCCGAGAGCTCGGTCCCGGTGAGCAGGTGACGGGTCACCGCGGGCACGATACGCGTCGAGCCGCCGGGCGTCCGGGCGACGTACCGGTGTAGGTTCTGCACCCCGGCCGCGTCACAGGAGCCAATCCATGCCCCGTCGCCCGTTCGTCCTCCTCGCTCTTCTCTTCGTCACCGGCGCGCTCGGCGGCACAGGGTGCGGGAGCAGCGACAGCAGCTCGAGCTCCTCCACCCCAAGCCAGGCCGCGACGACGAAGAAGTCGAGCACCGACGGGACGAAGGCCGCCGGCGGCGCCCAGGTCAACATGAAGAACATCCAGTACGTCCCCGCGCAGATCACCGTGAAGCAGGGCGAGAAGATCACCTGGACCAACACCGACAGCGTCGCCCACACGGTCACCGCCGAGAAGGGCGCGACCTTCGACTCGGGCACCCTCGACGTCGGCTCCTCCTTCTCCTTCACGCCGAACAGGGCCGGCACCATCGACTACGTGTGCCAGATCCACCCCAACCAGAAGGGCACGATCACCGTTCAGTAGCCCTGAGGCCGAAGCCCCGCAGGGCCAGCAGCGCGCGCTCGCCCAGCGACCCCGAGTTGGGCAGCAGCCCCAGCTGCACGGCCACCGCGTAGACGTCGAAGAACGCCCGCACGCGCTTCATCCGGCCGCGATCGAGCTCGCCGTAGAAGACTCCGTGGACGACGAGGAAACGGCCCGTCGCCGGGATCGGCCCGAGGCGGGCTCGGTGGGTTCCGAGCAGGCGCACGGGTGCGGCGACGAACGCGCCGTCGGTGAGCCGCTCGCCCGTGCGCTCGATGCGCACGTCGGGGAGCCCGTCCCACAGCCGCCGCGCGTGGCGGCCGAGCGCTGCCGCGCCCTCGAGCGGCTCGGGCGTCAGCGGGTCCTCGTAGTGGACGTTGGCCGCGCACAGCTCGGCGAAGGCGTCGGGGTCGCGGCCCGACCAGGCGCGCTGCCAGCGGTCGATGAGGTCGTCGACGTGCGCGAGCTCGGTGCTCACGAGAGGTCGGGCATGCCCGTCTCGGGCGTCGACGCCTCGGCGTAGAGCCGGCGCGGGATGCGGCCGGCGCCGTGCGCCAGGCGCCCGCCGACCACCCCGGCGCGCACGGCCCGGGCCATCGCGACGGGGTCCTTCGCGCGGGAGATGGCGGAGGCGCAGAGCACCGCGTCGCACCCGAGCTCCATGGCCAGCGCCGCGTCGGACGCGGTCCCGACGCCGGCGTCGAGCACGAGCGGGACGTCGACAAGCTCGCGCATGATCGACAGGTTGTAGGGGTTGCGCAGGCCCATCCCGCTGCCGATCGGCGACCCGAGCGGCATCACAGCCGCGCAGCCCACGTCCTGGAGCCGGCGGGCGAGTATCGGGTCGTCGTTGGTGTAGGGCAGGACGACGAAGCCCTCGTCGACGAGCGTTTCGGCGGCCTCGAGCAGCTCGGGGGCGTCGGGCAGCAGGGTGCGCTCGTCGCCGATCACCTCGAGCTTGACCCAGTCGGTCTCGAAGGCCTCGCGGGCCAGCCGCGCGGTCTGCACCGCGTCGCGCGCGGTGAAGCACCCCGCTGTGTTGGGCAGCAGCTCGACCCCGGCGCGGTCGAGCACGTCGACGAGCGAGCCGCGGGCCGCGGGGTCGATGCGCCGCAGAGCGACGGTGACCAGCTCGGTCGCGCTCGCCGCGATCGCCGCCGCCAGCGCCTCGAGGCTGGTGAAGCCACCCGTGCCGAGCAGCAGCCGCGAGCGGAAGCTGCGGCCCCCGAGCTCGAGCCCGTCGGACGCCTCGAGCTCGGCGAGACGGACGTCGTCGTGCTGGTCGATCGCCATCCTCAGCCTCCCTGGATCGCGTTGACGATCTCCACGCGAGCGCCCTCCTCCAGCACGCGCGCCTCCCATTCGCGCCGGGGCACGACCTCGCCCTCGACGGCCACGGCCACGCCGCGGCGCGTGGGCACCTCGAGAAGCGCGAGCACGTCGGCGACGGTGAATCCGGGGTCGACCTGCGCCGCGTCGCCGTTGAGCACGACGTTCACCGGGAGTCCCCCGGCAGGGAAGCGGCGAGAGGCGCGGGGTGGGCGGTCCCGATCCGCGAGGCGGCGAAGCGCCCGGGATCGGCGGCCTCCAAGCCCTCCGGCTCCTCGCCGGTGAGCAGCGCCTCCACGGCGTTCGCAGTGAGGGGCGTGAGGAGGATCCCGTTGCGATGGTGCCCGGTCGCCCACACCAGCCCCTCCAGCGCCCCACGGCCGATCGCGGGGGCGTTGTCGGGCGTGCCCGGGCGCAGGCCGGCGATCGCCTCCTCGAGCTCGAGCTCGAGCACGCCCGGGAGCAGCTCGGCCGCGTCGTGGACGAGGTCGTGCACGGCGCCGGCGGTCACCGAGGTGTCGAAGCCGCGCTCCTCCATCGTCGCGCCGAGCACGTAGCGGCCGTCGCCGCGGGGCACGAGGTAGCCGGCGCGGCGGCCGGTGTCCATGCGCAGGTTTCGCTCCAGCAGTCCGGGCCCCTCCGGGTCGCGCAGGCGCAGGACCTGACCCTTCACCGGGCGCACGGGCATGCGCGCGTGCTCGGGAAGCCCCGGCAGCCCGCCCGACCACGAGCCGGCGGCGACGATGAGCGTCTCGCACTCGACCGTCGCCTCGGCGACCCGCACGCCGTGCACCCGCCCTGCCTCGACGAGGATCTCCGCGACCTCCGCTCCCTCCACGATCTGCGCCCCGGCGCGCTCGCACGCCGCGCGCAGCGCGGCGGTGAGCCGGCGCGGGTCGACCGCGTGGTCGTCGGGGGCGTGGAGCGCGAGGCGCACGGTCGGGGCCAGCGCGGGCTCCAGGCGCCGTGCCTGGGTCGGGCGCAGCCGCTCGACGGCGAGGCCCAGGGAGCGGCGGAAGCCGATCTCGCGCTCCAGCGACTCGGCCTCGTCGCTGTCGCGCGCGACGACGAGCGTGCCGCACGACCGCACCCCTGGGTCGACCCCCGAGGCCTCGCCCAGCGCGGAGGCGAAAGCGGGCCAGCGCGCCACGCTGCGCACGCCGAGGTTCGTGAGCCGCTCTTCGCCGAAGTTCGCCTCGGTCACCGGGGCGAGCATGCCGGCGGCGACGTGCGAGGCACCGGCGCCGATCGCGTCGCGCTCGAGAACGAGCACGCGCAGGCCGCGGACCGCGGCGCGCCACGCGGCGGCGAGCCCGATGGCGCCGCCGCCGATGACGAGGACGTCGGGACGATGATCGGTCGCTACGGCGGTCAATGCGGTCCTCCCTGCGCCGGCATGACCCGGATCAGGTTCTTACGGTCGGCGGCCCGCTGCCGCCCTCTCAGCCCGCTGGGGACTCCCGTTGGTCGACCTCCATGGTAGTGCGTGCCTGCCAGACTCATGGCATGGACCACCGTCGCGAGCGCCTGGCACGGGCGCGCCTCTACCTCGTGTGCGATGCGCGGCCCCGCCCGTTCCTCGACGCCGCGCTCGCCGGCGGCGTCGACGTGTTGCAGCTGCGCGACAAGCTCCTCGACGACCGTGGCCTGGCCGCCGCCGCGCGCGGCTTCCGCGCTGCCTGCGACGAGTACGACGCGCTGTTCGTGCTGAACGACCGCCTCGAGCTCGTCGAGGCGTGCGGCGCCGACGGGGTCCACGTGGGCCAGGACGACGCGCCCGTACGAGACGCCCGCGCGGCGGTCGGCCCCGATCGGCTCGTCGGCCGCTCCACCCATTCGCCGGCCCAGGTCGACGCCGCAGACGGCGTCGACTACATCGCCGTCGGCCCGGTGCACGAGACGCCGACGAAGCCCGGGCGCCCGGCGATCGGGCTGGCGCCGCTGCGCCATGCGGCCACGAGCGCTCGCGTCCCGTGGTTCGCCATCGGCGGCATCGACCACACGACGATCGGCCCGGCGCTGCAGGCCGGGGCCCGCCGCGTGGTCGTCGTGCGCGCGATCACCGAGGCCCCCGACCCGGGCGCGGCGGCGCGGGCCCTGCGCGAGGCGCTCGACGCCGTCGCGCTGCACGAGGAGGCCGGCGTTGGGGCAACGTAGCCGCAAGCGACGCCGGCCGGCCGGGGAGTCCCGGCCGGCAGCGGAGCGGCGGTCCGCTCCCGAGGGGGCGTCCGCCCCCGAGCCGGTGGTCACCGAGCAGGATCGGATGGCCGCCCGCTACGCCCGCGGCCGGCGCAAGGACGACGAGGCGCGCGCCGCGCTCGTGCCGCTGGCCGAGGGGGAGCGGCCCACGGCGGTGACGGTCGCGGCGATCGTGGCGGTCCTGCTCCCGCTCGCGAACGTCGCCGCCTACGCCGCCGGCGCGCGCGTGGGCGACTCGAACAACGTCGTCGGGCTGGTCATCTTCTCGGCGATC
This sequence comes from uncultured Actinomycetes bacterium, assembly GCA_963728925.1. GTDB lineage: Bacteria > Actinomycetota > Thermoleophilia > Solirubrobacterales > Solirubrobacteraceae > JBBPZA01. The sequence goes on along the minus strand of CAVSMB010000022.1, from coordinate 54,790 downwards.
ATGTTCACCGCCGCCTACGGGATGTGGCGGGCGCGCTACTGGGCGGTGCTCGGCTTCCAGGTGCTGCTCGGCATCACGGCGCTCGTCGCCGGCCTGTCGCTCGCGGTCGCGTCGAACCTCGAGGGGGTCGTGCTCTGCGTCGTGCTCCTGGCCGGGGCGGGGACGCTCTTCTACAAGCTCATCCGCGCGATGGCGAGGCTGCAGATGCCCGAGCCGCCGTCCCGCGACCCGGCCGCGTAGTACGACGTACTAGTGTGCTCGCCGGATGGCCGAGCGTTCCTATGACTGCATCGTGATCGGGTCCGGGCCCGGGGGCTACGTCGCCGCGATCCGCGCGGCGCAGCTCGGGATGAAGACCGCTGTGGTCGAGAAGGCCGACGTCGTCGGCGGGCGCTGCCTCAACGAGGCCTGCATCCCGGCCAAGGCCATCCTGCGCGTCGCCGACGTCAAGTCGGAGATCGACGACGCGGGCGACTTCGGCCTCAGCGTGAACGGCGGGGCCACGGTCGACTTCGGCGCTGTCACCGCGCGGCGCGACAAGGTCGTCAAGACGCTGACCGGCGGGGTGAGCGGCCTCTTCAAGAAGAACGGGATCGAGGTCATTCCCGGTCACGGCGCGGTGACCTCCGACGGCAACGTCCGCATCGGCGGCCAGTTCGACGGCGACGAGCTGGAGGCCAAGACCGTCGTCCTCGCCACCGGCTCGACGCCGAAGCCGATCCCCGGCACGCAGTTCGGCCCGCGCGTCCTGGACACCGCGGGGATGTGGCTGCTGAACGAGCTGCCCGGCTCGATCGCCGTGGTCGGCGCCGGGGCCTCGGGCGCGGAGATCGCGTCCGCCTACGCCCGGCTCGGGACGCAGGTGCTGCTCTTCGAGGCGCTGGACCGCGTGCTGCCGACCGAGGATGCCGACGTCTCCAAGGTCGTCGAGCGCGGGCTCAAGAAGCAGGGCATGAAGATCTTCACGAGCACGCTGGTCGAGAACGTCGAGCCGGGCGAGGACGGCGTGCGCTTCACCCACGGCGACGAGACGGCGCAGGTCGACTACCTGGTGATCGCCGCCGGGCGCGGCGCCGACGTCGAGGGGCTCGGCCTCGAGGAGGCGGGCGTCAAGCTCGACGACCACGGCCTCGTCGCGGTCGACGGGATGCTGCGAACCTCGGTCGAGGGCGTGTACGCGATCGGCGACCTCGTGCGCGGGCCGGCACTGGCCCACAAGGCCTCCGACGAGGGCGTGATCGCCATCGAGCACGCCGCGGGCCAGAGCCCCGAGCCGCTCGAGTACGTGGACATCCCACGCGCCACCTTCTGCACCCCGAACGTCGCGAGCTTCGGCCTGACCGAGGAGCAGGCCCGCGAGCAGGACTACGACGTGACGGTCGGCAAGCTCCAGTACGGCGCGGTCGGCGCGGGCACCGTCTACGGCGACCGCCAGGGCCTCGTGAAGGTGATCGGCGAGAAGAAGTACGGCGAGCTCATCGGCGGCCACATCGTCGGCGCCAAGGCGACCGAGCTCATCCAGGAGCTCGTCAACGTCCGCGCGCTCGAGGGCGGCTACCACGAGGTGGCGCACATGGTCCACGGCCACCCGACCCTCTCGGAGGCCGTCATGGAGGCGGCGCGCGCCGCGGACGGGTGGCTGATCCACGGCTAGCGATCCATCGCGGCGGGAGCCCCCCCGCGGCGAGCGCCGAGCGGGTGGCGCCGGTCTTCTACTACGACCTCGTCAGCCCCGAGGCCTACCTCGCGGCCGAGCGCGTCAACGCGGTGCTGCCGGCGGTGCCGGAATGGCAGCCGGTCCTGCTCTCAGACCTCGATCGCGGCGACACGATCGACGCGTGGCGCTGCGAGTCCGAGCGCGACAGCGTCATGGAGGACGTCGCCCGGCGCGCGCAGGCGCGCGGGCTGCAGCCGCTGCGCTGGCCTCCGGGCTGGCCGGCCGACACGCGCCGGGCCATGCTCGCCGCCACGTACGCGAAGGGCATCGGCCGCGCCGTCGCCTTCTCGCTGGCAGCCTTCCGGCAGGCCTTCGCCGCGGGGCGCGACCTGGGCGAGCGCGACTCGGTGCTCATCGCGGCCGCGGCGTGCGAGCTGCATCCCAACGCGCTGCTGAAGGGCATCGAGCTGCGCTCGACGCGCGACGCCCTGGCGCGCGCGTGCGCGCAGGCGTCGGCCGCCGGGGTGCGATCGGTCCCTGCGCTGCAGGTCGGCGACGAGGTCTTCGCGGGTGAGGCGAGCCTCGAGGAGGCGGCCCGGGTGGCCGGGTGAAGGCGAACCGCGCCTACCGGCTGATCGTGCGCCGCGGCGGATGGGCGCCGGCCTTCATGGCCGAGGCGGGACGGACCGACCGCGTCGAGATCGTCGAGGTGGACACCGGCGAGGTGGCGCTGTTCTGGGACCTCGAGGCGCGCCGTGCCGCGCGGCTGGCGCGCGCGCTGAAGACCGACCTCGCCCAGCTCGAGGCCGACGCGTTCATCACCGCGTGGCGCGACGCGAGCGAGCGGCAGGGCGCTCGCGGCCGCTCGGGCTGACCGCGGGGTCCTTGGGCGTGACGATCGCCTCCGCCACCGCGCCGGAGTCGACGCGGTAGGCGCCGGCCTCCACCTCGTCGCGCAGCGCGTCGACGCGATCGCCGCGTTCGGGGTCGGCCCGCTCGGCGGGGTCGAGCTGCGCCCACACCTGCGCGAAGGCCACGACGACGCGCGGGTCGAACTGCGCGCCGGCGCCGCGCTCGAGCTCTTCGACGGCCTGGGGCCCGGTGCGCGGCAGCCGGTAGGGGCGCCGCGCGACCATGGCCGAGTAGGCGTCGCAGACCGCGATGATCCGGGCGCCGAGCGGTATCTCCTCGCCCGTGAGGCCGTCGGGGTAGCCCGACCCGTCCCAGCGCTCGTGCGACGAGCGGACGAGGCGCGCTACCGGCGCCATGGCCGGGGCGGCGCGCAGGATCCGCTCGCCGATGATCGTGTGCTGGCGCACGAAGGAGAGCTCCTCCGGGTCAAGGACACCGGCCTTGGCGAGGATCCCCTCGGGGATGGCGATCTTGCCGACGTCGTGAAGCTCGGCGGCGCGGGTCAGCACGTCGACGGCGGCGCCCTCCACGCCCAGCCGACGGCCGACGGCCGCCGCGAGGCGCCCGACCTCCTCGTGGTGCTCGCGCAGCCCCGGCTCGCGCTCGGAGAGCGCCTGGAAGAGCACGGCTCGGGCCTGCTGGCGGGCCGAGGTGCGCGTGCGCTCCTTCGCCGCGTACATGCGGCGGTCCGCGAGCTGCAGCGCCGCCTCGGGATCGCGCACGTCCTCGGGGAGCACGGCCACGCCCGACGACGCACTGACCTCGAAGCCGTCGCCACGCGCGGCGAGCGCGCGAGAGGCGTCCCTCAGCGTATCCGCGGCCCGGAATCGGTCCTCCTCGAGCAGCACGCAGAACTCGTCGCCTCCCGCGCGGTAGGCGCGCGCCGGCCCGGCGACCGCGGCAAGGCGCTCCCCGAGGCCCGCGAGCAGGGCATCGCCGGCGGGATGGCCGAAGGTGTCGTTGTAGAGCTTGAAGCCGTCGAGGTCGAAGAGGGCGAGGGTCACCGGCGCGTCCTGCGCCGCGCGGCTCGCGGCGTCCGCGAGGTCCGAGACCAGGGCGCGCCGGTTGCGTAGCCCGGTGAGGGCGTCGGTCACCGCCTCGCGACGGGAGGAATCGAGCAGCCGCCGGTTCTCGGCGAAGGCGAGCGACGTGCGCCACACGACGAGGACGCCGGTCGCCGCGGCCAGCGCCACGGCAACGGGGCTGATGGACACCAGGGCCCCGGTGACGAGGACGGCGAGCGCGACGGCCGCGAGGGCGGCCGGCAGGAGCAGCGTGCGGGTGTCCTGCGGCCGCGCGGCGCGCTCGGACAGCGGGTAGGCGGTGGCCGCCCCGAGCAGTAGGGCGGAGGTGAGGAACAGCGTGTCCACCAGCCCGCCGCGGTGGAAGTCCCCCGCGGAGGTCTGGGCGACGAGCGCGGCGTTGCCCGCGGTGTTCACGACGATGCCGGCGGCCATGAGGCCCCAGCAGCGCCCGGGGCGCCAGCCGGTCAGCCCGAGCGTGGTCACCACGAAGGCGAGGATCGCCAGGTCGGCGAGGAGGAACATCGCGGGCGGTCCCGGCTGTGCCCCCGCGCCGGCGTCGCCGGCGGGAAAGAGCAGCGCCCCGGCCACCGCGGCGACGGCGAGGCCGCCGATCAGCCCGTCGAGCAGCAGCGTGCCGTGGATGACGCGCACACGGTGGCGGGCGAGCAGCAGGAGCGCGACGGCCGCGAGGCAGAAGCCGACCGCGAGCAGCGCGCGGGTGGCCGTCGGGTACGCGGTCCCGGGATCGGGGGTGACCACGCGGTAGACGACCTCCGCGGCCCCCCACGCGCCGGCGCCGACCGCGGCGATGGTCCACGCCATGCGGTTGGGCGGGTCGCGGCGGGCGCGCAGGGCGCAGCTCGCGGCGACGAGCGCGAAGGCCGCGCAGTAGAGCCCGTCGACGATCAGGGCGTCGGCGACCCCGCCGCCCCAGCCGGTCGCCGCGTGCACGCCGTGCACGACGACGCAGCCGGCGGCGGCGACCGCGAGCCAGGACGCGCGCGAGTCGCTCACGCCCGCTCGGCCACCCGCGCGAGGTTGCGGACGAGCACCGACACCAGCGGGCCGTAGGTCGCGCACAGGGCCGCCTCGAGCGCCGCCGGCGCGTGGACGTCGACGGCCACCAGCGAGCCGCCGCCACGACGCTCGACGCGATGGACGAGCTCCACGGGACCGACCCGCCATGTCCACGCGCGCCCGGGGCGCTTCGCGGTAACGCGCGCGGGCACCGGGACGACGCCGAACAGGCGCGCGAAGCCGCGCGCCCCGGTCCGCACCTCGGGCTCGCCGAGCCCCCACGCGCCCCGCACGTGCGGCGCCCACTCGTGCCAGCGCGAGGGCCGCGCCACAAGCGCCCACGCGGCCTCCGGAGGTGCAGTGCAACGTGCCTGGTAGGTCAACATGCGCAGGGTACGGGAACTGCGTCGGGGCCGATGAGGCCAGGCGCACGGTCCACGATCGCTCGCCGCCGGCCTTCGGGTGATGGCCGGCGCGGCCTCTTGGGTATCTTGGCCAAGATGCCTGACGGCGTAGCGGAGGTCACCGAGCCGGCCCGGCGGCGAGAGCTGCCCGAGCCGGGCACCGCGCGCGAGTGGCTGGAGGCGATGCTCCTCATCCGCCATTTCGAGGAGCGCGCCGGCGAGATGTACGCCAAAGCGAAGGTCGGCGGCTTCCTGCACCTCGCGGTCGGCGAGGAGGCGACGATCATCGGGGCGGTCCGCGCCATGCGCGACAGCGACTACCTGATCTCGGCCTACCGCTCCCACGGGCACGCGCTCGCGCGCGGCACGAGCCCCGACGCCGTCATGGCCGAGCTCTTCGGCCGCGAGGGCGGCTGCTGCCGCGGCCGCGGCGGCTCGATGCACATGTTCGACATGGAGCGCCGCTTCCTCGGGGGCTACGGGATCGTCGGCGGTAACCTGCCGATCGGCGCCGGCGTCGCGCTGAGCGCCGACTACCTGGGCACCGACGACGTGTGCGTGACCAACTTCGGCGACGGCGCCTCCAACCAGGGCACCTTCGGCGAGACGATGAACCTCGCCGCCCTGTGGCGCCTCCCGGCCGTCTTCCTGGTCTCGAACAACCAGTTCGGGATGGGCACGGCGCTCGAGCGCCACTCGGCGCTCACGGACCTGCAGCGCAAGGGCGAGGGCTTCGGGGTGCCCGGGCTGGAGTGCGACGGGATGGACGTCGTCGACACCTACGCGGTGATGGGCGAGGCACTCCGCATGGCGCGCGAGGAGCGCCGTCCGGTGCTCGTCGAGGCGATCACCTATCGCTTCCGCGGCCACTCGATGGCCGACCCCGAGGAGTACCGCACCAAGGAGCAGGTCCAGGAGTGGCGCGAGCGTGACCCGATCGAGAGCTTCGCCGAGCGGCTGCAGGAGGCGGGGATCGTCGACGCGGCCGAGCGCGAGCGCATCGACGAGCAGGCCGTCCGCCGGATCGACGATGCGGTCGCCTTCGCCGACGCGTCGCCGTTCCCCGCGCCCGAGTCGCTCTACGACAACGTGTACGTGCTCGGCGACCAGGTGCGCGGCTGGTACGCGATCGATGAGCGCGGCGCCGGGGTGCGCAAGGGCGAGGACGTGCGCGAGCTCGCCTCCGCGGACGCGGGCGACAAGGAGCGCTACGACGCCGCGGTGGAGCAGGCGGGCCGCGAAGACGTGACCGGGGGCAAGGAGAAGCCCACCGACGAGGCGCAGGGCGAGCGCGACGCAAAGGACGAGGACCCGAGCGGCTGATGGCGGCGACGGCCACGGAGACTCGCGGGGAGGCGGGCGGCTGATGGCGGCGACACCCACTCGGACGCGCGAGGACGCCGGCGCGACGAAGGTCCTGCGCTATCGCGAGGCCCTCAACGAGGCCCTTCGCGAGGAGATGCAGCGCGACGAGCGCGTGCTGCTCATGGGCGAGGACATCGGGGTCTTCAACGGCGCCTTCAAGGTCACCAAGGACCTGCTCGACGAGTTCGGCGAGAAGCGCGTGCGCGACACGCCGATCTCCGAGAACACCATCGTCGGCATGGGCGTCGGCGCGGCGATGACCGGGCTTCGCCCGGTGATCGAGCTCATGACCGTGAACTTCTCGCTGCTCGCCCTGGACCAGATCGTCAACTCGGCGGCGCACATCCACTACATGTTCGGCGGCCAGGCGAAGGTGCCCATGGTCGTGCGCATGCCCGGCGGCGCCGGCCACCAGCTCGGCCCGACCCACTCGCACTCCTTCGAGGCGCTCTACCTCCACGTGCCGGGCCTGCTCGTCGCGGCCCCGTCCACCGCGGCCGACGCCAAGGGGCTGCTCAAGGCGGCGATCCGCGACGACAACCCGGTGATCTTCATCGAGCACGAGTACCTCTACGGCCAGCGCGGCGACGTGCCCGAGGACGAGGACCACCTCGTCCGCTTCGGCGAGGCGAGCGTGCGCCGCGAGGGCGAGGACGTGACGATCGTCGGGATCTCGCGCATGGCCCTGACGGCCGAGCGGGCAGCCGAGCGCCTCGCCGAGGAGCACGAGATCGAGGCCGAGGTCATCGACCCGCGCACGCTGCGCCCGCTCGACCTCGACAGCATCCTCGCCTCGGTGCGCAAGACCAACCGCTGCGTGATCGTCGAGGAGGGCTGGCCGCACGGCGGCGTCGGAGCGAACCTCGCCGCGCTCATCCAGGAGCAGGCCTTCGACTGGCTCGACGCGCCGGTCGGGCGCGTCACCGGCGCCGACCTCCCGATGCCCTACGCCAAGCCGCTCGAGCAGATCGCCTTCCCGCACGAGACCGAGATCGTCAGCGCCGTCGTCGCGACCTTCCGCGACCTGTAGCCGCGGCATCAGCGGGCGCCGCGGCGGGTATGCTCGCCGGCGATGGCCGACGTCACGATGCCGCGTCTCTCCGACTCCATGGAGGAGGGCACGGTCCTCAAGTGGCTGAAGTCCGACGGCGACGAGGTCGCCAAGGGCGAGGAGCTCGTCGAGATCGAGACCGACAAGGCCACCATGACCTACGAAGCCGACAGCGACGGCGTGCTGGAGATCGTCGCGGGCGAGGGCGACACCCTGCCGATCGGCGAGGTGATCGCGCGGCTCGGCGACGGGTCGGGAGCGGGCCCGCCAGCCGCCGAGGAGGACTCGGCGGGCCGCGAGGAGTCGCAGGCGCAGGACGCCGGTGACGAGGCGGGCGACGAGGGGGCCGGGGACGAGGAGGCTCGCGACGGCGAGGCGGCCGGCGGCGAGGAGGGCGGCGACGAGGAGTCGGCGGAGGGTGACGATTCGACGGGCGGCGAGGAGTCGGCGCCGGCGCAACCCGCCCCGGCGACGAGCGGCAACGGCGGCGACCCGGCGGGCGAGGCAGCGCCTGCGGCGACTATGCCCGGCGGCGACGGGGGCGACGGGGAGCGGGTCAAGGCCTCCCCGGTGGCCAAGCGCATGGCGCGTGAGCTCTCGGTGGACCTTCAGGGGGTGAGCGGCAGCGGGCCCGGCGGGAGGATCGTGAAGGCCGACGTCGAGGCGGCGGCGGGCGACGGCGCCGCGCCCGAGAAGGCGCCGGCCGACGAGGCACCGGCGACGAAGGCGCCCCAGCCTGCGGGCGATCGGGCCTCCGCACCCGCAGCGGGAGCGGCGGACGGCGCAACCGGAAAGGGCGAGGCGACCGTGCAGGAGCTCTCGCGCACGCAGCAGCTCATTGCGCGCCGGATGGCCGAGTCGCGGGCGACGGTGCCCGACTTCAACCTCGTCATGGACATCGACATGGAGGAGGCGGTTGCGCTGCGCTCCCAGCTCAAGGGCGCGGCGGGCGAGGCCCAGGTCGTCCCCTCCCTCAATGACTTCGTCGTCAAGGCGTGCGCGCTCGCCCTGCGCGAGTTCCCGCGCGTGAACGGCTCCTACAAGGACGGTCGCTTCGAGCTGCACGGCCGGGTCAACGTGGGCGTCGCGGTCGCCGGCGAGGACGCGCTCGTCGTGCCGACGGTCTTCGACGCCGACACGAAGTCGCTCGGCCAGATCGCGCGCGACGGCCGCGCGCTCGCCCAGCGCGTGCGCGAGAAGCAGATCACCCCGCCCGAGCTCTCCGGCGGCACGTTCACCGTCTCCAACCTCGGGATGTTCGGCATCGACCGCTTCACTGCGGTCATCAACCCGCCCCAGGCGGCGATTCTCGCCGTCGGCTCGGTTTCGCCCCGCGTCGTGGTGCGTGAGGAAGAGATCCTCTCCCGCCAGGTCATGACCGTGACGCTGGCCTGCGATCACCGGATCCTCTACGGGGCCGACGCCGCGCAGTTCCTCGGTCGCGTTCGCGACCTGCTCCAGCAGCCGCTCGCCCTCGCGCTCTGAGCGGTTGAGGACGCGGTCGTGGGCCGGGGCGGCCGGGGGTGAGCGCTACCCGCCCGGCCCCGAGCGACGCCCGACGAACGCCGCGTTGGGCGCGCGGTTGGTGTCCACCTTGATGCCCGGCGGGTCCTGGCCGGTCGTCACGTAGACGCAGAAGGCGCGATCTGGGTCGCGGCGCGGCGCACACGTCCGGTAGAGGTCCTCCTCGAGCTGGACGGTGTCGGCAAGCGCGGCGTTGGGGCGGACGTCGGGCGGCGCCCGGTGGGCGAGGAAGCGCTGCGCGGCGGCCGACTGGGCCGCGAAGGCGCGGTCCTGGGCGGCGAGCGCGGGCCGATGGACGAGCCCGCCGGCGAGCAGCACCCCGCACACGAGCGCCACGCCCGCCGTCGCGGCGTAGTCGCGGGCGATCTCGCGTGGGAGATCGGGACGGCGGCGGCGCAGGAGCAGGCCGCCGACCCCGCCGAACAGGACGACGGCGGCGAGGTTGAGGAAGCCGGCGAGGATGATCCCAGCGACGAGGCCGGTGCCCGCGCCGGCGAGCGGCAGCCGGTCCAGGAGCACGCCACCGGCGACGGTGGCCGCGGCGAACGACGGCCACAGCCAGGCGCCGCGCATGCGCCAGCGAAAGCGTCGCAGGGCCATGCGCTCCATGGGCGGAGGGTACGGAAGGGCGACCGGGGCCCATCCCGCCGGCCATCATCTCGCCGGTCCGATCTGGCCGCCCGTCCGTCGGGCTAGACTGCGGTCGAGGCGTCCGCTGATCGGAGACCCCGGCGAAGGGCGCGAACAGTGGCCGGGACGGAGATCCCGTCGCGGCCGTGAGTGAGGGAGACGACGTCGATGTCCATCCGGACCCCGGCACCCCCGCCCGCAGCGGCCCCGCCCGCCGGCCTTGCGCGCGCGCACCTCGAGCTCGAGGACCGGGTCGACCTGCTGCGCTACATGCTGCTCATGCGCGGCATCGAGGCGCGGGCGATGACCCTGTACCGCCAGGGCAAGGTCCCCGGCTCCTTCTACGACGGCTTCGGCCAGGAGGCGGTCTCCGCCGGGCCGGCCTTCGCCATGGCCCCCGAGGACCGGCTGTGCATCCTGCACCGCGACCTCGCCGCCCACCTCGTGCGAGGGGTCGGTCCGGCGCGGGTCTTCGCCCAGTACATGGGACGCGCCGGCGGCGTCACCGGAGGCCGCGACGGCAACGTCCACTTCGGCGATCGCATGCTCGGCTGCGTCGGCATGGTCTCGATGCTGCCCGACATGATGCTCGTGGCGACCGGCATGGCGATGGCCTTCCGGCTGCGCGGCGAGCCGCGCTGCGCGCTGACGTGGTTCGGCGACGGCTCGACCTCGCGCGGCGACTGCCACGAGGCGATGAACTGGGCGGGCGTCCAGCGCCTGCCGGTGATCTTCGTGCTCGAGAACAACCAGTACGCCTACTCCACGCCGCTGGAGCGCCAGCTCGCAGTCGATCCCGTCGAGCGCGCGGCCGCCTACGGCTTCCCCGGCGTCACCGTGGACGGCAACGACGTCGAGGCGATGTTCGAGGCGACGCGCGAGGCCCGCGAGCGGGCGCTCGCCGGGCGCGGCCCCACGCTGATCCACGCGCTCACGATGCGCATGCACGGCCACGCTGCCCACGACGACATGGCCTACGTTCCAGCCGCCCAGCTCGACGAGTGGCGCGCGAAGGACCCGGTGGCGCGCCAGGAACGCCGCCTCGCGGAGCTCGGGGTGGACCTAGAGGCGCTGCACTCGGAGGTGACGCAGGCCGTCGAGTCAGGCGTGCAGGAGGCACTCGCGATGCCGATGCCCGACCCGGCCACGGCGACCGAGGGCGTGTTCGCCACCGAAGCCGAGTCGCTCGGCGACGGCCGCTCGCCGTGGTACGCGCGCCGGCGCGAGGCGCTTCGGACCAGCATCCCGGCCGGAGAAGACGACACCCGCCTCTTGGTCGGAGAGCCCGCCTCCGGCCTCTCGGTCGGCGAGGCTGCGTGATGGCCGAGCGGACCTACCTCCAGGCGATCTCCGACGGCCTGCGCGAGGAGATGCGTCAGGACGACCGGGTGATGGTCATGGGCGAGGACGTCGGCGCCTTCGGCGGGGCCTTCAAGGTCACCGACGGGTTCCTCGACGAGTTCGGCCCCGGCCGCGTCATGGACACGCCGCTGGCCGAGTCGGGCATCGTGGGCACCGCGGTCGGCGCCGCGGTGGTCGGGCTGCGCCCGGTGTGCGAGATGCAGTTCGCCGACTTCGTCAGCTGCGGCTTCGACCAGCTCGTCAACGTCGCGGGGAAGATGCACTACCGCCAGGGGCTCGCGGTGCCGCTCGTCGTGCGGCTGCCCAGCGGCGGAGGCTTCTCAGGCGGTCCGTTCCACTCCCAGAACCCCGAGGCTTGGTTCATGCACGCGCCGGGGCTGAAGGTCGTCGCCCCATCCACTGCGGAGGACGCCAAGGGCCTGCTCGTCGCGGCCATCCGCGACCCCAACCCGGTGGTCTACTGCGAGCACAAGAACCTCTACCGGCGCGTCAAGGGCGAGGTCCCGGCCGGGCCGTACGAGACGCCGCTGCGGGCACGAGTCACACGCGACGGCGACGACCTCGTCGTCATCGCCTACGGCGCGATGGTGCACACCGCGCTCGAGGCCGCCGAGGACCTCGACGGCGCGTCGGTCCGCGTGCTCGACCTGCGCTCCCTCGTCCCGCTCGACGAGGCGGCGATCCTCGAGGCGGTCCGGGCGTGTTCGAAGGTCGTGGTGCTCGACGAGGCCAACGGCGTGTGCGCGGCGGGCGCGCAGGTCGCCGCGCTGATCGCCGAGAAGGCCTTCGAAGACCTCGACGGCCCGGTCGTGCGGGTGAGCAGCGCGCAGGTGCCGATCCCGTTCTCCCCGCCGCTCGAGCAGGCGGTCCTGCCCGGCGTCGATCGCGTGAGGGAGGCGTGTCGTGACCTCCTCGAGTACTAAGAGGCGACCGGAGGGAGCCGGTCCAGGTCAAGGGCGGCCGCCGGACGAAGCCGCCGTGGTGCCCCTTGCCGACGTCGTGATGCCGCAGATGGGCGTGTCGGTCGCCGAGGGGACCGTCGTCCAGTGGCACAAGGCGGTCGGCGACGCGGTCGCCGCCGACGAGACGCTGTGCGAGGTCTCCACCGACAAGATCGACACCGAGGTGCCCTCGCCCGCGAGCGGCCTCGTCGAGGAGATCCTCGTCGACGTGGACGAGACCGTGGCAGTCGGGACCGTCCTCGCCCGGATCGGCTCCGGCGCCGCCGAGGCCCCGCTCGCCGAGGTCGCGCCTGCGGAGGCTCCGCCCGCCGACGGCCACCGTCCGCGCCGCTATTCGCCGGTCGTCCAGCGGATCGCCGCCGAGCACGGCATCGACCTCGAGCGCGTCGAGGGGACGGGACGTGACGGCCGGGTGCGCAAGCAGGACGTGCTCGCGCTTGTGCGCGCGGGAGGCGCCTCGGCGCAGGAGCCGCCGCTCCACAGCGAGTCGGCCTCCCGCACGGACGAGAGCGACTCCTCGACCCTCTCGCGCATGCGCCGGACCATCGGCGCGCACATGAAGCGCTCGCTCGAGACGGCGGCGACATGCACGACGTGGATCGAGGTCGACATGCGGCGCGTCGAGGACGCCCGCGCCGCGCTCGGGCTCACCGCGCTGCCCTTCGTCGCTCGCGCGGCGATCGACGCCCTGCGCGAGTTCCCGTCCCTCAACGCGTGCCTGGAGGGCGAGCTCTACACCCGCCACGACGCGGTGCACCTCGGCGTCGCGGTCTCGCTCGGGGAGGACGGCCTGATCGTCCCCGTGCTGCACAATGCCCAGGACTCGAGCGCCGAGGGGCTCGCTCGCCGGATCCGCGAGGTCGCCGCCCGCGCGCGAGCGGGCGAGCCGACTCCCGACGAGGTCCGCGGCGGCACGTTCACGATCACCAACCCAGGGCGGTACGGGTCGCTGATGGCCACGCCGGTCATCAACCAGCCCCAGGTGGCGATCCTCGACCTCGAGGCGATCGTCAAGCGTCCCGTCGTCGTCGAGGGCGACGCGATCGCCGTCCGCCCGATGACGATCCTGGGGCTGAGCTGGGACCACCGAGCGCTCGACGGCGTGCTCGCCGCGCAGTTCCTGGACTCGGTGCGTCGTAGGCTGGAGCACCTCGATGCCTGACGAGATCCTCACCTGCCACCTCGGAGAGGTCGAGTACCGCGAGGCGCTCGGGCTCCAGCACGGGCTGCGCGCGGCGCGGCAGGCCGGTTCGGTCGCCGACGCGCTGCTGCTCCTCGAGCACCCGCCGGTCTACACGCGAGGCCGGCGCTCGGACCCGGGCGAGCTGCCGATGGGCGAGGACTGGTACCGGCTGCAGGGGATCGACGTCGTCGAGGTCGACCGCGGCGGGCGCGTCACCTACCACGGCCCGGGGCAGCTCGTCGGGTATCCGATCATGCGGACGGCGGACGTCGTCGAGCACCTGCGCGTCATGGAGCGCGCGATCGTCGCAGCGCTCGCGGAGGAGGGGATCGAGGCGCGCGGTCGCACACAGGACGGAGCGGACTACACGGGGGTCTGGGTCGCCGACCGCAAGATCGCCTCGCTCGGCGTCCACGTTCAGAGGGGGGTGACGACCCACGGCTTCGCCGTGAACGTCGACGACGACCTGCAGCCCTTCGAATGGGTGGTGCCGTGCGGGCTGGAGGGCGTGCGCATGACCTCCATCACCCGCGAGCGCGGCGAGCGAGCCGACCTGCGCTGCTTCCGCCGCCGCATGGCCCATGCCTTCGCGCAGGCCTACGGGCGCCGGCAGCGGCTGGTCTCGCGCGAACGGCTCACACGCGCCCAGGACGTTGCGGCCGCCGCGGCGGGCGGGTAGCCTGCCGCGCGTGTCCGTCCGTGGGATTCTTGCGCTGATCGCCGCCGTCGCCGCCTTCGGCGCGCTCGGTGCCGCCTCCGCCCTCGCGGCATCCGACACGGATCCGAGCGCCGTGCTCGCCGCCGACGACGACGCCACGGCGAAGGACGCCGCGACGGAGGAGCAGACCGCGGAGGAGTCCGGCGACAGCCTCGACTCCGGGTGCGCCGACTACAGCACCCAGGAGGAGGCGCAGCAGGCCCTCGACGAGGATGACACCGATCCGCTCAATCTCGATCCCGATGGCAACGGGATCGCCTGCGAGGACCTGCCCAGCGAGTCCGACCCCGCCGGCGGCGTTGCGACGGGCGGCGGTGGCACGGCCGGCGTCCCCGGGCCGCCGACAGCGATGCCCGCGGGGCTCGTGATGCTGGCGCTGCTCGGCGCCGCCGGAGCGCTGTCGCTCCTCGGTCGCCGCGGCACGCACCGCCGGTGAGAGCGGCGGCGGCCTTCGCGCTCCTACTCCTGTCGGTCGGCGCAGCCGGGCTCGGCGTCCGCCAGCTCGTCCGCAGCGCCGGCGAGGATCCGCGGCCCGCGCCCGCGGCGCTCGTCGTCTCCGAGTACGGCCCGCCGCCCGGCGCTGTGGTCGGCGCCCCTGCGTCGGTCACGCCCACCGGGGCGCCCGAGGCTCGCCCGGCCCCGGAGGCCAAGCGGGCTGCCGCTCGCACGAACGAACCGGCTGAGACCCCAGCCGTGGCCCCGGCGCCGGCGCCGCCGCCCGCGCTCCCCCGCGTTGAGATCCCCTCCATCGGCCTGCGCGCCCACATCGTGTCCCTCGGGCTCACCAAGGGCGGTGCCCTGCAGGCGCCCCCGACCTACGACGAGGTCGGCTGGTGGTCTGGAGGCCCCCGCCCGGGTCGCAAGGGACCGGCGCTGCTGGCCGGCCACGTCGACTCGCGCTCGGCGCCAGCCGTCTTCTACCGGCTGGACGAGCTGCGCCGCGACGACGAGGTGACGGTGATCGACTCGGCGGGCACGCATCGCTTCCGGGTGACCTCGGAGGAGCGTGCACGAAAGACGAGCTTCCCCACGCGCCGCGTCTACGGCGACACGCCGGCCCCCGCGCTGCGCCTGGTCACCTGCGGCGGCCCGTGGGACGCCCGCGCGGGGCACTACCGCGACAACCTCATCGTCTACGCGAAGCAGGCCTAGGAGCGGATCAGGTCGTGGGGGCAGGCGCGGCGGGCGGCGCGGCCGGATACGCGCGGCGCGCGCGCCAGGCGGCGACGATCAGCGCCCCCAGGCCGAACACGGTGGCGACGAGCCAGCCGAGGCCGCCGAGGATCGGGATCAACGCGACGACGCGCAGGATTCCCCAGCCGGCGAGGAAGGCGACGTACCGGCTGGTCGTCGGCCGCTTGAGGATCAGCCGACCCAGGAGCCATGCGCCGGTCACGTAGCCGACGGAGTAGATGGGCGTGAGCGCAAGCAGCAGGCCGACGCCGAGCGGGATACCGACCAGCGTGACGATGGCGATCACCGCCAGGATCGGCAGCCCGAACACGAGCAACGCACCCCAGCCGATCGCGGCTCCCGTGGCGTCGCGCGCGATGACGAGGGCCGCATCGGCGGCGCGCGGAGCGAAGGCGAGCAGCACGAGACCGAGAATCAGCGAGGAGACCGACACGGCCAGCCACAGGAGCAGCGTGAGGCCAAAGCCCGCGAACGGAAACGCGTCGCCGATGTCGAACTTCTTGGTCTTTCCGCCGACTGAGGCAGCGGGCGACACGACTGGCTTCTCGTCGCCGTAGTTGAGATCCCCGCCCACCCGCGCGCCCGGTCCCAAGACGATCGGGTCAGCGACGCTGGTGACGTCGCCCGACACCTGCCCGCCGACGATCCGTACGCGCCCGCTCACGGCAACCACGTCGCCGCGGACGCGGCCGAGGATCGTCACCGGACCGTCGAGGATCACGACGTCGCCGACAGTCTGCCGTGGCCCGACAACCACCGAGCCAGAGACCACGACCTGGTCGCGGGGGTCAGCCGACGCCGCCCCGGGGGCGACGAGAGCGATCCCGGCCACCACCGCGGCGAAGAGCCCGAGCAGTCGCGACATCGGACGCACCGTACCCCGACGCCGGGTCCCCACGCAACCCCGGCCCGTCGGCGCGGGCGTCACCCGCGCTGGCGGAGGAGGAAGTCGAGCGTGGCGCGGTTGAAGGTGTCGGGGTCCTCGTGCAGTCCAGCGTGCGACAGGTGCTCGAAGACCACCAGCTCGCTCTCACCGATCCCGCTCTGCAGCGGCTCGGCGAAGCGCGTGGAGCAGACGAGGTCGTGGGCTCCGAAGGTGATCAGCGTCGGAGCGAGGATCTCGCCGAGCACGGCGCTCGCGTCGTGGGCGATCGCCGCGTCGCTCTGAGCCAGGAACGCATCCAGCGGCTGGGCCGGGCGGCCGCGCACGAAGTCCACCAGCGCGTCCAGGAACTCGGGGCGGCTCACGTACATCGCAGGCGTGAAGGCCATGGGGAAGATGGCCTGGATCACCATGTCCGGGACGGTCGGCAGCGACGACGCGAGCGTGCGCCACAGCTCGACGCATGTCGTCAGATACGCATCGCTGGTGTCCCAGGGGCTGTGCAGCGAGAGTGAGCGCACGCGGCCCGGATGGCGGGCGGCGAGGTGCATGCCCACGCCGGCGCCGAGCGAGACACCCGCGATGTGAGCCTGCTCGACGCCGATGGCGCCGAGGAACGCGGCGACCTGATCGGCGTAGCCCTCGGTCGAGTACGGCCCGGCGGGCTTGTCGCTCTCGCCGCTGCCGGGAAGGTCGAGCGCGATGCAGCTGAAATGCTCGGTGTAGGCGGGCAGCTGGAACGCGTAGCAGGCGTGGTCGGCGGCCAGGTAGGGGATCAGCACGAGCGGCTCGCCCTCACCCTGAACGTCGTAGTTGACCGTGAGCCCTTCTACCTCGACCTGTGGCATGTCCGCCGAGACGGTAGGCGGACATCCTTTGGGTTCACTTAGCTGCCGGTTAATCGCGGCGGCGGGAGATCGCGAAGGACTCTGCGCGATCTCCCCCGAGGCTTGGAGCCGCTATCCGAGCAGCTCGTCCAGGCGCAGGATGGTCCCCTCGGCGCCGCGGTGCAGGACGGCGGTCATGCCGACAGCCTCGGCACCCTCGCAGTTCTCGCGCAGGTCGTCGACGAACACGGACTCGGCCGGCTTCACCTCCAGGCGCTCCGCCGCGAGCAGGAAGATCTCGGGCTCGGGCTTGTGGAGGCCGACCTCGCCGGAGATGACGACCGCGTCGAAGAGCTCGGCGAGCAGCTCGCGGTCGTAGGGGAGGCCCGAGCCCCACGAGTTCGAGATCAGCCCGGTGGGAACGGCGGCGGCGTGGAAGCGCCGAACGGCGCCGAGCATCACCTCGTCCGGGCCGATGCCGGCGAAGAGGCGGTCGACGAGGCCGTCGGGCGCGACGCCGAGCAGTGGTGCGAACCCGTGCGCGAAGGCCTCGTGGTCGATCTCGCCCGCCTCCATCCGGCGCAGGAGGGCCACCGCCTCCGGGTTCGCGCGGAAGAGCGCCCTGACGGCGCCGGGCTCGAGGCCCTCGCGCTCTCCGAAGGCGCTGAAGGCGTCCCACACGTTGGTGGTGAGGACGCCGCCGTAGTCGACGAAGAGGGCGCGCACGCGGCCGATACCCTTGCAGGTGATGGACGAGCGACGTGAGCACGCCACCCGGTCGCGGGCCAACCCCGGCGGCGGCGACGTGCTCGAGGTGCTCGGCGCCGACGTACGGCCGCTGCGCGAGCGCAAGCCGCCGTGGCTGAAGGTCCCCGCCCCCGGCCGGCCGCGCTACCGCGAGCTCGAGCGCCTGATCAAGGACGAGGGCCTGCACACCGTGTGCCGCGAGGCGGCGTGCCCGAACATCGGCGAGTGCTGGGAGCGCGGCACGGCGACGTTCATGATCCTCGGCGACACCTGCACGCGCCGCTGCGGCTTCTGCAACGTGAAGACCGGCAAGCCGACGTGGAACGACCCGCTCGAGCCGGCGCGGGTCGCGCGCTCGGTCGCGCTGATGGGCCTGCGCCACGCGGTGATAACGAGCGTCGACCGCGACGACCTGCCCGACTACGGCGCGAGCGCCTTCGTCGGCGTCCTCCGCCAGATCCGCCGCCAGGCGCCCGACTGCAAGATCGAGGTCCTCACGCCCGACTTCCGCGGCCAGGAGATGCCGCTCGCCAAGGTCCTCCACGAGCGCCCCGACGTCTTCAACCACAACGTCGAGGTCGTGCCGCGGCTCTACCCGATCGCGCGACGCGGGTCGCGCTTCGAGCGCTCGGCCCGCGTGCTGCGCAACGCCAAGGCGATGGGCGGCGAGGAGGTCGTGACCAAGTCCGGCTGCATGGTCGGCCTCGGCGAGACCCACGACGAGGTCGTCGACATGCTCGGCACCCTGCGCGAGCACGACGTGCAGGTGATCACCATCGGCCAGTACCTGCGACCCACCGAGCGCCATCTGCCGGTCGTGCGCTACTGGCACCCCGACGAGTTCGCGGCGCTGGAGCGCGACGCCTACGCGCTCGGCTTCGACCACGTCGCTGCCGGCCCGCTCGTGCGCAGCTCCTACCACGCGGACGAGCACGTGCCGCAGGCGCGGCCGGGGAGCGGCCCGCTCGCTGCCGCCGGCTGACCGGGCGCGCTACGGGCCCGAGCCCAGGCCCGCGGCGCCGGTGAGCAGCGCGAGGACCGGCAGCGTCGCGGCGACCACGAGCGCCACGTCGAACGGTCGCACGCCGAGCGGCGGTGGGGCCGTCGGCGCCGCCGGGCGGAAGCGCCGCGACTCCTCGACAACCCAGCCCAGGACCGCGTCGAGCACCGGCCGCGGCTTGTGCTCGACGTCGCGCAGCGCGTCGCCCAGCGCACGGCCCGCCGGGACGATGGCGTCCGCCGAGCCAAGGTCCCCGAGCATGCCCGCCGCCTCCGACGCGCCCGGGAGGACCCGGCGCAGGCGCCCGAGGATTCGGCGCGAGACCTCGCGGATGCCGGCGCTCCCGCAGGCGCCGCGAAACCACGTGGCCACGAGCACGAGCAGCGCGGCCCGCGTCGCCCGCTCGAGGGCGAGCCCGACCCCCACGCCGGCCATCAGGCCGACGACGAGCGCCGAGAGCCCGAGGACCAGGGCGATGGCCAAGCCGACCGGGACGAAGTCGCGCTCGGGGCGCGCGACCACCCACGCGAGCGCCAGCCAGGCGGCCACGCCCACGAGCAGCGGCCAGTCCGTGCCGGCGAGCAGGAGGATCCACGCGACGGTCGCGGCGAGCGTGACCGCGCGGGGGTCGAGCCGCCGGCGGGCCGCCGCCTCGCGCGGTGCGGGCCGCGCGTCGGGCGCCGGGCCGAGGTCGGCCGGCCAGCGCCGAAGGCCGCGCCGGTAGACGAGGACCTGGATGGGGGTCGAGAAGAGGGCCCACACCACGATGCTGCCGATGCTGAGGACGAGCACGCCGGACTGGCCCTGGGGCAGGAAGGGCACGGTGCCGAGCAGCCAGTCATAGCCGCCGACGTAGGTGTCCAGGCCGCCGAGGATCACCCAGATGAAGAACGCCGTCCACATGAGCGCGAGCCCGATGCGGATGGCGGCGGCGACGACGACCTGGAGCGGGACGCCGGCCCCGCGCGCGTGCAGCCGCCCGAGCAACGGGGCGGTGACGGCCTGGGTGAGCGGGATCGAGAGGCGGGCCGGCCCCATCACGGCGACCGACTGGGCGAGCCCGGCGATGGTGGCGCCGAGGCCGACCCGCAGACCGTGACGCGCAGCTGCGCGTGCGACCGCGACACCGCCGGCCAGCGCAACCCAATAGCCCCCCGTGGGCGCGAGACGCGAGCCGAGGTAGGAGACGGCGGCGAGATGGGCGAGGCCCGACGCCTCCGTCGCGGCTCCGGCTGTGGCGTCTGCTTCGGCCCCGGTTTCGGGACGGGTGAGGGACATGGGGTCCTGAAGTGTGACGTGTGGCAATCTGGGCGCCGCGCCGTGCTGCCCGTCAAGGACAACATCCCCAACTCGCGCTTTCCCTACGTCACGGTCGCCCTGATCGTGGCCAACGTGCTCGTCTACTTCCTCGTCGAGCACGGCGGGCTGACGAGCGTCGACCAGGCGGCGGTGGCCGACTACGGGGCGGTTCCCTACGCGATCACCCACTGCCCGCTGTCGGCGGACGGCTGCGCGCCGGGGGTGCCGAGCGACACGCCCACCCTGCTGACGCTCTTCACGTCGATGTTCATGCACGGCTCGTTCCTGCACCTCGCCGGCAACATGCTGTTCCTGTGGATCTTCGGCGCGAACGTCGAGGACTCGATGAACCGCGGCCTCTACGTCGTCTTCTACCTCGCCGGCGGGTTGGTCGCGGTCCTGGGCCAGACGGTGGTCGACCCGAATTCGACGGCGCCGACGATCGGGGCGTCGGGAGCGGTTGCCGCGGTGCTGGGCGGCTACCTGCTGCTCTTCCCGCGCGCGAAGGTGCTGACCATCGTCTTCGTGATCCTGTTCTTCGGCGTGGTCGAGCTCCCGGCCGTGCTGATCCTCGGCTTCTGGTTCGTGCTCCAGCTCATGGGCGGCCTGGCCGACGTCACCACGCCGGGCAACCCGGGCGGGGTCGCCTACTTCGCGCACATCGGCGGCTTCGTCTTCGGGATCGCCATGGTGCGCGCGTTTGTGGACCGCGGCCGCCGCAAGCCGCCGCCTGCGCAGCGCGGTGCGCCCGCCTTCTAGATGCAGTCGACCGGCCTCTAGACGGTGCGCTCCGTCGCTCTCTTCTCGGCGCTGGCGTTCATCGCGCTGCTCCTCTTCCTGACGCTGAGCGTGCTGGTGCGCGAGGGCTTCGACATCCTCGTCGGGCTCTCGCTGGTGGTCCTCGCCCTCTTCATCTTCGGGATCGTCGGCGCGCTCCTGAATCCGCCCGAAGACTGACCGTCTGCTTGCAGGCCTTTCCCCCGACCGGTGGGTCGTGCATGCTCCGGTGTCGTGAGCCTGCTGCTCGACGACGGTGGGCGGTCCGCGCCTCCCGGCCGGGCGACGCGCATCCGCCGTCGCATCGCCGTCGCGGCGGCGCTCGTCGCCGCCCTCGCGGTCGGCGCGCTGCTGCTGACCGGGAGCCGCGGCGCGGGCCCGCGCGCCGCCGCCGACGGCGCGGGCGCGGAAGCGCCGCCGTCCGGGGCGCCGTCGCGGCCGCCCGCCGCGGCGGCTGACGCCGATCGCTGGGACGGCTACGCCGAGCTCGCCGCGCCGCGTCGCGAGCGGCTGAAGCTCGAGCTGGCGACGCCGCCCGCCGCGGGAATGGTCTTCGATGTCCGCAGCGGCCGGGTGCTATGGGCGCGCAGCCCCCGGACCCGGCGGCCGATCGCGAGCCTGACCAAGATGATGACGGCATTGCTGGTCGCCGACACGCTGCCTTCAGGCGCGACCGTGCGCATCACGCGGGAGTCCCTGGCCTTCGAAGGCTCGGGAGTCGGGATGTTTCGCCGCGGCCAGCGGGTCGACGCCGACACGATGCTCTACGGCCTGCTGCTGCCCTCGGGCAACGACGCGGCGATCGCTCTCGCCCAGCGCGTCGCTGGGACGGTGAAGGCCTTCGTGGGGCGCATGAACGTGCGAGCGCGGGCGCTCGGGCTCACCTGCACGCGCTTCTCGAGCCCGAGCGGGATCCTGGACCGCGGCAACCACTCCTGCGCGCGCGACCTCGCGCGCATGGGCGTCGAGATCCTCCGCCGCCCGCTCCTGCGGCGGATGGTCGGCAGCCCCACCGCGGTCCGCCGCCTCCCGAGCGGCCGGCCGCGCAAGCTCTACCTGGCCAACAACAACACGCTCATGACGCGCGGCTACGGCGGCGTCACCGGCGTCAAGACCGGCTACACCGACGCCGCCGGCATGTGCCTGGTGGCCACCGTTCGGCGAGGCGGCCGCCACCTCGGCGTCGTGCTGCTCGACTCCCCGGACACCGGCGCGCAGGGCGCACAGCTCCTCGACGCGGCGTTCGCGCGCGTGGAGCGACGGTAGCGCGGGTAGCGCGGGCACGCTCCCGCGAAGGCGCGCTACCGGCGTTTACAGCATCTGGCGAGGGAGGAGGAAGGGTCGCGCGCTGGGCGAGGAGGCCGCCCCTCCGCCCGAGACCGACGGGCCTCACTCCTTCGCCCGAGACCGACGCGCCTCGCCGCCAAGCCCGGTGACTCTTCCGCCTCGCATTCCGTCAACTCTTTGCGATGGAGTGCCGTACACCCCCTGAGGCCTGCCTTGGCGATCCCGCTCACCGACTCCACCGCCGGTCCCGGCTCCGCCCGGAAGGCCGATCATCTGCGCTTAGCCGCGGGCCCTGGGGTGACCCACGCGATCGCGACCGGGCTCGACGAGGTCCGGCTGCGCCACCGCGCACTGCCGGGCCGCGACCTGGGCGACGTGTCGCTCGCCACCGAGCTGCTCGGTGCCGCGCTCGCCGCGCCGGTCGTCATCTCGGCGATGACTGGGGGAACGGCCGAGGCCACCGAGATCAACCGCCGCCTGGCCCGTGCGGCGGCCCAGCAGGGCGTGGCCCTGACGCTCGGGTCCGGGCGCCAGCTCCTCGACGAGCCGGCGCTGCTGCCGACCTACCGCGGCGGCGACCGCCCGCCGCTGCTGCTCGCGAACCTCGGCGCGGGCGAGATCCGGCGTCCCGACGGCCCCGAGCGCGCCGAGCGCCTCGTCGAGCTGCTCGGCGCCGACGGCCTCTCTATCCACCTCAACCCGATCCAGGAGGCGGTCCAGCCCGAGGGCGAGCCCGCCTTCTCCGGCGTCGCCGAGCGCGTCGCCGAGGCCGTGGAGCGACTGGCCCCGCGGCCGGTCGTCGTGAAGGAGGTCGGCTTCGGGATGGATGGCTCCGACGTGGCGCTGCTCGCCGCCGCCGGGGTCGCCGCCGTCGACGTCGCCGGCGCGGGCGGGACGAACTGGGCGCTCGTCGAGGGGCGCCGCGACCCCGGGGCCGAGGCGGTGGCCCAGGCCTTCGGCGGCTGGGGCGTGCCGACCGTCGCCGCGCTGGCCGAGGCGCGCGTCGCGGCGCCTGGACTCGAGCTCATCGCGAGCGGAGGGGTGCGCGACGGGGTCGACGTCGCGAAGTGCCTGGCCCTCGGCGCCGCGGCGGCCGGGCTCGCGCGCCCGCTCCTCGTCGCCGCCCAGGACGGCCGCTGTGACGAGACCCTCGGCGTGCTCATCGAGCAGCTGCGCATCGCCACGTGGGCCGCCGGCGCGGCAGGCTCCGCGCAGCTGGGCACGGAGCACCTGCGATGAGGGTCGCGGTCATCGGCGCCGGGCTCGGCGGCCTCGCGACCGCGCTCCGCCTCCAGGGCGCCGGCCACGACGTCGTCGTGCTCGAGCGCGGGCTCGGGCCGGGCGGGCGCGCCGGGCAGATCCGCGACGGCGGCTTCACCTGGGACACCGGGCCGTCGCTCATCACGATGCCGTGGGTGCTCGAGGAGACCTTCGCGGCCGGCGGCCTCGACGCCGGCGCCGAGCTCGAGCTGCACCGCCTCGACCCGCTCTACCGGATCCGCTGGGACGGCGAGGAGGGGTGCTTCGACTTCAGCTCGGACGTCGACCGCCTACGGGCCGAGATCGCCCGACTCTCCCCGCGCGACGCCCTCGCGCTGGACGGCTACCTCGCGGCCGTGCGGCCGATCTACGAGGAGGGGATCCTCGACGCCGGCCGGCGCCCGTTCGGGTACGGCGACCTCCTTCGCTTCCTCCCGCGGATGGTGCGGCTGGGCGCTCACCGCACGCTCTGGCACCTCACCGCGCAGCACTTCAGCCACCCGCGCGTCCGCGAGGCCTTCTCGTTCCACTCCATGTTCATCGGCGGCGACCCGTTCCGGGTGCCCGCCATCTACGCGGCGCTCGTCCATCTGCAGATCGTCGACGGCGGGTGGTACTGCGACGGCGGGGTCCATTCGGTCGTCCAGGCCATGGCGCGGCCGCTCGACGTGCGCTACGGCGCGCGCGTGGCCGCCGTCGAGCACCGAGGAGGGCGTGCGCGCGGGGTGGCGCTCGAGGACGGCGAGGCCGTCGCGGCCGACGCCGTTGTCCACAACGGCGACGTGCTGCGCGTGCCCGAGCTGTTGGGCCGCCGCCCGCCGCGACGCCCCCTGCGCCCGACGATGTCCTGCCTGCTCCTGTACCTCGGTTGCGATCGCGTCTTCCCCCAGTTGCGCCACCACACGCTGCTCGTCGGGCGCGACTTCCGGGGGTTCATCCACGACGTGACGCGCGCCGCGCGCCTGCCGCGGACGCTGTCGACCTACGTCCACGCGCCGGCGCGCACCGAGCCGGGCATGGCGGTGCAGGGGGGCGACTCGTTGTGCGTGCTGCTTCCGGTCCCGAACCTCACCGCGGGGATTGACTGGAGCGGCGAGGGCGAGCGGCTGCGCGACGCGGTCCTCGACGAGTACGAGCGAACGTACGGCATGGCAGGCCTGCGCGACTCGATCGTCGTCGAGCATCGACGCACGCCCGAGGACTTCCTGCGCGACTTCGGCGCGGTCGACGGCAACGCCTTCGCCGTCGAGCCGACGCTGCACCAGTCGGCCGCCTTCCGCCAGCCCAGCCGCGACCGCCACGTCGCCGGCATGTACCACGTCGGGGGCGGGACGCACCCCGGCGCGGGAATCCCCGGCGTGCTGTTCGGGGCGCAGGTCACCGCGGGGCTCATGCTCGACGACCTCGGACGGCCCCCGACGATGCGAAGGAGGGACCGTGCTGCTGCCGCGGCGTGAGCCCGACCTCGTCGACGAGGCGCGGTCGACGACGCGTCGCATCGCGCGAACGTTCGCGATCGCCTGCCGGCTGCTGCCGCGCGACCTGCGCGACGATGTCTACCTGCTCTACCTTGTCTTCCGGACGCTCGACGACCTCGTGGACTTCGGCGATCCCGACGCGGAGGAGCACGTCGCGGCGGTCGAGAGCTGGTGCGGCGGAAGGGCGCTTGCGTGGACACGCGAGACGCGGATCCTCGCCGACCTCGACGGCCGCCACCCGCTGCCCCGCCACGCGGTGCTCGACTTCTGCGCGGGGATGCGCGACGACCTCGAGCTGCGGACGATGTTCACCGAGGAGGACGTCGACCGCTACTGCTACCGGGTCGCCGGGACGGTCGGGCTCACGATGGCGGCGCTGCTCGGGACGCGCGAGCCGGCCGACGAGGCCGCCGCCTCGCTCGGGATGGCCATGCAGCGGACGAACATCCTTCGCGACATCGACGAGGACCTCGCCAACGGCCGAACCTACCTGGCCCGTGAAACCGTTCAGCGCTTCGGCGCCCCGGCCCCGGGACGGCGCGAGCACCTCATGCGCGACCAGATCGCCCGGGCGGACGCGCTCTACGAGGTCGGATGCGCCGGCATCCCCAAGCTCGTGCACGGGCGCCGGGCGATCTCGGCCGCCGCGGGCATGTACCGCGAGATCCTCCGCCAGATCGAGCGCGACGGGTACGGCGCCCGGCCCGGCCGCGCCGTGGTCCCGACGCGCCGCAAGCTGCTCGTCGCCGCAAGCCGCGTCGCGGTCGCCGCACGCTGAGCGGGTTGCCGGAGAGCCCGGCCGGGCCCGGTCGCGCGACTGCGGCCAGCCGGGCGTGCCGGGTGCGAGGATCCGCGGGCCCTTGAGACTCTCGCGTCCGCTCTTCGCCGCGCTCGTCGGCGCGCAGCTGCTCTACCCCCGGGTGCCCGAGCACCGCCGCACGGCGGCCACGACGGGGATCCTCGGGTTGATGCTCGCCTGCTCGGCGGCGGACGCGGTCGAGGCACGCGGGCGGCGGGGCGCCGTGCTGCTCGCGGTCGCGGCGGGGGTCGCGCACGCCGTCGAGCTCGTCGGCGTGAGGACCGGGCGGCCGTTCGGCCACTACGCCTACGGCGACAAGCTTGGGCCCAAGGCCGGCGGCGTGCCGCTCGCGGTGGGCGTCCCGTGGGCGCTGATGGCGCGGCCCGCCTGGGTCGTTGCCGGGCTCGTCGACCGGCGGCCGCCGCGGCGCATCGCGCTGGCCGCATGCGCACTGACGGCGTGGGACGTGTTCGTCGACCCGCGCATGGTGGCCGACGGCTACTGGCGGTGGCCAGGAGGCGGGCGCTACGCGGGCGTCCCGCTCTCCAACTTCGCGGGCTGGCTCACGTGCGGCGCGCTCGTCTACACCGCATGGGCCGCTCTGGACCCCGGCGACGACCCCGCCCGCGACGGCGACGGCGCGCTCGCCCTCTACGCGTGGACGTGGGTCGGGGAGATCTTCGCCAACGTCGCGTTCTGGCGCCGTCCGCACGTCGCGCTGGCCGGAGGGCTCGCCATGGGCGCCTTCGCGATCCCGGCCCTCGCGCGCCGGCTCGGGCGGCGACGGTGAGGATCGTCGTCGTCGGCGCGGGCGTCGGGGGGCTCGCCGCCGCGGTCAGGCTCGCCGCGGCCGGACACCGCGTCACGGTGCTCGAGCAGGGCGCCGGCGCGGGCGGGAAGGCGGGACGGCTCGAGCGCGACGGCTTCCGCTGGGACACCGGGCCCTCGCTGCTCACGATGCCCTGGGTCTTGCGCGAGCTCTTCGCGCAGACCGGCGCACCCGCGGAGGAGGAGCTCGACCTCGTGCGCGTCGAGCCGGTCACGCGCTACAACTTCGCGGACGGGACCCGGCTCGAGCTGAGCGCCGACCTTCCGCGCGCCCTCGAGGCGCTCGAGGCCTGGTCGCCCGGCGCAGGAACGGACTGGGCGGCGTTCCTCGGGACGTGCGCGCAGATGTGGCGGGCGTCGGTCCCGTTCCTCACCGGCCCGCCGCCGTGGCCGCCGCGCCGGCCGCGGGCCGGTGAGCGCGCGCCGGACCCGCGCGACCTCCTCCGCGTGCGCCCGTGGCTGACCCTGCGCGGGCTGGCGCGCTCGACGATTCGCGACCCTCGCCTGGCCATGGTCGTCGAGCGCTTCGCCACCTACGCCGGCGCGGACCCCCGGCGCGCCCCCGCCGCCCTCGCCGTCGCCGGCTACGTCGAGCACGCGTGGGGCGCGTGGCACGTGCGCGGCGGCCTGTACGGGATCGTGCGGGCGCTCGCCGGCCGGCTCGAGCGGCTCGGCGGCGAGCTGCGGCTCGCGACGCCGGCCGTGGGGATCCGCCGCGCCGCCGGGCGGGTCGCCGCGGTCGACACCGACAGTGAGCGCCTCGCCTGCCAGGCGGTCGTCTGCACCGCGGACGCGGCGGCGATGGTCCGCGACCTGCTGCCTGCGCCTCGCCTCCGGGCCGGCCGGGGCAAGCGGAGCGGCGGCGAGCGCTCGCTGTCGGGGTTCGCGCTGATGCTGGGACTGCGCGGGCGCGACGCGAGCCGCGCCCACCACACGATCCTCTTCCCCTCCGACTACGACGCCGAGTTCGACGACGTCTTCGTCCGCCGCCGGCCTGCCGCCGACCCGACGCTCTACGTCAGTGCGTCGTGGGTCAGCGATCCCGGCGAGGCGCCGCCGGACGGCGAGAACTGGTTCGTGCTCGCCAACGCGCCGAGCGGCGGCGTCGACTGGGAGGTCGAGGCGAAGGCCTACGAGGCGCACCTTCTCGACACACTGGCTCGCCGCGGCCTGGACGTCGGCGACCGGGTCCTCGTCCGGGCGCGGCGCACGCCCGCCGACCTGGAGCGCGAGACGGGCGCACCGGGCGGCGCGATCTACGGCGCTGCGCCCCACGGCCGTCTGGGCACACTCAGGCGCCCGCCGAACGTCTCGCGCGCGCTGCCGGGCCTCTACCTGGTCGGCGGCACGACGCACCCGGGGGGAGGCCTGCCGCTGGTGATGCTCAGCGCGAAGATCGTCGCCGAGGAGATCGGGGCCGCGAGGTGACGGCCCGGCTCTCTCTCCTCGCGCTCGTCGCCCTCCTCACCGCCGTCGCGATCGGGTGCGGCGGCGACGCGGACTCGAAGCCCGGGGCACCGCCCGTGCAGATGGTCGCCGTCGGGTCGGGGGCGCGGGGCGCCGTCGTGCTCAAGAGCCCAGGGCCGACGGCCCGGCGGCCCGTCGTGGTCTTCCTCCACGGGGTCTTCGCGACGGACCCGCGCGAGTACGGCCCGTGGCTCGACCACCTCGCCCGTGACGGAGCCGTCGTCGTCTACCCCACCTACCAGGAGGGGCTCGCCCCGCCCGCGAGCTTCCTGGCCAACGCTCTGGCGGGCATCCGCGCCGCGCTCGCGCGGGTGCCGGCCGACGAGCGGCGGCTCGTCGTCGCCGGGCACTCGGCCGGGGGGGCGCTGGCGGCCGACTACGCTGCGATCGCTCCGCGTGCCGGGCTTCCACCCGCCCGCGCCGTGTTCGCCGCCTACCCGGGCCGCGCGCTGCCCGGGCTGAGGGTCGAGGGCCTCGTGATCCCGCCCGTGCCCGGGGCGCTCGTGCCGCGGCGCACGCGGATCGTCGCCCTGGCCGGCGCGGACGACCGCACCGTCGGCACGGCGACCGCGCGGGCGATCGTCGCCGGCGCGAGCCGCGTCCCCCGCGCCCGGCGGAGCTATCGACTGGTCACGACATCCGCCGCCGACGACCACCTTGCGCCCCAGCGCGCCGGTCCGGCCTCACGCCGCGTGTTCTGGCGGGCCCTCGACCGCCTGCTGGCCGACGTCAGGTGAGGTCAGCGGGTCACGCCCGTCCCACGTCCCCGCCGAGGCGTAGGGACGGAAGCGCGCGAAGAGCTCCTCGGAGTACCACCGGCCGGCGCGGGTGCGCTCGACGACGCGGCGATGCTCGGGCCGCCGGTAGGCGTAGGCCTGCGCGTCGTCGAGCGTGCGCCACAGCGAGAACGTCGCCTGGCGCGCCACAGGCCACTCGCCGATGCCGACGGAGGCGAGCAGCCCCGGCTGGCGCACCAGGTCGGCGGCGGGCGGGAGGATCGAACGGTAGAACGGGACGAGGCGGGTGGGCCGGATGGTGGCGCGAGTGAGGATCGCGACCGGCGCGATCTCCCCGGCTCCGCCCTTCTCCGCCCCCAGCGGGTTCACACCCCCCCACGCTCCTCGCGCGCGCAGCGGCTCGAGGCGCACGTGCCATGTCTCTTGCCCCCACTCACGCCAGCGTGCGGCGACGGGGGAGCTCGCGAGGAACGCGTCGAGGGCCTGCTCGTCGTCCCACACGGCGAAGAGCGCCCAGCGGCGCAGATCGGCCGAGAGGGTCATCGTCGCGCCGCGGCCCGTCCCGAGCAGCCGCCAGAAGCGCAGGCCGGCGGTGCGGTGCAGGTCGGGACGGTCGAGTCCCATGCGCGAGAAGCCGCGCGAGGCCGCGCTGCGCGGATAGCGCACGAGGTGGAACGAGGCGAGCACGCTCAGGCGGCTCGCTCGGCCGACAGCCGCGGCGGCGGCGCGTCCTGCGCGCGCGAGGTCGGGCGGCGGCCGAAGGGCACGCGCGCCCAGATCGCGGTGAGACCGGGGGGCAGGCGGCCGTCGGTCGACAGCCACGAGCCGGCGAGGATCAGGAGCAGGCCGGCCACCGCCCCGGCGCCGGGGCGCTCGTCGAGTACGGTCATGCCGAGCGCCACGGCGACGACCGGCGCGACGTAGGTGATGACCGCGGCTCGGCCGGGCCCGACCTCCGCGATCAGGGATCCGAAGAGCACGAACGCGGCGGCGGTGCAGAACAGCCCGAGCACGACGATCGAGGCGAGCGCCTCGCCCGACGGCGCCTCGCCCGGGAGGTCCAGCGCGGTGAGCGGGGTCAGCGCGAGGGTGGCGAGGGCGAGGCTGGCGCCCATCGTGGCGCGCGGATCGAGGTCGGTCAGCCCGCGCTTGAGCACCATCGGCCCCGCCGCGTAGCCCACCGCGGCGAGGAGGATCGCGGCCGCGCCGATCAGCTCGTCGGTCCGGCCCGCGACGTCGATCCCGACGAGCGCCGCGACGCCCGCAAGGCCGGTGACCAGCCCGACCAGCCGCCGGCCGGTCGCGCGCTCGTCGGGATCGAAGCGCAGGGCGAGCAGGGCGATGAACAATGGGACGGCCGCGATGATGATCGCCGCGAGCGACGAGGCGACGTGGCGCTCGCCGGCGGCGATGAGCGGGAAGGGGATCGAGATCTCGAAGAGCGCGTAAAGGGCAAGCCAGCGCCAGCGCCCGCGCAGGCTCGGGAGCAGGCCGGACCGCCACGCGAGCGCCAGGAGGACGACCGCCGCCATCGCGACACGCGACCACGCCAGGAAGGCGGGCGGGACCCCGTCGTCGACCGCGATCTTGATGAACAGGTAGGGGATCCCCCACAGGGTCGAGACGGCGGCGAAGGCCACCCAGGCGCGGGCGCTCATCCCGAAGCAGGATAGGTTGGGGGGCCAGGCCGCTCGGCGCCGAGTCGGCGGCGGGCCGACCCCTCCGATCCCCGGTGGCGACCACGCTGGGCGACAATCGTCCCGTGGACTACGCCCTCGCAGTCATCGCCGGCTACCTGCTCGGCTCGATCCCAGTGGCGCTGCTGGTGGGGCGCGCGCACGGCGTCGACCTCCGCGAGGCCGGCGACGGCAACCCCGGCGCGTGGAACGCGATGGAGGTGCTCGGCGCCCGCGCCGCGGCGCCCGTGTTCGCGGGCGACGCGCTCAAGGGCCTCGCGGCCGGGCTGCTCGGCCTCGCGCTCGGCGGGACGTGGGTCGGGTACGCCGCGGTCGCGGCCTCGATGCTCGGCCACGCGCTCCCACTCTTCGCCTCCTTCCGCGGGGGCAAGTCGATCATGACCTTCGCTGGGGGCGCGTTCGCCCTGGCTCCGTTCGCGGCCGCGGTCGCGCTGGCCGTCTGCATCGCCGTGACCCTCGTGTCGTCGTTCGCGTGGGGCGCGCGCGTCGGGGTCTTCGGGTTCCCGCTCATCCAGCTGCTCTTCTACCCGGCCGTCGAGGTCGCCGCGACCGGTGGGCTCATGTGCATCATCGGACTGCGCTTCCTCGCCGGCCGCGGCCGCGGCCGCGGCCCGCGGGCCGACCCCACTCAGCCCGGCGGGCGAACCGACGGGATCGGCTCGCGCGGAGCGGCGTAGGAGCGCCCCCGCCACGTGCGCCGTGGCCGCAGCACGGCCAGCGTCAGGCAGAGGGCGGCGGCGGGATCGGCGAGCGGCGAGAGCCAGTAGGGAACGCCGCGGCGCTCGTAGCTGCGGGCGAGCGCGCCGAGCATCGCGACCCGGACGACGAGCAGGCCGCGATCCAGCCGAGTCGAGCGGCCGGCGGTGGCGCGCAGCACGGGCAGCGCGAGGGCGAGCCACACGACCGCCAGGTCGGCGGCGAGCCAGGCCGGTGTGGTGGTGTCCTGCATGGCCAGCGAGCGCCCCCACTCGCGCCACACCTCGGCAGCCGAGGCGTGCATGCGCACGCTCACCACGGCGGCGCCGTCGACGAAGCGGATGCGCCACCCCGCCCCGGCCAGGGCACGGACGAGCGCGATGTCGTCGTTCATGTGCTCGCGGGCGATCGCGAACCCTCCCGCGGCCAGCAGGGCCTCGCGCCGTACCGCGAGGCACTGCCCGTTGGCGACCGCCCGTGCCGGCGAGGGATGCAGGTCGCCCGTGTCCGACGGGCCGAAGCGGTAGACCAGCGTCGCCAGCATCGCCGGGTGCAG
The DNA here is from genome assembly GCA_963728925.1 of uncultured Actinomycetes bacterium. Lineage (GTDB taxonomy): Bacteria > Actinomycetota > Thermoleophilia > Solirubrobacterales > Solirubrobacteraceae > JBBPZA01. The sequence goes on along the minus strand of CAVSMB010000022.1, from coordinate 23,448 downwards.
GACGCGCTCCCCGGCGGTGTCGCAGGCGAAGCGCGCGCCCGCGGTGACCAGGTCGGCGCCGCGCAGGCGTCCCGCGAGCGCACGCGCGAGACCCGGCCGCGGGCGGGTGTCTGCGTCGAGGGTCACGACGATCTCGCCACGGGCGGCCTCGAGCCCCTGCTGGAGCACCCACGGCTTGCCGACCCAGCCCTCGGGGAGCGGCGGGGCGTGCACGACGCGCGCCCCGGCGCGGCGTGCCAGCCTCGCCGTTTCGTCGGTCGTCCCGGCGTCGACCACGACGACGACCTCGCCGACGTCGGGATCGGCCAGCGCCCCCTCGAGGCACGGCCCGATCCGCCCGGCCTCGTCGCGCGCGGGGACGACGACGGAGATCGGGCCGTCCGGTGCGGGGCCGCCCGGTAGGAGCGGCGGCTCGCGGTCGCGCCCGCGCGCGAGCCGCGCCACCACGACGGCGGCTGCGCCGAGCTGAGCGAGGAAGAGCAGACGGGGCACGGCCCGGCAGCGTACGCTGCCGCCCGATGGAGCCCGACGCCGTCGAGATCCGCGTGCTCGGATGCCTGCTCGAGAAGCAGCGCACGACGCCCGACGCCTACCCGCTGACTCTCAACGGGGTTCGCCTCGCGGCGAACCAGTCGACCAACCGCGATCCGGTGGTCGACTACGACGAGGCGACGATCCGCGACGCTCTCTACCGGCTGGGTCGCAGGGGGTGGACGCGTCTGGCCAGCGGGCACTCCAGCCGCGCGGTGAAGTACCGCCACCTGCTCGGGGAGGCGCTCGAGCTCGCTCCCCACGAGCTCGCCGTGCTGTGCGTCCTGATGCTCCGCGGCCCGCAGACGCCCGGCGAGCTCAAGCAGCGGACGGAGCGGATCCACCCGTTCGGCGACCTCGGCGGCGTGCAGGCCACCCTCGGGCGCCTCGCCGACCGCAACCTGGTGCATGGCCTGGGCCGCCGGCCCGGGCAGAAGGAGGAGCGCTGGGTCCAGCTGCTCGGCGGCCCGGAGGAGACGACAGAAACGCAGCCGACCGCCGGCGCCGGGGCCGCCTCCGTGCCGGCCGCCGACACCATCGCCGCGCCGCCGGAGCCGCCCGGCCCCATCGGTGTCCCCTCCACCGAGGCGGACGACCGCCTCGCCGCGCTCGAGGCGGAGGTCGCTGCGTTGCGCGAGGGGCTCGAGGCGCTGCGGCGCGAGCTCGGGGTGTAGGGCGCTCGGCACCGCCGACCGGCGGCGAGGAGGCCGTCCGCACGGCAGCCGCTGCCCGGTAGGGTTCGACTGGCCAGTCAACCAGTCGCGAGCTCGTGGATCGAGAGGAGCGCCGGTGGACCTCAACGACAGCCCGGACCAGGCCGAGTACCGAACGAAGGTCAGGGCATGGTTCGACGAGCACGAGGGTGAGGCTCCCAAGCTCCGCGGGCCCGACGCCATCCGCGACGAGGACGAGGCGAATCGCGCGTGGCGCTCGTGGCAGCGCACGCTGGCGGAGGGCGGCTTCGTCGGGGTGACGTGGCCGAGCGAGTACGGCGGGCAGGCGCTCGGGCCGTTGCACCAGGTCATCCTCAACCAGGAGATCGGCCGTGCCGGCGTCCCGGGGATCCTCGACACCATCGGCGTCGGGATGCTCGGGCCGACGATCATCGCCCACGGCTCCGACGAGCAGAAGGAGCGCTACCTCGCCCCCATGCTCCACGCCGACGAGGTGTGGTGCCAGCTCTTCTCCGAGCCCGCCGCGGGCTCGGACCTCGCCGGGATCCAGAGCCGCGCCGTCCAGCAGGACGACGGCGGCTGGGTCCTCAAGGGCCAGAAGGTGTGGACGACCAACGCCCACATCGCGAGCTTCGGCCTGCTGCTCGCCCGCACCGACGCCGACGTGCCCAAGCACAAGGGCCTCACCATGTTCATCGTCCCGATGGACGGCGAGGGCGTGACCGTCCGGCCGCTGCGCCAGATCACCGGCGACCCCGAGTTCAACGAGGTCTTCTTCGACGACGTGCGCCTGGACCCGGGCAGCGAGGTCGGCCCGATCGACGGCGGCTGGGGCGTGGCGCTGACCACGCTCATGTTCGAGCGCCTGACCATCGGGACCGGCTCGGACCAGTTCGGCTACAGCGGCTCGCGCTTCGCCGCGGCGATCGCGGGCGACGAGACGGCAAGCGCCGATCCCGAGGTGCGACGCCGCTTCGGCGAGCTGGCCACCGAGCTGCTCGCGCTGAAGTTCACCGGCTTTCGTCAGCTCACCGCGATCCAGCGCGGAGGCATGCCCGGCCCCGAGGGGGCGCTCGGCAAGGTCACCATGGTGAGCGCGGCGACCGATGCGGGCGACCTGATCGCCGACGTCGTCGGGCCCGACGCGCTCGAGGACGGCTCGGACACCGCCCGCCTGATCTCGTTCCTGCCGGGGCTGAAGTCGGCCGGCGGCACCGAGGAGATCCTGCGCAACACGGTGGGCGAGCGCGTGCTCGGGCTGCCGCCCGAACCGCGACTCGACAAGGGCGTGCCCTTCTCCGAGCTGCGGGCCAAGGAGCGCGAAGCAGCGGGGGCGCTGCGATGAACTTCGAGCTCTCCGACGAGCAGGTCTTCCTCCAGGAGGCCGCGCGCGGCTCCCTGGGCCGCCACGACACCGTGGCCAACGCCCGCGACGCGCTGGAGGGCGGCGAGCGCCTGGACCTCTGGCCCACGGCGGTGGAGGCGGGCTGGCCGGGACTGATGATCGCCGACGAGCGCGGCGGCGCCGGGCTCTCGGCGCTCGAGGCGATGCTCGTGCTCGCGGAGTGCGGCCGCGTGCTCGCCCCGGTGCCGCTGCTCGGCCACGTGCCGGCCACCGCGCTGCTCAACGCCGACGGCGGCCAGGCGGAGCAGCTCGGGCGCCTCGCGACGGGCGAGGCGCGGGCAGCCTACGTTCCGGCGCGGCCGCCGAGCGCGGCCGACGAAGGCTGGACCGTCGACGCCCGCCACGGCGCCCGTCGCGCCCCGGCGCCGACCGCCTCGGTCCAGCACGGCCGGGCCACGCTGAGCGGCGAGGTCGCCTGGGTCCCGGATGCACCCGGCGCCGACGTCCTCGTCGTCGTCGCGCAGGCTCCGGACGGTCCGGTCGCCGTGCTCGTGCGGGACGGCGCGAAGGTCGAGGACGCAGGCCGCTACGACGCCACGCGCTCCCTCGGCCACGTCAACCTCGACGACGCCACGGGGACTGTTCTCGAGCTCGACGCGCAGCAGCACGCCGGAGCGTGGTACCTGGCTCAGGGGCTGCTGGCCGCCGAGTCGCTCGGGGCGGTCGAGGAGTGCCTCCAGCGCTCGGTCGAGTACGCGAACGAGCGCTTCACCTTCGGGCGCGCGATCGGGTCCTACCAGGCCGTCAAGCACGCGCTCGTCGAGGTCCTGCGGCGCATGGAGAACACCCGCTCGCTGATGTACTACGCCGGCTGGGCGTTCGCCGACGCGCCCGACGAGTTCCCGCTCGCGGCGAGCGCGGCGCGCACGGCGGCAGGAGGGGCGCTCGACTACGCGGCGCGCGAGCTGATCTCCGTGCACGGCGGGATCGGCGCGACCTGGGAGCACGACGCGCCGCTGTACTTCCGCCGGGCGCAGCTCTCGCGGCGCCTGCTCGGCGGGGCGGGCGACGCGGCCGACCGCGTCGCCGACGTCCTGCTGACCGAGGCGCGCGCCGCCTAGGGAGCCCCGCGCGTCTCAGCGCTCGATCGGGCCGGTCTTCACCGCTTCGAACGCCGTGCCCGGCACGCGCTTGAGCTGGTCCAGGTCCTCATCGTCCCAGCGCCGGTCGGCGGCCCCGGTGATGAACCATCCCGCCCCGTTGTCGGCGACGATCATCCCGTAGCGCTTGAGCGCCGCGAGGATCACCCGCGCCTGGCCGCGGAAGCCGGCGACGTCGTGGGAGCCCTTCAGCCGCACGCGCAGGCCCATGGGCGGCAGGGCGGGATCGTCGGTGTCGGAGGCGAGGTGGCGGGCCGGGAAGATGAACCCGCGCTGCGTACGCGCGACGGTGAACCGCAGGGCGTGGGCGATCCGCCCCGCACCGACCTCGTCGTAGCGCGCCAGCCCCGGGAGGATCGGCAAGCCCGCCGCATCGGCCGATGTCCAGCCCTTCGGCCGCACGCGGTTGGAGGTCAGGTCGAAGGCCGCGCCGCTGCCGGCCGCCCAACCGGCGCCCCGGCGCGCGGCCCCGTAGAGCTCGTAGAGGCGGCAGGCGCCGCGCTGCAGCACCAGGAGGTGTCGATCGGAGCCGCCCTCGACCCGCGCGCTCGCCGGGATCGGATAGGGGCCGGGGTCGGACTCGCCGCCGTACGCGGGGAAGGTGATCGGGACCTTCGGCTGGTCGCCGGGCACGACGCTGAACGGGATCCCGTACGCGCCGTCACCGCCGAAGTCGGCGTGCAGGAAGCGGTTGCTGCCCGTGTCGATCGAGCGGACGTAGGCGGCGGAGCGCGGGTCGGCCGGCAGCGCCGACACGTCCCGGTTCCACGGGTTGTCCGAAGGGAAGACCGGGCAACCGGCGAGCGTCGGGGAGGCGGCGGCGGCGCGGGTCGTCACGGTGACGCGCGCCGACCAGGCCCCGCAGCGCTTGCGGGCGCAGGCGCGGACGCGGACCGTGTAGCGCGTCGACGGGCGCAGGCCGGCCCTGGACCAGCGTGTGGCGCCGGCCGAGAGTCGTCCGCGCCGCTCGCGGTCGCCTCGCCGGCGGAGGCCGACCTCCGTGCGGATCTCGCCCCGCGCGCGGTCCTTCCAGCGCACGACGATCGAGGTCGCCGACGCGGCGCTCGCACGCACCTTCGCGGGCGCGCGGAGCCCGGCCGCCTGGGCGACGGCGACCGCGACGAGCGCGACGAGGAGGGCGAGCGCGGCGGTAAGCGGTCTCATGCCGTGGTGCATCGTCGCGGAGACGGCGGACCTTGAGCGGGCCGGCTCGACGCCGCGCTGGCGGCCGGCACCCCGCGGCTCGCCTTCTACCTCGCGGGCGCAGACCCGTGGGAGGGCGACGCGCTCGGGCGCCTGTCGCTGACCAAGGCCGGCCTGCGGGCACGCGACGCGCTCGTCCTCGACCGGCTCCGGGTCGCCGGAGCCGCCGTCTGCGTCGTACTCGCGGGCGGCTACGCCCTCGACGTCGCGGACACGGTCGATATCAACCTCGCGACGGTCGGCGAGGCCGTCGCCCGCGCCGCAATCAGCGCACCCAGCGGCCGCGCAGCATGACGCGCTGCACCTCGAGGTCGGAGTCGAGGAGCACGAGGTTCGCTGCGGCGCCCGGCGTCAACCCGGCGACCAGGCCGATGAGCGCGGCGGGGCGCTCGGAGCCGGCCGCCCACGCCTCGGCGACGCTGCACTCCGTCGCCTCGCGCCAGCGGCGCACGACGCGGTCCAGCAGCAGGCCTGAGCCGGCGAGGCGCCCGTCCGGGTCGGTGATCACGTCGCCGCGGCGCACCACCGGGATGCCCTGCAGCCGGTAGGCGCCCTCTGGCGCGCCGGCGGGGGAGGTCGCGTCGGAGACCAGCGCGACGCGATCCCCCGCCGCGCGATCCACCAGCGCGAGCACGACCCGATCGACGTGGATGCCGTCGGCGATGACCATCGGCGTCAGCCGGGGGTCGACGAGGGCGGCCGCGGCGAGCCCCGGATCGCGATGGTCCAGCGGCGGCATCGCGTTGAAGAGGTGGGTCACGCCCGTCGCCCCCGCGTCGGCCGCGGCGAACGCCTCCTCGGCGCCCACCGCGCTGTGGCCGAGCGACACGGCGACGCCACGGCCGCGCAGCACGCGGATCGCCCCGCGGCCGCCGGGCATCTCCGGCGCGAGCGTCACGAGCGCGACAGCGGGATGGTCGAAGCCGGCCGGCAGTCCCTCGGTCGCCTCCTCGATCAGCCGCGGGTCGTGCACCCCCGCACGGGCCGGGTTGAGCAGCGGCCCCTCGAGGTGGACGCCCGCGGCCGGCGAGCGCACGTCGGCCACCCTCGTGCCGAGCCGCTCCAGGGCGGCGAGCCGCAGGTCGGCCGGCGAGGTGATGAGCGTCGGCAGGTAGGACGTCACGCCCGCCTCGAGCAGCCTCGCCTCGACCGCCTCCAGCGCGGCTTCGTCGCCGGTGACCGAGTGGCCCGCCGCTCCGTTGACCTGCAGGTCCACCAGCCCGGGGGCGACGTAGCCGTCGTGCACCAGGTCGACCTCGTCGCGGCCGGGCCGGCCCGGCCGGACCGCGGCGATCGCGTCGCCCTCGACGACCACCGTCCCGGCGAGCTCGCGAGCGCCGCTCAGCAGCGTCCCGCCGATCGTGAGCCGCTCGGTCACGCCGGCCGGAAGCCGAGGCGCACGAACTGGTCGAGCGCGCGGTTGACGTCGGCCTCGCCGAAGCGCGCCTCGATGCTGCCGCGCTTGAACACGAGCCGGTCGCCGATCACCGCTCCCCGGGTCATGGCGACGTAGCCGCCGCGGGCGCGGTACATGCCCGCGATCAGGCGCCCCATGACGCTTCGCTCCGGCGGGCTCAGCCGGATGCGGGCGAGCTCGCGCGCCGCGGTCTTGTAGATGCCGGAGAGGTCGGCCGTCGCGGTGATCTGGGTGTCGCGGGTCGTCGCGTAGCGCAGCCGGTCGCGCAGCAGGTCGCGCTTGCGGATCAGCGTTTCCATGGCGACCTTGACCGCGACGGCGAAGGCGCCGCGCGGCGGCACCGGGAAGGGCCGCGCGCCGTGCACGCGCAGGCCGGCGGCGGCCTGCGAGCAGCGCCCGAGCACCCCGGCGCCGCCGGTCGGCGCGGCGACGCACGCGACCGTCGCCACGCCCCGCGTCGTGGGGACGAGGTAGAGGTCGAGGAGCCCCGCCATCCCCTTCGGCCGCAGACCCGCGTAGCGGTAGGCCTCGAGCTCGCCCAGGCGCAGCCGCTCGGGCGCCGGAACCCGCCTGAGGGTCCGGCGGAAGGTGAGCGGGAGCATGCTGGGCTCCTCGGCAGCGATCTCGCCGGCGATCAGCCCGCTGCGGGCCCCCTCACCCGCCACCGCGCCCACCGGGCGCCGGATCCACAGGCCCGGGATCTCGATGCGCGGCGTCCCGGCTCGCCACTCGGCGGGCAGGTCCAGCGCAACCGTGGGGCCCGCGACCGTCGTCGCCGAAGCGTCGGCGGCGTCGGACGACCGGCCGAGGAGCAGGCCGGCCGTCGCCGCCGCGAGCGCCACGACCGTCGCTGCGGCGACCAGCGCGATGCGGCCACGAGGACGACCCGAATGCGGCGGTGCGGCAGCGATCGTCTCCTCGGAAGGGACGGAGCCATCCAAGGGCGGCGCGCCGGGCAGGCGACTGCTGGCGTCGTACGGCGCAGAGGCGGCGGCGTCGGGGGAGCCGCCGTCGAGCGTTGGCGCCGATCCCGGCAGCGCGTGCGTCCCGGCGTAGGCCGTCGGCTCCACGGCGTCCTGAGTGGCCGGCACGGCAGCGGGCAGCGTCTCCACGCCGGCCGTCGCACCGAGCGCTCGGCGCGCCTGGGCGAGCAGCGCGCTCGCCGACGCCTGGCGCCGGTTCGGCTCCTTGCTCAGCGCGCGCCCGACGACCTCGTCGAGGGCGGCCGGGACCTCGTCGCGCAGCTCGCTGACCCGCGGCGCCGGCTCCTGGAGCTGGGCGTACATGACGGCCGCCTCGGAGTCGCGCGGGAACGGCACGTCCCCCGTCACGCACTCGAAGAGCACGCCGCCGAGCGAGTACACGTCGGTTCGCGGGGTCGAGCGCTCGCCGCGGATCTGCTCGGGCGCCATGTAGTTCAGCGTGCCGAGGAACTGGCCGGTCTGGGTGATGCTGTCGGCGTCGGGGGCCTTGGTGAGCCCGAAGTCGGCGAGATAGGCGTGGTCGCGCGGCGCCACGAGGATGTTCTGCGGCTTGACGTCGCGGTGGATCAGCCCCGCGTCGTGCGCGCCGTCCAGCGCCTCGGCCACCTGGTCGAGAATGTTGAGGGCGCGAACCGGCGACAGCTCGCCCGCGGCGATCAGCCGCTTGAGGTTGGGGCCGCGCACCAACCGCATGGCGAGGAAGAACCCGTGGTCGCTCTCCCCCGCCTCGTAGACCGGGATGATGTGCGGGTGGTCGAGCCCGGCCTGGAGCAGGCCCTCGCGCCGGAACCGCGCGCTGAAGGCGGGGTCGTCGCTGAGCTCGGTGCTGAGGAGCTTGAGCGCGACGGTGCGCTGCAGTGAGAGCTGGGTCGCCTCGTAGACCACCCCCATCCCGCCGCGGCCGACGACGGCGTCGATCCGGTAGCCCGAGACCAGCGTCCCCGGGGCGACGGCCTCCCTCATGGGGTGAACGACTGGCCGGCGGTCGTCCCCGCCTGGTCGACCTTGATCTGCGGGATCCCCACGGCCGGAGGGAGCCTGGGCGCGACGGGCGCGGGCCGGGGGGCGGGAAGCGCGCGGGGCAGCGGGGGCTCGTGCTCGGGCCGCGTCGCTCGCCCGACCGCGAAGCCCCCGGCGGCGAGCACCGCCGCGAGCGCCGCGACGGCCAGCAGGCGCACGGGACTCGCGTGCATGGGTCCGAGTCTCCATGCCCGTTCGAGCCACTGCAAGCTGGTCGGCCTGGCGCCTGGACGCTCGGCGGCCCGTCGCATAGCCTCCGCGGCACCGGATCGTCTCCCCCGGACGCCATGGCCGGCCCTTCCGGATCCCCCAGAGCAGCGAGTGCCACCGAGCTCCAATCGGTCATCGAGGCCGAGCGTGGTGGCGTCCCCTTCCTGGTCTACCGCGACGACCGCGGCGGCCACCACGTGCAGCTGCTGGGCGAGCGCGGCCGGCTGACCGTCGGGCGCCACGCCTCGGCGGACATCGCGCTGGAGTGGGACGAGCAGGTATCCCGCGTCCACGCCGAGCTCGTGCCGGTCGGGGACGAGTGGACGCTGGTGGACGAAGGGCTGTCGCGCAACGGCTCCTTCGTCAACGGCCATCCGGCGGTCGCGCGGCGGCGCCTTCAGGACAGCGATGCCCTGCGCTTCGGCAGCACGGTGCTCATCTTCCGCAGCCCGGCGCAGGAGGGCGCGGACAGCACCATCCCGTCGGAGGCCATGTTCGGGCGCGTGAGCGTCTCCGCCGCCCAGCGGCGCGTGCTGGTCGCGCTGTGCCGGCCGTACAAGGAGTCGAGCGCGTTCGTGACGCCGGCGACCAACGAGCGCATCGCCGAGGAGCTGGTGGTCACCGTCGATGCCGTCAAGAAGCACCTGCGGACGCTGTTCGACAAGTTCGCCGTGGCCGACCTGCCGCAGAACGAGAAGCGAGTCCGCCTCGCCGAGCGCGCGCTCGCCGGCGGCGTCGTGACCGAGCACGACCTCTAGCGAGGGCGGTGGCTAGGTGGCTCGCCGGCGCCTGCCGGAAGCAGACTGGCTCTACCTAGGGGGACCCCGTGCTCCCCGCCGGGGAGCGCGGCCACCCCCTTCGGTCCCTGGCGCTCGACCCTTGCGCGGTGGAAACTGGGCGAGCAGGTGCCTCCCCCATCCCGACCGGAGGTCCAGGGACGTGGATCGCGGCGCGGCCGTTCGCAGGGCAGCGTGGTTCCCTTTGCTGCTGGCCGCGGCGATCCTGACCTCCGTCGCCCCCTCCCTCGCCCCTGCGGACGGCGAGCGGGGGTCGTCGGGAGCCGCGGTTGCGGCCACGGCGGGCCCGGACGCGCTCGCGCAGTCGATCGCGCGGCCCTGGCCGGACCTTCAGCTGCCGTCGGGGGCCTTCCGCGACTACGTCTGGGAAGACAGAGACGGACTGGGCGCGCGCTACGGCGGGTCTATGCTCGGCTACGGGCTGCTGCTCCGCGGGATCCGGACCGGCGAGCGCCGCCTCGTGGACTCGGGGCTGCGCGCGCTGGACGCGGTCGTCGAGGACCGGCGACGCGCCGCGGAGCCGAGCGTCTTCGAGAACCTCGCCGTCGCCGCCTCCTACAACCTGGCGCTGCGCAGCGCCAAGGACGACCCGCTGTTCGCGAACGTCCGACACGAGTGGGAGTCGTGGCTGCGCAAGGTGCGGGTGCTTCGTCTGGCGCGCCTCGACAGCTTCGCCAACAAGCAGCTCGTCGAGGCGGTGGCGATGCTCGAGCTGCTGCGCACGGGCGTGAGGTCCAGCGATCCGCGGACGGTGCTCGGGAACCGCTCGGCGGCGCGAAGGCTCGTCCAGGACTTCATCGACCGGCGCGTGCCGCGGCTCGTGGCCGGCGCCGCGGTGGCCGTCGACGGCGAGCAGACGCTCGTCCTCTCCGACCCCCGCAGCGAGCCGCTCGCCTACCACGCGCTCTCGATGGGCTTCCTCGCGCGGGCGATCGAGCTGCTCGGCGCGCGGGCGACCGCGGCGCCGCGCAGGGTCCTGCGCGAGGCGGCACTCGCGTCGTGGCGCCTGGCCTCGCCGAGCGGGGACGTCTCCTACGTCGGCCGTTCGCAGGAGCAGGCGTGGACGCTCCCGTTCACCGCCTACGGGGCCGCGTCCGCCGCCGCGCTTCCCGGCGCCGCTGCAGCCGACCGCCCGCGCCTCGAGGCGCTGGCCGAGCGCGTGCTCGCGCGTCTTCGCAGCCGCTACTCGATCGGACCAGCCGGCTTGTGGATAACCCCGGCGCTGGCCATCGACGAGGAGGGCGGCCGGAGGGCGCTCGACGTCTACGCGGGCGCGACCGCCTACACAGGCCTCACCCTCGTGGCCCTCGACTGGGTCGCCGCGAGCCTGCGCGGGCGGCCCCTTCGCGCGGGGACGCTGGCCGCCGACGCGCCCCACACCGCCCGGCTGTCGCTCGGCGAGGGCTCGTGTGTCGTGGTCCGCACCGCGAGCACCTGGTTCGCGGTCAAGCGCGCTCCGAGCTTCGCGGAGTTCCCGGGCGACCTGCGCTACGACTTCGGGCTGGCGACGCTCGAGCGGCGGGGCGGGGATCGGTGGAGCACCGTCGTCCCGCTGCGCCCGCGCACGAAGGGCAGCCGTCACGACAGCGCAGGGCCCATCCTCCTCGAGGGCGCGCGGCGCGGGCTGCCCTACGGGACGCGCATGAGCGCGACGGCCGACGGCGCGGTGCGGATCCGGGGCGGCTTCCGCACCTCCGGCGGCGCGTGGTTGCGCCGCGGCGTCGTGTTCCGCTTCCAGCCCGACGCTGACGGCGTGCGCCTCACCTTCCGCGCCCGCGCCGGCGACCGCTTCGAGTACTCGGGCTTCTTCGTCGAGAACGGCCCTGGGCCGCGCTCCGACCGCCGCGGCTTGTCCGACGCTCGCGAGCGCCTCGCCTTCAGCGTGCCGCAGGTGACCGAGCCCCCGCGGCGCGGCTACAGCTCGGGCGCAGATCCGCGCCTGGTCCGCACCCGTTCGCGCCTGACCGCGCCCCGCTCCGGGCCGGTGACGGTCTGGGCCGGACCGGCGTTGAGCGAATAGTGGAGGCGGGGGGAATCGAACCCCCAACTCGGCCTTGCAAAGGCCGCGTGTTCCCGTTAGCACCACGCCCCCGGGCTCCCGCTCACGATAGAGCCGGTGCCGGGATGGCGACGACGGGGTAGGAGGAAGATGATGGGCGAGACGGAGACCGAGGTCCAGGAGGAGCTCGAGGCATCGAGCGGGTGCTCGAGGCGGCGCAGTGGCGCGGCTACGTCTGAGCGTCCTTCTTCAGCCCCGAACCCACCGCGCAGGTGAGCACTTCGATCGCGCGCTGCTTCGCCGCGAAGGGCTGGCCGCGAAGCTCGAAGAGCTTCGCGGGGCCGCCCGAGCCGTTGAGCAGCATCACCACGCTGCGCCGGCCGTCGCTGCTCGACAGGGCGAAGGACTGGAAGCCGGCGATCTCGCCGCTGTGACCCCAGCCCGGGGGGCCGCACCCCTCGACTCCGAGGCGGAAGAGGCCGAGCCCATAGCTTGCGGCGGGGCCGAGTCGCGAGAACGGCGTGCGCATCTCGCCGAGCTCGCGCGAGCGCAGCAGCCTGCCGGCGTTGAGCGCGCGGTAGAAGCGCCCGAGATCGCGCGTGGTCGAAACGATCGCGCCCGAGGCGCCGGCGATCGACGGGCTCAGGCGCGTGACGTCGCGCAGCGCCCGCCCCGCCTCGAGCACGTACCCGTGCGCCGCCGGACGCGGCAGCGTCCGCTTGACGACGGGAAAGGTCGTGTCGTCGAGGCGCAGCGGCCGCAGGACCCGGCGGCGCAGCTCCTGGCCGAAGGGCATCCCGGTGATCTTCTCGACGATCAGCTGGAGGAGGAGGTAGTTGGTGTTCGAGTAGGCGTAGCCGGTGCCGGGTGGGAAGTCTCGCGGCTGCAAGATGCCGACCTGCGCGAGGGAGAGCGTCGGCCACCAGAAGCTCGGGTTCCGCAGCGGCGCGAGCACCCGCTGGGGGTCGTGCGCGAGGTAGTCGCCGAGGCCGCTGCGCATGGCGAGCAGCTCACGGACGGTGATGCGCGCGCCGTCGGGGGCAAGGCCGGGGAGCCATTCCTCGACGCTGTCGTCGAGCGAGAGCCTGCCCTCCCCGACGAGCTGCAGGACGACCACCGCGGTGAAGCTCTTCGTCGCGCCGGCGATGCGGAAGTGCAAGCCGGGACGGATCGGGCGTTTGGTGCCCCGGTGCGCGGTCCCCAGGTCGATCGCGAACGAGCGCCGACCGTCCTGGTAGCGGACCGACACGCCGGGCACGCCGGAGCGGACGAGCGCGGCGGCCGCGGTGCGCAGCTCCGCCTGTCCGGGGGCCATGCGCGCCTGCGCGGGGGCGACCGCGATCGCGAGGGTGAGCGCGATGAGCGCAGCGGGCAGCACCACGAAGCGGGCGCGGGAGGCCATCCGTCCGGTCATCGGCAGCTTTCGGCCTCGCGTTGAGCCACGGCAGACATGCATCGACTTAACGCGCCACGGGCGCGATTAACGCGGAAGCGCTCCCGCGAGGGAGCGCTTCCACGGCGTCCTTGCCCTCCGAGGCAAGTGGCCGCCGATCGGCGGACCTGTATGTGACCGGTCCGGTAGGCAGGGTTTCGGCCGCCCAGGCGGAGGGCGGGAGCGGGGCGCATGAGCCTCGAACAGACGTCCACCGGGCTGCTCTCTCAGAGGCGCAGGCTGCCGTCGACCAGCACGACGACGTCGCCGGCGACGCGCGGGCGCTCCCCGTCCATCTCGGCGAGCAGGCGGCTCGGGCGGCCCATCTCGGCGCCCTGGAGGATGCGCAGCGCCGCCGGGCCGCCGCGCTGTGCGAGGTAGGCGCACAACGGCCCGGCAGCCGAGCCGGTGCCCGGGTCCTCACCGCCCTCCACGACGGGCGAGAAGCTCCGCGCGCGCGCGTCTCCCGTGCGGCGGTCGACCCACGCGAGGTAGAGGACGACCGCGTCATGCTCGGCGAGCAGCGCGCCGATGCGGGCGTCGTCGGGCCGCGCCTGCGCGAGCGCGTCGGGTCGCGCGGCGAGCACCAGGAGCTGGCGTACGCCGGTCGAGACGAGCTGGGGCGGAAGGGCGGGATCGGCGTCGCCGGCGCCGAGGCCGACCGCCGCGAGCACGCCCGCCGGGTCGAGCTCGTCGCCGAACACCGCCGGCTCCTGGTGCATCGCGGCACGAGCCCGGTCGTCCTCGACCGTCACCTGCACGGGCTGCAGCCCGGCCCGCGTCTGTTGCACGTAGCGCGCCTCGGGGTCGCCGCGCTCGCGCGCCACAGCCACCGCCGTGCCCAGCGACGGGTGCCCGGCGAAGGGCAGCTCGCGGGCGATCGTCCAGATCCGGTGGCGGTAGTCGGCCGCGGCCTGGTCCGCCGTCTGGACGAAGCTCGTCTCCGAGAGCCGCGTCTCGCGGGCGAAGGCGGCCATCGTCGCGTCGTCGAGATCATCAGCGCCGTGGACCACCGCGAGCGCGTTTCCCGCGCACGCGACGTCGGTGAACACGTCCAGCAGGGTGTACGGGTGGGCCGGCGCGGCGCTCAGTTGCCGAAGTCGAAGTCGCGCGGCGGCTTCTGCTCGAACCAGAGCCGGTCGTGCTCCGGCGTCTCCTGCAGGAAGTCGGGCGTCTCCTCGAGAACGTCCTCGCCCTCCTCGCCGGCGGCGTCGGGCGGCTCGCCCGCATCGGCCGGCTCGTCACCCTCGGCGGCAGGCTCCTCGTCCTCGTCGAGCGCGCCCTCGCGCGGGGGGGGCGCCTCGGCGGGCGGCTCGGGCGCCGGAGCGATGCTGGTCTCGGTCTCCTCGGGAGCCGCCGGGGCGCCGGCGGCCGTCGGGGCGGCGGGCGCCTCCTCGTCCAGGAAGGGTGGTATCTCGTCGACGTTCTCCTCGAGGAGCTCGGTCTCCTCGAGGTCTCCCTCCTGGACGATCGCGGTCTCCTCGAGCTCGCCCTCTTGGAGGATCGCCGGCTGCTCAGGGTCCCCCTCGTCGAGCGTCGCCGTCTCCTCGGGCTCCGCCGCGTCGTCGGCGCCGTAGTCGTAGAGCTCTGTGGGCGCGCCAGGGTCGAGCCGCTCGTCGGCGGGCACCTCGTCGGGCTCGTAGCCGTCGTCGAAGTCGGCTTCGTCGGCCTCGTAGGGCGCCTCGTCGGGATCCATCGCCGCGGCGGCGCTCGCCTCGAGCGGCGTCGGCCGGCCGGGCGGGCCGAGGGCGTCGCGCTCGGCCTGCTCGACCTCGTCGGCGTCCGCGCCGCGGCGGCGCTTGAGGTCGAGATGCTCGCGGATCGCATCTTCGAGCAGTCCCATCGGGCTTAAGCGTACCCGCCCGCACGACGCGAGGTCGGCGCGGACACGCCGCGCATCTTCTCGTGCACGCGAGGGCCCTCCGACGGCACCCGCGGGGCGGCGGCTCGGGGCTACAATGAGCCCCGCGGGCGCATCCCGCGTGCGCCGCCTCGGGGCTATAGCTCAGTTGGGAGAGCGCCTGGATCGCACCCAGGAGGTCGGGGGTTCGAGTCCCCCTAGCTCCACTCCGAGAACCCCTGCTACCGCGGGTTTCTCGCGTTTGGGCCCCTCGATCGGCGCCTCGGGATTTTGGCTACGCGAGCCGCGAAAACGGCCCAGACGTGCCAAAACTCCCGGGCATCCGCGCCCAATCGCAGGACGAATCGGGACGCGTGATGGTCGCGCCGTACGCTTCAGAATGTGGCCACCGTCCCCGACCCGCCGTTCCTCCAGCACCTTCGCGAGATCGCCTCGGGAGCGAAGAAGCTGCCCGACACGCAGGCCCGCAAGCATCACTACGTACCGAGCTTCCTGCTGGCAAGTTGGGCGACGCCGCAGGCACGCGATGGTCGGCTGTTCTCCTTGGAGGTCGCCTCGGGAAAGGTGACCCAGCAGAAGCCGGGGAAGGTCGCGCTCGAGAAGGATCTCTACACCCTCGACGGGGACGCCAAGACCGTCGACCTTGCTATCGAGGCGTTTCTGAGCGTCATCGAAGGACACGCCGCCGACCCCATCAAGCGACTCGGAACAGCGCCGGGCACGGTCAGCGATGACGACCGGGCGACCATCGCGTTCTTCCTCTCGCTCCAGCAGGTACGCACACCGACCGGGTTGGGACAGCATCGCCAGGTTGCCCACGCCGCTGCCGAGGCCTCGCTCCATGCCTTCCTCCACAACAAGCAAGCGGTCGCCGAGCGCTACCGCGAGAAGATCAACGCTACGGCCAGCGACGACGAGATCAAGGCGTAGGCGATCGAGCAAATCAAGGCGTTCGGTGATGCTCGAGTCGCTCGCTGCTGCGGCTGGTGTCCAGCCGCACGACGTGCACGCCACCTTGACGGCGATCGACTGGACCGACCTCGAGCAGCACGACGACCCCGAGCGGGGGCTCCCACAGCTCGCCGCCGAGCGACTCGGTCGGCCCCTCGGCGGGTTCTCAGAGGTGCGCTACTTCCACGGCACTCGCACGCGCAACCCGGAAAGCTTCCGGACGCGCGGCCTGCTGCCGCTTGGCGCGGCGCTCGAGGACATCTGGCGAGAGCTTCGCGAGATCGGCGCGGATCGGCTCGGCGAGACGGAGTTCGAGACGCTCCGTACCGAGATCGAAGGCAACGGTGGCGGCGATGGTGGCCGCCTGTACCGCCTCAAGACACCTGCACTGCTGCACCACGGGCCGTTCGGCGAGTCCGGGGGAGGTCACCCTCGAGCTGTTCGGTCAACGAGCTAGTCGGTGGTCGACGCCGCCGGCCTGGACCGGTTTGCGCTGCTCGGCGCGTGTCAGGGCGTCTCGGTCTGCGCGCGGCTGCGCACAGGGTGCGCGATGCCAACGCAGCAGCGTCCGCGGAGTGACCAGACGCGCGCCGCGCGAAGGCGTGGCAGGTGCCGCGCCGCCGCCGCGAGCAGCGCACGATCAGCGGCGCCAGCCTTGGCCGAACGCGTGCGCCCAGCAGGGCCCTGAACGCGAGGTAGAGAAACGAGAAGGCCACGCTCGCCCTCGCGCCGGCAAGAGGGCGCGACACGAGTATTGGCGCCCTTCAGGGGAGTCGCTATTCACCACCGTACGCTTGTGGAGTTGACAATCTGGGCCACCCGAAGTACTGTTGGCGTGTCTACCACTCCACCTTTGTTTAGGAGTAGTTATGCACGGCCTCAAGAGCCACAGCGCAGCGCCAACGTTGCTGCTCGCCATGGCCGCCGCAGTCTCTGCCGTGGTGCGATGCTCATAACCCTGGCCGCCTCGCCGACGACCGGCGTGCTCCTCTTGGCTCTCCTGGTCCTAATCCTGGGACTGAGCGCCGTGGCCGCATTCATCACCAAGGTGCTGACCGACGACGGCGACGAACCCGTCGAGTCCGACCCGGCGCCCGGTCCGGTCGTGCCGCTCCTGCAGCGCACCCTCCCCCGCCCCGACGGCCGCAAGGCCGCCTGACCGTTCACGCCCTCGCCGATGATCAGCGCGCTCGTCTTCGGGCTGATCATCGGCCTGATCCTGGGCATGGTCGGCGGCGGCGGAGCGGTCCTCGCCGTTCCGGTATTGGTCTACGCGGTGGGCCTCGGCGTGCACGAGGCGACGACCGCGAGCCTGGCCGTCGTCGCCGCCGGGGCCGCGACCGGCGCCGTCGGGCAGGCGCGCCGCGGCGCGGTCTGCTGGACTTCGGCGGCCTGGTTCGCCGCGGCCGCCTCGCTGGGCAGCATCGCCGGCACGATCGCCAACCGCGCTCTCGGGGGCGCCGCGCTGCTGCTGTTGTTCAGCGCCGTGATGCTGCTCGCCGCGCGCGCGACCTGGCAGCGAGCCGGGTCCCCGGCGTGCGCCGCCGGCGGATGCCCCAGCGCCCGCGCCCGCGTCCTGGTGCCCGCCGGGTTGCTTGTCGGCGTGCTGACCGGCCTCGTCGGCGTCGGGGGCGGCTTCGTCGTCGTCCCGGCGCTCGCGATCGGCCTGAGCTTTGGGATGCGCGAGGCGATGGGCACCTCGATGGTGATCGTGGCGATCGTGTCGGTGTGCGGCCTGGTGGCCCACGTCGCCGCGGGAAGCAGCCTCGACGTGCCGATCGCCGCCGCGATGGGCGGAGCCGCGGTCACCGGCGCCCTCGTGGGCCCCCGGCTCGCCGACCTGATCTCCACACGGATGCTCGGGCGGGGATTCGCCGTGCTGGTGGTGATCGTGGCGCTCGGCGTCGCCGGCGCGACGATCGCCGGCGTCAGCGTGTGAGCGGCAAGCCGAGCGTGACCCAATCGTGGATCCCGCCGCGGTAGTAGCGCAACCGCGCTGCGTCCCATCCGGCGGCGAGCAGGGCCGCGATCGCCTGCGGCGTCGCAGTGCACTGCGGGCCATTGCAGAACAGGACGACGGGTCGCTGCGGGTCGAGCTTTCTCAGGCGCTCGACGATCTCCTGGTGGCGGATCGCGACCGCGCCGAGCAGCGTCCCGCGCGCCACATGCTCGGGCTGACGGCAGTCGACGAGGACGTCGCCCGCCTCGATGTGATCGATGACCTCGAGCTCGCCCACGGTCTGCACCGCGCCGGGCAGCTGCAGAGGCTGGATCACTCCCCACGTGGCGTCAACGATGAACAGACCCGGCTCGCCCGTCACCGCCCGAGGGCGCCGGGCCACCGGATCGCGCCGTGCGAGACGCTCGATCAGCCCGCCGCGGTCAGACATGACTCGTCCTCTCTTTGACAACTACACGCTTGTATAATACCTTAGCGGTTGTAGCGCCGTACTGCCCTCTTCACGCCGGAGCGTCAGATGACGATCGCCCCCTTCTCCGCAGCCTCGATCACCGCGTCCGATCTCGCCGACCGTCTCACGCCCGGTGAGGCGCTGACCGTGCTCGACGTCCGCGACGACGCGTCGTGGGCGATCGAAGCCCCGGGCGTGACGACCCGCCGCGTGCCCGCCGCGGCGGTGTTGGCCGATCCTGCCGCGACCGCACGCGACCTGGCCGGCCCGGTTGCCGTCGTCTGCAACCGCGGGGTCATGGCGCAGAGCGTGTCTCACGCGCTCCGGGCGGAGGGGGTCGATGCCACGGCCCTCGAGGGCGGCATGCGCGGCTGGATCGCGGCGCTGCAGTCACGCCCGGTGGACCTCGGGATCCCGGGGCTCGACGTGCTCCAGGTCCAGCGGCCCGGCCGCGGTTGCCTGTCCTACGTCATCGCCTCGGATGCGCGGGCACTGGTGGTCGATCCGGCCCCCGACGCCGACGTGTACGTCGCACTGGCGGCCGAGCTCGGCGCGACGATCACCGACATCGTCGACACCCACCTGCACGCCGATCACCTCTCCGGCGCGCGTGCCCTGGCCGCCCTGACGGGCGCGACCCTGCTCCTGCCGGCTGCGGCGATCGAGCGTGGCGTGGCTTATGCGGTCACCGTGCTGCACGACGACGACACCATCATGCTCGGCGACGTCACGATCCGAGCGGTCTCGCTGCCCGGCCACACCACCGACATGACCGGACTGTTCGTCGCCGACAGGGCACTGGTCAGCGGCGACTCGCTGTTTGCCGACGGCATCGCCCGGCCAGACCTCCAGCAGGGCGATCCCGAGGGCGCGCGCGCCATGGGACGCATGCTGTACACAACGCTGCGGAATCGCGTCCTGACGCTGGCCGACGACGTCGTGCTGCTGCCCGGCCACACCCACCCTGGCATCCACCGTGCCGCCATCGCGCCCGCGCTGGCGGCGGTGCGCGCGGCCGTGCCCGAGCTGGCGATCGACGACCCCGCGCTGTTCGCCGAGGCGCTGCTGGCCGAGATGCCGCCGCGACCGGCCAACTACGAGACGGTGATCGCCGTCAACGCCGGCACCCACCCCTTCGACCCCGAGCTGGAGACTGGCGGCAACAGCTGCTCGACCCGCTGACCTCAACCGACGGAGATCGCCCGATGAAGCTTCCGAGTCCGATTCCGATGGACCTCGCCGAGATGATCGCCGCGCGCCTGCGGGTCATCGGCGACCCCAACCGCATTCGCATCCTCGACCAGCTCCGCGGCGGCGAGCTGTCGGTCGCCCAGATCACCGAGTGCCTGGGCACCAGCCAGCAGAACGCCTCCAAGCACCTCGGCGTGCTGCTGCAGGCGGGGATCGTCGCTCGCCGCAAGGAGGGCACCAGCTCCTATTACAGCGTCGCCGACGAGGGCGTCTTTGCCCTCTGCGAACAGGTCTGCGGTGGTCTGCACGCGCAGCTGGCCGAGCTGACGGCCATGGTCGAGGGCACGCGATGAGCGTCCCGGCCTGCCCCGTGGACACAGTCGCCCGCTGAGCGCGGCACGCGCGTAGCGCCGAGCATCTCCACACCGCCTCCACACCGACGGCACGGCGTCTGCAACGCGTCCGTCGATGCTGATCCCATCTCATCCATCAGCGTCAAGGAGGCCCCCGATGCTCCGCCGCAGCGCCAAGACCATGATCACGACCGCCGGGATCGTCGGCGTCCTGGGCGTCGGTGTCGCCGTCGCCGCCGATCAGCCGACGTGCCCCAACGGCAACACGCCGAAGGTGACCCAGACCCAGACCGGCACGCAGCAGCGGCTGCGTGAGCGCGACGGGACCGGCCCGCGGCATGCGCAGCGCTCACAGCAGCGCAGCGGCCAGGGCCAGGGCCGCCACCAGGGATCCGGGAACGGTGCCCGCAACGGCTCGGGCAACCCGAGCTGCCCGAACCGCAGCTAGCCATGCAGGGTCGTGGCGTCCGCCGATCGCGGGCGCCCGGCCGCGGGCCGCTCATAGGATCGAATCGTGTCGGCGCTGGTCCTGATCGTCGAGGACGAACCCAAGATCCGGGAGCTCGTGCGCCGCTACCTCGAGCGCGAGGGCCTGCGCGTCATGACGACGGGGTCCGGCGCCGAGGCGATCACGATGGCCGCCGACGCGCGGCCCGACCTCGTCGTGCTGGACCTCGGCCTGCCCGACGTGCCCGGCGAGGAGGTCGCGCGCGAGCTGCGCGCCGCCTCCGACGTCCCGATCATCATGCTCACCGCGCGAGCGGACGAGCGTGATCGCGTCGCGGGCCTGGAGCTCGGCGCCGACGACTACGTGACCAAGCCGTTCAGCCCTCGCGAGCTGGTCCTGCGCGTCCAGGCCGTGCTAAGGCGAGGCGACCGCACCACGCCCGCGACGCCCGGGCCCGTCTCCTTCGGTGACGGCGAGCTGCACATCGACGACGACCGGCGCGAAGCCGTCGTGCGCGGAACCACCGTCGACCTGACGCCCACCGAGTGGGACCTCCTCGGCGCGCTGGCGCGGACGGCCGGTCGCGTGTTCTCGCGCTACGAGCTCATCAACGAGGTCCGCGGCTACGAGTTCGAGGGCTACGAGCGCACCATCGACTCGCACGTCAAGAACCTGCGCCGCAAGATCGAAGCCGACCCCCAGCGCCCACGGATCATCCTCACCGTGCTCGGGGCGGGCTACCGGCTGGGACTGACGCGCGATGGCTGAGCAGTCCGGCCGCGGATCCCTGCGCCTCCGCCTCGCGGTCGCCTTCGTCGCGGTGGCGCTGACCGCCGTCGTCGCGCTGGCACTCGTCGTGATCCTGCAGAGCCGCAGCGAGACACAGCGCGCCAGCGACGCCGACCGGCGACAGGCGGCCCGGCAGGTCGCCGCCGTCCTGGCGCGCGCCTATCGGGAGCGCGAGTCGTGGAGCGGGGCGCGATTCGACCAGGCGACGGCGCTGGCCGCCCGCGAGGACGCGGTGCTGATCGTCCGCGACGGCCAGGGGCAGCTCGTGCTCGGGCCCTCGGCCGGGCAGGGGCCGGGCCAGGGCGCAGCGGCAGGGCCGCGGCGGCGGGGCCGGCCGCCACGCCGCAGCCGTCTCCGCGCCGGTGACCGACGGCGGCCGGCGCGTCGGCACCGCCGAGCTGCGTTTTCCCGGCACCCTCTCGCGCGCGGAGCAGAACCTGCGCAGCGCGCTGTGGCGGGCGCTGCTGCTCGGGTCGGCGATCGCGATCGCCATCGCGCTGCTCGTCGCGGGGCTCGTCACGCAGCGGATCGCCGGGCCGTTGCGGCGTCTCACGGGCGCCGCTCGTCGCCTGCGGTCCGGCGACCTGAGCGCTCGCGCCGAGCAGGCCGACATGCCCGGCGAGCTCGGCGAGCTCGCGCACGCCTTCGACGCGATGGCCGACGCCCTGGAGCGAGAGTCCGGTGCCCGCACCCGGATCGTCGCCGACCTCTCTCACGAGGTGCGCACACCGATGACGATCCTGCGCGGCAACCTTGAGGAGCTCATCGACGGGATCGAACCGCCGACGACCGAGCGGCTGGCCTCGCTGCATGAAGAGGTCCTGCGCCTCGACGGCCTCATCGAGCAGCTCGACGTGCTCGGACGCGCCGGCTCACCCGTCCGTGCGCTCGACTGCGCGCCCGTCGACCTCGCCGAGCTGACCGCCGCAGCGCTCGAGGCGCTCGCATCGCAGTTCGAGGCCAAGTGCCTGACGGCTCATGCGGACCTGGCGCCGGTCACCGTGAACGGCGACCGTGTCAAGCTCGGGCAGGTCGTGGCGAACCTGCTCTCCAATGCGCTGAAGTTCACGCCCGAGGGCGGCACCATCGACGTGACCATCGCGACCGGCGCCGCACCCGACGTGGCACTTCTCGCGGTCGCCGACGACGGCCCCGGCGTACCCCTGGACGAGCGTGAGCGCGTCTTCGATCGCTTCTGGCGCGGCAGCACCGCCGAGGGTGTCGCCGGCCGCGGGATCGGACTGGCGGTCGTCCAGGAGATCGTCCACGCCCACGGCGGGACGGTGACCGTCGATAGAGGGCCGCGGGGCGGTACGCGATTCACGGTCGTGCTCCCGCGGCAGGCGTCCCTTCCCCCCTGAAACCGCACCCGGCCAAGCGGCCCTACCGGGCCAGGGGCAGGCCGGCCCGGGACCAGCCCATTACGCCGCCGCTGACGTTGACGGCATCCAGACCCGCCTTGGTGGCAACAAGCGTCGCGCGGGCGCTGCGGGCACCCGACCGACACAAGAAGGCCACGGTCTTGCCGCCCTGCAGCTCCCCCAGCCGCTCGCCGAGCTGGCCCAGAGGGATGTTGCGCGCCCCCTTGACACGACCGCTGCGCAGCTCGGCGGGCTCGCGAACATCGATGAGTATGAGCCGTCCGCGGCGCAGACCGTCGGCGACCTCGGCCGGGGACATCGAACGGGTCTTGGAGAACAACATGGAGGACAACGACTCCTACTCGGTAGGGGTGGCGATGAGGGCGAAGTGGAAGGGGAGCTCGACTCGCGCAGGCACGGCGCGGAGACCGGCGTCGGCCAGCGCTGCGATCGCCTCGGCCGCGTCGTAGAGCAGGTCGTCAGGCGGCCCGAAGTCCCGCGCGCGACCGCGCTCCCAGTCGATGACGAGCACGAAGCCGTCGTCGGCAACCAGACGGCGCATCTCGTCGATCGCGCCCTCGCCGCGCACCTCGTGCAGCAGGTTGACACCCAGCACACGATCCGCGCCTCCAGCGGGGAGCGGCACCGCGTCAGCCGGCACGTGCACCGCGACGACGTTGGGATCGGCGCCGACGCGCATCCGCAGGTGGCCGAGCATCTCGTCGCTGCTGTCGACGGCGACGACGCGACCGCCGTCGCGCAGCAGATGGGCGACCGGGATCGTGATCCGGCCGGTGCCGGCGCCGTAGTCGACGACGGTCTCGTCGCCCTGCAGGTCCAGCAGGGCGACGATCACGTCGGTCGGCAGGTACCGCTCCCGCTCGGGCGCGTCCAGCACGTGCGCCCGGGCGGGGTCGAACTTCTTGGGGTCCTTGCCGCTCATCCGATCAGGCGTGTCCGAAGCGGACGTCGGGCAGGATCTTGTCCAACGGCTTGGGCAGCCACCACGCCCACTTGCCCAGCAGGCGCAGCAGCACGGGCACGAGCAGCAGGCGCACCAGGAACGCGTCCAGCAGGACGGCGACGCCGAGGATGACGCCCATCTCCTTCGGGGGCAGCGGCCCGGAGAGGGCGAAGGTGAAGAACACCGCGACCATGACGGCGGCCGCGGCGAACACGACGCGCCCGGAGTGCGCGACGCCGCCGATCATCGCCTCCTTGGGGTCGTGGCTGCGGTCCCAGTGCTCCTTGGCGCTGGACAGCAGGAACACGGTGTAGTCCATCGAGATCGCGAAGATCATCGCGAAGAAGA
>CAVSMB010000021.1:0-44131 GCA_963728925.1 uncultured Actinomycetes bacterium | reverse complement strand
GTCCGCCGAGAGGTCGCGCTCGCGGCGAGCAGCCGCGCGATGCGGACGGCGGTGGTGTCCAGCGCCTCCGCCACCGCGTCCATCTGGGAATGCCGGAGCGGCTCGCGCGCGCCGAGAAGTCGCCCGTGCCGAGCAGCGTCGACGTCCGCGAGAGGCGCTCGAGCGGCCGGGCCAGCCGGCGGCCCTGGACGACGGCGAGCCCGACCGCGGCCGCCGTCCCGCCGACGGCGAGCAACCCGACCAGCAGCCAGACGCCGCGCTGGCGACCGGACACCTCGCTCGCCGGCTCGCTGGCGATCACCTGGACGTCTCGAGCCAGGCCCGACCGCACCGAGAGCGCGGCGCCGGGGATCGGCACGCCGACCGCCGTCCGGCGGCCCCGCGAGTCGATCACGGTGACCCAGTGGCGCGGATGGACCAGCCGCGCCAGGGCGGTGGCGTCCAGGGGCCGCCCTCCCTCGACGGGATCGTCGACGGCGGCGGCGACGGTGTCGGCCTCGCGCTCGAGCCGGCCGACGGCCTCCGAGTGCGCGCGACGCGCCCCGACGATGCCCAGCGGAACCCCGAGGACGAGCACGGCGGCGAGCGCGATGAGCGCGGTGGAGGCGACCAGCCGGCGGCGCACTCAGGCCTTGAAGCGCAGCCCGACGCCGCGGACCGTCGTCAGCAGCGCAGGCTCGCCGGCGTCGTCGCCGAGCTTGCGCCGCAACCAGGAGACGTGCATGTCGAGCGTCTTGGTGGAGCCGAACCAGTTCGCGTCCCACACCTCGCGCATGATGCGCTCCCGCCGGACGACGGCGCCGGCCTCCTCGACGAGCAGTGCTAGGAGATCGAACTCCTTTGGGGTCAGCTCGAGCTCGCGTCCGTCGCGCCACGCGCGTCGCGCGGTGCGGTCCACGCGGACGCCCCTGGCCTCGACCGTCGGGGCCCTGGCGGCGCCGCGGCGAAGCTGGGCGCGCATGCGCGCGAGCAGCTCCGCGAGACGGAACGGCTTGGTCACGTAGTCGTCGGCGCCGGCCTCGAGGCCCTCGACGACGTCGAGCTCCTCGCCAAGCGCGGTGAGCAGCAGGATCGGCAGCTCCGGGTGCACGCGGCGCACGCGACGGCACACCTCGAGGCCATCGAGCCGCGGCAAGCCGATGTCGAGGACCAGGAGGTCGTGGTTGCCCGCCACCCCCAGCCGCGCCACCCCCAGCCGCGCCGCCTCCTCGCCGTCGCCGACGGCGTCGACCTCGTAGCCGTCGCGCACGAGCGCACGGGCGAGCGGCTCGAGGATCCCCGCGTCGTCTTCTGCGATCAGCAGGCGCGACAATGCCTGAGGCTAGCCGCGCGGCGTACGGGCGTCGCCGCCGCTGCGTGGCCTTTGCCGAAGCTTTGCCCGCGCGTGATGGGAGGTTGACCCCCCAACCCGCACACTGCTCCGCATGCTCAGCGATCGCTCTGACGCCCGGGACCGCGCGCTGCGGGCCGCGAGGCGCGTCACCGCCGCGTCGATCGCCGGTGCGGTCGGCCTGACCGCGGCCCTCTCCGGCGTCGCCGCGCAGGCCGTGAAGGGCCACGGCAAGCCGGCCTCCACGCCTCCGGCAACCCCGGCGCGCGTCGTCGTCCCCGCGCCTCAGGCGATTCCGCGGATCGGCGGTGGAGCGCCCGCTCCGCAGCCGCCCGCCCAGGCGCCCGCACCGGCGCCGAGCCCGCCGCCGGTCCCTCCGGCCGTCTCCGGCGGCTCGTGACGCCCACGACGGCTCGCTGGCCCGCGCTGGGGACGACCGCCTCGGTGCACGTTGACCACGCGCGCGTGTTGGCGCTCGCGCGCGCCGCCGTCGAGCGCGAGCTCGACGCGATCGACGCCGCGTGCAGCCGCTTTCGCGAGGACTCCGAGCTGATGGGCGTGAACCGCGCGGCGGGCCGGCCGGTCGTCGTCGGGCCCGTGCTCATCGCCGCCGTGCAGGCCGCGGTGCGGGTCGCGCGGGCGACCGACGGGGACGTCGACCCGACCGTCGGGCGGGCGATGGCCCTCGCCGGCTATGACCGCAACTTCTCGCGGTGCGTGACTCCGGCGCCCCGCTGCGCGCCGCCTCGGTGCCCGGGTGGCAGGCCGTCGTGGTCGACGCGCGAGAGCGCACCGTGCGGGTGCCCGCCGGGGTCTCGCTCGACCTGGGCGCGAGCGCGAAGGCGCTCGCGGCCGACCGCGCGGCCGCGGCCGCCGCGCGCGCGACCGGCGCCGGGGTGCTGGTCAACCTCGGCGGCGACATCGCGGTCGCCGGGCCCAGCCCCGACGAAGGCTGGGCGGTGCGCGCCTGCGAGGACCACCGCGACGGCCCGGAGGCGCCCGGGCAGACCGTCGCGATCCGGAGCGGAGGGCTGGCGACCTCCAGCACGACGTCGCGCCGCTGGCGGCGCGGGTCGCAGGCCGCGCACCACATCGTCGACCCCGCCACCGGGCTTCCGGCGCGAGAGGTGTGGCGAGCGGCGAGCGTCGCCGCCGCGACGTGCGTTGATGCGAACGCCGCGAGCACCGCGGCGATCGTCCGCGGCGCCCGTGCGCCGGCGCGGCTGCACGCCGCCGGGCTGCCGGCGCGCCTCGTCGCCGTCGACGGCTCGATCACGACGGCGGGCGGCTGGCCGGCGCCCTCGGAGGCGACGTGATCGCCGCCGCGGGTCCCTCGGCGATGTGGTACCTGACGCGCGGCGCCGGCGCCGTGACCCTCGTCGTCCTCACGGCCAGCGTGGTGCTCGGCATCGTCCACGCGGATCGCCGGCGGCCCGCCGGGGCCCCGCGCCTGCTGGTCGACGCGGCGCACCGCACCTTCTCGCTGCTTGCCCTCGCCGTGCTCGCCGTGCACATCCTCACCTCGGTGCTCGACGGCTACGCCCCGATCGGGCTCGCCGCCGCCGTCGTTCCTCTCGCCTCGGCCTACCGCCCGCTGTGGGTCGGGCTCGGCGCCCTGGCCGTCGACCTGCTGCTCGCCGTCACCGTCACGAGCCTCGTCCGCGCGCGCCTGGGCTATCGCGCGTGGCGAGGCGTGCACTGGCTGGCCTACGCCTGCTGCCCGGTCGCCGTGGTGCACGGCCTCGGGACCGGAAGCGACGTCCGCAGCCTCTGGCTGGCGCTCGTGACGCTCGCCTGCTCGCTGGCGGTGCTCGGCGCGCTGGGCTTCCGCCTCGCCGGCGCGGGGCCCGGGCACGGGCTGGTTCGCGGGGGCTCACTCGCGGCGGTGCTCGCCGCCGTGCTCGGCCTCGCGCTGTGGCTGCCCGCGGGGCCGCTGGCGCGCGGCTGGGCGCGGCGGGCGGGCACGCCGCCCACCCTGCTGGCCGCGCCGGCGCGCGCGGCCGCGCCCCCGCGCGAGCGCGGGTTCGCCTCCCGCGTAACCGGCACCGTCCGCCAGGGCCTCACGTCGGACGGGACCGGCGTCGTCAACCTTTCGTTGCGCCTGACCGACGGGGGCGGCCGCCTCGTGGTGCGCCTGGCCGGGCAGCCGCTCGACGGCGGCGGGCTGGCGATGCGCAGCAGCTCGGTGACGTTGCGCCATGGCGCGCTCTACGAGGGACGCGTGGAGCGGCTGAGCGGAAGCGCGGTCGACGCGCTGGTGGGATCGGCGGACGGCAGGGCGCTGCGCCTTCGTCTGCGCCTGAAGCTCGCCGCGACGAGCGTCGACGGGCGCCTCTCGGCGAGCCCCGCGACCGGGACGCGCGGATGACCGTGCTCCCGCGCCTGGTCGCCGGGATGCGCAGCGGCGAGCGACTCGGGCTCGAGGCTCACCACGAGCTGCACGGCCGGCTCCAGCTCGAGTCGTGGGCGCCGGACGCGCTGATCCGCGAGGTCGGCGCCTCGGGGCTGCGCGGACGCGGCGGGGGCGCGTTCCCCACGGCCGCCAAGCTCGAGGCCGTCGCCGGCGAGCGACGGCGCGGCGTGGTCGTGGCCAACGGCGCCGAGGGCGAGCCGATGAGCTCCAAGGACGGTCTGCTGCTCGAGGGCGCGCCGCACGCCGTGCTCGACGGCGCGCTCGCCGCCGCGCACGCCGTCGGGGCCCGCGAGGTCATCGTCGCCGTCCCGGCGCAGGCCCGGCGGGCGCTGCGCTCGACCGAGGTCGCCCTGCGCGAACGGCGCGACAGCTCGCGGGTCCGCATCGTGACCACGCCCAGCCGCTTCCTCGCCGGCGAGGAGACCGCGCTCGTCCGCGTGCTCGACGGCGGACCGTGCAAGCCGACCCTCGTCCCGCCGCGGCCGGCGCAGCGCGGGGTCGCCCGTCGCCCGACGCTCGTGCAGAATGTCGAGACGCTGGCCCACGTCGCGCTGCTCGCGCGGCACGGGGCGGGGTGGTTCCGCGACCTAGGCGACGACGGCGTGCCGGGTACCGCGCTGGTCACCCTGAGCGGTTCGGTGGCGGGCCCGGGCGTCTATGAGATCGCCAGCGGAACGCCGTTCGACGAGCTGCTCGCCCTGGCGGGCGGCCCGACCGAGCCGGTGCGGGCGGTGCTGGTCGGCGGCTACTTCGGAGCGTGGATCTCGGCGCAGGACGCCGCCGGGCTGGCGCTGCACGCCGACGCCACCCCCGCTCCGCTGGGCGCAGGGGTGCTCGTGGTCCTCGGCGAGACGCGCTGCCCGGTGGCCGAGGTGGCACGGGCGATGAGCTGGCTCGCGGCCCAGACCGCCGGCCAGTGCGGGCCCTGCGTCCACGGACTCGCCGCGCTCGCGAGCGCCGTCGCTCGCGTGGCCGCCGGACAGGCCGACGACCGCGTCGGGCCGCGATTGGCCCGCTGGAGCGACCAGGTCGACGGACGCGGCGCCTGCCAGCACCCCAATGGCGCGGTGCGGTTCCTGCGCAGCGCCTTGCGGTCTTCGGCCCCGAGCTGTCCGACCACCACCGCAACGGGCCGTGCGTCGCGTGCGCGGGTCCCGCCGTGCTGCAGACGCCCGGCCCCGAGGCGCTGGTCGCGTGAGCACCCGCCTGCGAGTCGACCCGATCGCCTGCACCGGTCACGGCCTGTGCGCCGAGCTGCTTCCCGAGCTCATCGAGCTCGACGACTGGGGCTTTCCGATGCTCGGCGACGAACGGGTGCCCCAGCACCTCCTCGACCACGCCGACCGCGCGGTCGCCGCCTGCCCGACCCTCGCCCTCCGGCTGGACCGCGCAGGGCGCCGGGATCGCCCCGCCGGCGACGCCGAGGTCCTGCGCGCGTTCTGACGCGCAGGACCCCGAGCCGGCGCTCAGGCCAGGCCGGTGGCCGCCCGCTGCTTGCGCGCGATCGCGTCGATGATCACCGCGCCGAGCAGCACGGCGCCCGTCACCATGAACTTGACCGAGCTCTGCAAGGCGAGCAGGTCCATCCCGTTGGAGATCGAGCCGATGACCAGCGCGCCGAGCAGGGCGCTCCACACCGAGCCCCGGCCGCCGAAGAGGCTCGTGCCCGCGATCACCGGGCCGGCGATGGCCAGCAGCAGCAGGTCGCTGCCGCCTGAGCTCTGGTTCACGGCGAACAGCCGCGAGGCCGCCATGATGCCGCCGATCGCCGCCATCGAGGAGCACAGCCCGAACACCACGATGCGAATCCCCGACACGGAGATGCCCGCGCGGCGCGCCGCCTCGTCGTTGCCTCCCACGGCGTAGATGTGGCGGCCGAAGCGCGTGCGTGTGGTGATGTACTGGAAGAGCACCACGAAGCCCACGAGGATCAGCGCCGCGAGCGGCACCCCGCGCGCCGAGTCGAGCACCGCCACCACCACGATGACCACGGCCGCCAAGAGGACGATCCTCACGATCACCCCGATGATCGCCGGGGCGGGCAGACCGGCGGCCGTGCGCCGGCGGCGCGCCCACAGCGTCACAGCGGCGTAGGCGCCGACCGCGACCGCCGCGATGACCCAGCCGACCACGCCGCTGTAGAAGGTGCTCGTCAGCCCGATGATCTTCGGGTTGTTGATGTTGACGGTGCCGGTGTCCCCGAGCACCTTGAGCTGCAGGCCCTGCCACGCCAGCAGCCCCGCCAGAGTCACCACGAACGACGGGATCTCAAAGCGGGTGAACAGGAAGCCCTGCAGCAGGCCGATGCACGCGCCCGCTGCGATGGCCGCAGCGATCGCCAGGTAGGGCGACCAGCCGTGCTGAACGTTGAGGACGGCCATGATCGACGCGCACACGCCGCTGACCGCACCGACCGAGAGGTCGATCTCGCCGAGCAGCAGGACGAGCACGATGCCCACCGAGATCAGGCCGACGGCGGTGATCTGCAGCACCAGGTTGGTCAGGTTGACGGCCGTGAGGAAGCGGTTCTCCTGGCTCTGGAAGATGGCCCAGATCACCGCGATGGCGATGATCACCCGCGCCTCGGAGAGATGGCCGATGAGGAAGCGCCGGACGCCGCCCGCCCTGTGCCCGGAGCTCTCGGTCTCGTCGACGTCCGTCGTGATGTCCGTCGCCTGCGCGCTCACTGGGCACCTCCCGTCTCGGACCCGGCCGTTCGGCTTGCGTCAGACTCGTCCGGCGGGTCGCCCACCGAGCCCGCCGATCCGCCTGCCTCAGATCCCGCCGAGTCGCCGCCCTCAGAGCTGGCCGACTCGTCCCCGTCGGCCGCGGCCGGTTCGTCGGCGTCGGCTCCGGCAAGCTCGGCGACGTCCTCGGACCCTAGCCCGGTGATCGCCCCGATGACCTCTTCGTGGGAGGCCTCGCTCGCGCTGAAGTCGCCGGCCTTGCGACCGAGCAAAAGCACGAAGATCCGGTCGGCGACCTGGAAGACGTCGCTGAGGTTGTGGCTGACCACGATCACTCCGAGGCCGCGCTCGCGCAGCCGCTTGATCAGGCTCAGCACCATCGCCGTCTGGCGCACGCCGAGCGCCGCCGTCGGCTCGTCGAGCATGACGACCTTGGGCTCGCCGAGCAGCGAACGGGCGATCGCCACCTGCTGGCGCTGGCCGCCGGACATCATCCCGACCTCGCTGCGGACGTCGGTGATCGTCACCGCGAGGTTCTCGAGCAGCTCGTGCGAGCGCTGCTCCATGTCGATCTCGTCGAGCTGGCGGACCGCGTGCCCGACCCCGCCCGAGAGCTCCTCCTGGCCGAGGAACAGGTTCTCGACGACGTCCAGGTTGTCGCACAGGGCGAGGTCCTGGTAGACGGTGGCGATCCCGAGCTTGGTCGCGTCGGTCGGATGATTGATCTTGACGGGCTGGCCCTCGAAGAGGATCTGCCCGTCGGAGACCTCGTGGATCCCGGCGATCGCCTTGACCAGCGTCGACTTGCCCGCGCCGTTGTCGCCGACGAGGGCGACCACCTCGCCGGCCCTGACGTCGAAGTCGACGCCGGACAGGGCCTCGACGGGTCCGAAGCGCTTGCTCACCCCCTGCAGCGAGAGCAGTGCGTCGCCGTTCGAGCTCATGTGGACGTTCCTTTCGGTTCCGGAGCCGGAGCGGCCGCCCGGGCGACCGCTCCGACCTTACCCCGCTCAGCCCTGCCCGATACCCGCGGACTTGCACGCCGAGGCGTACCTGCCCGTGCAGATCTGCGCCGGCGTCCAGAAGCCGTCCTTGACGATCGTGTCCTTGATGTTGTCCTTGGTGACGGCGACGGGGGTCAGGATCACCGAGTCGATCTGCCCCGATCCGTTGTCGGTCTTCCCGGTGACCAGCCCGGCCGCCGGCTGCTTGCCCTGGACGAGCGCCACGGCGAGCGTCGCCGCGCCCTCGGCCTCGGGCTTGACCGCCTTGTAGACCGTCATGTACTGCGTGCCGGCGAGGATGCGCTGGATCGCCGCGAGCTCGGCATCCTGCCCGGTCGTCGGCTTGGTGGACGGGTCGATGCCGTTGCCCTTCATCGCGGCGATGGCGCCCCCGGCGGTGCCGTCGTTGGCGGCGTAGACGCCGTTGAAGCCGGTCTTGCCGAGCGCGGTGATGGACTGCTCCATCTCCTGCTGGGCCTTGTCCGGGCTCCAGTCGGGCGTGTCGTAGGACTTGGCGATCTTCACCCCGGAGGACTTGAAGCCCTGCATCGCCCCCTGCTTGAACAGCTTGGCGTTGTTGTCGGTCGGGGCGCCGTTGATCATCGTGATCGGGCCTGTCGGGTTGCCGTCCTCCTTGAGCTTCTGCGAGAGCGACGAAGCCTGAAGCTGGCCGACCTTCACGTTGTCGAAGGAGATGTAGTACTTGAGGTCCGCGTTCGGGATCAGTCGGTCATAGCTGATGACCGGCACGCTCTGCTGCTTGGCGCGGTTCACGATGGCCGTGGCCGACGCTGCGTCGACCGGGTCCAGAACGAGGACCTTCGCACCCTTGGTCAGCGCGGCCTCGGCCTGCTGCTGCTGCTTCGCCGCGTCCTGGTCGGCGTTGGAGTAGATGATGCTGCAGTCCGGGCACAGTGCCTTGGCCTTCTTCACGAAGTTCGGGCGGTCCTGAGACTCGTAGCGGGCCGTCTTCGACTCTGGCAGCAGCAGCGCGATTGATCCGCTCTTGGCGCCACCACCGCTCGAGCTCTTGTCGTCGTTGCTCGAGCCGCACGCGGCGACGGTGACGGCGAGCACGCCGGACGCGATGAGCGCGCCGGCGACCCGTCCACGGGTCGAGTTGAGCATTGGCATTCCCTCCTTCATCGGTGATTGGTCGTTGAAGTCTGGAGCACGAGCGCGATCGCGCCAACTAGTTCGGCGCGCGCACCGAGCGACCCCGAGACGATCTCGACGTCCTGGGCGGCCGTCGGGATCGCACGCCGGCTGACCGACTCGCGCAGGGGCTCCAGAAGCACCTCCCCGGCGGCCCCGATGCTGCCGCCGACGATGATGCGCTCGGGGTTGACGAGGTTGCAGAGGTTGGCCACGGCGACGCCGACGTGGCGGCCGGCATCGGCGATCGCCCGGCGGCACGCGGGGTCGCCCGCCAGCGCGCGCTCGACGACGCGCTCGGTGTCGAGCGTCTCCTCGCCGAAGCTGCGGCGCAGCAACGCGACGATGGCGTCGGCGCCGGCCACCGTCTCCAGGCAGCCGCGGTTGCCGCAGCGGCAGATGTCGCCGTGCTCGTCGACCGTCGTGTGGCCGATCTCCCCCGCGGTGCCGCCGGCGCCGCGGAACAGGCGATGCTCGACGATCAGGCCGGCGCCGATGCCGGTCGCCAGCTTGAGGTAGGCGAGGTCGGCGCACGGGCGGCCGGCGCCCCACGTCAGCTCGGCGAGCGCGCCGAGGTTCGCGTCGTTCTCGACCTGGACGGGCACCCGGAGGCGCTCGCTCATCTCGGCGGCCACGTGGACGCCGACCCAGCCCGGCAGGATGGCCGAGGAGCCCAGCGTGCCCGTGGCGCTGTGGATCGGGCCGGGCACGCCGAGGCCGACGCCCAGCAGCTCGGAGCGGTCGGCGCCGGCCTGGTCGAGCATCAGCTCGACGAGCGAGCTCGCCGCGTCCAGGCCCTCGGACGCCTCGTAGTCGTCGGGCATCTCGCGCCAGCTCTCGGCGACGATCTCGTGCGAGGCGTCGGACACCGCGACGGCGAGGTGGCGCTTGCCGAAGTCGATGCCGACTGCGACGCCGGCGGAGCGGCTCAGCCCGATGAGCGCGGGCGGGCGCCCCCCGCGCCGGGGACGTTGGTCGCCGTTGCCCTCGTGGCCGACGATCACGCCGTCGCGGATGAGGTCGGCGACGATCGAGGAGACGGTCGAGCGCGACAGCCCGGTCCGCCGAGCGAGCTCCGCCCGGCTGGTCACCCCGGCCCCGCGCAGCGTCGCGAGTATGCGGCTGCGATTGGACTCGCGCAACGAGCCCAACGACCCATGGTCCTCCTCCACGAAGGCGATCCTGCCAGCGCCGCGAGGAGTTTGTCAAGGCTGCGGAGTTATTTGTTGTTGATTCTTGCTTTTGGTACCCGATTCAGGACAAACAGTGGGCGAGGCGGTCGCTGGGGCGAGGCGGACGCTGGGCGGGGAGGGCGGGGAGGCGGCGAGGCCGGGAGGCGGCGAGGCCGGGAGGCGGCGAGGCCGGGAGGCGGCGAGGCCGGGCGGTAGGGTGCCCGGGTGACGACCGTCCGCCGGGCCGCCTTCGATCTCCTCCGCGGCCACGGCATGCCCACGGTGTTCGGCAACCCCGGGTCGACCGAGCTGCCGTTCCTGCAGGACTTCCCGGACGACTTCGACTACGTGCTCGGCCTGCAGGAGGCCGTCGTCGTCGCCATGGCCGACGGCTTCGCGCAGGCGAGCGGGCGCCCGACGCTGGTCAACCTCCACACCGCGCCGGGCGTCGGCCACGGCATGGGGGCGATCGTCAACGCCCAGTGGAACAAGTCCCCACTCGTCGTCACCGCCGGCCAGCAGGTGCGCGCGATGCTGACGATGGAGGCGCTGCTCACCAACCGCGACGCGGTGACCCTCCCGCGTCCCGCGGTGAAGTGGAGCTACGAGCCGCCGCGCGCGCAGGACGTGCCCGCGGCTCTGGCCCGCGCGATCCACCTCGCGTCGCTGCCGCCCCGCGGCCCGGTCTTCCTGTCGCTGCCGATGGACGACTGGGACCACGAGGCAGACGAGGGCGAGACCGCGCACGTCCTCGCCCGCAGGGTGGGCGGGCGCGCGCAGCCGCCGTCCGACGTCGTCCGCGATCTCGCGGCACGACTGGCCGCGGCGCGCAACCCGGCGCTGGTGATCGGCGGCGACGTCGACGACGCCGGCGGGTGGGACGACGCGGTGGCGCTCGCCGAGCGGGCCCGCCTGCCGGTGTGGTCGGGACCGCCGTCGGGCAGCGGGCGCGTCGGCTTCCCCGAGGACCACCCGCAGTTCCGCGGCCTGCTGCCCCCGGCCATCGCGCTCGTCTCCCAGGCGCTCGTCGGGCACGACCTGATCCTCGTCGTCGGCGCGCCGGTGTTCACCTACTACCCCTACCTGCCCGGCCCGCTGCTGCCCGAGGGCGCGAGCCTCGTGCAGGTGACCAGCGACCCCGGCGAGGCGGCACGCGCGCCCATGGGCGACGCGATCGTCGCCGACCCGGCCCTCACCCTGCGCACGCTCGTCGAGGAGCTCGGCGAGAGCGACCGCGAGGTCCCGCCCGCACGTCCCGCCCCCGAGCCGCTCGCGGACCCCGACGCCGTGCCGCTGACCGCCGCCGCCGCGCTCGACGTCCTCGCCGAGGTCTTCCCGGACGGGGCGATCGCCGTCAACGAGTCGCCGTCCAACGTGCTCGCCTTCCGCGACCGGGTTCGGGTCAACCGTCCCGGCAGCTACTTCTTCGCCGCCGGCGGAGGGCTCGGCTTCGGGCTTCCGGCGGCGGTCGGCGTGCAGCTGGCCCAACCGCAGCGCCCGGTGGTCGCGGTCGTGGGCGACGGCTCCGCCCAGTACGCGATCACCGCACTGTGGACCGCGGTCCAGCGCGCGGTGCCCATCACGATCCTCATCCTGCGCAACGACGAGTACGCGATCCTCAAGGGCTTCAGCGAGCTGCAGGGAACGCCGAACGCCCCCGGGCTCGACGTGGCCGGGCTCGACGCCGTCGCGCTGGCCGGCGGCTACGGCATGAACGCCCGCCGGGTCGACGGCCGCGAGGAGCTGCGCGACGCGCTGCGCGAGGCCATCGCCTCCGGCGCGCCCGAGCTCGTCGAGGTCGGGATCGCCCCGGGGATGGGGTAAACGTCATGGCATCGGCGCCCGCGCCTTCCTCGACGCCGACACGCTGCTGGAGATCTGCAGGCGCCTTCTCGTCGGCTTAGAGGGCCCGCCCGCGGTGCTCACCGAGGTCGTCTTCGCCACGGTGCCTTGGCCGCGCCACAGCTCGACCGCGATCTTCGACGAACGGGGGCGCGAGCGGTGCCAGTTCGCTGCCCAGTCGAAGTATTTCGATGTTGCGGACGGCGGTCGCCGCGGGCGAGCCCGGCGATACCTGAGGTACCTCGTGTCGCGGCCGGCATGATCGCCGCTGTTGATCGACGATGACAGGTCGCTGACGCGCAGCGGGCGGATCGAGGTCACCGAATCGTGGATCGAGCCCGTCACGTAGACCCGGCCGGTGGCTTCCCCGCCGCAGCGCGTGACCCGCCTCCTTCGTCGCCAGACGTCGCAAACGCCGGCGGCTCGCTTCCGCGGAAGCGCCTACCCCTCCACGTCCAGGCGCACCATGCCCGGGCCCGAGGCGGTGAAGACCTCGGAAAGCGCCTCGACGAGCCCGCGCAGGCGATTCGGCCGGCGGGCGACCACGAGCTGGTCGACCGCCCCGGAGTCCTCGGCGAGCTGGTGCACCCCCTGCAGCTCCGGGTGGCAGCCGAGCTCGTAGGCGTGCGGGGCCAGCGCTTCGAGGAGCGGCTCGAGCTGCTCGCGCGCCGGCTCGCGGCGCTCGGCCACCGGGTCGATGAACTCCGCCTCCATGCCGTCGCGGGCGGCGAGGAAGCGGTTCTCGGCGAGCACCTCGGGCGAGGTCAGCACGTCCGGAGCGACGTAGCCCTCGCGCAGCTCGAGGCGCACGAGGCACTGGACGAAGGCGACGAGCGCCGCGGTCTCGTCGACGGTGGCCTGCGCGTCCATGATGCGGATCTCGATGGTCCCGAGCTTGGGCTGGGCGCGGACGTCCCACCACAGGAAGGTCGGCTCGGGGAACGCCTCGCAGCGGATGAGGAGGTCGACGGTCTCGACGTAGTCGGCGTAGCCGTCGAAGGCGCGCGGGATGCCGACGCGCGGGAAGGCCTGGAAGAGCGGCGTCCGCGCGGAGGCGAGACCGCTGTCGCGGCCCTGCCAGAAGGGCGAGTTGGCCGACAGCGCGAGCATCATCGGCAGGTGGCCGCGCAGGCGGTTGGCGGCACGGATCGCGCTCTCGGCATCCTCCACGCCGACGTGCACGTGCAGGGCGCAGGTGGGCTCGCGCCGCGCGAGCTCGCGCATCGAGCCGTAGACGAAGCCCTGGCGCTCGCCTCCGGAGACGACCGTGTCGTGCCAGACGGCGAAGGGATGCGTGCCCGCGCTGGCGGCGCGCAGGGCCATCGGCTCGAGCTCTGAGACCAGCAGCCGCCGCCAGCGCAGCAGCTCGTCGGCCGCGGTGGCGACGGTCTCGTGGACGGCGGTGCGCAGCTCGATGATCGAGCCGTGCGTCTCGCGCGTCACGCGGTCGGCGAGCTCGGGCGAGAGCGAGGGCAGGACCATGTCGGCCGCCTGCGCGAGCGACCAGCCGTGGGGCTCGAGCAGCATGACCTCCTCCTCGACACCGAGGGTGTAGGGCGTGGCCGCGCGCCCGCCGTTCCACACCGCCCAGGACGCCGAGGAGCGGATGGTCACGCCGCCCGCCGCTGCTCGAGTGATCCGTGCGTGCGCGCCGCCTCGACGAAGGCGCCGAAGAGCGCCGCGTGCGGGCGCCGGGCGACGAGGCACTCGGCGTGCCACTGCACGCCGACGAGGAAGCGCGACCCGTCCGCCTCGAGCGCCTCGACGACGCCGTCCGGTGCCCACGCGACGGCTTGCAGCCCCCGGCCCAAGCGGCGCACCGCCTGGTGGTGGAAGGAGTTGACCCGGTGGCGGCGGCGGCTGAGGATGCGCGCGAGCCTCGTGCCCGGGTCGACCTCGACCGCGTGGGTCACGCGCTCGCCGGGGCCGGACTGGCGGTGGGCGATCGACGCGTTCTCGCGCTCGGGCAGATGCTGATGCAGCGTCCCGCCGCGGGCGACGTTGAGCGCCTGCATGCCGCGGCAGATGGCGAGGGTGGGCAGCTCGCGGGCGTCGGCCTCGCGGGCGACGGCAAGCTCGAAGCGGTCGAGCTCGGGCTCGGTCGGGCCGAGGTGGGGCGAGCGCTGCGTCCCGTAGGCGGCGGGGTCCAGGTCCGGGCCGCCCGAGAGGCAGATGCCGCTGAGCCGGTCGAGCAGCGGCGAGACGGCATCGAGCTCGAGCGGTGGCATGACGACCGGGATGCCACCGGCCGCCTCGATCGCCCGCAGGTACTTCATTCCCAGCGCCATCTCGCGGTCGATCGGCGGCTCGCCCTCCGGGGTGGGCTCGACGCGCTGGGCGATCCGCACCTCCGAGGTAGAGACGCCGATCAGCGGTCGCTCCGCGGTCAGCTCATCACCCATGTGTCCTTCCCGCCTCCGTTCTGCGACGAGTTGACGACCATGGCCCCCGCCCCGAAGGCGACCCTCGTGAGCCCCCCGGGAAGCACGGCCGCGCGGGCGCCGCTGAACGCCAAGGGTCGCAGGTCGACATGACGGGGCTCCAGCGCGTCGCCGACCACCGTCGGGTGGCGCGAGAGCGCGACGGTCTCCTGGGCGATGAAGCTCGCGGGCGCTGCGAGCACGGACTCGCGCGCGCGGCGCAGCTCGTCGTCGCCGGCGAGGGGGCCGATGAGGACGCCCTCGCCGCCGTACCCCGAGCGCGGCTTGAGCACCAGCTCGTCGAGGCGCTCGAGCGCCGCCTGGAGGGCGGTGGGCTCGGAGAGGTCGTAGGTCGGCACCGAGGGCAGCACCGGCTCCTCGCCGAGGTAGAAGCGGATCGCCGCCTCGACGTAGGCGTGGGCGAGCTTGTCGTCGGCGACCCCGGTGCCGAAGGCGTTCGCGACGCCGACGCGGCCGGCGCGCCATGGCTCGAGGAGCGCCTCGCCGACCGCGGTCAGCGCGCCGCGCTCGGCGGTTAGCCGGTCCTCGTCGGTGCGGCGGTAGACCACGTCGACGCGGCGCGGACCGTCCGGCAGGCGGGCGTGGAGCGCGCCGGCGCGGTGCTCGAGGTCTGCGAGGGTGACGAGCGGGATGTCCAGCAGACGCCCGAGGGTGACGTGCTCCCAGTGCGCGCTGTTGGCCTCGCCGTCCGTGAACAGCACGACGAGCGGCTCGTCGACGCCCTCCGGCGCGGCGGCGCGCAGCGCCTCGCCTAGCAGCGCGGCCGCAGGGCCGGCGATGTCGCGCGGCTCGCCGGGCAGTCCCGGGGCGACCGCCTCGCGGGCGACCAGCGCGTAGGCGAGGCCCGACGGCGTGCGCAGGTTGTCCTCCAGCACGGCGAAGCCCCCGTCAGCGCCGCGGACGAGATCCAGGCCGGCCACCGTGGTCCACGCGCCATGGCGCGGCTCGACGCCGGCGAGCGCCGGCTCGAAGTGGTCGGCCTCCTCGACGACCCGCTCGGGCACTAAGCCGTCGGCGATGATCGCGCGCGGGCCGTAGACGTCGGCGAGGAACGCGTTGAGGGCCTTGACGCGCTGGGTGATGCCGCGTTCGAGCAGCGCCCACTCGGCCGCGGTGAGCAGCCTTGGCACGGGATCCAGGAGGAAGGGGGTGACCCCGCCG
Organism: uncultured Actinomycetes bacterium; assembly: GCA_963728925.1. Taxonomy (GTDB): domain Bacteria; phylum Actinomycetota; class Thermoleophilia; order Solirubrobacterales; family Solirubrobacteraceae; genus JBBPZA01. Next base: position 28,926 of record CAVSMB010000021.1, on the reverse strand, counting down.
GCGCCCCCGAAGACCGCTCCGCGGGCCTGGACCTCGTCGAGGACCGCGCTGCGCCGCGCCGCGGGGTCTTCGGCGGCGAACGCCTCCAGCACCGGTGCGTAGTGCTCGCGTGGCTCGTCCCGTCCCGCGAAAGCCTCGTCCCAGTAGCCCTCGGGGTCGTAGGCGGCCCACGGGTCGCTGCGCTGCGCCGTCCCCTCTCCCATGCCGGCCCGTGTGCCCATGTTCGTCTGACTCTACGGCGGTGGTGCTCGACCTCGGGGAGCAGTCGCCTGGACGTTGGGTACAACACCTCGTCGATGGCCGCTCCAAGCGCACGCCTCGGCGTCGACGTCGGCGGCACCTTCACCGACCTCGTGGTGCTCGAGGACGGCACGCCGCGGACGGCGAAGGTGCCCTCGACCCCGCGTGACCAGTCCGAAGGCGTCATGAGCGGCATTCGCGCGGCGGACCTCGACGTCGCGTCGCTCGCCGCCTTCGCGCACGGCATGACCGTCGCGACCAACGCGCTGCTCGAGCGGCGCGGCGCCCGCACGGCGCTCGTCACCACCGAGGGCTTCCTCGACGTCATCGAGATCGCCCGGCAGGACCGCGCCTCGCTCTACGACCTCACCGCCGCGCGGCCGGCGCCGCTTGTGCCGCGCGAGCTGCGCTTCGCCGTGGCCGAGCGCATGGGCCCGGACGGTGAGCTGCGCGCGCTCGACGAGGACTCGCTCGACGCGGTCGTCGAGCGCCTGCGCGAGGCCGAGGTCGAGGCCGTCGCCGTGTGCCTGCTCTTCGCCTTCCTGCACCCCGACCACGAGCGGCGCGTGGGCGAGGCGCTGCGCGAGGCGCTTGGCGACGTCCGCGTCTCGCGCTCGAGCGAGGTGCTCCCCGAGGTACGGGAGTACGAGCGCTTCTCGACGACCGTGGCCGACGCCTACCTCGCCCCGCGCCTGACGGACTACCTGCAGCGGCTGGCGGGGCAGACCGAGGAGGCGGGCATGCCCTCGCCGCTCGTCATGCAGTCCTCGGGCGGCGTGGTCGACCTCGAGACGGCGGCCGGCGCCGCAGCTGCGTGCCTGCTCTCGGGCCCGGCCGGGGGCGTCGTCGGCGCCGCGCACGTCGCGCGGGCGTCGGGGCACGAGGACGTCCTGAGCTTCGACATGGGCGGCACGAGCACCGACGTCGCGCCGATCATCGGCGGCGAGGCGCAGACGACGACCGAGTCGGTGGTGGCCGGCGTGCCGATCAAGCTGCCGATGGTCGACGTGCACACAGTGAGCGCGGGCGGCGGCTCGATCGCGTGGGCCGACGAGGGCGGGGCGCTGCGCGTCGGCCCGCACTCGGCGGGCGCGGACCCTGGCCCGGCCGCCTACGGCCGCGGCGGCGAGGAGCCGACGGTGACCGACGCCGACCTCTACCTCGGCCACCTCGGCGACGGGGCGACCCTGGGCGGAGAGCTCGTTCTGGAGCGCGAGCGGGCCGAGAAGGCGCTCACTGCGCTGAGCGAGCGGCTCGGGCTCGACGCGCTCGAGACGGCGCTGGGCATCGTGCGCGTCGCCGACGCGGAGATGGTCCGCGCGCTGCGTGTGGTCAGCGTGCACCGCGGGCTCGACCCGCGCGAGTTCGCCTTGGTCGCCTTCGGGGGCGCGGGCGGCATGCACGCCTGCGCGCTGGCCGAGGAGCTCGACATGACCACCGTCCTCGTGCCGCGCACCGGCGGCGTGCTCAGCGCGCTGGGGCTCGCGATGTCCGACCTGCGCCGCGACTACGTCGCGCCGTTGCTCGGCGAGGTCGACGCGGAGCGCGTGGCCGAGGCGTGCGAAGCGCTCGAGCGCGTCGCGCGCGAGGACCTCGACGACCCGCGCTGCCGGCGGCGCGCCGACCTGCGCTACCGGGGCCAGGCCTTCGAGCTGACGGTCGACGCGGACGACGGCGAGGCGCTCGTCGAGCGCCTCCACGAGGCCCACGAGCGCCGCTACGGCTACCGCATGGAGGAGGAGCCGGTCGAGCTGGTTGCCGCTCGCGTCGTCGCGACGATCGAGGTCGAGAAGCCCGCGTTGCGCGAGCCCGAGCGGGAGGAGGACGGCGGGGCGGAGCCCGTCACCCGCGAGGTCCACGTCGGCGAGGACGGCTGGCGCGAGATCTCCGTGCTGCGTCGCGCCGAAATGGGCGTGGGCGACGAGGTCGAGGGCCCGGCCGTGGTCGAGTTCGACGAGGCGACGTGCGTGGTGCGGGCCGGCTGGGCCGGGGCGATCGACGTGGCGGGCACCCTGGTGCTCGAGCGGCGCGAGCGGTGAGCCTCGACCCCGTCACCCTCTCCGTGCTCTCGAGCGCGCTGTCGGGGATCGCCGAGGAGATGGGGGCGCTGCTCATCCACGGCGCCTACTCCTCGAACATCAAGGAGCGCCGCGACTGCTCCGCCGCGCTCTTCGACGCCGAGGGTGCCATGGTCGCGCAGGCCGAGCACATTCCGGTGCACCTCGGCGCAATGCCCGAGGCGGTCGCCGCCGTGCGCAGGCGCGACCCACGCCCCGGCGACGTCTTCCTCCTCAACGACCCGGCCACCGGGGGGACGCACCTCCCCGACCTGACGCTCGTGTCGCCGATGACCATGGAGGGCGAGATCCTCGGCTACGCGGTGACGCGCGCGCACCACAACGATGTGGGCGGCATGCGGCCGGGCTCGATGCCCGCCGACTCGCGCGAGATCTTCCAGGAGGGCCTCGTGATCCCGCCCGTGCGGCTGGAGGCCGAGGGCGAGGTGGTGCAGGACGTGCTCGACCTCGTGCTCGCCAACGTACGGACGCCCGACGTGCGCCGCGGCGACCTGCGCGCCCAGCTCGCGGCCAACCGGCTCGCCGAGCGCCGCCTGGCCGAGCTCGTCGAGCGCCGCGGGCGCGAGGTGGTTGACCAGGCCTTCACCGACGTGGTGGCCTACGCCGAGCGGCGCACGCGCGAGGTGCTGCGCAGCTTGGAGGACGGCGAGCACGAGGCGGAGGGCGAGATCGAGGGCGACGGCACCCGCGACGAGGACATCCCCGTTCGCGTGCGGGTGCGCGTGGACGGCGACGCGATGACGATCGACTTCACCGGCACCGCCGAGCAGGTCCCCGGCAACGTCAACTGCCCGCTCGCGGTGACGCGCTCGGCCTGCTACTTCGCGCTGCGGGTGCTGCTCCCCGAGGACGTGCCGGCCAACGCTGGAACCTACGCCGCGCTGACCATCGAGGCGCCCGAGGGATCGCTGGTCAACGCGCGCGCCCCCGCGGCCGTGGTCGCCGGCAACGTCGAGACCAGCCAGCGGGTGGCCGACACGGTGCTGCGCGCCCTCGGCCGGCTCGCTCCGCTGCCCGCCGAGGGGCAGGGAACGATGAACAACCTGGTCATCGGCGGCCCGGGCTGGACCTACTACGAGACGATCGGCGGCGGGCAGGGGGCGAGCGCGAACGCGGACGGGCCGTCGGGCGTCCACGTCGGAATGAGCAACACGCTGAATACGCCGATCGAGGCGCTCGAACTCGAGTACCCGTTGCGGGTGGAGCGCTACGAGCTCGTGCGCGACAGCGGCGGCGAGGGCGAACACCGCGGCGGCGACGGCCTGGTGCGCGCGGTGCGCGTGCTCGAGGACGCCTCGCTCTCGCTGCTCACCGACCGCCGCCGCCACCGACCCCAGGGCCGCGAGGGCGGCGGCCCGGGGGCGTGCGGCGAGAACCTGCTCGACGGTGAGACGCTGCCGCCCAAGGCCTCGCGCGCGCTCGAGAGCGGCGCGGTGGTCGAGGTCCGCACCCCGGGCGGGGGCGGGTACGGGAAGGCGGGTACGGGAAGGCAGGCTAGGGCCGCCGGAGCGGCAGCCCCCTAGCCTCCGCCTCCGCGGATCGCGTCGGCGACCAGATCGCCGACCGCGTTGGGGTCGGTCTTGTACTTGGCCTTGTAGGCCCGCGCGTCGGAGTCCGAGCCCAGGGCGAGCACCAGCTCCTCGCGCGACGAGCCGGCGCGGCACGCGGTGCGGTCGAGCAGCACCAGCAGCGCCTTCTGCAGGAAGCCGGCCGTGCCGGGCGCTTCGGGCAGCGCACGTTTCTTGCAGGGATCGGCGATGGCGACCGGCGTCGGCGCGATCTGGCGGTGCAGGAGGACGTAGCCGACGGGCACGGCGACCGCGGTCACGGCCGCTCCCGCGAGCGCCGCGCGGTGGGCGGCGCGCGGGACGAGGAGCAGCGCCGCGAGCAGGGCGAAGGCCGCGGTGAGCAGGAACGGGACGCGGAACGCGTCGTCGACTGCAGTGATCAGCGTGGAGTCCGCGCGCGCCGCGACGTCGTTGAAGACGGGCGCCTGGTCGGCGGGGAAGCGCGAGCGCTGACGGTCGAGGGCGGCCTGCAGGCCCGCTCGCGGATCGTCGTTCTGCACGCCCTCGAGCAGGGCCGGCGCGAGCGCGAGCTTCTTCGCCGGGTCGAGGTTCGCGTCGAGCACGAGCGCGACGCCGCGCTGCTGCGCCGTCCTGGTCGAGCTGTCGAGGTTGTGCGAGGCGATCGGCGCGAGGATGAGGAGGGCGATGGCGATGCCCGCGTGGCGGACGGCGAGCAGCCGGGCGGCGTCCGGCGCATCGCGCTCGGGGAGCAGCTCCCCCGCCAGCGCCGGCAGCGCGAGGCCCATCCCGAGCCCTGCCGCGACCTGCGGAATTACCGTCCAGCGGATCTGCGCCTCGGGCAGGAAGGCGAGCGCGGCGATGCCGCTGGTCAGCAGCAGGGCCCCGGCCGCCGCGCGCGCCTGCGCGTCGCCCCCGACGCGCAACCCGGCGAAGGCCGCGGCCGGGATGATCGACACCGCGACGGCGGCCTTGAGCGGCTCCTCGCTCCAGCCGGCGACGAGCAGCAGGACGAGGAGGAAGAGCACGGCGGTGAGCGCCGCGGAGACCAGCGCGAGGGCGATGACCGCGGTCGGGGAGTGATGCGCTGCGCGCGCTGCCCCGTCTTCGCCCGTTGCCTCCGTTCCCTCATCGGGCCGCGTCGGCGGCGCCAGGGCGCACGCAATCGCGCCGGCGAGGGCGATCGGGGCCTGGACCAGGAAGATCGCGCGCCAGTCGAACGCCTGGGTCAGGGCTCCGCCGAGCGCCGGTCCGCACGCGGTCCCGATCACCGCGGCCAGTGGCCAGATGCGCCGGCCTAGCCTGGCGTCCGGGCCGCTGGTGATCAGCGCGAAGGCGGCGACGAGGCCGGCCGCCGCGCCGAGGGCCTGGACCCCGCGGCCGGCGAGGAGGAAGCCGAGTGAGTTCGCGGCGCCGCAGGCGATCGACGCGGCGGCGAACAGCAGCAGGCCGGCCGTTCCGGCCGCCCGCGGGCCGAGCGCCCGGACGAGCCACCAGGCGGGCACCAGGGCGACGGCGAGCACCGCCGTGTAGACGCCCAGGACCGCGGCCACCCCCTCGACGCCGGTGTCGAGCTGGACGAGCAGCTCGGGCAGCGCGAGGGTGACGATCGAGGCGTCGGCCAGGGCCAGCGCGGCGACGAAGCCGAGGACGATGGTGCGGGCGCGGGAGGCGGGCACGACGCGGGAGTCTGACCATAGAGCGAGGGGGCCGGCGTCACGCCGGCCCCCTCGGCCCTCCCGTAATGGGTCTGCGTCGGAACGCGAACCCCCGGCGCCCTCCTAGGGGATCTGCGTCGGGACGCAGATCGCGTAGGCGCGCAGCGCGCGGTCCACGCCGCTGATGTTGCGACCGGCGACGCGCCAGCCCGTGATGTTGTCGGTGCCCTCGGTGCTGGGACGGGGCATCGACGCGGTGAGCGGGGCGTTGAGCGCGGTCGGATCGTTCCCGTTGTTGAGCTGCGGGATGATCCAGGCGCCGCCGCCGCCGATGCCCTTGGTGCCAGTCGGGCAGTCGACGTTGACCTCGGACGGGTAGCCGCCCGCGGGACCGGGCACGACCGGGCCCTGGCGGAACACCACGCGCACCTGGCCGGCCATGAGGCCCTTGAGCGAGGACTCCTGGACGTCGTCGCCGGTCAGCGAGTCGTTCTTGACGTCCTGGCCGGTGAGCGACTCGTCGGCGACCTGCTCGGAGCCGATGGCCCCGAAGGCGACGTCGACGCCCTTGACCTGGCCGTCGACGATGTGCTTGGAGCGGACGACGTTGTTCTGCAGGTCGCCCCGGTCGACCGACTTCTTCCCGGGCAGCGCCTGCGCGCTGCCGGCGAGGAGCATGGTGAGCGCCGTCGCGGCGACGGCCAGGCCGGGAGCCCGGCGGGTGATGATCGAATGCATGGTGTGCCTTCCCTCCGTGGATGTGTAGGTGCGCCGGTTGAGCGCCGTGTGGGGACATCCTGCGCTGCGAGGGCTGCTCTGTCCGTCACCGCGGCGGCGCAGCGAACGTCACGACCGCGACGTTCGCTACTCGCCGGCCGCGGCCCGGAACGCCGCGAGAAACTCGGGTCGACCCCCCGGTTGTTCGGGTCTTTCAGAAGGCCTCTCGACGGCTGTCACAAGCTTGTTACAATCTCGCGACCCGGGGGTGCTGGAATGACCTCCGGAGGCGGGCCGACGGCAGTCCCCACCCCGGCTCGCCCGTAGGACGGACGTTCCCTCACGACCAGAAAGCCGAGGACCCGCATGACCCGACGTGTCATGGCGGCGGTCGCCGCCATCCTCTCGCCGCGCGACGACGGTGCCCACGTGCACTTCCACAGCGGCCCCGAGCACCGTCCGACGCCCTGCTTCGAGCCTCGCTGCTCGAACCCACGACTGACGGAGCTGTAGCCCCCCGCTGGGCCGGCCGTCTCGCGACACTCAGCGCGCCGCGCGCGGCATCACTGCTGAGCTCGGTTCGGCGGCCATGCCGCGGCGGCGGGCGAAGCACTCGAGCATCACCGCCGTGTCGGCGATCGGCACGCCGGTGAGGTGGTCGTCGCGGTGCTCGAAGTCCGCGACGATCGCCTCGACCGCCTGGCCGTAGGCGGGGCGGTCGCCGTCGGTCAGCGCCGTGATGGCGTCGGCGGCGCGAGCGAAGGCCTCGGAGGCACCGCGCATCTGCGCCGCCGCCGCGCTCGCAGTCGCGTCGTCGTCCTGCACGAGGGCGGCGATCGCCAGCGCGTATGCCGCGGGAGGGCCGTCGGGCTCGCCGGGCAGCTCTCGCCGCGCGTAGGCCGCCTCGTCCTCCCCGCCCCCCGCGAGCACGGCGGCCTTGAGCATTCCGATCAGCCGGCCGTAGCTGGCCGGCGGCGCCTGCTCCCACGACGCCCGGTAGGCGTCGGCAGCAGCGCGCAGCAGCGGCGCGGCGGCCGCATCCTCGCCGGCGAGCAACCGCCGCTGCCCGGAGGCCTCGAGGGTCATGGCCTCGCGAAGCAGCTCGAGGTGGTCTCCCTCCGCCACGCGGACAACGATAGGGAGCCGCGCGCGCGCCGGTGAGCGAGCGCGCGGCGCGCCGGGTCAGCTAGTGCGGGCGCCGGGGACAGCGAGCGCGCGGCGCCGCCGGCCAGCGAGCGCGCGGCGCGTCGGTCAGCCGACGCCGGTCAGCCACGCGGGTCGCCCGCCGCGGGCCTATTCGCGCGCGCCGCTGAGGGCGCTTGAAAGGTCCTGGCGGCGCGTGACGCCGAGCTTGCGGTACGCGTTGCGCAGGTGGTTGTCGACGGTGCGCACCGAGACGACGAGCCGCTCGGCGATGTCGCGGCTGCTCGCCCCGGCGGCGGCGAGCAGCGCGATCTCGCGCTCACGTGGCGTCAGGTCGGCGGCGTCCGGCGTGGCGAGCATGGTCGGCGGGCGCGCTCCCTCGCACTCCGTCAGCCAGAGACCTGCGCGGGCGGCGGCGGCGCGGGCGCTTGCCTGCCGGCCGGCGTCGCGGTGGGCGCTGGCCGCGGCGTCCGCCGCCTCGACGGCCACGAGCAGCCCGCCCTGGTCCGCGAAGCGCTCGGCGACCGCCAGCAACGCTGCCCCGTCGCCGGCGACGAGCGCAGCGGCGTGCGCCGCCGCGATCGCGGCGAACGGCCCGTCGACCCTGTCGGCGAGCCGGGCGAGCTCCGGCGCTGCGGTGGCGGGGTCGCCCAGCCGGCAGAGCTCGTGCAGCGCGCGGACCGTATAGGCGTCCTGACCGCGCGACCGGGTCAGCGCGCCCGCCTCGCGCGCGAGCGTACGCGCACGTGAGAGCTCACCGCTCGCGGCGGCGCTCCACGCGTGCGCCAGCTCCAGCTCGACGGCGAAGCTCTTGTGGCCCAGCGGCGTGCGCTCCATCTCCGCGAGCACGTCGAGCGCCGCGTCCGGCTCGCCGGCCTGGGCAGCGGACTGGACGACGCCGGCGAGGACGAAGGCCAGCATCCCGGTGGCGTCGCCGTCGTGCAGCAGCGCCGCGCTCTCGCGACAGAAGCGCAGCGCCGTGCGGACCCGGCCTCGCGCGAGCCAGGTCAGGCCGAGCATGCTCGCTTCGACCGCCGTGGCCGGCGCGGTCCTCCGCCCGACCAGCACCTCATAGGTGCGCTCGGAGAGGGTCGTGGCCTCGACAAGGCGACCGGCTAGCCGCAGCGAGAGCGCGCGCATCCCGAGCAAGACGGGCTCGGCGTGCGGCAGCTCGTCGCGGCGCCGGCGGGCGACCGGTAGCCACGCGTCCGCCAGGGCGACGGCCTCGTCCGTCCGGCCGGACGTGAACAGGGCCTCGACAGCGCCCAGGGAGGCGGTCATCCGCGCGCGCTCGTGGACACGGCTGTCGTCGAGCAGCGGTCGGGCGGCGGCCAGGGCGGGTTGCGGGCGGCCGGCCGCAGCGGTCAGCCTCACCCGCTGGGCCGTCAGCTCGTGGCGCACATCTTCGTCAGAGGAGGCCCGCTCGGCGCCCTGCAGCACGGCGTCCGCGTCGTCGGCGCGGTGGAGGGCCCAGAAGAGGTTCCGCGCCCGGGCCGTGGCGACGGTCGCTCGCTCGCGGTCGTCGGGCGCCTGCGCCTCCAGGCCGGCGAGCAGCCGATCAGCCTCGGGGCCGCGTCCCGAGGCGGCGAGCGCGCGCCCCAGCGCGAGCTCGGCGCGGAAGCCCGCGCCCGTTTGCACCGCGGCTCGGGCGAGGCGCTCGGCCAGCACCGGGTCGAGCGCGGCCAGGGCCTGAGAAGCCGCGCGTGCGAACAGGGCGCCGTCCCCGGTCGCACCCGCCTCGAGCCGCCACGTCGCGATCCGCAGCAGGTCGCCGCCCCGGCGCGCGCCGCGCGCCTCGACGGCGTCGGCGAGCTGGGAATGGATGGCCTCGAGGCGCGTGGGGGTCAGCCGGGCGCGCACCGCCTCGCCGTGGAGCGGATGGCCGACGTCGAGGAACCTCCGCCGCCCGTCCGTGCGACGCCGTAGGAGCTCGCTCTCCTCCAGCCTCTCCAGTGCCTCCAGCTCTCCGGGCTCGAGCAACCCGAGCTCCAGCGGGGCGCCGACCGCCACCAGCTCGAGCACGTGGCGCTCGCGCGCCCCGACATCCTCGATGCGCAGATCGACGAGCTCGGCCAGCCGCGTACCGGCTCGGATCGCGCCCGGCCAGCGCCACACTCCGCCGTCCTGGGCGAGAAGACCGCGGTCGACGCCGTGGCGCACGAGCTCGCGCAGGAACAGGGCGTTGCCCCGCGTCAGCTCCCACATCGCGTTGACGGTGCCGCCGTCGACCGGACCGCCCAGCGCGGCGGTGAGGAGGCGGTCGACCTCGCCACGGGAGAGCTCTCCGAGCTCCAGGACCGCGCACAGCTCGTCCTTCCACAACGCCCGCAGCGCATCGGGCACCGGGCCGTCGCGCCGCACGGTCACCACCGCGAAGGCCTCGCCGGCCGCGACGAGCTGGTGGACGAGCACCGCCGACGCGTCGTCGAGAAGCTGCCCGTCATCCACGCAAAGCACCAGACGGCGCCCGGCGGCGCGCGCGGCGAGCGCATGACGCGCGCGGGCCAGCAGCTCCACGCCTTCCGGCAGGCGGAGGTCCGTCGCCGGCAGCAGCGGAGCGAAGGCCCCGAGGGGAATGGACGCTGCCGAGCGGGTCGCCCTCGCCCATTCAACGGCGCAGTCCCGCGACGCCGCGAGCTGCGACACCTCGACCGCGAGCCGCGTCTTGCCGACCCCGGCCGGACCGGCGACGACGACCCCCGCCAGCGAGTCGTTCGCCAGCGCCTCGGCGACGAACCGGAGCTCGGCTTCGCGCCCTGCGAGCGGCCACCGCATGAGTGAAGTGTGATCGACCGGTTGAGTAGCCGTTGCTCATGCGCGCGGGCGGGCGCTCCCCCACGATGGCCTCCATGATCCCCGCAAACTCCAAGATCGAAGACATTCCCGTGCTGGTGGTCGGCGCCGGCCCGGCCGGGCTGGCCGCCGCGATCGAGCTGGCACGGCACGAGATCCCGTGCCTGCTCGTCGAGCGCCGGACGGTCCTCTCCTCGCACCCGCGCGCGACAGCGCTCACCCTGCGCTCGATGGAGCTGATGCGAGGGTGGGGGCTCGAGGACGCGGTGCGCGCGCGCAGCGTCGACGTCGACTGGCGCATGCTGGAAGTGGAGACGCTCGCCGGCGCCGCCGATGGGTCGCCGATCATGGTCGGCTTCCCGAGCCGCGAGCAGAGCCGCGTGCTCAGCCCCGTGGAGCCGGCCTGCGTCGCGCAGGACGACCTGGAGCCGCTGCTGCTGGCGCACCTGCGCGGTCAGCCCAGCGCCCGCGTCGAGCTCGGCTCAGAGCTCAGCGGATTCTGGGCGGGCCCCGACGGCGCACGCGCCGAGCTGCGCGACGTGCGAACCGGGGCGGTGCGCACCGTGCACGCCCGCTACGTCGTCGCGGGCGACGGCGCGCGCAGCGCGGTGCGAAGCGCAGTCGGCGTCGCGATGCGCGGCGTCGAGGGGGTGCTCACGGGCGTCACGACGCTGTTCCGGGCGCCCCTTTGGGACGTCGTCGGGCCCCATCGACACCTGCTCTACTCCGTGACGCGCGCCGAGGCGCCGGGCACGGTCCTGCCCGCCGGCCCGTCGGATCGCTGGTTGCTCGGGCACAGCGCGGAGCTGGCTGCCGAGCACGGGGCCGCGAAGCTCATCCGGCTCGTGGCCGGCGTGCCCGATCTGCCGGTGCGGATCGAGCGGTCGCGGAGCTTCTCCTCCGCGGCGCAGCTCGCCGAGCGCTTCCGAAGCGGGCGGGTGTTCCTCGCCGGCGACGCCGCGCACCGGGTGACGCCGCGGGGCGGGACGGGCCTGAACCTCGCCCTCCACGACGGCTTCGACGTCGGCTGGAAGCTCGGCTGGGTGCTGCACGACTGGGCCGGGCCAGCGCTCCTGGACACCTACGAGGCCGAGCGCCGGCCCGTCGCCAAATACGCGGCCGCGCGCTCGGCCGACCCCGCCGGCTCGCGACGCGTGGCCGAGCAGGAGGTGCACGTCGACCTCGGCGGCCGGATCCCCCATGTCTGGACGGGCGGCGGCGGCTCGACGCTCGACCTGCTCGGAACCGGGCTGACCCTGTTCGCCGGCGACGACCGCTCGGCCTGCGATGCGCCGGCCGCCTCGCCGGCTGCCCGCGCGCCGGTCACCGTCCGGCGCCTGGACCCGATCGCCGCCCGGGCGGTCGGCGCCGCCGGACACTCCGCGATGCTCGTCAGGCCCGACGGGAAGCCGGCCGGCGTGCTGGCGGGCGTCGACGCCGTGCCCGCCCGGCGGGCTGCGGTCGCGGCGGTCGCCGCCTGAGGTCACGCTTCACGGTTTGGCAAGGAGCAGCGGCTATCCGTACTGATGCACAGGGCGCGCGAGGAGGGGCAAAGCGCCGGTGCACGCGAGGGGATGCTGCGGGCGTTGGTCACCACGGGGCGGTGGTCACCGGCTGGGCGGCCGAGCCTGCGGGCCCGACCGCACGAAGGCGTAGCGGAGGCGTAGCATCGTCGCGCCGTGACGATGATCGACCTCGAGACCGTCGGCCACGTCGCCGCCGGGGAGCGGCACATCGCCGGCGACGGGCGCTTCGGCGACGTCCACGACCCTGCGACGGGCGAGCGCCTGCGGCGCGTGCCCTACGCGTCGGCGGCGGACGTCGATCTCGCCGTCGGCGCGGCCACGGCCGCGCAGCCCGGCTGGGCCGCGCAGTCGCTGCCGCGGCGCACCGCGGTGCTCTTCGCTTTCCGCGAGCTCCTCGCGACCCGTCGCGACGACGTCGCGCGGCTCATCACCGCCGAGCACGGAAAGACGCTCGACGACGCGCGCGGCGAGGTCGGGCGCGGCCTCGAGGTCGTCGAGTTCGCGTGCGGGATCGGGCATCTGCTCAAGGGCGAGGCCTCCGAGGGCGTCGGCCCCGGGATCGACTCGCACTCGCTGCGCCAGCCACTCGGCGTCGCGGCCGGGATCACGCCCTTCAACTTCCCGGCGATGGTCCCGCTGTGGATGTTCCCGCTGGCCATCGCCGCGGGCAACGCCTTCGTCCTCAAGCCGAGCGAGCGCGACCCCAGCGCCTCGGTGCTGCTGGCCGAGCTGTTCGCCGAGGCCGGCCTGCCGCCGGGGGTCCTGAATGTCGTGCACGGCGACCGCGAGGCGGTCGACGCGCTCCTCACCCACCCGGGCGTCGCCGCCGTCTCCTTCGTCGGCTCGACCCCCGTGGCCCGACACGTCTACGAGACCGGCGCCGCGCACGGCAAGCGCGTGCAGGCGCTCGGCGGGGCCAAGAACCACGCGGTCGTCCTCCCCGACGCCGACCTCGACCTGGCCGCCGACGCGATCGCCTCGGCCGCCTTCGGTTCGGCCGGCCAGCGGTGCACGGCGATCTCCGCGGCCGTGGCCGTCGGCGACGTCGGCGACGAGCTGACCGCCAAGCTCGTCGAGCGCGCCGACGCGCTGCGGGTGGGGCCGGGGAGCGAGGACGGCGTCGAGATGGGGCCGGTGATCACCCTCGCCGCGCGCGACCGCATCGCCGGCGCGGTGGAGGCGGGCGTGGCCGAGGGCGCACGGCTCGCCCGCGACGGCCGCGACCTCCTCGAGCGTGATGGCTTCTTCGTGGGCCCGACGATCCTCGACGGGGTGGCCGAGGGCACGACCGTCCACCGCGACGAGCTCTTCGGCCCGCTGCTGGTCGTGCTGCGCGCGCCGACCGCCCAGGCCGCGCTGGAGCTCGTCGACCGCCACCGCCTGGCCAACGGCGTGGCCATCTTCACCGGCGACGGGCGCGCCGCGCGCGAGTTCACCTCGCGCATCCACGTCGGGATGGTCGGCATCAACGTGCCCCTGCCCGTCCCGGTGGCGAGCTACTCCTTCGGCGGCTGGAAGACCTCGCTGCACGGCGACCTGCACGTCTACGGCCGCGAGGGCATGCTCTTCTACACGCGCGGGAAGGTCATCACCGAGCGCTGGCCGCAGGGCAGCTCACGCGGGCCGGACTACTCGTTCCCGTCGTAGGCGGGACGGCGCAGAGAGGCGTCAGCCGGCGTGCGCCCGCAGCGCCTCCGCGGTCGGCGCGTCCGCCGGGAAGAACGACTCGATCGCGAGCTCCTCGACGGTGATATCGACGGCGGTGCCGAACGTCGTCACCGTGCTGAGGAAGCGCTACTGGACATCGCCCACCTCCAGCGCCAGCGGGACGACGACGTCGTTGGACGTCATCACTTCGATGTCGCCGTCGCGCTTCCGCGACGCCGGGTAGGACGCGAGCTCGTCATGGAGGACGCTGAGCCGAGCTCGAACGCGTGGCCCAGGCCGCTGGACGCCGCGCCGAAGAAGATCACGCCGGTGATCGCGACCCCGAGGGCGTTGCCGAGCTCCTGCACCGTCGCCATCACGCCCGAGGCGGAGCCCGCGCGCTGGTCGTCGAGCGTCTCGAGCACGATGTGGTTCAGCGAGGTGAAGCAGAGGCCCATCCCCGCCGAGAAGGTGCGCTCGCGGAAGAGCGTCAGGTCGAGCAGCGCGCCACCACGCCGCGCGCGCCGGCGCTGGTGTCCGACGAACAGGACGAGGAGGAACGGCGCGAGGCCGAAGCTGACCCACGTCCACGCCGGCCAGCCGTGCTGGCGACCCTCGACAAGCGGCAAAGTGACCGCGAGGACCCCGAGGGTGACGAGCGCGACCCCGAGGAGGTCGAGGCGGGCGGGCCGCGTCGCCCGGGACTCCGGAACGAGCCGCGGGGTCAGCGCGAGCGCCGCGAGGCCCACCGGGACGTTGATGAGGAAACAGCTCCGCCATCCCAGGCCGGCGACGTCGGCGTGCACGAGCACGCCGCCGATGAGTTGGCCGCCGACCGCGGCGAGCCCGAGCGCCATGCTGTAGACGCCCATCGCCTTCGCGCGGTCGGCTCCCTGGAACGCGACGCCGATGATGGCGAGGACCTGCGGCATCAGCAGTGCACCGGCCACGCCTTGGACGACACGCGCCAGGATCAGCGTCGTCGCGGTCGGAGCGATCCCGCAGCCGATCGACGCGAGGGTGAAGAGCGCAACACCGATCGCGTTCAGGCGGCGGCGCCCGTGGTTGTCGCCCAGGCGCCCCGCGGTGATGAGGAAGGCCGCGACGGTGAGCCCGTAGCCCGCGACGATCCACTCGAGCGACGCGCTGCCGGCGCCGAGGTCTGTCGCGATCGACGGCAACGCGACGTTGACGATGAAGAAGTCCAGGACGACCATGAAGGCGCCGGAGATGATCACCGGGAGCGCTGTCCAGGGCGACGAGGACGGCCGGGCCGTGGTGTGCGCCGTCCGACCGGGGAGGGTGAGGGAGCTTGAGGTCATGTCGGGCACCCTGACCGCGGTGCCCGGCCGCCTCAATGACCTCGGAGGTAAGGCCGGCGGCTACGCGAGGCGCAGCTCAGGCAGCACGCCCGCGGCGCCGGCGACCCGCGCGATGGCACCGAAGAGGGTGCGCTGGACCCAGAGCGGGGGGCGTGTCACGTAGACCTCGTCCTCGAACTCGCGGGCGACGACGAGCAGGTGGCGCAGGTGCGGGCGACCGGTGGGGTCGGTCTTGCCCTCCCGGGCGAGGCGGAACATCGTCTCGATCACCAGCTCTAAGCGCAGCGGCGGATCGACCTCGACGACGAAGTGCAGCTCGTCGTCGCCGTCGTTCCACCAGCGGTGGGGGACACCGGCCGGCGCGGTCGCGGAGTCGCCGGCGGCAAGTGTCCTGCGGTGCCCGTCGATCTCGAGGGCCATGCGCCCGGCCAGCAGCTCGAAGCGCTCCTCGCTGTGGCGGTGCACGTGCTCGGTCCGCACGCCGCCACCGGGCCGTACCCAGCCCTCGTGACGGACGAGGCGACCGCCGGTGTCGGCCGCCGTCTGGTGCCACTTGAAGCGCTCTCCGGTGACCGGGTTCTCGATCGTCTCTCCGGCTGTTGCCATCTCGGTCCTCCGTGGGTTCTCAAGGTCGAGCGGCCAGCTTCGCCGCTCCGCGCTCGGGGGAGAACCCGGAGAACCCCGTGACGACCCCCGGGTTGCCCGGCGGGCCATCTACACTCCGGCCGTGCGCCTGGTCGGACGCGAGACCGAGCTGGCAGCCGCGAAGGGCGCCGTGGCGGACGTCCGGCGCGGCGCGACCCGCTCGCTGGGGGTGTTCGGCGAGGCCGGCATCGGCAAGAGCGCCGTGCTCAGGGCGATCCGCGACCACGCCCACGAGGCCGGCATGGTCGTCCTCGCCGGCCGCGGCGCGGAACACGAGCGCGACGTGCCCTTCGGGCTGGTCGTCGACGCGCTCGACGACCACGTCGCGACACTTCACCCGCGCCGCGTCGAGGCGCTCGGCCCCGATCTCGGCGCCGTCCTCCCCGCTGCCGCGGCGAGCGCGTCGGGCGCGCTCCCGAGCGACGCGAGCGCCGCCGAGCGCTTCCGCTACCACCGCGCCCTGCGCGGGCTGCTCGAGCTGCTCGCGCGCGAACGGCCGGTGGTGCTGCTGCTCGACGACCTGCACTGGGCCGACGACGCCTCCGTCGAGCTGGTCCTGCACCTGCTGCGCCGCCCTCCCAACGCGGCGTACCTGCTCGGCTTCGCCTCGCGGCCCGTCGACCCCGCTCCGCGGCTGCTCGACGCAGCCCGCACGGCGGAGGGCTGGAGCCACCTGCCGCTCGAGCCGCTCCCACGCGACGCATCGCTCGCTCTCCTCGACGACCTGCCCGACGACGTCCTGCGCCGCCGGGTGGCTCACGAGGCGGCGGGAAACCCGCTCTTCCTCCGCGAGCTGGCGCGCGCCGCCCGTTCACCGCGCGAGGACCTGCCGCCAACTCTCATGGCCGCCGTCCAGCGCGAGGTCGGCGCGCTGCCGCCCGCCTCGCGGGCCCTGATCGACGGCGCCGCCGTGGCCGGCGATCCCTTCGACCCCGAGCTCGCGGCCGCCGCCGCCGGGCTGGATCCGCGCGACGCGCCGGTCCCGCTCGACGGCCTCGTGGCCGCCGACCTCGTCCGCCCGACCGGCAACGGGCGGGGCTTCCGCTTCCGCCACCCGCTCGTCCGCCGCGCGGTCTACGACGCCGCCCCTCCGGCGTGGCGGCTCGGTGCGCACGAGCGGGCGGCGATGGCGCTCGAGCGTCGTGACGCGTCGCCGGGCGTGCGCGCCTACCACGTGGAGCAGTCCGCCCGCCCGGGCGACAACGGCGCCGTCGCGCTGTTGACCGCGGCGGCAGCGGCCGCCGAGGACACCTCGCCGGCCACGGCGGCGCGCTGGTACGGGGCGGCCGACCGGCTGCTGACCGGCGACGACGCCGCACGGCGGACGATGCTCCTCGCGCCGATGGCCGTCGCGCTCGCCAGCGCCGGGCGCCTGGAGGAGAGCCGCGCCACGCTGGTCGAGGTGCTCGAGCTGCTCCCGCCCGGGCCGGGCCCGATGCGCCTCGCGGTCGTGAGCGGCTGCGCCTCGGTCGAGGGCGTGCTCGGGCGACACGCCGAGGCACGCCGGCGGCTGCTCGCCGCGCTCGAGGACGCGCCGCCCGAGAGCCGGGCCGCGCTCGCGCTCGAGATGGCGGTCGGCGCGTTCTGGCGCGGCCACGCGGCGGACATGCGCGCCTGGGCCCGGAACGCGCAGGAGGCGGCCGGCGACGATGCCGTGCTGACCGCCAGCGCCGGCGGCCTTGGCGCCCTCGGAGCGCTGTGGGAGGGCGACGCCGCGAGCGCCTTCGCGACGCTCGACGAGGCGGCCGCGCTGTTCCGGGTGGCCGACGACGACGCCGTCGCCGCGCGCCTGGACTGCGCGCGCCACCTCGGGGTCATGGAGATGCACGCCGAGCGCTTCGCCGACGCGGCGGCCACCGGCGCCCGCGGAGCGGCGATCGCGCGGCGGACGCGACAGGGCCACGCGCTCGTCCCGCTGCTCATCGTGCAGGCCATGGCCTTCGGGAACCTCCTTCAGCTCGACCGCGCCCTGCGCGAGAGCGAGGAGGCCGAGGAGGGCGCACGGCTGCAGGGCGTGCCCCACCTCCTGCAGTACGCGCTCTGGGAGAAGGCGCTCATCCACCACTTCCGCGGCGAGGCGCTGCAGGCCGAGCAGGCCGCCGCCGAGTTCACCGAGCTGCTGCCGGGCCTCGAGCCGAGCGACCTGACCCGGACCGGGAGCTGCACCGTCGTCGCGATCCGCTACCAGGACGATCCCGAGCGCTGCATCCGCGAGATGCAGCGCGCCGCCGGGACGCGGATCGAGGACGCCAACCCCACGTGGTCGACGTGGCTGCTGCTCAGTCTCGTACGGGCCGGGGTGGCCGCCGGGCGGCTCGAGGACGCCGACGACTGGGCCCGGCGCGCGACCATGCACGCCGCCGCCCTGCGGCTGCCGGCGGGCGCGGTGCGCGGCGCCTGCGCGCGCGCCGAGGTGCTGCTCGCGCGCGACGAGGCGGACGACGCGACGCAGGTCGCCCTGGAGGCGGTGGCGACGGCCGAGCGCGCCGGCGCCCCCCGCGACGGCGCCGAGGCCCGCCTGCTGGCGGGCCGCGCGCTGAACGCGGCCGGCCGCCGCGACGAGGCGGTCGACGCCTTCCAGCGCGTCGCCGCCGACGCCGCCGCCGGTTCGGCCTTCGCGCTGCGCGACGCGGCCACCCGCGAGCTGCGCCGGCTCGGGGTTCGCGTGACCCGTCCTGGCCGCACCGTGGCGGGCGATCAGGGCGAGGACGCGCTGAGCGAGCGCGAGCGCGAGATCGCCGACCTCGTCGCCGAGGGCCGCTCCAACAAGCAGGTCGCCGCGACCCTGTTCCTCAGCGACCGCACCGTCGAGTACCACCTCTCGGCGGTCTACCGCAAGCTCGGGGTCCGCTCGCGAACCGAGCTGGCGGCGACGCTGGCGCGTCGCTGAGCGACCCTCAGCTGCCCGTCAACCAGCGGCGCGGGTTCTCGACGAAGACCTGACGGAAGACGTCGTCGTCGAAGACACCCGCGTCGCGCAGGACGGGCAGCACCTGGTCGAAGACGAGGACCATGCTCCAGTCCTCGCTGACCAGCCCGCCCTGGACGAGCCCCTCGATCGCCTCGGGAGGGAACCAGTCGATCGTCGCGCAGTAGTCCGAGCCGAGGAAGAGCCGGTCGCCGTAGCCCCGGCGCAGGAGCTCGATGGTCGTCGGGTTGCGGCGCTCGGTCGGCAGGAACATGGGAAGCCCGTAGCGGTCCAGGCCGATGAACACACCCTTCTCGAGAACGCGCTCGATGTAGTCGAGGTCGTCGGTGTCGCCGGTGTGGGCGAGCTGGACTTGCCCGAGGTCGACGCCCTCGTCCGCGAAGATCTCGATCTGCCGGGGGCCGGTGCCGCTCGCCGGCCGCGTGTGGGCCATGATCGGCGCTCCCGTCCGCACGCTCGCCTGCGCGATCGCGCGGTGGACCTTCTCGACGTGCTCGGTGACGCCGGGGGCGTCGGCCGCGCACTTGAGGAACGCCGCCTTGATGTCGGTGCCCTGGATGCCCTCTTCGATGTCGGCGACGAAGAGGTCGGCGATCTGCGCGGCGCTGCGGTTCTCGAAGTAGTGGGGCAGGTAGTCGTAGGTGTAGATCCCCGTGCAGGGGACGATGCGCACGCCGGTCTCCTTGGCGACGCGCGCCATGAAGCGCACGTCGCGGCCGAGGAACATCGCCGTCGGGTCGACGATCGCCCGCGCGCCGCGGTCCTTGGCGTCGTTGACCGCGGTGAGCGCCGCGGTGAGCTCCTCCTCGGGGTCGTACTGGCCGGGCCAGTTCTCGGCGACGCCCTCGTCGCGGGCGCGAACGTGCTCATGGATCAGCGTCGTCCCGAGCTCGTCGGCGTCGACGGGGCCCTGAACCGTCTGGACTGTCGCCATGCGGTCTCCCTCTTCCGGTCGGCACTCTCGCCGTGCGGCCACCCGCGGCCTCCTCAGCGCAGCGGGTCGCCCCACTCGGTCTCGTCGCGCAGCTGGGCCTTGAGGACCTTCCCGCCCGGGTTGCGTGGGAGCGGAGCCTCGCGCACCGCGACGTACTGCGGCACCTTGAAGTCGGCGACGCGCTCGCGCGCGTGGGCGACGACCGCGGCGAGGTCGAGCGGCGCTCCGCCGCGTGTTCGGCCGCCTCCTCGTGCGGGAGGAACGAGGTCAGCGACGAGGTCTCGGTGAGGCCGAAGCCGTTGCCGACGCGTGCCGTCGGGAAGTGCTCTTGGATGCTCGCGACGAGCGCCTCGGCGATCGGCGCGCCCCCGTACGCGAGCCAGCGCACCGAGCTCGTGTCGTGCTCCGCGAAGGCGGGGTGGCGGCTGAGCGCGTAGTAGATCGCCGGCACGGAGACGAGCAGCTCCACGCGCTCCTCGGTAACCGTTCGCAGGAAGCCGTCGAGGTCGAGCGCGTCGGTGAGCACGTGGACGGTCCCGCCGAGCTCGAGGACCGGGATGAGCTGGCTGTTGCACCCGGTGACGTGGAAGAGCGGGACGTTGACGATCGTCTGGACCCGCTCCCCGCGCGGCAGCCCGATGACCCGGATCGCGCTCTCGCTGTTGGCCAGGAAGTTCGCGTGCGAGGTCATGGCGCCCTTGGGGAAGCCGGTCGTGCCGCTGGTGTAGAAGATCGCGGCGAGGTCGCCGGGCCCGAGGTCGTCCACGGGCGTGCGGGTCGCCCTCGGGCGCCGGGTGGTCGGGGTCGACGACGAGCGTGGCGCCCGAGTCCTCGACGACGTAGTCGACCTCGGCGGGCTTGAAGCGCGTGTTGACGGGGACGACCACCGCGCCGGCGAGCTGTGCGCCCCAGAAGGCGAGCACCCACTCGAGCCCGTTGGGCAGCCTCAGCGCGACGCGGTCACCCCGTCCGACACCGTTGGCGCGGAGCCCGCCGGCGACCCGCGCCGCCCGGTTCCACAGCTCGGCGTAGCTCAGCCGCTCGCCGCCGACCTGGGCCACCGCGACCGCGTCCGGCGAGGCAGCGACACTCGCCCGCAGCAGGTGCACGAGCGACGCCGGCCGGCCGGAGTAGCGCGCGACGCCGTCCTCCCCGCGCTCGACGCCGCTCGCGTCGAACGGATTGCGGCCCCGGCCCGCGGCCTCGATCACGTCGTCAGCAGCCCGCCGTCGACGGGGAGCGCGACGCCGGTGATGTAGGACGAGGCGTCGCTGGTGAGGAAGAGCAGCGCGGCCGCGAGCTCGCGGGCCTCGCCACGCTGCCGATGTTGACGATGCTCCCGCCCTCCTTCATCGCCCGGCCGCACGCCTGGGCCATCCAGTAGGAGCCCATGAGGTTGATGTCGATGACCCGCCGGAAGTCCTCGGGGTCCTCGCGCGTAGCGGGCGCGGCGGTCCCGATGCCCGCGTTGTTGACGAGCACGTCGACGCGACCGGGCTGCGCGACGCGCGCGCAGACGGCGACGTCGGCGCCGGCTTCCGCGAGCGCGTCGGCGAAGTCGACGCCGAGCCCCGACGAGGCGCCGGTGACGATGGCGACCTTGCCGTCGAGGCGGAGGCTGTCGACGATGCTCATTCTCGGAGCATGTCACCGCAGCGCTCGGCGTGGCCGGTCGCGCCGATCTCCGTGAAGCCGCGATGGGCCGCGTGCAGCTCGCGCCCGCACCGCTCCTGATCGCCGCCCTGGCGCGCGAGCTCGGCGAGCTCGACGTGGACCAGTGGCACGAACGATTTCGCCCCTGCGCTGTGCGCCAGCTCGAGCGCTCGGGCGAGCGCCGCCTCGACCTGCGCCCCCGTGCCGGGGCCGGGTGAGGCGAGCAGCACGCGGGCCAGCGCCAGGCTCGCGTGGGTCTCATAGACGCGGTCGCCGCGGGCACGGGCGAGCTCGAGACCCTCCAGGACGAGGGCGCGCGCCCGCTCCGGATCGCCGAGCCCGAGGTGGGACTCACCGAGCAGCGCGAGGCGGAAGGGGTCTTGATCCGCTCCGGTGCGGGCCTGCGTCGTGATCGCCGCCGAGCGTTCGAGCGCCACGGTCGCTGCGCGCCACCTGCCTCGCGTCCGCTCGCCCAGCCCCAGGAAGTACCACGCGGAGGCGCGAGAGAACGAGTCCCCGATCCGCTCCGCGATCTCCACCGCCCGCTGGGCGTGGACGAGCAGGGCCTCGGGCTCGCCGCTCAGGTACGCGAGCCAGGCGGACCACATGTCGATGTAGCCGACCGTCTCCATGTCCCCGTGCCGGCGGCCGAGCTCGGCGCCTTGCTCGAGCTGGTCGCGTGCCTCCTCGAGCCGGCCGAGCTCGACGAGGTTGAGGCCCTTCAGGCCGTGGCAGAACGCGGAGGGGCAGCCGACGCCGATGCCGGCCCCCACGGTGTGGTCGCCGTCGGCCAGCTCGAGCGCGCGATCGCAGATCGCCATGCTCTCGCGGTACTCGCCGGTGCGGAAGAAGGCCATGGCCGCGGGCGCGATGGCGACGTAGAGCGCCGCGTCACCGGACTCCTCGGCGAGCACGATCGCTCGGCGGGCAAGCCCCGCCCACTCACGTACCTCGCCTCCGCCCATGCCCCTGATGGCCCCGTAGACCGCGAGCAGCAGCGCCCGCGAGCCGACGTCGCCGTTCTCGCAGGCGATCCGCTCCGCCTCCTTGAACACGGCCCTCGCCTCTCCGCGCGCGATGCCGAGTCGCCGGCCGCAGTTCAACCAGGCGAACCGCGACTCTAGCGCCAGCGACCTCGTCTCCGCCGACTCCGGGAGAGGATCGGTGAGCTCGCGGACCTTGCGCCAGTGCCGCAGGGCCCTGGCCGGATCGTTGGTGTGAGCCCAGCCGCCGGCCCGCGCGTGCCAGCGCGCCGCGCCGAGCCGGTCGCCGGCGGCCTCCCAGTGCCCGGCGATGAGCGCCGCGCGCTCGTCGAGCCGCTCGGCGTGCTGCGCCGCGATCGCTCGCGCGATCGCGGCGTGGACCGGGGCGCGCCGCTCGGAGAGCTGCGAGGCGTAGGCCACTTCGCGGGTCAGCGGGTGCTTGAACGCGTAGCGCACCTCGGGGTGGAGCTCCTGCTCGAAGACCAGCTCGTCCGCCACGAGCGCGCGCAGGGCGGCATCGAGCTCGGTCGGCGCGAAGTCCAGGACGCGCTCGAGGATGGCCCCGTGGAACTCCTCGCCGATCACCGCGGCCGCCTCCAGCACGGTCTTCTCGCGCCACCCGAGCCGATCGATGCGCGCGCCGAGGACGGCCTGCACGGTGGCCGGCACGACCACGTCCCCCACGGGCGCGGCGAGCCGGTACGCGCCTCGCTCGCCCTCCAGGCCGCCCGATTCGACCAGCGAGTGGACGAGCTCCTCGACGAAGAAGGGATTGCCACGGGTCCGCTCGCGCACGAGCTCCACCATGCCGGCGAGCGAAGGATCGGAGCCGAAGAGCTCGGCCAGCAGCTGCTCGACCGCCCCGTTGCGGAGCGGGGCGAGCGCGATCGGGCGGTACGAGGACCGCGACAGCCACGGCGCGTGGTAGCCCGGGCGGAAGTTGACCACCACGAGGCTCCTGGTCCCCTGCAGAGCCTCCACCAGGTTCGCGAGGAACGCCTCGCTCGCCGGGTCGAGCCAGTGCAGGTCCTCGACCACGGTCACGCCGGGCGCACGCGCGGCCTCGGCGCTGGTGAGCCGCGTCATCAGGCCCAGGAGCCGGCGCTGGCGCGCCTCCGGGTCCATCCTCGGCAGCAGGCGCTCGGGATCGGGAACGGCGAGGAAGTCGAAGAGCAGGGCCGCGTCGTCGGCGAAGCTCTCGTCCAGGAGCGCCAGCTTGCCGGCGATCCGCTCGCGTGACGTCTCGTCGGAGTCGTGCTCGCCGATCTCGAAGTAGTCGCGCAGGAACTGGAGGACGGGCAGCAGCGGGACGGACCGCGCGTGCGCCTGGCCGGTGAGGTGGTAGACGGGGATGCCCTGCGCCCGCTTGCGCTCGGCGAACTCGTGACAGAGCCGGCTCTTGCCGACCCCGGCCTCGCCCACGACACCCACCAGCTGCCCTCCACCGTCGAACGCCCGCTCGAGCATGCGCAGCTCCGCGTCGCGCCCGACGAAGCGCGAGAACCCCCGTGCGCTCGAGACGTCGAGCCGTCCGCGGGCCGCGCCCACGCCGGTGAGCTCGTGCACCCGCAGCGCGCGACTCGCTCCCCTGACCCAGAACTCGCCAAGGTCGGCGAGGGTGAAGTGTCCGGCGGCAAGCCACGCGGTGGCCTCGCTGAGGTAGACCTTCCCCGGCTCGGCCAGCTGCTCCATGCGCTGGGCGAGCCCCACGGCGTGGCCGAACGCCGTGTACTCGATGCCGACGTCCTCGCCGATCGCCCCGACCACCACTTCGCCGGAGTGCAGGCCCATCCGGACCGCGAAGCCGAGCCCCCGCCCGTGGCGCAGCTCCGCCGCGTAGGTGTCGAGCTCGCGCTGCAGATGCAGGGCCGCGTGACATGCCCGCTGCGCATGGTCCTCGTGGGCGACCGGGGCGCCGAAAAGGGCGCAGATCCCGTCCCCGGTGAACTTGTCGACCGTTCCCCCGAAGCGACGCACGCCCTCCGACAGGATCGAGAAGAAGCGGTCCATGACCGCCCGCCAGTCCTCCGGATCGCTTCGCTCGGTCAGGGCCATCGAACCCGTCACGTCGACGAACAGCACCGTCACCTGCTTTCGCTCGCCGCGCAGCTCAAGCTCGGAGCCTGTGCCGGCAATCGCCAGGGCCGCCGCGTTCATCACGTCACCACCGTGGATCGCAGGGTCAGGTCCTTAACGTTAGACGTCAGACGAATAGCGCTCATGGCCCCTAAGACCCCCGGGCGACGAGATCCTTCCCGGGTCGTGAAGAAGATCTCGAGCGAACGGCTGGGCGCTGACGATTACGGCCCCGGTGGCCTCGACGTTCAGTGGCGCGAGCCCGGCCCGCTGTCTCAGTGCCGCGAGCCCCCGGCTCGCTCCGTCAGCGGCCGGCGTCCTCCGGAGCCCGGCGATTGACCACGAGCTCGAAGGCGTCGGGCACGTGCCACTCGCTGGAGAACATCACCGGCTGGCCGTCGGCCGCCACGTCCACCTGCTCGATGTGCAGGAGCGGGCTGGTGCGGCTCACCTCGAGCAGCTTCGCGAGCCGGGTCGTCGCCAGCACGGGGACCAGACGCGCGGTGGCGAAGCGGACCTGCGCGCCCGCCCACTCGAGCATCACGTACAGGGAGGCGTCGAGGTGGTCGAGGGCGTCGCCGGGCAGCAGGGCGATGGGGATGCGGTCGAGCGACGCGATCACCGGCCGGCCGTCGGCGAGGCGAACGCGCTCGACGGCGACGACCGAGGCGGTCGACCCGATCCCGAGGCGCTCGACCTCCTCCTCGGTCGCCTCGCGCAGCACCTTGCTCAGCATCTGCTCGGTGGGCTCGAAGCCGGCCTGGCGGATCATCGCCGTGTAGCTGACGGTTGTGTCGAGCGCGTGGCGGCTGACCGGCGTGTAGCTGACGAACGTGCCGTGGCCGTGGCGGCGGGTGAGGTAGTTGGCGGTGATCAGGCTGCGCAGCGCCTCCCGGACGGTCGCGCGGCTGACGCCGAAGCGCTCGGCGAGGGCGTCCTCGTTCGGGAGCTTGCTTCCCGGCGCCAGCGAGCCGTCGAGGATCTCCGCGAGCACGGCCCGACGCACGTCCTCCTGGCGGGTCGTGCGTCCGCTCATGGGTCGCATTCGATCATGCACGGGCCCGACGCGCACGGAATCTCTTCGCCCGGTGCTCCCGGTCGCTACGTTCGCCTCCGCGCGGACCGGGCGCGTTCTACGCGGGCCCTCTCGCGCAGGCGATCGTCGACGCCGTCCAGCGCCCGTCGCTTCGGACCGGCGCGACGCGCGCCGTACGGCCCGGTGTCATGACGCTCGCCGATCTCGCCGCCCGAGGCGATCGCCGCGCCGCGGCTCAGCCAGCGCAATGCCGCCACCACGCAGTCCGAGGCGGCACCGCTGCAGACGCCCCAACAGGCGGCGCTCGAGGCTCGCGGCCAGGTGCTCAAGCCGACGACCGACCCGCCGTCCGCGCAGTACATCGGCGCGGCCACCGGGATCGAGCTCGTCGGGCGCGGCCTCGTCCTCGCCGCCGCTGAGCCCTTCCATCGAGGTGGGGGAGCGCGCTCGTCGCACGGCCGGCGGGGACTCCGAACCGCTAGCAGTACTCCGCCCGCAGACTCCCGTCGGAGCGAACGTTCACGACAGCGCGCGCCAGTTTGAGGCCCAGCTGCACGGCGGAGGGATAGGGACCGGTCACGCGGACGGAGAACGGGCGATCGAGCCGCAGCTCAGAACGACCGTCCCGGATCGCGAGTCCCTCCATCCGTGGCGTCCCTGTGAAGAAGGCGCCGACGAGGTAGGTCTCGCCGGCCCGAGCATCGGTCGTCAGGACGACACAGCCCTCCACCGGCTGGTAGCGGAACGTCGCGGTCCGCAGCAGCGATCCGTCCGCCGCGAAGTACCCGCCGCGAATCTCGACCGAACCGTCGGGCGAGACCTCCAGCTCGCCGGCCGGGAACCCGGTGCGGCCGCCGATCTGGACCACCGGACCGGCGCTGACCGGCTGGGTGCCGGTCGTGCGCGGCTTGATGGGCGCGACGTCGCGCCAGGATCCGCCCTCCAGCCGCTTGGCCACCACCAGACCGAAGTCGTAGCGATAGTCCGCGCTCCACTGGCTCCGGCCGGCGCGCTTCCCCTTGACCGCGAACCAGAGGTCTCCACGACGCACGACCGCGAACCGCCCGTTCTCCTGCGAGAGCGCCGCGGCGAACCGCGGCTCGTCAGCGGGTATCCCGGAAGACACCCGCGAGGGAACGTTCGGCCCGTCCTCGACTGCCCGGCCGAGGAACATCGCCGCCAGTCCGGCGTACGACACGCCGTTGGCGTACCGGTCCAGCGCCCCGCGGTAGAGAGACAGCGGCTGTGAGACCATCGCCGGAACCATCAGCTGGCCGCCGGAGGTGACGGGATAGCGGTCGGCCATCCGGCCGAGCGCGCGCTCCGCCAGCGCCAGGAAGGCCGGCGCCTTCGCGGGGGCGTACCGAGCCGCCTCACTGGCCCCGTAGACCGTGCCGGTCAGGGTCCAGACCTGATCCTGTGAATGCCCGTTGTACGCCGTCTCCCCATCCGGGGCCGTCAGCTCCAGCGAAGCTTCGGCCAGCCGCACCACGGTCCGGCGGATCACCGGCGGAGCCGACTTCCCGAGAAGGTGAGCGGCACGGGCGTAGAAGGCCATCGACAGCGCGTGGTAGGCGAGCGGATAGTCGATCCGATCGGACATGATCAGCGCGTCCGTCGCCCTCAGATCCGGCACGCGCCTGAGCAGGAGACGAGTGGCCAGCTTCCGAGCCCGCTTCCGATTGCCGACGATCGTCGTGGCATCGCTCGAGCGCACCCTCGAATCGAGAAGCTCGAGAATCGCCACCGCCTCGACGACGGACTTGTTGCTGACCAAGTCGTACCGCTGGATCCGGAGCGTCTTCACTCGCCTCATCCACGCCGCCCACTCCTTCTTGACGAGGGCGAACGCGGCAGGCTGCCTCGCCCTGAGCAGGTTGTAGGCCGCCGCGACCGCCCCGGCCTCGAAGACCGACCTCAGCCGGCTTCTCGGAGATGTGCGGCGCACGACATACGTGAGGGCGCGAACAGCGGTTCTCAACGCCCGTCGATCGCCGGTCCGGTTGGCCTGCATGATCAACGACGCACCGATGACCGACTCGCCGTAGGCCGACGCGCTTCCGACGTAGGTTCTGTACTGGAACTTGCCGCTCGGCCGCTGAGGATGGGCCAGGGACTCAGCTGACGGTTGTTCATCTTCCGCCAGTCCGTGGCGTGAGCCGGGGAGGCGCCAGCGAGGAACATCCCCAGCAGCGCTACCACTGTGACGCGGATCAGTGCGGGTGCGAGATCCCGGCGCAGGCGACCATCACCAGTCGAGGGCCGGACGAGATTCACGACACTCGTCATGGCTCAGTAGATCAGGATGCCGACGCGGACCGTGATCGTCGCGACAGCGGTCTGACCGCCGCTGTCGGTCGCGATCGCGGCGATCGTGTGCTGGGTGAACTCGCCGCGGTTCACGTCGGCCGGGTCTCGCGACGCGGCCTCGCGAGCGTCCCGTCAAGTTGGTGCGGGTGAAGCCGCCGATCTTCGGCGGCGGCTTCACGGCTGTGCGAGGCGCGGAACGCGATTCCTCGGCGATCTCGCGAGCGACCGCGGGCTGCGACTTGCGCGCCATCTCTCGCTCGCGTGCGTCCTGCGCGAGCGCGCTGACCAGGCCGATCCGCGTGTACTTGCGCTCGGCGGGCCGGAGCAGGAACAGCTTGCGGTCGCCATAGCGCAGGAGCGCGCCGTTCACGGCGCGTGGGCCCGCCCTGAACCGCGTACTCGGTGACCGACGCGCCGGCGCTCGAGACGGAGATCCGGAGCGTGCGTCCCTTGCCTCCCGCTGGATCCGGACGTAGCCGGGACGCGCCCGCGCGGTGCCCGCCGCAACCAGCGCGACGAGTCCTACGGTGCCAACAATGGCCACCGCGCGCGACACGAGGCGACCATACACCCGCGGCGAGGCCGGTTGGAGATCGGGGCCGCGGACCGCGCCCCCCGCGCTGCGACAGGAGCGGGAGCGACGGACTCGAACCCGCGACCTCCGGCGTGACAGGCCGCGCCGACAGAAACGACGGAGGGCGACGATCGACGCGAATAGCCTGCAAGCGCGGCACGTCGGAGCCGATCTGGGACGTGGAAGCCCGGTACGTCCTGACAGCGCCACGGAGAGGTTTGGGCCACAACCGGGCCACGGCGCAGCAGCTCGGCGTGGCGTTCCTCGATGCGGCAATCAGCAGGATCCGGACATCATGTGCGCATCCTCGCGCCGACCGATCTCCTCGGCCACGACGACATTCTCCGCAGCCGACCGACACATCGCCGATAACCGGGGCGATACGGCCGCGAGCTCCGCAAACTGCGTTCGGCGGCTGGACGGAACGTCGCCGATCCGTTTGGAGTGCGGAGTAGCGTAAGGGTTGGAGGGCATCCATTGTGAAGCCTGCCGCGGGGGCGCGCGCAGCACGACCTGACTTCCGAGGGTCCACTCAACCCCGGAGGTCGACATGCCTTACCTGATCAGAACCGGCCGGACGCGGATACCCTGCCGCCCGCCTTCGCCTGCACGACGACCCACGGCGGCCCGAACGCCGCCTGGATCGACGTCGTCGGCGAGCTGGACATCGCGACGGCACCACAGCTCGCACGGGACGCCGCGCGAGTCTCAGCACCTGGCGCACCTCACCGTGCTCGACCTGCGCGAGCTCGCCTTCATGGACTGCTCCGGCGTGCACACATCGTCAACGCCAGCGTCCGGGCCTGGCAGGCCGGCCGCCGCTTGGTACTCGTGCGCGGCCGCCCAGACATCATCCTGAATGTTCACGCTGACCGGCAGCACCGGCGATGTCGACATCGGCGACCCCGACCCGCTGCAGCCGCCCGTCGACGCGCTCCACCGCTCGCCCGTCTGCAGAGTCTGCTCAAGACCGGTTGAAGCCCCGCCTGCACGGGCGGTCGCGCTGAAGTGCAGGGCGTCGCTTCTCCGACCAGCCCTCCAGACGGGCTGAGGTCGACGACGAGCAGGCGTCGCGCGAGACGCCGCCCTCTAGGGTTCTCAGACTCTTCGAGCGCCGGGCGCTGCTTCCTTTCCGC
>CAVSMB010000020.1:0-18170 GCA_963728925.1 uncultured Actinomycetes bacterium | reverse complement strand
CCGCTCGCCTGCGCGAAGCCGTCGGCCATGGCGACGACGACGGCCTCCTGCAGGCCGAGCACGTAGTCGAAGTCGTCCGGGAAGTCCTGCAGGAACGGCAGCTCGGTCGACCCGGGGTTGCCGAACACCGTGGGCATGCCGTGGCCGCGGAGGAGATCGAAGGCGGCCCGGCGGACGGTCGTCACCCGGGCACCCTACCGCCCGGCCTCGCCGCCTCCCGGCCTCGCCGCCTCCCGGCCTCGCCGCCTCCCGGCCTCGCCGCCTCCCCGCCCTCCCCGCCCAGCGTCCGCCTCGCCCCAGCGACCGCCTCGCCCACTGTTTGTCCTGAATCGGGTACCAAAAGCAAGAATCAACAACAAATAACTCCGCAGCCTTGACAAACTCCTCGCGGCGCTGGCAGGATCGCCTTCGTGGAGGAGGACCATGGGTCGTTGGGCTCGTTGCGCGAGTCCAATCGCAGCCGCATACTCGCGACGCTGCGCGGGGCCGGGGTGACCAGCCGGGCGGAGCTCGCTCGGCGGACCGGGCTGTCGCGCTCGACCGTCTCCTCGATCGTCGCCGACCTCATCCGCGACGGCGTGATCGTCGGCCACGAGGGCAACGGCGACCAACGTCCCCGGCGCGGGGGGCGCCCGCCCGCGCTCATCGGGCTGAGCCGCTCCGCCGGCGTCGCAGTCGGCATCGACTTCGGCAAGCGCCACCTCGCCGTCGCGGTGTCCGACGCCTCGCACGAGATCGTCGCCGAGAGCTGGCGCGAGATGCCCGACGACTACGAGGCGTCCGAGGGCCTGGACGCGGCGAGCTCGCTCGTCGAGCTGATGCTCGACCAGGCCGGCGCCGACCGCTCCGAGCTGCTGGGCGTCGGCCTCGGCGTGCCCGGCCCGATCCACAGCGCCACGGGCACGCTGGGCTCCTCGGCCATCCTGCCGGGCTGGGTCGGCGTCCACGTGGCCGCCGAGATGAGCGAGCGCCTCCGGGTGCCCGTCCAGGTCGAGAACGACGCGAACCTCGGCGCGCTCGCCGAGCTGACGTGGGGCGCCGGCCGCCCGTGCGCCGACCTCGCCTACCTCAAGCTGGCGACCGGCATCGGCGCCGGCCTGATCGTCGAGCATCGCCTGTTCCGCGGCGCCGGCGGCACCGCGGGGGAGATCGGCCACACGACGGTCGACGAGCACGGCGACATCTGCCGCTGCGGCAACCGCGGCTGCCTGGAGACGGTGGCCGGCGCCGACGCCATCGTCGCGTTGCTGCGCCGCAGCTTCGGCGAGGAGACGCTCGACACCGAGCGCGTCGTCGAGCGCGCGCTGGCGGGCGACCCCGCGTGCCGCCGGGCGATCGCCGATGCCGGCCGCCACGTCGGCGTCGCCGTGGCCAACCTCTGCAACCTCGTCAACCCCGAGCGCATCATCGTCGGCGGCAGCATCGGGGCCGCCGGGGAGGTGCTTCTGGAGCCCCTGCGCGAGTCGGTCAGCCGGCGTGCGATCCCGACGGCCGCCCAGGACGTCGAGATCGTCTCGGGGTCGCTCGGTGCGCGCGCCGAACTAGTTGGCGCGATCGCGCTCGTGCTCCAGACTTCAACGACCAATCACCGATGAAGGAGGGAATGCCAATGCTCAACTCGACCCGTGGACGGGTCGCCGGCGCGCTCATCGCGTCCGGCGTGCTCGCCGTCACCGTCGCCGCGTGCGGCTCGAGCAACGACGACAAGAGCTCGAGCGGTGGTGGCGCCAAGAGCGGATCAATCGCGCTGCTGCTGCCAGAGTCGAAGACGGCCCGCTACGAGTCTCAGGACCGCCCGAACTTCGTGAAGAAGGCCAAGGCACTGTGCCCGGACTGCAGCATCATCTACTCCAACGCCGACCAGGACGCGGCGAAGCAGCAGCAGCAGGCCGAGGCCGCGCTGACCAAGGGTGCGAAGGTCCTCGTTCTGGACCCGGTCGACGCAGCGTCGGCCACGGCCATCGTGAACCGCGCCAAGCAGCAGAGCGTGCCGGTCATCAGCTATGACCGACTGATCCCGAACGCGGACCTCAAGTACTACATCTCCTTCGACAACGTGAAGGTCGGCCAGCTTCAGGCTTCGTCGCTCTCGCAGAAGCTCAAGGAGGACGGCAACCCGACAGGCCCGATCACGATGATCAACGGCGCCCCGACCGACAACAACGCCAAGCTGTTCAAGCAGGGGGCGATGCAGGGCTTCAAGTCCTCCGGGGTGAAGATCGCCAAGTCCTACGACACGCCCGACTGGAGCCCGGACAAGGCCCAGCAGGAGATGGAGCAGTCCATCACCGCGCTCGGCAAGACCGGCTTCAACGGCGTCTACGCCGCCAACGACGGCACCGCCGGGGGCGCCATCGCCGCGATGAAGGGCAACGGCATCGACCCGTCCACCAAGCCGACGACCGGGCAGGATGCCGAGCTCGCGGCGATCCAGCGCATCCTCGCCGGCACGCAGTACATGACGGTCTACAAGGCGGTCAAGCCCGAGGCCGAGGGCGCGGCGACGCTCGCCGTGGCGCTCGTCCAGGGCAAGCAGCCGGCGGCCGGGCTGGTCACCGGGAAGACCGACAACGGATCGGGGCAGATCGACTCGGTGATCCTGACCCCCGTCGCCGTCACCAAGGACAACATCAAGGACACGATCGTCAAGGACGGCTTCTGGACGCCGGCGCAGATCTGCACGGGCAGGTACGCCTCGGCGTGCAAGTCCGCGGGTATCGGGCAGGGCTGAGCGGGGTAAGGTCGGAGCGGTCGCCCGGGCGGCCGCTCCGGCTCCGGAACCGAAAGGAACGTCCACATGAGCTCGAACGGCGACGCACTGCTCTCGCTGCAGGGGGTGAGCAAGCGCTTCGGACCCGTCGAGGCCCTGTCCGGCGTCGACTTCGACGTCAGGGCCGGCGAGGTGGTCGCCCTCGTCGGCGACAACGGCGCGGGCAAGTCGACGCTGGTCAAGGCGATCGCCGGGATCCACGAGGTCTCCGACGGGCAGATCCTCTTCGAGGGCCAGCCCGTCAAGATCAATCATCCGACCGACGCGACCAAGCTCGGGATCGCCACCGTCTACCAGGACCTCGCCCTGTGCGACAACCTGGACGTCGTCGAGAACCTGTTCCTCGGCCAGGAGGAGCTCTCGGGCGGGGTCGGGCACGCGGTCCGCCAGCTCGACGAGATCGACATGGAGCAGCGCTCGCACGAGCTGCTCGAGAACCTCGCGGTGACGATCACCGACGTCCGCAGCGAGGTCGGGATGATGTCCGGCGGCCAGCGCCAGCAGGTGGCGATCGCCCGTTCGCTGCTCGGCGAGCCCAAGGTCGTCATGCTCGACGAGCCGACGGCGGCGCTCGGCGTGCGCCAGACGGCGATGGTGCTGAGCCTGATCAAGCGGCTGCGCGAGCGCGGCCTCGGAGTGATCGTGGTCAGCCACAACCTCAGCGACGTCTTCCAGGTCGCCGACCGGATCTTCGTGCTTTTGCTCGGTCGCAAGGCCGGCGACTTCAGCGCGAGCGAGGCCTCCCACGAAGAGGTCATCGGGGCGATCACCGGGCTAGGGTCCGAGGACGTCGCCGAGCTTGCCGGAGCCGACGCCGACGAACCGGCCGCGGCCGACGGGGACGAGTCGGCCAGCTCTGAGGGCGGCGACTCGGCGGGATCTGAGGCAGGCGGATCGGCGGGCTCGGTGGGCGACCCGCCGGACGAGTCTGACGCAAGCCGAACGGCCGGGTCCGAGACGGGAGGTGCCCAGTGAGCGCGCAGGCGACGGACATCACGACGGACGTCGACGAGACCGAGAGCTCCGGGCACAGGGCGGGCGGCGTCCGGCGCTTCCTCATCGGCCATCTCTCCGAGGCGCGGGTGATCATCGCCATCGCGGTGATCTGGGCCATCTTCCAGAGCCAGGAGAACCGCTTCCTCACGGCCGTCAACCTGACCAACCTGGTGCTGCAGATCACCGCCGTCGGCCTGATCTCGGTGGGCATCGTGCTCGTCCTGCTGCTCGGCGAGATCGACCTCTCGGTCGGTGCGGTCAGCGGCGTGTGCGCGTCGATCATGGCCGTCCTCAACGTTCAGCACGGCTGGTCGCCCTACCTGGCGATCGCTGCGGCCATCGCAGCGGGCGCGTGCATCGGCCTGCTGCAGGGCTTCCTGTTCACCCGCTTTGAGATCCCGTCGTTCGTGGTGACTCTGGCGGGGCTGCTGGCGTGGCAGGGCCTGCAGCTCAAGGTGCTCGGGGACACCGGCACCGTCAACATCAACAACCCGAAGATCATCGGGCTGACGAGCACCTTCTACAGCGGCGTGGTCGGCTGGGTCATCGCGGCGGTCGCGGTCGGCGCCTACGCCGCTGTGACGCTGTGGGCGCGCCGCCGGCGCACGGCCGCCGGTCTGCCCGCCCCGGCGATCATCGGGGTGATCGTGAGGATCGTCCTCTTGGCGGCCGTGGTCATCGTGGTGGTGGCGGTGCTCGACTCGGCGCGCGGGGTGCCGCTCGCGGCGCTGATCCTCGTGGGCTTCGTGGTGCTCTTCCAGTACATCACCACACGCACGCGCTTCGGCCGCCACATCTACGCCGTGGGAGGCAACGACGAGGCGGCGCGCCGCGCGGGCATCTCCGTGTCGGGGATTCGCATCGTGGTGTTCGGGCTGTGCTCCTCGATGGCGGCGATCGGCGGCATCATGGCGGCCTCGCGGCTGTTCGCCGTGAACCAGAGCTCAGGCGGCAGCGACCTGCTGCTGCTGGCCATCGCCGGCCCGGTGATCGCGGGCACGAGCCTCTTCGGCGGCCGGGGCTCGGTGTGGAGCGCCCTGCTCGGCGCGCTGGTCATCGGCTCGATCTCCAACGGGATGGACCTGCTCGCCTTGCAGAGCTCGGTCAAGTTCATGGTGACGGGCGCCGTGCTGCTCGGCGCGGTGATCATCGACGCGATCGCGCGCAAGCAGCGGGCGGCCACCGGCCTGGCCTGAGCGCCGGCTCGGGGTCCTGCGCGTCAGAACGCGCGCAGGACCTCGGCGTCGCCGGCGGGGCGATCCCGGCGCCCTGCGCGGTCCAGCCGGAGGGCGAGGGTCGGGCAGGCGGCGACCGCGCGGTCGGCGTGGTCGAGGAGGTGCTGGGGCACCCGTTCGTCGCCGAGCATCGGAAAGCCCCAGTCGTCGAGCTCGATGAGCTCGGGAAGCAGCTCGGCGCACAGGCCGTGACCGGTGCAGGCGATCGGGTCGACTCGCAGGCGGGTGCTCATTGGTCATCCTTGGTGCTGCCGGCGGTCGTCGGGAGAGCGCCAGCGGTGCTTGCCCCTCTTGAGGGCCAGCGTGAGACCAGCGCCTCCCGGCGATCCGTCGAGGTGCCCTGAGTGGCAACAGGGAGTTGCGCCACCCGAGCGCCGTCAATGAGCACCCGCCACGGTACCTCGTCGCCGGCCGCAGTCAACGCCGTCGGAAGGAGGAAGTCGTGGAGGATCGCTTTGCTGGCATCGACTGGGCCAGTGAGGAACACGCCTGCTGCGTCGTCGACGGCGAGGGGCGGATCGTCGAGGGCCGCCGCTTCGCCCATGACGAGCGTGGCATCCGCGCGCTGTGCGCACGGCTGCTCGAGCTCGAGGTCGCCCGCGTGGCGATCGAGCGCCCGGACGGGCTGCTCACCGAGCGGCTGCTCGACGCCGGCCTGCACGTGATCGCCGTGCACCCCAACCAAGTCGCCGCGATGCGCCCGCGCTTCAGCGCCGCCGGCGGCAAGACCGACAGCTTTGACAGCTTCGTGCTCGCCGAGCTGGCCCGCACCGACAGCCACCGCTTCCGTGTGCTGGTGCCCGACCGCGATCAGACCAAGGCGCTGCGCGCGCTGACCCGTGCGCGCGAGGACCTCGTCGCCCACCGCGTCGCGATCGCCAACGAGCTGCGCGCCCAACTGGAAAGCTTTTGGCCCGGCGCCGCGCAGACGTTCGCCGATATCGACAGCCCGATCGCCCTCGCGTTCCTGCGGCGCTACCCCTCGCCCGCCGACGCGCATGGCCTCGGCGAACAGCGCATGGCTCGCTTCCTCGCCCGCCACGGCTACTGCGGCCGCCGCTCCGCCGGCGAGCTGCTCAGCCGGCTGCGCGATGCCGCCAGCGGCCGCGCCGACGTCCTGGAAACCGAGGCACGCCGCCAGATCGTGCTCGCGCTGGTCGCCGCGCTGGAACCGATCGTTCAGCGCATCGCCGAGCTGACCAGCGAAATCCGCGCCGGACTGCTCGAGCACCCCGACGGAGCCACGTTCCAGTCGCTGTTCCGCGACCCCAAGACCGCCGTCTGCCCCGCCACCCTGCTCGCCGAGATCGGCGACTGCCGCGACCGCTACCCCACCAAAGCCGCCCTCGCCAGCGACGCCGGCCAAGCCCCCGTCGCCGTCGAGTCGGGCAAATCCAAACGCGCCCGCTTCCGCTGGGCCTGCGACCACCGCCTCCGGGCGGCCATCGCCACCATGGCCGACACCAGCCGCCGCACCAACCCCTGGGCCGCCGACATCTACACCCGCGCCCGCGCCCGCGGCTGCACCCACCCACACGCCATCCGCATCCTCGGCCGCGCCTGGACCGGCGTCCTCTGGCGCATCTGGCAGGACGGCGACGTCTACGACCCCGCCCGCCACAACACCCTCCAGCGCCTCACCACGCAGGAGGGTTGACACAGGGAGTCTCACGCGACCAGCGCCTCGGGGCCGGGCGTCTGCAGCACGGCGGGACCCGCGCACGCGACGCACGGCCCGTTGCGGTGGTGGTCGGACAGCTCGGGGCCGAAGACCGCAAGGCGCTGCGCAGGAACCGCACCGCGCCATTGGGGTGCTGGCAGGCGCCGCGTCCGTCGACCTGGTCGCTCCAGCGGGCCAATCGCGGCCCGACGCGGTCGTCGGCCTGTCCGGCGGCCACGCGAGCGACGGCGCTCGCGAGCGCGGCGAGTCCGTGGACGCAGGGCCCGCACTGGCCGGCGGTCTGGGCCGCGAGCCAGCTCATCGCCCGTGCCACCTCGGCCACCGGGCAGCGCGTCTCGCCGAGGACCACGAGCACCCCTGCGCCCAGCGGAGCGGGGGTGGCGTCGGCGTGCAGCGCCAGCCCGGCGGCGTCCTGCGCCGAGATCCACGCTCCGAAGTAGCCGCCGACCAGCACCGCCCGCACCGGCTCGGTCGGGCCGCCCGCCAGGGCGAGCAGCTCGTCGAACGGCGTTCCGCTGGCGATCTCATAGACGCCCGGGCCCGCCACCGAACCGCTCAGGGTGACCAGCGCGGTACCCGGCACGCCGTCGTCGCCTAGGTCGCGGAACCACCCCGCCCCGTGCCGCGCGAGCAGCGCGACGTGGGCCAGCGTCTCGACATTCTGCACGAGCGTCGGGCGACGGGCGACCCCGCGCTGCGCCGGCCGCGGCGGGACGAGGGTCGGCTTGCACGGTCCGCCGTCGAGCACGCGGACGAGCGCGGTCTCCTCGCCGGCGAGGAAGCGGCTGGGCGTGGTCACGATGCGGACCCGCGAGCTGTCGCGCCGTTCGCGCAGGGCGACCTCGGTCGAGCGCAGCGCCCGCCGGGCCTGCGCCGGGACGGCGACGATGACCTCGCGGGCCCCGACGGCGTGCGCGGCGGCGAGCGCGCCGTCGAGCACGGCGTGCGGCGCGCCCTCGAGCAGCAGACCGTCCTTGGAGCTCATCGGCTCGCCCTCGGCGCCGTTGGCCACGACCACGCCGCGCCGTCGCTCGCCGGCGACGGCCTCGAGCTTGGCGGCCGTGGGGAACGCGCCCCCGCCGCGTCCGCGCAGCCCCGAGGCGCCGACCTCGCGGATCAGCGCGTCCGGCGCCCACGACTCGAGCTGGAGCCGGCCGTGCAGCTCGTGGTGAGCCTCGAGCCCGAGTCGCTCGCCGCTGCGCATCCCGGCGACCAGGCGCGGGAGCACGGTCATCCGCGCGTCCCGGTCGCGGGGCTCGCCGAGAGGCGCCCGTCGACGCTCGTCGCGGCGAGCTTCAGGCGCAGACGAAGGCGCAGCGCCCTGCCGTCCGCCGATCCCACCAGCGCGTCGACCGCGCTTCCGCTCAGCCGCTCCACGCGTCCCTCGTAGAGCGCGCCATGGCGCAACGTCACCGAGCTGCTGCGCATCGCCAGCCCGCCGCCGTCGAGCGGCTGCCCGGCCAGGCGCACCACGAGGCGGCCGCCCCCGTCGGTCAGGCGCAACGAAAGGTTGACGACGCCGGTCCCGTCCGACGTGAGGCCCTGGCGGACGGTGCCGGTTACGCGGGAGGCGAACCCGCGCTCGCGCGGGGGCGCGGCCGCGCGCGCCGGCGCGGCCAGCAGGGTGGGCGGCGTGCCCGCCCGCCGCGCCCAGCCGCGCGCCAGCGGCCCCGCGGGCAGCCACAGCGCGAGGCCGAGCACGGCGGCGAGCACCGCCGCGAGTGAGCCCCCGCGAACCAGCCCGTGCCCGGGCCCCGCGCCGGCGAGGCGGAAGCCCAGCGCGCCGAGCACCGCCAGCGAGCAGGCGAGCGTCACGAGCGCCAGCCAGAGGCTGCGGACGTCGCTTCCGGTCCCGAGGCCGTGCACCACGGCGACCGGGCAGCAGGCGTAGGCCAGCCAGTGCACGCCTCGCCACGCGCGATAGCCCAGGCGCGCGCGGACGAGGCTCGTGACGGTGACGGCGAGCAGCAGGTCGACGGCCAGGGCGCCGAGCCCGACCCACAGCGGGCGGTAGGCCGAGGCGAGAGGAACGACGGCGGCGGCGAGCCCGATCGGGGCGTAGCCGTCGAGCACCGAGGTGAGGATGTGCACGGCGAGCACGGCGAGGGCAAGCAGCGAGAAGGTGCGGTGCGCCGCGTCGACCAGCAGGCGCGGGGCCCCGGCGGGCCGCCGGCGATCCGCGTGGACGATGCCGAGCACCACGCTGGCCGTGAGGACGACGAGGGTCACGGCGCCGGCGCCGCGCGTCAGGTACCACATCGCCGAGGGACCCGCGGCGGCGATCACGTCGCCTCCGAGGGCGCCGGCCAGCCGCCCGCCGTCGTGATCGAGCCGTCGACGGCGACGAGGCGCGCCGGCAGCCCGGCGGCGTGCAGCCGCGCCGGCGCACGGGCGCCGCGGACGATCGCCGCGGTGCTCGCGGCGTTCGCATCAACGCACGTCGCGGCGGCGACGCTCGCCGCTCGCCACACCTCTCGCGCCGGAAGCCCGGTGGCGGGGTCGACGATGTGGTGCGCGGCCTGCGACCCGCGCCGCCAGCGGCGCGACGTCGTGCTGGAGGTCGCCAGCCCTCCGCTCCGGATCGCGACGGTCTGCCCGGGCGCCTCCGGGCCGTCGCGGTGGTCCTCGCAGGCGCGCACCGCCCAGCCTTCGTCGGGGCTGGGCCCGGCGACCGCGATGTCGCCGCCGAGGTTGACCAGCACCCCGGCGCCGGTCGCGCGCGCGGCGGCCGCGGCCGCGCGGTCGGCCGCGAGCGCCTTCGCGCTCGCGCCCAGGTCGAGCGAGACCCCGGCGGGCACCCGCACGGTGCGCTCTCGCGCGTCGACCACGACGGCCTGCCACCCGGGCACCGAGGCGGCGCGCAGCGGGGCGCCGGAGTCACGCACCGCGAGAAGTTGCGGTCATAGCCGGCGAGGGCCATCGCCCGCCCGACGGTCGGGTCGACGTCCCCGTCGGTCGCCCGCGCGACCCGCACCGCGGCCTGCACGGCGGCGATGAGCACGGGCCCGACGACGACCGGCCGGCCCGCCGCGCGGTTCACGCCCATCAGCTCGGAGTCCTCGCGAAAGCGGCTGCACGCGGCGTCGATCGCGTCGAGCTCGCGCTCGACGGCGGCGCGCGCGAGCGCCAACACGCGCGCGTGGTCAACGTGCACCGAGGCGGTCGTCCCCAGCGCGGGCCAGCGAGCCGTCGTGGGCGTCACGAGCCGCCGGAGACGGCCGGAGGGACCGGCGGCGGGCTCGGCGCCGGTGCGGGCGCCTGGGCGGGCGGCTGCGGAGCGGGCGCTCCACCGCCGATCCGCGGAATCGCCTGAGGCGCGGGGACGACGACGCGCGCCGGGGTTGCCGGAGGCGTGGAGGCCGGCTTGCCGTGGCCCTTCACGGCCTGCGCGGCGACGCCGGAGAGGGCCGCGGTCAGGCCGACCGCACCGGCGATCGACGCGGCGGTGACGCGCCTCGCGGCCCGCAGCGCGCGGTCCCGGGCGTCAGAGCGATCGCTGAGCATGCGGAGCAGTGTGCGGGTTGGGGGGTCAACCTCCCATCACGCGCGGGCAAAGCTTCGGCAAAGGCCACGCAGCGGCGGCGACGCCCGTACGCCGCGCGGCTAGCCTCAGGCATTGTCGCGCCTGCTGATCGCAGAAGACGACGCGGGGATCCTCGAGCCGCTCGCCCGTGCGCTCGTGCGCGACGGCTACGAGGTCGACGCCGTCGGCGACGGCGAGGAGGCGGCGCGGCTGGGGGTGGCGCGGCTGGGGGTGGCGGGCAACCACGACCTCCTGGTCCTCGACATCGGCTTGCCGCGGCTCGATGGCCTCGAGGTGTGCCGTCGCGTGCGCCGCGTGCACCCGGAGCTGCCGATCCTGCTGCTCACCGCGCTTGGCGAGGAGCTCGACGTCGTCGAGGGCCTCGAGGCCGGCGCCGACGACTACGTGACCAAGCCGTTCCGTCTCGCGGAGCTGCTCGCGCGCATGCGCGCCCAGCTTCGCCGCGGCGCCGCCAGGGCCCCGACGGTCGAGGCCAGGGGCGTCCGCGTGGACCGCACCGCGCGACGCGCGTGGCGCGACGGACGCGAGCTCGAGCTGACCCCAAAGGAGTTCGATCTCCTAGCACTGCTCGTCGAGGAGGCCGGCGCCGTCGTCCGGCGGGAGCGCATCATGCGCGAGGTGTGGGACGCGAACTGGTTCGGCTCCACCAAGACGCTCGACATGCACGTCTCCTGGTTGCGGCGCAAGCTCGGCGACGACGCCGGCGAGCCTGCGCTGCTGACGACGGTCCGCGGCGTCGGGCTGCGCTTCGAGGCCTGAGTGCGCCGCCGGCTGGTCGCCTCCACCGCGCTCATCGCGCTCGCCGCCGTGCTCGTCCTCGGGGTTCCGCTGGGCATCGTCGGGGCGCGTCGCGCGCACTCGGAGGCCGTCGGCCGGCTCGAGCGCGAGGCCGACACCGTCGCCGCCGCCGTCGACGATCCCGTCGAGGGAGGGCGGCCCCTGGACGCCACCGCCCTGGCGCGGCTGGTCCATCCGCGCCACTGGGTCACCGTGATCGACTCGCGGGGCCGCCGGACGGCGGTCGGCGTGCCGATCCCCGGCGCCGCGCTCTCGGTGCGGTCGGGCCTGGCTCGAGACGTCCAGGTGATCGCCAGCGAGCCGGCGAGCGAGGTGTCCGGTCGCCAGCGCGGCGTCTGGCTGCTGGTCGGGTTGCTCGCCGTCGGCGGGACGGCGGCCGCGGTCGGGCTCGCCGTCGTCCAGGGCCGCCGGCTGGCCCGGCCGCTCGAGCGCCTCTCGCGGACGTCGACGCTGCTCGGCACGGGCGACTTCTCGGCGCGCGCGAGCCGCTCCGGCATTCCCGAGATGGACGCGGTGGCGGAGGCGCTGGACACCACCGCCGTCCGCATCGCGCGGCTGCTCGGCCGCGAGCGCGACCTCTCGGCGGACGTCGCCACCCGGCGTGCTCCTGGACTACGCTTGCTCGTTCCCTCGCGGTAGTAGAGGTTCGACCCGGTGTTGTAGGTCGGGAACGTCTTCACGCCGAGCTCGCGCGCGAGCGCGAAGAGACGGTCCTGGGTGGGGCCCACCCATTGGCCGCCGACCTCGACCGCCTTCCCACCGCCGATCGAGGCGTTGAGCGTGCGGCCGCCAACGCGGTCGCGGGCCTCGAGCACGAGCACGGACTTCCCGGCGGCCGCGATCCGGCGCGCCGCGGCGAGCCCGGACAGGCCGGCCCCGACGACGACCACGTCGACCCGCCGCGTCCGCCACGTCGTCGCTCCGGCCGCGCCCGGCAGCGCGGCGCTCGCGCCGACGGCGGCTGCCCCGCCGATCAACCCTCATCGTGTGACCGACCGCTGCGCCGCCATCGCGGCGCGCGACGCTACCAGCCCAGCGTTCCCGGTGCGCCCTTGAAGGGACCCTGGATGTCGTTGGTGATCCAGCCACCGTAGAAGTCGCCGTCCTGCGGCCGGACGCGCTCGTCGCCCAGCCAGCAGGCCACGCGGCCGGGGTAGAAGCACAGGTGGTCGGTGAGCTGCGCGTAGGCGGGAACCGGGTCGGGGTAGCCCCATGCGGCCTGCCGGGCGACGAGCCCGTCGGCGACGACGTCCCAGTAGGACGCGACGCCCTTCCACTCGCACACTGAGCGCCCGCCGGCGGGACGCAGCAGCTCCGCGCGAACGTCCTCGAGCGGCACGTAGACGGTCGGCGGCGACGCCGTCTCGAGCACCCGCAGCGCCCGATCGGACTCCGCGACCAGCTCATCGCCGGCGCGCACGGTCATGTGCAGCGCGGACGGCACGACCGCGGGCGGGCGGGGGTAGTCCCAGACTGACTCCATGGCAGCGCTACGGGCCATGCCGGAGCGTGGGTCAGGCGAACGGCGGCTGCCGTTCGCCGGCGCCCCGACGCCGCCGTTGATCAGCGCCGGGATACTCCCGGATCATGGGCGCTCCGGACCGACGGAGACGAAGCCGTTCCGGCCGACTTGTCGACGCGGTGGTTTGGGGAGCGGCACTCGGCGCCGCCTCGGGCGCGGTGATCGGCGACTCGGTCGAGGGGGTCGGGGTCGGCGCGGGCGCCCTGATCGGTGCAGTGCTCTACGCGCCGGCCGAGGCGGTCACGAGCATGAGCCGGGGCGTCGCCGCGGTGAAGCCGCTGTGGTATCGCATCCTCTCGAGCGCGTTGCTGATGGCCCTGTTCGGCTGGCTGCTGGGCTTGATCTACGGCCCGGACCAGGTTTTCCTGACTGCGGTCGTCAGCGGTGTGCTGCTCGGTCTCCTCGGCCTGCGCCCGCTGAAGGTGGCGCTCGGGCTCCTGGTCGGCGCCGTCGTAGGCGCGCTGTTCCAAGCGCTCATGTCGGCATCGAGTCGGCGCTGGTCGCCGCGGCGGTGACGATCGTCTATCGCGTGGTCGCGGCTATCGCCTATCGCGGCCGGCCGCTCGTGCGCGTGATGGCCGAGGAGGTGCCGGCGTCCGATCTGCGCTATGTCGTGCCGTTCGAGGCGCGCTCCCGCTACGTCGGCGCCGACTACGTCGAGCAGCTCGCGAAGGTCCGGGGCGGCACCTTTCGCCGCAACCCGCCCGATGTCGGGATCCTCGCATCGCTCGACAGCCTGGATGGGCCGAGCTTCGACGCCGGCCGGGTGCATCCGCTGATCCGCGAGTTCTACGAACACACGAGCCGCTTCCGACTGTCGATCGTGCCCGAGTGGCGGCGCTGGATGAAGCCCGGCTACGAGGTCTTCAAGCGACTGGTCGCCCAGCCGCTCGGCCAGGCCGCGATCCCGTCCAACATCGAAGAGGCCCAGCGGGGGATGGTCAGCACGATCGACACGATCACGCTCGACGGCTCCGAGGAGATCGACATCCGCGGCTGGATCCGGACTTTCGCGGACTCAGGCAAGCCGATCTACGTCGGCATCTACACCAGCTTCCGCCACGAGGACCGCGGCTACGTGAGCGTCGGCTTCCCGATTCCCAGCGCCAACTTCACGGCCACCCTGGAGCCACGCAACGCCGGAGAGCACGACTTCGTTCTGACGTCGCGAACCCAGCTCGCGTTCCCCGGGCACTACCTCAGCTCCGTCGACAGCGAGCGCGACGCGTTGACCGTTGTGAAGCTGCTCTATTTCCAAGAGCAGATCTTCGTCTACGTCGCCGACGGCGAGCTGATCACTGACCACAGCTTCTTCCTCGCCGGTCAACGCTTCCTGACCCTCCACTTCGAGATCGAACGCCTCGGAGCGCGGCGCGAGTGATCTATTCGCGGCTCCGGCGCGAGAGCCAGCCGATGAGCGCACCGAGCGCGAGCCCGGCCTCAGGGGCGAACGGGACGTCCGTGGTCGCGCTGACGACGATGCCAAGCACCAAACCGACCGCGGCACCAAGTGCGATGGCGGC
Source organism: uncultured Actinomycetes bacterium (assembly GCA_963728925.1). Lineage (GTDB taxonomy): Bacteria > Actinomycetota > Thermoleophilia > Solirubrobacterales > Solirubrobacteraceae > JBBPZA01. The sequence continues at coordinate 4,101 of CAVSMB010000020.1, read as the reverse complement.
TCCGACGCCCATGGGCCCGAGTCTAATTCGGGCAGCAGGGCAGCGCGGAGGGCAGGGTCGCCAGATCGCGCCTACTAGGGTCTAGGCCATGCCCTCATCCGACTCCTTCGGCGCCCGCTCGACCCTCACGGTCGGCGGGCGCGACCGTGAGATCTTCCGCCTCGACGCGCTGCAGGCCCGCTTCGACGTCGCCCGACTCCCGTACTCCCTGAAAATCCTGCTGGAGAACCTGCTGCGCAACGAGGACGGGGTCGGTGTGCGCGCCGCCGACGTCGAGGCGCTCGCCTCCTGGGTCGCCACCGAGGACCCCAGCCGCGAGATCGCCTTCACGCCCGCGCGCGTGCTCATGCAGGACTTCACCGGCGTCCCCGCCGTCGTCGACCTCGCGGCCATGCGCGACGCGATGGCCGACATGGGCGGTGACCCGTCGCGCATCGAGCCGCGCGTTCCCGCCGAGCTGGTGATCGACCACTCGGTCCAGGTCGACGTCTACGGCACCCGCGACGCCTTCGCCCGCAACGCGCAGCTCGAGTTCAAGCGCAACCGCGAGCGCTACGCCTTCCTGCGCTGGGGCCAGGGCGCGTTCGAGGCCTTCAAGGTCGTACCGCCCGACACCGGCATCGTCCACCAGGTCAACCTCGAGTACCTCGCGCGCGTGGTCTTCGAGCACGACGGCCAGGCCTACCCCGACACGCTGGTCGGGACCGACTCCCACACCACGATGATCAACGGCCTCGGCGTGCTCGGCTGGGGCGTCGGCGGGATCGAGGCGGAGGCGGCGATGCTCGGCCAGCCCCTCTCGATGCTGATCCCCCAGGTCGTCGGCTTTCGGCTCGGCGGTGAGCTTCCCGAGGGCGCGACCGCCACCGACCTGGTGCTCACCGTCACCGAGCGCCTGCGCAAGCGCGGCGTGGTCGGCAGCTTCGTCGAGTTCTTCGGCCCCGGGCTCGCCAACCTGCCGCTCGCCGACCGCGCGACGATCGGCAACATGTCTCCCGAGTTCGGGTCGACCTGCGCGATCTTCCCGATCGACGCCGAGACCCTGCGCTACCTCGCGTTCTCCGGCCGCCCGGCCGAGCAGATCGAGCTCGTCGAGGCCTATGCGCGCGAGCAGGGCCTGTTCCACGACGAGAACTCCGAGGAGCCGACGTACTCCGACGTTCTTGGGCTCGACCTCGGTGAGGTCGTCCCCAGCCTCGCGGGACCCAAGCGCCCGCAGGACCGCATCTCGCTCACTGAGTCGCGCGAGCGCTTCCGCGAGGCGCTCGAGGGCTACGTCCCCGAGGGCAACGGCCACGACGAGGACGTCGAGGACAGCTTCCCGGCCTCCGACCCGCCCGCCGACGGGGCACCGGGCAGCAACGGCCACGGCGACGCGCCGACGACGGTGAGCGCCTCCCCGGCCCGCACGCGCGCGTCGGTCTCCGTCGCGCTCCAGGACGGCACCGAGGTCGAGCTCGACCACGGCGACGTGGTCATCGCCGCCATCACGAGCTGCACGAACACCTCCAACCCCTCGGTCATGCTCGCCGCCGGCCTGCTCGCCCGCAACGCGGTGCAGCGCGGGCTGACCAGCAAGCCATGGGTGAAGACCTCGCTCGCTCCGGGCTCCAAGGTCGTCATGGACTACTACGAGCGCGCCGGCCTCGTCGAGCCGCTCGAGGCGCTGGGCTTCAACCTCGTGGGCTACGGCTGCACGACGTGCATCGGCAACTCCGGGCCGCTGCCGCCGGAGATCTCCGCCGCCGTGGACGAGGGCGACCTCGCCGTCTGCTCGGTCCTCTCGGGCAACCGCAACTTCGAGGGGCGCATCAACCAGGACGTGAAGATGAACTACCTCGCCTCGCCGCCGCTCGTGGTCGCCTACGCGCTGGCGGGGACGATGGACGTCGACCTCTACTCCGATCCCCTCGGCGAGGACGCCGACGGCGAGCCGGTCCACCTGCGCGACCTGTGGCCCTCGCAGGAGGAGATCCACCGCACGATCGAGTCGGCCGTGCAGTCGGACATGTTCCGCAGCTCCTACGCCGAGGTCTTCGAGGGCGACGAGCTGTGGAACGGCCTCGACGTGCCGACCGGGGAGCGCTTCGCCTGGGACGAGGGCTCGACCTACGTGCGCCGGCCGCCCTACTTCGACGACATGCCGCGCGAGCCCGAGCCGATCACCGACATCCACGGCGCCCGGGTGCTGGCCAGGCTCGGCGACAGCGTCACCACCGACCACATCTCGCCGGCCGGGTCGATCAAGCGCGACTCGCCCGCGGGCCGCTACCTCGTCGAGCACGACGTGGCGCCCAAGGACTTCAACTCCTACGGGTCACGGCGCGGCAACCACGAGGTGATGGTGCGCGGGACCTTCGCGAACATCCGCCTGCGCAACCAGCTCGCGCCGGGGACGGAGGGCGGGGTCACCCGCACGCTGCCCGACGGCGCGCAGACGACGATCTACGAGGCGGCCGTGGCCTACGCGCAGGAGGGCACGCCGCTCGTCGTCCTCGCCGGCAAGGAGTACGGCTCGGGCTCCTCGCGCGACTGGGCGGCCAAGGGCACCAACCTGCTCGGCGTGCGCGCCGTGCTGGCCGAGAGCTATGAGCGCATCCACCGCTCAAACCTCGTCGGCATGGGCGTGCTCCCGCTCCAGTTCCCCGACGGCGAGTCGGCCGAGTCGCTCGGCCTCACCGGCGAGGAGGAGTTCTCGGTGACCGGACTGGAGGACGTCGAGGAGATCCCCCGCGAGGTCACCGTCACCGCGGGCGACAAGGAGTTCCGGGCGCGCGTGCGCATCGACACCCCGAAGGAGCAGCAGTACTACCGCCACGGCGGGATCCTGCCCTTCGTGCTGCGCGAGCTGCTCGAGGACTGACGAACGGCTACCGGGCGCGAAGCGCCTCGAGCACCCGGCTGGCGCTGTGGCGCAGCGACTCGCTGCCCGAGTGCAGGACGAGCTCCGGATCCTCGGGCGCCTCGTAGGGCGCGTTGACGCCCGTGAAGTCCGAGATCTCCCCCGCGCGGGCGCGCGCGTAGAGGCCCTTGGGGTCGCGCCGCGCGCACACCTCGGCCGGCGTGTCCACGTAGGCCTCGAGGAAGCGCAGCTCGTGGTCTGAGTGGACGGTGCGGGCGTAGCGGCGATCGTCGGCGAAGGGGGAGACGAGCGAGCAGAGCGCGACGATCCCCGCGTCGGCGAACATGCGCGCGACGTCGGCGACGCGCCGCACGTTCTCCTTGCGCGCGTCCTTGTCGAAGCCCAGATCGCCCGACAGCCCGTGGCGGACGTTGTCGCCGTCGATCACGTAGGCCGGCACCCCGCCGGCCACGAGCTGACGCTCGACCACGCTGGCGATCGCCGACTTGCCCGAGGCGGGCAGGCCGGTGAACCACACGGTCGTGCCCTGGACCCCGAGCTCGCGCCAGCGCGTCGCACGGTCGAGCTCTCCGCTGTGCCACACGACGTCCGGGCTGCGGCGAACGCTCGCCGCCTCCCGCGTGAAGCGCTCGACCCACGCGTCGGTCAGCGCGTCGGCCTGACGGCGCAGCGGCACGGCGACGTCGAGGTCCTCCGGCGCTGCGACGCCGATATGCGCGAGCACCTCGCGCACCGCGCCCTCCAGCTCGTTCGCGTAGTCCTCGTAGACCAGCGTGAGCGGAGCGATCGTGGCCCACGCGAAGAACCCCGACCACGCCGCCTCCTGGGAGGCGAGCTGGTCGCGCAGGTGCGCGATCGCGCGGGCGCTGAACACTGGCTCGGGGTCGCCGTCGCCCTCGCCGGCGCGCCAGCTCGAGCTCTGCACGGCGCGCCACAGCGAGATCGCCTGGCGCAGCTTGTCGCGCCGCACGACGACGACGTAGCGGGGGCGGGCGAAGGCCGCGGCGAGCACCTGCGCGGGCTCGGCGCCGTCCACGCCCTCGAGGCTGCGCAGGCGGGAAACAGCGTCCTCGAGGTAGCCCCACATGAGCTTGGCAGCGAACACCCCGTTCGGCGTCGTCCCGCGTTCCAGCACGTCGCGGAGGTAGGCTTCGTACGGGCCGTCGGGCAGCGGCGGCCCGGGGTCGGCGGGCTCCTCCGGAAGCAGCCCGCCGATGCTCGGGTCGGCGAGCACGTCG
>CAVSMB010000019.1:0-27972 GCA_963728925.1 uncultured Actinomycetes bacterium | reverse complement strand
CCGGAGGCCGTCCCTTGCGCCGTCACCTGACCGTCGTCGTCCTCGCCGCCACGGCGCTGCTCGCCGCCACCGCCGCCGTCGCCCAGGCCGCTCCCGCGCGCCCGACGCGACTGCTCGGGCGCGCGGTCCTCCCAGCGCGGACCTTCGCGCCGGGGCCGCCCTCGGGGACGCTGCTCGGCTCGACGCCGATCAACGGCGTCGCCGTCCCGTTCGCCTCGCAGCCCGTGCAGGGCTTCTCCGCCGCGCTGCCCGCCGGCGAGGGGCGCTACTGGGTGATGGCCGACAACGGCTACGGCTCGATCGAGAACTCCGCCGACTTCAACCTTCGCGTCTACCTGCTCGCGCCCGACCTGAAGACGCGGTTCGGCGGCGCAGGGACGATCGCCGTCAAGCGCTTCATCCAGCTTCGCGATCCCGACCACGAGATCCCCTTCGCGATCGTCAACGAGTTCACGCGCTCGCGCGCGCTCACCGGCGCGGACTTCGACATCGAGTCGCTCCAGCGCGCGCCGGACGGCACGCTGTGGTTCGGCGACGAGTTCGGGCCCTTCCTGCTGCACACCGACGCCGACGGGCGCGTGCTCCACGCCTCCTATCCGCTGCCCGATCCCGACCATCCCGGCCAGGAGATCCGCGCGCCCCAGAACCCGTTCTCCGAGGAGTCGAGCACGCTGCGCGTCATGAACACGATGCGCGCCGACGCGCGCGCGCACGGCGACACCAAGACGCCGATCGTCTCGCCCGACGCCAACCTCCTCGACGACGGCGACCCGGCCACCGGCGAGCCGACGCGCCAGGATCCGCCCGCCGGCTCCGGCGTCCCCAAGGCCTCGAGCGAGCTCATCAACGTCAGCTCGCTGCACACCGCGGGCTACCGGGTCGTGCCCTACACGGTCGACGACCCCGACCGCATGAAGGCGCTCATCAAGCTCGGCGTGGACGGCATCATCACCGACCGGCCCGACCTGCTGCGCCAGATCGTCGACGCCGACCCCACGGTTCCGGCCGGCTTCGACCTCGAGGGCCATCGCGGTGCACGCAACCTGCGGCCCGAGAACACGCTGCCGGCGTTCGAGGCGGGGCTCGACAACCGCGTCACGACGCTCGAGACCGACAACGGGATCACCAAGGACGGCGTCCCGGTCATCTCGCACGACCCCTACGTGAGCGCGGGCAAGTGCCGGCGCGCCGACGGCACGCCCTACACGTTCGACGACGAGGTCCTCATCCGCTCGCTGACCGTCGCCCAGCTGCAGTCGCAGTTCGTCTGCGACGGGATCATCCGCACCGGCACGCCGCAGACCAACGACCGCTCGCTGTCGCCAGTCGCCGTCGCCTTCGCCAAGCAGGAGGGGCTCATCGACCCCTACGTCAAGCCGACCACCCAGCAGCTCTTCGACTTCGCCCGCTTCTACGCCGACTGGTACGGCAGCGGGCCGGGCAAGGACGACCCCGGCGCGAGCGCCCGCGCGCAGAACGCCGAGAAGGTCGGCTTCAACATCGAGACCAAGCTCAACCCGCGCTCAGACCGCGACGACCACGGCAACGTCTACCGCGACCGCACGATCGGCCCGGCGCCGTTCGCTCAGAAGGTCGCGGGCGTGATCGAGCGCAACGGGTTGCAGGACCGCGCCGACGTGCAGTCCTTCGACTGGCGCACGCTGCGGGTCGTCGTGCGCGAGTTCCCCGATCTCCAGACGGTCGAGCTCTTCGGCGACTTCCCGGCCTTCGCCGACACGTCCATCGCGGGCACGGACGACGGGACGAACCTCCAGCCCCAGGCGGGGGAGCCCACCACGCGCTGGCTCGCCGGGCAGTACTGGCCGCGCCACACCGCCCAGGAGAACCCGTTCCGCGCGCAGACGAGCGGCGGCTTCGAGGGCATGGCGATCACCCCCAACGGCAGGACGCTCCTGCCGATGCTCGAGAAGCCGCTCACCGGCGCGCCCGCGGCCACGACGCAGATCTTCGCCTTCGACCTGCGCCACCCCGGATACACCGGCGATCGCTGGACCTACCCCTTCGACCCGCGCGGCACCTCGATCGGCGACTTCCAGCTCGCCGACCGCCGGCACGGCCTGGTGATCGAGCGCGACAACACCCAGGGCGATCTCTCCGCCTTCAAGGCCCTGGAGGAGATCACCCTCGGCGCTCCGGGCACGACCGTGGCCAAGCGCCAGGCCGCCGACCTCCTGAACATCGCCGACCGCGCGGGCATCTCGCTGCCCGCCGGGCCCGGAGACGTCGGCCTGGGCAACCCGTTCGCGTTCCCCTTCCAGACGATCGAGGACCTCGTGATCCTCGACCGCCGCCACGTCGTCGTCCTGAACGACAACAACTTCCCGTTCAGCGTCGGGCGCCACAAGGGCAGCGGAGCGCCCGACGACAACGAGCTGGTGGTGTTGCGGCTGGCGCAGCCGATCGGGCGCTGAGGCGTCGAGACGCGCGGGCGGGCGCGTGCGAGGATGGCGCCGTGCTCTCCGCCTCCGCGCAGCTCGTCGCCTTCGTGCCCTGCGCCGACCTCGACCGAGCGCGGCGGTTCTACGAGGACGTGCTCGGCCTGCGGGTGACCAGCGCGGACGGGTTCGCCGTCGTCGCGGAGGCGAACGGCGTCACGGTCCGGATCACCAACGTGGGCGAGGGGCTGCGCGTCCAGCCCTTCACCGTCCTCGGGTGGGAGGTCACCGACCTCCACGGCGAGATCGCGCGACTGGTCGATCGCGGCGTCGAGTTCCTGAGCGTGGACGGCCTCGACCAGGACGACGACGGGGTCTGGACCACGCCCGACGGAAGCCAGGTCGCGTGGTTCAAGGATCCGGACGGCAACACGCTGTCGCTCTCGCGGCACTGAAGGCCGGGGGACCCGGCGCCCCGCTACGCGAGGGCGTCGGCGAGCAGGTCGACCTGGCCGGGGTCGGCGCTGCTGGGGAACATGATCAGCTCGTCGCAGCCGGCCGCCTCGAAGGCCGCGACGTAGCCCTTGACCGTGTCGGCATCCGTCGCGGCGCTGCCGGCGATCATGGCGGCCATGTCGCCGAGGAAGGCGTAGTAGTCCTTGAGGTAGCGGTCGGCGGCCTCGGTCGCGCCGTCGCCGAGCGCGAAGTAGGCGAGCGCGAGCGTGCGGGGCTGCCCGTCGCGACCGGCGGCGCGCCACGCCTGCTCGAGCTTGGCGGCGCCCTGCTTGAAGTCATCGGGCGTCCCGCCGCCCATGATCCATCCGGCGCCATACTCGGCGGCGCGGCGGAAGGAAGCGTCGACTGTTCCGCCGATGATCAGCTCGGGGCCGCCGTTGCGTGCGGGGGGCCCGATCGCCCCCGCGGTGCCGAAGGACTCGCCCGACCAGATCCGCTTCCATTCGCCGAGCATCTCCTCGAAGCGCCGGCCACGCGTGTGGATGTCGACGCCTGAGACCTCGTAGTCGTCCTCGCGTCCCCCGATCGCGGCGCCGAGCACGAGCCGGCCGCCCGAGAGGTGGTCGAGGGTCGCGGCCTGCTTGGCGACGAGCGCGCCGTTGGCGCGATACGGGGCGATGAGGATCGCGGTGGTCAGCCGGATCGTCTCGGTCACGGCGGCGGCCGCGGCCAGCGCGATGAGCGGCTCGTAGTTGGCATAGACGAGGCGATCGATCGTGCCGAGGCTCGAGAAGCCACGCGCCTCGGCGCGCCGCGCCCACTCCAGCAACTGGTCTCGCTCGACGCCGGGGATCGTGGCGGGCAGGCCGATTCCAACGTCCATGACTGCTCCCATCGGTCGGGCTCTACGCTGGCGTGGTCGTCGTGCGAACCATAGGGAGCGTCCATCATTTAGGTGATGGGCAGATGGTGTAGTTCCATTCCGGATGAAACGTGTCGCGGGTGATGTTGACGGCCGCCAGTTCGGCGTCGCTGACCTCGATCTTGGGGTAGTCGCTGTCGTCGAGGCGTGCATAGACGTCCAGCCCGGTGCTGGTCGTCGTCGCGGCGATCGAGTTGATGATGACCTCGTAGGAGGCAAGCGACCGGCCGCGCCAGTTCTTGGAGATGAAGCTGAACAAGCGGTGCTCGACCTTGTTCCACTTCGATGTTCCGGGCGGGAAGTGGCAGACGTTGATCTCAAGCCCGGTCTGGTCGGCGAGGCGCTGCAGCTCGGTCTTCCACAGGCGGGTGCGGTTGCCGTTGGAGCCGCCGCAGTCGGCGGTGATCGTCAGGTTCCGGGCGTTGGGGTGACGCTGTGAGCCGAGCTGCTGCCACCACGCCTTGATCGCGGCGACCGAGAACTGCGCGGTGTCGCGGTCGATGCCGACCGATACGAAGCCGGTGTTCTCGGCGATGTCGTAGACGCCGAAGGGGATCGCCTTGCCGTCGGCCATGCTGGGGAAGTCGTAGGTGTTGACCTTCGGCGCCTGGCGCTCGGGATGCCATTCGCGCCCTGGGTTCTTGAACTCGCCGACGAGCTCTTTCTTCTTGGTGTCGATGCTGATCGTCGGCTGCTTGGCGGCGACCGCCGCCGCGACCGTCGCGTTGATATGGCCAAACTGCGCGTCACGGTCGGGGTGCTGCTTGCCCTCCAGCGTCTTGCGCGCGGACTGCAAGCTGTAGCCGAGCTTGCGCAGCAGCCTCGGCACAGTCCGAAACCCGACCGGATGACCACGCTCGGCCAGCTCGTCGGCGAGCCTGCGCGCGCTCTTGGCCGTCCACAGCAGCACCCGCTCGGGATCGCCGCGCGTGTCGTCCTCGACGAGCTCGCGGAGCACCTCCAGCAGCGTTGGGTCGCTGTCTTCGGCCGCCGGCCGGCCCGCGCCCGGCTTGCGCACGCGGCCCGGCGCAAGCGGCTGCTCGTCGAGCTCGCGCAGCCCCTTGCGCACCGTGTTCTCCGCCAGCCCGCAGGCCCGCGCCGTCGCGGCGATCCCCCCGTAGCCAAACGTCCGCGCCTCCGACGCCGCGAACGCCCGCCGCTGACGCTCGTTGAGCTGGGGCCCCAACAGCCGGTAGCGCTCCGCGATCGCTGATTCGGCATCAGTCACGCACCAAGAGTTCTAGCTCCCGACCACGACTCCTGCGTCTAATTTACGGACGCTCCCATAGAAGAGCTTCCAGCCTGGGCCCGGGCGCTCCTCGAGGCCGAGCGCGTCGCGCGCCTGGGGTTCGTCGACGACGAGGACCACCCCCGCGTCCTGCCCGTGACCTTCGCGATCGCCGAGGGCGCGATCTTCAGCGCGATCGACGACGCGAAGCCCAAACGCACGCCCGAGCCGGCGCGGGTGCGCTACCTGCGCCGGCGCTCGCGAGCGGCGCTCTGCGTCGATCGCTACGACGACGACTGGACTCGCCTGGCGTGGGTGCAGGTGCTGGGCGTCGTCGACGTGCTCGGGATCGGCGACGCGCCGGCCGGCCTCGCCGCCCTCGTCGTCCGCTACCCGCCCTACTGCGAGCGGCGGCCGCCGGGGCCGCTGCTGCGGCTGCGGCCCGAGCGTGTTTTGTGCTGGAGCGCTGCGTGAGCGCGGCGCCAGCCTTCACGGCGCATCCGGCACGGCGGCGGCCCGGGGAAGCGCGAAGGGCTCGGGGAGCGCGCGAATTCCGCCGCCGTCACTGGAGCGGCGCGTCTCGACGTCCGCCCCGCGACCCGCAGGATCGCCTCGGCGCGGTCGGCGTCGCACGAGTGCAACAGTAGCCCGCCGGTTCGCGTTCGCCGCAGGTTGCATCGGGTCGTTGTGGATCGTGCGTGGGGTTCGTCGGCCCCGGCGGAGGAAGGAGAGCGAATGACGGCGCCCGTCCTAACGGCCGCGAGCCGCTCTTCGCGCCCTCGGCACGCTCGCCTACGCCGACGTCGGCGAGTTCTTACTTAGTCCGATGCCTCATAGATCGGGCTGGTCAGTCTCCGGCCGCGGCTGCGACCGCGGATCACGGCGCGAATACGATGCGCTCCGGAGGAGTGATCGTGGTAGTTGGGAACCAGCTCATCATCGACTCAGCCGGACTGTTGGGAGCTTCTCCGCGTCGTAGTAGAGGATTGGCTACGCCTATGCCGAGGTCCAGCACCCCTGCCGCCGCTATCCCGCTCCTTGCTCCCGGCGCACGTGTCGAGGTACGCGACGAGGACTGGCTGATCACTCGCATCCAGCAGACGAAGGCGGACGGCCTGCTCGTCCGCGCGACCGGTCTCTCCGAGCTCGTACGCGACCAGGAGGCGACGTTCTTCACGCACCTCGACGACATCAAGCCGCTGCGGCCCGAGGACACGAGGCTCGTCCAGGACGATTCGCCCGGCTTCCGGCGCGGACGCCTCTACTTGGAGGCACTCTTGCGACGGACTCCATTGCCCGTCACGGAGGTCCGTCCAGCCATTGGACATCGTCAGCTGCTCGACCCGCTCGACTACCAGAAGCGCGCCGTGGCCTTGGCGCTCGAGCAGCCGCGCCCGCGGCTGCTCATCGCCGACGCGGTCGGACTGGGGAAGACACTCGAGGTCGGCATGATTCTCTCCGAGCTCATCAGACGTGGGCGCGGCGAGCGGATCCTCGTCGTCACGCCGAAGCACATCCTCGAGCAGTTCCAGCACGAGCTGTGGACGCGGTTCTCCCTGCCGCTCGTCCGGCTCGACTCGCAGGGCGTTCAACGCGTGCGTCAGAAGATCCCGCCGACACGGAACCCGTTCAGCTTCTACAAGCGCGTCATCGTATCGATCGACACGCTGAAGAATCCCGGCCAGTACGGGCACCATCTCGAGCGAATCCACTGGGACGCCGTCGTCATCGATGAGTGCCACAACGTGGCGAACCGCTCGGCGTTCCGAAACCGCCTCGCCCGCCTCTTGGCGCCCCGCACGGATGCGCTGCTGTTGACGAGCGCCACGCCGCATAACGGCAAGCGCGAGTCGTTCGCTGAGCTCATCCGGATGCTTGATCCGACTGCCATCGCCGACCCAAAGTCGTACGAGCGCGAGGACATCGAGCACTTGTACATCCGTCGCTTCAAGAAGGACGTTGCAGCGGAGGTTGGCCACCAGTTCCCCGATCGACTCCCGCCGAAGCCGATCGCGGTGCACGCGAGCGCATCCGAGAACGCGGTGATCGCCGAGCTCGCGGAGGCCTGGCTGTACCCCGACGCCGGCAAGTCGCCAGTGAGCGGCCAGGGAAGCCGCTTGTTCCCGTGGACCCTGCTGAAGGCGTTTCTGTCGTCCCACATCGCTCTGCGCGACACCATCACCGAGCGGCGCAAGAAACTGAACCCAGCGACCGGACAGACCGAGGAACAGAAGCGAGAGGACGCCGCCCTCGCCGAGCTCGCCGCTCTCAACGGCCACATCGACGATGACTCCAGCGCCAAACTCCGGCGCCTCATCGACGAACTCAAGGTGATCGGCGTTGGCCCCCGCTCGACAGAGCGAGTCGTCGTGTTCTCCGAACGGATCGCCACCCTGCACTGGCTTGCCGGCGCCGTGTCGAACGCGCTGAAACTGCCGGAGAAGGCGGTGGCTGTCATGCACGGCGGTCTGCCCGACACCGAGCAGATGCGAATCGTCGAGGAATTCGGCCAAGACTCCAGACCGCTTCGCTTGCTGTTCACAGGTGACGTTGCCTCCGAGGGTGTGAACCTCCACAAGTCCTGCCACCACTTGATCCACTTCGACCTCCCGTGGAGCGTGATCCGCATCGATCAGCGCAACGGGCGCATCGATCGCTATGGACAGCGGCACGCCCCTGAGATCCGCGCGCTCCTTTTCGAGCCCGACCACGACAAAGTTCGCGGCGACCTCGCCGTCCTCAAACGACTGCTCGAGAAGGAACATGAGATCCACCAGACACTTGGCGAGGCCGCCGCGCTGATGGGTCTTCACGCGGTCGACCTCGAAGAGGACGCGATAGCCAAAGCGCTCGCCGCCGGCGAGAGCGCTGAGACCGCAGTCCCCGAGAAGCCTGACCTCAATAGTTTCGACCTGCTGGCGTTGATGGCGGGCGCCACCGATAGGGGACCCGTTGAGGTCGCGGAGCCGATCACGCTGGTCGAAGACCACGCCACGTTCGTCCACGAGGCCCTCGACGAGGAGTCGAAGAAGCCCCACACGGAGCTGAATATCGCGATCGAGCCGGAGAACTCGTTCCTCGCGTTCGATCCCCCACGTGACCTACAGCGGCGTCTCAGCGTGCTACCGCAGAGCTACCTCAACGAGCGCAAGATCACCCAGCGCCTCAAGCTGACCACCGACAAAGACGTCGCTGCTGCGCAGCTCATCGCGGCGCAGAAGGCCGAAGGAACGATCTGGCCAGAGACGGGATACCTCGGCGAGCAACACCCGGTCGTCGAGTGGCTGGTCGACAAGGTGCTCGCGAACTTCGGGCGCGGTGAAGCTCCTGTGTTCACAGGTGGAGCAGGCTGGGTTTCGCGGAGGCCGTGATGGTTGGCGGGTGGGACGGTAGTCGGGTGGCCGGATGGGCAGCGCGGCGGAGCTGAGCCCGTAGGGCGAAGCGCAGCTTCGCTGCCCATCCGCGCGCGTCATGCGGCGGGGGCCAGGGCGAGTCGGTGGGCGAGCTCGTACTCGACGGGCGGGATGTCGCCCAGCTCGCCATGGAGGCGCTGGTGGTTGTGAGCGCCGGGATAAACCGGCATGGAGAAGTTGTGAACACGAACGCAGGAGGTCGGACGGTTTTGTTTGATGGTGGTCCCGCTGCCTGCGGTGCTGTAGAAGAGATAGAGGTTGTTTGGCCCTCTGGAGCCGCCCTGCGGGGGGAGGCTTCAAACCGCCCACAGCTGCATTGGCTGAAGACCGTTGTGGTGAACGTCGTGGGAAAAGGCGTGGCTAGATCGCGTCAGGTGCGGGTCGGGAAGATGAGCGATGGACGAAAGTCCTCTGCCGTTGACGTGTCGAAAGCCGGAAAGACGACGTCGAAACCAGGGTTGCTTCTTCGTCCTGGGATGAGCCTGGGGGTTACCCGTTTACTGCCCAGGCGGCGTCCGGCATACAGGCAGCATGATCCCGGCCGAGGCTCTTCTATGGAACGTGTGAAGGCGTGCCCGGACACTGCCGTTGGGAGACCGGCGGCGAGAGGGAGAACTCCAAACGGCGGAATCCGTGAGGAGCAGAGTACCGTCGCCGGGCACGCTGGCGGACTCGCCCGTAGTAGCTGGGAAGCTTCCGCGTATCGCAGCGGGGGTGGAGCCAAGGGGCGGGGTCGTCCAGGCTGGTGGATGCGGTCAACCGCAAGGAAGGAATCGCGTGCATGAGCCGAGGCTGAAGGGCAAGTCGCATGACATCCCCAAGCGACTGGTGTGGGATGCGTGGCTGAAGGTCAAGGACAATGGCGGAGCGGCCGGGGCCGACGGCGTGACGATCGAGCAGTTCGAGGAGAACCTTTCGGGGAACCTCTACGTGCTGTGGAATCGGATGTCGTCGGGGTCGTACTTTCCCGGGCCGGTCCGGGCGGTGGAGATACCCAAGAAGGACGGGACCAGAGTGCTCGGCATACCAAATGTCGTCGACCGGGTCGCGCAAGCGGCGGCGGCGATGGCGTTGGAGTCCAGCGTGGAGCCGATCTTCCACGAGGACTCCTACGGCTACCGTCCCGGGCGTGCGCCCGCGGACGCGGTCGCCGTTTGCCGGGAGCGGTGCTTCAGGAGGGACTGGGTTGTCGATCTTGACATCCGGGCCTTCTTTGACTCCGTGCCGTGGGAGCTGATGCTGAGGGCGGTCGCGCACCACACCGACCAGAAATGGGTCGTGATGTACGTGGAGCGCTGGCTGAAGGCCCCGAGGCAAAAGCCCGATGGGGGGCTGGTCCAGAGGGTCAAGGGCACGCCGCAAGGCAGCCCGATCTCCCCTGTCCTCGCCAACCTGTTTCTGCATTATGGGCTTGATGCGTGGATGGTCAGGGAGTTCCCGACCGTCCGGTTCGAGCGCTTTGCAGACGATGCGGTGATCCATTGCGTCAGCGAACGCCAGGCCCGCCAGGTACGGGACGCGGTCGCGCGTCGGCTCGCCGAGGTCGGGCTGGAACTTCATCCCGACAAGACGAGGATCGTGTATTGCAAGGACAGCAACCGCCGCGGAACCTACGAGCAGGTCTCGTTCACGTTCTGCGGCTACACGTTCCGGCCCCGAGGGGCGTACAACAAGCGTCAGCACGTGGCCTTCACGGCCTTCTTGCCGGCGGTCTCTCCGGGCAGCTGACGGCGATGAGCCGCCGGGTCTCTTCCTGGCGGATTCATCGGCGTGTGAACCTGACCCTCGACGACCTCGCAGCCGGGATCAATCTGGTGCTGCGGGGTTGGTTCGCGTACTTCACCGCGTTCTACCCGAGCGCGGTGATCCCGCTCTGCCAGCGCATCGATCGCCATCTGGTGCGCTGGGCGAGGTGGAAGTACAAGCGGCTAGAGCGCAGCGGCAAACGGGCACGAGCGTGGTTGAAGGGGGTCCATTGTCGGGCTCCTGAGCTGTTCGTGCACTGGCGGTTCTGCGCTCCGCCCGGATAACTGGACGGCACGAGCCGTATGAGTCGAGAGGCTCACGTGCGGATCTGTGGGGGCCGGCGGGTGAAATTCCCGCCGGCTACCCGGCGAGATGAGAGAGCTCTACATCGAAGATCTAGCGAATCACGGTGGCCCCGAGTCATGCGTTGGCGTTCGTGAGGGCGTCGGCGAAGCGTTGACAGGGGTACGCGTAGGCGGGGCTATTGAGCCGCGAAATCAGTCAGTTCGGGGTGCCGACGCCGTACAACTAGGCGGAAGGCGAGATCGTCGGTCGCGTTATGCGAGTGGCCGGCGGACCCTGCGCGGTCTGAGAACCCAGGCATGCGCGGAATCTCCATGCGCGAGAACCGGGAGGCCCGATGATCGCCCGTCAGTCGTTGATGATGCCCCGTCCGGGATGGTTCGCGGGGTGGCATATCGACGGCTGGGCGGGCCGCGACGGGAAGGCCAAGGCCGTAGCCTGAGATGAACGATCGTCGGGAATCTGACAGCCGCGTAGTACCTGCGAAGCTGGCGAACAAGGCCGAGGAATCGGCTGCGGAGCTGGTGGAGGGAAGGCGGCTGGACAAGGGGAACACGGGCCAGCAAAACGCGTGCCGGACGCAGAGCCGGGATGTGAGCGCGTCAAGTGCGCTGGACCGTGTGCGGCAGGTTGCCGCGAAGGACAGGGACGCGAGGTTCACCGCGCTCTGGCATCACGTCGATGTCGATCGCCTCCGTGACGCGTTCAGGGCGCTGAGCCCGAAGGCGGCCGCCGGAGTCGACGGGGAAACGTGGGAGTCCTACGGGCAGAATCTGGAGGAGAACCTCCGGGATCTGCACGGAAGGGTTCAGCGGGGCGCCTACCGGGCCAAGCCGTCGCGCCGGGTGTACATCCCCAAGACCGACGGGCGGTTGCGGCCGCTCGGGATCGCCGCGCTGGAGGACAAGATCGTCCAGCGTGCCGTGGTCGAGGTGTTGAACGCCATCTACGAGACGGACTTCCTGGGGTTCTCTTACGGGTTCCGCCCGGGTCGCGGGCCGCATGACGCGCTGGATGCGCTCACGGTCGCGATCGAGGATCGCAAGGTGAACTGGGTGCTCGACGCGGATTTCCGCGACTTCTTCACCAGCCTGGATCACTCCTGGCTTCTGAAGTTCCTCGAGCACCGAATCGCGGATGAGCGGGTCCTGCGCCTGGTCCAGAAATGGCTCAGGGCAGGCGTGATCGAGGACGGCCAGTGGACGGCCAGCGAGGAAGGCTCGCCCCAAGGGGCAACAGTCTCGCCGCTGCTGGCCAACGTCTACCTGCACTACGTCTTCGATCTGTGGGTCCAGCAATGGCGGACGCGGCACGCCCGTGGCGAGGTCATCGCCGTGAGGTACGCCGACGATGCCGTGCTGGGGTTTCAGCATCAATCCGACGCCGAGCGCTTCAGGAAAGACCTGGAGCAGCGCCTGACCACTTTTGGTCTGGCGCTCAACACCGAGAAGACACGCCTGGTCCGCCTCGGACGGTACGCCGCCCAGCAGCGGGCAGAGCGCGGTCTCGGGAAGCCCGAGACGTTCGATTTCCTCGGCTTCACGCACTATTGCGCGAAGCGGAGGGACGGACACTTCGCGGTGAGGCGCAGGACGATCAAGAAACGCCAGGCGGCGAAGCTCAAGCAGGTCAAGGCCTCGCTGATGGCTCGCCGCCACCGGCCCATCGAGGAACAGGGACGCTGGCTCGGATCGGTCGTGCGTGGGCATCTCGCGTACTACTCGGTTCCGGGCAACATCCACCAGGCCAGTGCGTTCCGCGAAGAGGTCATCCGGCTCTGGCGAGCGGCGCTTCGACGTCGCAGCCAGAAGACCAGGATGAACTGGCAGCGGATGCGTCGCCTCTCGGAGCGCTACCTCCCTCGCGCCCACTACACCCATCCCTGGCCCGATCAGCGATTCGCCGCCAGAACCCGAGTCAGGAGCCCAGTGCGTTAGACGCGCACGCTGGGATCTGTGCGGGGGGCGGCCAGCAATGGCCGTCCCTACCGCGAAACCAGCCGAAGAAGCCGCGGCAGAAGTCGCGCGCCTGCTCGATGTCGTCGAATCGGTCGGGGAACTCGGGCCGGTACTTCAGCGTCTTGAAGTGCGCCTCCGAGTAGGGGTTATCGGTCGAGGTGTATGGGCGGCTGTGCGTCTTGGTGATGCCCATGTCGGCGAGCAGGAACGCGACCGGCTTGCCTCGCATCGGCCCGCCGCGGTCGGCGTGGACGGTCAGCACGCCGGCAGCGATCTGCTGCTGTTCGGTCGCCTGCTCGATCAGCGCCTTCGCGAGCTGGCCGTTCTCGCGGTGCTGGACGGTCCAGCCGACCGCGTAGCGGCTGAACACGTCGAGGATCACGTACAGGTAGAAGTACGTCCACTTCGCCGGGCCCTTGAGCTTGGAGATGTCCCAGCTCCACAGCTCGTTCGGGCGCTCGGCGAGCAGCTCCGGCTTCGCGTAGCCGGGGTGGGTGAGCTGGTCGCGCCGCTCGCGCACCCCGCCGTGCTGGGCCTCCAGCAGCCGGTACATCGTCCGCACCGAGGCCAGGTACGTGCCCTTGTCCAGCAGCGTGGCGTACACCTGCTCGGGCGCGCAGTCGACGAACCGCTCGCAGTGCAGCAGCTCAAGCACCCGCTCGCGCTCGGCCTCCGACAGCGCCCTGGCCGGCGTCGACCTGAGCCTCGACGGCCGCGGCTCGGGCGGCCGTCGGCGACGATAGGTCGTCGCCACAGACGCGCCCAGCGCGCGGCACGCCGGCCTGGTGCCGATGATCGGCGTCAGCTCCTCGACGGTCTCGCAGATCATCGCTCGGTGCTCCCCGATTCGCCCTCGGCACCGAGCATCTGCTCCAAGAGCGCTGAGACGTTTCCCTGGATCTCGATCACCTTCCGCGCCTTCTGAAGCTCGGCCTCGGCACGCTCAGCCCGCCTGCGCAGCTCGGCGATCTCCGCGTCGCGGCGATCCGCCGGCTTGCGCCCGCGCGGCCGGCCCAGCTCCTTCAGCGCGCCGTCCTTGCGCTGCTTGCGCCAGTAGGTCAGGTGCGACGTGTACAGCCCCTCACGACGCAACAGCTCGCCGATCTCCCCCGGCGCCGTGCACGCGTCCGCCTTGGCCAGGATCTCCAGCTTGTACTTCGCCGTGAACGTGCGCCGCTTGGCCCGCTCGACCAGCTCCGGGTCAGGCACCCCCGCCGCGCCGGCGCGCCCGCCGGCCACGGATCCCAGCTCGCCTACGGCTCGCTGGTCCTCGCGGCCGGCGGCAGCACCATCCACAGCCCCATTCGTAGTCGTCTCCAACATCCCGACATGCTCCAGTCTCGCCCTCAAGGTTCATTGATTCCTCAAAGGTGAGCGTCTCGCCGGACGTTGACAGAGAGGGGTCGTCAGGCCACACGTGAACTCGATCAGCGCTCCGGCTATCGCACCGAGACGATATATCCGAATCTCCACGGTTTCGCGCTCGCAAATGCGCCGAATCGTGCTTTCTAAGTCAGGCGGCACGATACTTCGCGCTCACATCTCGGAGTGGCCGAGATGCATGATCTCGACTTCCCGGTGCAGAAGGCGAGCATGTAGCTCGAACGGTAGGGCGAGAAGAGCTGCGACCGTTGGCGTCGACAAGGACGACCGGCTGCTCGCTACCGCTTCGCGCGAAATGCCGTAATAGCGGGCAGCGAGAGCCGCGGGGGCTGTCGGACAGTTCACGGCGGTTTCAGCGCCCCTCCCGCGTCCCTCACACCGGCGACGACGGCCGCGCCAACCCCTCCGCTAGATCCCCGAACCCCGGCGCGATGATCGCGCCCGGTTGCGCCACCAGCTCCTCGGCCACGAGCGCCTCGGTCGTCAGCAGCAACGCTGCGACCGATGCCGCGTTCTGCAGGCTCAGCCGCGTGACGCGCACCGGGTCGACCACGCCCTCCGCCACGAGGTCTCCGAAGTCCCCGGTCAGGGCGTTGAGGCCGTGGTCGTCGGGCATCTCTCGCACTTGGTCGACGACCGACTGGCCGTCGAAGCCGGCGTTCGCGGCGATCCAGTAGAGCGGGTCGGCGAGCACGCTTCGGACGACGGCGACGCCGACCGCGTGGTCGTCCTCACCGGCAGCCGCGGCCGCGTCGTCGGGGAGCGCTCGCTCCGCGCGGAGCAGCGCCGAGCCGCCGCCGCTGACGATCCCCTCGGACATCGCCGCTCGTGTGGCCGCCAAAGAGCCCTCGGTCCGCCGGTAGCGCTCCTGCAGCTCGACGTCGGTGGCGCCCCCGACGCGGATCACCGCGAGCCGGCTCGACAACCGCGCCAACCGCTCGCGCAGGGCGTCGGCGTCGGTGTCATTCGAAGCCCGGTCGAGCTCCATCCGGATCTCCGACGACCGCGCCTCGACGGCCTCCGCCGCGCCGCCGCCCTCCACGAACGTCGTCGCGTCGTTGGTCACGATCACCCGGCGCGCCTGTCCGAAAGCCTCGACCGGGACCTCCTCGAGCGACGTCCCAGCCTCAGGCGTGATCACGTGGCCGCCGGTGAAGGCCGCGAGGTCCTCGAGGTAGGCGACGCGCCGGTGGCCGAAGCCCGGCGCGCGCACCGCCGAGGCCTGCATCGTGCCGTGCTGGTTGTTCTGGACGAGCATGCCGAGCGCCGCGCCGTCGACCTTCTCGGCGAGGATGATCAGCGGCCGCGGGCGCTGCATGATCGGCCCGATCGCGCCCATGAGCTCCTGGACGGAGGAGATCGGCTGCGAGGTCATGAGGACGGCCGCGTCCTCGAGCACCGTCTCCATCCGCGCGCGGTCGTGGATCAGGTAGGGCGACATGTGCCCGTTCTCGACGTGCAGGCCCTCGACGAAGTCCACGGAGATGCCGGGAAGGTCTGACTGCTCGACCGACACGACGCCCTCCTCGCCGACGCGGTCCAGTGCGTCGGCGATGGCGCGCCCGATGCGCTCGTCCTCCTTCGCGGCGATCGTCGCAACGCCCTCGAGCTGCGATCGCTCGGTCACCGGGCGGGCCATGCGCTGCAGCTCGGCGACCACCAGCTCGACCGCATCCTCGATGCCCCGGCGCAGCTGCATCGGGTTGGCTCCCTCGGCCAGCACGTTCATCCCGGCGCGGACGAGCGACTGGGCCAGCAGCGTCGCGGTCGTCGTGCCGTCGCCGGTCAGGTCGCTCGTCTTGTCGGCGACCTCGCGCACGAGCTGCGCGCCCATGTTCTTGTGGGGGTCGGAGAGCTCGATCTCGCGGGCGATGGACACGCCGTCGTTGGTGATCGTCGGGACGCCGGTCAGGCGCTCGAGCACCACGTTGCGCCCCTTGGGGCCGAGGGTGACCTTGACCGTGTCGGCCAGCTCGTCGACGCCCGCCTGCAGCAGCCGCCGCGCCTCGTGGTTGAAGTGCAGGACCTTGCCCATGCCAGACCTCCGGGGTTGCTCAGCTCAGGCCGCCTCGGCGACCAGGATGCCGCGGCCGGACAGCCTGCCCTGGTCGAGATCGGCCATGGCGTCGTTGACGGCGTCGAGCGGATAGACGCTGGTGTGGAGCGTGACGTGGCCCTGGGCAGTCAACGTCATGAGCTCGGCCAGGTCGTTGTAGGAGCCCACGAGGTTGCCGATGAAGTTGATCTCGCGGGAGATGATGTCGATCGTCGGGACGTTGATGTTCTCGCCGTAGCCGATGACGAAGTAGGAGCCGGCCTGGCGGAGCATCGCGACGCCGTCCTCGATCGCGCCCTTCTCGCCGACGAAGTCGATGATCGCCTCGGCTCCCTGGCCGTCGGTCATCTCGAGGATCGTGTCGACGTGCTTGCCCCCGCCCGAGACCTGCACCGTGGTGTCGGCGCCGATCTCGCCGGCGAGGGCGAGCGCCTGCTCGCTCGGGTCCACCACGATCACCTCGGCGGGGGTCATCGCCTTGAGGCACTGGATCCCGATGTGCCCAGGCCGCCGGCGCCGATGAGGACCGCTCGCGTGCCTGGGTAGAGCAGCGGCACGGCCTTCTTGACCGCGTGGTAGGCGGTCAGCCCGGCGTCGGCGAGGGCGGCGATGTCCTTGGGGTGCAGCGAAGGGTCGAGCTTGACGACCGACCGCGCATTGGTCTTGATCAGGTCGGCGAAGCCGCCGTCGACCGAGATGCCGGGGAAGAGGTTGTTCTCGCAGTGCACGTCGTCGCCGGCGCGGCACGGCCGGCAGAACCCGCAGGTGACGAGCGGGTGGAGGATGACCGTGTCGCCGACCTCGACGTTGGAGACGGCCGAGCCGATCTCCTCGACCCAGCCGGCGTTCTCGTGGCCGGGCGTGTAGGGCAGCTCGACACCGGACTTCTCGGCCCACTGCCCCTCCTGGATGTGCAGGTCGGTCCGGCACAGGCCGGCGCCGCCGAGCCGCACGATCACGTCGTGGGGGCCGTCGATCTTCGGCTCGTCGAGCTGCTCCACCTTGAGCGGCGCGTGGTACTCGTGCAGTCGCGCTGCCTTCATGCCGCCACCTCCTCGGCCTCGGGGCCTCCGTATCGCACGCGAAGCAACGAGCGGCAGATCCCGCCGTTGCTCTCCAGGCTCAGGCTTACCAGCCGAGCGCGGCGCAGCCACGTCTCCAGGCCGTCGGCCGGCAGTGCCGTGCCGTCCCCGGCGATCAGCGCCGGACCGCCCGGGCCGCATGGCAGCCCGAGCTCTCGCCGCAGCTCCACGCAGCGGCGCGCGTCAACACCCTCGGGCAGCTCGGCCACGCGCCGCGCGACCACCTCCTCCGCGCCGGCCCCTCATCCAGCAGCGCCCGGCACACCCGCGCCTGCCGGGCGACGAGCGCCTTGCGCTGGAACAGCTCGCGCAGCGCCCGCAGGTCCGTCCCCTCCTCGACCACCTCCCCGGGGAAGGCGTCGTCAAACCTCCCGCCGCCGGCCAGCGCCGCGTTGATCTCGGCCCCGGTGTAGTGGTCCTCGAGAACCACCGAAACGGCGCTCACCCCGGGCACCCCGAGCACCGCCGCCCGCGCGTCGGCGCCCATGAGGAACGCGAAGTTCGGTGCGCACTGCGGCGTGGGTAGCCGCAGGCGCACCTCGACCTCGCCTCCCGCCGTCACCTCGCATGCGCCGACGAAGCGCAGCGAGGTGATCGGCTCGTCCAGCTCGGGGTCGTAGACCGTCCCCAGTGCCGCCAGGACCCGTTCTTTCAGTGTCACGCGGCTCCTTCGACGAGCTCGGCGTCGTCGCGAGCGGCCGGAGGCCCCTCCTGCGGGTCCTTCACCCGCAGATCCTCGGGCACCTCGACGTCATAGAGAGCGGCCGCGTTGAGGCCGAGCACCTTCTTCTTGGCCTCGGTGGTCCAGCGCGGGTAGTCGGAGTACGTCTCGTCGGGATAGTCCCAGTCCACGAGCCCCTCGACCTGCCACTTCGGCTCCCAGATCGCGTAGTCCGAGCCGAAGAGCATCTTGTCCTCGCCGACCCAGAACAGCAGCTCGCCCATGACCTTGGCGAAGAACCGGGGCCGGGCGTGCATCAGCCCGCCGACGACGACCGCCAGGCCGGCGTAGACGTTGGGCTCCTGCGTCGCCATGAAGCAGAAGTCCTCGATCCGCGGCAGCCCGACGTGCTCGACGATGAAGTTGAGCTCCGGGAAGTTCGTCGCCGCGTGATCGACGTCGGCGACGTCGAAGGCGTCCTTGTCCAGCGGCCAGATCGTCGGGCCCTTGTGGACGTGGACGTTCTTGATCCCGAGCTCGATGCACTTCTCCAGGAACGGCTGCGCATCGTCGTCGTTCAGCGTCCACCCGCGCGAGCCGTTCTGCCACTCCGCGGTGTAGAGCTTGACCCCCTTCAGGCCGTAGCGCTCGTGGTCGGCCTCGAGTTGCTCGAGCCCCGCCTGGCCATCGCGCGGGTCCCAGCGCCCGTTGACGATCAACTTGCCCGGGAACTCGTCCAGAAGCGCCGCGTTGTGCTCGATGTCGTTGAAGCCCTCGGTGTACCACTGCTTGAGGTAGGTCGACTGGAAGATCGCCTTGTCGACGTAGCCCTCCTCGAAGACGTCGCGGCGGAAGTCCTCGAGGGTGTACTTCTGGAACTTCTCGAGCGGCCAGTGGGTGTCCGCCGGCCCCAGGCTCTGGTAGGCATGGAAGCACTCGATCCAGCCCTTCGCGTACTGCTCCTGGCCCTTGATCCAATTCGCCGGGCTCGCGTCCCAGAAGTGCAGGTGGCTGTCGAGCACGAAGTACTTCTCGCCGTCCTTCTCGTACATGCTCAGACCTCTCTAGTCGATGGCCTTGAGGTCGAAGCCGATGTACTCGGCTGCGTCCTCGGGGTTGGCGAAGAGCACGACGCGGTCGTCGAGGACGACCATGCGCCCGTAGTGGGTCGACATGATCTCCTCGAAGTCGTCGTTGCCGAAGTCGCCCCATCCGAGCGCGTCGGCGATCTCCTCGAAGTCGAACTCCACCTTGCCGACGGCGTCGACGCGGATCATCGACGGCAGCTCGCTGATCTCGACGTTCTCCCTGCCCTCCATGAGCTTGGCGACCGCGTAGCCGACATGGTTGTTCATCAGGGTCACCCCCGCACGGTTGGACGACGTGCGGTCGGCGTTGAACTGGGGTGCGCTCATGCCAGCGCCTCCTTGGGCAGCTCGAGGGTCAGGTCTTCCAGCAGGTCGGCCATGCGCTCGCGCGACCGCGTGAGCGCGTCCTCGAAGCGCACGACCTTCTCCGCCGGCTGGGACCAGATGGGCTGGAGGGTGTGCGCCGCCGTGATGCTGTACGGGGTCCACTTGGCCAGCCACTCGTTGAGCGTCGCCCGGTTCTCGTCCCCGTGCGCCTCGTCGTCGATGAGCATCCGGAACAGCGCCCGCGCGCCGCGTTGCTCGCGGGTCGTGTCGGACTCGGCCGTGCCCATGATGACCGGGGTGACGAAGTCGCCCTGCAGCGCGGCCGCCTGCATGACGAGGCCCGACCGGAAGAGCTCGCCGACCAGCGGCTCGAAGACCATGGCGGTGGCGAAGAACGCCTCGGCCCAGTCGCGGATGCCGGTCAGGCGCTCGACGTTCTCGCGCGTCGGCTGCCAGACCGGGTCCTCCTGCCAGGTCTTGATGTGGGCCTTGCCGTCGAACCCCTCCACCTGGTCTGTGAGCTCGAGGTTGTAGAGGATCAGGTCCTGCGCGAAGCGGAGCTTGTGCACGGCGCCGACCGACAGCGCGTTGTTGATCATGTTGGTCGGCGCGTCGCGTTGGGCGGGGGTGTAGACGTGCATCCCGATGCCGTGCTCGGCGTGCGCCCACGCGCCGACGTGGCGCTCGACGACCGTCGTCCAGCTGCGGTTCCAGGCCTTGAAGGAGTCGGCGGCCTTCGCGTTGGCCAGCACCTGCTGGACCTGGCGCACGACGTTCGCGTTGTTGCGATAGATCGTCTGCTCCCACTCCTCGTTGGGATCGAGGAACAGGTGCCAGTTGGAGGACTTCAGCGCCGTCCACTCCGGCGGGTAGCCGGAGGTGCCGTCGGCGAAGCCGTAGATCCACCCTTGGGTGAGGTGGCGCTCAGGATCGGGCTGGACGTCGACGGTCACGTCCTCATAGACCGAGGCCCGGCGCTTGCGGGGCTCGAAGTAGTTGTAGCTCCGGCTGCGCGAGGAGGGGAACTCCTTGGCGCCGGCCTCGGCGTCGGTGAACACCGGCTTGGGAACGTTGCGCTCGGTCGGCTCCTGCGTCGCCGCGGCATCGTCGGCCATGGGCTCTCCTCACTCGTCGGCGGTGGTCGTGAACTTGTCGAAGTAGATGTGCGACTCGGGCGTGCCGGCGCCCTCCAGCATCGCGATCGCCGCGTCGACCATCGGCGGCGGCCCGCAGAGGTAGGCGTCGACCTCTTCGAGGGCTGACTCGCGCCGCTCGACGACCTCGGTGATCAAGCCGGTCTCGCCGTCCCAGTCGTCGCCGGGGTCGACCTCGGAGAGCGCGGGCACGAAGGTGAAGTCGGGCAGCTTCTCCACGAGCTGGTTGATCTCGTCGAGGTGGAAGAGGTCGGTCTCGCGGCGCGCGCCGTAGTAGTAGACGGCCGGGCGCGTTGATTCCTTCTCGACCATCGAACGCAGAAGGCTGAGGATCGGCGCCATGCCGGCGCCGCCGCCGATGAAGACCAGGCGCCGGGGCGAGCTGTCGCGAAGGGTGAAGACGCCGTAGGGCCCGATGAGCTCGACGGTGTCGCCGACGGCGAGCGTGCGGCTCTCGCCGTCGTCGCCCGCGCCCTCGCCGCCCTCGTCCCCGTCCCCGTTCTCCTCCGCGAGCAGGCCCGAGAAGCGCCCCCCGGGGTAGAGGTTGATCATCAGCTCGACGTGGTCGGCCTGCGACGGCGTGTTGGCCATCGAGAAGGACCGGTGCTCGTCCGGCGCGCCGGGGATCTTGACGTCGACGTACTGGCCGGCGTGGAAGGTCATCCGCTCGGGGTCGCGGAGCTTGAGCACGAGCCGGCGGATGTCGTGGGTCAGCGACTCGATGGCCGCCACCTCGGCGGTGGCCTCGCAGATCGGGACGCCCGAGCGCAGGACGTCCTCGTCGAAGTTCAGGAGCTCGACCTCGAGGTCTGACACGGGGTGCGCGCGGCATAGCAGCGTGTAGCCCTCGGCCTCCTCGAAGTCGGGCAGCGCGAAGGTCGAGTAGCGATCGAGGTCGACCTCGCCGTCGAGGAGGAACGACTTGCAGGCCGAGCACTGGCCCTCCTTGCAGCCGTGCATCAGCATGAGGCCCTGGCGGAACGCGGCCTGGAGCACGGTTTCGTCCTCGTCGACCTCCATCTCGATGCCGACGGGCTCGAGCCGGACGGTGTAGGTCTCCCCCACGGAGAACAGTCCAGCACCGCCGCGTTACATCGCCGCTACACGGGGGAGGACGCGGGCTTGGGATCTCCCACCCTGCTTGGTCAAGGTTGACCAAGCTTGCGAGCCTGATCGTTGTGCTCGTCAACGTCGGTCAAGCCAAGACGGACCTGTCGAAGCTGCTCGCGCGCGTGGAGGCCGGAGAGGCCGTGGAGATCGGGCGGGACGGCGTCCCCGTGGCGCGGCTCGTTCGGATCGAGCCGTCGCAGTCTCCGGGCGCGCGGTTTCTTGCGGCCCGCGGTTCGCTCGCCGGCCACATCTCGGTCGCCGACGACTTCGAGTTCACCGAAGCCGAGCTCGACGACTGCTCGACGATCGGACGTGAGGCTGCTTCTGGATACGCACATCGTGCTCTCGGAGCTGGAAGGATCACGGCCCGTCCAGCGGGCGGCGCGTGACGCGATCGAGCACGCCAGCGAGTTGCTGTTCAGCGTCGTGTCCTTTGCGGAGGTCGGCGTCCAGGCGGCGATCGGCAAGCTCACGGTGCCGCCGGACTTCCACGACCACGTGCTGCAGAGCGGCCTTCGAGTCCTCGGCCTCGCTCCCGATCACGGTCTCGCGGTGGCGAACCTGCCTCTGCACCATCGCGACCCATTCGACCGATTGCTGATCGCGCAGGCCCGCTCCGAGCGACTGACGATCGTCACCGCCGACCGGCGCTTCGCGGCCTACGACGTACCGCTGATCGACGTACGCTGAGCGCCACCAGAACGCGGGCTCAGCGCGATAGGCCGAGCTCGTAGGTGCGCTTCATGTATCGGTCGAACTGCGGGACGGTGAACGCCGCGTAGCCGTGCGACGGCGTCCACAGCAGGCCCTTCTCGATCAGGCGCGCGCGCGTCGGACCGAGCGACGTTGACTTGCGGCCCAGCACACCAGCGACGTCACCGGCCAGCTGCGGCTCCGGGCCGAGTTCGGCCATCGCACGCAGGTACTTCAGTTCTGCGTCTGTGGTCCGGTCGGCGCGGACACGGAAGAAGCTCTCATCCAACTTGGCCTCGACGGCCTCGCGCGCGTGACCAACCCACATTCGCGTGATTGGCGCCGCGTCCGCGAGATTCCAGACGACCGACCCGTACTCCTGAATGAAGTAGGGATAGCCCTCGGTGTACACCATGATCTGGTCGACGGCGTCCTGCTCGTAGTTGACTCCGAGGTCGCGCGCTGGCTCGACGAGCGCCTCGCGGGCGTGCTCGGGGTTTAGGCTGTCAACGGTCGGGAAGCGGAACAGCCGCTCGGCGTAGGACTTGGCTTCTCCGGCCAACTCGGGCAACTGCGGAAGCCCGGCGCCAACCAGCGTGATCGGGAGGCGTCGCTGGACCGTCCTGTGGAGCGCGGCGATGAGCGCCTCGAACTCACGCAGGTTTAGGAATTGCACCTCGTCCAGGATGAAGACCACGCCCTTGCCGTGCTCTTCGGCCGCCTGGCCGAGCGCGACGAACACATCGGTCAGGTCGTCGGCCAAGTTGCCGCTGTCGGCTACGCCTTCAGCGGGATCGACTCCGCCTAGGCCCGCGCTCAGCTCGCCTTGTGCCGTGACTGTGATCTGGAACGAGCGAAGCACGGCGGCGGCGCGGCGGCCACGGTCCTTCCACGTGGCCGATGGGGCGACGCTGAACAGCGCGCGACGGGCGAGCGCACCCATCCGGTGACCGAAGTCCTCATGCTTGGTGATCTCCGCTTCGATCGCGACGAGATCGCCCTCCTCCTCGGTGATACCGCGGAAGGTGCTCAGCAGGACTGTCTTGCCGACGCCGCGCAGCCCGACAACGATCATCGACTGGTCGGTGTGGCCCTTCTTCAGGCGCCGCAACAGCACCCGAAACGCGTCGAGCTCGTGCTCACGACCCGCCAAGTAGCGTGGCTCAGCGCCAGCGTTCGGCGTGTACGGGTTGTCCTCGGGTCGCACGGTCTTTGCAACTTTATCGTGGTTTAGCACCATTCGGTAAAGCTGCGTAAGCCTGAAAATGTGGCAGTGCTCTCCGCCATCGAACGTCGTAGCCGGCCACTGGGGCGGCGCCTTCCTTGGGAGGCAGCAGCGGCACCCGGTTCTCAAGCCCAGGCCGAGTTGCGGAAGCCGATCCTTGGGTCCTCGTCACTGTCAGCGTTCGGCGTGCCGGGCGGTGACGTCCGACCAGGGACCTTAAACACGCCGCGGCCGGAGCCCGAAGGCCCCGGCCGCGAGCGCGCTTCGTTGAGGGGGGACTTCAGGTCAGGAAGCGGCACCCTCCTTCGCCGGGCGGCCCACCGGGCCTCCCGCCTTGTAGGTCGCGACGTACTTCTCGCGCTCCTCGGGCGACATCTCGTTGAGGAGCACGTTCGGGCTCTGCAGCGTCGCGCCGCGGACCTCGTCCAGCGTCCACATCTTCTTGGGGTCGAGGTCCAGGTGGGGCTGCGGGATGAGCGTCTTGCCGTCGTCGCGCACGTACCCCAGCTCCTGCATGAACTCGGCGACGTCCATTCCGTGGTACAGCGTCTCGCACTCGCGCTTGCCGGTGAGCTGGCCCATGGCCGGGGTCGGCCGGCCCTCGTACTCGGGCCGGAAGGCGACCGCGTCGGTCCAGTGGCAGGTCTCCGAGCAGTAGGTGCGCACCTGTCCGTCGACCTCGTCGACCACCATGTCCTCGCGGATCAGGCACGGCACCATGCAGCTCCAGCAGCGGTGCGGGTACTCGTAGTCCGACAGTGAGGGCTCGAAGGCGATCGGCTTGTGGCCGTTCTTCTTCGAGAGGTCGGAGTAGCGCTCCCACCACGTGATCCCAGGACAGCTCCTGGATCTTCGAATGAGCCTTCGTGACGCTGGCTCTGCTCATGCGCGAAACCTCCCTTTCGAGACTGGTGGCATTCGTAACGATGGCGGCGCGGGGGTGTGCATTTCAAGAATTCGCCTGCTTCTCCGGCAGCGCCGGAATCGCCCGCTCGGCGATGTCGCGCAGGATCGGCTCGAGCGCCTCTCGCTCGTGCTCGAAGGCGTTCGCGGACATCGAGATCCCGAGGGCGGCGACGGTCTGCCGGCTCCCGTTGAGGACCGGCACGGCGAGGCAGCAGAAGTCCTCCGAGTGCTCCTCGCAGTCCAGGGCCAGCCCCGTGCGCTGGACGGTCTGGAGCTCGCGCCGGAGCGCCTCGGGCGCCACGATGGTCTTGGGCGTGAACGCCCGCAGGCCGCGGTCCACATAGCGCTGCAGCCCCTCCGCGCTCAGCAGCGAGAGGGCGATCTTCCCCAGGGCGAGCGCGTGGGCGTCGTCACCGATCTCGTCGCCCAGCCCCGGGATGCGGCGGACGCCTGGCGCCCGCGGACGACGGGGATGACCACCTGGCCCGAGCGGGCCGCCGCAAGGTAGGCGCGCTTGTGGGTGCGCTCGAAGAGCTCGTCGACCGCGGCGGTGAGGCTGGCCGGCGGCGCGGTGTCGACGTTCTGCGCGAGGGCGGCGGCGCGCCCCGGATCCGCGAGCGTGTAGCCCGCCGGCTTGAGGTGCATGGCGAAGCCCTCGGCGCACAACGCATCGAGCAGCTCATAGGTCGCCGAGAGGCTCTTGCCGAGCGTCTCGGCGGCCTTGTCGGCGCGGACCGGGCCCTCGCTGCGGGCCAGCAGCGCGAGCAGCTGAAGGACGGCCCGGGCGCTTCTCGGGCCACGCGGGCGCTCAGTCTCCGGCGCTCCGGACGTTCCGGGGCGGCGCGGGTGTTCGGGCTCCGGCGCGCGGTCGGAGTCGTGCGCGTGCAGCAATGGACTGCCATGAAGGAGGGCCTCCTCGGTGCCACGCTGAGCGTGTTATCGAGGAGCGAGCGCGAGGAGGCCCGTTCTCATGTTGCACGCTGGATTGGATCTGAGTCGTCGGAAGATCGACGTCTGCCTGCTGTCGGCGGGTGGTGAGATCGTCGAGGAGTTCGCGTCGCCGCCGGATGCCGACGGGCTGGTGGGCCTGGCGCGCCGGGTCGGCCGACACGAGCGGCCGGTGCGCGCGGTGATCGAGTCGATGACCGGCGCGCGGTTCGTGCACGACCGCCTCGAAGAGCTCGGCTGGGATGTCCTGATCGCCGACGCCGCGAAGGTCAAGGGGCTGGCGCCGCTGGCGTGCAAGACCGACAAGATCGACGCGCGGGTGCTGGCCGTGTTGTCCGAGCGCGACTTGGTACCGGAGATCTGGCTGCCGGACCCGCGCGTGCGGCGCGAGCGCGAGCTGGCGCGCTTTCGGATGCATCTGGTCAAGCACCGCTCGATGCTCAAGCACCGCATCCACGCGACGCTGATTACCTTCGGGCACCCGTGCCCGGTCAGCGACCTGTTCGGCGTCGCCGGCCGCGAGCTGCTGGACCGCCTCGACGTGCCGCAGCCGTGGCGCGGCACCGTCGACGCCAGTCTGGAGCTCATCGGCGACCTCGACGCCCAGATCGACGCGATCAACAAGGACCTGCGAGCCGGCGGCGCCGATCACCCCTACGTCCCGCTGCTGTTGACGGTTCCCGGGATCGGCTGGGTGCTGGCGTTCACGATCGCCGCCGAGATCGGCGACATCCGCCGCTTCCCGTCAGCGAAGAAGCTCTGCGGCTACACCGGGCTCTGCCCACGCGTGAATCAGTCCGGCGATCGCGACCGCCGCGGCCCGTTGACCAAACAGGGTCCCAAGTACCTGCGCTGGGCGATGCTCGAAGCCACCATGCACGCGCTCCGCCACCCCGCCTACGCCGAGCGCTACCAGCGCAACAAGCGCCGCCTCGGCCGCCAGCGCGGCGCCAAGGTCGCCCAGATCGACATCGCCAGAAAGCTCACCGAAGCGATCTGGCACATGCTCACCACCAACCAACCCTTCACGCCCGCCCCGGGAGGCTCCACTTTTCGTCTGGCCGCCTGACGGCCCTCTTTGGACCTGAGCCCTCGGAGCCGGCCTCCAATGTCGCCTGGTCCTGCCGCTGAGCAGGCCATAGAGAGATGAGCGCCGCTCGCCCACCCGCAACCCGCAGGACCCAACCCCACACCACCACCGCCATTGACAACCCGCCCTTCTTCATAGAGAGACGAGAAGCGGCTCTCCCCTCACCGGCCCAAGGCCGGTCCGAGGATCTCAGCAACGCCGCGTTACACGCCCGTTACACCGGCGTCTGGAGCTCTTGGCGCAACGCACCCAGGTGCGCCGCAACCTTCGGGCGCCGGGCGTCGTCGTAGGGCAGCGCGCCGAGCAGGCGGCTCCAGGCCATGAGGTCCTGGTCGCCGGACGAAGTCTGCACCCAGTGCCACATGGCGTCGCAATCGTCGCTGGTCAGCACGGCGTTGCGCACCCAGCCGTCGAGCTCGTCGCGTTGCCGGACGACCCCCGGCGCCTCCGAGCGCTCCAGCAAGCAGCCCCGGTAGCGCTCCGCCGCCAGGCGGATCGATCCGGCGCGCAGCGCGCGGCGCACGTGCTCGGCGTCGCTGTCGAGCTCGACGGCCAGCGCGTAGCGCTCGGCGTCCAGGCAGCCGGGAAACAGCCTGCGCAGCCGCGACATCTCGACCCGCGCGCTGGCGGGATTGCCCCGATCGCCGTAGAGCTCGACGCTGAGCTGCTCGGTGTCCGTGCCGCGCGGGTGCGCCTCGAGCAGGACCAGCAGGTCGGCGTGGCGCGGGCGCAGGGCGATCTCCCGCCCGTCGAGGTCGGCCTGCGGGTGCTCGGTCCCCAGCAACCGGAGGTGCAGCCGCGGGGCTCGCGCGCGCGCCGCCGGTCGCGACTCGGGCTGCGACACGATGAACGCCTCCCCGGCGGCGGTCGGCTCGGCGACCGCGATGGCTCCGCCGTGTAGGGCGAACTCGCCGCCGCCCTCGGGGAGGGTGATGCGCTCCCCGGGCGCTGCCCCGTGGAGCCGGCCGGCGAGCAGCCGGCCGCTGGCCCGCACCAGGGCGCGCCGCGCCCCGACCGCTTCGAGGAGGTGCGCGTAGCGCGCCCGCAGGAGGTCGTCCTCGTCGTGCATCCGGCAGCGCAGGAAGGACTCGATCGCCTGCGCGGTCGCGACGACGGCGGTGAGGCTGTGGGGATGCACCGCGGTGAAGTCGCCGGTGAGGTCGACGACGCCGATGACGCGGCCCGCGTCGGGCTCGCGCACCGGCGCGGCGGCGCACGTCCAGCGCTGGACCCGCTCGGTGAAGTGCTCCGCGGCGAAGACCTGCACCGCATGGCCGGCGGCGAGCGCCGTCCCGATGGCGTTCGTGCCTGCGCCGCCCTCGCTCCACAGCGTGCCCGCGGCGAAGTTCATCATGTCGGCGGCTCGCGAGCGGATGCGCACGTCGCCGTCGACGATGAGCAGCGTCCCGTCGGCGTCGGCCACGACCATGAGGTGATCGGACTCGATCGCCGTCTCGCGCAGGCACTCGCGCACGAGCGGCCCGGCCGGGCCGTCTCGCGCAGGCACTCGCGCACGAGCGGCCCGGCCGCGGCCAGCGGATGCTGCTCCCAGCAGTCGTCAACGTCGCCCGGAGCGAGCACCTCGGGCGCGAGGACGTAGCCGTGGGGGTCGACCCCGGCGTCGCGCGAGCGGGCCCACGACGCGGCGATCGGATCACGCACCTCGCTCTCCACGTCCTCCATGGGCGAGTCGGCGACGAAGCGCTCCCAGGCGTCGCGGAGCTCGCGGGCCAGCTTGGCCGGCACCGTCGCGGCGTCTACGGCAGACCACGAATTCGCTGTCACGGCACTCCGCCTATTCCATAGTCGAGCGGGGCCGCTCCTCCG
>CAVSMB010000018.1:0-117514 GCA_963728925.1 uncultured Actinomycetes bacterium | reverse complement strand
AAGTACTCGCGCGGCGCGCGCCGCAGATCGCTGTGGGCGAGGGCCTCGAAGTACTCGGCCGGGCGCCCGGCGACGCCGGTCGCGGCCAGCGCCTCGCACAGCAGCGTGCTGCCGCTGCGGGGCGTGGCGCAGACGAGATATGAACGTGCGGGGCGAAAACCGAGCAATGTCGACTGTCTAACTAGACTTTGGAACCGTGAGCGTACCCAACATCCTCTACCTCCACAGCCACGACACCGGGCGCTACGTCCAGCCCTACGGCTACCCGGTGCAGACGCCCAACATCCAGCGGCTCGCCGACCAGGGCGTGCTCTTCCGCTCGGCCTTCTGCGCGACGCCGACGTGCTCGGGAAGCCGCGCCTGCCTGCTCACCGGCCAGCACGCGCACGGGAACGGGATGCTCGGCCTCGCGCACCGGGGCTGGGAGCTCGAGGACTACGGCCGCCATCTCGTCCACACCCTGCGCTGCGCCGGCTACAGCTCCGGGCTCGTCGGCGAGCAGCACATCTCCGCCGATCCCGAGGTGATCGGCTACGACCGCGTCGTGGAGATCGACTCGACCCAGGTCGAGTCGGTCGTCCCGGCTGCCATCGAGCTCCTCGACGAGCCCTTCCCGCGGCCGTTCTTCCTCTCGGTCGGCTTCTTCGAGACGCACCGCAGCTTCTTCGAGCCCACCTCGGTCCGCGACGCGCTCTACTCGCTGCCGCCCGCCAACCTCCCCGACACGCCCGCGACGCGCCGCGACATCGCCGCCTTCAAGGAGAGCGCGCGCTCGCTCGACCACGGGGTCGGCGCGATGCTCGACGCCATCGACTCGCGCGGCCTGGCCGACGACACCATCGTCATCTTCACGACCGACCACGGGCTGGCCTTCCCGGGGGCGAAGGCGACCCTCTACGACCGCGGCCTCGGCGTGCTCTTCATGATGCGCGGCCCGGGCTTCGCCTTCGGCCGGGTCGTCGACCCGATGGTCTCCCACCTCGACGTCTACCCGACGCTGTGCGACCTCGCCGGCCTCGAGCACCCGCCGTGGCTCGAGGGTCGCTCGCTGCTGCCGTTGGTCCGCGGCGAGGTCTCAGGGCTCCACAACGAGCTCTACTCGGCCGTGACCTACCACGCCGCCTACGAGCCCCAGCGCGCGATCCGGACCAAGCGCTTCAAGTACATCCGCCGCTACGGGGATCGCGAAGCGCCCGTGCTGTCCAACACCGACGACAGCCCGAGCAAGGACGTGCTGCTCGAGCACGGCCTCGCGGAGCGCCCGGTGGCCCCCGAGCAGCTCTACGACCTGGTCTTCGATCCCAACGAGGCGGGCAACCTCGCCGGCGACCCGGCCCACGCCCCGGTGCTCGACGACCTGCGGGGCCGCCTCGACGAGTGGATGGCCCGGACCGACGATCCGCTGCTCGACGGGGACGTCGCCCCGCCCGAGGGCGCGCTGGTCAACGGGCCCGACCAGCGCTCCCCGGCCGAGCCGAGCGAGACGGTCGAGGGCGCGGTCCCGCGAGCCTGACGCTCAGCAGACCTGCACGACCCCGCTCGTCCCAGGCTCGCCCTACTCGGTCTTCCCGCCCGCCCCCTGCTCGGCCTCTTCGCGCTGGGGCTCGCCCTCGCGCTGGTCCAGGCCCTTGACCTCGCCGTCGCCGTCCGCGTCGCCCGAGACCTGCTCGCCGTGCTCGGCGAGGTAGTGGAGCAGGCCTCCCTCGACGAGGATCTCGCGCTCCTTGGGGGCGAAGTCGTGGGTGACCGTGAACTCCTCGCCCGAGTCCTCGATGCGCACCGTGATGTGCTCGGCGCCCTCCTGGAGCTGGGCCTTGACCTCGGGGAGCGTCCAGCACTGGCCGACCTTCGCCCGGTCGTAGTCTGCGTCGTCCTCGAAGGTCAGCGCGAGGATGCCCTGGGCGACGAGGTTGCGCCGGTGGATGCGCGCGAAGCTCTTGGCGAGGACGGCCTTGACCCCGAGCTGCAGCGGGGCGAGCGCGGCGTGCTCGCGCGAGGATCCCTGGCCGTAGTTCTCGCCGCCGACGATGAACCCCGAGCCCCACTCCTGCATCCGCTTGCGAAAGTCGGGATCGCGCTGGCGGAAGGTGAACTCGGCGATCGCCGAAACGTTCGAGCGGTAGCTCATGACCTCCACGCCGTCCGACGCGAGGTCGCCGGTCGAGATGTCGTCGGGCTGGACGGTGGCGACCCGCGCGCTGATCGCGTCGTCGAGGGGAACGTGCTCGGGGGGCTCCTTGATGTTCGGCCCGCGCGGGATCTCGATCCGCTCCGCGTCCTCCTCGCCGGCCGGCGCGAAGATGTGGACGTCGTCGACGTAGGGGCGCAGCTCGGGCGGCGGCAGCGGCTCGGGCGGCTCGCCGTACTCGCGCGGATCGGTGATCTCGCCGCTCAGGAGCGAGACGGCGGCGACCGCCGGCGAGCAGAGGAAGACGGAGTCCTCGGCGGTTCCCGAGCGCCCGGGGAAGTTGCGGTTGAAGGTCCGCAGCGAGTTCGCGCCGCTCGGCGGCGCCATGCCCATGCCCACGCACGGGCCGCACACCGGCTCGAGCATCCGCACCCCGCCCTCGACGAGCTGGCGGTACACGCCCGACTCCGCGATCGCCGTGAGGATCTGCCGCGACCCGGGCGTCGCCGTAGCGGCGATGCTCGGGTGCACGAGCTGACCGCCCTTGTCCGCGAGCACCGCCCCGGGCAGCGCGAGGTCGAAGTAGCCGGAGTTCACCGAGGAGCCCATGCACACCTGCTCGACCTTGGTGCCCGCGACCTCCTCCACGCCCACGACGTTGTCGGGGTTGTGGGGCTTGGCCACCAGCGGGCCGAGCTCCGAGAGGTCGATCTCGACGCGCTCGTCGTACTCCGCCCCCGCGGCGGGGCCGACGTCGCGGAAGTCCTCCTCGCGCTGCTGAAGGCGCAGCCAGTCGCGCGTCTTGTCGTCGGGCGGGAAAACTGCCGAGGTCGCGCCGAGCTCGGCAGTCATGTTGGCGATCGTGCCGCGCTCGGGGACCGACAGGTCCGCGGTGCCCGGTCCGGTGAACTCGAAGATCTTGTTCTTGCCGCCGCTGACGCTCAGCCGGCGCAGGAGCTCGAGGATGATGTCCTTGGACTGGACCCAGGGACGCGCGATGGTGCCGTCGAGGTGTACCTCCACGATCGCCGGGCAGGCGATCTCGTAGGGGTAGCCGCCCATGGCCACGGCGACGTCGAGGCCACCGGCGCCGATCGCGATCATTCCGAGCGCGCCGCTGGTCGGCGTGTGGGAGTCGGCGCCCACCATGATGTCGCCGGGTCGCGCGAAGCGCTCCAGCGAGATGTAGTGGCTGATCCCGTTGCCCGCGCGCGAGAAGTAGGCGCCGTGCTTGGAGCACAGCGCCTGGAGCATGCGGTGGTCGTCGGGGTTCTTGAAGTCGAGCTGGACCACGTTGTGGTCGATGTACTGGACCGCCCGCTCGACCTTCACCCGCGGCACGCCGAGCTGCTCGTACTGCATGAAGGCCATCGTCCCGGTCGCGTCCTGCAGCAGCGTCTGGTCGACGCGAAGGGCGATCGGCTCGCCGGGCTTCAGCTCGCCCTCCACGAGGTGGTCGGCGAGGATCTGTCGCGAGAGGTTCTCCGGCATCCGCCGAGGGTTATGCCCCGGGGCGCGGCGCCGTGAACCGCGCCCGGGCGAGCGTCGTGCCGTCGCCTGTCGTGGCTGTGGCGCTCGCGCCGTCCTCGTCGCCGATCGCGGTCACCTCGACGTAGCTCCCCACCGGGGCGCCGGCGAGGAGCTCGGCCTGGAGCGCCGAGTGCTCGTGGCCCGAGAGCAGCGCCGCCACCTCGTGGAGCGCCGCCAGCAGGACTCCCGCGTGCGCCGCGCCAGCCGGGCCCTGATGGTCCTGCTTGACGAAGAAGCGCCCGGCGACGCGGTCGGGGCCCTCGCGGCGCGCCTCGAGATTCAGCCCGAAGACGTTGGCCAGGCCGCAGCCGAAGCAGAGGTCGTGGTGGGCGAGCCGCTCGCCGCCCGCGAATCCCGGCCGCTCACCGGTCACGGATCGTCACCCCGCCCGCCGCTCACGGCCCGACCGCCCGCCGCCCGCCGCCGGCGCTCGCCGCTCGCCGCTCACGGCCCGACCGCCAGCCGCGCGGTGTCGCCGCTCACGCTCGTCGGAGCCGACACGGTGCCCGTCTTCGGGTTGACGCGGATGAGCTCCTTGCCCGCGAAGTCGGTGAGCCACACGTAGCCGCCCCCGACGGCGATGCCGTTGGACACGAAGCTCGAGCCGAGGTCGGTTGTCTGCGCGAGCCGGTTGGTGGCCGGGTCATAGCGCCACAGCGTCGAGGCCTCGGTCACCCACACGCCGCCCTCGCCGGCCGCCAGGCCTCCCGGGAAGGTGCTCGTCTCCGTCTTGATCTGGACCGCCGAGGACGCCCCCGGGTTCGCCGAGCGAAGCCGGGAGAGGGTGCCGTCGGAGTTCAGCACCCAGACGGCGCCCTCGCCGACCGCGACGAAGCGAGGCTCCTTCCCCAGCCCGGCGGTGATCGACGTCGTGGCCAGACCGACCGGGGCGATCCGCTTCAGGTCGCCGTCGAGGAAGTTGGTGCCCCACGCGAAGCCCAGGCCGGCGGCGAGGTCGTAGGCGCCCTGCGCATCGACGCGGGTGGCAATCCGGTTGGTGCGCGGGTCGACGCGCGCGATGAGGGTCGGGCCCGCCGCGACGAACACGCCCTCGGGCCCGGCGGCGATCGCGTTCGCGGTCGCGCCGAGCGGCACCCGCGCAACCACTCGGTTGGTCTTGGGGTCGATGCGCACGACCTGGGACCCGGACCCGTCGGCCGCCCACACCCCGCCCTGCCCGGCGGCGATGCCGACGAGCTTGGAGCCCACCCCTCGGACGGTGGCGACGACGCGGCCGGTCTTCGGGTCGACGCGCGTCACCGACTTCTCGGCGGTGATGATCCAGACGCCCGCCGGCGCCTTCGCCGCCACGGGGCCGCCGCCCTTCTTCCCGTCGCCCCCGCCGCCGAGCGCGAGCACCGCGACGAGCGCGAGCACGACGACCGCGAGGACGACGCCGCCGACGACGAAGGGAAGCCGGCTGCGCCGCTTCTTCGGGGGCGGTGTCCATCCCGGCGGAGGGCCACCGGGGGGTGGCAGGACAGGGCCGCCGGGCGCCGGGGTGTCGATCCACGTCGCGACCGCGCCCTCGCCGCCGGGCGCCGTCGCCTGGCCGTGGGCGGCGTCGCCGGTGGCGACGCTGCGCTCCGCTCGCGTCTGCTGCTCACCCGCGGCGGCGGCGAGCGCGGCGCGGCCGAGGTCGCCGGCCGAGGGGTAGCGGCGATCCGGCTCCTTGGCCATCGAGCGCCCGACGACCTCGTCGAAGGGAGCGGGCAGGCCGGGCGCCGCCGCCGTGACCGCCGGGGGCGGCTCGCTCATGTGGGCCCACATCTTCGCGGGCTCGCTGTCGCGGGGATACGGGACGCGCCCGGTCAGCGCCTCGAAGAGCACGCACCCGAGCGCGTAGACGTCGGTGCGAGCGTCGACGGGCGCGCCCTGGAGCTGCTCGGGCGCGATGTAGTCCAGCGTGCCGACCATCATCCCGGTCTTGGTCAGGCCCGTCTGCGAGGACGCCTGCTTGGTCAGCCCGAAGTCGGTGAGGTAGGCGTGGCGCTCGTCCCGGGAGACGAGGACGTTCGCGGGTTTGATGTCGCGGTGCACGAGGCCGCGCGCGTGGGCGGCGTCCAGCGCCGAGGCGACCTGCGACACGATTCGCGCCGCCTGGGCCGGCTCGAGCCGCCCCCGCAAGGCGATCATCTCGCGCAGGTCGGTCCCGTCGACGAAGCGCATCGTCACGTAGAGGAGCCCTTCGTCCTCGCCGGCGTGGTAGATCGGGACCACGTTGGGATGGTCGAGCGAGGCGGCGATCTCGGACTCGCGCTTGAAGCGCGCGCGGAACTCCGCGTCCTCGGCCAGCTCGGGCGCGATGAGCTTGAGCGCGACCACGCGGTTGAGGGCCAGGTGGGTCGCCCGGTACACGACGCCCATGCCGCCCTTGCCCGCCACGCTCTCGATCCGGTGGCCGCCCACGACCTGACCGACGAGGAGAGTCGCCATCGCCGCGGGTTCTACCAGGGTGGCCAGGAGGAAGCGGCCGTGTGGAGCCGGATGCCCGATAGGGTGCGCGTCCCGTGGCTCCACCAGAGCTCCTCGCAAAGCTCCTGATTGCGCCGGGTCCGTCAGGCTATGAGACCGCGCCGGCGGCCGTGTGGCGCGAGGCGGCGACGGGCTTCGCCGAGGTCACCACGGACACGCTCGGCTCCTCGGTCGCGCGGGTGAAGGGCACCGGCGAGGGACCGCTGCTCGCCGTCATCGGCCACATCGACGAGATCGGGCTGATCGTCACCCACATCGACGACGAGGGCTTCCTGTGGTTCACCGGCGTGGGGGGCTGGGATCCGCAGATCCTCGTCGGCCAGCGCGTCGAGCTCGTGACCCGCGAGGGCACCGTCCTGGGCGTCATCGGCAAGAAGCCCATCCACCTGCTCAAGGACGAGGAGCGCAAGAAGGTCGCCGAGATCCGCGATCTCCACATCGACATCGGCGCCAAGGACGGCGACGAGGCCCGCGGCCGCGTACGCGTCGGCGACGTCGCGGTCGTCGCCGGCGCGCCGGTCGAGCTGCCCAACGAGCGCGTCGTGTCGCGTTCCCTGGACAACCGGCTCGGCGCCTACGTGGCCCTCACCGCCGCGCGGCTGGTCAGCGAGGCGGGCGGGACCCCTGGCGACGTCGCCGCGGTCGCCGCCGTCCAGGAGGAGATCACCTTCGCGGGCGCACACACCTCCGCGTTCTCGCTCGAGCCCGGCGTGGCCATCGTCGTCGACGTGACCCATGCGACGGACGCGCCGGGGGTCGACGTCAAGGACGGCGGCAAGCACGAGCTCGGCAGCGGCGCGGTCATCGCCCGCGGCTCGACCCTGAGCCCGCGGGTCTTCGAGCTCCTCCACGAGACGGCGGAGGAGGAGGGCATCGCCTTCACCGTCGAGGCGTCGGCCCGTGGGACGGGCACTGACGCCGACGCCATCCATCTCTCGCGGTCGGGCGTGCCGACCGGCGTGGTCTCGATCCCCCTTCGCTACATGCACTCGCCGGTCGAGCTCGTCTCGCTCGACGACGTCGATGCGTGCGCTCGGCTGATCGCGGCCTTCGCCCGCAGGCTCGGGCCGGACGTGAGCTTCACACGCTGACGACGCCCTGCTGCTGCTCTTCGACATCGACGGGACCTTGCTGTTGACGGCGCATGTCGAGCACCGCGAGGCCCTGCACGCCGCCATGCGGCGCGTCTACGGGATCGCCGACCCGGCTGCCGCGCGCGTCGAGGCGGCGGGCCGGACCGACGTCGAGATCGCGCGCCACATCGCGCTGCTCAGCGACCTGTCGGCGGAGCGCTTCGACGACGGCATCGGCGAGCTGCGCGCGGTGTGCGTGGAGGAGTACGCCGAGCGGGCGCCGCGCGACCTGCGCGCGACGGTCGCTCCGGGCATCCCGGCGCTCCTGGAGAAACTCGCCGGGCGCGAGGGCCACGTGCTCGCGCTGCTCACCGGCAACCTCGAGCCCATCGCTAGCCTGAAGCTCGATCGCGCCGGGCTCGGGCCGTTCTTCGCCCGCGGGCAGGGCGCGTTCGGCTCCGACCACGAGGACCGCGCCGCGCTCCCCGCGATCGCCCGGGAACGCGCCGGACAGGACGGCGAGCCCTACCCGCGACGCCGCACGATCGTGATCGGCGACACGCCGCGCGACATCGCCTGTGCGCACGGCGACGGGGTGCGCTGCGTCGCCGTGGCGACCGGCCCCTACCCGCCCGAGGCGCTGCGCGCCGCCGACGCGGTCGCCCGCGACGCGGCGGAGTTGGCGGCGCTGCTCTGAGACCGGGCAGTCGAGCCCGAGGTCAGCGCGTGCGCTCGAGTCCGTCGTGACAGATCACGATCTCCTCGATGGTCACGTCGCTGCTCGCGGCGTCGAAGCTCGCCCCCACGTACTTCACCGGCCACCCGGCGCGGAAGGCGTAGGCGGCGACGACGTCCCCGTTGGCGTCGAACATCTCGATCGTCCCATCGGAGCGGGCCTGCTCGGCGCCGCCCTCGAGGACCGTCGCACGCCAATGCCAGAGGTCCAGGCCGGCGTCCACAGCTCGGGGCGAGCGTGATGTCCGACCACTTGGACGCCCCGGGAACCTTGCGGATGACGCTGTGGCCCGCGGGGTCGACCACCGTCTGCTCGAGCACCTCGCTCTCGGAGTCCAGTCCGCCGCACGCCGAGAACAGCCCGCCGGCCTGGCCGCCGCTGAGGGTCAGGAGCACGCACACCGCGGGGAGGACTGGAGTCTGGGGCGGCATGATCGGGGTCTGGAGAGCTTGACAGGCGACGGCGGCCGAAGTGCGGCTCATCTCGACGAGACGACGTCTCGCGGCCGGCCGCTACGCGCGCGTCAGCTTCTTGTAGGTGATGCGGTGCGGGCGGTCGGCCTGCTCGCCGAGCTGCTCGCGGCGGGCGGCCTCGTAGGCCTCGAAGTTGCCCTCGAACCATGTCACCTGCGAGTCGCCCTCGAAGGCGAGCACGTGGGTCGCGATGCGATCGAGGAACCAGCGGTCGTGGGAGATGACCACCGCGCAGCCGGCGAAGCTCAGCAGCGCCTCTTCCAGCGCACGCAGTGTGTCGACGTCGAGGTCGTTGGTCGGCTCGTCGAGGAGCAGCAGGTTTCCCCCGCGGCGCAGGAGCTTGGCGAGGTGCAGCCGGTTGCGCTCGCCGCCCGAGAGCTTTCCGACCTTCGTCTGCTGGTCTGAGCCCTTGAAGTTGAACGACCCGACGTAGGCGCGCGAGGCGAGCTTGCGTTCGCCGACGAGGATCTGGTCCTCGCCGCCGGAGATCTCCTCCCACACGGTCTTGTCCGGGTCGAGCGCGTCGCGCGACTGGTCGACGTAGGCGAGCTCGACGGTCTCGCCGAGGCGCAGCGAGCCGGCGTCGGGCTCCTCCTGGCCGACGATCATCCGGACGAGCGTCGTCTTGCCCGCGCCGTTGGGGCCTATGACCCCGACGATCCCGCCGCGCGGGAGCGAGAAGGAGAGGTCCTCGATGAGCAGGCGGTCGCCGTAGCCCTTGCGCAGGCCGTCGGCCTCGACGACGACGTCGCCGAGCCGCGGGCCGGCGGGAATGTGGATCTGGACCTGGTCGAGCTTGACGTTGCGGTCCTCAGCGAGCAGGCGCTCGTAGTTGTTCAGGCGCGCCTTGGGCTTGTTGCGCCGCGCGCTGGCGTTGAGGCGCACCCACGCGAGCTCCTGCTCGATGGTCTTGCGCCGCGCGGACTCCTGGCGCTCCTCCTGGATCAGCCGTGCCTGCTTCTGCTCGAGCCAGCTCGAGTAGTTGCCCTTGAAGGGGATCCCCTTGGCCCGGTCGAGCTCGAGGATCCAGCCGGCGACGTTGTCGAGGAAGTAGCGGTCGTGGGTCACGGCCACGACGGTGCCCGGGTAGTCCTGGAGGTGCTGCTCCAGCCACGCGACCGACTCGGCGTCGAGGTGGTTGGTCGGCTCGTCGAGGAGCAGCAGGTCGGGCCGGCGCAGGAGCAGGCGGCACAGGGCGACGCGCCGGCGCTCCCCGCCGCTCAGCGTCGCGACCTCGGCGTCGCCGGGGGGGAGCCGCAGCGCGTCCATGGCGATCTCGAGCGTCGTGTCGAGGTTCCACCCGTCGACCGCGTCGATCTGCTCCTGCAGGCGCCCGAACTCGTCCGCCGTCTCGTCCGAGTAGTTCATCGACAGCTCGTTGAAGCGGTCGAGCAGCGCCTTGGTCTGCGCGACGCCGTCCTCGACGTTGCCGCGTACGTCCTTGGCCTCATCAAGCGCGGGCTCCTGCTCGAGCATCCCGACGGTGGCGTCGGCCGCGAGCATCGCGTCGCCGCGCACCTCGGTGTCGCGGCCGGCCATGATCCGCAGCAGCGTGGACTTCCCGGAGCCGTTGTAGCCGAGCACGCCGATCTTCGCCCCCGGCAGGAAGGCGAGGGTGACGTCCTCGAGGACCTTGCGGTCGGGCGGGAACGCCTTGCCGACGCGGTGCATGGTGTAGACGTACTGCTGGCTCACGGCCAGGGAGGATAGAAAGGGTCGGCGCACTGTGGGCCGAGAGCCTCAGGCCTCGGGCTGGGCCTCGGCGAGGTCGGCCAGATCGAGGAGGTCCTGCGGCCGCCCGGCCGCCCGCTTCATTGCTCTCAGATCCGACAGCGAGCACACGCGGACCGGGATGCCGAACGCGTGCGCCTCGCGCGATCCCGGAGCGAGGCGATCGTATGCGCGGTCCGTGTCGATGCCGGGAACCCACTGCATCACGTCCAGCACTCCAAGTGGAGTCTCGAGGCGGAAGTTGCCGCCCGCGGCGAGATCCTCCGCGCGCGTCGGATCGAGCGGCATCTCGTTCGCAGCGAAGCCTTCGTCGGCGACTCCGAGCTGCCGCACGCCGATGTTGCCGAGCATCTTGGCGAGCCGCCCGAGGTTCGCGTGATCCGGCGCGGGACATATGTCGATGTCCTTGGTCGACCGGATCACGCCGTAGGCATTGACGGCGAGACCTCCGATAAGTACGTGCTCGACCCCCGCGGCGTGGAGGCTGCGCAGGAGCGCGGCAATGTCGAGCGAGGGCTCAGTCACCCGCGTCGGCGAACGCGCGTGACAGTTCGAAAGCCGCCTTCACCAGCGCATCGGCCTGTTCGAGGTTGTCCCCGAGGCTCCGAACCCCGTCGGCGCGGAGTCGCTGCCGGCGCGCCGCCTCGTTGAGCCGCGTGTCCTCCTCGACGCGGTCCTCGGTCACCAGCGGCGGGTCGTTTCGCGTCACCTGCCCATCATTACAAGGGGCGCGCGAGAGATCGAGCGCTCGGGGCCCTGCTGCATCGAGTGGCACCGCTGGGCAACGCCGGGCCGGACCCGGCTCAGGTCGACTCGCGCGCCGGCTCGGCCGTGGGCTGGCGCGGCGCGCGCACGCGCTCTAGGACGAAGAGCGCGACAAGCGCGCCCGCCGCCGCGAAGGCGGCCCCCAGCACGAAGGCGTGGTGGAACCCGTCGGTCAGCGCGTCGGGCAGCCGTGTGCGATGCGCGAGCTCGTCGCGCGTCTGCGTGCTCGCGACGGTCGCGAGGATCGCCAGGCCGAGCGCGCCACCCATCTGCCGGGAGGTGTTGACCAGGCCCGAGGCGAGGCCCGCCTCGCTGCGCGCCACGCCGGCCACGGCGGCGATCGTGACCGGCACGAAGGCGAGGCCGAGCCCGGCCGCGGTGACGAGCGAGGGCGCCAGCACGTCTGAGAGGTAGCTGCCCGTCGGCGAGATGGTCGCGAACAGCAGCAGGCCGACCGCCTGCAGCGACATCCCGGCGACGAGCAGCGCCTTGGGCCCGAAGCGGGTCACCCCGCGCGAGGCGAGCGTCGAGCCGACGATGATGGTCACCGTCATCGGAAGGAAGGCGAGCCCGGCCTCGATGGGCGAGTAGCCGAGCACCTGCTGCAGGTACAGCGAGACGAAGTACCACATCCCGAACATCGAGGCGCCCAGCAGGAACACCACGAGGTTCGCGCCGGTGAGGGTGCGCGAGGCGAAGATGCGCAGGGGCATCAGGGGCGCCTTGGCCAGGCGGCCCTCGATGACGAGGAACAGCGCGATGAGGGCGAAGCCCAGGGCCATGGGCACGAGGGCCTGGGCCGAGCCCCAGCCGTACTGCTCGGTGCGCACGATCCCGTAGACGAGCGCGACGAGGCCGGCGGTTACGCTGATCGCCCCGGCGACGTCGAAGCCACGCGCCGCGTCCGGGTTGCGCCCCTCCTCCACCAGCCGCGGAGCGAGCAGCGCCGCGCCGATGCCGATGGGCACGTTGACGAAGAGGATCCACTGCCAGCTCAGCAGATCGGTGAGGACCCCGCCGAGCAGCGCGCCGGCCGCGCCACCGGCGCCGCCCATCGCGCCCCACACGCCCAGCGCCCGGTTGCGCTCGGCGCCCTCGGAGAACGAGGTGGTGAGGATCGCCAGCGTGGCGGGCGAGACGACGGCCCCACCGAGCCCCTGGGCCGCGCGCGCGCCGATGAGCATCCCCTGGCTCTGGGACAGCCCGCCGACGAGCGACGCGCCCGCGAACAGCGCGAGCCCGCCGATGAACACGCGCCGCCGGCCGAGCACGTCGCAGGCCCGTCCGCCGAGCAGGAGGAAGCCCGCGAAGGTGATCGTGTAGGCGTTGACGACCCACTGGAGGTCCACCTGCGAGAAGTGCAGGTCGTTGCGGATCGACGGCAGCGCGACGTTCACGATCGACACGTCGAGGATGACCATGAACTGGGCCAGGCACACGAGGGCGAGCGTCGGCCAGCCGGCCCGCTGGGTCTGGTGGTCGGTCATGCGCGCGCCACGCCGTCGTCCTTCCTCGCCATTCGGTCCACGATAGAAAAGGGTCAGCGAGCGGGCGGGACTACGCGCGCGAGTGGTCGGCGCTGGCGGCCAGCGTCGGCCCGAAGTT
The DNA here is from genome assembly GCA_963728925.1 of uncultured Actinomycetes bacterium. GTDB lineage: Bacteria > Actinomycetota > Thermoleophilia > Solirubrobacterales > Solirubrobacteraceae > JBBPZA01. The sequence continues at coordinate 104,998 of CAVSMB010000018.1, read as the reverse complement.
CAGGACTCGATCGGGGTCCACCGCGTGGCGGATCCGTTCAAGACGCTCCTCGACCTCGGGCGGCCAGGCGTGGTCGAACTCGGCCGCGGTGTTCACCGCGCCGAAGAAGTTGATCAGCGTGCCGCCTGTGCCCCACGGAGCCAGCGCGTCGAGGACGTCGCGGACCGCTTTCGACGCGGAAGGCAGCGTCAGGGCGTCGGGTGTCGACGGCGGGCCGGGGAGCGGCGCGCTGGCGACCCACACCCCGAAGGCGGCGTCGCGCCCGCCGATCGCGTCGGCCGGCGCGGCGGGTCTGGCCAGGGCGCCCCCGAGGTGGCGGACCTCGACGAGCGCGAGCAGCGTCTCGACGTCTGGGCCCGCCATGCGGAGAATCGCCTCGGCGCAGTCGGCGTCGAACGAGCGCAGCAGCAGCCCGCCGGTCGTATTCGCCGCGGGCTGGGTCGGGTCGTTGTGGATCGTGCCGACGTCGGCGTAGGCGAGCGTGTCGAAGCCGCCCAAGAGCGGCTCGCGGCCGTCGAGCAGGGGCGCCGTCAGCCGTTCACCTTCCTCGGCCGGGCCGACGAAGCCCACGCGCAGGTGCGCGACCGTCCGACCGCGCAGCACCTCGGGCAGCGCGGGAATGGCGGGCAGGCGCAGGATGGCCAGCGAGGTGGTCAGCGCGTCGGGCACCGCGTCGGGGCCTGACGTGACCCACCGCTGGTAGTCGCGCACGAGGCCCGGGATGTCCTCGGCCTTGAAGTAGACGCCGCCGCCGTAGATCTCCGACAGCGAGGGCAGCGCGATGGTCATCGCGGTGACGACGCCGAGCGCGCCCTTGCCCCCGCGCAGCGCCCAGAAGAGGTCGGGCTCGCCCTCGGCGTCGACGTGTTGCACGGCTCCGTCGACGGTCACGATCTCGAAGCTCTTCACGTGGTCGGCCGAGAACCCGTAGGTCCGGCTGATCGGGCCGATGCCGCCGCCGAGCACGAGCCCGACGGCGCCGACGTCCGGCGCCGACCCGCACAGCGGAGCGAGGCCGAGCGGCGCAGCGGCCTCCACGACCGGGCGCCAGGCCGCGCCCGCGCCGACCGTCGCGGTGGCCGAGTCCTTGTCGACGGTCACCGAGTCGAGCCTGCGCATCGCCAGGACGATCCCGTCGCTGATCTGCGGGACGTCGGCGTGGCCGGTGCCGATCACCGACACCTTGAGGCCGTGACGACGGGCGATGGGAAGGGCGGCGGCGACGTCGGCCGGCGACGTGACGCCGACGGCGATGTCGGGATCGTGGCGCAGGGTGAGATCGAAGACGGCGACCTCGTCGGCGAACCCGTCGTCGGCCTGGGTGAGCACCGGACCGACGACCGCGTTGCGCAGCTCGCTCAGCGCGGCGGCGACGGGATCGCTCGTCCTCTCGGCCACCGATGCAGCCTAGCCCTCACCGCACCGGTCCGGTGGAAGCCCGCTCGAGGTCGCTGGATCGCGGCACGGTGAACTGGGCGAGGACGATGCCGGCGAGCAGCGCAGCGCCGTGGATGTTGGTCGCGATGGCGAGGACGATTCCGGTGGCGGCGACGGCGAGCGCGGTCGCCCGAAGCACCGGTTCGTGGCGCTCCTGGCGCCTGCGGGCCACCGCGGCCGCTGCGACACCCACGACGATCAGGGGCCAGAAGAGGGTGCCCAGCAGCGCTCCGCACCAGATCAGCACGGCCTGCGGGGTGGCCCGGGGCAGACGCGCGTTCTCCCGCCACGCTGCGACGGCCACGGCACCGGTGAGGCCGCAGACAGCGATCGAGTTGCCGCCTCCGACCGGCTGCCACTCGGTGGCGATCAACTCGGTGAGGATGCCAACGCCGAAGTAGTGCGCCAGCCAGCGCAGCCGGGAAAGGATCTGCTCGGCGATCGCGCCGATCACGGCGAGGAAGGCGAGGTTGGAGACGGCGCCGATGACCCCGCCGTCCTGGACGAACAGGGCCGTCACGATGCGCCACCAGTCGCCGTGCAGCCCCGCCGGTGTCCGCTCCAGGCGGCCCAGCAGGCTCGGGTCGGCGAGCTGGGCCAGGCTCATCGCCGCGGTCAGGGCGAACACGACCGTGGTGAGCGTTGGGAAGCGCCGCAGGCCGAAGGGTGCGATCGGTGGGAGCCGGCCGTCGTCTGTCGCTGTTGCCCTCACGTCCCTCGGAACGCTGGCACGACTCTGGAACCCGCGTCGCCGTGTGGCGTAACCAAAGCCGACTTGGTGGCGCACCGACTTACCAAAGGATTGCTTGGAAACGGAAGCGCGCGGTGAGGAGGAACGCTGCGCGCTTGTTGGCGTCGGGCAGCGGGTGGTTCTTCGCAAGGTGCTCGAGCAGAACGGCGGCCTGCTCGACCAAGGTGGGGTAGGCCTCGACGCCGCCGAACGAATGGAGCGTGCAACGCGGACTCGGCGAGGGTCAGTCGCGGCAGCGCTGCGATCGCTGTGCGGTCGGTGCCGAGCAGGAAGGCCGCGATGTCGACGTAGTCCTCGAGGGACGGCTCCCAGCGGGGAGGCACGCGAGCGGCCTACTTCGCGAGGCGGTCGAACGTCTCGCGATGCTCGTCGGTGAAGCGCTCGGCAAATTCGACGTTCTGCGCGCTGCGCGCGTCGGCCGCCTCGGCCAACCTGGCGCCGAGCGCGCGCATGTCCTCGTCGTCCAGGGCGTAGCGCGCGCGGAGGTCATTCGCGACTTGGCGGACGAGTTCGTCGCTGATGCCCTTGGCGCTCACACGCCGAGTCTACGCGCGGCAGGCGTCCATGCCCTCGGCGAGGCGCTCGGTCAGCGCGCGGTAGCCGGCGGCGATCAGGATCGCGAGGTCGGGCGACTCCGCTTCGTCGGCCGCGGCCCGAGACCGGCCCGCGCTCGGGCCGCCTATTGCGCCCACGGGATCGGGAAGGGCTGGCCGTCGCCGACCCGCGCCTGCCCGCCGGGCGCCATGCAGCAGATCGCTGTCAGCGGCTGCTCGTCGTCGTTGCTCAGCACGAACGGGGTTCGCGGCGGAACGCAGATCGCGTCGCCCGCGCCGAGTTAGTCCCCAATCCGCCGCCGTCCAGTGCACTCGCCGGCGGTTTAAGACCTTCACACACCTCGCTCACAACCCGTTGACAACTCGGCGAGGCGCGCCCGCGAGAACCCAGGGCCTCCGGTTCCCCTCACCGCGGAGGCCGTCCCTTGCGCCGTCACCTGACCGTCGTCGTCCTCGCCGCCACGGCGCTGCTCGCCGCCACCGCCGCCGTCGCCCAGGCCGCTCCCGCCCGCCCGGCGCGACTGCTCGGGCGCGCGGTCCTCCCGGCGCGGACCTTCGCGCCGGGGCCGCCCTCGGGCACGCTGCTCGGCTCGACGCCGATCAACGGCGTCGCCGTTCCGTTCGCCTCCCAGCCTGTGCATGGCTTCTCCGCCGCGCTGCCCGCCGGCGAGGGGCGCTACTGGGTGATGGCCGACAACGGCTACGGCTCGATCGAGAACTCCGCCGACTTCAACCTTCGCGTCTACCTGCTCGCGCCCGACCTGAAGACGCGGTTCGGCGGCGCAGGGACGATCGCCGTCAAGCGCTTCATCCAGCTTCGCGATCCCGACCACGAGATCCCCTTCGCGATCGTGAACGAGTTCACGCGCTCGCGCGCGCTCACCGGCGCGCGCGACTTCGACATCGAGTCGCTCCAGCGCGCGCCGGACGGCACGCTGTGGTTCGGCGACGAGTTCGGGCCCTTCCTGCTGCACACCGACGCCGACGGGCGCGTGCTCCACGCCCCCTATCCGCTGCCCGATCCCGACCATCCCGGCCAGGAGATCCGCGCGCCCCAGAACCCGTTCTCCGAGGAGTCGAGCACGCTGCGCGTCATGAACGCGATGCGCGCCGACGCGCGCGCGAACGGCGACACCAAGACGCCGATCGTCTCGCCCGACGCCAACCTCCTCGACGACGGCGACCCGGCCACCGGCGAGCCGACGCGCCAGGATCCGCCCGCCGGCTCCGGCGTCCCCAAGGCCTCGAGCGAGCTCATCAGCGTCAACTCGCTGCACACCGCGGGCTTCCGGGTCGTGCCCTACACGGTCGACGACCCCGACCGCATGAAGGCGCTCATCAAGCTCGGGGTGGACGGCATCATCACCGACCGCCCCGACCTGCTGCGCGAGATCGTCGACGCCGACCCCACGGTTCCGGCCGGCTTCGACCTCGAGGGCCACCGCGGTGCACGCAACCTGCGCCCCGAGAACACGCTGCCGGCATTCGAGGCGGGGCTCGACAACCGCGTCACGACGCTCGAGACCGACAACGGGATCACCAAGGACGGCGTCCCGGTGATCTCGCACGACCCCTACGTGAGCGCGGGCAAGTGCCGGCGCGCCGACGGCACGCCCTACACGTTCGACGACGAGGTCCTCATCCGCTCGCTGACCCTCGCCCAGCTGCAGTCGCAGTTCGTCTGCGACGGGATCATCCGCACCGGCACGCCGCAGACCAACGACCGCTCGCTCTCGCCGGTCGCCGTCGCCTTCGCCAAGCAGGAGGGGCTCATCGACCCCTACGTCAAGCCGACCACCCAGCAGCTCTTCGACTTCGCCCGCTTCTACGCCGACTGGTATGGCAGCGGGCCGGGCAAGGACGACCCCGGCGCGAGCGCCCGCGCGCAGAACGCCGAGAAGGTCGGCTTCAACATCGAGACCAAGCTCAGCCCGCGCTCAGACCGCGACGATCACGGCAACGTCTACCGCGACCGCACGATCGGCCCGGTGCCGTTCGCTCAGAAGGTCGCGGGCGTGATCGAGCGCAACGGGTCTGGAGGACCGCGCCGACGTGCAGTCCTTCGACTGGCGCACCCTGCGGGTCGTCGTGCGCGAGTTCCCCGATCTGCAGACGGTCGAGCTCTTCGGCGACTTCCCGGCCTTCGCCGACACGTCAGTCGCGGGCACGGACGACGGGACGAACCTCCAGCCCCAGGCCGGGGAGTCCAATACGCGCTGGCTCGCGGGGCTGTACTGGCCGTGGCGCCACACCGCCCAGGAGAACCCGTTCCGCGCGCAGACGAGCGGCGGCTTCGAGGGCATGGCGATCACCCCCAACGGCAGGACGCTCCTGCCGATGCTCGAGAAGACCCTCACCGGGGCGCCCGCCGGCACGACGCAGATCTTCGCCTTCGACCTGCGCCACCCCGGCTACACCGGCGATCGCTGGACCTACCCCTTCGACCCGCGCGGCACCTCGATCGGCGACTTCCAGCTCGCCGACCGCCGCCATGGCGTGGTGATGGAGCGCGACAACTCCCAAGGCGATCTCTCCGCCTTCAAGGCCCTGGAGGAGATCACCCTCGGCGCTCCGGGCACGACCGTGGCCAAGCGCCAGGCCGCCGACCTGCTGAACATCGCCGACCGCGCGGGCATCTCGCTGCCCGCCGGGCCCGGCGACGTCGGCCTGGGCGACCCGTTCGCGTTCCCCTTCCAGACGATCGAGGACCTCGTGATCCTCGACCGCCGCCACGTCGTCGTCCTCAACGACAACAACTTCCCGTTCAGCGTCGGGCGCCACAAGGGCAGCGGAGCGCCCGACGACAACGAGCTGGTGGTGCTGCGGCTGGCGCGGCCGATCGGGGGCTGAGGCTCGAGACGCGCGAGCGGGCGCGTGCGAGGATGACGCCGTGCTCTCCGCCTCCGCGCAGCTCGTTGCCTTCGTGCCCTCCGCCAACCTCGGCCGAGCGCGGCGGTTCTACGAGGACGTGCTCGGCCTGCGGGTGACCGGCGCGGACGGCTTCGCCGTCGTCGCGGAGGCGAACGGCGTCACCGTCCGGATCACCAACGTGGGCGAGGGGCTGCGCGTCCAGCCCTTCACCGTCCTGGGGTGGGATGTCGCGGACCTGCACGGCGAGATCGCGCGACTTGTCGATCGCGGCGTCGAGTTCCTCCGCGTCGAGGGCATCGATCAGGACGACGACGGGGTCTGGACCACGCCCGACGGAAGTCAGGTCGCGTGGTTCAAGGATTCGGACGGCAACACGCTGTCGCTCTCGCGGCACTGAGCGGTCGGGCGACTCGGCGCAGCGGCGACTCAGGCCGGGCAGTAGACCGTCAGCGAATCGGCGCCGCGCTGGCGGCGTGCAGCTCGAGCAGCTGCTCGAGCGACGGCGCGTCCGCACGGCGCTCGTCGATCCGGGCCATGCCGCACTCGGTCGCGACCGCGAACGGCGTTCCGCCCCCGCCCTCGGTCGCGGCGACGACGAGCTCGCTGGTGCGCTCGGCGTCGCCCTCGTAGTCGACGACCCCGAGCGCGAGCCGGCCCGGGTCGCGCAGGTCGCGCAGCGGCTCGAAGTAGCCGGGGTTGCGACCGGTCTCGCGGTCCGCGGGCATGTGCACGAAGTCCGAGACGTCGCCGACGGCGTTGGCCAGCTCAACGCACAGCTCGAGATCCTCGGGGATCGCGAAGTGGGCGGTGCATGTAGTCGCCGTAGCAGAGGTGCACGCCGCGCTCGGGCCCGGTGGGCGTGCGCTGCAGGACGTCGCGCAGAGAGTCGATCACGCCCTGCTTCTCGCCCAGCCGCCCTGCTGCGGGGAAGTTGCCGGTCAGCGCGCCGATCTCCACCGCCACGTCCCACTGGATGGTCAGGTCGTCGGCGTCGATCGCGCCCGCGATCTCCTGCGTCGCTAGGCTGCTTAGGGATTGAGCCTTCACGCCGGGGTCGTCGAGCATTCTTGCGATAGACAGCCGTTGCTGGACCGATAGCCCGCCGGCGCAGAGTTCGTCTGAAGCTCGGCGCTATCTGCACCGCGGCGGGCGTCGCGGCTAGGCAGTTAGCTAAACCATGGCCAGCCGCTCTCATCGCTCTCGGGGACTCTCCCTTCTCTGTTTAGCTGCTCCAAAACTCGTCGCACGATCACTTCCTGGTCCTGCTCGCTCAGGGCGCCGACGTGGCTAGAGATCGCGGTCTTCATATTCTCCGATAGCGCCGTTGCGACGTCGTCCTCCTGTCGACGGAAGAGGCCGTCGTTGGACTCCGCGAAGCCGAATGCCCATAGCAGTGCCTCCGCGTCCTTCGGGCTGCAAGAGGCGGCCTCGGCTACGTCGGCGATGTGCCAGGGCCGACGATCCAGCCACTGAGCCACGCGGTGCGGGCTCCCTCCGCGGCTTGCCCATTGAGTGGCATTCCGTTCAATGGACTGCGGAGCCCGCGACAGTCGCTGACGTAGGAGCTCGAGGAGAGCCAGCGCTCCACCCACGTCGGACATAGCCTGCACAACATGCTGGGCTATTTCCAGAAACGCCTGGACCTGTTGCCAGTCAGGCAGCGCGCCATTCCCGATAGGCGCCTTGAGCGCGGTGTACGGACGGAATGGATCCCCGCCCAGCACTCCAGCATTGCCGGCGCGGACGATTTCTCGGAACGGGACCTCAGCCCACCAACTGCCCCATACCGCGCGGCCGCTGTCGTCGACAAGCGTCACGGCCTCCGAAACCACGCCCTTGAGCCCGTCCTCATCTTCGGGACGGTAGAAGCCGATGTAGCACCGAGACTCATCGAGCTATCGATGCCAAGTGCCGGGCGCGCACGTCGAATGATTTGCTCCATTCGCTCGTCGTCCTCAGCTTGCACAGTTGCCTTCGGGCGAGCCGAATAGGGACGCGTCCGCTCCTCTTCCGGGAAGCGCTCGAAGTAGCCCGTCGTCCCGACGAGGGCAACGGTCACCTCGTGCGTCATGAGAACGACTCTACGTGACCGTCCGCCCGGTCGGCTTACCCTCGCGGTGTCCCACGGGCCTTGATCCCGTCGCCGTGCATCGCACTACCGGACGAAGGCGGCCCTTCCAGCAGTCGCGGAGCGGCGCTCGCGCCGCGGAAGGCGTCTGGCCACCGTGGGAGGGTGACCCCGGTGCGGCTGATGCATCCCGTCAAGCCTTTACAGGCGATCGCGGCGGTCTGTGGTTGCAAGCCGCTACTGCTTTTGCGCGATCAGCGCAAGTCGTCTCGCGGCCTTCTCCCGCCGACTCCAGCGACGGGCTTGACCTCGGGCCGCTAGTGGTCGGTCCTGGAAGTGGTGTTGGTCATGCGGCGAGCAGCTTGCCGGTGTAGGTCCAGGCGAATGGCTTGGCGGTGAGGTTGTGGTGTTCGACGAAGGTGAGCATTTGGACGGCGAGGTCGTCGGGGCTGGTGAACTGTCCGTGGCGGAGCAGGCGGCGGGCGAGGATCGAGAAGAACATCTCGACTTGGTTGAGCCACGACGCGTGCTTGGGCGTGAACACGAACTGCCAGCGCGGGTGCGCGTCGAGCCACGCCTTGACGGCTTGGGTCTTGTGGGTCGAGAGGTTGTCGAGCACCGCGATCACCTGCTGGTCGGCGGGGATCTCGCTTTCAAGCTGGTCCAGGAAGGCGATGAAGTCGAACTGGTTGCGGGTTGGGGCGGTCATCCCGGATACCGCGCCGGAGTGCACTTGCAGGGCGGCGAACAGGTTCTGGGTGCCGTTGCGCAGGTACTCGCTGTCGCGTCGAGCCGTGCGCCCGGGCTGAGGCCGGGTGTCGGGCCGGGCCGGCTCGCGCGCGGCGATCGAGGTCTTCTCGTCGACCGAGACGACGATCGCGTTGGTCGGTGGATCGACGTAGAGCCCGCAGACCTCGGCGGCCTGGGCGTCGAACTCGGGGCCCAGCTCGCTCATCACCCACTGCTCGGTCATGTGCGGGCGCAGGTCGACGTCGGCGAGGATCGCGTGCGCCCGTGATACCGACATGCCGACCTGATCAGCCAGCTCACGCAGCGTCCAGCGCTCGCGTCGCAACCCTCCGTCAAGGTCGGGCGGACGCGTGCAGGCCAGCGCGATCAGGCGGGCGCGGACGGCCTGATCGTGGGTGGCCGGCCGCCCCGATTTGGGGCGATCACGCAGGCCATCGAGCCCCTCGCGCTCATAGCGGGCGCGCTGACGACGCGCCGTCTCGGCCACGCACCCCACGCGCTCGGCGATCTCGCTCGCTGGCCGGCCCTCGCCGGCCAGCAGCACGATCTGCGCACGCTCGACCAGCCGCCGCTCAGCCGTCCGCGAGCTGGCCAGCTTTTCCAGCACCGGCCGGTCCTCGACTGCGATCTCGATGCACTTCGCCTGCGCCGCCACGGAAGCTCCCATCGTCGCCCAACCCGGACGACAACGCGATTCACGCGCACACCACCGACTTCCTGCAAGTGCCACAGGACTTGCAGAACCGACCACTAGTCGACGGCCTTGAGGTCGAAGCCGATGTACTCGGCCGCGTCCTCCGGGTTGGCGAAGAGCACGACGCGGTCGTCGAGCACGACCATGCGCCCGCAGTGGGTCGACATGATCTCCTCGAAGTCGTCGTTGCCGAAGTCGCCCCATCCGAGCGCGTCGGCGATCTCCTCGAAGTCGAACTCCACCTTGCCGACGGCGTCGACGCGGATCATCGACGGCAGCTCGCTGATCTCGACGTTCTCCCTGCCCTCCATGAGCTTGGCGACCGCGTAGCCGACCTGGTTGTTCATGAGGGTCACCCCCGCACGGTTGGACGACGTGCGGTCGGCGTTGAACTGGGGTGCGCTCATGCCAGCGCCTCCTTGGGCAGCTCGAGGGTCAGGTCTTCCAGCAGGTCGGCCATGCGCTCGCGCGAGCGGGTGAGCGCGTCCTCGAAGCGCACGACCTTCTCCGCCGGCTGGGACCAGATGGGCTGGAGGGTGTGCGCCGCCGTGATGCTGTACGGGGTCCACTTGGCCAGCCACTCGTTGAGCGTCGCCCGGTTCTCCTCCCCGTGCGCCTCGTCCTCGATGAGCATCCGGAACAGCGCCCGCGCGCCGCGTTGCTCGCGGGTCGTGTCGGACTCGGCCGTGCCCATGATGACCGGGGTGACGAAGTCGCCCTGCAGCGCGGCCGCCTGCATGACAAGGCCCGACCGGAAGAGCTCGCCGACCAGCGGCTCGAAGACGACGGCGGTGGCGAAGAACGCCTCGGCCCAGTCGCGGATGCCGGTCAGGCGCTCGACGTCCCGCGCTCGCGATCGAGGATACTGCGAACGCGCCACAGCGGCGGCGGTGGGCCTGGCGCGGCTGCGCGCATCCACTGAGCATCCCCGGGTAGACTGTCGGCCGAACCTCACGGCGGCACAGGGTCGCCCCGCACGAGCGCGTGCATGACGAGGTCCACCGGGCGGCCTTTGAGCTTGTGGAACGCGCGCAGGGTGCCCTCGGTGCGGTAGCCCGCCCGTTCGGCGGCGCGCCGCGAGCCGGTGTTGGCCGGCTCGGCGAGGATCTGCATGCGGACGAGCCCGAGCTCCTCGAAGCCCCACCGCGAGACGAGCCGGATCGCCCGCGTGGCCACGCCCCGGCCGCGGGCCTCGCTCGCGACCCAGTACCCGATGTCGCCGACGTCGTGGCGCGGGTCGATCCGCAGGCCGATCGCGCCGAGCAGCCGCTCGTCGGTGGTGTCGCGGACGGCGAGCGTGCGCTCGCCGCGCTCCTCGGCGCCGCCGCCCAGGAAGCGCAGGGCGTCGCCGCGCCGGTAGGGCGCGGGGACGTTGGTCCACCGCGGGATCTCGGGGTCCTGCAGCGCGTCGACGAGGTCGTCGACGTCCCGGGGGCCGAAACCGCGCAGGGCGATCGCCTCGTCGGCGAGCCCCATCTTCGGGGGCGGTGGCGCGATCACGTCCGCCTGCGAGGGGTCGGGATCCCCGGGGGCCCGCCGGTCGCCGCTGGAAGGTCGAAGAGCACGGACGGATTCTCTAACGTAGGTCGCCATGGCCGTGAAGATCCTGGACGTCGAGGAGTCGCTTCTCCTCCTCGAGCTGGAGCCCCCGTTCGATCAGCGGGGCGTACAGCTCGCGCGGCGCCGCATGGCCAAGCGCTGGCACCCGGACATCGCTCCGCCCGGCCGCCGCCACGAGCACGAGCGCCACCTCAAGGCGATCAACGAGGCGGCCGACACGCTCGAGCGCCTCGCTGAGGACTCGCGCGGCGGGCGGGTGTCGCGCAACGCGGTACGGGCCAGCGCAGCGGCGGCGCGCAAGGCCCGCGAGGAAGAGGGGCGCCGCGCCTACGAGGCCGAGCAGCGGGCGCGCGCCAGCGCGCAGGACCGTGAGCGCAACGACCCCTTCGGCTCGCGCGTGCCCGACCACTCGGTCGTCCATCGCTACGCGCGCTGCCTCTCCTATCCCGAGTGGGGCGTCGGGAGCGTGACCGGGATCTACTTCACGGGCGAGGGCGACGACGTCCAGCAGTGGGCACGCGTCAAGTTCGGGCCCGGCGTTCGCACGGTGCCCGCCGGAAGCCTGCAGTTCGTCGACTTCGCCACCCCGGATGCCGGCGCCGACCGCGTCCAGCGCTTCATGACCGCCGCCCAGCACGCGATGGCCGAGGGCGACTACGGGCTCGCCGCGCAGCGGCTCGTCTACGCGCGCGACGCCGACCCCCGCGACCCCGCCGTGCTGCGGCTCCTCACCCTCGCCTTCTGGCAGGACGGCAACCTCCCCCCGGCCGCTCGCGCGGTGCGCGACTGGGCACGGGTCGAGCGCGGGCGCCCGACCCCGCACCGCTTCGCCGCGCGCATCTACGAGGACATGGGCGCGCTGTCGCTCGCTGTCGAGGCCGCGGCGCGCGCGACCGAGGTCGCCCCCGGCGACGGTTCCGGGTGGGAGCGGCTCGGCCGCCTGCAGCTGCGCAGCGGCGACCGGACCGGCGCGCTCGCCGCCTTCGAGCGCGCACGGCTCGTCGAGCCGACGGTCGACGGGCTGCTCGACCTCGCGCTCTGTCACCAGCTCATGGGTGACGTCGGCGCCGAGGTGTCCGCGTGCGAGGCCGCGCTGCGCATCGACGACGCGTCGCCGGTGGCGTGGTCGCGCTACGCCCACGCGCTCGCTCGCACCGACCGGACGCGTGACTGTCTCGCCGCGTGCGAGAAGGCCTTGCGCCTCCGTGACGACCCCGAGGTCCGCGACCTGCGAAAGCGCGTCTCTAAGGCCGCGCCGCGGGTGCTCGAAGCGCAGACCGCGGCCTGAACGCCCCGTCACCGGCGACCACGACGGCACCATGGCCTACCGACTCGAGGATCACGAGCGCATCGCCGACGGGATCGCGCGCGTTGCGGCCGAGGAGCTCGACGCCGCGATCGACCAGCTTCGCAACGGGATCGCGCAGGACCCGGTGACCGCCGTCCACGAGGCCCGCAAGGGCCTGAAGAAGGAGCGCGCGCTCCTGCGGCTCGTCCGCCCCGCGGTCGACCCTGCGATGTTCCGGGCGCAGAACGCGCGGCTGCGCGACGCCGGGCGCAGCCTGTCGGCGCTGCGCGACGCCCAAGTGGCCGACAAGACGATCGACGGGCTCGCCGAGCGTTACGCCGGCAAGCTCCCGCGGGCCGCGTTCCTGCGCGTGCGCCGCGCGATCAAGCGCCACGGCCATCCGTCCACCGCGCGCCTGCTGCGGGCCACCGCCTCGACGGTCGCCACCGACGTCGAGGCGGCTCGCGACGCGCTCGACGAGTGGACGCGCGCGGCCGGCGACTGGCCAGCGCTCCAGGACGGCCTCGAGCGCACGTACCGCGACGGCCGCGACGCGCTCGCCATCGCGCGGCGCGAGCCGAGCGACGAGCACCTGCACAAGTGGCGCAAGCGCGTCAAGGACCTGTGGTACCACCAGCGCCTGCTGCGCCCCCTGTGGCCAGGGGTCATGGCCGCGCAGGTGGAGGAGCTCGACACGCTCGGCGAGCTGCTCGGCGTCGACCAGGACCTCGCCAACCTGCGCCGCACCCTGAGCGGCGACGAGGCGGTTCGCGGCGACATCCCCGACGACGTCGACCGGCTCGTCGAGCTGATCGACGGGCGCCGCGGGCAGCTGCGCGAGCAGGCGCTCGCGCTCGGGAGCCGGGTGTACGCCGAGAAGCCGGGCGCCTACCTCCGCCGCCACCGCGCCTACGCGGAGGCATGGGAGCGAGAGCGCGACACCAAGGCGGCCGTGCCCGCCTAGCGCCGGCCGTACTTCGTCGAGAGCAGCGACTCGATCGGCGAGCCGCGCGTGGGGTCAGCGGTCGAGCCGGAATCCGGTGTCCGCCGCGACGTCGGCCGTCTCCATCTGCGCCTTCTGGAGGCGTCCCGCGTAGTCCCAGTTCACCGACTGCCAGCGGGTGAACTGATCGAGCACCCAGACCCCCGACTGGCGGCTGCCGTTGCCCGACTTCCCGTTCCCGCCGAAGGGCAGGTGCGCCTCGGCGCCCGAGGTGGAGTTGTTGATCGAGACCATCCCGGCGCTCACCCGCTCGCGGAAGCGGAAGGCTGCGCGCGGGTCGTTCGTGTAGATGGCCGCGGAGAGGCCGTAGCCGTGGCCGTTGGCGAGCTCGATCATCTCGTCCTCGTCGCGGAAGCGTGCGACGCCGACGATCGGGCCGAAGGTCTCCGTGCCGTAGAGCTCGTCGTCGCGCGTCACCCCGGAGACGATCGTCGGGTGGTAGTACAGACCGAGCTCGGGGTCGCCGACGAAGCCGGCTCGCGGCGAGGCGGCGGTGATCGCTCCGGTCGCCGTCGAGCCGTGCACGGCGTGGTGGTCGCGCACCAGCCCGAGCCACTGCTCGAAGCGCCGCGCGAAGCGCTCGTGGATCATCGGGCCGTAGAGGACGTCGGCGCTCGGGTCGCCGATCGGCGCGGCCTCGACAGCTTGGGCGAAGCGCGCGAGGAACTCGTCGTGGACCTCGTCGGCGGCGAGAACGGTGCCCAGCGAGGTGCACCGCTGACCGGCGGTGCCGAAGCCGCTGAACAGGGCGCCCTCGACGGCGAGCTCGAGGTCGGCGTCGGGCATCACTACGAGCGGGTTCTTGCCGCCGAGCTCGAGGCAGGGCGACTGCAGGTGGCGCCCGCACAGCTCGCCGACGCGGCGCCCGACCTCGCTGGAGCCGGTGAAGCCGACCTTGTCCACGAGCCCGGCCTCGAGCGCGCGCTCGAGGCCCTCGAAGGTCGCCGGGCCCTCGGCGAGCACGAGGTTGAGCACACCCTCGGGCACGCCGCCGTGCAGGAAGAGCTGCGTGAGCGCCTCGGCGATCGCGGGCGCGTACCCGGCCGGCTTCCAGACGACCGTGTTCCCGCACAGCAGCGCGGGAACCAGGTACCACGACGGGACGGCGACCGGGAAGTTGCCGGCGGTCACGATCGCCGCGACGCCGACCGGCGTCCGGTACGTGAAGAGCTGCTTGTCGGGCATCTCGCTCGGGACCGTCATGCCGTACAGGCGCCGGCCCTCCCCGAGGAAGAAGTCGCAGGTGTCGACGATCTCCTGGACCTCGCCGAGCGCCTCGGCGAGCGGCTTGCCGATCTCGCGGGTCACCAGGCGCGCGAGCGCGTCCTTGTTGCCCTCGACCAGGCGGCCGACCTGCTGGATCGCCCGCCCGCGGATCGGTGCGGGGGTCGCGGCCCAGGCGGGCTGGGCGGCGCGGGCGGCGGCGCACGCCTCGGCGAAGGTCGCGGCGTCGCCGAGCCGCGCGTCGGCGACGACCTCGTCGAGGTCGGCGGGGTTGGTCGAGGCGAGCACGCCGCCGGGCGCGCCGGCGACGGGGCGGCCCCCGACGATCGACGCGACGGTGCGGGCGGGGCTTGCAACGGGCTCCATGCGGACACGGTACCCGGCGCGGTAGGGTCGGTCGATGCCGGCCGCGATCGTCGTCGGCGCCGGGGTGCTCGGCGCCTCCGCGGCGTGGCGGCTGGCGGTCGAGGGGTGGGAGGTGACGCTCGTCGAGCAGGCCGCTCCCGGCCACGACGGATCCGCCTCGGGCGGCGAGACGCGCCTGCTGCGCAGCGCCCACGGGACCGACCGGGCCTACACGCGCTCCTCGCGCCTCGCCCGTGGCCGCTGGGCAGAGCTCGAGGCCCAGAGCGGCGTGTCGCTGTTCGTCGAGTGCGGGCTGGGGTGGCTCGCGCACGCCGAGGACGGCTGGGAGCGAGACAGCGAGGCGGTCCTGCGCGCTGAGGGCGTGCCGGTGGAGCGGATCGACCCGGCGGGAGCTCGGCGGCTGTGGCCGGGCCTCGACCCCACCGGCCTCGCCTTCGTCCTCCACGAGCCCGACGCGGGCGTGCTGAGCGCGGCGGCCGCGGTGCGCGCGCTCGTCGGGGCAGCCCAGGAGCACGGGGCGCGGCTCGTCCGCGGCCGGGCGCGGCCCGACGGCGAGAGGGTCGTGCTCGATGCGAGCGCGTGCGACGAGGCCGGCGGCCGCCCCTCGGGCGTCGCAGCTCGGACCGGCGGTCGTCTTCTCGCCGGACGCCCCCCTGCACGCTCGAGGCCGACGCCGTCGTGTGGGCCTGCGGCCCGTGGCTCGGCACGCTCTTCCCGGACCTGGTGGCGCTCAGGGTCACGCGCCAGCAGGTCTTCTTCTTCGCCGCCCCGGGCGACTGGCGAGCGCGCGGAGTTCCGGCGTGGGTCGACTACGACGCGGCCTTCTACGGGCACGCGGACCTCGACGGGATGGGGGTCAAGGCGTGCGCGGACGACGAAGGACCGCCGCTCGACCCCGACGCCCCGCGCGCCGTTCCGACCCCGGGCGAGGAGGTCGACGCGAGGGCCGCGCTCGCCACGCGCTTTCCGTCGCTCGCGCGCGCTCGCGTCGTGCGCGCGCGCACGTGCGCCTACGAGCTCACGCCCGACACCCGCTTCGTGCTCGCGCCCCATCCACGACATCCGCGGGTCTGGCTGCTGGGAGGCGGCTCGGGCCACGGGTTCAAGCACGGCCCGACGCTGGGCGACCGCGTCGCCGCGCTGCTCGCGGGCCGGGAGCGACCCGACCCTGCCCTCGCCCTCGGCGCCCGAGCGCCTGATCGCGGCCTGCGAACGGCCGGGGCGGGTGGCCGCCTCCGCCGCGGAGAAGGTTTGTCGGACACGGGAGGCTGGGTAAAAAATTGATATCACCGCCGAGGGGTCGGTCCCGGAGATTGGGTCCTCCGTTCCCACGCCTTGGCACCTGTGGCGACGGCCCCGCCGCACCGCCGTTCTTGTGCGGCGGCGGCCGTCGTCTCTTCGGCGAGGCCCTCGGGCGGCCCGCGGCAGCGACGTTTGCCACGCTGGTCGGGTGAGACGTCGTCACTCCGTTCTGCGGTCGCTCCGCCACCGCGACTTCCGCCTCCTGTGGATCGCGACGTCCACCAGCGCGATCGGCGATCGCATCGTCACGGTCGCCCTCGCGCTGTTCGTGATCGACCTCACCGGAAGCGCGACCGACGTCGGGCTGGTCCTCGCCGCCAACGCCATTCCGCTCGTCGGCCTGCTGCTGGTCGGCGGGGTATGGGCGGATCGCCTGCCGCGGGACCGCGTAATCGTCGTCACCGACCTCGCGCGCTTCGCCCTGCACGCGCTCCTGGCCGGCCTGATCCTCGCCGGTCAAACTCGCCGGCGCAGGCGCATGCCCTCCGAGCGCCCACGTAGAGTCGCGCCGTGCGTCTCATCGTCGCCCGCTGCGAGGTCCGCTACTCCGGCCGCCTGGAGGCGCGGCTGCCCGAGGCCCTGCGGCTGGTGATGCTCAAGGCCGACGGCTCGGTGCTCGTGCACGCCGACGCGGGCGGCTACAAGCCGCTGAACTGGATGACGCCGCCGACGGTGGTCGAGGAGGAGCCGGGCCGCATCGTCGTGCGCAAGCTCAAGGGCGAGGACCGGCTCGAGATCGACGTGGTCGAGGTGCTCTCCGACGTCGCCCACGACATGCCCGAT
Source organism: uncultured Actinomycetes bacterium (assembly GCA_963728925.1). Lineage (GTDB taxonomy): Bacteria > Actinomycetota > Thermoleophilia > Solirubrobacterales > Solirubrobacteraceae > JBBPZA01. The sequence goes on along the minus strand of CAVSMB010000018.1, from coordinate 88,347 downwards.
TCCGCCGTGGATCTCGAGAAGGACGGCGTCGAGGCCCATCTGCAGGAGGCGCTCGCCGGCGCGCCGGAGTGGTGCGGCGAGGGCTTCCGGCTCGTGCGCCGCGAGTGGCCCACCGACATCGGTCCGGTCGACCTGATGTGCCGCGATCCGGACGACGGCTGGATCGCGGTCGAGATCAAGCGCGTCGTGACGATCGAGGCGGTCGAGCAGCTCACCCGCTACCTGGACCGCATCCGCCTGGACCCGGCTTTGGGGGAGTGTCGCGGCGTGCTCGCGGCCCAGGTCCTCAAGCCGCAGGCGCGCGTCCTCGCCGAAGCCCGGGGGATCGAGTGCATCGAGCTCGACCTCGAGATCCTCCGCGGCGCGCGCGAGCCCGACCTGCGGCTGTTCGCCGGCTGAGCCCGACCACGACCGCTTCCCGGCTCGCGGGCTAGAGTGCCGCGCCGTGCTGATCGCCGGGATCGTCTGCCTGCTCGTCGCCGGGGCACTCGGCTTCTTCGCCTGGCGCCAGCACGAGCGCCTGCGCCGCATGCAAAGCACGGAGACCCTGACGTGCGCCGCGATCGCCGAGCGCCGCCGGGCGGCGGTCCAGGCCGGCGGCCCCGGGAGCTTCCGGCTCGTCTGCGAGCTGAGGGCGTCGCCACCCCGGGCGAGGGAGGCGCCCTGCGCGGGCCCGAGAGCGGATCCGAGACGGTCTGGCATCGGGTCACGCTCAGCGAGCACTACTGGGACACCGACGTCGACGCCGACGGTGACAAGCGCCGTGAGCGCAAGGTGCGGCTGATCGAGAGCGAGGCCACCGACGCGAGCTTCGCGCTGGACGACGGCACCGGCACGATCCTCGTCGCGACGGCCGCGGCCGACGTCGACGAGCCGTCGAAGACCTCGGACCGCTTCACCGAGGAGCGCACAGACGTGGAGGACGCCTCGGGCGTGGCCGGCGCGATGCAGACCGTCCAGCGCTGGACCTCGTCGACGATCGGCTTCGAGTACGTGGAGTGGGCGATACAGCCGGGCCAGCGGCTCTTCGTCGTCGGCGAGGCCACCGACGCCGGTGGACGGCTGGAGATGGCCAAGCCCGCCGACGGGCGACTGCTGATCTCGACGCGCAGCGAGGAGCAGCTCCAACGGTCTGCCGGCCGCTGGTCGCGCGGGCTCGGGATCGCCGCGGCTGCCCTAGCCGTGATCGGCCTGGGCCTCGCGATCGCCGGCCTCGTCGTCTAGGTCACCCCGCCACCGCCTTGTAGCCGACCCCCCGCACCGTCCGGATCAGCGACGGGTCGCCTAGCTTCTTGCGCACCTGCCCGACGTGCACCTCCACCGTGCGCGTCTCCCCTGGAAGCAGGAAGCCCCACACCTCGGCGAGCAGGACGTCGCGCGACACCACGACACCGGCGTGGGCCATCAGGTGGCCGAGGAGGTCGAACTCCTTGGGCGTCAGCCCGATCTCGCGACCCTCGACCCAGACCTCGCGGCCTGCGCGCGAGAGGGTCACCGGCCCCAGGGTGAGGACGTCCGGGCTCCGGCGGTCGTTCCCCGAGCGGTGCAGCACGGCGCGCGCGCGGGCCACGAGATCGCGCGGGGAGAAGGGCTTGACCACGTAGTCGTCCGCGCCAAGCTGGAGGCCCGCGACGCGGTCGGCCTCGCGGTCGCGCCCCGACACGATGATGACGGGCAGCCGCCGCGCCACCCGCCGGCAGACCTCGAGGCCCGAGCCCCCGGGAAGCCCGAGATCGAGGACCATCAGCGAGACGGGGTGGCGCGGCAGCTCGGCGAGGGCCTGCTCGCCCGACCGCGCCCACAGGACGCGGAAGCCATCGCGCGCAAGGTGGGTGCGCACGAGCGAGCCGATGCTCGGCTCGTCCTCGACGAGGAGGACCAGACGGCTCTCGGCGTCGGCTGATGTCGCTCTCTCGGATACTTGATCTTCCACGGCGAACCTCGTCTCCATCGCTGCAACACGGCGGGAGGGCGAGTGACGCGATGAAGCGGCCGGCGGGCTTGGGGCGAGTGACGCGATGAAGCGGCCGGGGGCTGGGGCGAGTGACGCGATGAAGCGGCCGGGGGCTGGGGCGAGTCACGCGATGAACCGTGAGGCGGTGAAGCGGGTAGCCTGGCCGCCGCATGGCCGACGCCGTCCTCACCGAGCGCCGCGACGGCGTCCTGCACATCACACTCAACCGCCCTGAGGCGCGCAACGCGGTCAACGCTGCGGTCGCCGAGGGGATGGCGGCGGCGCTCGACGAGCTGGACGGCGCCGCCGAGCTGCGGACCGGCATCGTCACCGGCGCCGGCGGGAGCTTCAGTGCCGGCATGGACCTCAAGGCCTTCGTCCAGGGCGAGCGCCCTTACGCCGGCGACCGCGGGTTCGCGGGCATCGTCCAGCGCCCGTCCGAGAAGCCGCTCATCGCGGCGATCGAGGGCTTCGCGGTGGCCGGTGGCTTCGAGGTCGCGCTCGCCTGCGACCTCATCGTCGCCGCCCGCGACGCGCGCGTCGGGATTCCGGAAGTCAAGCGCTCACTGGTCGCCGCGGCCGGGGCGCTGCTGCGCCTCCCGCGGCGGATTCCCTACCACGCGGCGATGGAGCTCGCGCTCACCGGCGACCCGATCGGCGCCGAGCGCGCGCAGCAGCTCGGCCTCGTCAACCGGCTCGCCGAGCCGGGCGGCGCCGTGGACGCGGCGCTGGAGCTCGCCGCGGCGATCGCCGCGAACGGGCCGCTGGCCCTCGCCGCGACCAAGCGCATCCTCGTCGAGCAGGCCGGATGGTCGCCCGAGGAGGCGTGGCACCGCCAGGTCGAGATCGCCGGGCCGGTGATGGTCTCAGAGGACGCACGCGAGGGCGCGGTGGCCTTCGCCGAGAAGCGCGACCCCGTCTGGAAGGGCCGCTAGGGGAGCCCCGCGACGCGGTCAGGACGCGACCGGCCGCGCGCGGCCTGAACGAACGACGGCCGCCCTGTTCGGGCGGCCGTCGTGGCTTCCAACCCCTGCGAAACACCTACGTCAAGTCTTGCGCTCGAGGTCTGCGACCTCGTCGGCCTTGTTGTCGGCCTTGTTCTGCGCGCGGTCGAGCTCGTCCTTCGCCTCGCCCTTGCGCTCCTCGTTGCGCCCTTGGCGCTTGAGGGAGGCGTCATCGGTGAGGTCGCCTGCGGCCTTCTTGGCCCGGCCTGTGATCTTGTCCATGAGTCCCATGTCTTCAACGTGCCCGCGCACGAGCAGGGTCAAACGGTTCCCTCACCCCACAGCGTCGCCACCAGGCGCCGTGGCGCGCCCCGGTCGCGGTGCTCGCAGAGGTAGACGCCCTGCCACGTGCCGAGCGCGAGGCGCCCGTCGCTGACCGGGAGGGTCAGCGAGGGGCCGAGCAGCGAGGCCTTCACGTGGGCCGGCATGTCGTCGGCGCCCTCGAGCGTGTGCGAGAAGCCGGGCCAGCCATCGGGCACCGCGTCCGAGAACCACGTCTCGAAGTCGCGCCGCACGTCGGGTGACGCGTTCTCGTTGAGGGTCAGCGAAGCCGAGGTGTGCTTGATGAACAGGTGGACGAGGCCGACGCGGAGCTCGGCCAGCTCGGGCAGCCCGCCGACGACCTCGCCGGTGACGAGGTGAAAGCCCCGCGGCCGGGCCGCCAGGGTGAGCTCGCGCTGCGCCCACATCAGCCGGGGATCCTCGCGACGCGCACGTCGACCCGCGCGCCCCGGAAGGGGACACCCTCCGCCTCGAGCGCGCGGCGCTGGCGCCGGCCCTGGGCCAGCGAGCCGTCGGCCCGCACGACCCGCCACCACGGCAGGCCCTCCTCCTCGCACGAGGCCAGCACCGCGCCGGCGAAGCGCGGCGAGCCCGGCGACACGTCGCCGTAGCTGCGCACGAAGCCCTCGGGGATCTCGCGCACGCGCGCGAGCACGATGTCGGCCCGCTCGCCTACCGCTCGCCCGGCGCCTTCTGGGGGTAGATCGTCACCGGATCTGACAGGTCGAGCGCGGTGTCGATGATCCGGTTCTGTTCGAGGACGTGGGCGGCCGGATAGCCCTCGCCCGGCGACGCGCGCTCGGGCCGCCCGATGTAGCCGAAGACCAGGTGCTGAGGGAGGACCTGCATGAGCCGGGGCATCATGTGCGCCCGAGCGCCCATGTTGCGCGGCTCCTCCTGGACCCACACGACCTCGCGCAGGTGCGGGTAGCGGTCGACGAGCTCGAGGATCTGCCCCTGCGGGAACGGGTAGAGGAGCTCGACGCGTCCCACCGCGAGCCGGGAGCCGATCTCGGCGCGCTTCGGGTGGTGCACGAGGTCGTAGTAGACCTTCCCCGTGCACAGGACGAGCCGCTCGACGTCCTGCTCCTCCACCCGCGGCTCGCCCAGCACCGGGAAGAACTGCGTGTCGGAGAGGTGCTCGATGCGGTTGGTCGCCTGCGGCAGGCGCAGCAGCGACTTCGGGGTCATGACCACGAGCGGCCGCTGCTTGGCGATCCGCGCCTGGCGGCGCAGGAGGTGGAAGTACTGGGCGGGGGTCGTCAGGTTGGCGACGCGGATGTTGCCCTCGGCGGCCAGCACCAGGAAGCGCTCGAGCCGCCCGGAGGAGTGCTCGGGACCCGAGCCCTCGTAGCCGTGGGGAAGCAGCATCGTGAGCCTCGAGGTCTGCCCCCACTTCGCCAGCCCCGAGACGATGAACTGGTCGATGATCACCTGGGCGGCGTTGACGAAGTCGCCGAACTGCGCCTCCCACAGCACGAGGACCTCGGGCGCCTCCTGGCTGTAGCCGTACTCGAAGCCCAGGCAGGCAACCTCTGACAGCGGGCTGTTGTGCAGCTCCATGGGCGCGGCCGCGCCGGGGAGGCTCTGGATCGGGCTGATCGACTGCCCGCTCTTGACGTCGTGGAGGACCATGTGGCGGTGGCTGAACGTGCCACGCTCGGAGTCCTGGCCGGTGAGGCGGATCGGGGTGCCCTCGGTGAGCAGCGAGGCGAACGCGAGCGCCTCGGCGTGCCCCCAGTCGATCCCGCCCTCGGGCCCGAGGGCCTCGCGGCGACGCTCGAGCTGGCGCACGAGCTTGGGATGCACGGTGAAGCCGTCGGGCACCTTGAGCAGCGCCTCGTTGAGCGTGCGCAGCTCGTCCGCCGGGACCGCCGTCGTGACGTCGGGGCTCGGGGTGCGGTCGAGCTGGTACTCGCCGGTCTGCTGCTCGACGCCCTCGGCCCGCGTGATCTGCTCCTTGAGCTCGGTGTGAGCGGAGGAGAGCTCGTTCCACACCTCCTCGGCCTTGCGGTCGACGTCCTGCTGGGTGACCACGCCCTCGGCCTCGAGCTGCTTGGCGAAGATGTCTCGCACCCGCGGGTGGCCCTTGATCCGCGCGTACATGTCGGGCTGGGTGTAGCCCGGCTCGTCGGCCTCGTTGTGGCCGTAGCGCCGGTAGCCGATGAGGTCGATGAGCACGTCGTGCCCGAACTGCTGGCGGAAGGCGAAGGCGAGCCGCGTGGCGGCGATGCACGCATCGGGCGAGTCGGCGTTGACGTGGATGATCGGCACGTCGAAGCCCTTGGCCAGGTCGGAGGCCCACTGGGTCGAGCGGGCGTCGTCGGGATCGGTGGTGAAACTGACCTGGTTGTTCATGATCAGATGGATCGTGCCCCCGACCGTGTAGCCGTCGAGGGCCTGGAGGTTGAAGGTCTCGGCGACCACGCCCTGGGCCGGGAACGAAGCGTCGCCGTGGATGACGATCGGCATCGCGGCGTTGCGGTCGTGCTGGGCGCGGGCCCCCTGGCGCGTCGTCTGCGCGGCGCGGCACGCGCCTTCGACCACCGGAGACACGTACTCCAGGTGCGACGGGTTGGACTCGAGGCGGACGATGATCGAGCTGTCGTCGGCGAGCTGGTAGCCGCCGTCGGCGCCGTGGTGGTACTTCACGTCGCCGGTGCCGCCCTGCGGGATGGTGGTCACGGCCTCGAGCGTGGAGGCGCCCTCGAACTCGGCGAAGATCGTGTCGTAGGGGCGGCCGAGGTTGTGGGCGAGGACGTTGAGCCGGCCGCGATGGGCCATGCCGAGGACGAGCTCGTGAGCGCCCGCGCCCGCGGCGAGCTGGATGAGCTCGTCGAGCATCGGCACCGTCATGTCCAGGCCTTCGATCGAGAACTGCTTCTGGCCCAGGTAGGCCTTGTGCATGAAGCGCTCGAGCGCGTCGACCTTCGTGAGCCGGCGTAGCAGCCAGCGCCGCTCCTCGTCGCTGAGTGAAAAACGGAAGGCGCCCGACTCGATCTTCTCGCGCAGCCACACGCGCTGGCGGTGCGAGGCGATGTGCTCGATCTCGTAGGCGATCGGGCCGCAGTAGACCTCGCGCAGGTGGGGAACGACGTCCTCGAGCGTCTCGCCCTCCACCGACGTGCGCAGGATCCGCGCTGGGATGCGCCGCATGAGCTCGGGGGTGAGGCTGAGCGGCTCGGGGTCGAGCGCGGGATCGCCCGGCGGGCGGGCGCCGAGCGGGTCGAGCGTCGCCGCGAGGTGCCCGTGGGTACGGAAGGCCTTGATGAGCGACATCGCCGCCTGCACGGCCCGGAGGAGCTCCTCGTCGGGCTCGGCCGGCGCGGCGGGGGCGACCTCCGGGGCGATCGAGGCCACTGACGCGGCCGGCGCCGCCGGGGCGGTGGCCTGCGGCGGCTCGGGCGCGGCGCCGAGGGTCGCGCCGAGCGACGCGAAGACGTCGTCGTAGAACCCGTGCTCGCCCTGGAGGTACTCCTCGACGACGGCGAGGAAGCGGCCCGACTCGGCTCCCTGGATGATTCTGTGGTCATAGGTCGAGGTCATCGTCATGACCTTCTCGGCCCCGATCGCAGCGCCGACGGACCCGAGGCCGACGGGGTAGTCGATAGAGCCGGTCGCCACGATCGTGCCCTGGCCGGTCATCAGCCGCGGGACCGAGGCGATCGTGCCGATGCCTCCCGGGTTGGTGAGCGAGACGTTGGCGCCGACGAGGTGGTCGGCGGTCAGCGTGTTGTCGCGCGCGCGGGCGATCAGATCGCCGAAGGCGGCTACGAACTCCGAGAACGGGCGCCGGCCCGCGTCGCGGATGACCGGCACCATCAGCGTGCGGCTGCCGTCCTTCTTCTCGACGTCGACCGCGACGCCGAGATTGACCGCGCCGTCGTCGACGCGGGCCGGGCGGCCGTCGACCTCGGTGAAGTGATGGGCCATGACCGGCATCGCCTCGGTCGCGGCGCGGGCGACGGCGTAGGCGATCAGGTGGGTGAAGGACACCTTCTGCCCGGCGGCCTTGAGCTGCTTGCGCCGTCCGTCCATGGCCGTGACGGCGATGGTGCGGAAGGAGGTCGCCGTCGGGATCGACCGCGACTCGTCCATGTACCGGGCAAGCATCGCGGCGCCGCCCTTGAGGGCGGTGGTTGTCGTCGCCGCCGGGGCGGGAGCGGTCTCGGTCCCCGCCGGCGCGCGAGCGGTCTCGGGCGGCGCGGGCGTGGCCGGCGCGGGCGCTCCGCCGTTCTCGACGAGGGCGAGCACGTCGGCCTTGGAGACGCGCCCGGCCGGTCCCGTCCCGGTCACCCTGGAGAGGTCGAGGTCGTTGGCCAGCGCGATCCGCCTCGCCACCGGCGTGACCTTCAGCCCGGCGGGCGTCTCGGCCTCGCCGTCACCGGCCGGTCGCGAGGGCGCGCTGACCTCCGGCGCCGGAGCCTTGGCGGGCGCCGCGCCGGTGGGCGCCAGGCGCGCGATGACCTGGCCGACGGCGACCGTGTCGCCCGCCTGGACGAGCACCTCGGCGAGCGTCCCGCCCTGGGGCGCGGGAACCTCGGCGTCGACCTTGTCGGTTGAGATCTCGACGATCGTCTCGTCGGCCGCGACCGGATCGCCCGCGGCCTTGAGCCACTCCAGGACGGTGCCCTCGCTGACCGACTCGCCCATCTGGGGCATGACGACGTCGACGAGCTCGGCGCTCGCGGGCGGGGAGGCAGTCTCGGGCGCGCCGCCGTTGCCCGTCCGGGGATCCTCCTCGCCGGGCTGGCCGGCCATGGTGTCGGCCTCGGTGGCCGCCGTCTCGAGGGTCGGGATCGACTCGCCTTCGCTCGCGCTGTCGGTCGCCGCCGTCGTCGGGATCCGCGACGCGCTGGTCGGAGCCGGCGAGCGTCCACCGTTTGGGGAGATCTCGGCCAACAGGGCTCCGACCTCGACGGTCTCGCCTTCGGGGGCGTGGATCTTGACCAGCGTGCCGGAGCCGGGAGCGGGGACCTCGGCGTCGACCTTGTCCGTCGAGACCTCGACGAGCGTCTCGTCGGCCTGGACCGGATCGCCCTCCTCCTTGTGCCACTCCAGCACGGTTCCCTCGGTCACCGATTCGCCCATCTGGGGCATTTCGACCCGGATGGTCGTGCTGACGGCCATGAATCCAAGACTCTAGCGTCCGGTTCGAGCCGTCGCCGCGCGCGGGAGATCGCTTGCGGCCCCGCGTTCGCGAGGCCATCCGCGGCGCCGGGCGACCACGAAGCCTATGCTGCCCGCGTAGGGCCCAAGGCCGCCGATGACGGCCACGACGACGGCGAGCCAGAAGGGGATCGAGCGCCGGCGGACCGCGGCGAGCGAGAGCAGCGAGAGGCAGATCCACATGATCCCGTGGGTCCACCCCAAGACGGCCTCCTCGGGGTGCAGGCCCGGGACCAGCCAGGCGAGGAGCAGCAGCGTGAACACCGTCGAGTTCACGAACGAGAGGGCTCGCAGGAAGCGGAACGACGTGAGCGAGGAGAGGACGGTCGCGGGCATGGGCTCCGCCTATTGTCCGCGCCGCGCGCCCGGGCCGATCAGGAGCCGTCGAGCAGCCGCGCCATCAGGCGCAGCGGCTCGTCGGCCTCCTCGGGCCACCGCTCCACGTCGGCCGGCCACCACGCGAAAGCGTCGTGCTCCTCCTCGGGAACCGCCTCCGCGCCCTCGGCCAGCCAGGCCATCCCGACGAGCAGCACGAGCTGGGAGGGCAGCCGCACGAGCGCCTCGACCGAGAGCCGCTCGGGCACGACCGACCACTCCTCCTCGAGCTCGCGCGAGAGCGTCGACACCGGGTCCTCGCCGACCTCGACCGCGCCGCCCGCGCCGAGCGCCCAGCGACCGGCCCACTGCGCCACCCACGCTGCGCGCCGGCCGGCGAGCCAGCGGCCGTCCGCTGCGCGCGTGACGCACAGCACCGAGAGGCTCTCGTTTCCGGGGGCGTCGATGAGCCGCAGCGACCAGCGCACGGGCTGGACCTCGAGGGCGAGCCCGTGGCCGGCGGCCCGGTAGTCGATGAGGCGGGCTCCGAGCCCGTCGTGGCTCGGCGAGCCGCGCTCGCGCAGCGCGTCGATCGCCGCGTCGGCGGCGGCGGTCGCGGCCGCCGGCGGCTCCCAGGAATCATCGCGCCAGCGCGTGCGCACCTGTGCGGGCGACCACGGGCCGCGGGCGAGGAGGCCGGGGGCGGACATCCAGGACACCATACGGAGCAGCCCCGACCGCGGCCCGCCCCCGCAGGCTCCCGCGGCGTGTACTGTCGCCGCGATGCTCACGAGCGCGGTGCGGCGGCGCAACCACTGGGGATGGGGCTACGAGGACGAGGTCCCGTCGCACGAGGAGGTCCGGGCGGCCGCCGCAGGGCTCGTCGGGCACCTCGGCTTCGGTTCGGCCGACGTCGAGCGGCCCGTCCCGCTCGAGCGGGTCGCCCTGTCCGCCCCGCGCCTCGAGCCGCCCTCCGAGCTGGCGGGAATCTGCTCCACCGACCGGCACGACCGCGCCTCGCACGCCTACGGCAAGTCCTACCGCGACGTCGTCCGCGCCTTCCGGGGCCGGTTCGACCATGTACCGGACATCGTCGCGTTCCCGCGCGACGAGGCCGACATCGAGGGCCTGCTCGAGTGGTGCGCGGCGACCGGTGCCGCGCTCATCCCCTACGGCGGCGGCACGAGCGTCGTCGGCGGGGTCGAGCCGCGGGTGGGCGAGCGCCCGGCGGTGACCGCCGACCTGCGGGCGCTGGACCGCGTGCTCGAGGTCGACCCGGTCTCGCGCGCCGCCCGCATCCAGGCCGGCGCGACCGGCCCGGGCCTCGAGGGCCAGCTCGGCGAGCACGGGCTCACCCTCCGCCACTTCCCGCAGTCCTTCGAGCTCGCGACGCTCGGTGGCTGGATCGCCACCCGCGCCGGCGGCCACTTCGCGACGCTCTACACCCACATCGAGGACCTCGTCGAGTCCGTGCGCGCGGTGTCGCCCGCAGGGACGTGGAAGTCGCGGCGGCTGCCGGGCTCGGGGGCGGGGCCGAGCCCGGACCGGCTGCTGGCCGGCTCGGAGGGCATCCTCGGGGTCATCACCGAGGCGTGGGTCCGCGTGCTTCCGCGCCCGACGCACCGGCGCTCGGCCGGCGTGCGCTTCGCGAGCTTCGGCGCGGGAGCGGAGGCGGTGCGGGCCGTCGCCCAGAGCGGCCTGCACCCGTCCAACTGCCGGCTGATCGACGCCCGCGAGGCGGCGATGACGATGGCCGGCGACGGCGGTTCCGCGCTGCTCGTCCTCGGCTTCGAGTCCGCCGACCACGAGGTCGACGCGTGGATGGACCGCGCGCTGGCGCTGTGCGCCGAGAACGGGGGGGAGTGGGACCGCGAGCGCGCGCGACGCCAGGGGCGCGGGGGCGGCTCGGGCGGCTCGGGCGAGGCCCGCGGGGGCGGCTCGGGCGGCTCGGGCGAGCCCCGCGGGGGCGCTGTCGGCGCGTGGCGGGAGGCCTTCCTGCGAGCTCCCTACCTGCGTGACACCTTCGTCGCGATGGGCGTGCTCTCGGAGACGTTCGAGACGGCGATCACCTGGGATCGGTTCCCGGCCTTCCACGAGCGCGTCACCGCCGCGGCGACCGAGGCCGTCCTCGCCGCATGCGGCGCGGGCATCGTGAGCTGTCGCTTCACCCACGTCTACCCGGACGGGCCCGCGCCGTACTACACGATCCTCGCCCCGGCGCGCCGCGGCGAGGAGCTCGAGCAGTGGGCCGCGATCAAGCACGCCGCGGCCGACGCGGTGCTCGAGGCGGGCGGGACGATCACCCACCACCACGCAGTCGGGCGCGACCACCGCCCGTGGTACGACCGCCAGCGTCCCGACCCCTTCGCGCTCGCGTTGCGCGGCGCCAAGGCGGCGCTCGACCCCAACGGGATCCTCAACCCCGGAGTGCTGATCGACCCGTGACGTCCCTGCGCAACGTCCGCCCGGAGGGGGTGCCGGTCGGCGGCAACCCGTTCCCACCGATCGCCGACTACGGCTTCCTCTCCGACTGCGAGACCACCGCGCTGGTCGCGCCGAGCGGCAACGTCGAGTGGCTCTGCCTCCCGCGCCTGGACGGGCCGAGCGTGTTCGGCGCGATCCTCGACCGCGACGCGGGCGGGTTCCGGCTCGGCCCGGCGGACACGACGGTGCCGGTCGCCCGGCGCTACCTCCCGGGAACGATGATCCTCGAGACGAGCTGGCAGGAGGCCGGCGGCTGGATCATCGTCCGCGACCTGCTCCTCATGGGCCCGTGGCGCCACGAGGAGGACCGCTCCAACACGCACCGCCGCGCCCCGACGGACTACGACACCTCACACGTCCTCCTGCGCACCGTGCGCTGCGTGATGGGCGAGGTCCAGACGACGCTGGACTGCGAGCCGGTCTTCGACTACGGCCGCCGGCCGGCGACGTGGGAGTACGCGGGCGCCGACTACCACGAGGCAATCGCGAGCGACGAGGGCCAGGACGTGACCCTGCAGCTGGTGAGCGACATGAACCTCGGCATCGAGGGGCCGAGGGTGACCGCCCGGACGCTGCTCAAGGAGGGCGACAAGCGCTTCTGCGCGCTGGCCTGGAGCGCGAACGCAGCGCCCCCGCGGGACTTCGAGGACGCCTACCGCCGTCTCGTGTGGACCGCGCACCACTGGCAGCACTGGCTCGAGCACGGCGACTTCCCCGACCACCCGTGGCGCGCGCACCTGCAGCGCTCCGCGCTCACCCTCAAGGGGCTGACCTACGCGCCGACGGGGGCGATGGTCGCCGCCGCGACGACCTCGCTGCCCGAGACCCCCGGCGGCGAGCGCAACTGGGACTACCGCTACAGCTGGATCCGCGACTCGACCTTCACGCTGTGGGGCCTGTACACGCTCGGCTTCGACTGGGAGGCCAACGACTTCTTCTACTTCGTGGCCGACGTCGCCGGGGCCGAGGAGGAGCTGCAGATCATGTACGGCGTCGACGGCGAGCGGCGGCTGGACGAGCACATCCTCGACCACCTCACCGGCTATCAGAACGCGAGGCCCGTGCGCGTCGGCAACGGCGCCTACGAGCACAGACAGCACGACGTCTGGGGCGCGGTGCTGGACTCAGCCTACCTGCACACGCGCTCGCGCGACCACCTCGCCGATCGGGTCTGGGTGATGCTCAAGCGCCAGGTCGAGTCCGCGCTGGAGCACTGGCGCGAGCCCGACCGCGGGATCTGGGAGGTGCGCGGCGAGCTGCGGCACTTCACCTCCTCCAAGGCCATGTGCTGGGTCGCGGCCGACCGCGGGGCGCGCCTCGCCCGCCTGCGCGAGGACGCCGAGATCGCCGAGCGCTGGCAGGCGGCGGCGGACGAGATCCACGCGGACGTGTGCGCCAACGCCCTGGACGACCGCGGCGTGTTCACCCAGCACTACGACACCGATGCGCTCGACGCCTCGTGCCTGCTCATGCCACTCCTGCGTTTCCTCCCGGGCGACGACGAGCGCATCCGCGCGACGGTGCTCGCCATCGGCGAGGAGCTCACGCACGGCGGCCTCGTCCTGCGCTACCGCACCGAGGAGACCGACGACGGCCTCAGCGGCGAGGAGGGCAGCTTCACGATCTGCTCGTTCTGGCTCGTCTCGGCGCTGGCCGAGATCGGCGAGGTGCGCCGCGCGCGCGACCTGTGCGAGCGGCTGCTCGCCTACGCCAGCCAGCTCGGGCTCTACGCCGAGGAGATCGACGCGCGGACCGGCCGCCACCTCGGCAACTTCCCGCAGGCCTTTACCCACCTCGCGCTCATCAACGCGGTGATGCACGTCATCCGCGCCGACGAGGAGGTCCAGACCCTGCAGGACGCGGTCGAGTCGCGCCAGACCTAGTGGCGCCATCGCTCGCCGTCCTCGGCCCGGGCGGCGTCGGCGGGTTCGTCGCCGGCGCGCTGGAGCGCGCCGGGACGCCGGTCCTCGTCGTCGCGCGCGAAGCGACCGCGACGACGCTGGCCGCTGATGGCCTCGAGGTCCGCTCGCGCGCGCTCGAGGCGGACTTCACCGTCCATCCGAGGACGGCGCCGGCCCTCGAGGAGCCGGTCGACGTGCTCCTCGTCGCCACTAAGGCGATCGCGCTGGACGACGCTCTCGAGCGCGTGGGGGCCCAGCCGGGCCTCGTCGTGCCGCTCCTCAACGGCCTCGCCCATCGCGAGCCGCTGGCGCGGCGCTTCGGCACGCGCACCATCGCGGGGACGATCCGCGTGGAGTCAGACCGGCCTAGGACGGGACTCGTCGTGCAAACGAGCCCGTCGGTGCGCGTCGAGGTCGCCTCCGACGACCCGGACCGCCGGCCGGCGCTCGACGAGCTCGTCGCCCTCCTCGAGGCCGCGGGCGTCGCGGCCTCGATCGGCGCCTCCGAGGCGCAGGTCACGTGGAGCAAGCTGTGCCGGCTGTGCGCCCTGGCCCTCACCACCACCGCGTTCGACCTTCCGCTCGGGCCGATCCGCACGACCCCGGAGCTGCGCGACGAGCTGCGCGCGTGCGTGGCCGAAGCATGCGCAGTGGCCGCGACGGAGGGGGCCGCGATCGACCCGGCCGCCACCCTGCGCGAGCTCGACGAAGCCCACGCCGAGCTGGGCAGCTCGATGCAGCGCGACGTCCGCGCCGGCCGCGAGCCCGAGCTCGACGCGATCGCGTGGTCGGTCGTGGGCGCCGGGGGCGCCCACGGGGTCGTGACGCCCGCGATCGAGCGGCTGGCGAGGCAGGTCGAGGCGCAGGTCGCGCGCTCGTAGTGCGCGGGTGGGTCGGCGACTCCGTCGGAGCGGTGGTGCGGTGCGCTTACAGCATCGGGCTAGGGGGAGGGGGGAGTATTTCGTAGCAAGGGTCCCTCATCGCGGGCGTCGCGCTACGTTCCTCCCCGCCAGCCAGCACTTCGTAGCACGCCTCCGATCCGGCGCGACGATTGCGACGTTGCGCTGCCCGGAACCGGCGGATCGACCACCGACTCTTGCGTTCCTCCCCTCCCTAGCCCGATGCCGTAGACCGTCGGCGGCGCGCTTCCGCGGAAGTAGGCTGGCGAGAATGTCGGAGCACAACAAGCGGCTGGCCAGACGCGCTCTTCAGGAGATCTACGCGAAGGGCGATCTCGAGCTCGCGGACGACCTCGTCCACCCTGACTTCCTGGACCACGAGCCGGCGCACCCAGAGCGGCCGCCTGGTCCCGAGAGCGTCAAGCAAACGGTGAGGAGCCTCCAGAGCACCTTCGGCGGCCTTCGGTTCGAGGTCGAGGACGAGATCGCCGAGGGCGACAAGGTCGTTCAGCGGGTGGTCATGAGCGGACGCCACACCGGCCCGCTCATCGGCCGAGAGCCGACGGGCAAGGAGTTCGCCGTCCGACACACCTACATCTGGCGGATCGCCGACGACAAGATCGTCGAGCACTGGGGAAGCCGGGATGATCTCGGCCTGCTCGCGCAGCTCGGGCTGCTGCCGATAGATGAGGAGCCCGAACCGGGCTAGTCCCGACGGGGACCGCTCAGCGCGCGGGCGGCGGGGGCAGGAGCAGCGGCGCGTCCTCGCCGACCGACTGCTCGGAGACGGCCTCGACGACCTCGGCCTCCTCCTCTTCGAGCTGCTCGTCGTGCTCGGCGTCGCAGAGGACGCGGAAGTTGCCGGTCACGCCCTCGTCGGCCTGGATGATGATGCCTGGAAGGATCTCCTCGCCCACCTCCAGGCCGAGGCGGTCGAGGTCGAAGGGGTGCAGGCCGATGCCCCACGCCGTGTGGGTCGGGTTCTCGCGGTCGTGGGCCGCGATGGCCATCGCGAAGCGCTGGAGGTTCTTGGCGATCTTCGTGGTGTCGGTCATCGGCCTGCCCGAAGCTTAGTGCGCGCGTGCCAGCCCCGCTCGATCTCTCGCATCATCGCCGGGTAGACGATCAGGTGCCGGAACGGTCTGATCGCAGCCATGTAGGCAGCGCCGAGCAGTCCGTTGGGCTTCACCAGGACGGCCATCTGGCCGCGGTAGCCGCCCGTCTGGTCCGGGACCCAGCCGACGTGCAGGACCCCGTGCATGGTCTGGTTGGCGACCTCCGCCGCCCACTCGTCGTCGATCAGGTACAGCGAGGTGAAGGGCAGCGTCTCGAAGTCCGGGCCGGATGGGCCGTCGCGCAGATCCACCGGCAACCGATCGCGGAGCGTCGGCACCCTGGAGCCGAGGCCGGCGTCCGGGTCGTCCCAACCGAGCAGGCCCCCGAGCTTCCACCGGATCACCCACAGCGTGCGCGCCACGTGGGACGAGCCCAGCGCCTCATGGCCGGACGCGAACCCTTCCACCAGGGCAGGGAAGTCGTCCGGGCCGCCTGGTGTCGGCAGCGCCCACACGTCCTCGAGCCGGAAGTCGGGGGTGAGCTCGTGGATGCGCCAGGGGCGGGAGGTGTGCGCGGTGCTCGGGAGCCTCATGGTGGATCGCCGCCGAGTCCGACCACGCCGGCGACTGCGCGCGCCGCGAGCACCTCGTCGTGCGGCGCCTGGCCGGCGAGCTGGATGACCGTGCCTTCCAGGGCGCCGACCACGGCGAGCGCGACGGCTCGGGCGGGCGGGCCGGCGGGGATCGTCCCCGCCCTGCGCCCCGCCTTGATGAGGCGGGTGCAGCGCGTGACGAGGCTCTCGGAGACCCGCTCGAGATGGCGCCCGACGGGGTGGTCCTGACCGCTGAACTCGAGTCGCAGCGCCATCGCGACGCGGGCGACGTCTCGCCGGCAGAAGACCGCGTGACCGCGCGCCAGGGCGATCAGCGCGACCACTGGATCGGGCTCTCGCTCGACAAGCGGCCCGACCTCCTGCCGCCAGGTCTCGTCGACCCAGTCGATCACCGCCAGCGCGAGGTCCTCCTTGTCGCTGAACTGGTGATAGAGCGCGCCACGGGTGTACCCGGCCTCGCTCGCCACCCGTTCCAGGACGAGGTTGCCGTAGCCGTAGCGGGAGAGACCCCTCGCGGCCGACTCGAGCAGGGCGCTGCGCGTACGCGCGCTCCGGTCGGCCTGCGTGGGAGCACGTACATGCATGCGTGTATGTTACCGGATCGGCTCAGCCCACCACGCGCAGCGGCCGGCGGAAGGCGCGCTCGAACTGGTCGACGTGGCGCTGGGCGACCCAGCGCGCGACGCTCGCGTCCTCGTCGGAGACCGCGTGCAGGAGGACGAGCCCGTCGTCGTCGAGCTCGATCTCCGCGCGCGCGACGATCTGGTCGCGGCTGCGCTCGAGCGACTCGGCGAGCCGCAGCAGCGAGGCCCCGCGCTCGAGGATCTGCAGGTCACCCTTGCGGGTCAGGGGCTCGAGCTCGCCGAAGGCCGGCGTCCCCTTGCGGTGATAGCGCGCCATCTGCGCGATCAGCGCCGTCTCGCGCGGGGTGAAGCCGGGAAGCCCGGCGCTGAGCACGAGGTAGCGCGAGTGCTTGTGGTGGTCGTCGTAGTCGACGGTCACGCCGATGTCGTGCAGCGTCGCGGCCGCCCACAGCAGCTCGCGCTCCTCGGCGTCGCCGTCGTGCAGGCCGGCGGCCGCGAGCGCGTCGTAGAGCTGCAGGCTGAGCAGCGCGACGTGGCGCGCGTGGTCGGCGTTCGCGTCGTACTGGGCGGCGAGGTTGCGGACCGAGGCCGCACGCACGTCGTCGACCAGCGGCGGGTCCTCGGGCTCCAGGTGCAGGGCGAGGAAGATACCCTCGCGCAGCCCCGCCTCGGTGACCTCGACGGCGTCGAAGCCGCCTGCTTCCATCACCGTCTGGACGACGAGCGCCCCGGCGAGGATCAGGTCGCCGCGCTGGGGCTTGATCCCGGCCACCGCGGCGCGCTCGGCCGCCTTCATGCCGGCCAGATCGTCAACCAGCTCGTCGAGTGCGTCGTGGGTCAGGGTGAAACCCTGGACGCCGAAGCCCGGAAGCTCCTCGCGACGCTGGACCGCGGCCGCGAGGTTGCGCGCGGTGCCGCCGATGGCGACCAGCCTCGGGCCTGAGGAGGGCAGCCACCGAGTGTCGTCGAGCTGTTCGCGGACGTGCGCGCGCAGGGCGCGCAGCTGCTTCTTGGAGGCGCTCTCGCCTGGCAGAAAGCGCTCGGTCATCCGGACGGCCCCCAGCGGCCACGAGCCCAGCGCCCCGGGGTGCCGGCGGCGCACCTCGACGAGCTGGATGCTGCCGCCGCCGACGTCGAGCACGACGCCGTGCTCGAGCGTCGTCGAGTTGACCGCGGCGAGGTAGCCGTACCACGCCTCCTCGTCGGGCGACAGGACGCGGATGTCCAGGCCGCTCTTCGCCCGCGCCCGCTCGAGAAAGGCGTGGCCGTTGCGCGCGTCGCGGATCGCGCTCGTGGCGACGGCGTGCACGGCGGAGGCGGGGAGCGCGCTCGCCCGGCAGAAGTGCGCGTAGAGCTCGACGGTCCGCAGCGCGCGGGTCATGGCGGCTTCGCTGAGCTCGCCCGCGGCGCCCAGGCCCGCCCCGATGCGCACGCCCTCGTGGATCTCGTCGGTGCGCTTCCACCACGATCCGGGCACCGAGGTGTAGACGACGAGCCGGAACGAGTTGGAGCCGAGGTCGATGACCGCCGTGCGCCGCTCGGCGCCGGCGGTCTCAGACGCCGGCTTCGATGAGCTCGATGCGATAGCCGTCCGGGTCACGGACGAAGCACAGCCGCGGGCCGCCGTCGCGAACGGTGTAGGGCGGCTTCTCGGGGTCGATGCCCTTCTCGGCGAGCCGGCCGAGCGTGCCGTCGAGGTCCTCCACCGCCACGGCGATGTGGTTGTAGCCCGTGCCGAGGTCGTACTCCTCGACGCCGAAGTTGTGGGTCAGCTCGAGCCGGGCACCGTCGCCGGGAAGGCCCATGAACACGTTCATCGCCTCGTCGCGGATCGGCATGCGGCCGAGCTCCTCGAACCCCAGCGCCTCGTAGAAGGCCACCGACCGGTCGATGTCGCCGATCCGGTAGCAGGTGTGTATGAGCTCCATGGGCGGCAGCGTACCGCGGGAGTCCCGGGGTAGGGTGGAGCCATGATCCGCGAGCGCTCGATGGCCGACCAGTGGCTGTCCAACACCTACCTGATCGGCGACGAGCCGGGCGGCGGCGCCGTCTTCGTCGACGCCGGCGGTCCCGTCGCCCCGCTCCTCGAGGCGGTCCGCGAGTACGACCTCGAGCCGACCCACGTGCTCCTGACCCACCACCACCACGACCACGTCGCCGAGCTCGCCTCGATCCTCGAGCGCTACGACGGGCTCGAGATCCTCGCCCACCCGCAGGAGGCCGAGGCGATTCCCGCGGTGACCGGCACCATCGACCCGGACGAGACGATCACCGCCGGCGGCCTGGAGATCCAGGCGATCCACACCCCGGGCCATACCGCCGGGATGCTCAACTTCCTCGTCAACGGCTCAGAGCTCTACACCGGCGACACGCTCTTCAAGGGCTCGGTGGGCGGCGTGCACGCGCCCGGCTCGACGAGCTACGAGGACCTGCGCAGCTCGATCATGGACCGGCTGATGGCGCTCGACCACGAGGTCCGCGTGCATCCCGGCCACACCGACCCGACGACGGTCGGGGGGGAGTGGGACGCCAACGCGTTCATCCGCGTGTGGCGCGGCCTCGATCCCGAGGGCGACGAGCCGTGCACGGTTTTCGGCGACCAGCCCGCGACCCTCGTGCTCCTGGGCGACGACTACGACGGCGGGCACAAGGCGTGGATCCGCTGGCCCGACGGGCGCGACGACATCGTGCCCGGATCGCAGGTCAGGCGCGGCGCGCCCTGACCTGGAAGATCGACGTGAAGCCCGACTCGAAGCCGTTGCGCGCCGCGCGAAGGTAGAGCCGCCACACGCGGACGCGCTGCTCGCCGGCGAGGCGCACGGCCTCGCCGAGGTTGTCGTCGACGTTGCGCGCCCAGTGGCGCAGGGTCTGCGCGTAGTCGTGGCGGAAGCCCTCGACGTGGTCGGGCTCGAGCCCGGAGCGCTCGATGGCGAAGAGCACGCGCGAGACGTGGAGTGGCGCCGCGTCGGGGAAGACGAAGCGCTCGGAGAACGGCCCGGCCTCGCCGTCGGAGTGGCGCAGGCGGGCGATCCCGTGGTTGAGCAGGCGCCCGCCGGGCCGCAGGACGGACGCGAGCCGGGCGGCGTACTCGTCGATGTTGCGCGCGCCCACGTGCTCGACCATCCCGATCGATGCGACGGCGTCCCAGGTCTCGCCGCGCAGGTCGCGGTAGTCGGCGACGCGAACGTCGACGCGATCGCCGACACCGGCGTCGCGCGCCCGGGTCCTCGCGAGCTCGGCCTGCGGCGCGGACAGGGTGATACCGGTGACGTGGACGCCGTGGCGCTGGGCGGCGTGGACCGCGAAGGAGCCCCAGCCGCAGCCCACGTCGAGCACCCGTTCTCCCTCGCGCAGCTCGAGCTTGCGACAGACCATCTCGAGCTTGGCCTCCTGGGCCTCCTCCAGCGTGGTCGCGCCGTGTGAGAAGAGCGCGCACGAGTACGTGAGCGACGGGCCGAGCATGAGCGCGAAGAAGTTGTTGGAGACGTCGTAGTGGTGGCGAACCGAGCGCGCGTCGCGCTCCCGCGAGTGCCGGCGGCCGCGCGGGACGAGCTCGACCTCGGGCCGGCGGGGCGGGCGGGTGACCCCCATGGCGCGGACGGCGGCGCCCATGAGCCGTGCGCGAGTCCGGCCGTCGATCGGCGGCGGCGACCAGCTTCCGAGCAGCCCGACCGTCGCGTCGAGGTCGTCGGCGTCGATCGAGCCGTCGACGTAGGCGCGCCCGAGGCCGAGCTGGCCGGGCGCGCGCACGAGATGGGCGAGCGCACGGGGTGAGGTGACCGAGAGCGTCGGGGCACCCCCGTTGGTCGCCTCAAGCCGCGTCCCGTCCCACAGGGCCAGCGTGAAGGGACGGTCTGGGAGCGTCGACGCGAGGGCGTCGCGCAGGGGCTGCGTGTCGCTCAGGGGCATCGCGGCCCTCTCAGGGGGTGATCAGCTTGGGCTGCTCGCGCTCGGCGCTGACCCGCACGACGTCCCACGCCAGTCCGGTGGCCTCGAGCACCCGGATGACGATGGCTGAGGGATCGAGCTCCCAGCGCCGCAGCCCGTGCTCCGCCGAGGTGGGGAAGGCGTGGTGGTTGTTGTGCCACGCCTCGCCCAGCGACGGAAGAGCGAGCCACGCGAGGTTGCGCGACTCGTCGCCGGTGGCGAAGCGCTTGCGCCCGAAGAAGTGGCACAGCGAGTTGATGCTGTAGGTCACGTGGTGCAGGACCATGACGCGCACGAGGCCACCCCACAGCAGGCCGGTGAGCGCGGTGAGCAGTGAGCCGCCGATCACGAAGCCCAGCGCGAACGGCGCGAGCAGGCCGAGCGTCACCCAGAGCACGAAGGTCCGGTCGATCTTGCGGATCAGGGGGTCGCGCATCAGGTCGGGCGCGTAGCGCTCCTTCGAGCCCCGCTGGGTGTGCAGGAACAGCCACCCGACGTGGGCGTGGAGCAGGCCGCGCAGCGCGCCCCGCACGCCGACGCCGTGGTCGACGTGGGGGCTGTGCGGGTCACCGTCCTGGTCGGCGAACGCGTGGTGCTTGCGGTGGTCGGCCACCCACGAGATGACAGGGCCCTCGATCGCCGCCGAGCCGAGGGCGGCGAGCACGGCGCGCACGGAGCGCTTGGCCTTGAAGGCTCGGTGGGTCAGGTGACGGTGGAAGCCGACGGTCACCCCGAGGCCGGTGAGCGCGTAGCAGATAGCGAAGACGATGAAGTCGCTCCAGTGCAGGACGTTCTCCCACGCGAGCCACACGCCGACGCCGAGGGCGAGGAAGGGGAGGACCGTGACGGTGCCGGTGATGATCCGGTCGCGCGTCTCGTTCGCGGCGGGCTGTACGTCGTCCCGGCCCGGCGTTTGCTCGCCAGGGCTCACCGCCCGTCCACTGGTCATCGCCATCCCGCCCGCCTCTCTTCGTTTGCTTCTGTCTCTTTGGTCGCCACTCCAGTGTATGCCCGGCTCGCCCTCGTGGCAGTCGTCACGTCCCGTCGAGCCTCCGCGGCCGCTGCCCATGGTCCTCCGCGTGACCCGGCTCGTAGGATTCCCGGACATGGCCAATGACCGCATCCCGACCTCGCGCGTCGGACGCACGGCGCGGGTCGGCTCGCTCGCGGCGAGTCAGACCCTGCGCCAGCTCGGCACCCGGGCGGCGAACCTGACCCGCTCGGAGGACGAGGGCCACAAGGCGATGGAGCGCCGGCACGTCGAGGCCGCCGAGCAGATCGTCACCGCGCTCGGGACCATGAAGGGCGCGGCGATGAAGCTCGGCCAGGTGATGTCGTTCGTCGACGTCGGCCTCGTCCCAGAGGAGTACCGCGAGGAGTTCCAGGCCAAGCTCGCCAAGCTGCGCGACGCGGCCCCGAACGTGCGCTTCAAGGACATGCGCAAGGTCATCGAGGAGGAGCTGGGCGAGCCGGTTCACGAGGTGTTCGCCGAGTTCGACGAGGAGCCGATCGCCGCGGCCTCGATCGGCCAGGTCTACCGCGCCACCCTCCACGACGGCCGCGACGTCGCCGTCAAGGTCCAGTACCCGGGGGTCAACACGGCCGTCCGCGCCGACATGCAGAACATCGGGATCATCCTGCGCCTCATGAAGAGCGTCGCGCCCGGGCTCGACGTCAAGGCGATCGCCGGCGAGGTCCGCACCCGCATCATCGAGGAGCTCGACTACGAGCTCGAGGCCCAGAACCAGCGCGCGCTGGCCCGGATCTTCCGCGGGCACCCGTTCATCGTCATTCCCGACGTCGTCACGAGCCTCTCCCATGAGCGGGTCATGGTCAGCGAGTTCGTCGAGGGAATCGGCTTCGAGGAGATAAAGACGCTCGACCAGGACGAGCGCGACCGCGTCGGCGAGATCATCTTCCGCTTCTTCTTCGGCTGCGTCTACCGCCATCACCAGTTCTCGGGGGACCCGCACCCGGGCAACTACCTGCTGATGGCCGACGGGCGCGTCGCGTTCCTGGACTTCGGGCTCTACAAGCGCATGAGCGCCGAGGCGGTCGAGCTCGAGCTGCACACGCTGCGCGCGGTGGCCGAGGGCGACGCCGACGAGGTCTTCCGCGTCTTCAAGGAGAACGGGTTCCTGACCGACCCCGACCGCTTCGAGCCCGAGCGGCTGCTCGCCCAGATGGTCGACGGGACCGCCTGGTACATGACCGACGAGGACGTGCACCTGACCCCCGAGCTCGCCAGCGCGATCGTCATCGAGACGTCCGACCCGCGCTCGAGCTACTTCGACCAGATGCGCCACGAGACGCTCCCCGGCGAGCACCTCTTCGCGCGGCGCGTCGAGATGCTGACGATGGCCGTCCTCTCCCAGCTGCGCGCCGGCAACACCTGGTTCAGGATCATGTGCGAGTGGCTCTACGACGACCCGCCGATGACCGAGCTGGGTCGCGAAGAGGCCGAGTTCTACAGCCGCGCGGCGGTCTGAGCGACGACGGGACGGGGGCCGCGCCGGCCGACGGTCGTGGCGGGCCCGTGGCGGGGGCCGCGCCGGCCGACGGCCTCGCCGCCGTCGAGGCCGTCGCGCTCGCCGGGCTGTCTCCGGTCGCGCTCTTCCCCGGCCCGCTGCTGGCCGGCGCGAGCGGGCTGCCTGGTGGTCATGGCCGTCGGCGGCGGAGTGGCGGCGTGGCGCGGAGGCCTGTTGGGGCCACGGGGCTCAGCGCAGGACGATCTCGCCCCGCCGGCCAGCGCGACGGCGGCGGCGCGGAGGCCGGGCTCCCCGTCGACGAACCGCGCCGGTAGCCCCTCGCCGCCCAGCCAGTCGCGCAGGCGCTCCTCGTCCCCGGCGACCTCGATCCACGCGAGGCCGCGCGGTGTGACACGGTGCTCGACCGCGGCGAGGCCGGGGAAGGCGGCGGGATCGTCCCAGTCGAGGATCCCGGGCAGCGGCGGCGCGGCGAGCATCGCGTCCAGCCCGGCGAGCCGCCAGCCCAGCTCGGTTCCGTCGGGCCGGCGGCGCGAGAAGCGTCCCGCCTCGAGGCGGTTGGCGGCGACCAGCGCGTCGAACTGCGCGCCGTCGTCGGCGTGGACCATCCAGCCCACGTAGCCGCCCCCGTGGACGATGCGCGAGGCCACGGCGAGCCCCAGCTCGGTATGCGCCGCCCGCTCGGCGTCGAAGATCGTCATGAGCTCGAGGTAGGCGTCGCCGAGCGGGACGATGCGGTTCTCGGTTCCCCACGCCGGGTGGCGGCCGCCGGCGACCGAGGCGAGGCCGTGCTCGTCCCACAGCACGGCGGCGGCCGCCTCCGCGTCCTCCACGACCCGGATAACGTGATCGAGGTGCAGCATCGGCGCAGGGTACGGGAGCTGGGGGTGACGGTCGGGCGCTTCGACCCGGGACCGCGAAACGCCCTCGTCGACGTCGACGGCGTTCGGGTGGGCCACGCGACGCGGATCGAGGGCGACGACGTCAGGACCGGAGCCACCGCGGTCCTTGCCCATGGCGGCGACCCGTTCGCCGAGAAGGTCCTTGCGGGCGTCCACATCATCAACGGCTACGGCAAGGCGGCCGGCCTCACCCAGGTCGCCGAGATGGGGACCCTGGAGAGCCCGGTGCTGATCACCAACACCCTCAGCGTCGGCGCGGCGTGGCAGGCCGGCCTGCGCTGGGTCCGCGAGCGGACGGCCGAGCAGGGCACGGTCAACGTCGTGGTCCTGGAGTGCGACGACAGCCCGCTCAACGCCGCGACGGTGACCGAGGCCAATGCGGTGGCGGCGATCGAGGCCGCGCGCAGCGACGAGACCGCCGAGGGGTCGGTCGGCGCCGGCACCGGCATGTCGTGCCTCGGGTACAAGGCCGGCGTCGGGACGAGCTCGCGCGCGGCGAGCGGCCACACCCTCGGCTGCCTGGTGGTGGCCAACTACGGCTCCGCCCGCCAGCTCGATCTCGTGGGTGGGGCCGATGGCGACGGCTCGATCGTCATCGTCCTCGCCACCGATGCGCCGCTCTCCGAGCGCCAACTCCGGCGGCTGGCGGCGCGGGCGACCTTCGGCCTCGCCCGCGCCGGGAGCTTCGGCTCGAGCGGCAGCGGCGACTACGCGCTGGCCTTCTCGACCGCCCACCGTGTGCCCCACGGTGCCCCGGACGCTCCGCTCCCCTTCGCCTTCCTCCACGACGCCTCGCGCGCCTTCCGCGAGCTGCTGGAGATGACCGGCGAGGTGGTCGAGGAGGCGATCCTCAACTCGCTCTGCGTGGCCGCCGCCGTTCCCGGCCGCGACGCCTTCCCGCACGAGCGGCTCAGTGGCCGCCGTCGACCCGCTGGACCTGGAACAGGCTCGTCGTCCCCGGCCGGCCGCTGGGCAGCCCCGCGGTGATGCCGAGGCGCTGGCCCTGACTCACCCATCCGAGCTCGATCACCCGCCGGACGCAGTCGGCGATCAGGGCCTCGGTCGTCTCGTGCCGGCGCATGCGCTCGGCCTGGACGCCCCACATCAGGCCGCAGCGCCGGACGGTCTCCCTTCCCGGCGACAGCGCGTAGATCGGCACCTGCGGGCGGTGGGCCGAGACGAGCCGCGCCGAGCGGCCCGAGAGCGTCGGCACGACGAGCGCGTCGAGCTCGAGCTCTCGCACCGCGTGCGCCGCGCTGTGGGCGATGGAGTAGGCCGGGTCGCGGACCCCGCGGTGCACGCGGCGCTCGTTCCAGTCCTCGTAGGGTGCGATCGTCTCGGTGCGCTCGGCGATCTTGGCCATCATCTCGACGACCGCGACCGGGTTCTGCCCGACGGCGGTCTCCTGGGAGAGCATCACCGCGTCCGTGCCGTCGAGGATCGCGTTGGCGACGTCGGTCACCTCGGCGCGCGTGGGGCGGATCGAGGTGACCATCGAGTCGAGCATCTGCGTCGCTGTGATCGACGGGCGAGCCAGCCGGCCCGCCAGGGCGAGGATGCGCTTCTGGACGAGCGGGACGTCCTCGACCTCGAGCTCGATGCCCAGGTCGCCGCGGGCGATCATCACGACGTCGGCCGCCGCGACGATCTCCTCGGCGCGGTCGACGGCCTGGGGCTTCTCGATCTTGGCGATGAGGGGCAGGCGCGTGTGACGGCGCACCTCGTCGATGTCCTCGGCGCGCCGTACGAACGAGAGCGCGACGATGTCGACCCCGATCCGCTCGCCGACCTCGAGGAGCTCGAGGTCGCGCTCGGGCACCGCGGGCAGCTCGGCGGCCTCGCCGGGGATGTTCAGGCCCTGGCGCGAGACGACGGCGCCGCCGATCTTGACCTCCGCGTCGAACTCGCCGTCGCCGCCGCGCACGGTGCGGATGCGCAGGCGCACTGAACCGTCGGCGAGGTAGATCTCCTCGCCGGGCTCGACCGCGGCGGCAAGGCCGGCGAAGGCGATCGACATGTGGCCGGCGTCGCCGAGCGCGTCCGAGCCGCAGGTGAAGGTGACGTGGTCGCCGGGCGAGAGCTCGGCCAGCCCGTCGCGCAGCTCGCCGATGCGAAGCTTGGGTCCGGGGAGGTCCTGGAGGATCGCGACCGGGCGGCCTGCGCGGCTCGCGGCGGTGCGCACTCGCTGCGCCGTTTCGGCGTGCTCCTCGGGGCTGCCGTGGGAGAAGTTGAGACGCGCGACGTCCATGCCCGCATCCACGAGCGCCACCAGCACCTCGGTCTCGCGCGAGGCCGGGCCGATGGTCGCGACGATCTTGGTCCGGCGCACGGCTCCGACGGTAGCGCGCGGCGCGACGCTTGCTACGCGGCGATGCGCCCGTCCTTCACGACGGGGTCGCCGTCCGCGGTCAGCCGGCCGCCCGTGCGCAGGTCGCAGATCATGTCCCAGTGCACCGCGGACTCGTTGACGCCGCCCGCCTCGGGGTAGCTGCGGCCCACCGCAAGGTGCACGGTCCCGCCCAGCTTCTCGTCGAAGAGGATGTTCCCCACCGGGCGCTCGATCCCGGTGTTGGTGCCGATGCCGATCTCGCCGAGCCGGCGCGCGCCGGGGTCGGTCGCGAGCGTCCGCGACAGGTAGTCCTCGCCGCGCTCCGCGCGCGCCTGCACCACCTCCCCGTCGCGGAAGGTCAGCTCGATGCCCGCCACTTCGACCCCGGCGGGGCTGGAAGGGATCGTGTAGCGGATCGTGCCGTTCGCGCTGTCCTCCAAGGGGGAGGTGAAGACCTCGCCCGAGGGCATGTTGCGCCGTCCGTCGGAGTTGACCCACGTGCGGCCCTCCACGCGAACCGTCAGGTCGGTGCCCGGCGCCTCGATGCGCAGCTCGCGGGCATCGCGCAGCCGCTCGATGAGCGCTGCCTGGCGGTCGCGCAGCTCGCGCCAGGCGGCGACCGGGTCATCGCGGTCCAGGAACAGCGCGCCCCGGACGAAGCGGGCGAACTCGGCGAGGCCCATGCCGGCCTCCTGCGCCGAGGCGGCCGTCGGCCACAGGGTCAGCGACCAGCGCCGGCCGAGGGCCGCCTCGCGCACCGGCCGCCGCGCGCGCGCCGCGCGCGCGATCCGCTCGGGATCCACCGCGGCGAGGGCCCGCGTGTTGTCGGGGGCCATGACGCGCAGCGAGCTGTCGACGCCCTGCGCCTCGCCGAGCGCAAGCGCCGGGTGGCCGTCGAGCTGGCCGTCGCGCGCGTGCGCGAAGAACCCCTCCGACTCGCCGGGCAGCTCGACGCGCAGCAGCGGCCACGCCTCGCGCTCGAGGACCGCGCGCTGGAGCTCGAGCACCAGCGGCGCGGCGAGGGTGGTCGAGCGCACGAGCACCTGCTGGCCGGCCTCGACCTCGAGGCAGTATCCGGCCAGCAGGTCGGCGAAGCGGGCCGGGTCGAGGCCGTCGCTCACGGCGCCGGCTCTCGGTCGGAGATCGCGCCCATCACGGCGCCGGCAGCTCGGGGAAGTGCTCGGCAAGGTGCTCGCGAAGGATCCCGCGGATCCACGCGCGCTCCTCCTCGGACGCGAAGCGCCAGCGGGCGAGCAGCTCCTTCTGGCGCTCGATGGGCAGCCCGGCCACCGTCCAGCGGACGGCGAGCCGCTCGAAGAGGAACTCCACCGCGCGCTGCCAGGCGTCCTCGCGTGAGAGCGGCGAGCCCGCGAGCGCGGCGCGGTACTCCTCCCGCGTCCGCGGGGTCATCGAGCCGCGCAGCGCGAGCACGTTGCCCTCGGCGTCGGTGTAGTCGGTGGCCGGCGCCGAGGGCCGCTCGCGGGCGCGCCGGCGGTTGCGGCGGCCCACCCCTACGTCGTGTCGGCCGCGCGCTCGAGCTGCGCGCGGACGTCCCCGGTGAGCGGCTCCGCATGTCCCGGCCACGCGGCGGCAGGCTCGAGCGCTGCGAGCTTGCGCACGCTTGCGCGGGCCTGCTCGGTGTCGAGGTTGAACGCGGAATGGGCGACGCGCGGCGGGCCGGGGGTGAAGCGCTCGGCGTCGACGGTGTAGACGCCGTCAGAGACCAGCGCGAGCCGGTCGGCCGCGCGCCACAGAGCGATCATGCCGGGCGCGTGACCGGGGATATGGACGACGCGGAAGCCGGCGACGTCGTCGCCCTCGCTGACCGTCCCGGCCACCTCGAGGGGCCCGCCGTCCCAGCTGCGAAGCAGCGACGGGTACAGCCAGCGGGCGGGGCGAGCGACCTTGTAGACGTCCATGTAGTGCGCGCCGCCGTCGCCCTGGGCGTCGGCCACCTCGTCCGGATGCACGTAGATCGGGATGCCGCGGAGGCCCGCGGCGGCGCCGCGGTGGTCGGCGTGGCTATGGCCCAGCACGATGCGGGTGATCCCGCCGAGCTGCGTGCCGGCGGCGCCCAGCGCGTTGGTCATGGCGCGGATGCCGGCGTCGAACATGAGCACCCCGTCGCCGTCGCGCACGAAGAAGACGTTGAAGCCCTTGCGCGGGACGCCGCCCCGCACGATCCACACGCCGTCGGCGATCTCCTCGGGCGGGTCGGCGACGCGCTTGCCGACCTTCGTGCGCGCGTTGAGCGCCGCTGTCATGCGCATGTCGGTCTTCGAGCCCCGAGCCGGGATCGCCCCGAGCTGGCGCGCCAGCTCCATCCCGTCGAGGTAGGCGTCGTTGTGGGCGATGCGACCGTCGCGCACCTGCAGCACGTCGCAGCCCTCCATCTCGACGCGCGCGCCGGTCGGCTCGAGGCCCTGGAACGGGCCGGGGCCCGCGAACGTGCCGCGCGCCCGCCAGCGGACCGCGCAGCGCTCCGCCTCGGTCGTCGTGCCGAGGACCTCGAGCGAGAAGTCGGGCATCGCCGCGAAGAGCTCGCCGAACCAGCTGCGCACGTCGTCGGGGGCCACGAGGTCGGCCATGCCGATGAGGCGGTCCACACCGCCCGGCTCCCAGCACGCGGCCATGCCCTCGGCGTCGCGGTCCCCGAGCGCGGCGAAGTAGCGCGCTGCGACCTGCGAGGCGTCGCGGTCGGTCGGGGTGACCGCTGCTTGCGCGGCGTCGTGGCCGGTCGGGATGGCTGCCGCCCGCGCGGTGTCGCCGCCGTTCGTCCCCTGGTCCTTCGTCGCCTTGTCCGCCATCCCGATCATCCTCCGTCGTCACCCGTAGACGCCCCAGTCTACGTCTAGGGTTCCGGGCGATGCCGGAGGCCAGCCGCAGGCGAGAGGTCGGCCGGGGCGAGCGCGTGGTGCCCGGCGTGTGGCGGCTGCGGCTGCCGCTCCCGTGGCCGGGCGTGCCCCATTGCAACGCGTGGGCCCTCGCGGCCGGCGACGGGATCGTGCTGGTCGACACGGGGATGCACGAGCCGGGCTCCATGGCCAACCTCGAGCGCGCGATGGCGATGGTCAACCTGCGCCTCGAGCACGTGCGACTGCTCGTCGTGACCCACGGCCACTCCGACCACTACGGGCAGGCGGGGCCGATCGTCGACCGCGCGAAGTGTCAGCTGTGGATGCACCCCAACGACCGACACATCCGCGCGGCGGCGCAGAACCCCGACGTCGCGCTCGAGCACCGCCTGGAGATCGCGCGGACGAGCGGCATCCCCGAGGAGCCCCTGCGGCGCTGGGCGGAGGAGCGCCGCAGGCGCGGGATCGGCGTGGCCCGCTTCGTGGAGCCCGAGCGCTACCTCCTCGAGGGCGTCGAGGTCGAGACCCACCTCGGGACGTGGCGCGTGGTCGAGACCCCGGGCCACGCGCCGTCGCACGTCTGCCTCCACCAGCCCGAGCGACGGCTCCTGATCTCGGGCGACCACCTGCTCGGCCGCGTCTCGCCCTACTACGACTACGGCTACTCACCCGACCCGGCGGGAGAGTTCCTGGACTCGCTCGACAAGGTCGACCGCCTCGGCGCGCGGCTGTGCCTGTCAGGCCACGGCAGGCCGTTCACCGAGGTGGGCGGGCACGTGCAGGCCAACCGCGCGCTCGTCGGCGAGCGCCTCGACGCCCTGCGGATCGCCCTGCGCGACGGCCCGCTGACCGCCTTCGAGCTGGCCCCGCGCGTCTACGGCGAGGCGGTGACCGAGGCCAACGCGATGTGGTGGCTGTCGGAGACGCTGTGCTACCTGACCCACCTCGAAGCGCTCGGCGAGGCGATCGGCGACGGCGCTGAGCCGGCGCAGTGGGCCCTGGCGGCCGACGCAGCCGCCTGAGAGACGCCTAGAATCTCCGGATGCGCATCGACGCGATTCTCGAGGCCAAGGGCGAGCCCGTCTTCTCCTTCGAGTTCTTCCCGCCGAAGAGTCCGGAGGGCGAGGCGAACCTCCAGCGCGCGCTCTCGGAGCTCGCTCCGCTTGAGCCCGACTTCGCCTCGGTCACCTATGGCGCGGGCGGCTCCACGCGCGACCGCACGATCGGCATCGTGAAGTCGCTCAAGGGCGATCACGGGATCGAGGCGATGGCCCATCTGAGTTGCGTCGGAGCGACGACGGAGCAGCTGCGCGAGATCGTCGACGACGTCCGCGGCGCGGGCATAGACAACGTGCTCGCGCTCCGCGGTGACCCGCCGCGCGGCGAGACTGAGTGGCGGCCGACCCCAGGTGGCCTGGAGTACTCGACCCAGCTCATCGGCCTGCTCGCGGCCGGCTATGACTTCGCGATCGGCGCGGCCTGCTTCCCCGAGGTCCATCCGGAGGCGCCGGACCTCGCCAGCGACCTGCGCTTCCTGCGCGAGAAGGTCGAGGCGGGCGCGCGCTTCCTCATCACCCAGCTCTTCTTCGACAATCGGATGTACTTCGACTTCGTGCGCGAGGCGCGCGCGGCGGGCGTCCATGTCCCGATCCTGCCGGGGATCATCCCGGTCACCGACGTCGGCCAGATCAAGCGCTTCACCTCGATGTGCGGCGCCTCGATCCCGCCGCAGCTGCTCGCGCAGCTCGAGCTGCGGGCAGACGACCCCGCCGCGGTGGTGGAGTTCGGGGTCGCCTACGCCACCGCCCAGTGCGCCGACCTGCTGGCCCGCGGGGCGCCGGGAGTCCACTTCTACACGCTCAACAAGTCGTCCTCGACGCGAGCGATCCTCTCGGCGCTCAGGCTCCTGCGTCCGTGGGAGCGCCCGTCCCCGGCGTCCGACCGCGTGATCGCGGCGGCGTGATCTCGAGGGCGTGGGCGACGAGCATGCGGCCGTCGCGCTCGTAGCGGACGTCGACGACGTCGTTCTTGCGGTAGGTGCCGATCCCCCAGGCGCCCAGGAACCAGCGCCACGGGCCCAGCCGCCCCTCCTTCGCCAGCGGGCGCTCGAACACCAGCCGGTCGCCTTGCCGGACGAAATCGGCACCCTCGCGCTGCGCGACGCCGTTGACGTAGACCTCGAAGGGCGGCTGCACACCGGAAGGAAGCTCAACGCGCCACCGTTCCATTTGGCGCAGTATGCGATATCCCGACCTCACCGGTAATACCGATGCGCAGAGGCAGCTCGAGGCGCTGAGGCGCCTGGGCGCCAGCCTGCGCCCCGAGGAGGTCCTCGCCACGCTGTGCAGCGAGGCGGCCGCCGCCACCGGCGCGGACTCGGTGATCGCCTTCGCCGGCGGCGCCGAGCAGGGGATGAAAGCCGTAGCGGTGCACGGCGTCAGCGAACAGCTCGTCGGGCTCCGGCGCGGGCCTGGAGAGGGCCTGTGCGGCCTCGCGGCGCGCACGGGCCTTCCCGCGTTCTCCAACACCTGCGACGAGGAGGCCCTGCTCCCCGCCACCACCGCCGGGCTGCGCGGCACCCGCGCGGCGGTGTCGGTGCCCCTGCGCCGGCGCGGCGAGGAGCCCGACGGCGCCGTGACCGCCTGCTTCAACGGGACACGGCGCATCGGGGACGAGGAGACCGAGGCGCTCGAGGCGCTCGTCGAGCTCGCCGCCCCGGCGCTGCGCAACGCCGAGGACCATGCGGCCGCCTGTCGCGCCGCGACCTACGACTCGCTGACCGGCTGCCTCAACCACGCGGCCTTCGAGACCCGCCTGCGCGAGGAGCTGTCGCGCAGCGAGCGCGACGGCAGCGCCTTGGCCCTCGCGCTCGTCGACCTCGACGACTTCAAGTCGGTCAACGAGCGCGACGGGCATCTCGCGGGCGACGCCGTCCTGCGAGCCGTCGGCGCGCTGCTGCGCGGCGCCGTGCGCCTGCACGACACCGTGGCGCGCTTCGGTGGCGACGAGTTCACCTTGCTGCTTCCCGGCACCGGCCTGGAGGATGCCGAGCCGGTGGTAGACCGCGCGCTGTCGGAGCTGCGGCGTGCCCCGGTGCCCGGCGGTCGCGAGCTCGGTGCCGCGGCCGGCGTGGCCGGCCGGCGTCGGGGCGACACGGCGACCGACCTCATCGAGCGCGCCGACCGCGCCTTGCGTGAGGCCAAGCACGCGCCGGCGCGCCCGACACGCCGGATTCGCGCCTCCTCGGCGCCTGGGGCGGATGGCGATGTCGCGGCGGCCCGGGCCGGCGCTCCGGAGCGCCTGGCCGAGGCCGTCGCGGTGGGGGCGAAGCTGTCGCGCCTGCTCGACCCGCAGGCCATCGCCAGGACCACCGTGGAGGAGCTCTGCGGCCACCTCGGCTACGAGCGCTGCGTGCTCGTGCGGCTCGACGAGGACCGGCACGTCGCGGTGGTCGCGGGCGCGGGCGCGGCGGCCGGGGAAGAGGGGTGCAGGTGGCCCCGGGACGTCGGGGCGGTCGGCCGCTGCCTGCGCGAGCGCCGGCCGGTGGTCGTCCACGACGCCTCGCGCGATGCGCTGGACGACGGGCTGGCCGACGGGATGCGCGCGCAGCTCGCGGTGCCCGTCTACTCGGGGCCTGAGCAGTGGGGCGCGCTCGATCTCCAGGCGCGCGCGCCCGGGGCGTTCGCGGGCGAGGAGGCGTACCTCGTGCAGAGCGTCGCCGACCATCTCGGGGCGGCGCTCCACACAGCGCAGCTCTACACGACGCTCGAGCAGACCTACCAGGGCACCGCCGAGGCGCTCGCTGCCGCGCTGGAGGCCCGGGACGTCTACACGGCCGACCACGCGCGCTGCATCGCCGAGCTCGCGGTCGCCGTCGCCCGCGAGCTGGGGCTTACCAGCGAGCTGCTCCGCGACGTCCGCTACGGAGCGATCTTCCACGACATCGGCAAGATCGCCGTGCCCGACGCGATCCTCAACAAGCCGGCGCCGCTGACCGAGGCCGAGCGGCGCGTGGTCGAGCGCCATCCGGTGGCCGGCGAGCAGATCCTCGCCCACGTCCCCTTCCTCGTCGAGGTGCGGCGCATCGTGCGCCACGACCACGAGCGCTGGGACGGCGAGGGCTACCCGGACGGTCTGCGCGGCGACGACATCCCCGTCGGCGCGCGCATTGTCTTCGTGGTCGACGCCTACCACGCGATGATCTCGGACAGGCGATATCGCCGCGGCGTGACGCCCGAGGCCGCGCGCAGGGAGCTCGAGGCCAACGCCGGCACGCAGTTCGACCCCGAGGTCGTCGCCGCCGCCCTTCGCGTGCTGTCCCGCCGGCCCGCCTGACCGACGCGCCCGGGCCGGCGGCTACGCTCCGGCGCATGGGCGAGCAGGCCATCCCGTACCGCATCCGACGCTCGGATCGCGCCCGGCGCGTGCGCGTGACGGTCGGCGCCGGGGCCGACGTGGAGGTGGTGCTCCCGCGCCGGGCGCCGGCGCGCGAGGCCGAGGCTGCGGTACGCGAGCTGCGGCCCTGGATCGAGCGTCGCCTGCGCGCGCTCGAGCGGGCCCGCGCGGAGGCCGGCGCCCCGGACGGGCACGTGCCGTTCCTCGGTGAGCCGCTGCGCCTGGTGCCCGAACGCGGCCGGCTGCGCGCGCACCGGCGCGGCGACGCGCTCGTCGTCCCGGACGTCGATGCGCTCCCGGCGATCGAGCGCTGGTACCGCCGCGTCGCGCGGGCGGAGATCGCACCGCGCGTCGAGCGGGCCGTCGCGGCGGCCGGGGTCGACTACGAGCGCCTGTCGATCCGCGGCCAGCGCACACGCTGGGGGAGCTGCTCGACCTCGGGGACGCTGAGCTTCAACTGGCGCCTGCTCCTGGCCCCCGAGGAGGTGCTCGACTACGTGATCTGCCACGAGGTCTGCCACCTCGAGGTCATGGACCACTCGCCGCGCTTCTGGCGCCTGCTCGCCCGCCACTGCCCCGACTACCGCGGGCACGAGCGCTGGCTGCGCCGCTACGGCTC
Source organism: uncultured Actinomycetes bacterium (assembly GCA_963728925.1). GTDB lineage: Bacteria > Actinomycetota > Thermoleophilia > Solirubrobacterales > Solirubrobacteraceae > JBBPZA01. The sequence goes on along the minus strand of CAVSMB010000018.1, from coordinate 54,573 downwards.
GGCGCTCACGCTGTCCTAGCAGCGTCAGCTCGCCCGCAGCACGCGCCGCAGGGCGTCGAACGCCGTCTCGTGCAGCTCCTCGGCGATCGGCGCGCGCCGCAGTCGGCCGGTGAACGCCTCGAAGGAGCCGTCGCCGCGCAGGTCGACGCCGCCTCGCGCGCGGCCGACGGCGAGCTCTCCGCGGGCAACGACCTGCTGGACTGGGTCGAAGCGGCGCAGCTTGAGGTCGATGGCCGGACGCCTCGCCTCGCGCGAGAGAACGCGCAGGCGCCGCTCGAGCTCGGTCAGCGCTTCGTCGAGGGTCCCGAAGCGCACGCGCTCGACCCTGGCGCCGCGCTGCGCGTTGTAGCGAAGGGTGAGCCTCGCGGCGGTCAGCCGCGCTTGTCCATCGGCACGTACTCGCGCGTGCGCTCGCCGGTGTAGAGCTGGCGGGGGCGAGCGATCTTCTGCTCGGAGTCCTCGACCATCTCGAGCCACTGGGCGATCCAGCCGCTCGTGCGCGGGATCGCGAAGAGCACCGGGAACATCGCGACGGGCATGCCGAGCGCCTCGTAGATGAGCCCCGAGTAGAAGTCGACGTTCGGGTAGAGATTGCGCTCGATGAAGTAGTCGTCCTCGAGCGCGATCTTCTCCAGCTCGAGGGCGATGTCGAGCAGCGGGTTGGTGCCCGTCACCTCGAAGACGTCGTTCATCGCGGTCTTGATGATCTTCGCGCGCGGGTCGTACTTCTTGTAGACGCGGTGGCCGAAGCCCATCAGGCGCTCGTCGCCGTTCTTCACGCCCTTCATGAAGACGGGGACGTTCTCCTTGGTCTCGATGCGCTCGAGCATGCGCAGGACCGCCTCGTTGGCCCCGCCGTGCAGCGGCCCGTAGAGGGCGGCCACGCCAGCGGCGACCGCCGAGTAGGGGTCGACCTGGGAGGAGCCCACGCTCCGCACGGCGTTGGTCGAGCAGTTCTGCTCGTGGTCGGCGTGCAGGATGAAGAGGATGTCCAGCGCACGCGCGAGCCGCGGATCGGGCTCGTACTTCAGCTCGGTCATCTTGTAGAGCATCGAGAGGAAGTTGCCGGAGTAACGTAGGTCGTTGTCGGGATAGACGTAGGGCTGCCCGTTGGAGTGGCGGAAGGCGAAGGCGGCGAGCGTCGGCATCTTGGCGAGCAGGCGGATGATCTGCAGGTAGCGGATCTCCGCGTCCTTGATCGCGTTGGCGTCGGGGTAGAAGGTCGAGAGCGCGCCGACGGAGGCGAGCAGCATGCCCATCGGGTGGGCGTCGTAGCGGAAGCCCTGCATGAAGTCCTTGACGTTCTCGTGCACGAAGGTGTGGATGGTGATCTCGTGCTGCCACGCGTCGAGCTGGGGCTGCGTGGGGAGCTCGCCGTGGATGAGGAGGTAGGCGACCTCGAGGTAGGTCGAGCTCTCGGCCAGCTGGTCGATCGGGTACCCGCGGTACTCGAGCACGCCGGCCTCGCCGTCGAGGTAGGTCACCGCGCTGCGACACGACGCCGTGTTCATGAAGGCGGGGTCGTAGCTGAGCAGGCCGAAGTCGTTCTCGGAGACCTTGATGTTGCGCAGCTCGGGCGCGCGGATTGCGCCGTCGACGATCTCGAGCTCGTACTCGCGCCCGGTCCTGTTGTCCGTGATGCTCAAAGAATCCTTGCGGCTTCCGTTCCCCTGCGCTACGCCGCCCTGATCCTTCGCCTTTGTCTGGGGTGAGCCCATCGTCAGTCCTCTCCGTCGGTCATCTCCGCTCTGTCTACCCGATGATGGCGGATCGACGTCGCCGACCCGGCGTCGGGCGCGCCTACCTGCGGCGCCAGCCGCCCCCGAAGAAGCGCCCGAGGCGGCCGGTGCGGACGTTGGCCTGGTACACCGGCGCGCCCTTCTGGTAGTCCGGCAGATCGACGGCCTGGGCGGCATCGACGGACAGCGTCACCTGCACCTCGGTGATGCGCGCGACCTCCGGGGCGTCGACGAAGAGCCGCCGGCCGTCTGCCGCGTCGACGACGATGCCGTCGAAGATGTTCTCGCGGACGTTGTCGAGCACGTCGCGCACCGCGCCGATCCGCGTGCCGTCGGCGCTGACCACGTCGACGCCGCGCGACAGCGCTTTGTAGGAGATCGCGGGAGCGTCGTCGCCGGCCACGGCTCGCCGGTCAGCTCGTCCCGATCGCGGTGCCGATGGCGGCGGCCACCAGCAGGATCGAGATCGCGAACACGCCGCGAGTCCGCGCGGCGCTGCCCGGGAAGTCGGGCTGGGTGATGCCGATGGCCGACACGACGACCGCCCACGCGGCGAGGAGCCCGCCGCAGATGTAGAACGGCGTCTTGTCCGGCGAGGACTCGTCGGCGGCGAGGACGAGGAGGCTCAGCGCGTGGTGCACGGGGCCGCGAGCCTACCGGACGCCAGGGCGATCGCGCGTCCCCTGGTAGCGGCTCTCGGTGGCCGCCGCCTGGCCCTGGTAGTGGCTGCCGAGCTCCGCCGATCCGTAGGGCCGCTCGGCCGGCCGGTCGAGCTTCATGAACGAGAGCTGGGCGATGAGCAGCCCCGGCCACAGCTTGATCGGGATCCGCGTGAGGTTGTTGAGCTCGAGCGTCAGCGCTCCCTTGAAGCCGGGGTCGCAGAACCCGGCGGTGGCGTGGACGATCAGACCGAGCCGGCCTAAGGAGCTCTTCCCTTCGATTCGAGCAACGATGTCGTCGGGAAGCTCGACCCACTCCTCCGTCGTGCCCAGGCAGAACTCGCCGGGGTGGATGACGAAGGACTCGTTCGCGCCGATGGTGAGCTCCTCGGTGAGGTTGGCCGGCGGGTCGCGGAGGTCGATCGCCGAGGCGCGGTGGTTGTGGAAGACCCGGAAGGACGCGCCGAGGCGCAGGTCGACGCTCGCGGGCTGGACGAGCGCGGGATCCCACGGGTCGATGGTGATGCGCCCCGCCTCGACGAGGGCGCGGATCGTCGAGTCGGAGAGGACGCTGCCGGCGGCAGGCTCGGGCACGCGGCCTATTCTCCCAATGTGGGCGGCGACGGCGACGGCGGCCTCTTCGGCCCAGCCTCGATGACCTGGCGCTGTCGCTCGGCCGGCCGCGGCCGGCGTCGCGCACTAGCGCCGCCGGCCTAGCTGGACCCCGAGCCGCCCGACGACCGCGGTGAGGTGCGCTTGGCTGCGCCGGAGGCCCCGGAGGCCGTGCGCTTGGCCGCGCCGGAGGAGCGCGAGGCCGCGGACTTGCCGGCGCCGGAGGCCCGCGTCGATGCGCGCTTGGCGGCGCCGGTGGAGCGCGAGGCGGTGGTCTTGGCGGTGCCGGCCGAGCGGGAAGCGGTGCTCTTCGCGGCGCCGGCCGAGCGGGAGGAGGCGCGCTTGGCCGTGCCCGTCGAGCGCGAGGCGCTGCCCGTTCGCGTTGCCGCGGCCTTCTTCGCCCGGTCGCTGCGGGCCTTGACGTTGCGCTTGCGGCTGCGGGCCGCCTTCTCCGCGGCCTCGCTGCGTCGCTTGGATTCGCCGGTCAGGCGCTCCTCGAGCTGGTCGGCCGCTGAGCGCAGATCGCTCAGCGCCGAGCTGGCTCGGTCGCGCGCCTTCTTCGAGCCGCCGCTCGGCGTCAGGTCGAGTCGCGACAGGGTCTTGGCCACGCGCTTGCGCAGCCCCTTCGCGCGGAGCGCCTCGAACAGCTCGTCACTGCGACCGTTGGTCTTGGCCATCGCGGATCTCTCCCTTTGCTCGGATCTCGTGGGACGGGATGCCCGGACGCCCCCGACGCTCAAGCGTCGTCGAGTGTGCGGGCGCGGTGCGCGCGCGTCCGCATGCGCGGTGGCGCCGGCGCGGCGGGGTCGCCGTGGGGGCCGCGGCGGCGCGGCGAGTGCGGTGGCCGCGGCGGGCGTCGGTGCGGGTGGCGTTTGACACCGCCGTCGCCGTCCTGGCCCGCGGCGTCGGGGTCCTGCCTCGCGGCCCACCATACGATCCCGAGGAGCATGAAGATCGGGATCTTCAAGATGAACATCAGCCAGATGAATCCCCAGGTCACGAGCGCACCTCTCCTCGGCGCCGATCGTACCCATAAACGCGCGCGCCGTCACGGAGGATGGCGCCGGGGCGGGACGATCCGCGCGCGGGGCGGTCGTTTGTCGCGACGAGAACGGGGGGTTCCGCGACCCGCGCCTGCTCCTCTACGGCCTGAACATCCGCGCCTCCAACGGCGTGATCCACACGATCAACCGGGTGCTCATCCCCGCCACGATCTGACCTGAGAGCTCGCCGTGCCGGTCACGCCGCGCGCGTGGCCGGCGCGGCGATGGTCATCGACGGAGGATTCCCTCGCCGATGGCTCCGCCGGGGCGGACGCCGGGCGGGACCGCGAAGACGGCGCTCGAGGTGTGCTTGATGTACTCGTTGAGAGCGTCGTTGCTCCCGAGCCGGCGCTGGACGTCGGCGAAGCGGCCGGGGTCGCGCTGGAAGCTGATGAAGAACAGCCCGGCGTCCAGCTGTCCCGTCTCGGGATCGAACCCGTCGGTGAACGAGTACCCGCGGCGAAGCAGCCGCACGCCGTCGTTGGAGGCCGGCGCGGCGTGGCGCACGTGAGCGTCGGCCGGGATCACCGGCTCACCGCCGGCGCCGCGGCGGGCGAGGTCCAGCTCGTCCTTCTCTTGCCGTCCGCCGAGCGGCGCCCCGCTGTCCTTGTGGCGGCCGATCGTGTCCTGCTGGTCGCGCAGCGACGCGCGGTCCCAGACCTCGATGCGCATGCGGATGCGCCGGCAGACCGTGTACGTTCCGCCGCGCAGCCAGCCACCCTCGTGGCCGACCCACACGTGCTCGCTGAGCGCCTCGGGCTCGTCGGAGGTGAGGTTGTTGGTCCCGTCCTTGAAGCCCATGAGGTTGCGCGGGGTGGCTTGGCTGAGCGAGGTCCTCGCGGTCTTGCCGAAGCCGAGCTGGGACCAGCGCATGACGACGATCCCCCGGCCGATGCGGGCGAGGTTGCGGACCGCATGGAAGGCGACCTGGGGATCGTCCGCGCAGGCCTGGACGCAGAGATCGCCGTCGGAGCGGTCGGGCTCGAGCTCGTCGCCCGGCAGCGCCTCGAGGCGCCGCAGCGCAGCGGGACGCCGTCCGGCGAGGCCGACCGCTGACCGGTCGAAGAGGGATGGGCCGACGCCGAAGGTGACCGTGAGGTTCGCGGCGGAGAGGCCCTCGGCTTCTCCGGTGTCCTGGGGAGGCGCCAGCGGCGCTCCGGCCACGGGTCCGACGGAGCGCCCGGCGGTCATGTGCTCGGCCGCGCGAGTCCAGTCCACGAGCAGCGCCTGAAGGTCGGCACGCGTCATCCCCTCGACGAGATCGAAGGCGGCGATGTGGAGACGATCCTGGGTCGGGGTGATGATCCCCGCCTGGCGCTCGCCGTGGAAGGGCACGACGGCCTGCGGGACGGCGGCGGAGCTCGCGCCATCCAGCGCGCGCTCGAGCCCCGCTCCGACGGCGAGCCCGCCGACCGACGCCCCGGCGAGCCCGAGGAAGCGCCGGCGGTCGACGGGCCTGGGCATCAGCTCTGGAGCTTGGACGCCACCTGGGACAGCGGCTCGGCGAGGGCGTCGACGAGCTGGCTGAGCTTGCGCCGCTCCGCCGGGCCGACGGTCTCATAGCTCGGATACTCGCCGCCCTTCTTCAGCGTCGCGAGCTCGTCCTGGACCGCGTCGAAGCGCGCGGCGATGCGGGCGGCCAGGGCCGGGTCCTTCTGGCGCAGGGCGGGAGCGAGCAGCCCGAAGGTCGTCTCCGAACCTGACACGTTGGCCTCGAAGTCGGAGAGGTCGGTGTGCGAGTAACGGTCCTCCTCGCCGGTGATCTTCGACGCTGAGACCTCGTCGAGCAGGCCGTTGGCGCCGTTGGCCAGCTCCTCGGGCTGGTAGGAGAGGCCGCGCGTCTTGCGCTCCAGGCGCTTGACGTCGACGAGCAGCTTGTCGGCCACCGGTGTCATGCCCTTCGTGTCGCCGTCCACCCACAGCGCCTTCTCGATCCGGTGAAAGCCCGTCCACGGGTCGCCCTTCGCCACGTCGTTGACCCGGGCGTCGATCGCCGGGTCGAGCCCGCCGAAGCTCTCGGCGACCGGCTCGATCGTCTCGTAGGGCGAGCGCGCCGAGGCGAACAGCGACTTCGCCTTCTCGACGTCGCCCGCCTTGACGGCCGCGACAAAGGCCTGCGTGCGCCTCGTGAGCACGCCGGCCTGCGTGGTGACGTAGCGCTCGTAGGAGGAGGTCGCCGCCGCGAGGCGCGGGTCGGCGCCCGTCGACACGGGGGTGCCGCCGACGTGCAGGGTGCCGGTCGCGTTCGAGGTGCCGCCCGGGCAGCTGATGGTGTAGGAGCCCGGCTTGAGATTGAGGTTGAAGGTGCCCGAGAGCCCGGCCGCGATGTTCTCCTTCTCGCCGAGGATGCGCGCACCGTCGAGAACCTCGAACTCGCTGACCTTGCCCGTGCCCGTGTTGGTGACCGCGAAGACCGTGGGCCCGGCGTTGAGCTTGAGCGTCGAAGGCGAGCAGCCGGCGTCCACGAGCTTGACCTCCACGCGCTTGGCCCCGGCCGGCCCGTCGCCGGAGCCGCAGGCGGTCAGGACGGCGGCGACGACGACGACGAGCGTCGCCGCGGCCGCCGTGCGCCCGCGAGGCACGCGCACGCGGCGTCGGGCCGGCCAGAGGACGAAGACGGTCATCGGGACCGCGTAGACCAGGTAGCCGAGGACCTCGATCGTCGTGGGGAAGGGCTGGAGGCCGAGCATGCCCGTGAGCAGCGACGACGTCCAGGTGCCCGGTACGACGAGCCAGCTGAGGTCGACGGCCTGCGCCTGCCCGGCATTGATCCAGCCGGCCTCGTGCGCGGCGTGCAGCGAGCTCGCGACCAGCCCGGCGGCGACGAAGACGAGGACCAGCCCGGTGAGGCGGAAGAAGCGGGCGAGGTCGAGGTGGATGCCGCCGCGGTAGATCGCGTAGCCGATGACGACGGCGACGATGACCCCGAGCAGCGCGCCGATGCCGGCGGTCGTCGGATCCGCCGCGCTCTGGAAGGCGGCGAGCAGGAAGACGGCGGTCTCCAGGCCCTCGCGCACGACCGCGAAGAAGGCCATGCCGATCAGCGCCCCGGCCGAGCCCTTGGCCAGCGCCTGACCCGCGCTGTCGCGCAGCTCGCCGGCCATGCCGCGGGCGTGGCGGCGCATCCACACGATCATGAAGGTCACGATCCCGACGGCGCACAAGCCGACGACGGTCTCCAGCCCCTCCTGCTGGCGCTGGGGCAGCTGCTCGTCAGCGATCTGGAGCCCGATTCCCACCGCGAGGCACAGCACGACGGCGATCCCCACGCCCAACCAGGTCCACTTCAGCGCGTCCCGGCGCCCCTCCTTGCGGAGGAATGCCGCGACGATCCCGACGATAAGGGCTGCCTCGACGCCCTCGCGCAGACCGATGACGAAGGTTGGGAGCATGGAAGAAGGTCTCCTAGGCCGTTAGGGGAGCCTAATGAAACCACATCTGTGCTTAGGGCGGCCTAACAGCGGCCGATGGCCGGCGCGAGCGTCAGGCGCCCGCCCGCTCGGCGCTGCGCAGCCCGCGCAGCGCCCACACGCTGAAGAGGCCGATGAGCACAACACCCAGGCCGAAGGCGAGCGCCACGTGCGCGGGGTCGCCCGCGATGAGCGAGCGGCCCGCCTCGAAGATCGCCGTCACCGGGTTCACCGAGGCGACCGCGTGGATCCAGCCCGACAGCAGGTCGAGCGGCACGTACACCGGCGCGAGGAAGAGCAGCAGGAACACCGGCATCTGCATCGCGGGGCCGGCCTGCATGGTCCGCAGGCGCATGGCGACGCCCGCGCCCCACAGGATCGCGACGACGTTGCAGATCAGCGCGAGGCCGTAGAGCCCCACCAGATCGACGCCGCTGCCGTCGACGTTCATGCCCACCGCCAGCGCGACCGCGGTGATGACCGTGACGGTGAAGGCGGCGCGGATCAGCGCGGCGAGCGCGTAGCCGAGCAGGATGCCCTCGCGCCGTGGCGCAGCCAGGAGCAGCCGCTGGGCGAAGCCGGTCTCGAAGTCCCGCGCGATCGAGAAGCCCGTGAACACGCCGCCGAAGGCCGCCGACTGGCAGAGCACGAAGACGAACTGGAACGCCGTGTAGCCCGGCGGGAAGTCGAAGCCCGGGACGTTCCCGATGCTCGACAGGCCGCCGGCGAAGGCCACGAAGAAGAACAGCGGGAAGATCAGCGCCGGGAGCACGAGCGCCGGGTTGGCGAAGAAGTTGTGGACGTTGCGCCAGGCGACGGCGCGGGCGACGGGGATCACGTCCGGGCCATCCTGGTGCGCAGCATGGCCGAGGCGGCGACAAGCGCGAGGACCGCGATACCGGCCGCGCAGCCGAAGCCGGCGAGCAGAGCATGGACGTCCCAGCCGTCGATGAGCAGGCTGCGCACGCCCTCGAGGAGGTAGGAGACGGGGTTCCAGGTGGCGATGGTCCGGAACCAGTCGGCCTGGATCAGGTTGCGGGGCAGCGAGCTGGAGGACAGGAACAGCGTCACGAAAAGCAGGGGGAAGAGGCCCTGGACGGCCTCGCCCGAGCCGGTGCGCAGCGCCATCGCCGCGCCGATCGAGCCGAAGCCGAGCGTGATGAGCAGCGACAGCGCGAGGATCACGAGCGCCCCGAGAACGCCGGCCGCGAGGCCCGCGCCGGCGAGCAGGCCGATGGACAGGAAGGCGACCGCCTGCAGCGCCCCGAGGACGAGCACGCCCGCGAGCTGGCCGGCGAGCAGCCACACGCGGCGCAGGGGCGTCAGCGACATCCGCGACAGGAACCCCGTCTCGATGTCCGTGGCCACGTTCGTGCCGGTGCTGATCGCGGCGAACAGGGCGCCCTGCATGAAGCACACGGCGAGCGCGAAGGTCAGGTAGGAGGTCGTCGGGAAGCCCGGCAGCTTCGTGGCGGCGTTCAGCCCGCTCGCATTGACAGCCAAGAGGACCAGCGGGAAGAGGATCGCCGGGATGATCATCGCCGGCTGGCGCGCCGTGCGAACGATCGAGCGCCGCGCGACGGCGGCGACCTGGATCCGCGCCGTGCCGCTCACGCGGGGACCGGCTCGCTCTGCGGCTCGCCCTCCTCGTCGGCCGAGCCCTCAAGGCGCCGGCCCGTCTTGGCGATGAACACGTCGTCGAGGGTCGGCTCGTGGAGCTGGAGGGTGGCGATCTTTAGCCCCTCGGCGTCGAGCGCGCGCACCACGTCGGTGAGGTCGCCGCCGTTCTCGAAGCGCACGGCGACCGCCCGCGAGTCGGCCGGGACGCGCGAGCCGAAGCGGGCTAGGATCGACTCGAGCGCGCCGCGATCGTCCTGGTCGCAGGGCTCGACCTCGACGGCCGGGCGCCCGATGTCGGCCTTCAGCGAGGCGGGCGTGCCCTCGGCGACGATGTGGCCGTGGTCGATGATCCCGACCCGATCGGCGAGCACGTCGGCCTCCTCGAGGTACTGGGTGGTGAGGAAGACGGTCACGCCGTCGCCGGAGAGGCGCGAGACCTCGTCCCACAGCGCGGTGCGGCTCTGGACGTCCAGGCCGGTGGTCGGCTCGTCGAGGAAGAGGATGCGCGGGCGGTGGACCAGCGCGAGCGCGAGGTCGAGCCGGCGCTTCATACCGCCCGAGTAGCCGCCCACCTTGCGGTCGGCCGCCTCGGTCAGGCCAACGCGCTCGAGCAGCTCCTGGCCGCGGCGGCGCTGCTCGTCGCGGCCGAAGCCGTGCAGTGCGGCCTGCAGGCGCATGTGCTCGCGGCCGGTGAGGAAGGGGTCGAGCGCGGCCTCCTGCAGCGCGGCGCCGATCGCCTCGCGCACGCGGGCGCCATCGGTCACCACGTCGTGCCCGCCGACGCGCGCCGTTCCCGAGGTGGGCGGCAGCAGCGTCGTGAGCATCAGCGTCGTGGTCGACTTGCCCGCACCGTTGGGGCCGAGGAAGCCGTAGATCTCGCCGGGCGCGACGGTCAGGTCGATGCCGTCGACCGCGCGCGGCCCCTTCTTGAAGTCACGCGTCAGCTGTTCCACCTCGATGCTGTTGTCGGCCATTGGTCCCAGGCTAGCTATAAGGTTGAGGTTGTCAAGTTTATAACTCCTCCACTATCATTGGGCGCATGGCCACAAGGGTCCGATTCCCGGCGGGCGCGCGGCCCAATCCCGCCGAGGCATCCTCTCGCGGCCCGGCCGCCGAGGCGTGGGAGGCGCTCGACGAGATCTTCCTCGCCAACCGCGGCCGCTTCCTCGCCATCGCCCGCGAGCTCGACCTCTCGCCGCCCCAGATGGCCGCCCTGCGCTTTCTTCGCGACGGCAAGCCGATGGGCGAGCTCGCCGAGGTCATGCACTGCGACAACTCCAACATCACGGGGATCGTCGACCGCCTCGAGCAGCGGGGCCTGATCGCGCGCCGGCCGGCGGACCACGACCGGCGCGTCAAGCTCCTCGTCCTGACCGCGGAGGGGCACGAGGTGCGCGAGCGGCTCGCGGAGCGGACGGCCGATCCTCCCGCGCCCATCGCCCGCCTCTCGCGCGCCGATCAGCTCGCGCTGCGCGACATCCTCCGTCGCGCCCTCGAGACCGAGTAGCGTCGCCCGACGTGCGACTGCACGCGCGCCTGAGCGGCGAGGACACGCGCATTCTGAGGCTCGAGAGCGACCTCGTCGCGGGCCACACCGGCAAGGTCCTCGTGCTCGACGAGGCGCTCGACGCGCAGACGCTGCGCGCCCACCTGGCCGCACGGCTCGACCGCGCTCCGGGCATGCGCGAACGCGTGGTGGCCACCCCGCTCGGGATCGCCAACCCCGTGTGGGCGCCCGACCCGGACTTCGACCTGCGTCGCCACATCCGCGCCTCACCCGCCCGCGACCCCGTTGGCCCGGCCGCGCTGCGCGAGCTCGTCGCCCGCGCCATGGAGAGGCGACTCCCCCGCGAGTGGCCGTTGTGGTCGATGGAGGTGGTCGAGCGCCTGGAGGGCGGAGGGTCGGCGATCGTCTGGCTCATTCACCACGCCGCCGCCGACGGGGCGTCGTGCATGCGGATCGGCGAGGCGCTCCTGTGGGGCGAGGAGCTCCCGCACGCGACGGGCGCCGCCGGCCCCTCGCGCGCCAGTGGGTGGCACGGGGAAGGCGCCGGCCCCTCCCGCGGCGAGCTCTTGCGATCGGGCATCGCCGACCGCGCGCGTGGCACGGGCGTCGCCGCGGCCGGTGCGGCGCGCGCGCTCGCCTCGCCCGGAGGGCTCCGCGACGCCGCGGCGCAGGTCGGGCGGATGCCCGCGACGCTCCGGCGCGAGCTCGCGTCGCTGCCCGGCCCATCGCCATTCGACGGCCCGCTCGGCCGCCGGCGCGCGGTCGCCTGGCTGCGGCGCCCGATCGAGGAGCTCAAGCGGATCGAGCACGCGTGCGCCGGGCGGGTGACGCTCAACGACGTGCTCCTCGCCGCGGTCGCCGGCGGCGTGCGCTCGTGGCTCGTGCGACGCGGCGAGCCCGTGCGGCCCATGCGGGCGAAGGTGCCGGCGAGCATGCACCCGGCTCACGAGCAGCCCGACGCACTCGGCAACCGCGACTCGTTCCTGTTCGTCGACCTCGCGGTGACCCAGGAGCTCCCGATCGCCCGGTTGCGAGCCATCAACGCCGAGACCGTTCGGCGCAAGGCGCTGCACGACCCGAGCACGCTCTACGCGTTCTTCAACGACCTCTCGCACGTCGCCCCGCCACTGGCGCGAGCGGCCTCGCGCCTCGCCATGAGCCCCCGCAGCTTCACCTTCACCGTGTCGAACGTCCGCGGCCCCGCCTCGCCGGTCGCCGTCGCGGGCGTGCCGGTCCGGGCCTTCTACTCGTTCGCCGAGATCGCTCCGCGCCACGCGCTGCGCTTCTCGGGGCTGTCGCTCGGTACGGACTTCGCCATCGGCCTAACCAGCGACCCTGCGGTGGTGCCCAGGGTCGACGAGCTGGCGCGGTGCATCGACGCGGCGGTCGACGAGTTGCTCGTCGCGGCGACCTGACGGCGGGCGCCACCATCCCCTAAGAAGGTGTTTCGAAATAGAGGGTTTGCGGGCGTTATGTAGAACCGTGGGTGCGTGCCGCCCGAGCGCCGCTACCCCAGCGACCTGACCGATCGGCAGTGGGAACTGATCGAGCCGTTGCTGCCCGAGCCGCCGGCGGGGCCGGCGGGCCGGCCACCAGAGCACAGCAAGCGGGAGATCGTCAACGCGATCCTGTACCTGACGCGCACGGGCTGCGCGTGGCGGATGCTGCCCAAGGACTTTCCGCCGTGGCAGACGGTGTACCGCTACTTCCGCGCCTGGGGGGAGGACGGCACGCTCGACCGGGTGCACGACGCGCTGCGCGAGCGGGTACGGGCCAAGCGCGAGGGGCGCAACCCAGAGCCCTCGGCGGGGATCGTCGACTCCCAGTCGGTCAAGGGCTCAGACACCGTCTCCAAGGGAACGCGCGGGTACGACGCGGGCAAGAAGATCAACGGCCGCAAGCGCCACATCATCACCGACACGCTCGGGCTGCTGCTGGTCGTGATGGTCACCGCCGCCTCGATCCAGGATCGCGACGGCGGCCGCGGGATCCTCAAACTGCTCAAGGGCGCGCTCCCCGGCGTGCGCCACATCTTCGCCGACGGCGGCTACCAGGGACAGCTGATCGCGCTCGCCAAGCGCGCCTTCCAGGTCGTCGTCGAGGTCGTCAAGAAGCCCGCCGAGCAGATCGGCTTCGCGGTGCTGCCCCGCCGCTGGGTGGTCGAGCGCACCTTCTCCTGGCTTCTGCGCTGGCGACGGCTGGTGCGCGACTACGAACGCCTACCCGAGACCCACGAAGCGTTCGTCAAGTGGGCCATGGTCGGGCTCATGCTCAACCGCCTCTCGCCACCACCCGGACCCAGGCCCTGGGCCACCAACAAGAGGAGAGAATAAATTCCGAAACACCTTCTAAGGGTTCGGCTACCCGCACCTCCGCGGGGTCGGGAAGCCCCCCCTCCGGACACCGGCGACCCCCATCGCCGGCACGCCGGCTGCGCCGCAGACTCGACGGCGTGAGTACGCCATCCGCATCCGCCACCGGAGGAGCCATGCATCCCGCCAAGCGAAACCTCGCGGCGCGCGCCGGCCACTGGAGCGCCCGCCACCGCAAGACCGCCATCTTCGGATGGCTCGCCTTCGTCCTCGTCGCGCTCGTCGTCGGCAGCGCCGTCGGCGTGCGCTCGATGACCGACGCCGATCAGGACGTCGGCGAATCGGGCCGCGGCGACGCGATCGCCCGCAAGGCGTTCCCCGAGGCTGAGGGAGAGAGCGTCCTCGTCCAGAGCCGCAAGCCCGGCGTGACCGCCACGGACCCGCAGTTCCGCGCGGTCCTCCGCGACGTGGGCTCCACCCTGAAGCGCCAGCGGGACGTCGACCAGGTCAAGGTGCCTGGCGTCAGCAGCGACGCCCCGGTGTCGCGCGACGGGCGCTCTGCGCTCGTCTCTTACCGTCTGAAGGGCGACGAGGACGCCACCGCCAAGGCGGTCAAGCCGGTCCTCGCCGCCGTCGCCGCGAAGCAGAGGGCGAACCCCGGCTTCCGCATCGAGGAGTTCGGCGGCGCGAGCGCCAGCACGGCGATCGACGACCGCGTCGCGAAGGACTTCCAGAAGGCAGAGCTGCTCTCGATCCCGGTGACGTTGGTCATCCTCGTCATCGCCTTCGGGGCGATCGTCGCCGCGGGCATCCCCGTGCTCCTCGCCCTCTCGGCCGTCGCAGCGGCCATCGGGCTGGTGGCGATCCCCAGCCAGCTGGTCCCCATGGACGACTCGGTGACGTCGGTCATCCTGCTCATCGGGATGGCGGTCGGCATCGACTACTCGCTGTTCTACGTGCGCCGCGAGCGCGAGGAGCGGGCGAAGGGCGCGAGCGCCGAAGGCGCGCTCGAGATCGCCGCCGCGACCTCGGGGCGAGCCGTTCTGGTCTCGGGGCTCACCGTGCTGATCGCCATGGCGGGGATGTTCCTGACCGGCAACCTCACGTTCATGGGCTTCGCGGTCGCGACGATGCTCGTCGTCGCCATCGCGATGATCGGCTCGGTCACCGTGCTCCCCGCGATGCTGGCCTGGCTGGGTGACCGTGTGGACAAGGGCAGGATGCCCTTCCTCGGTCGCCGGCGCCGTGCGGACGGCACCTCGCGCCTGTGGAACGCCGTCCTGGACCGTGTCCTGCGCCACCCGGTCGTCGCGGCGATCGGCGCCACCGCCGTGCTGGTCGCCCTGGCGATCCCCGCCTTCGGGCTGCACCCGGCCGACACCGGGACCGAGGGCCTGCCGCAGGACCTCGCGGTGGTCAAGACCTACAACCGCATCCAGAAGGCGTTCCCTGGCAACGAGCTGCCGGCGACGGTGGTCGTCAAGGCCCGTGACGTGACCTCTCCCGCCGTCCGCGACGGGATCTCACGGCTCGAGCGCGAGGCGGCGGCGACCGGTCGCTTCGGCGGCGCGCCGACGGTCGAGGTGAGCCCCGACAAGACGGTGGCCACCGTCGACCTGCCGGTTCCGGGGAAGGGCACGGACGCACGCTCGGAGGCGGCCATCGATGCGCTGCGCACCGACGTCGTCCCGACCACCGTCGGGCGGGTTCCCGGCGTGGAGACGGCGGTCACCGGCTACACCGCCGGGTCCAAGGACTTCACCGACCAGATGACGTCCACCGCGCCGCTGGTGTTCGCCTTCGTCCTCGGGCTGGCGTTCCTGCTCCTGCTCGTCACGTTCCGGTCGATCGTCATCCCGCTGAAGGCGATCGTCCTGAACCTGCTGTCGGTCGCCGCCGCCTACGGCGTGCTCGTGCTCGTCTTCCAGGAGGGCTGGGGCGAGTCGCTGCTGGGCTTCAAGTCGACGGGCACGGTGACCGCCTGGCTGCCGATGTTCCTCTTCGTGATCCTCTTCGGGCTCTCGATGGACTACCACGTCTTCATCCTGAGCCGTATCAAGGAGGCCATCGACCGCGGCGAGTCCACCGACGACGCGGTCGCCCACGGCATCAAGAGCACGGCCGGCGTGGTGACGAGCGCGGCGATCGTGATGGTCGCGGTGTTCTCGATCTTCGCGACGCTGAGCCTGATCGACATGAAGGAGATGGGCGTCGGCCTGGCCGCCGCCGTCCTCATCGACGCGACCATCGTGCGGGCGGTGCTGCTGCCCGCGACGATGAAGCTCCTGGGCAAGTGGAACTGGTACCTGCCCCGGTCGCTGGAGTGGCTGCCGCGGGTCTCCCGCGAGCCCGGCGCGCAGCCGGCGCGCGCGTAGCGCGCTGCGCCGCATCCCGCCGACCCGGCCGTCACCGCGAGGTGGCGGCCGGGCGTCGTTGGGGGCTTCCACGGAAGCGCGGGTGCCGGGTCTACGGCGGCGGACTCGTTCAACCGCCGCGACTTCGACGCGGCCATCGTCCCCGGCTCCCCGGACTTGGCGGATCTAGGCCCGCAGCTCGATCGGGAGGTCCTCGAAGTGGGTGAGCTCCTGAAGGCGGGCGACCCGCTCGACGATCTCCTCGCTGGTCAGGCGCCCGACGCGCTCGGTGCCGAACTCCTGCACGTTGAAGGAGGCCAGCGCGGTGCCGTAGGCCATCGCGCGGCGCAGCAGCTCGGGGTCGGGGTCGCCGCCGTGGGCGGCGAGGAAGCCCATGAACCCGCCGGCGAAGGAATCGCCGGCCCCGGTCGGGTCGAGCACCGTGTCCAACGGGAAGGCCGGCAGGCTGAAGACGACGTCGTCGCTGAACAGTGCGGCGCCGTACTCGCCCTGCTTGGCCACGACCACGCGCGGGCCGAGCTCCATCACCTGGCGCGCGGCGCGCAGCAGGTTGGGCTCCTCGGTGAGCATGCGCAGCTCGGTGTCGTTGAGCAGCAGCCCGTCGACGCCCGAGATGGTCTGGATCAGCGAGTCGCGGGCGGTCTCGATCCACAGGTTCATCGAGTCCATGGCCACGAAGCGAGCGCCCGCGCACTGCTCGCGCACGCGCCGCTGCAGGTCGGGCTGGATGTTCGCGAGGAAGAGCACCTCGGCCCCGCGCGAGGCATCCGAGAGCTTGGGCTCGAACTCGCCGAAGACGTTGAGCTGGGTGTCGTCGGTGTGGGCGGTGTTGAGGTCGTACTCGTAGTGCCCGCGCCAGAAGAACGTGCGCCCGCCGGCAACGTGCTCGATGTCGGAGGTATCGATCCCGCGGCGTTCGAGGACGCCGACCTCCTCGGCGCCGAAGTCCTCGCCCACAGGCCCCACCACGTGGACCTCGTCGAAGAACGACGCGGCGAGCGAGAAGTGGACGGCCGACCCGCCGAGCATGCGCTCGCGCACCCCGAACGGGGTCTTGACCGCGTCGAACGCGATCGAGCCGACGACCGTGACGCTCATGGAAGGCGCGAGAGGGTACCCGGTGGGCGCGTCAGGCCGCCCGCCGGGCGCCTCAGGCCGCCGCGCGGCCGGCGAAGACCGCGGGCTCGCGGTCGGACCATGGAGCGGCCTCCTCGAGCTGCGCTGCGACGCGGAGCAGCAGGTCCTCGCGGCCGAACGCGGCCGAGAGCTGGACGCCGATCGGCAGTCCGTCGTCGTTGACCGACAGCGGCAGCGAGATGGCCGGCTGCCCGGTCATGTTGAAGGCCGCGGTGAAGGCCGCGATCGGGGTGGCCCTGATCAGCGGCGCCGTCGGGTTCGCCGGGTCGGGCGCGTACTCGCCCAGGCGCGTGGGCGGCTCGCCCATCGTCGGGGTGAGCAGGAGGTCGTAGCGCTCGTGCCAGCGCGCGGCGGCGCGACCCGCGAGCTGGTGGCGCTCGACGGCGCGCAGGTAGTCGGCCGCCCCGTGCGAGCGGCCCGCCTCGACGAGCGCCCACGTGCAGGCCTCGACGTCCTCCGCGCCGATGTCGCGGCCCAGCCGCGCCTCCCACCACTTGACCGCCCACGCCATGCCGGCCGTCCAGCGCAGGACGAAGGTCACGACGTACTCGGGATCGTCGAGATCGGGCGCGTGGCTCTCCTCGACCCCGTGGCCGAGCTCCTGCAGCAGGCGCCCGGCCGCCTCGGCGGCCGCGACGACGTCGGGATGCGCCTCCCACTGGCCGCCGGGAGGCGTCGTCATGATCCCGACCCGCAGCCGTCCGGGGTCGGCGCCGACCTCCTCGGCGAAGGGCCGGGCGGGCTGCGGCGCGGCGTAGGGGTCGCCGGGCGCGGGCCCGGCGATCGCGTCCAGGACCGAAGCGCAGTCGCGCACCGAGCGGCACACGACGTGCTCGGAGACCAGGCCGCTCATCACGTCGCCGAAGTCGGGCGCCGCGCTCGTGCGCGCGCGCGTCGGCTTGAGCCCGACGAGCCCGCACGAGGAGGCGGGGATGCGGATCGAGCCGCCGCCGTCGTTGGCGTGGCCAACAGGCACGAGCCCCGCCGCGACGGCGGCGGCCGACCCGCCGCTCGACCCGCCGGTCGAGCGCTCGAGGTCCCACGGGTTGCGTGTGGCGCCGTAGGCCTCGGGCTCGGTGGTGGGGAGGATCCCGAGCTCGGGAGTGTTGGTCTTGCCGACGAGCACGAAGCCCGCACGGCGGAAGCGCGTGATCAGCTCGGAGTCGTGCGGCTCGGTCCAGCCGGCCTCCTTTGCGAACCTCGTGCCCTCGTGGAAGGGGTCGCCGGCGGTATGGGGCCCGAGGTCCTTGACGACCATCGGCACGCCGCGGAAGGGTCCATCGCCGAGCTCACCGCCGGCGGCCGCTGTGCGCGCCTTGTCGAAGAGCGGGTGGATGATCGCGTTGAGTCGCGGGTTGAGCGCCTCGACGCGCTCGATGGCGGCGTCGACGAGCTCAGCCGCGGACGCCTCGCCGTCGCGCACGAGCTGCGCCTGCGTGGTCGCGTCCATCCGTGCCAGGTCGTCCGCCATCATCCGCTCCTCGGTCGTGGGCGCAGCGATCGTACCGGGGCCCCGCTGAGGCGCCGCTACAGTCACCGCCGCATGCGCGCGGTGCAGATCACGCAGTTCGGCGGGCCCGAGGTGCTCGAGCTCGTCGACCTCCCGACGCCCGAGCCGGGCGAGGGCGAGGTGCTCGTCAGGGTCACGCGCGCGGGGATGAACTTCGCCGACACCCACCAGCGCCAGAACGACTACCTGGCCCCCTCGGAGCTGCCGATGGTCCCCGGCGGCGAGGTCGCGGGCGTTCGCGAGGACACCGGCGAGCGCGTCGTCGCGCTGTGCGGGACCGGCGGCTACGCCGAGTACGTCACCGCGCCGTCGGCTCTCACCTTCCCGATCCCCGACGGCGTCGACGACGGCGCCGCCGTCGCGATGGTCATCCAGGGGCTCACCGCTTATCACCTCTACCGCACCTCGGCGCAGATCCGGCCGGGGGAGAGCGTCGTCGTCCACGCCGCCGCCGGCGGGGTCGGCTCGCTCGCGGTGCAGCTCGGAGCGCCGATGGGAGCGGGACGGGTGATCGCCACCGCGTCCACCGAGGAGAAGCGGGCAGTAGCCCTCGAACTGGGCGCCGACGCGGCCGTCGACGCCGCCCCGGAAGGGCTGGCCGAGCGGCTGATGGAGGCCAACCTCGGCGAGCGCGTCGACGTCGTCCTCGAGATGGCCGGCGGCCAGGTGTTCACCGAGTCGATGAAGGCGCTCGCGCCCTTCGGGCGCTGCGTGACCTACGGGATCGCCTCGCGCGAGCCCAACGAGGTGCAGACGGGCGCGCTCATGCGCCGCTCGCAGGCCGTCGTCGGCTTCTGGCTCATGCACTGCCTCGGCCGCCCCGCGATGATCGACGAGGCGCTCGCCGATCTCTTTACGCGCGTGCGCGAGGGACGCCTTCGCGTCGTGGTCGGCGCCACCTACGGGCTCGGCGAGGCGGCGCACGCCCAGACCGAGCTCGCCGCGCGGCGCACCACCGGCAAGCTGCTGTTGGACCCGGCCGTATGACCTCCTTCGCCGACCTTCGACTCTCCGAGCCGCTGCTCGCGGCCCTGCGCGACGTGGGCTACGAGACGCCGAGCCCGATCCAGGTGCAGGCCATCCCGCCGCTGCTCGAGGGCCGCGACGTGATAGGCCAGGCCCAGACCGGCACGGGCAAGACGGCCGCCTTCGGGCTGCCGCTGCTCGAGTACGCCGACCCCGAGGACCCCTCGATCCAGGCGCTCGTCCTCACCCCGACGCGCGAGCTGTGCATCCAGGTGACCCAGGCCGTCCGGGCCTACGGGGCACGCAAGGGCGTCCAGGTCGTCGCGGTCTTCGGCGGCGCGCCGATCCGCACCCAGCAGGCCCAGCTCAAGGGCGCGCAGGTCGTGGTCGGGACGGTCGGTCGCGTCCTCGACCTCATCTCGCGCCACTCGCTGATGCTGCACTCGTGCCGCTATGTCGTCCTCGACGAGGCCGACGAGATGCTCGACCTCGGCTTCCTCGAGGACGTCGAGCGCATCCTCCAGCTCACCCCGGGCAGCCGCCAGACCGCGCTCTTCTCGGCGACCATCCCGCGCGAGATCCGCGGGCTCGCGGACCGCTACCTGCTCGACCCGATCACCGTGAAGGTCAAGGCGGCGACGCTGACCATCGACACGGTCGAACAGTTCCAGCTCGAGGTCGCGCCACGCGACAAGACCGACGCGCTCGTGCGCGTGCTGCGCTCCGAGCGCCCGCGGCAGGCGATCATCTTCGTCCGCACGAAGATCCGCTGCGATCAGCTGTTCCGCACGCTGCGCGACAAGGGGATGGACGTCAAGGCGCTGCACGGCGACATGAGCCAGGGCTCGCGCGACGGCGTGATGATCTCCTTCAAGGATGGCCGCGTGCAGATCCTCGTCGCCACCGACGTTGCCGCCCGCGGCCTGGACATCTCCACGGTCACCCACATCGTCAACTACGACATCCCCACTTCCCCGGACGTCTACGTCCACCGCATCGGCCGCACCGGCCGGGTGGGCCGCTGGGGTCGGGCGATCACCTTCGTCGAGCCGCGACAGAAGCGCGAGCTCGCGGCCATCGAGAAGAACGCCAACACGTCGATCGCGCCGTGGACCGAGGGAGCCCATGTCGCGCCCGCGCCCGTCATCGAGCGTCCCCACCGCCACGACAAGCCGCGCGTGATGCGCAACGGCTCCGAGCCGCAGGCCAAGATCATCGTCCGCGGGGGTCGCGCGCAAGGCCTCGAGGTCGCCGACCTCGTCCACGCCGTCACCGGGGCCGCCGGCCTCGACGGCGAGGCGGTCCGCAACATCCGCCTGCTCGAGCGGTTCGCGTTCCTCGACGTCCCGGCCTCCGATGCGGCGCGCGTCGTCGAAGCGGTGGACGGGACCGAGGTCCGGGGCGTCACGCTGCGCCTCGAGCAGACCCGCGACTGACTGATCCCGGCCGGCTGTTCTAGCTATCGTCGCCGGCATGCCTTCCACCGCCACCATGCACACCAGCGCCGGGCCGATCGCGGTCGAGCTCTTCGACGAGGACGCCCCGCAGACGGTCGAGAACTTCCGCAAGCTCTCCGACGACGGGTTCTACGACGGGCTCGTCTTCCACCGGGTGATCCCCGACTTCATGATCCAGGGCGGTTGCCCGCAGGGGACGGGCACCGGGGGCCCCGGGTACACCTTCGACGACGAGTTCAACGACCACAAGGTCGTGCGCGGCGCGCTGGCGATGGCCAACGCGGGGCCGAACACCAACGGCTCGCAGTTCTTCATCGTCACCGCCGACGCCGCCCCGTGGCTCGACCGCAAGCACACGGTCTTCGGCCAGGTGACCGAGGGGATGGAAGCCGTCGACGCGATCGAGGGCACGCCCACGGGCCGCAACGACCGCCCGGTCGAGGATCAGCGCATCGAGCGCGTCGAGCTCGGGTAGCACGCACCCGGCTCGAGTAGACGAGCGCACGGCCGCCGTCTACACGCTGCGAACCGTCCTCGAGCACTACGCGGACGGCATCCGCGCGACCTACCTCTACGAGCTCCTCGACGAGCGCGACGACCAGTCGACTCGCAGGCGCGCGAGCGTGGCGATCGGCGGAGCCGGTCAGCGGGGGCGCGGGCGCGCCCAGCTCTCGGGGGCCAGGCGTGCGGCGTCGATGACCCCAGCGAGCAGGCGGTACCAGCCCGCGAGCACGACGAGCTCGAGGAGCCGGGCGGGCGACCACTCCCTCGCGAGCGCGCCCCACAGCTCGTCGGAGACCGTCGCCGAGTCGTGCGGCTCGTCGGCGAGGCGCACGAGCAGGGCGTCGCGCTCAGACCACGCGGGGTCGTCGGCCTCACCGACCGCCGTCGCGACGATCTGCTCGTCGCTCAGCCCGACGGCGGGCGCGAAGGCGACCGCGTGGACGCCCCACTCGTAGTCGGCCCCGGCCCGAGCACAGGTCCGGTGGATCACGATCTCGCGCTCGCGCGGCGCGACCGTCGGATGCCCGGGATGAGCTCGAGCGTGCTCGCCCAGCGGCTCGGCGAGCTGCGCCAGGCCGGCGTGGTCGCGCGAGGAGCGGGGCCCGGGTACGCGTTGAGCGATGAGGGGATGCGGCTGCTCGAGGCGCTCGCGCCGCTCGATGCGTGGTCGCGACGATGGGCGCGGCGAACGTAAAGAAGCGTCCACGCCTCTTCACACGCCTGCGCCGATCGGCTACCTACCGTCGGATGGGATCGAGCGTGGCGGCCTCTTCATGGAGCGAGGAGCACGTACGGCGCCTGTTCTGGCGTGCCGGGTTCGGTGCGACGCCGGAGGAAACCCGCAAGTGGGCCCGGCGCGGCAAGGAGGCCACCGTGCGGTGGTTCCTCGAGGGCGACGGCCGTGATCTGCGCGGACGCTCCCCGCGCGTCGACGGGATCCCGCTCGACCCGGTGAACGAGTTCGGCCACGACGTCCTGTGGTGGCTCGACCGCATGGTCCGCTCGATGCGGCCGCTCACCGAGAAGATGACGCTGTTCTGGCACGACCACTTCGCCTGCAAGGACCAGACGCCGCTCATGCTCGACCAGAACCGCGCGATCCGCCGGCTCGCGCTCGGCGACTTCCCCTCGCTCCTGCGGGCCGTCACCCTCGATCCCGCGATGCAGCGCTTCCTCTCGCTGGCCGGCTCCAATCGGCGCCGCCCGAACGAGAACTTCGCGCGCGAGCTGATGGAGCTCTTTACGCTCGGCGCCGGTTACGGAGAGGACGACATCCGCGAGGCGGCGCGGGCGCTGACGGGGTTCAGCGCGCCCCGCGATCCGCGCTCGGGCCTGCCCGTCGTCCGCTACGACGCGGCCCGCCACGACGCGGGGGCCAAGACGATCTTCGGCCGGACCGGCGCGTGGGACTGGGAGGCCGTGCTCGAGCTCACCGTCACCCACCCCGCGCACGCGCGGTTCCTCGTCTCCAAGCTGTGGAGCTTCTTCGTCACCGCCCCGCTCGACGACGCCACCCGCGCCGGGCTCGAGCGCGCCTACGTCTCCTCGGGCCTGCAGATCAAGCCGGTGCTCGGCACGATCCTGCGCCATCCCGCGCTCTACCGGTCGCTCGAGGCGCCCGACATGGTCAAGTGCCCGGTGGTCTACGTCGCCGGCGCCCTGCGCACGGCGGGACGCCCGGTCGACGTCAACTGGTCCGAGCTGCTCGAGGACATGGGCATGCGCCTCTTCGCTCCGCCCTCGGTGGCGGGCTGGGACTGGGGGCCGGCGTGGCTGTCGACCAACGCGATGCGCGCGCGCTTCGACTTCGCCAGCGCGCTGATCGCCCGCGGGCCCGCGGCGGTGCGCGACGGCGCGGCGCCCCGCACCGCGACGGCGGCCGCAGGGGTTGCCCAGGCGCGCACCGCCGTCGGTACGCCCTGGGGCTCGGGGCGGACCAACAAGCTCCTGCGCGAGATGGCCGAAGGCTGGGGCGAGCCGCGGCGATCGAAGAAGAAGAAGCGGTCGCGACGCGGGCGCGCACGACCGCTGAGCCGCGCACAGGCCGACACCCTCCAGCGGGCGCTGCGCCACCTCCTGGTGTCAGGGCCGGACGGGCAGCTGCACTGATGGCCGCGGGAGCGAGGCGCCAGGGCGGCGCGCGAGGCGAGGCGACGGGCTGAAAATGGCCGCCTGCGACGACTTCCACCGAACCACCGCCGCCACTCGGCGCCGGCCCGCCGGCGCCGGTCTCACCCGGCGCCAGGCGCTCGCGGCCGGGCTGGGTGCGGGGCTCACGCTCTACCTGAGGCAGGTCATGCCGGTTGACCGGGTGCTCGAGGCCGCCGATGCGCAGGCGCAGGCGGCGCCCGGAGCGCCCGCGCTGGTGTCGGTGTTCCTACCCGGCGGCGCGGACCTCCTCGACACGCTCGTCCCGCTCCCGCAGTTCGGCGCCTACGCCGACCTGCGCCCGAGCCTGCGGCGCGAGGACGCCCTCCCCCTGGGCGCGAGCGGCCTGGGCGTCCACCCCTCGCTCCTCCGCGGCGCCAGGGGCGGGATCAAGGGGCTCTTCGAGCAGGGCAAGATCGGCTTCCTGCCGGGCATCGACTACGCGAACCCCGATCTCTCGCACTTCCACTCTCGCAACTTCTGGCAGACCGGGCAGCTCTCGCGCAGCTCGGCCTCGGGCTGGCTCGGACGCTGGCTCGAGCGAAGCGGGGGCGCCGACAACCCGCTCCAGGGCGTCTCGATGGGGGCGGCTCTCTCGCCCGTGCTGCGCTCGACGCGCGCCCCCGTGGCCGCTGTCACCACGCCGGCCGAGTCGCAGTTCGCGGTCCCCGGCCTGACCCAAGAGGCGTTCGAGCGGATGATGGACGCCTACGCGCGCATTGCCGCCCCGCGGCCGTCGTTCGGCGGGCCGACCGCCGCCGACGCGTCCGCGCGCATGGCCACGCAGGTCGCCGACCGCCTCGATCGCTACCGGCCCAAGCGCGGACGCAATCCGCTGGCGCCTCTGACGAGCTACCCCGCGGGGAGTCCGCTCGGCGACCGCCTGCGCACGCTGGCCGGGCTGCTGGCCAAGCCGCTGGGCGTTCGCGTGGCGACCGTCGAGGCAGAGACGGACTTCGACACCCACGACAACCAGCCCGGCGACCTCGCCGCGGGGCTCGCCGAGGCCTCGCAGGCGCTCTCGGCCTTCCAGCTCGACCTCGAGCTGCGCGGGCTCTCGCGCCGGGTCCTGACCTTCGTGTGGACGGAGTTCGGCCGCCGCCCGAAGGAGAACGACTCGAGCGGGACCGACCACGGCGCTGGCGGGCTGGCGTGGGTGCAGGGCACCCGGGTGCGCGGTGGGATCCTGTCCGAATACCCTGACCTGGCAAAGCTCGACCGGCGCGACAACCTTGCGGTCACGGTGGACTTCCGCAGCGTATACGCCAGCATCCTCGAGCAGTGGCTCAAGACCGACGCGGCCGCGGCGATCCCCGGAGCGGGCTCGCTGGGCCGCGTCGCCCTGGTCCAGTGAGGCCCGGCCTCATCGTCGCGGGGATGGTCGTCGCCCTCCATGCGACCCCCGCCGCCGCGAGCCCGCTGCGCGACACCGCGGTCGGCGTCGGTGAGCGCGAGTTCACGCTCACGCCCTACCGCCGCTCGGTGCCGCGTGGAATCGTGCGCTTCAACGTCACCAACTACGGCGAGGACACCCACGACCTCGCCGTGCTCGACCGCAAGGGCCGGACCGTCGCCCACAGCCCGGAGATCCGGGCGGGAGCGCGCTCTGCGCTGCGGGCCAAGCTCAAGCGCCCCGGCGTCTACCGGCTGCTGTGCACCGTCGCCGACCACGCGGCCCGCGGCATGCGGGCGAGGATCCGGATCGTCTCGAGGTGAGCCGGGCCCGCGACGCGCGCCGCCGCCTCAACGGTGCGGGGTCGCGACGTGGGGGCGTCTCGCGCAGGGTGCCGGGGGCAGGCCCGGTCCCGCCGCCGTGGGCCAGGCGACCCGGCTCGCCATACAGGTCTCCGACCGCCTCGCGCCCTACCGCAAGGACGAGGAGAAGGGGGTGGACCCGCTCGCGCCGCCCGTCCCCTACCCGGCCGACAACGAGCTCGGCGAGCGCCTGAGCCGCCTCGCCGGCCTCCTCTCCCTGCCGCTCGGAATCCGCGGCGCTGCGCTGGACGCCGACGTCGACTTCGACACCCACGACAACCAGCCGTCCGAGCTGGCAGCGGGGCTGGCCGGTGTGAGCGGGGCGCTCGCCGCCTTTCAGGCCGATCTCGAGGCGCGCGGGATAGCCGACCACGCGCTGACCCTCGTCTGGTCGGAGTTCGGGCGTCGGCCGGAGGGCAACGAGTCCAGCGGCACCGACCACGGCGCGGGCGGCGTCGCCTGGGTGCAGGGCACGCGCGCGCGGTCCGGCGTGCTGACCGACTACCCGAGCCTCGGCGGCCTCGATCGCGAGGGCAACCTCGCGGTCACCGTGGACGTCCGCCGCGTCTACTCGAGCCTCATCGAGCAGTGGCTGGGCTCGGACGCCGGCGAGGTGATTCCGAACGCCGGGGCCTTCGGGCGGCTGGCGCTCGTGCGTTAGCCTCTGGCGCGATTCCCGAGCGAGAGGACCCGAGCACAATGGCGACCGTGGAGAAGCGACCCGCAACGGCGGCGACCAACGGCGACAGGGGCGGCGAGATCCCGGTCGACAACCCCGCCACCGGCGAGGTCATCGCCAGCGTGCCCAACCGGTCCGCGCAGGACGTCAAGGCGATGGTCGCGCGGGCGCGCGCGGCGCAGCCCGGCTGGGAGGCGCTCGGCTTCGAGGGTCGCGCGCGCGTCTTCCTCCGTGCCCAGAAGTGGGTGCTCGACAACGCCGACCGGATCATCGACACGATCATCTCGGAGACCGGGAAGACCGTCGAGGACGCGCAGGGAGCCGAGATCTCCTACGCCGCCAGCGCCTTCGGCTTCTGGGCCAAGAACGCCCCGGAGTTCCTCGCCGACGAGAAGGTCAAGTCCGCCTCGATCTTCGTGAAGGGCAAGAAGCTCATCGTGCGCTACCGCGCGGCCGGCGTGGTCGGCGTCATCGGGCCGTGGAACTTCCCGCTGACCAACTCCTTCGGCGACTGCATCCCGGCCATGGCCGCCGGCAACACGGTCATCCTCAAACCCTCACAGGTCACGCCCCTCACCTCGCTGCTCATGGAGGAGCTGATGCGGGAGGTGGGCGCTCCCGAGGGCGTCTTCCAAGTCGCCACCGGCGACGGCGAGACGGGCGGCGCGCTCGTGGACGAGGTCGACGTCGTCATGTTCACCGGCTCGACGCGCACCGGCAAGAAGGTGCTCGCCCGCGCGGCCGACACGCTGACGCGGGTCTACCTCGAGCTCGGCGGGAAGGACCCGATGATCGTCCTCTCCGACGCCGACCTCGAGCGCGCCGCCAACGCGGCGACCTTCTACTCGATGAACAACGCCGGCCAGGTGTGCATCTCGACCGAGCGGGTCTACGTGGAGGACGCGGTCTACGACGAGTTCGTCGGCAAGGTCACCGAGAAGGTGCGAGCGCTTCGCCAGGGCGAGCCGCACGGTCCGGGCTCGGTCGAGGTGGGCGCGATCATCTTCCCGCCCCAGATGGACGTCATCGAGGGCCACGTCAAGGACGCGGTGGACAAGGGCGCCAAGGTGCTCACCGGCGGGCGACGGGTCGAGGGCGAGGGGCGCTTCTTCGAGCCCACGGTGCTCGTCGACGTCGACCACTCGATGCAGGCGATGACCGAGGAGACCTTCGGGCCGACGCTGCCGATCATGAAGGTGCGCGACGCCGAGCAGGCCCTCGAGCTGGCCAACGACTCGCCCTACGGCCTGCAGGCGTCGGTGTGGACAAAGGACGTCGTGCGCGGCGAGGCGCTCGCCCGGCGCGTCGAGGCCGGCGCGGTGACGGTCAACGACGCCCAGGTCAACTACTTCGCCCTCGAGGTGCCGATGGGCGGCTGGAAGACCTCGGGGCTCGGCGCCCGCCACGGCGCGGCCGGGATCCGCAAGTACACGCGCCAGCAGACCATCCTGGTGACGCGCTTCGCGCCCAAGAAGGACATCCACATGTTCCCGTACAAGGCGCGGACGACGAAGCTCGTCGGACGGCTGTTCCGCGTGCTGTACGGGCGCGGCAAGCGCGACTAGGCGGTCGCAGCGCTCGCCATCGCGCTGGCCTTCGCCTCCGCCGTCTCCTGGGGACTCGCCGACTTCGTCGGCGGTCTGGAGGCGCGGCGTCTCGCCGTCCTGACCGTCCTGCTGACGAGCCAGGTCGTCGCGCTCGCCTGCGTGGCCGTGCTCGTCCTCGCCTCGGGCGCCGATCCGCCGGCCTTCGGGGACGTGGCGCCGGCCATGGCGGGTGCGGTCCTCGGGATTGCTGCGTTGGGCGCGTTCTACAAGGCCCTCTCGATCGGGACGATGAGCATCGTCGCCCCGATCTCGGCCACCGGCGCCGCGGTGCCGGTGATCGCCGGCGTCGCCGGTGGCGACCGCCCTGGCTTCCTGCAGGTCGCCGGGATCGCCGCGGCGGTCACCGGGGTCGTGCTCGCCGCGCGCGAGGCCCCGGACGGCGATGAGCGTCGTGCGGCCGACGCGCGCCAGAGCATCGCGCTCGCGCTGGTCGCCGCGGTGGGCTTCGGGACCTTCCTCGCCCTGCTGGACTCCGCTGCCGACGAAGGGGTGGCGTGGGCGCTGCTCGCGACCCGCTGCGCCTCGGTGCCCGCGCTCGTGCTCGCCGCGCTCGTGGTCCGCCCGGGCCGCCCGCCACGCGACGCGCTCGCGCCGCTCGCGGCCGTCGGAGTCCTCGACGTGGGCGCCAACGGCCTCTTCGCGCTCGCCTCGACCAAGGGGCTGCTGAGCATCGTCGGGGTGCTCGGGTCGCTCTATCCGGTGGCAACGGTCCTGCTCGCGCGACTCGTGCTCGGCGAACGGGTGCGACGGGTGCAGGAGGTCGGGATCGTCCTCGCCCTGACGGGCGTGGCGATGATCGCGGCCGGGTGAATCGCACCGAAACTCAAGCCGTACGACACCTCGCCGGCCGGCGCCTACGACGACGGGTGCCCGAACCCGCCCGGGCCGGTCACCGGGGGCTGCGAGGCGCGCGGGCGGCTGGTCTCGGTCAACGCGGGGGACACCGACCTCAGCGACCAGAACGTCCTGCTCACCGACTGGTGCCAGCAGTTCCCCAGCCACTCGGTCGGCGACGTCGCCTTCGGGCCCGACGGACGCCTCTACATGAGCGGCGGCGACGGCGCGAGCTTCACCACCCTCAACGTCGGCGACGCGGGAGACTCCGCGCCCAACACCTGCGGCGACCCGCCCAGCGAGGGCGGGATGCTGCGCTCACAGGATCGCGAGACCGGCGGCGACCCCCTCGGCCTCGACGGGTCGATCATCCGGGTGGACCCGGCCACGGGCAGCGGGGTGCCGGGAAATCCGGCCTACAGCGCCCCGGGGAACGACAACCGCAGCCGCATCATCGCCTACGGCCTGCGCAACCCCTTCCGCTTCGCGCTGCGGCCGGGGACCGCGGAGCTGTGGCAGGCCGACGTGGGCTGGTACCGCTACGAGCGGATCTTCCGCCTGCCGAGCACGACGCCGTCAAGTGCCGTCAACTTCGGATGGCCCTGCTACGAGAGCGAGTCGCGCGGTCTCACCTACATCCCCATCTGCGCTTCGCTGTACGCCAACCCGTCGCGCGTTACGGCACCGTACTTCGCCTACCTGCACGACCAGCGCGTCGTGTCGGGCAACAAGTGCGGCGAGGGCGCGAGTGGCGCGACCACGGGGATCGCCTTCGCGCCCGGGGGAGGGCGCTTCTCGGCCGCCTACAACGGCGCGCTCTTCTTCGCGGACTACACGCATTCGTGCATCTACGCGATGCGGACCCCCGCGGGCGGCAATCCCGACCCCGCCCGGCGCGAGGTGTTCTCGGACAAGGTGCCGAACCCGGTCGATCTCGAGTTCGGCCCGACCGGCGACCTCTTCTACGTGGACCTGTTCGGGGGCAGGGTCCAGCAGATCAGCTACACGGTGGGCAAGCAGGCTCCCGTGGTCTCGATCCAGGTCGACACGCAGGATCCCGCTCCGCTGCCCAAGGCCGTGAGCTTCGCCTCGGCGGGCACGTCCGACCCCGACAACTCCCCGGGCGGCCTGCGCTACTCCTGGGACCTCGACGGCGACGGGAGCTTCGGCGACTCCACGTCGTCGTCTCCCTCCTTCACCTATACCCAGAGCCGGAACGTCTCGGTGCGCCTCAAGGTCACCGACGGCGACGGCCTGTCGAGCACCTCGGCGCCGCTGGTCATCCGCGCCGGAAACACGCCGCCCTCCGTGCAGATCACCTCGCCCGACCCGGCCACCCTGCGCTGGGAGGCCAACCAGCAGGTCAGCTTCTCGGGCACCGCGACCGATCCCGACGAGGGCGCGCTCCCCACGTCGGCGATGGACTGGAACCTCGAGCTGCAGCACTGCCCGTCGAACTGCCACCCCCATCCGCTGCAGGGCTTCACCGGTCTCGGGGGCACGTTCACCGCGCCCGATCACGAGTACCCGTCCTACCTGACGCTGACGCTGACGGCGAAGGACGCGCGCGGCGCCACGGCGACGCAGACGATCCGCCTCGATCCCCGGACCGTGACGCTCGCGCTCGCGACCGATCCCGGAGGGCTGACCCTCTCGCTCAACGGACAGGCGCTGACGGCGCCCGCGCAGAGCACGGTCATCGCCGGCTCGCTGAACACGGTGACGGCTCCTGACCAGGGGAGCTACCGCTTCACGTCATGGTCAGACGACGGCACGGCGACGCATCAGGTGAGCCCGATGCAGGACAGCTCGCTGACGGCTCGGTTCGAGGCCACAACGCCGCCCGCCACCACCCCCGCCGGCCGCCACGCAGACCACCGGATCGTCCCCTGCGGCCCGCGCCGCCCCCACTCCGCCCGCCGCCCCCGCCCGCGGGGCACCGGCCCCCGACGACGACGTGGTCACCAAGCGGAGGCCGCCCCGAGGCTCCGGGGCCGTTCCGCTGGTAGGGGACGACCGGTTGCCGCCCCGGCTGGCACTGAAGGGCAAGTCACGTCAACCGGCGCTGCGCACGGGCGTCGTCCGGGTCGACGGTCGCTGTCCGGGTGAGCCGTGCACGCTGCGCGCGACCGCGACGCTCCGAGCGAAGGGTCCGAAGTCGGCGCGGCGCACGGCGGCCTCGGCCCCCGTGGCCGCGGGCAGGACCGGCACGCTCGTCCTGCGGCTGTCGGCCAAGATGTTGAAGGCGGGCCAGGCGCTCAGGGGGCTCGACCGGCCGGTCGAGATGCTCGTCGTCGTCGCAGCGTCGGATCGCGCCGGCAACGCCCGGCGCGCGTTCAAGACGGTCCTGATGACCCGCTAGCGGCGACGAAGGCCGCGGGGGCCGGCACGGCGGTCGGCGCGCCCGGCCGCAGCGGCGCAGGCCAGCGCGAGCACCGCGGCGCTGGGCGCCAGGAGCAGCGAGCCGAGGATCACGATCATCAGAGTCGGCATGGCTCAGGGCTACCCGAGCCAACCCTCAGCCAAGCGGAGCGATCCTGCGCGATCGGGGAGGGAGGCGATCCCGGGTCGGATCGGAGCTGCCCTCGCAGGTGGGGTGGGGCCGTCTCAGGGCGAGCTCGCCCGCCCTCGCGTGACCGACGCGCTAGGTTGACAGCCGCGATGCCCCAGCAGCTCTGGCTCCTCCGTCACGGCGACGCCGAGCCCCACGGCTCACGCCCGGACGCCGAACGGCGTCTGACCGGGAAGGGGGAGCGTCAGTCGCGCCTCGCGGGCGAGGCGCTCGCGCGCCTGGGCGTGCGGTTCGACGCGGTCTTCACCAGCCCCCGCATCCGCTCGCTGGACACCGCGAAGCTGGCGTGCCGGGCCCTTGACTGCGACCCCGTGGTCCACGAGCCACTGTCGGCCGGCTTCGGCCGCGACGGCGTCGACGAGCTGCTGGCCGGGCACGATGACGACGCGACGATCCTCCTCGTCGGCCACGAGCCCGACTTCTCGCAGATCGTCCACGACCTCACCGGGGGTCGCGTCGACATGAAGAAGGGCGGGGTGGCCGGCGTGCGCGTCGAGCGCCGCTCGGGCGAGCTGATCGCGCTCCTGCGCCCGGCCGAGGTGCGCCGGGTGGCCGGCTAGCTCTTGGAGCCGCCGCCCTTGGGTCACACATGTGACACCTTCACGATGTTCGACTCCCGGACGAAGCTGCCCGGGACCTTCCTCCGGTGGTCCTCCCCGACGCTACAGAAGTTGCAGTGCCCCCTGTGCAAGAACGATTGAATCCCGGTGACATGGAAGCGGCGATCGATCTCAAGCCGGGCGCGGAGGACGGCCGCAACGCCCGAGCGCGACGGACGCACGAGGCGATCGTCGATGCCGTCATCGAGCTGCTCGAGGCCGGCGACCTGCGCCCGACCGCCGAGGCGATCGCCGAGCGCGCCGCGATCTCGCCCCGGTCGGTCTTCCAGCACTTCCCCGAGCGCGACGGGCTGATCGCCGCCGTCGCCCAGCGCCAGGCGGAGAGGGTCATGGCCCTGGTCCGGCGGCTGCCGACCGAGGGGCCGCTCGAGGAGCGCCTGGACGCCTTCGTGGAGCAGCGCGCGCGGGTGTGGGAGTTCGTCACGCCCGTCCGGCGCTCGGCGATCCTCACCGAGCCGTTCTCCGAGGACGTGGCCGCGTGGCTCGCCCGCTTCCGGATGCTCTCGCGCGCCGAGACCGAGCGGGTCTTCGCACCCGAGCTCGATGGCATGGATCGCGCCCGCCGCGCGCGGGTGGTGCGCGCGCTCGCAGCGGTCGGCGAGTGGCCCTTCTGGGAGTCCCTGCGCGCCCACCAGGGCCTCTCGCGCAAGGACGCGCGCGGGGCGGTGCGCGAAGTCGTGCAGGCGCTGCTCGCCCGCTGACCCTCTACCGTTTTCGGGGTGCCGGAGCTTCCCGAGGTCGAGATCACCGCGCGCCGGATCGGCGAGGCGGTCGCGGGCGTGGGCGTCGAGTCGGTGCTCGCGCCCGGCATCAACGCGCTGAAGTCCTTCGACCCGCCGCTCCAGGCCCTCGAAGGATCGGCCCTTACCGGCGCTCGGCGGCGGGGCAAGATGCTGGTGATCGACGCCGAGGGCGGGCTCTGCGTGCTCGTGCACCTGATGTCGGCCGGGCGCCTGCAGCTCTTCGACAAGCGCGCGAGCCTGCGCGACCGCACGTCGCGGCTGCTCGTCCGCCTCGTCGACGGGCGCGAGCTTCGCCTGCGCGAGTTCGGCACGCGCCAGCGCGCGTGGGTGAAGCTGCTGCGCAGCGAGGCCCTCGTCGAGGACGACGCGGTCGCGGCGCTAGGTCCCGAGGCGTGGCCCGATCCGCCGCCCTTCGAGGAGCTGCTCGTCGCCTCGCGGCCGCTGCACGCGCTCCTGCGTGACCAGCACGTGATCGCGGGGATCGGGCGCTCGTGGGTCGACGAGATCCTGTGGAGCGCGCAGCTCTCCCCCTTCAAGCGCGGCGACGACCTCGTGGGGCTCGAGGCCCAGCGACTGCGCGAGGCGACCGTCGACCGGCTGGGCGGCGCGCTCGAGCACTACGAGAAGGTCGTGAAGCTCCCCGTTCCGGACAAGCTGCCGATGCCGTTGCTCGTGCACCGACATCAGGGCGAGCCCTGCCCGCGCTGCGGCACGACGCTCGAGGCGGTCCACTACGAGGACTACGTGATGACGTACTGCCCGACCGACCAGACGGGCGGGAAGGTGCTGAAGGACCGCCGGCTGTCGCGACTGCTGAAGTAGGCGCGGCCTCGAGCGGTCCCGAGCGGGCGGCCTCGAGCGGTCCCGAGCGGGCGGCTCAGGCGGCCTCGAGCTCGCCCGCCGCGGCCTCGTCCGCCACGGGCCACGCGTCGCGCAGCTTCTCGTGGGCGAGGCGCAGCCGGCTCTTGGCCGTGCCGAGAGGGATGCCCACGCGGCGCGCGATCTCGGCGCTGCTCATGCCGCCCCAGTAGGCGAACACGATCGCCTCGCGCTGGGCCTCGGGAAGGCCGCGGACGGCGTGGATGACCGCGCGGTGAAGCTCGCCGTGCTCGGCTGCCGACGCGGGCTGCTCGTGCTCGGGCGCCTCGTCGCGGGCCGCGACGCGGCCAAGGCGCTCGGTGGCGCGGCCCGCCGCGCCGTCCGCGCGCCAGGCGTCCAGGGCGCGGCTGCGGGCGACGAGCTGGAGATAGGGGCCGAGGTCGCCGCGCGAGGGGTCATAGCGGGCGGGATCGAGCCACAGGCGCTCGAAGACCTCCTGGGCGACGTCCTCGGCGCGGGCCGGATCCTTGAGCACGCGCATCGCCGACGCGCGCACGCGGTCCGCGTTCTCCCGGTAGGCCCGCGCGAAGGCGTTCGCGTCGCTCAGGCCCTTCGGATCGGGGTCGGTACTCACCCGGGGTCACGCTAGGGTGCGGACGCCCCTGGCGCTAGACGCCGGCCTTCGCCCTCGGCCATAACCTGCGGTTATGGCCTGATTGTGCCCGTCATGCCTCGATCGCCCCTTGCAGATGATGGAGGAGAGCCCTGGCGGCCGGCGTGAGGGTCGCCGCGTCGCCGACGAGGAAGACGAAGCGCCGCGGAAAGCTCAGCCCGCGGACGGGCCGCGCGACGAGCGGGTCGCGGGCGTGGCCGACTGCGAGGCGCGAGAGCAGCACGGGCGCGCCCTCCGACAGGGCCGCCTCCCGCGCCGCGCTGGTGCTCCCGACTTCGGCGAGCGACGGCGCGAGCGAGAGCCCGCGCTCGCCGAGCGCGTGCTCGACGATGCGCCGGGTGTTCGCGCTGGGATCGCGCATGACCATCGGCGTGCACACGAAGTCGTCGAGGACGACTTCCTCCGCGTGGGCCCAGGGATGGTCGCGGGGCACGGCGACGACGACCTCGTCGTCGAGGAAGGGCAGCGCGCGCAGTGGCCCGTCCGGCGCGCCGCTCTCCAGAGCGGCGATGCCGAACTCGGCTCGGCCGTCGAGCACGAGCTCGCGCACGAGCGTCGAGTTGCCCACGACGAGCTCGACCGAGAGGTGGCGCTCGCGGCGGCGCTCGAACTCCACGAGCGGGCCGGGGAGGACGAACTCGGCGATCGTGTGACTCGCCGCGAGGCGAATGGGGGCGTCCTCGCGGGAGAGCCCGGCCATCAGCTCCTCGACCGCCTCGGCCTGGGCGAGCAGCTTGCGCGCCTCGAGGTACAGGCGCGTCCCGGCCGCCGTCGGGGTCACGCCGCGCGGCGAGCGGTCGAGCAGCGTCGCGCCCGCCAGCGCCTCGAGCGTGCGCAGCCGCTTGGACAGCGCCGGCTGGCTCACGCGCAGCAGCCGCGCGGCGCGCCCGAGGCTTCCGAGATCCACCGCCGCGCAGAAGGCCCGCAGCTCGGCGATGTCGGCGGAGCGCACGGGGCGGGCCATGAGGCCAGGTTAGGGCCTCGCCTCCACCGCCTTCGCGGCCGTTGCGGCGCCCGCGGCCGTCGCGCACGTCGCGGCCCCGCGGTCCCGCGGCGCCGCGGGGCCGCGGCCGCGATGGGCTCGCCTCTCAGAACTTCCCGGGCTTGATCCGGGTCACGCTGTTCTGCTTGGTGTTGGCCACCCACAGCGCGCCCTCGCCGTAGACCAGGTCGTTGGCGCCCCGGCTCGTGCCCGTGATGGGGCCGCCCTGCGGCTTGCGCGTCTTTAGCGACAGGCGGCGGACCTCGTTGTCCAGCGGATAGGCCACCCACATCGAGCCGTCGCCGATCTCGAACACCGACCCGCCCTTGAGCGGGATCGGCTCCCCGGTCGTGTAGGACTGCTCGTCGATCGGCGTGACGTCGCCGGTCGTGCCGACGTAGATCACCCCATCCTCGACGTCGATCCCGCCGAGCTCGGCGTCGATCTTCAAGGGATCGGCGAAGATCTTGCCGGTCTGCTCGATCTTGTCGATGGTGGAGTCGCCAGAGTTGACGACGTAGAGCGCGTCGTCGCCGTAGGCCATGCTCACCGGCTTCTTCCCGACCTTGATCGCGCCTCCCTCGAGCTTCTGGGTCTTTTCGTTGACCCGGGTGACCGTGCCGTCCTTGGAGTGGCTGAGCCACACGTAGCCGCCGCCGACCGCAATGCCGTCGATCGTGGAGCCGGCGTCGATCGGGTCGCTCGTCTTCCCGCTGACCACGTCGACGCGGGTGATGGCGTCGCGGTAGTTCCACACCCACACGGCTCCGCTGTCGACCGCGAGCTCGACGGGGACGCCGCCGACCTTGAGCTGCTCGGCGCTGTTCGTCTGGGGGTTGAGCTTCGAGATCGTGTCCGACGAGAGGTTCGCTGTCCACACGAAGCCCGCGCCCGTCTCGACGTCGTAGGGCTCCTTGCCGACCGGGATCGGCTTGCCGACGATCGTGCCGGCAACGGCCTCGCCGTCCCCGCCGCCCGACGTCGCCAGGACCAGGACCACCGCGATGACGGCCAGCACCGCGAGGCCGCCGGCAATGCCCAGGATCAGCGGCAGCCGGCTGCGCTTCTTGGCCGGGCGCCCCGACGCGTCCCACGCTGGGGCGGGCTGGCCGTAGCCGCCGGGCGGGGCGCCGTAGCCCCCAGGTGGCGCGCCGTAGCCGCCGGGCGGAGAGCCAGGCACGCCGGGCGCCTGGCCACCGGGCGGCGTCCCCGGCGAGTAGCCGCCGCCGGGCGGCGTCCCCGGCGAGTAGCCGCCGCCGGGCGGCGTGGCCACGGGCGCCTCGGCGCCGCCCATCACCGTCGCACCGGCCGCGGCGCCGGTCGCGGCCGCGCCGGGTCCGAGCACGGTCGCGCCGGCCGTCGCGGGCGCCGGTCCGGGCACGGCGGTCGCGCCGCCCGGGGCGGCGTTGCCCGTCGCGACGCTGCGCTCGGGGCGCGACATGACCTGACCCTCGGAGGCGGCGACCATCGCGCGGCCGAAGTCGCCGGCCGAGGGGTAGCGCTCGTCGGGCTCCTTGGCCATCGAGCGCTGGAGCACCTCGTCGAGTGCCGCCGGCAGCTCGGGCGCCGCCGCGAGCGCCGACGGGGCGGGCTCGCTCATGTGGGCCCACAGCTTCGCCGGCTCGTTCTCGCGCGGGAAGGGAACCTGCCCCGTCACCGCCTGGAATGCGACGCACCCCAGGGCGTAGACGTCCGCGCGAGCGTCGACCTCGTGGCCCTTGAGCTGCTCCGGGGCGATGGAGTCGATCGACCCGACGAACATCCCGGTGCGCGTGAGCCCGCTCGTGGACTGCGCCTGCTTGGTCAGCCCGAAGTCGGTGAGGTAGGCGTGAGGGTGCCCGCGCTCGTCGGCGACGAGGACGTTGGCCGGCTTGACGTCGCGGTGGACGAGACCTCGCGCG
The DNA here is from genome assembly GCA_963728925.1 of uncultured Actinomycetes bacterium. Lineage (GTDB taxonomy): Bacteria > Actinomycetota > Thermoleophilia > Solirubrobacterales > Solirubrobacteraceae > JBBPZA01. Next base: position 18,389 of record CAVSMB010000018.1, on the reverse strand, counting down.
TGCGCGGCGTCGAGGCCCGAGGCCACCTGGCTGACGATCCTCGCCGCCAGGCGGGGCTCCAGGCGGCCGTGCAGAGCGATCATCTCGCGCAGGTCGGTGCCGTCGACGAAGCGCATGGTCAGGTACAGCCGCCCTTCGTCCTCGCCCGCGTGGTAGATCGGGATGACCGTCGGGTGGTCGATCGACGCCGCGAGCTCGGACTCGCGCTTGAAGCGCTCGCGGAACTCCGGGTCCTGGGCCAGCTCCGGCGCGATGAGCTTGAGCGCGACGACGCGGTTGAGAGCCAGGTGGGTCGCCCGGTACACGACGCCCATGCCGCCGCGACCGGCCACCGACTCGATGCGGTGCCCGCCGACGACGCTGCCGACCTGGAGCTCAGCCATGGCGCGCAACATACCGGGTGCGCACCCGCGATTCCGGAGGTACCGGAGTGGGCCCAGGGGCCCGCCGCCGCCGTCCGACGGGCCCGACGATGCGTGCACTAGGCTCGGGTGGGATGCTCCACGTCCGCTGCGGTGACGACATCCTCGACGCCTTCCGTGGGGCCGGTCTGCCGGGCGCGCGCCTGTCGTGGGCCGACCCGCTCGCCGAGGGCCCGGTGGCCGCCGGGGTCGAGGGCGACGCGTGGTACGACCGGCGCGCCGACTGGCTCTCGTCGCGCCACGGGGTGCCCCGCGACGAGGCGATCGCCCGCCTGCGCGCGCAGGACGACGCGCTCGCGCGCGCCCATGAAGAAGACGAGGTCGTCCTGTGGTTCGAGCACGACCTCTTCGACCAGGCGATCCTGGTCCGGCTGCTGGCGTGGTTCGACCAGCCCGGCAGCGGAGGGACACGGCTCACGATGGTCGACGTCGAGCCGATCCTGCGTGAGAACCCCGCGTTCCGTGGCCTGGGCCAGCTCGGTCCCGAGCCGCTCGCCCGTCTGTTCGAGGCCCGCCGGCCGGTCACCCCCGAGCAGCTCGCGCTCGGGGCGCGGGCGTGGGCCGCGATGCGCGATCCCGGCCCCGACGGACTCGAGGAGCTTCTCGCCTCCGACACCGAGGCGCTGCCCTACCTCCGCGACGCGGTGGTGCGGCTGTGCCTGGAACGGCGCCCGGGGAGCGACGGACTGGTGCTGAGCGAGCGGCTTGCCCTCGAGGTGGTCCGCGACGGCGCCGGGACGGCGGCCGACGCGTTCCACGCCGTCCAGGACCGCGAGGCGGCCCCGTGGATGGGCGACACCAGCTTCTGGGCGGTGCTCGGCGACGTCGCCGGCCGCGAGCCGCCGCTGCTCGAGCTCGGCGAGGGGCCGTGGCCGCGGCGCACGCTCTCGCTGACCGGCGCCGGGGAGCAGGCGCTGGCCCGCGGCTGACATGCCGTCGCCGCAGCCGATCCTCGCCGCGGGGAGCCTCGACAGCTTCCTCGACCGCGTCAGCGACTTCTTCTCCAACCTCGCCGGCATCAACTGGGCGTGGCTCGCCCTGGCGCTGGCGTGCTTCGCGGTCTACCTCTCGGTTCGCGCGCGGGCCTACTTCCACGTGCTGCGCGCGGCCTACCCGACCGAGCGCTTCCTGTTCCGCTACATCTGGGGCGCCTACGTCGCGGCCTACGGGTTCAACAACGTGGTGCCCGCGCGCGGCGGCGACCTCATCCGGCTCTTCCTCACCAAGAACGCCGTTCCGAACTCCAGCTACCCGGCGGTCGCCTCGAGCTTCCTCGTCGAAGCCGTCTTCGACCTGACCATGGGCGTCTTCATCCTCAGCTTCGCCTTCACCCAGGGCGTCTTCCCCAAGCCGCCGGACTTCTCCAAGCTCGACGCCTTCGACCTGTCCTACTTCGCGAGCCACCCGCGCTTCACGCTGTTCCTGCTAACCGCGCTGGCGATCGCCCTGCTCGTCGCCTTCGCGCTGCTGTCCGCCCGCGTGAAGGCGTTCTGGGCCCGGGTGCGCCAGGGCCTCACCATCCTGGGCGACCGGCGGCGCTACTTCCGTGAGGTGTGGCTCGTCCAGTTCGGCGCCTGGCTGTTCCGCTTCGCGGCCTTCTGGTTCCTGCTCGACGCGTTCCACGTCGGCGGGTCGGTCCGCAACGTCCTGCTCGTGCTGGGCGTCAACGCGGTCGCCGCGGTCGTCCCCTTCACCCCCGGCGGCGCGGGGGTCCAGCAGGCGCTGCTCGTGAAGGTCTTCGCGGGGACAGCAGCGGGCGCGACGGTCGCCGCCTACTCGGTCGGCCAGCAGATCGCCATCGGCGCGTTCACCTTCGCCGTGGGCTTCGTCCTGCTCGTCTTCCTCTTCCGGATCCGCAGCTTCAAGGAGGTCATCCGCCGCGGCCGCGAGGACCGCGACGCGGAGAAGGCGGCCCGTGCGGTGACCTAGCCAATCGGCTCCTGCACGGCCCAGCCGTTGCCGTCGGGGTCGCTGAAGAACACGAAGCGCCCCCACGGGAAGTCCTGGACCTCGCCGACGTCGACGCCTCGGCCCGTGAGCTGCTCGCGAGCGGCCTCGGCATCCTCGACGACGACCTGCAGGCCCTCGATCGATCCGGGTTCCATCGTCGTGATCCCGGTGCCGATGGCGATCGAGCACGCCGACCCCGGCGGGGTGAGCTGGACGAAGCGCAGGTCGTCGCTGACCGTGTGGTCGTGGTCGGCGTTGAAGCCGGCCTTCTCGGTGTAGAACGCCTTGGCGCGGTCCACGTCGGTGACGGGAACCGCCACCAGCTCGAGCTTGAAGTCCACGGGACGCCTTCCTCTCGTCGGGTTCGAGGCGGAGGCGACGCTAGCGGCGATTCAGGTCAGGGGCTGTCCGCGATCGGGCCCGCCGGCTTCGCCGGCTCGTCAGGCCATGCCCTGGCGCGCTTCGCGCACCAGCGTGACGGCCTCGGGGAAGATCGTCGCGATTACCGAGCGGATCTGCTGGGCCTGCTGCTCTGCGTTGCCCTGGACGTTGATGCGGTTGACGGCGGCCACCGTCATGTCGACGGCGAGCTTGATCGCGTTGTCGGCCCAGGCGACCTTCTGGGCGCCCTGCATCTGCTCCGCGAACTCCGCCATGCGGCGCTGGAGCTCCTCCGGGTCGCCGAAGATGTCGCCGAACGGGCTGCCTTCCATGACGACCATGGTAGCTACGCTGGCGCCGATGGTGGAGACGGTCGAGGGCGCGGGGGTGGCGCTCGCCTACGAGGAGCGCGGCTCGGGCCCGCCGATCGTCCTCGTCCACGGCATGGCGTCGAGCGCGCGGGAGTGGGAGGTGGTGGCCGCGCGGCTCGAGGACCGAGCCCGCGTGATCGCCTACGACCGGCGGGGCTACGGCTCGAGCGGCGCCCCCGAGCCCTACGAGCGCACGACGGTCAACGAGCAGGCCGAGGACCTCGCGGCGCTGCTGGGCGGGCTGGACGCGCGCGGCGCGGTCGCGGCCGGCGCCGACCTCGGCGCGCTCATCGTCCTCGACGTCCTGCGCCGGCACCGCGGAGCGCTGCGGGCGGCCGTGCTCGTCGACCCGCCGGCCTTCATGCTCGTCGCCGACGCGACCGAGGAGCTCGCGGGCGAGCGGCTCGCGCTCGAAGAGGCGCTGCGCGAGGGCGGCCCGGCCCGGGCCGTGGAGCTGTATCTCGGCTGGCAGCAGGCCGGGCCGGCACGGGTGAGCGCCGCCCGCGAGCGCCCGCGCTCCTTCTTCGCCGACTACGCGGGCCTCGCCACCCTGCCGGTGACGCGCCGCGAGCTGCGCGACGTGACCGCGCCGGTTGTGGTCCTCGACGGCCCGGCGGCGCGGCCCCACCAGCGGTCCGCCGCGGACGCCCTGGCGCGGATGCTCCCCGCGGGTCGCCGAGAGGCGGGCGAAGGAGTGGTGGCCGCGCTCGAGGCCCTGGCGGCGCAATGAGGACGCGCGGCCTGGTGTCCGGCCAGACGACCGCCCAGATCGGTCGCCGGCTGGCGCGCCGCGCCCGCGGCGCGAGCGTCGTCGTGGTGCACGTGCCGATCCTGAACTTCCACCGCGCGCGGGAGGACCCGCGCGCGCCCGGCCGCATGCGCGCGGACCTCACCCTGGAGGGCGACCACCCGTCGGTGATCGGCTTCCAGGCGCTCGCGGAGCTGGTCGCGCGGGCGGCGCCGATCCGCCGCCTGGCCTTCGAGCAGGGCCCGCGCGGGTAGGCGCCGCCAGCTCGAGGCGCCCGCCTACTCCGCCTCGATCTCGTAGCTGACCCCGTGCTCCCCGAGCGCGTCGAGGAAGCTCTCGGGGTTGAACGCGGCGGCCGGCGCGAGCACGCCGGCGGCTACGAAGCCGGGCTCGGACATGCGCTGCGCGCCCTCGACCGCGATCGCCGCCGTGAGGCCGTACATGTCGCTGCCGGTGACGACCCCGCGCCCCACGCGCCCGTCCTCGCCGGCCGCCACCACGACCACGGTGAAGCGCGCGGCGCGACGCGCCGCCTCGGGCGGCCCCTCGGGCAGGCGGTCGACGACGACGTCGAGCGCGGAGCGCAGCGGCGTACGAAGCGCCCGCGCGGTCGCGGGCATGACGGAGGGCGCCGCGAGGGCGAGCGCGGGGTGCGGGACCATCGCGCGCGTGTCGATGAGCGCGGTCACGCGCCGGGTGTTCACGTGGGTCGGCGCGGTCACGATCTCCCCGGCCGGATACTTCATGACCGGCGCGCGGCCGATGGGCTCGGGGAAGGTGAAGACACCGCGCCGCGGGCCTGGCCCCGCGGGCAGCCACGCGCCGTCCTCGTAGCGCAGGTCGTCGCCCTTCATCGCCTCGAGCGTCGAGTGAAGCGTCCCGCGCGTCGCCCCGAAGCCCTGGACGGAGTAGGCGATCACGAGGTCGCGCAGCGGCTCGCGGCCGCGGGCGACGAGGTGCGCGAGCAGATCGCCGGGGACGAAGTCGAAGCCCATGGCCGGGACGACGGCGACTTCGGCGGCGCGCGCGCCCTGGTCCCAGCGCTGCGCGATGCGGTGCATGTAGGGCTGCTCGCCGGTGGTGTCGAGGTAGTGCGTACCCGTTTCCACCGCCGCCCGGACGACGGCCTCACCCCAGCGCGTGAACGGCCCCGCGCAGTTGATCACCACCGCGCAGTCGCCCAGCGCGTGGCGCAGCGCGTCGCGGTCCTCGAGGGCGGCGATGCGCACGGGCGCGTCCGAGCCCGCGTCCGACGCCGCGGCGCGCAGCCGCGCGGCGGTCCGGCCGGCCAGCAGGTGCGCCAAGCCGCGGCGGACGAGCTCGCGTACGACGAGGCGGCCGGTGTAGCCGCTCGCGCCGTAGACCGCGATCGGCCCGGCGGGGTCAGCCACCGCGGTCGTAGAAGTAGAAGCCCGGCAGCGCGGCACGGGTCACCTCGGAGGTGATGCGGTGCGCGAGCTCCGTGTCGCCCGTGCGGACGACGACGTCGTCGAGGGTCACGATGCCGGTGAGGCGCTCGCCGTCGAGCACGGGGAGGCGGCGGATGGCGTGGCGGGCCATGAGCTCCCCCGCCTCCTCGAGGTCCATGTCCGGATCGCCGGTGACCACCGGGGCCGACGCGTGGTCGGCAGCGAGGTCGTGGGCGTCGCGGCCGTCGGCCAGCGCGCCGACGGCGAGGTCGCGATCGGTGACGAAGCCGGTCGGGACGCCCGTGTCGTCGACGAGCACCACCGAGCCGACGTTGCGCTCGCGCATCAGCTCGGCGACCTCGCGCACGCTGGCCTCCGGCCCGGCGGTCACCACCGACGACGTCATGACCTCGCTGATGAGCACGGTCGCACTGTACCCGCGCTGGCCTCCCTAGACTTCGCGGGCATGGCGACCCGCACCGCACGACGGCAGGGCCCTGAGCCGATGAGCGGCCTTGGCCGCTGAGCGGCCGCGGGCGCGGGCCCGCCCGGCACGCGTGGTCCCGCCGCCCGAGGATCCACAGGTCGTTCTCGAACGCGAGCGCCGCGAACGCCCGCTCGCGGTCGGCGCGGCGGCCGTCGCGGCGGTCCTGCCTCTGTTCGCGTCGATCTACGTGTCGAGCACGACGCGCGACCGGCCCGACAACGACCCGGGCACGCTGCTCTTCTACGACCGCCACGGCACACCGCTGCTGCTCGCCGCGGTGTTCACGGCTCTCGGCGCGGTCGCCATGGGCGTCGTGCTGCTCTTCCTCTACCGGTTCGTCAAGGCGCGACGTCCGCAGCTCCCGAACGTCGCGCGCGTGTGCGCGATCGCCGGGCCGGCGATCCTGCTCGTCGCGCAGATCACCGTCCAGCTCATCATCCACAGCAAGGCCCACACCTTCGCGACGACGGGCGGCCAGACCTACGAGGAAGCGCGCAAGGTCTTCGACAACGGCTCGCTTCGCGCCGTCGCCACCGCCTCGCTGGCCGGCCAGCTCGCGCTCGCCTTCGCCGCGGTGATCATCTCCCTCAACGGCATGCGCGCCGGGCTGCTGACCCGCTTCATGGGCGTGCTCGGGATCATCACCGGCATCCTCATCGTGATCCCGGTCGGCTCGCCGCTGCCGATCGTCCAGTCCTTCTGGTTCGCCGCGCTCGCCTTCTTGTTCGCCGGCCGCTGGCCGAGCGGCATGCCTGCCGCCTGGAACACCGGCGAGGCGCAGTCGTGGCCCAGCCAGCAGGAGCTGCGCGAGCGGGCGGTCGCCTCACGGGCAGAGAAGCGCACTGCGCGGGGCGAGGCGAACGGTCGCGACGACGCGGGCGCGGCACCCGAGCCGGAGGCGACCGTCGCGACCGCCGACGGCTCAGACGACGCCCAAGCGCAGGCCCGCGCGTCCCAGAAGCGCAAGCGCAAGCGGCGGCGCTAACCAGCGTCGCCCGCCCCGGCGACGCAGAGCCCACAGCGTCTTTACTGCCGACGAGCCATTGCGTTTCGGCCGGACGTTTCCGAACGGACGCTGTCGGGCGCAGGTCGAGTGGCATGGCTCGCGCCGGTGAAGTGGCAGGGCTGCCGGCCGCAGACCGCCACCCTCCAGCCCGTGCTGTAAGGGGATGATGCTCTGCGACGGTGTGTGCGCGCCTAACGCACGGAAGCCCAGACGTCGTTGAGCAGCTCAGCCGGCCGGAACACTTCGAGGCACGTCACCTAGAGCTCGAGCATCGCCGCGGCGACCTCACCGACGGCCACGTCGGGAATCGCGGTCGCGGCGCGTTCGAGTACGAGCAGTCGTGCACCGGGAATATCACGCGCAAGCGCTTCGCCGTTGCCGACAGGGAAGAACGGGTCACGGCGACCGTGCACCACGAGCGCCGGGATCGCAAGCTCGGACAGGCGCTCGCGCCAGCGCGGCTTGCAGTCGAGCTTGGAGAACACCATGCCCATCTGGTTGGCCATCTGGACCGCGGGCTCCGTGCTCGGCGTGCGGTCCCAGAATGCGCTCGGCGGTCGCGCGTGCGGCGGCGGGGTCGTCGCCGAGGATCTCCGCGCCGCCGGCGGCGTACTCCGCCACGGCAGTGCGGTCGGACCAGTCGGGCATCGGGCGCGAGAACAGCCGGTCCATCGTCATCCCGTCATGGTCGGGCAGGTCGTCGTCGGGCCGGCCGGGTGCGACGGGCCGCGTCCCTGCGAGGGTGAGCGCCGAGAACGCGTTCGGGTAGTCGAGCGCGGCGACCTGGGCGACGATCCCGCCGACGCCGATGCCCGCCAGGTGCGCCGGCCGGTCGTCGAGTTCGCGGGCGAGCGCCGCGGCGTCGGCTGCGAGATCACGTTGCGGGCCTATCTGGATGCGGGCCGCCTAGAAGTGGCCAGAGAGGAGTTGCAGGCCCTGATGGACCGGCTCCGGCTCGCCGGACGAGGTGATCTCGACGACGACCAGGCCATGGCCATCGCCGTGGAGGAGGTCCGCGCCGTCCGGGCCTCTCGGCGCTCGGACTCGTAGGAGCACCCTCGCGAGCGGTCGCCGACACCAACGTGTGGGTGTCCGCCGCCACCACGCCGCGAGGCGTCTGCGGGCAGCTGGTCGACGCGGCCCTCGTGGGCCGCTGGCAGCCGGTGGCGTCGCCGAGGCTGCTCGGCGAGTTGGAGGCCGTCCTGGCTCGGGAGCGATTCCGGCGCAGGCTCACCGCGGACGAGGCAGAGCAGTTCCTCTCCAACCTGCACGTCCTGGTCGAGGACCCGGCTCCCAGCTCGCAGCACCTGACCGCCGACCCCAAGGACGACTTCCTCGTGACCTTGGCGCTTGCAACAGACGTTGCTGCTCTCGTTTCCGGCGACATGCACCTCGCCGAGCTGATGAGGGCCGACCTGACGGTGCTACGCCGGCGGCCTTCCTGCAGCAACTACCTTCGTGAAATCGGTTGCCTTCTCATGCACCCTCCGCGGCGTCCGCGGTGCGTCGCAGGTCGTTGGCGTGCAAAAGTGGGTCGCTGGCCGCGTCGGGAGACTCGGAGCTGTGCCTCGTATACGTATCCGGAAACCATGCTTCAACTCGCCCGGCGGTAGCGGATGTGCGTGGCGAGCGGCGAATGCAGCACCTCGACGGGCTCCAACCCGAGGGACTCGACGCCGTCGAAGATCCGCTCACCCGACCCGAGCAGGACCGGGGCGATGTCGAGCGTGAACTCGTCGACGACCCCGGCAACGAGCGCCTGCCGAACGGTGGAGGCGCCGCCCGCGATGTCGACGCCGTCGTCGCCGGCGGTCTCACGCGCCTGTGCGTAGGCAGCATCGAAGCCCTCGGTAACGAAGTGGAAGGACGTCCCGCCCTCCATCTCGATCGGCTCGCGGGCGTGGTTGGTGAGCACAAACACTGGTGCGTGGTACGGCGGCTCGGGCCCCCACCATCCCCGCCAGTCCTCTGCCCACGCGCCGCGGATCGGCCCGAACATGTTGCGCCCCATGACGTAGGCGCCGCGCGGGCGCATGAGCCAGGCGGTCGCGGTTTCGTCGGCCTCGTTGGCGCGCTCGTCGCCGAGGTGCCAGACGTGGAGCTCTCTCCCGCGCTTGCCCAGAGGGTCCTCGCGACTCTGGTTCGGCCCGGCGACGAAACCATCGAGCGAGATCGACATGTGGCAGGTGGTCTCTGGCATCGACGTCCTTCCAAGGTGATTGCGGATTGCAAGCGGTCGCCAAACCTTAGCCTTAGCGATGGCACACTGCAAGTACCATCGGTGCGATGCCGACGCGCACTGCCGAACCGCGCTCGGGCTGCCCGATCAACGCGGCGGTCGAGGTGATCGGCGACCGCTGGTCGTTGCTGGTGCTGCGCGACGTCATGTTCGGCAACCGCCGGCACTTCCGCGTCCTTCAGGAGCGCTCGGAGGAGGGGATAGCCTCGAACATCCTCGCCGACCGCCTACGACGGCTCGTCTCGGCCGGGTTGCTGACGCGGGCAGCCGTCGGGCGCGGACACCGCGCCACCTACAGCCTCACCGAGGCGGCGATCGAGCTGGTCCCGCTGCTGGCCCTGCTCGGCGAGTGGGGCCTGCGCAACCGCCCGAGCACCCCGACGCTGCGCGTGCGAGCCGAGCTGCTCGCCGACGGCGGTCCCGCGCTGTGGGAGGACTTCATGGCCGAGCTGCGCAGTGAGCACCTGGGGGCGTCACCGCCGCCGGGCGGCGACCCGACCGCAAGCGAGCGCTTGGCCGCCGCCTACGCCGAGGCCCTCGCCGCCGAGACGAGCTCGACCTGGTCGAGGAGCTCGACGAGGTCCACGTCGACGACCTGATCGGCCGGCACACGCCCACGGATTCGGGTGAGCGCGCCGTTGGGGGGTGTCAATCGGAGTCTTCGCGGACGCGCCCGTAGCGCTCGTAGATCACGCGCGAGCCGAACGTCCTGGTCTCGATCAGGTCCAGCGGGACGTCTTCGGTGACGGGCGGCAGGAACGGCGTGCCGCCACCGACGATCACCGGCCTGCGGAACATGCGCAGCTCGTCGACGAGACCGAGCTCGACAGCCGCCGCAGCCAGGCCGGCGCCGCCGATCGCGACATCCTTGTCGGTCGCGTCGAGCGCCGCGGCGGCCTCCTCGGCCAGCGACGCCTCGGCGAGCCGCGCGTTGCCTTGGACGCTGTCGAGCGTGCGGCTGAAGACGATCTTCGGGATCGCGCACCAGGCGTCGGCGAACGCGGCGTCGAGCTCGCTGTCGCGCATCGACGGATCCGTCTCCCACACCAGCATCGTCTCGTAGAGCCTGCGGCCCAACAGAAAGCCCCCAAGCTCGCGTGTCTGCGTGACGTGGAAACGAAACAGGTCCTCGTCGGGAATCGACCAGGAGAACGCGCCCTCACGGTCGGCGATAAAGCCGTCCACCGAGACGCTCAGCGAGTAGATCAGCATGCCTTCAGACCGCCGGACCGGAGCGACCGACGATCATCGTGATGAGGTCCAAGCGCGCCCGCGACGAGGTCGCTGCGCCCGGTCGTCAGCAGGCACGACGGGTTCTCGGCCAGGTTCCTCGCCTTGCGCTCCTCAGGCCCGGTGGCGAACCAGAGCGCCCCCGCGTGCCAGACAGCGATCAGCGGCGTGACGTGCGGTCGGCCGTCGGGACGGACCGTGGATAGCCAGAAGGTGTCCGCGGCACGTAGCTGCTCAAGTCCCGCCGCCCACGGCGTCGGCGTCGAGTCCGGCGCGCTGAACCCATGGATCTCCGCTGTCACGTCCTCCGCTGCCATCCCATTCCCTCCTTCTCCGGATCGACACAACCGGTTGCGATCTGCAAGCGCCATCCCGACCTTACCGAGACCGGTGGTAGATTGCAACCGGTACGCATGCGCGAGGACCCGCGTTCCGGATGCCCGATCAACCTGGCCGTCGAGGCGTTCGGCGACCGCTGGAGCCTGCTCGTAATGCGCGATGTGATGTTCGGAGATCGCCGCTACTTCCGCCAGCTGCTCGCCGGCTCCGAAGAGGGCATCGCGTCCAACATCCTCGCTGACCGGCTAAAGCGGCTCCTGGACGCCGGACTGCTGACACGTGCCGAGGCGCGGCCCGGGCAACGGGCAAAGTACAGCCTCACGGAAGCGGCAATCGACCTGGTGCCGGTGATCGCAGAGCTCGGCGCGTGGGGCGTCCGTCACCGCACCACCACCCCGCGGCTGCGGGTACGCGCCGAACTGCTCGCCGACGGGGGCCCGGAGCTTTGGGCCGAGTTCATGGACGAGCTACGAGAGCTGCACCTAGACCAGCCCCACAACGGTAAGCGCGATCCACCAGTCATGGAACGAATGCGAGCCGCCTATGCGGCCGTCTCCGGTCAGCACGACGATGCCCGGCGAGGAGGCTGAACTGCTCTCCATCCCCGGTCAAGGATCCGCGTGGGGACCTGCCGGAAGAGTCCCAAGGGTCCCCGTCACATGGGCCCGCCGGTCACGCTGAATGGCCCTGTAGACCGTCGATCGTGCGACGCCGAAGAGGTCGCCGAGTTCGCCGATGCTGTCGGCGACCATCGCGAGCACGTTGAACAACAGCCGCCCGACCGGGTCGGTGGGGTCGTGTACGGATCCGCCGAGCCTGAGCTTGACCGCACGGCTGGTCAGATCGTCAAGGATCTCCCGGGCGTCGGGTAACGAGCGTGCAAGCCGGTCGAGCTTGGTGACCACCAGCGTGTCGCCCTCCCGGCAGGCGGCCAGCGCCTCGCGCAGGCCCGGCCGATCGCGGTTGGTGCCAGTCAGCCCGTGGTCGACGTAGATGCGCTCGGCGCTGACGCCAAGCGCAGCGAGTGCCTCGCGCTGCGCCAACACCAACGAATCGACGACGGCCGGAAAACGGCCAGACGCGTGGATCTCCGTGCGTAACTGGGACCGGCTGCTCGACTTCCGCCGGCCGCGTCAGGCGCTTCCAGCGGCTCTGGATGCGCGTACGGCCGCGGCGAGTGATACGCCGCTGCGTGTGATCGCGACGGTCGATTCCCCGGGGAAGGCGTCGATCTTCGACGTCGCGACGGGGCAGCGGTCGGTCGCCGGGCCGAGCGCCGCGAGCCCGTACCGCGTGGAACTGCGCGACGCCGCCGGCAAGATGCTCGAGAGCGCCGTTCCGGCGACGACCCCCGTGGTCGCCGAGGGCGAACCGCCCAGCACGCTGCTTGAGGCTACGGTGCCGTCGACACCGGAGCGTGCTACCGCCGTCGTCATCAGCGCCGGCGGCAGGGAGCTCGCCCGACGCGACCGCAGCGCGCACGCTCCGGTCGCCCGGATCGCCGCGCAGCGGCCCGCTTGGCGCGTGGGCCGTGCGAGGACGACGCTCGCGCGCTGGAGCGCGCACGACGCGGACGGTGATCGCCTGACGGCCACGGTGGCCTACTCAGCCGACGGAGGGCGCGACTGGAAGGTGGTCGCCGACGACGTCTGCGGCACCGCCGCGCGCATCCCGAGCCGGTTCCTCAGCGGATCGCGCAACGCGAGGCTCCGCGTCCGGGTCACTGACGGCTTCGACGTCGCGACCGCGGTCTCGGGACGCCTGCGCGCCACAGGGGCGCCGCCGCAGGTGCGGATCCTCGGCCCCGGTCGCGGCGGCCGGGTGCGCGCCGACGCGACCCTGCTCATCCAACGCGCGGCCTTCGACGACGTCGGCCGACCGCTCACCGGCCCGCATCTGCGGTGGTACGCCGGCGGGCGGCTCATCGGGCGAGGGGAGCTGCTGACCGTGCGGAGGCTCCCAGCGCGCGTGAAGCGCATCCGGCTCGTGGCCACCGACGCCCACGGCCGCTCGTCGCAGGCGCTGCTGAATATCAGGGTGCGCGCCGTCCGGCTCACGTTCCTGATCGCCCGCGCCCCGACGCAGGTGAAGGCCACGGCCCGCAACGTGCGGATAACCGTCGCCTCGACGGTCCCGGCCGTACTGAAGATCGCCGGGAAGCGCCACGGAATCACTCGCGACCCGCGCCGGATCACCATCGCCGTCCGCCCCGGACGCTCCACGCTGCGCCTGAAGTACACGCTCAGCTCGGCCGGCGCCGGCCTCACTCCACACCCTACTCCGAAAACGTGTTCAAAACGCCCGGCTCCGCGCGATCCCCCATACGTGTGTGGCTGCGAGCCTGAGGTCAGCCGTTGACCCGTGCGAGCCGGACGCCGGCGACCGCGCTGACCGCGAGCGCGGAGAGTCGGCCGAGCGGAATGAACAGTAGCCCGGGCTTTCCGACGAGTGCGAGCGGGGAGAGCGCGCCCGCGACCGAGGACGCCAGCGCGGCTTTCGAGAGCCGGCCGGGCAGCTCGCTGGTACGGAGCCCGGCAAGGCCGAGCGAGCCGGTCAGCAGTCCGAGTCCGATCCCGTGCACCGGCCCGCCGGTCACGAACATCAGCCGGTAGAGCGCATCCGCGGCCGAGTCCTGGTCGGCCCTCTTGGTCGTCAGCGTGACCGTGGTGAGCGCCGAGGTCGCAAGCGAGGCGGTCGCGAGCCCGCCGCCGGCGACCGACGCCGCGCGCAGGCCGCGCGAGCCGCGTCCCGAGCGCGCCGCGAGGGCTGCGACGGAGGCGGTGAACCGGCCGAGCGACGCGGCGCACGCGAGCTGCGCGACGGCTCCGAGCCGTGCCGCGCGGTGCTCCTGGGAGAAGTAGCGCCGGATGGCGGCCGGCTCGGCGCCGGGCATCGGGTACGGGGCGTCGGATAGGGCGTTCAACGCCACCAGGCTCGCGGCGAAGGTCACACCGGCCAGAGGTCCGCTGAGTGCCCCGGGGTCGCGCTTGGAGCGCTTGAGGAGGGTGGATCTGATCATGACGAGCCTTCCTGTTGGATCGTGTGCGGGAGGGTGCAGCGGTCGCCGCTATTCGCCGATCAAGCCGAGCTGCAACGCCTGGGCGAGGTCATCGCGGCAGGACCAGTGCTCGATCACCTTGCCGTCCCGCAGTCGCCAGATATGGATCTGCTGGGCGGCGAACTCCTTGCCGGTCGGCGGCTTGCCGAGGAATTCGCCCACGTGGTGACCGTGCATGATCACGCGCGCGACGACCTTGTCGCCTTCGCAGATCTCGTCCTTGATCTCAGCGCGCATGTCGCCCCAGAGCCCGCGCAGCCAGTTGACTGTCTGCTTCAGGCCCTCCGCACCTTGCGGGTTGCCGGACGGGAGTTCGTGGTTGATGAAATCGGGGTGGATCAGCTCATCGGCGGCGTCGAGATTGCCCTCGGCGAACAGGTCGGTGAGCACGGCGCGGGTGACGCGCTTGTTCTGCTCAGACATTTCTACGCTCCGTTTCGTGGTCGCGGTTCGCCCAGAGGGCGAAGAAGGTCGGCGGTCCGGCCGCCCCTGCGGGCGCCGGCACGCCACAGCAGGACGGCGGCGATGAACAACGGTGGGATCGGATGCCCCGCGGCGATGGTCGCGAGCACGGCGGCCAGGAGCGCGGCGATCGCGATCGGCACGAGCGGCGCCGGCCGATATGGCTCGGGGCGTCGGACCGTGCTCGGCAGGTCGGCTTCGACCGCGTGCAGGTCGCGGGCGTGCACCGCTGAGTGCACGGTCTCGAGACGCTGCTCGAGCTCGTCGATGCTCAGACGGCCGGCAGCGGCATGCGCGGACAGGCGATCGGCGGCCTCAGCACGCTCCCGATCGCCGACACGCAAGAGCTCGGGCGAGCGAGGGGTGGGGCCCGCGCTCATGGCCACTCCTGCGCCTGCGCGGCCGCCAGGCGCGCGATGGCGTCCTCGGTCCACTGCCCGGTGGTGATGACGACGGCGTGCTCGATGCCGAGCGCGGCGAGCGCGGCGCAACGCTTGGCGAACACCTCCGGCGACTCGTCCGGGGTTCAGTCGCGTGCTGACCGTCTTCTCGATCTGCTCATAGGGACGGCCGACTGCGTCGCAATGCCGGGCCAGGATCTCCAGCTTGTGCTTGATCGTCTTGCCCTCGTCGGGGATGTCGAAGAGGTTGCAGGCGTCGGCGTACTTGGCCACCAGGCGCAGTGTCTTGCGCTCGCCCATCCCGCCGATCAGGATCGGCGGATGCGGCTTGTGCAGCACGGGCGGGTTGCTCAGCGGCCGTTCGAGGTGGAGGTAGCGCCCCTCGAACGGCCAGCTGTCGACCGTGTCCAGACCGGCGTCATCTGCGGCCCTGACGACCCGTGCGAGCTCGGCGCCCAGGGCCGATGGCGGGCTCGGCCACGAGTAGCTGGTGATGCTGATGCTGAACCGCATCCTCACGCTCCTTAGTGGGCGGTCGACAACCTTGTCCCCGAGAACAGTAGATATCAAACACTTAGATATCAATATGTGCTGGTAGCATCCGTCCATGACCGGGCCTCCCGTGGTGCCGCCGATCGGCCTGCGCCTCGCCCGCACGGCGCGTGTGGTCACGCAAGCGTTCGAGCGGGCGATGGCGGAGGCGGGCGGTTCGGCCTCGACCTGGCAGGTGCTGTTGCTCGTGCGCTCCGAGCAGTGGGGCACCCAGACGCGGATCGCCGAGGCGATGGGCATCAGCGGCGCCACCTTGACCCATCACCTCAACGCGCTGGAAGTCCGCGGACTCGTCCGCCGCTGGCGCGAGGCCGGCAACCGGCGGGTCCAGCGCACGGCGCTCACGCCCGCCGGCGAAGAGCTGTTCGGGCGGCTACGGCAGGTCGCCGCGCGTTACGACGAGCGCCTGCGCTCGCAGCTCACGGATGACCAGACCGCCCTGCTCGCGGAGCTGCTCGACAGGCTCGAAGCGGGTCTCCGGGACGAGGACGGGAAATGATGTGTGCGGCAGACACATCTCACGGTGCTCGTTTGCTCACTACCGCAAGGGAGTCATGAGACGGGCTTATGACGGCCCGCATCGTCGCCGCCGCGACGCGCTCGCGGTTCTTTCTCTGTGCGTCGGCCGGCGCGCGCGACGCCCCGGCGCAGCTGGCGATGCGCGACCAGCGAGGGCTGTCCCCACCGCTCAGCGGATGACGACGGGCGTACCGACCGGCATCCGGCGCTCCAGGGCGAGGATGTCGGCGTTGCGCAGTCGGATGCAGCCGTGCGAGATCCGGCCGGGCACGAGGTCCGGCCGGTCGGTGCCGTGAATGCCGACGAAGCCGCCGGCCGGCCAGTCCGTCGCCCGGGGCGAGCGCGCGCTGGTGCCGAACGCGATCGGGCCGTACGCGGGGCTGCGGTACCGGGTCAGCCGGTTACGGAGGAGAAACCTGCCGCGCGGCGTCGGCCACCCCGACACGCCGACGCCGATAGGCGCGCGCAGGACCACGCGTCCGCGGCGCATCAGCGTCAAGCGCAAGGCGTGGAGGTCGACGTCGAGCCGCGTGTCGACGGTGTCGTAGCCCCCGAGGGCGCGGCGCGGGACCCAGCCGCTGGTCCCGTTCGGCAGCACGGCGAGCGCAACCCGGACCCACGGCCGCCCGCTGGTGTCCTGCCGGTGGTCGAGGACGGCGACCGGGTTGTCGGTTCCCTCGGGCGTCCGCGTGGAGAGCTCGGCGACCGTCGGCGCCGCCGCGTCCGGAGCGACGCGCGCCATCACCGGACGACGGACGGGAGCCCAGTGGGAGAGATACCGCGTCGACCCGAGCGGAGTCGGCCGTCCGGGGCGGAATGCCGGGACGCGGAGCGCGGGCAAGTGCTGCTCGGCGCTGGCGCCCACGCCAGGAGCCCGTGACGGCGACCGCGCGGCGAGTCCGGCGCCCAGGACCGCCAGGACCGCCGCCACGAGCACGATCGCGGCGGCCGGCCACCGCAGCCGAGGCGATGCCGTGCCCTGGGCGCGCTTCACCCGGTGAACTTCGGCCTGCCGCGCGAGCTCATCTGCGGGCGGCGCACGATGAATCCCGTTCGGCGGACCGCGCCGCTCACCGACGCGAGGCTCCGGGGCTCGTCGAACGCGGAGGGCGCGGGCGTGGCCTTGATGATGTGGCGCGCCCAGGCCGCGTGACGTGCCTCCACGGTCAGCAGCCCAAACAGCGCCGCGGTGAGGTCACGATCGCGCACGAGCGGCGCGACGCCGGTCAGCAGCGCGACGGTGAGATCCTCCATGGCCACCGCGGTCCGGGTGAAGGCGGCGTCCGTCTCGGTGGCATCGCCGAAGTCGAAGGTCGGCCGCGCGCCCGCCCTGCGCCCCAGCGCCTGCTTGAAGATGCGCACGTGCGCGCGCTCGTGCGCGCCGAGCGTCTCGCCCCACACCCGCTTGACATTCGACATGCGGCCGATCGTCCCGAGCTCGTCCGCCTCGGTGTAGAACGTCGCCTGCAGCCGCTCGAAGCGCAGCCCGAAGTTCAGGATCAGGACGTCGGAGACCTTCGCTTCAGCCACGGCCGGCGCGGCGAGGGCGGCGAGCATCGCGGCGCCCCCAAGCACGGCGCCGCGCAGGAGCTCGGCCCGAGTGGTTCCGCAGAGCTCGCCCATGGCTTCGGTGAGTGCCTCGTCGCGGTCGACGGTCGCCAGCGTGAGGTCGCTCATCGCAGGAACCCCCGGCGGCGGAGCTCCGCGACGACGTCGTCACTCGTCCGGGCGGGGTCGGCCGCGCGCGGGGCGGGCGAAACGTCCGCGAGGTCGCGGATCCAGGCCGCTTGGCGGGCCTCGACCGACACCAGCGTCCCCGCGAACGTCATCGCGTCGCGTGTCAGGTTGGGCGCCTGGCCGATGTACATGGCGATCGTCGCCTCCTCGAGTTCGATTGCCGCCTCGGGGAACCGCTCCGGCGCTGCGAGCGCTCGGTCGAAGCCCGTCCGACGCGGTCGGTCCGCGCGTCCGCCGAGGCGCTTGGTCAGGCTGGCGACATGCCGGCGCTCTTGGGCGCTGACCGTCGTCGCGTACGTGCGCAGCTCGCCGCGCAGCCGGCCCGTGGCCAGCGCATCGCGGTAAAACGCCTCCTGCACCCGCTCGAGGAGCAGGAAGGCGTTGAGGATCTCAGCATCCTGGTCGGCGGACGCCGCCTGCGACGCCCCGTCCGTGCGCCGCGCGCCGAGCGCCGCGGCGCCCGCCACCGCGGCGCCGGCCCCGGCTGCGCCACGGAGCAATCCCGCCCTTGTCCAGCTTCGCATGGCGTCCCCCTCACGAGCCCATTCCGTCTACCCGAATCGGCCCCCGCGTATGGTAGTCCTTGCGGCATGTCCGCCCGCCTGCACGGTTCGGGCGCGCTGCGCGCTGAGCTCATCGGGGCCCTCATCTCGGTTGCCGCGCTGCTGGGCTGCGGCAACAGCGGCAACGACGCCCGCCCCACGGCCCGCGACGGCGGCCGGCCGACCAGCCGCGCGCCCGCTGCGCCGACGCGTCCACAAGCCTCCCATCCTCCCGGCATAACCCGCGAGGCGGTCCTGCGCCACCTGCGCGGACGGCGCGTTGCGGTGGGCGACCGCCGCGTGGCGCTCGACCACGGCACGCTCACCTGCGTTGGGCTGGGACGACCGGGACGAGCCGGCCGCGCGCCGACCTGGTCGCGCTTCCGGTGCGTGCAGCCCACGTTCCCACCAGGCACGGTCGTCGGCCCGGACATCGTCTTCTTCGTCGAGCCGCGCCGCGGCCGCGCGATGCGCGTCAGCGGCGCACGGCTCACGCGATACTGAGCCCGGATCCACGAAAGCGCCGGACAACCGGC
>CAVSMB010000017.1:0-162557 GCA_963728925.1 uncultured Actinomycetes bacterium | reverse complement strand
CGAGCCAGTCGGTGCGACAAATCTGGCAAGGACGGGAACCCTGAACCGCGGACCGACGCTGACGCTCCGACCGTGGGACCCGCGTGACGGCGACCCCGCCACGCCCGATCACGTCCTCGGCATCACGGTCGACCGCGTGCTGGCTCAGCGAGCCGACGCGCCCGGCGCGCTCGTCGCGCTGGACGATCGACGGTTCGCGCTGACCGGGCCGATCGCCGCCGTCGGCCGGCACCGCGTCCTGCGGAGCTATGTCCGAGAGCGCGCTCACCACCAGGAAGACCAGCCCTACCGCGACTCTCGACTTTCGTCATCTCAGGCGACGGCGAGCGCTGATGGTGACTGGGCGGTCGTGATTTGTGGTGCGCTGGTTGTGGCGGGTGCTTGTGTCCGATATTCGTGGCGGATCAGCTCGCGGCGTAGCGCGGCGAGCATGTCTGTGTAGCTGATGGTGGCCTTCTGGCGGTACCACGGCGCCGCTTGGCGGCGGGCGTGCAGGTCGCTGTCGGGGTCGCCGTGCAGGGCGTACCAGGCGATCGTGATCGTCTGGCACAGGAAGCCGAAGGGGACGGTGCGCTCGACGGCGCGGCGGACGCGGTTGCGGGCCTGGCCGACGCCGTGGGCCTTGGCCTCCTGGTGGGCGGTCTCGATGCTCCAGCGGCTGTCGTAACGCGCGATCAGCTCCGCGGTGCTGGCGTCGGTGTCGGTGCTTGCGAGGGCGACGTCGAAGCCGTCGGCGCGGTCGGGCTTGCGGATCAGCATGACGGCGACGGGCCGCGTGTGGAAGGGCCCATACCACAGGCAGGTGGTGCGCCAGACGTGCTCGACGCGGGTCTTGCCGTTGGGGCCGGTGATCATGTGCGGCTTGAAGGCGGCGGTCGCGGCGAGCTGCGTGAGGCTGCCCAGCCGGGCGCCCCTGAGCGCCGGCCGGCCGCGCTTGCCGGTCCTGGGCGGCGCGAGCGCAAAGACGGCGGCGTTTGAGCGCATCCGGGTGGTGACGGTGACGCGCTCGGGCAGGGCGCGCCAGGCCTTGGTTGCGTACGCGCCGTCCATGACCAGCTCGATGATCCGCGCGGGGAAGCGCTTGATGACCATGTCGACGAGCGTGCGTGCCAGCTCGGGCTGCGAAGGTCGGTCGCGATGATCGTCATCGCAAGGCCGGAAGAGCCGGAAGAGGATCGGCAGCCCGACCGCCCGGCCACCCAGACACTCAAGCTCGACGACGAGCACGACGACGACCCAGCAGTTGCCCCACCGCGTGCGGCGCCCGGATCCTTCTGGTTGGGCGCCGTCGTGCAGGTAGTGCGCGCCGAACACGCGCCGCCCCGACCGGCCGAACAGCGTGTCGTCGACGGCCAGGCGGATCGGTGCGCCGGCGCTCACGAACACCGAGACCAGGAAGTCCAGCAACAGCAGTCCGAGCCGGTCGGGGTCCCAGCGCCGGCGGGCGAAGAAGTCATGCGCGCGGCTGTGATGCCACTCACCGGCCAGCCCCGCGGCCTGCAGCACCCCCGTGATCGTGCAGTCACGGATCCGACCGACGAACCCGACCACCAGCATGCTGAACGTCTGAAACGCCGGTTGCGTGAAGCACGGCGCCAGCAGGGACAGCAGCCCAGCAAGCGAAGTGGGAACCTGACACACGGCGGCGACCCCCGGTGAAGGGCCACGGCCAGCGTCCGCCCCACGGCCCGATGGACTTGATCGCCCACCGGATTCGGGGTCGCCGCCAACCCTCCTTTCGCCTGCTCAGGCCCCAAACCGCCACCAGCCGAGCCAGCCATCACGACCAGGCATTCAGCCCGAAAACGCCGAAACTCGAGGCGACTGGCTGAGGACATTATCCTCGGGTGACGAAGGCGGGGTAGTGCCCTGCGGTTTCCGTCCCCCGGGCGTCCACCTGCTGGGCGCGCACGCGATCCTCCGGCGTTCCGGCGCGGCGCTCAGGCGCCGCCGGACGCGGGTTGGCCGAAGCTGTTCGGAACATCAACGAGGGAGCAGAACTCCTCGCCGCGGCACGGCAGGACGGCTCCTGAACCCACGAACCCCCTTCCGGGCCAGCGACCCTCTGAAGTAGGCTCGCTGCGCGATCGTGCCAGCTGAACCTCCAGCGCGTCAGACAGCGGCAAGAACTACCAGCAGGGCGACGAAGCCCGCCGCTAGAAGCGCACCGCGCGCATTCAGGCGCTGTGGGGACACACCGACTCCTGTCCCCAGCGCCCAGCACGCTCCGATCGACGCCACGGACCGGGACGCGACTCCGTCGCCGTCGCGGTCGAGCCCTAGCGGTCTGATCCGACGTTGTCGAAGTCCGGCGCCGCTTTTTTTTCGAATCGAGGAGTTCGTATGAGCACGAAGACGCAGAAGGTCGTTCAGTACCTCAACGAAGCGCACGCCAGCGAAGTCGGGCTGACGCGGGTGCTGCAGTCGCAGATCGCGATGACGCCGCACGGCCGCTATCGCACGGTTCTGGAGAAGCACCTGGAGGAGACCCGCGGTCACGCCGAGCGCGTCGAGCAGCGCTTGGGCGAGCTGGAGCAGGGCAACAACCCGCTGCAGGTCGGCATCGGGATCGCCGAAAGCCTGCTCGCGCAGACGCTCGCGCTGTGGAAGACGCCGCTTGACCTGATGCGCGGCTCCTCGGGTGAGGAGAAGGTCTTCAAGAACGCCAAGGACGCCGCGGCGACCGAGGCGCTGGAGATCGCGACGTACACCGGCCTTGAGCGCGTCGCGCGCACCGTCGGCGATGAGACGACGGCCAAGCTGGCCGCGTCGATCCGTCGCGACGAGGAGCGGATGCTCGAGCGCGTGCTGCGCGAGATCCCCAAGCTCGCCGACGCCGTCGTCCAGGCCGAGATCCACGGCAACAGCTCCTACGACGTCTCCAAGACCGGCGCCGCGGACACGCTGCGTGAGGTTGCCGAGTCGGCCAAGGAGACCGCTCGTGAGGGCGGCGACCAGGCGCGCACGACCGCGCGTTCGGCCCAGAAGGCCACCACGACGGCGACGAAGCGGACCGCCCGCAAGGGGAACACCCAGGCGCGCAAGACCGCGCGCCAGGCCCGCAAGGCCCCGGGCGTCGCGCAGGTCGAAGGTCAGGTCAAGGGCGCAATCGCCGACGAGCAGGACCTGGCGATCGCCGGCTACGACAAGCTGACCGCCGACGAGATCGTCGCCAAGCTCTCGTCGCTCTCGCAGATCGACCTCGCGAAGGTCGACGCCTACGAGCGCAAGAACGAGGACCGCTCGACGATCCGCTCGCGGATCAACGCCCTGCAGGGCGATGAGCCGTGGCCCGGCTACGACGAGCTAAACGTCGCCGACGTGCGCAAGACGCTCAGCGACGCCGACGAGGATCGCGCCAAGGCCGTTCGCGAGTACGAGCGCGCGCACAAGAACCGCGCCGCCGTCATCGAGGCCACCGAGCGCGAGCTCGCTTAAGAGCTAGCGAGTTCGACCGCGCGCGGATGCGGGGAGGCCCGAACGGGTCTCCCCGCGTCTAGGCTGCAGGTCGCGCGACAGACGTCTCATGCGGCAGAGGCAGCTTTGGAAGCTCCAGTGGAACGCGCCGCGATGAGGTGGCTGGGACGCTCCTGTTATGAGACGCCCGGTTTGGCGCTGCCCGACGCTCAGCTCGCGCTGGTGCTACTGCCAGCGGTGCGAGCCCGCGGCGGCCCGCACCCTGGCTGAAGTGAGCGCGGCCTACGCGCTCGACGACTTCGCAGAGATCCTCAACCAGTGGACGCCGCGGAGCGGCGGCCACGGCGCCGGCTAGTGGAGCGTCAGGCTACGTTTGCCGTGTTGACGACGGCGCGTAGCTTTGTGTCGTCAGCGTGGCTGTTGCGCCAGGCGATGTAGCGGCGGATGAGGCGGGCCTGGGTCGCGTGGTCGGGGTGGTCGGTGCCGTCGAGGGTGAAGTAGCGCAGCGCCTTGAACTGCGCCTCGATGCGGTTCAGCCAGGAGCCGTAGTGCGGGGTGTAGGCCAGCTCGATGTTGTTGTCGGCGGCCCAGTCGTGGACCTTCTCGCCGAGGTGGGGGCTGAAGTTGTCAAGGATGAAGTGCAGCCGGATCTCGGGCGGGTAGAGCGAGCGGATGTAGCGACAGAACGCGAGGAACTCGACGCGGGTCTTGCGCGTCTTGATGTGCCCGTAGAGCCGATCGCGGCCAACGTCGTAGGCGCCGAGCATGTGCCTGACGCCGTGCGGGCGCTTGTAGGTCGCCCGGATCCGTCGCGGTTTCCGAAGCGGCGCCCACGCCTTTCCGCCGGGCTGGGGCTGGATGTTCAGCGGCCCGAACTCATCGAGACAGACGACGGTCGCTTCGCCGGTCTCAGCGAGCTCGTAGAGCTCGAGGATGCGGTTCTTCTTGGGCTCGAAGTTCGGGTCGTTGGAGCGCTTCCAGGTCCTCACCGCTTGAAAGGAGACGCTCTCCTCGCGCAGCAGGGCGCGCAGCCCTTCGTGGGAGATGTCCGTGACCACCCCCTCGGCAACGAGGTAGTCGGCGAGCTTGGCCAGACTCCAGGTCGCAAACGGCCGGCCGAGGTCGGTCGGGACCGACAGCGCGATCTTCTTGATCTGTCGCCGCTGGGGCAACGTGAACGTCGCCGGACGCCCGCCCGCGTAGCGCGGGTAGAGCGCGTCAAAGCCGTCGCGGTTGAAGTTGTGGATCACCTCGCGGACCGTGTCGGGGTCGGTGAACACCACCTCGCTGATCTTGATCGCGCTCATCCGCTGCGCCGAGAGCAACACGATCTGCGCGCGCCGCCAGGTCACCACCGACCCGCTGCCGCGACGCACGATCCGCAGCAGCCGGTTGCCCTCCTCGTTGGTGATCTCCCGAAGCCCCACCCTGGCCGCCATTGTCGCCCCCGATCGCACAACTGCGCTCGGAAAACGAGTTCGGCGACGACCAACGGAGCCCTCGTTATGCAAACCGGCAAACGTTGCCGGTCACACCACTAGTCGCGTTCGAGCCCGCGTTCGAGCCCGTGGCCGCGGCCGCGGTCAAGCGTTTGTTCGCGTCCCAGGCGGCGTTGGGCGCGGGTGAGGTCAGCGCTCACGCGCCGCCAGTCGCGGCGTTTGTCGGGATCGGTGGGTTCGAGCCCAACGCCAGGGACGTCGTCGGCGAGGTCCTCGTCGACGCGGTAGCGCGCGAGCGAGCGCGCGGCCTGGTCCCACTCCCGCCGGCCCGCGTCCCCGGACGGCGGCGCGCCGAGGGTGTCGTGCAGCCAACGCGGGCGGTCGGCGAGCTCGCGGTCAGCGAGCTCGTCGCGCGCGATGGCGCGGACGCGCTGCAGCTTTTCGATCTGGTTGTCTAACCCGTCGCGCTCGCCGCGGATCTCCTGGAGGTTGGGGCCGACCTCGCGGGCGGCGGCGCTGCGGTGGCGGGTGAGCGCGTCGAGTTGCTGATCGGCGGCGCCGACGGCCCAGCTCAGCCGTGCGCGCTCGCCGGCGTGCTCGTCCTTGGCGCGCCCCATAAATGACTTTCCCGGTGTGGGGAGCGCGCCGAGGCGTTGGGCGAGCTGTTCGCGCTGACCCGTCGCTTGCCCGAGCTCGGCGTCGATGCGCTCCACGCGCTTCAGCGCGGCGAGCGGCAACCCGGCGCGCTGGGCCTGCAGCTGCGCCAGCTCGCCGGTCACGACCCGCAGTTCGCGCCGGCCTGCCGGCGCCGGCGTCGCGGCCTCGGCCGCGCGCTCCTGGATCGGCCCGCCGGTCGACAGGGCCGGGTCGTCGGCCCGTCCGGCCTGCGCGATCGGCGGTAGCTGGTCGACGGCGAGGTCCTCGTCGTCGCGGACGAGCATCCGCGCCGCGACCCGCCTAAGCGTCGTGGAGCGGTTGAACGGCAGGTCCGGGCCGCGCTCGGCCAGGTCCTCGAGCGGGTCGACGTGGCCGCTGTGGATGTGGAGTCGGGTGGTCGCGCGCGCCCGCGAGAGCGCGGTGTAGCTCCAGCCGCGGGTTAGATCGCGTGGCTCGGCGACGACGCCGGCCCACTCGACGGTGCCGCCCTGCATGCCGTGTCCGGTCAGCGCGTAGGCGTGCTCGAGATGCTCGGCGACGTAGTCGGCGGGCAGCGCGCGGACCGGCCCCGCGTCGGTCTCGACCATGACCCGCGCCGGGTCGACGTGGCGGACGGTGCCGCGTGTGCCGTTGTCGACCTCGACGTGCTGGTCGTTGCGGCGGCAGATCACGC
Organism: uncultured Actinomycetes bacterium; assembly: GCA_963728925.1. Taxonomy (GTDB): domain Bacteria; phylum Actinomycetota; class Thermoleophilia; order Solirubrobacterales; family Solirubrobacteraceae; genus JBBPZA01. The sequence continues at coordinate 156,371 of CAVSMB010000017.1, read as the reverse complement.
GATCGCCGACCGCGACGGTCACCGTCCCGTACTGCAGCTCGTCGCCCAGGTGCCCACCGTCGCGGCGCTGGCCCCGGGCGCCACTTTTGAGCGCGCCCCGGGTCGCGTTATCGCGGGCGATCAGGACAGCGTCCCGGATGCCGTGCTCCTCGACCGCGGCGCTCCACTCCCGCAGCGCCGCGTCCCGGGCAGCGCCGGGCGACTCGGTGACCCCCGCCGAGTGCCGCGGCGTCAACGCCGGCGACGGTCTCGCCGCGGCCCCCGCGGGCGGCGCCGCGCGCGACCAGGTCGTCGATCGCTGAGCGGTCAAGCCCGTACTCGCTCGCCCGCGCCTGGAGCAGGGTTCCCGTAGCAGCGCCGCGGAAACGATCGCCAAGCGCTAAACGCGGCTGGCGACTGACGCGCACGGCTGCTTCCCGCCCGCAAGCGACGACGACGACGACGAGAGTCTCGATGCGGACGCCTGCTGGCCGTCCGTTACGGCAGTGGCGCGACGACGCGCTAGCACTGCTGGTGTTGCCTCAAAGCGCAGGCGGACGCGACGAACCTCTCGTTCCGCACTTCTCGGCCGCTATTTCTCCCCCCACCCTTCGGCGTCCTGGGCGAGCCTGAGCGAGAGCGCTTCGAGCTCGGCGGCGAGCGCTCGTAGCTGGCGGGCGTCGTCGAACCAGGGCTGGTAGCGGTGGGCCTGCTCGGGGGTCAGCGTGCGGGTCACGGTCTTGCCGTTGATCTTGCGTGTCCAGGAGTAGTAGGGGCCGTGCAGGGTCGGGGGGTCTTGGCGGCAGCGGCAGCCGGGGCTTGAGCAGCGAGTGCGGCGCTCGGTCAGCGTGCCGGGCAGGCAGAACCCCAGCTGGGCGATCTGCGCGAGCAGTTCGTCGCGGCGGCGGTCGTCTTGTGGCGTGGGCGGCGTCATCGGGTCCGGCCGTTCTGTCCGTGGCTGTCAGTAGCTTACTTCAAGCTGATGACGGAACACGATCAGAGCGGCCCGTTTCAGTTGCGCTCCTGGCGGCTGGGGGCGCTGCCGATCATCGACCGGTTCCTGGTGAGGATCGGCCTGGCCGGGCTGCTGGAGCGTCATCTGCGCGCCGGCGACCGGCGCGTCGCGCTGGGCGCGGGCGCGGCGATCGGGCTGCTGGTGCGCAACCTGTGCGTTGCGCGTGAGCCGCTCTACGGCCTGGCCGAGTGGGCCGCGCGCTATGACCCGGCGCTGCTCGGGCTCGGCGGCGAGGATCTGGGGCTGCTCAACGACGACCGGCTCGGCCGGGCGCTTGATCAGCTCTTTGACGCCGATCGGGGCTCGCTGCTGACCGCGCTGATGCTCGGCGTGATCGCCGAGTTCGACATCGACTGCTCGCAGCTGCACAACGACTCGACGTCGATCAGCCTGCACGGCGACTACGAACGCGCGGACGGCCGCTCGCGCGGCGGCAAGCCGACCGCGGCCGCCGCGCTGGGCCACTCCAAGGACCATCGCCCCGATCTGAAGCAGTTCGTGCTCACGCTGACCGTCAGCGCCGACGGGGCGGTGCCGCTCGCGCACCGCCTGCTGGACGGCAACACGACCGACGACCAGACGCACATCGCCACCTGGGACGGCCTGGTGGAGCTGGTCGGCCGGGCGGACTTCCTCTACGTCGCGGACTGCAAGCTGGCCACCCGCGAGAACATGGCCCACATCGACTCCCGCGGCGGGCGCTTCATCAGCGTGCTGCCGCGCTCATTGGTCATCCTTGGTGCTGCCGGCGGTCGTCGGGAGAGCGCCAGCGGTGCTTGCCCCTCTTGAGGGCCAGCGTGAGACCAGCGCCTCCCGGCGATCCGTCGAGGTGCCCTGAGTGGCAACAGGGAGTTGCGCCACCCGAGCGCCGTCAATGAGCACCCGCCACGGTACCTCGTCGCCGGCCGCAGTCAACGCCGTCGGAAGGAGGAAGTCGTGGAGGATCGCTTTGCTGGCATCGACTGGGCCAGTGAGGAACACGCCTGCTGCGTCGTCGACGGCGAGGGGCGGATCGTCGAGGGCCGCCGCTTCGCCCATGACGAGCGTGGCATCCGCGCGCTGTGCGCACGGCTGCTCGAGCTCGAGGTCGCCCGCGTGGCGATCGAGCGCCCGGACGGGCTGCTCACCGAGCGGCTGCTCGACGCCGGCCTGCACGTGATCGCCGTGCACCCCAACCAAGTCGCCGCGATGCGCCCGCGCTTCAGCGCCGCCGGCGGCAAGACCGACAGCTTTGACAGCTTCGTGCTCGCCGAGCTGGCCCGCACCGACAGCCACCGCTTCCGTGTGCTGGTGCCCGACCGCGATCAGACCAAGGCGCTGCGCGCGCTGACCCGTGCGCGCGAGGACCTCGTCGCCCACCGCGTCGCGATCGCCAACGAGCTGCGCGCCCAACTGGAAAGCTTTTGGCCCGGCGCCGCGCAGACGTTCGCCGATATCGACAGCCCGATCGCCCTCGCGTTCCTGCGGCGCTACCCCTCGCCCGCCGACGCGCATGGCCTCGGCGAACAGCGCATGGCTCGCTTCCTCGCCCGCCACGGCTACTGCGGCCGCCGCTCCGCCGGCGAGCTGCTCAGCCGGCTGCGCGATGCCGCCAGCGGCCGCGCCGACGTCCTGGAAACCGAGGCACGCCGCCAGATCGTGCTCGCGCTGGTCGCCGCGCTGGAACCGATCGTTCAGCGCATCGCCGAGCTGACCAGCGAAATCCGCGCCGGACTGCTCGAGCACCCCGACGGAGCCACGTTCCAGTCGCTGTTCCGCGACCCCAAGACCGCCGTCTGCCCCGCCACCCTGCTCGCCGAGATCGGCGACTGCCGCGACCGCTACCCCACCAAAGCCGCCCTCGCCAGCGACGCCGGCCAAGCCCCCGTCGCCGTCGAGTCGGGCAAATCCAAACGCGCCCGCTTCCGCTGGGCCTGCGACCACCGCCTCCGGGCGGCCATCGCCACCATGGCCGACACCAGCCGCCGCACCAACCCCTGGGCCGCCGACATCTACACCCGCGCCCGCGCCCGCGGCTGCACCCACCCACACGCCATCCGCATCCTCGGCCGCGCCTGGACCGGCGTCCTCTGGCGCATCTGGCAGGACGGCGACGTCTACGACCCCGCCCGCCACAACACCCTCCAGCGCCTCACCACGCAGGAGGGTTGACACAGGGAGGCTCACGCGCCGAGGACGGCCAGCTCCGCGCGTGGGCGCAGACGCACGCCTTCGACTTCACCGAGGCGTGCCGGCGTCCGGGCAAGTGCCAGGACGACCCCGACAGCGTGTGGTGGACAGCGCCGGCGCCGATCCCGACATCGGACGGGCACCGGATCGTCTGGGTGCGCTCATCCCAGAAGCACGAGCGCGACGCCGAGGCGCGCCGCGCCCGCATCGAGCGCGGGATGCTGGCCCTGGAAGCCGTCCAGGCACGGCTCGCCGGCCCGCGCTCACGGATCAAGACCAGGGTCGCCGCCGAGCAAGCCGCCAACGCCGCGCTGACCAGCACCGGCGCCGAGCGCTGGATCACCTACGAAATCGCAGAGACCGTCCAGGAGAGCTTCCGCCAGGAGAAGCGCGGCCGCCCCGGCGCCCAGACGCGCTACCGCCGCACCGAGAAGACCGTCCTCACGCTCACGTTCCGCGTCGACGACGAGAACGTCGCCTACGACGCCGCCACCGACGGCTGCTTCCCGCTGGTCAGCAACGACCGCGACCTCACCGACCCCGAGATCCTCGCCGCCTACCGCTACCAGCCCAACCTCGAGAACCGCCACCACCAGCTCAAGACCGTCCTCCAAGCGGCCCCGATCACGCTGAAGTCCCCGTCACGGATCGAGGGCCTCGCGTGCTGCGAGTTCATCGCGCTGCTCACCCAGTGCCTGATCGAACGAGAACTGCGTTCCGCGATGGCCCACAACGACATCGCCGACCTCGCGCTCTACCACGAAGACCGCCCCTCCAAGGCACCCACCGCCGCACGCGTCTTCGATCTCTTCGCCAACACCGCCCGCCACCACCTCACCACCCACGACGGCGACATCGTGCAGGTCTTCGAACCCGACCTCAGCGACCTCCAGCGCCACGTCCTCGACCTGCTCGGCGTCCCCCACGACGCCTACCAGAGCACGACGACCGACCCCTGACCAGCGCGCTCACGCACTCACGCACTCACGCACTCACGCCTGGGGGCAGATATCGCCCACCAGAAGTGCGGAACGAGAGACGAACGGACCACGTCGTCCGAGAACGGAAAGGACTCTCTCGGGGGAAGAGTGGGATGCTTGTGGTCGGCGCGCACCAAGCGCGCGGAGCCGGGACGGAATCATCTCGTCGAGGAGGCAGCGGATGGCGGCAGAACGTGGTACAGGCGGCAACACCGGAGGGATTGGTCTCGGTGGCATCCTCGTCATCGTCGGCATCGTCGTGATGATCGTGTGGAGCTTCTGGGTGGGGCTCATCGTCGCGCTGGTGGGCCTCATCGCCTTCGGCGGCTTCGCGAAAGGCAAGTGGTACTGAGCGCCGTACACGGGCGCAGCCCGTGGGCGCGGGCTGGGCTAGCAGCTGTCCTGCCTCGAGAGGTTGTGTGCGCGGGTGATGGGCGACTGGCCTTTGATCCCGGAGTGGGGTCTGCGCGTGTGTACTGCTCGAGCCAGTGTGGCCGGGCGGCGTTGCGGGGTTCCGGTAGCAACGGCGCGAAAACGGCCGCTACGCGTTAGACGTGGTTGGCTCTGCGCGCGCATGACTCCTGCTTCGAGCCCAAGAGCAAGCACGAGCCGAGCTCCACGCGGACAGCCCCTCCTCGGGGCATGAAACTGTCGCCTTGAAGGTTGCTGTCCGGGCCCGGCCCTACGGTCGGTCGACCGGGACAGGGGCTTTCTCGGAGAACGTAGTTGGGCAGGCCGTTTGTGGACGATGAGCTTCGAGCTCGAGCTTTCTCGGTGGCCGCCCCTGCGACTTGCCCGGGTGTGCTGCGAGCACGTAGTGCGCCACGAGGCGTCGATTGACCGAGTGGAATGAGATATCCAACGGCGGCCCGTTGTTGAGCGCCGCTGAGTTCCGGCATGGCGGTGCCGTTCTGCGGCGGCATCGGGGGGTGGGGTACGAAAGAAGAAGTAAGCCGGTCAGGGGGCCGGGGTCGCGGTCCAGAGCTGCGCGGGGCGCCCGCCGGTGGCGATCTGGGTGACGGTCGCTCGGCCGGTGGTCTGGAGCGCGCGGAGTGCGTGGTCGAGGTGGCCGGCGGGCTGGTTGTGTTTGAGGGTGTCGCTGATCTGGCTGCGGGTCAGGCCGGCCGGGTGTTGGAGCAGTGCGGCGTGGATCTGTTCGGCGAGCGGCTGGCCGGTCGCGCCGGTGAGCGCCCAGGCGGCGGAGCGGGCGGCGTAGTCGTGGAGCGCGAGCGCGGCTGTGAGGTGCTGCGGGCTGATCTGGCGTTGGCCGTCGGCGAGGGTGTAGAGGAGCGCGAGGCGGATCGTGTGGGCCTCGGCGCGGGCGGTGATCTGGCCGAGGACGCCGGGGGCGGGGCGGGCGAGTTGGCGGTAGGCGTCATGCCAGAGTTCGCGGGCGTCGGGGTCGAGGCGGATCTGGCCGGCGGTCTGGGCGTGCTTGAGGGTCGCGGCGAGTAGGCCGGTGAGGCCGGTGCCGTGGAGCGGGTCGTGGTGGCCGCCCTCGGGTAGTAGGCGTTGGCGTCGGCAGGCGATGATGAGGATGCGGTTGAGGTAGCCGTTGGCGAGCTCGATCGTGGTGGTGTGGCGGCGCAGTTCGTCTTGGGTGATGTGGCCGATCAGCGCGATGTGCGCGCTGGTGGCGCGCGCCGGGGCGGCGCGGGTCAGGATCGCCAGCGGTCGGCTGTCCCAGGCGGAGCGCAGCGTCGGTGAGAGCGTGGAGATCTCGCGCGAGGATGCCTTCAGGACGCTGGCGAACTCGGGCTCTATCACCAACAGTCGCTGGTCGGTGATGCCGGGGTCTTGGGCGGTCGGGTCGCGGACCGCCCAGATGAGCCCTTCGCCGGAGGACAGGCCGGTCAGGATCCGCCGCTCGACCTGCGGGTCGACCTGAGCGATCAGCTGGCGGACGTGATCCCAGGAGGAGCCCTTTCTGGCCTTGCTGCTGTCGCCGACGAGGAGCATGAACTCGTTGGGGTGATGCCGGGTCGCCTCGACGGTGAACCAGGCGCCGCGGCCGGCGGCGGCGCCGAAGGCGACCAAGAGTTGGGTGAGGATCGCGACGGGGTCAGCCTCTGTGTGCGGCGCGATCGTTGTGACGATCTCGCCGAGGCGCTCGTGGTAGACGGCCGGGGCTGGCGGCGTGGGCCAGCCCGCCGGCGGCGCGAGCGTGGTATCGGTCGGCTGCGAGTCCTCGGGCGGCGGGTCCAGCAGCGAGAGGGTCATTCGGCGGAGATCTCGGCGACCGCGACGCGGGCGGCAGACTCGTCGACGATCGCCTTCTTCTGTGCGAACGCGGCGATCAGCGAGGCGACGGCAAGGTTGTTGACCAGGCGCGGCAGGCCGCGGGAGACCTCGTGGATGAGCGCGATCGCGTCGTCGCTGAACAGCGTGTCCGAGCGGCCGGCGAGCGCGAGGTGGTGCGCGATGTAGCTGGTCGTCTCGGCGGCGTCGAGGCCGGTGATTGCGTAGCGGACCGCGATCCGCTGATCCAGCGCGGCGAACGTCCCCCGCCTGAGCCGGTGGCGCAGGGTGGGCTGGCCGAGCAGCAGTAGGCAGAACGGCGCAGTCTGATCCATCCCCAGGTTGCTCAGGCAGCGCACGCCCTCAAGGCTCTCGGCATCCAGCAGATGCGCCTCGTCGATGATCAGCACGACCTGCTTGCCGCGCTCGGAGGCTTCGGCGGCCAGCAGCTCCTGGGCCTGGGGGATCAGCGCGGCGTGATGAAACCTCGGTGTGTCGCCCAACGCCGTGACGATCAGCCCGTAGATGCCACGCAGCCCGACCCCGGGCGTGCCGAGGTAGAGGATTGTGTGCCGCGAGGCGTCCAGGCCGGCGACCGCCGCGCGGGCGGCGACCGTCTTGCCGGCGCCGCACTCGCCGCTGATCACGCCGATCGCCTGCTCACTGATGCACCAGGCGATCCGGGCGACCGCCTCGGCGTGCGCGCCATGGCCGTGCAGCATCCCCGGCGCGAGGTCCTTCCCGAACGGCATGCGGGTGAACCCGTAATGCGCGCGCAACCGGTCGATGCTCATCCCTTGCGTCCTTCCTGGTTGATGCCACGATCGTCGCCGTCGCCGTCGCCGTCGCCGTCGCCGTCGCCGTCGCCGTCGCCGTCGCCGTCCCGGCCGGGCTGGGTGAGGCTTGCGTAGTCGATCCGCTGCCCGGCGATCTCGGCGTCGCGCTTGTCGGCCAGCAACCGCAGGTAGTCGATCCCGGTCGGTGCTGGGGGCGGCGGCAGCTCGCGCTGGGCCTGCGGGTGGGTGTGGCGGCCGATCACCAGCGGCACCGCCAGCCCGAACGGGCGGAGCTGGTAGCGGACTTCGATCCTCGTGAGGTCAAACGGGTCGAAGACGAGCTCGACCTTGCGGCCCGCCAGCGCCGGGTCGACCTCGTATTGGTTGGCGTGCAGCGACACCGTCGCCGTCTTGGTCACGGTCCGCTCCTGCGACCAGAGGAACGCCTCGCGCAGCAAAGCGGGGGTCGGCAGCGCGGGCGCCCCAGCGGTCTCGAACCGCGCGAGCGGGGTCTGCTCGGTCTCGGAGTGCACCCGGCGGTGATAGACGACCTCAAGCCACGCACTGAACAGCCGGTTCAGCTCTGGGAGATCCAGTCCGTCGCGTCCCTGGATCTCGACCAGGAACTGGTCGCGGACGGTTCGGAAAAATCGCTCCACCTTGCCCTTCGTGGCGGCCGCGCGCGGCGATGCGTGGATCAGCCGGACGCCGAGCACCGCGCATGCCCGCAGCAGCTGCGAGGACACGAACGCAGAGCCGCGGTCGACCAGGATCGCGTCCGGGACCCCGCGCGCCATCAGCCCTGAGCGCAGCGCGGCCTCGAGCCCGAACACGTCCTCGCCGCTGCCCCACCGCCAGCCGACCAGCAGCCGCGAGTGATCGTCGATGAACGCCAGCAGCACCGCCCGGCGGGCCGTCGCGCCGGCGAGCGTGGGGCCGTGAAGCCCATCCCCGGTCCACAGCTCGTTGCGCTCTGACGCCTCGAAGCGGCCATAGACCTTGCCCGGCGTGCGGCCGTCGGCGCCGACGTTGAGCCCGGCGCGGGCGAGATGCGTCTGCAACGTTCGCAGCCCCGGCACCGGCTGCTCGTGGCCGCCGGCGGCGAGCATGATCTCCCTGATCTGCGCCGCGGTCCGCTGCGGCCGCTCGCGCTTCAAGTCAAATGCCAGCTGAAGCATCTCGGCCGGTGTGCGCGGCGCCACCACCCGTCGCCGCGGCACGAGCGCCTCAAACCCGCCCCGTCGATATGCGCGGATCCACTCATCCAGCGTCCCGCGCGCGACCCGCACCAAGCGGCCGTCGAGCCCGACATGCTCCCCGGCGGCGAGCGCGCGGACCAGCCGGCCGCGCTCGGCCTTCGACAACGCCGGGTCGGCCGCGTCGCGGATCAGCGCGTAGCGAAACAGCGCGACATCCCGCCGCCGCTGCTCCCCAGACCGCGTGCTCCCGCTCTCAGACACCAGCCCGGAACGTGCAGTAGGCGCGCGAAGGTGACGGGCGGGCCGTGTCTGGGTGTGAATGGTGATGGTGAGGCCGCGTTCAGGGTCGTGGCGGCGGTGTTGGGCGCTTCCGCGGAAGCGTCGTGGGCTGCGCGGGCTCGTCTGCGGGCAGCGGTGATCGCGGCCGTGGCCGGGAGTGCTGGTTGATCGTGTGGTCGGCTGCTGGGTGCGGTCAGCCGGCGGCGGGGAGCGTTTTGAGCTTGTGGAACGCGGCGAGCAGCTCGGCGGCCCATGGCCAGTCGTGTTGGAGGCGGAGCTTGCCGCGTCGTCCGTGGAACGCGAGCCGTCCGGCGACGTGCAGCAGTCGGTAGCGCAGCCGTTTGGGCTCGGCTTTGGCGAGCTCGCCGTCGAGCAGCAGCGCTTGGGTCCAGACGAGCAGGTCGTGCGCGAGCATGACGATCTCCAGCCACGCCTCGTTGAGCGCGAACGCCTTGAACGGGAACTTCGCCAGGCCGGTGTCCTTGTCGTCACGGATGCGGTCCTCGACATGGGCGTGCTGGCGGTGGCGGCACTCGATGGTCGCGACGTTCTCGTCGGGCTGGTCGGTGAGGATCGCCTGGAAGCGGTAGCCGTCGTGGTCGGTGAAGCTCAGCTGCGCGCCGGGATGCGGGCGCTCACGCCGAACGATCACTCGCGAGCCCTGCGGCCAGGAGCCCAGCTCAACGCTGTCGGTGATCTCCGCGACCTCGCCGTTCTCGCGCTCCGAGCCGTCCTGCGCGAGCGCCGCAACCCAGGCATCCGCGGGGATCTGGAGGATCGCTTCGCGGACCGGCTCGGTCAGCTCGTAGCCGACCGAGAAGCGCAGGTCCGCCTCGCGGCAGTAGTCGACCAGGCCGTGCGTGGCGCCGGCGGAATCGGCGCGCACGAGGATCTCGATCTGCTCGATCTGCTCGGTGGGGATCTGCTCGAGCGCGCGGTCGAGCACCGTGATGTGGTCGGCGGCGGTGTTCGCGCCGGCGTTCCCCGGCCGCAGCAGACCCGCGAGCGCCTCGCGCGTCTCGTCGGCGTAGGCCTGCAGCGGGTGAAACCCGTAGCCGCCCTTGTAGTTCCCGGCCGCCTGCTCCTTCTCCGAAGGCGCGCTGATCAGCGTCGCGTCGACGTCGATCGTCAACCGCTCGGGCGCGCCGTGCAGCTCCCAGAAGCGCTCGCGCGCCCGCGCGTGAGCGGCACGCAGCGCGTCCAGCAGCGCCGGGTCGGCGGCGATCCGGTCGATCACCCGGAACGCGGTCGAATCCGACGCGACCGGCCCGAACAGCGCCTCCTGGTCACGCACCGCCCCGAGGTCGGACACGCACTCGCCGCCGTCGGCGAGCATCACCGCCAGATCGCGGATCACCCGCCCCGGGTCATGTCCGCGACGGCGCTGCTTGATCGCGGCCAAGCGCAGCGACAGCGCCTTCGTCAGCCCCAGCTTGTGGGCTGCCTGCGCCAGCAACGCGCTGCCTGCGTGCGACACCAACCCGGCTCCGTCCGCCGTGACTTCTACGGTTACCGGGCGTTCATCGCGCATCACCTTCAAGGTGAACCTCCAAGCTCGGGATCAAGGACCTTCAGCAAGCCCAAGGATCCCTGCTCAGCCGGACGTTTCCGCGCCCCCGCCTAGCGGGGGCGCGGCCATTATGCGACCGCTACTGCACGCTCGGGGCCAGCGCGCACCCTTGCCGCTCACGGCACCGGCGGGAAGGGGCAACTCGTGTTGCACAACAACGCCCCGCCGCAGAGCACAGCGACCAGCGACCACACCGCCCGTGGACCGAACCGCAGCACCCACGCCCGCGCCGCGACCGCGACCGCCTCAACCGCGTCCCCGAATCCGCTCGTGGCCGGCGCGATCGCCCCGAGCTCCGAGTCCAGCACGACCGCCCAGCGCGCAAAGTGCGCCCGGATCACATCCGCGTTCGCGGCGAACCGCCGCAACCAGCCGCGCACCGTGTCCTTCGGTACCGCCAGCCGCCCGGCGATCCCGCGGTGCCCGTCCCCGGCCGCCTTCGCGACCAGCGCCTCGCCGATCACCGCAACCCCGTCGCGCCGCCGCAACAAGCAAACGTCCGGCAGCAGCACGTGCGTTCCCTCGCACCCCCGACACTTCGCTCGCCGCGGCCGCAACCGCCGCTGCCGACCACCACCGCAGCGAACGACCCGCCCGCGCGCATGCCCCCACGGTCCCAACACCCCGCGACAGAACGGGCACCCCAAAAGCCCGCCGACCAGCTCAGCCTCAACCCGCGCCTGCTCGGCGCATACCATCAACATCGGGTGCCACCTCCGGCATCCCGAGAGCCCTCCCGACTGAACCACCAAGCTCGCGGGAGGGCTCTCGCGCGTCTACGAACGCGCCAAGCCTCCCACCCCCGTCCCGGCAGTGAACAGCGCGACCGCGTGCACGCGTGCCGAAATCAAGCGGCGTTCAACACCCGTCGCAGCGGGTCGTTGAAGCTGGGGGCAGTCCGGTCCTGGAAGCGCAGGGTGTGGATGGGAGCAGCCCCGACAACGACGGGACAGGTCGGCACTGCCAGACGGCCTGGGTCCGGCAAGCGAGACGGGACGGTGTAGCGAGAGCGAACCAGTGGCTGAACCCCCTCAAGCGCGGCATCGGCTCCAATCTGGCGGATGTGGGCCGAGGAGCAGTGCACGTCCGCTCCGATGGGGTGGGCGACTCCGGCGTCGGAATTTCGGCTCTCTCGGCATGGATGTGGTCAGTGTCATCCGATCCCGAGCGCGTGTAGTTCGTGTGGCAGGTGAAGGCTGATAGGTCCGCAGGTGAGCATGATCAGGGCGAGGGCGGCCTTGGCGGAGTGAAACCCGTAGGCGCGGCGGGTGATGAGGCGAACCTTGTTGTTGAGCGCTTCGGTGCGGCCTTGGTTGATGCCCAGGCGGATGGCGGCGAGGATCCCGTCGCGGTGCTTGCGGATCGTCTTGCCGAGCTTGACGAACGGCGCGAGCCGGCAGCGGGCGAGGCGCGACAGGAGCCGGTCGATCAGCACGGTGACGTCGTCGATGTTCAGGCCGGGCTCGAAGATGCCGCGGACGGCTTCCTTGAGCGTGTAGGCGCGCCAGACCTCGCCGCCGGCGGCCTTCAGTCGGGCGAGCGTGGTCGCTTGCGTGTCGGTGAGCTTCTCGGGCTTCTTGAGCAGCGACCAGCGGGCGTCCTTGAAGCGCTTGGCGGCGTCCTGGTCGCCGAGCGAGCGCAGTTCGTTCCAGTAGCCGCGGCGGACCTCGTCCAGCGCCTGGTTGGCGAGCTGCACGACGTGATACGGGTCGATGCAGATGGTCGCCTGCGGGGCGTGCTCGCGGACGGACTTGGCGTAGCCGCCGGTCATGTCCATCGAGACGGCCCGCAGCTTGGCGGCACGCGCGAAGATCGCGGGCTCGATCTCGCTGCCGTCCTGGAGCCACGCGCCCTGGATGCCGTGGCCGGCCGGGACGATGGGGCACGGGCCGAACGGAACCATGATCGCGGGCTCAGGCGCCTGGGGCGGCGTGCGGCGCTCGCGTTCTGGCGGCGGGGGCGGCGGGTCGAGCTCGGCGAAGAAGGCGTCGGCGGCGGCCTGGCCCTTGCCTTCGCATCCCCACACCACCTGGCGGCGCTGATGGTCGGCGACGAGGGTGAGGTAGTTGTGCTGGCGCTTCCAGCTGACCTCGTCCACGCCGATGTCATAGAGATCGTCCAGTCGGTCGGGGTCGAGCTCGTCGTCGCAGACGCGCTTGATGATCCGCCCGACCGTGTCCCAGTCGACCCGCAGCATCCGCTTGATCGTCGACTTATCCGTCCGCGTCGCCAGCCACGCGACCAGGCATTCGAAGTCGCGCGTGAACTCCGAGCCGGGGCGGGCGAACGGGACGCCCTCGGTCCGCGCCCCGTGCACGGGGCACCACAGGCGCCGGCGGCGGCAGTGGACCTCCAGCCGCCAGATCCCGAGATCCAGGTGCCGCCAGACCGAGTTCTCCGGGCGCGTGTCCTTGCGCGCCGCCGTCGAGTAGCCGCACTCCGGGCAGACCAGCCGGCGGCGGCAAAGCGCCACCTCGACGATCACCCTGTCGGGCTCGAAGCGAACCTTCCGCACCCACACGCCCTCAACGCGCAGAAAATGCCGTCGTGACGCGCACGCTGTCCCTCCTTGCAAGCCGTTGACCTTCAGACAGCCAGCAGCCTGCATTGGCGGGCGGCGGCGCGTCGCCAACCAGCGCGCAACTTCCGAGAACTTCCTCAGCCGCGGAAAGCCCTGCTCAAACCCGGAATCACGGTCTCACCCTGACCACATCGATGCCGGGAGACCCGGAATTTCGTGGTCGGCGTGGAGGCCATGAGGAAGGTCTGCGGCGTACTCATGGCGAGGCTGCAGGGGAAAAGCTGGGCGCCGTCCCCGTCGATCGGTCGGCGATGAACGTGGGAACCATCCTGGGGCTGCCCGCTTGGTGCGGGCAGGTTCGCTGTCGGCTGTTGGTCCTGGGGTGGGGCGGAGCCTTCGTAGTAGTCCGAGGCCGGGAAAGCCGGCTGCATGGCGAAGGGAGGCAGCGGATTTGCAGCATCAGTCTGGAAGGCGAGGAGGTCGGCGTTGAATAGCGTCGCGCTGTGGCCGGGGCCCGAAGCGGCCCAGGAGCGGGTACTCGGAATCCAGCGCAAGCTGCACAAGTGGGCAGAAGACGATCAGGACCGGAGGTTCACCTCCATAACCTCGTCTGTACCCGGCCACGCTGATGGTGGCGTGGCAGCGGGTGCGGGCCAATCGAGGGTCACGCTCGGCCGGCGTGGATAGGCAGAACGCCTACGACGTCGAACAGAGGCTGGGCGTTGAGCAGTTCCTGGGCGGGCTCCGAGAGGAGCTGCGTGCCGGGAGCTTTCGGCCGGTATCGGTCAGGGAGCGTCTGATTCCCAAGCGCGGCGGCAAGCTGCGCCGGCTGGGAATTCCGGCGGTCACGTCGTACCGCGCCGTTGTCCAGCGAGTCGTTGGGTTCGGTGGTGGTCACGCATCCGTTTCACCCGCTGGCTGGGGAGCGGCTGGCGATCTTGTTCGAGCGCCGTTGGGCGGGTTCTCGCTTGTACGTGTGCGAGGGCGGGCCGCTGGGGAGCGTGACGTTGCCCGAGGATGCGACAGACCGTGGCGCGGAGCCGGCTGCGGGGCCGTTAACGGTCGAGGTGCTCGCCGCGCTTGCTGTGGTGGTGGGAGCGATCGGCGGGTCGCGGACGGCGAGGAAGGATCGCTGATGTTGTGCGCGAATCAGGCACAAGAGGATGCGCGATCTGGGCCTGAACGAGTTGAGCCTCGCGCAGCTGCGGGCGCGGCGGCGGCGGTTGGCGCGGTCAGTCGGCGATCCGCAGGAGACGCTGCGTGGGACGCTTCAGCGTCAGGGGCGGCGCTGTGGTCGGGCGGGCTGCCGGTGCGCGAAGGGCGAGCTGCATGGCCCCTACCTGTACCTGGCGATCCATGCTGCGGGCGGCGGCCGCTCGATCTATGTGCCGGCTGGGCTGGCGGACGCGGTGGGCGTGCTGGTGGCGGGGACTGCGCGGCGCGATGCGGTGTTGGCGGAGATCTCGCGGATCAATCTGGAGCTGGTGCGCCGGCGGGCGCTGGGGTGATGGGCGCCCGCGGTGGACGGCGAGGCGCGCCACGCTCTGGCCAACATGCTGCAAGCGGCGCTGGCGGGGGGCACGGGTGAGCGCGCCAGCGAAGGTCACCAGCTCGCACCGGCAGCGACTGGCGGTCGTCTACGTGCGTCAGTCGACGCTGGCGCAGGTGCGCGAGAACACGCAGTCGACCGAGCGCCAGTACGCGTTGGCGGGCGAGGCGACACGTCTGGGCTGGGAGGGCTCGCGGGTCGTGGTGATCGACTCCGATCTCGGTGTCTCGGGGCGCAGCGCCAGCGAGCGGGCCGGCTTCCGGGAGCTCGTCGGGCGGGTGTGCGTCGGCGAGGTCGGCGCGATCTTCGGACTGGAGGTCTCACGGCTGGCGCGCTCCAGCGCGGACCTCCAGCGGCTGCTTGAGTTGTGCGGGCTGACTGACACGCTGATCGTCGACGCCGACGGGATCTACGATCTGCGCAGCTTCAACGACCGTCTGCTGGTCGGGTTGAAGGGCACGATGTCCGAGGCAGAGCTCCACATCCTCGCCGGCCGGTTGCAGGGCGCCAAGCGCGCGGCGGCCGAGCGTGGCGCGCTGCGCTTCCCGCTGCCCGTCGGCTACCTCTATGACGAGGACGGCGCGACGGTCATCGACCCCGACGAGGAGGTCTCGGCCGCGGTCGCCGACGTGTTCAACGCGTTCGCGCAGACCGGCTCGGCCTATGGCGTGGTCGGCGCGTTCGCCGAGCGGCGGTTCCCCAAGCGCGCCTATGGCGGCGCGTGGGCGGGCGAGCTGCGCTGGGGGCGCCTGACGCACTCGCGCGCGATCGGCGTGCTGTCCAACCCGGCCTACGCGGGCGTCTACGTGTTCGGGCGCTTTCGCTCGCGCCGCGCCGTCGCACCTGACGGCACGATCACGACCAAGACGATCGAGCTGCCACGCTCGGAGTGGCCGGTCGTGATCCAGGACCACCACCCCGGCTACATCAGCTGGCAGGCGTTCCTGGCCAACGAGCAACGCCTGGCCGCCAACAACTCCCGCCGCGGCGCGCGCCCTGCGCGCGAGGGCCGCGCGCTGTGCCAGGGGATCGTCCGCTGCGGCGGCTGCGGGCGGCCGATGTCGACCAGCCACCGCGCCGCGCAGGGACCGCTCTACGACTGCTCGCGCGCGCGCGCAGACCACGTCAACACGCCCACGTGTCGCTCAGTCGTGGCCGCCGTCGTCGACGAGCTCGTCGCGCAGCGGCTGCTGCGGGCGCTTGCGCCGCAAGAGATCGCGCTCGCGCTCGCCGCCGCCGACGAGGTCTCCGATCGCCGGTCGCGCTCCAGCCGGGCGCTCGAGCTGCGCGTCGAGCGCGCCCGCTACGAAGCCGCGCGCGCCGAGCGCGCGTTTGCCCGGTGCGAGCCAGAGAACCGGCTCGTCGCGCGCAGCCTCGAAACGCGCTGGGAAGCCAAGCTGCACGAGCTCGGCGACGCGGAGGCCGAGCTGGCCGAGCACGCGGCACCCGGCCCTGAGCCCTCGCGCCCCGAGATCGAGGCGCTGGCCGCGAACGTGCCCGCGCTGTGGTCGGCCCCGAGCACATCAGACCGCGACCGCAAGCGGCTGCTGCGCTCGCTCATCGCAGACGTCACGATCACCTCGCAGCCCGACGGCCGCGAGCTGCGCGTCGGCATCCGCTGGCGCTCGGGCGCGACCGACGAGCACATCACTCAACGACCCAAACCGACGGTCGAGGCGCGCCGCACCCCGGCCGCCGCGATCGATCTGATCACGCGGATGGGCGCCCATCACACCGACGAACAGCTCGCCGCAGAGCTGCGCGCCGCCGGCCTGCGCACCGGCACCAGCCGTGAGTTCGACGCGCCCGCGGTGCGCTGGATCCGCTACGCCCACGACCTCCCGTCACCGCCGCGGCTCGTGCTCGCGGCCGACGAACTCACTGTCCAGCAGGTCGCCCAGCGCCTCGACATCTCCCACGGCGCCGTCTACTACTGGATCCGCCACGGCCAGCTCGTCGCGCGTCGTGGACCCGCCAACCGCCTGCTCATCCCCTTCGCGCCCGACGTCGAGCAGGCCTGCCGCCAACGCGTCGCCGACTCCGTCCACATGACGCCAACCCAAACCCTTGCTGCATAAGGAGCACAATGAAGCCACCGTCCCGACGGTCCGCGACCGGGTCGTGCAGGCCGCCCTCAAGCTGGTGCTGGAGCCGATCTTCGAGGCCGACTTCCAGCCGTGCTCCTACGGGTTCAGGCCCGGACGCCGGGCGCAGGACGCGATCGCCGAGGTGCACCACTTCGCCACCCGCTCCTATGAATGGGTGCTCGAGGCGGACATCGAGGCGTGCTTGGAGGCATCGTCACACTGTCCCCGCGTTCGTGGCGGGTGTCTGGAAGAGCGGCTCGTCGGCGGGAATCACCTGGATTCTGAGGCCTTTTCGGCGTCCTTGGCGGACGTGGACGGCGGCTAGTTCGCCGCGCTTGACACGCTGCAACACGGTCTGGCGCGAGACGCCGAGGATCTTGGTTGCTTCGAGCATCGGCAGCCAGCCGGCGGGCGCGTCTTCGACGAAGCGGGCGCGGAGCTGGTCGTCGACGCGGATCTGCCAGGGCGCGCCGGGGGTGAGCTGTTCGCCGGCGATGAAGCCGTCGGCGAGCCAGCGGTGGATCGTGGACGGCGCGACGTCGAGGATCTCGGCGGCTTTGGCGATCGTGACCAGCTCGCCGTCGGGTGGATCGGCGGGCGGCTGGTAGCGAGGGATATCGCGGTAGCGGCGCAGGCCGCCGATGATCTGGGCGGTGAAGCGCTCGCCGGTCGCCGAGCGGCGGCCTTGGCGGTTGAGGATGCCGGCGATCGTGGCGTCGTCGTAGTGGGTGGCCAGGCGCCCCAACAGCGCGATTGTGTCCTCGTCGGTGCGGATCGTGGGCTGGCGGTGGGGCAGCGAGACGACGAGTTCGCTGAGCGCGCCGCCGCGCCAGCGCACGGTCAGCGTCGCGTGGCGCTGTTCGCGCACGACGTCGACGATCACTTCCTCGATCAGCGTGCGCAGCAGCTGCTTGCGGTCGCGGTCGGTGGTGGTGGGCGCCGACCAGACGCGTCCGAGGTCGGCGCCGAGGCCGAGCAGCTGCTGGCGCTCTTGGGCGGTGAGGGTCCTGGGGTGCGCGTGTTGACGGCGTTCGAGTTCGGCCTCGGCTTCGGCGAGCGCGCCCAGCGCGTGTTCCCAGTCGCGTTCCAGGCCGCGCGCGACGAGCCGGTGCTCGGGCTCGACGGCGCGGTAGCGGCGCTCGGCGCGCTCGGCCTCGTAGCGGGCGCGCTCGACCTGCAGCTGCCACTGCTCGAGCGCGGCGTCGTGGTCGGCCTCGAGCGACTCGGCCGCGGCGAGCGCGGCCTTGACGCCGGCCGGGGTCAGCGCCGCGAGCATCGCCGCGGCGACGGCCTCGTCGATCTGCACCCCGCCGACGCGCAGGCACCACTGGCCGCGGCCCTCGACCAGCGTGCTGCCGGGGCAGTGGTAGCCGGGACGTCCGCCGCGCCCGCCGTAGTGCACGGCGAGCTTGCGCGCGCAGCGTCCGCAGACCGCGATCCCCTGCAGCAGCGCGGCGCCCTCGCGGATCGCGCCGCCCGGCGCGTGTGCCCGCGGGCGCGTGTTGCGGGCGATCCGCTGCTGGTTGGCCTCGAAGGTCTGGCGGTCGATGAAGCCGGGGTGGTGCTCCCAGATCAAGACGTCCCAGTCTGCCCGCGGCAGGCGACGGATCCGACTGCGCGGCTGCCCGTGCTCGTCGACGTAGCGCTCGCGGCGCGTCTTGCCGTAGGCGTAGGCGCCGGCGTAGACGGGGTGGGTCAGCACGCCGTGGACCTGGTGGTAGCTCGGGGCGACCCAACGGACATCCTGAAGCGTGGTGGTCTGCAGCGGGAAGCGAAGGCCCTCGCGGCGCAGCCACAGCCACACCTGGCGCGCCGAGCCGAACTCGGGGAAGCGCTCGAAGATCGCCGCGATCGCGCCGCGGATCGCCTCGTCGGGATGCAGCCGGATCTCCCCGTCCTGATCGCCCCAGACCAGCCCGACCGGCAGCCCCCGGCGCAGCTCGCCGCGGGCGGCCTTGTTGCGGATCCCGCCGTCAAGGCGCGCCCTGAGGACGTGCAGCTCGGCCTCGCTCATCGTGCCCTTCAAGCCGAGCAGCAGCCGGTCGTTGAACGACCCCGGGTGATACAGGCCATCGGCGTCGCCGATCACCGTGTCGGTCACACCGCACAGATCCAGCAGCCGGTACCAGTCGGCGTTGTTGCGCGCCAGCCGCGAGGCCTCCAAGCCGAGGACCAGCCCGGCGTGGCCGAGCGCGACCTCCGCGGTCAACCGCGCGAAGCCGGAGCGCTCGGACAGCCCCGAGCCCGAGATCCCGAGGTCCTCGTCGATCACGACGACCCGGGAGCGATCGAACCCGAGCCCCACGGCCCGGCCGACGAGCGCGTACTGACGTTCGGTCGACTCGACGTTGCGCTCCAGCTGCGCGGCGCTGGACTGGCGCACGTAGACGAACGCGGAGCGACGCAGATGCGACGTGCTGAGCTTCTGGCGCTCACTCATCGCGCGCCGCCTCCTCCTGCGCCGCGACGCTGCGCGCGATCAACGCCGCCAGCAGCGCCATCGCCGTCTGGCGCTGCGCCTCGCCCAGCAACTCCCACAGCGCCGCCGCCGGCGCCGGACTCTCCGCCAGATCCAAGCGCAACTGCACGACTGCTCTCCTCCTCTGCCTGCTCGCCCCGCTCGCGGCGATCTTCCTGCTCGGCCAGGACGACACGCTCAAGCAGCCCGTCGAGCACCCGGCGGGCCGTCAGCAGATCCTCAACCGACCCCAGCGTCCCCGCCGCCGCCGGCGCCGCCACACCCTCAAGGTCCGTCCACGCCGCCGCGATCAACGAGCGGCTGCCGTCCGGCAACACCAGCAGAAGGTCCAGCGCGCCGCGGCGCCGCATCCACCCCATCACCGCAAGCTCACGGCCCCCCAATGGGTGACGCGCGCGCACGATCCGCACCGACGACTGGAACCCATCGAGATGGTGGTGGGCAGTGTGTCGAGGCTTCCTTTGACCGCATCGACCACCAGGCGCTCATATGTCGGGTGCGTGGGCGGATCGGGGACAAGCGCGTGCTGGCGCTCATCAAGGCGTTCCTGCGGGCCGGGATCCTGACCGAGCACGGTGGCTTTGAGGACACGGTCACCGGCACGCCACAGGGCGGGATTCTCTCGCCCCTGTTGGCGAACATCGCCCTCTCCGTGCTCGACGAGCACTTCGCGCGGGCGTGGACGGCGATGGGCAGCGAATGGGAGCGTCGCAAGCGCAGGGCGCGCGGCGAGGCGACCTTCCGGCTGGTGCGCTACGCCGACGATTTCGTCGTCGTGCTCTCCGGCCAAAGGACGCACGCGCACGCGCTCGTCGCCGACACCGCGGCGGTGCTCGCGCCGCTCGGCCTGACGCTCTCACCGAAGAAGACCCGCATCACGCACATCGACGAGGGCATCGAGTTCCTCGGCTGGCGCTTGCAACGCCACCGGGCCTCGAACGGCCGGAGCTACGTCTACACCTACGCCTCCAAGCCGTCGCTCGCGGCGGTCAGGGCGAAGGTCAAGGCGATCACGCGCTCCGGCCCCCATCAGACGCTCGGCCAACTGCTGCACCGCCTCAACCCGGTGCTGCGCGGCTGGTGCGCCTACTTTCGCGGCGGAGTGTCCGGGCGGACCTTCAGCTACCTGCGCGCCTACACGTGGCGGCGGGTTCTCTGTTGGCTGCGCCGCAAACACCCCAAGGCGAACTGGCGCTGGCTGAAACGGCGCTACCTCCCGAGGTGGTGGCCGACCGACGGCGACACGGTGCTCTATGACCCCGGTGCGGTGCGGATCGAGTACTCCCGCTACCGCGGGGCCAAGATCGCCACGCCGTGGGCGCAGGGTCGCTTCCAGCGCGACCCCGCGCAGATGCTCGAGCGTCTGCAAACCCTGATCGCCCCATAACCACCGGCATGTCCGTGGAGAGCCGGATGCGGGGCAACTCGCACGTCCGGTTGTATGTCCAGGACGCGGTTATGTTGAAGACGCGCTCGACGCCCCGGGTTTGTCCTGCTCAGTGCGATTTCTTCTGGTGATGGGTTCAACATAATCGTGGCCGTCCTGTCGAGGCTTCGCGGATTCGTGTTCTGCGATCCGATCGGAGGCAGCGATGGGCAGGCGGGTGTGGGTCCCGGCGGTGTCGGGGCCGTTGGCGCCGTTCGCGGCGGGGTTTGAATCGTGGTTGAGGTCTCGGGCGTATTCGCCTTCGGCGGCGGCCGACAGGCTGTGTCAGTTCGATCAGCTCAGCCGTTGGCTTGAGCGTGAAGGGCTTGGCGTCGGCGAGCTGACCGGCGAGCAGGCCGAGCGGTTCGCTGAGGCGCGTCGCGCCGCGGGCTTGGTGACATGGATCGCTCCGCGGAGCACGATGCTGCCGCTGGGGTATCTGCGCGCGCTGGGGGTCGCACCGGCGCCGGCAGCGGTCGTCGCGCAGGGCCCGTTTGAGGAGCTGCTGGCGGATTACAGCCGCTATCTGCTGGTCGAGCGCGGGCTCTCGGATCACACGGTGCTCGATGCGTATGGGCCGGTCGCGCGGCTGTTCCTGTCTGGGCGGGAGGGCCCGGACGGGCTCGAGCTCGCGCGGCTTTCCTCGGCGGACGTGAGCACGTTCTTGGCGCGTGAGTGCCCGAAGCGCGGCGTGTCGGGAGCGCGGGATCTGGTGTGCGCGCTGCGGTCGTTGTTGCGCTACCTGCACCTGGCGGGGCTGATCGAGGTGCCGCTGGTGTGGGCGGTCCCGTCGGTCGCTGATCTGCGGGATCGCACGCTGCCGCGTGGCCTGGAGCCAGCGGCGGTCAAGAAGCTTTTGGCCAGCTGCGATCGGCGCACGCTGGTCGGCCGGCGCGACTTCGCGATCCTGCTGCTGTTGGCGCGGCTCGGGCTGCGTGCCGGCGAGGTCGCCGCGATCGGGCTCGAGGATGTCGACTGGCGGGGCGGGCTGCTGCTCGTTTGCGGGAAGGGCAGCCGGCAGGACGTGTTGCCGTTGCCGGTGGATGTCGGCGAGGCGATCGTGTCCTATCTTCGCCGTCGCTCGCGGTGCGAGTGTCGGGCGCTGTTTCTGCGGGTGACCGCGCCGCGCCGCGAGCTGAACCGAAGCACGATCGGGTGGGTTGTCCGCGCGGCGTGCGACCGGGTGGGCCTCCCGAGGGTCGGCGCGCATCGCCTGCGGCACACGGCCGCGACCGGGATGCTCAGACAGGGTGCGTCGCTTGCGGAGATCGGCCAGGTGTTGCGCCACCGCGAGCAGAAGACGACCGCGATCTACGCCAAGGTCGACGGCAAGGCGCTCCGGGCGCTCGCGCGCCCGTGGCCGTCGCAGGGAGGTGTGGCATGACCACGCTTCAGGAAGCGCTTGCCGACTATCTGCGGATCCGCCGCCGGCTCGGGTTCGAGATGCCCCAGGACGCCCGGCTGCTCGAGAGGTTCGTCGAGTTCCTCGAGCGGGCGGGCGCTCAGCGGATCACCACCGAGCTGGCGCTGATGTGGGCGCGGCTGCCCGCAGACGCGCACGCGCACTACTGGCGCCAGCGGCTCGGGGTCGCGCGGGGGTTCGCGCGCCATCTCGCGACGATCGACCCCGCTAGCGAGGTTCCCTCCAAGGACCTTTTGCCCGCGACCCGCCCGCGGATCGCGCCGTACATCTACACGGACGCTGAGATCGCGGCGCTGATCGCAGCCGCAGGAGAGCTCAGCCCGCCGCTGCGCGCTATGCGTCACCAGACGCTGATCGGGCTGTTGGCCGTCACCGGGATGCGCCCCGGGGAGGCGCTCGCGCTCGACCGCCAGGACGTCGATCTGCGAGATCGCGTGCTGCACGTCCGGGCGGGCAAGCAGAAAAAGCAGCGCGAGGTCCCGCTGCACGAGAGCACGATCAGCGCGCTTCGCGAGTACGCCCGTCAGCGCGACGCTCGCTCCCCGACGCCCTCAACCGCTGCGTTCTTCGTCTCCGCCAGAGGACGACGCATGACTCGCGGCGAGCTCAACCAGACGTTCACGAAGCTGATCGGCGAGGTCGGCCTGGAGGGCCGTGGCGCGCGCGCCAGGCCCCGCCCACACGATCTCAGACATGCCTTTGCGGTGCGCACGCTGCTCGACTGGTATCAGGCAGGCGAGGACATCGACCGGCGGATGCCGCTGCTCTGCACGTATCTCGGTCATGTCGACCCAGCCAGCACATACTGGTATCTGGAGGCGGTCCCAGAGCTGCTCGAGCTGATCAGCCGGCGCCTCGAGCAGTTGCCCGAGGTGCTCTCATGACTGCGCTCGCGCCAGCGCTTCAGGCGTTCTTCACCGAGCGTCTGATCGCCCAGCGCAACTCCAGTCCGCCGACGATCGCCGCCTACCGCGACACGTTCCGGTTGCTGCTCGCCTTCGCCCGCGAGCAGACCGGCAAGCAGCCGTTCGAGCTGGACCTCGACGATCTCGACGCGCCGCTGATCGGCGCGTTCCTCAACCACCTCGAACAGGCACGAGGCAACAGTCCCAGTACCCGCAACGCGCGGCTCGGGGCGATCCATTCGTTCTACCGGTTCGCTGCGCTCGAACACCCCGAGCACGCGCACACGATCGCGCGGGTGATGGCGATCCCGACCAAGCGCCACGAGCGCAACACCGTCTCCTACCTCGATCTCGACGAGATCAAAGCGCTGCTCGCCGCGCCCGACCCAGGCACCTGGCTCGGCCGTCGCGACCACGCGCTGCTGGTGCTCATGATCCAGACCGGTGTGCGCGTCTCAGAGCTCGTCGGCCTGCGCGTCCGCGACGTGCACCTCGGCACCGGCGCCCACATCCAGGTCACGGGCAAGGGCAGGAAGAAGCGCGCAACGACCCTGACCGGCGAGACCATCGCGACCGTGCGCGCGTGGCTGAAGGAACGCGGCGGCCAACCCGACGCGCCGCTGTTCCCGACCCGGCAAGGACGCCCGCTCAGCCGCTACACGGTCGGCGTGGTCGTCTCAAAGCACGCCGCCACCGCAGACGCCAGCTGCGCGTCGCTGAAGCCCAAACGCGTCACCCCACACACGCTGCGCCACACCAACGCGATGCTGCTCAGAGCCAAGGGCGTGGACATCGCGACGATCGCGCTGTGGCTCGGGCACGAGAGCATCCAGACCACGCACATCTACGAGCACGCCGACCCCGCGCTCAAAGAACAAGCGATCGCACGAACCAGCCCGCTCGGAACCAGGCCCGGCAGATACCGACCCTCCGACACGCTTCTCGCGTTCCTCGAAGGGCTCTGAATATGTTGAATGCTCACCACCCTGAATCGCGCTGAGCAGGGAAAACCCGAGGCGTCGAGCGCGTCTTCAACATAACCGTTCGCGGGACATACAACCGGTTACGTGGAATTTCACGTAACCGGTTCGGAGGGCGGCCTGGGGAACCGGACCGGCCGTGAGGCCGGCACCGCGCCCCAGGTCGACCCCTACTCGGTCGTTGTCGTTCGCCCGCTGGTTCTTCATTTCGTTCAACGAATAGAGGGGGACGGGGTGAGATCTCTCGGAAGAGCGATCGGGTTGGACGTGCATCGCGATTTCTGCGAGGTGGCGATCGTCGAGAGCGGCGCGCTGCGCTCCGCTGGTCGGATCGCGACGACGCCGGAGCAGTTGGAGCTGTTCGCGCAGAGTCTGGCGCGCACGGACCGGGTGGCGCTGGAGGTAACGGGGGGCGCGTGGGAGATTGCGCGCATCCTCGAGCCGCACGTCGCCCGGGTCGTCCTCGTCAGCCCCGCCGATACCGGCATCCGGCAGGCCCGGGCGAAGACCGACCGCCTTGACGCGCGCACGCTGGCGCGGCTGCTCGCGGCCGGTGAGCTCGACGCCGTCTGGTCGCCGGATGAGTGGACGCGTGTGTTGCGCCGGCGGCTGGGGCGGCGCGAGCAGCTGGTGCGCGCACGGTCGCGCTCCAAGAACGAGATCCACGCCGTGCTGGTGCGCCGGCTGGTGGGGCGCCCGCCGCTGTCCGACCTGTTCGGCGTCAAGGGGCGCGAGTGGCTGGCAGGGCTCGAGCTGCCGCTCGAGGAGGCGGAGACGGTCGCGGCCTGCATGCGCCACGTCGAGTTCCTCGACGCCGAGATCGCCGCGGTCGAGCGCCAGATCGCCCGCCAAGCGCTCGACTCGCGGGAGCTGCGGCGGCTGATGACCGTGCCGGGGGTCAACGTGATCTGCGCGGCGACGTTCCTGGCCGCGATCGGCGACATCCGCCGCTTCCCGACGTCGCGCAAGCTGGTCGGCTACCTCGGGCTTGATCCGCGCGTCTACCAGTCCGGCAGCGCGCCGGCGAGGGGCGGGCGGATCTCAAAGCAGGGCTCGCCCGCGGCGCGCTGGGCGCTGGTCGAGGCGGCCTGGTCGGTCGTCCAGCAGCCCGGCCCGCTGCGCGCCTTCTACGAGCGGATCCGCGCCCGGCGCGGCAACAAGATCGCCGTCGTCGCCTGCGCGCGCAAGCTCGCCGTGCTGTTCTGGTGCCTGCTCAGCCGGGGCGAGGACTACGCCCACCAGCAGCCGTCGCTGACGGCCAAGAAGCTGCGCCTGCTCGAGATCCGCGCCGGCGGGCAGACGCTGAAGGGCACCAACACCGGGACCTGGGCGACGAGGCAGAAGATGCGCAGCGCCGAGCGCGAGCTCGCCCGGCAGGCCGAGGCCTCCTACAGGCGGACGGTCACGGACTGGCAAGCGGCAGCAGCGAAGAAGACGGGCGCGAGCGTGACAGCGGGGCGCGCATAGATCAGGCCCTCGAAGGGCAAGTCGCGCGGCAGGTTCGCGAGCCCCAGACGCCTGCTCTTCGACACGTCATCGGCTCGCGCCCACACGCAGCCTAACGCCGCCTAACCTGGATTGTCGGTCCGGTAATTCGGTTGAGTCTTATCGGGCGGGGAAGGTGTAGCTGAGGATGCGACCGCCCCACCAGGGAACCTGGACTTGGCGGTTCTCGTAGCCGGCGTCGAGTAGTGCGGGGGTGTGGGTGCGGCGGCGTAGTGCGACCTCGATGTGCCCGGGGGTGAAGCGCAGCTCGCCGATCCCGTCGATCAGGTAGTCGCGGATCGTGTCGGGGGTTTGGTTGCGGTAGGCGGTGTGGAGGCCGCGGGCGAACCGCCGGTAGATGATGTCGGCGAGGACCGTGAGCGCGACGTCGAAGTCGACGGCGAGCGGGACCTGGGAGCAGAGCGAGTCGAGGTGGAACGCGCGGATCTGCTCGGCGAGTTGGTTCTCGATGCCCCAGCGTTGGCCGTAGCGTTCGATCAGCTGCTTGGGGGTGAGCTGCTGTTGGTTGGTGAGGATCAGGGTCGGCTGATCGCGGCCGAGCTGCACGGCGAGCTGGCGGAAGACGCTGCCTTGGATCGTGACGGCGTCTTCGTGGTAGTTGGCGGTCTTGTGCTTGCCGGAGCGGTCCAGCCGGGTCTTGGTCCAGGCGCTCGCCGGGAGCGCCTCCAGCGACTGGATCAGCTTCGGGTAGCGCTGGCGCAAGGTGATGAATCCGACGCCCATCTGGTCGAGCTCGGCGAGGTGTTCGTTGGTCGTGAGCTTGCCGTCGAACACCAGCAGCTTGGGCAGCTGGCCGTGGGTGCGCTCGTGGAAGCGGCAGAAGTCGGTCACCTCGCCCGCCTGCTGGCGGCTGGTGAGCTCGGCGTTGGCGTAGAGGATCGTGTGCTGTTGCCCGTCCTGAGCGATGAACGTCAGCACCGAGCGGGTCCGCTGCGAGCGGCGGGGAACGTAGTGCTTCTCGAGCACGGTGTCCTGCTCGCCGTAGCTCATGATCGCGTGAAAGTCGAGGTTCACTCCCTGCTCGCCGATCAGCCCCGCCTCCCGGAGCCGGGGCTGCAGCGCCTCGAAGAACGCGATCTGCTGGGAGCGGCTGGTGCGGTAGGAGTAGGTCGTCAGATGCCAGGTCTTGGGCAGCACGTTCAGTCCGGCGAAGGCGCCCAGCGCCGGGTCGTGCACGACTGAGCGCACGTGGCTTCGCCGGCGGCGCCCTGAGAGCTTGAGCGCCAGCAGCGACAGCACCGAGCGGATCGCCGGAAGCTGGCTGGTGGACGGCCAGCCGGCCGCGTCGACCAGTCCGAGCAGATCGAGCGCGACCAGCTCCGGGACCAACAGGAACAGGCCGGCGTGCTGGGTTTGGATCGTGCCCTCGGTCGGCCAGTCCTCTTCTGCGAGGACGCGCACCTTCTCCGCCGCCAGCCGTTCGGGCGCCGGCTCGGGCTTGTCCTGACGCAGCTTGGGCATCCGCGAGAGCCCTTCCTCGCGCAGGATCTCCCACACCGCCGTGCGCGACAGCGGCGTCCCCGCCCGTGCAAGCTCGGAGACGATCTCCTCGATCCCGTGCCGGGAGCGACGCAGCTCGAGCGCCCGCTCGCGGGCGGCATCCTTCTTGGGCTGACGCTTGGGCCCCGGCCGCGAGGCCTGGAACAGCTCTCCCACATCCGCCTGGCGGTACTGCGAGATCAGCGTCTGCACGCTCGCCTTCGTATAACCAAACCGCCCGGCGATCTCCGCCGCCGACAGCTCCTCCACGTAGTAGGCGCGCAGCGCCTCATACCGACGGTGCCCGGCGACCGTCGGCTTGGTGAAGCGGTCGTGTCCCGTCCGGGCCATCGCTCAGCCGATTTGGTGGACGATTCTACCGATATGGTTCCGCACCCAGCGGACGGAACGCGACGACGAACTCGCCGCCGTCCGGCGGAATACTGCACAACCATGGGATCATCGCCCCCCGGCGCTCGTCCACCGCGCTGCACTCAACCAGAGATAGCCCGAGAAGGATCCACCAAATGAGCTAAGCCCAGCTCCGTCAGGGCCGCCGGAAGCCCCAACTACCGCTACAGCCGCCGATCACAGACCACAGCGAAATCGGTGAACGAACCCCTCACCGATAATCGAGGCTAACGACGCCGACCGCCGTCGACGGCGACCCCGCCTGCGCAAATAGCGCCCACAACCGACCGCTCGCTCCCACCGGCGACCGAAACGAGCACACAGGAGGCGATCTGCGGCCCTCCGCGACCGTCGGAGCTACGAGAAATTTGCCGCGGACCCCTTGACTTTCTTACTGAGATGGTCCCCGGGTCTGGGCGGTGACGTCCGACCGCTGCGGTTGGTTCCCGGGCCGGCGACGGGCTGACTCATTGACTTTCTGTCGACCGCTGGTCTGACCCACCGGATGTCGTGTCGCCCGCCGCCGCCCGAGGACCACCGGCGTGACCTGATAGGAGCTTGGCAGCAGCCCCGAGTGAGACGTGTCCGCCGGAGTCCGCTTCGTCAACACAATCGAAGGGACGATGCGAATGATCGTGATCGGGACGGACACGCACAAGCGCACGCACACCTGCGGCGCGGTCGACGCGTTCACCGCCGCCGCGCGAGGGGAGCTCACGGCGCCGGCGCGCAAGGGGAGCTTCGGCAAGCTGCTGTGCTGGGCGCGAGCGCTCGACGCAGAGCGGGTGTGGGCGCTCGAGGACTGCCGGCACGTGTCCGGCGCGTTCGAGCGGTTCCTGATCGGGCGCGCGGCGAGCGGGTCGTGCGAGTCGCCCCGAAGCACATGGCGGGCGCGCGCCGCTCATCACGCGAGCGTGGCAAGTCAGACTCGATCGACGCGTTCAGCGTCGCTCGCGCTGCGCTGAAGGAAGGGATCGAGAACCTCCCCGGCGCGCACCTGGACGGCGCGGCGCTCGACATTCGCCTGCTGGTCGACCATCGCGACGATCTGATCGCCGCACGCACCGCCGACCAGCAGCGGCTGCGCTGGCATCTGCACGACATGTGGCCCGAGCTCGAGATCCCGGCCGGGGCGCTGGACACCCGCAAGTGGCTTGGGAAGATCTCCCGCCGCCTCGCCCGCGCCCAGCAAACGACGCGCGTGCGGGTCGCGCGCGAGCTCGTGCGTCAGATCACCGCGCGCACCACCCGCATTCGCGAGCTGCAGGCAGAGCTCGCCGCGCTGGTCGAAAGCTACGCGCCGCAGCTACTCGCGGAGCGAGGGTGCGGTCCGTTGACCGCAGCCAAGCTGATCGGTGAGATCGCCGGCGCCGACCGATTCGCCACCGACGCCAAGCTCGCGCGCACCGGCGGGGCCGCGCCGATCCCCGCCTCCTCGGGCAACACCAGCCGCCACCGCCTGGACCGCGGCGGCAACCGACAGCTCAACTGCGCGCTGCACCGCCTCGCGGTCAACAAAGCCAACTGGGACGCTGACACCGCCGCCTACCTCGAACGCAAACAAGCCGAGGGAAAGTCGCGCAAGGAAGCGCTCCGCTCACTCAAACGCTACCTCGCCCGCCGCGTCTGGAGGCTCCTGCGATCCGCGCCAGCGCCGAACGCCACGCCAGTCCCGCACGACATCCCCGAGAGGCGCAAGGCACGCGAAACCGTCCCCGGCAACGCTCCCCACCTCATGCCCTGCGTCACATAGTCAGATCTCGATTCCCGCAAACAACGACAAGCGCTTGACATAGGAGCGACATCGGTCGTCCGCAGTGGGCGTGCGACGCCTGCACCCGGCGACGTTCGCTTCAACGGCGGAAAGCAGGAGTGCACCTCTGGTACGCGGCATGAAGGCGGGAGTGCCGGATGCATGGACAGGGGCAGTGCGATGGCTCAACCTGGCCGATCCGGCCCGTGCGTGGTCCCGACGGTCACCCGGGTCGAGCCGACCGCAACGCCTTCCGCGCGCTTCACGCCACTGCCGGCCGCGTCCGCGACAACGGAGAAGCCGCCGGTGGTCCCGGCCAAGCTCGCGGGGCCTGGACCCCGGCCCGCCTGCCCGCAGTGCGGCGGCATCATGCGGCGCACGGACTCGTGCCATACGTGCCCCAGCCGGGCAACAACACCGGCTAGGGCTAATCCTCAGCCGCTAGCGGTTTCGGTAAGGCGGTGCCCCTCGGGCGGCCCGCTCGCATGTGCCAGGAGGTACGCCGATGTCGTGACCACGGCTTGGAAGACTGGGGAAAGTCGTTCCTTGCGCGCTTCTCCGCGAATCTGGGCGGTCTCAGCGGCTTGGCGCGCCTTACGCAAGTGGTAGAGAAACACCCCGCCGGCAACAACCCCGATTGGTCCAGCGAGGGTGCTCAGTACTCGTGCCGCACCTTGCTGAGTCCGGACGCCAACGGCGCGTCCGACGACCGGGTTTGCAACATGTGAGGCTGCGGCGGCGGCACCCTGTTCGACGGCGGTAGCGACGCGTCCGGCCGCCGCGACGTCTTCCACGAGGCGTGCCGCCATCTTGTCGTGTGAGGTCTTCAGACGCTCGGCCTCTCGGGCGGCTTGCTCATCGTCGGCTCCGATCCCGGCTTCGGTCTTGGCTTGTGACGCGGCGAGCGCGGCGGAGTACAGCCAGTCAGCACGGTCCGCTTGGCTCATGGTCTTGAAGCCCTTGGCGAACTCGTGGAAATCGACCCTCGCCTGGCCGCGGGTCTTGCCGGCCTTGTCCGACAGTGTTGAGGCTTCGGCGACGACCTCGGTGTGCAGCCGCTTAGCGATGTCGCGGTCGGAGAGGAGGTCGTAGTCCGTCGGTGCCGGTGGCCCGCCGAACTCGATCGTCGCCTCGATCATGCGCCGGCGGAAGCCCTGGACGAGGTCGACCTTGTCCGAGAGGCCTAAGACACGCCGAAGGTGCGCCGTGAGCTCCTCGGTCGCCTCCTTCCCCGTCAGCTCCCGCCGGGTGCGGCGGGGGCTGAGGAGGTTGAGCAGCTCGTTCTTCTGCTCGGTGGATAGGTCCCGGATGACGGGAATCACTTCCCGAAGAACCGCCTCCGGAAGTCCTGGACCCTGTCCATGTTCGCGATCGCGGCGCAACGCGCACCGATCACCTGTGCGTTTTCGTTGAAGACGTTCAAGTCCGTGGCCGCTTGATTCAGCTTCTCGAACGGCACCGGAGACTCAGGACGATCATTTGCGCCGTCGCTTCGTTTGGACATTGTCGATTCCTTCTGCGGTTTCCACCGCGTTCTGAAGTTAGCAATTATTCCTGCGTCGATCGGTCAAAAATGGCAGATGGCGTTGCGCGCGTCAACCCCGCGCAGGTCGGTCAGGGCGTGGGATGGGGCGCCGACCCATCCCCCCGGTCCGGTTCACGCATGTTTTGCACGGCGGCCCGCACGATCAAGATGCAAGGCTCCGCCGATGCCATCTATTGCTGACGTCGCGGGTGACGCATCGACCAGATATCGAGACGACCTACCGGACGAGTTCTCGATCCTGGAGGAGCTCAATGACGTTGCGCGGATCAACCGCCGCAGCGGCGAGCTCTTGCAGAGTCAGTACTTCCCAGACGAACCGCTGACCGATTTGGCCGGCCGCGTGCTCCGCCTGGCTCGGGAGACGACCAGACTTCTCGCGGGGCGCGCGGTCGATCCAGATGAGCTCAGACATGAACTCACCGACCGTGCGACCCAGCTCAGCACCCAGCAAGGGATCGACCGCGAGGTGGACGCCCGCCTGATTGTCAGAAACGCGGAGAGACTTGAAGGGGTTGTCGGCGCGATGGGCAACGCCCTGCGCGTCGGCGACGGCAGCGGCGCTGAGAACATCGCAACGATCCTCCTTGATGTCGCCGCCGCCACCGTCGAAGTTGTCGCGCGGCGGGCGCCCTGACCTCTCGCGTAATTCCGCCGAGCGGCTCGCTTTTGACGAACACGAGCAGCAGCCGCCACGCGACGTGGGGCGAGACGCCCGCTGCTCCTTTGACAAGCAGGCGTCTTCAGCGGCCGGGAGCTCTCGCCCGCTGCGGACGAGGTCCAAGCGCCAGGTCCCGTGGCCGCCTGACGCTCGCACGCGCCCGGCATAGGCACTGCGCTCGCTCGTGCCCGCCGACGCCGAGGGCTCGCGAAAGGCTCTCTGAGGGAATCCGGGAGGCGGTGTCGGATCGGGGCGGTGGCGTTCGTTGCAGGGGTGAGGCCGCCTATAAGAGACGGCGCTACGGCAAAGGAGCCCCGATCATGAAGCTGACGACGATGACCCAGGTCACTATCGATGGAGTGATGCAGGGAAACGGCGCCGCGACGGAGGAGGAGCGCCGCAACGGGTTCGAGCGCGGCGGATGGGCCCTGGGGCGAGGCGACGCCGACACCCACGCGCTCATCAACCAGACCTACCAGCGCGCCGACGCCTTCCTGCTCGGCCGGCGGACCTACGAGATCTACGCTGACACGTGGGGCACCTTGACGGAGCATGACGTCCCTGGCTGGGAGCCCACCATGCGGGCGCTCAACACCCAGCCCCGGTACGTGGCATCGACCACGCTCACCGATCCGGCCTGGGCGGGCACCACCGTCCTGCCGGGGGACCTCGCGACGGCCATCGCGGACCTGAAGGCCAAGCCGGGGGGTGACCTGCAGGTGCATGGCAGTGGCGTCCTCACCCGTTGGCTGCTGGAGAACGAACTGATCGACGAGATGACGCTGATCGTGGTCCCGGTGATCCTCGGCCAGGGCGCGCGCCTGTTCGCTGAGACCGGCCCGGATCTCGTGCTCGACCTGGTCGAGTCGCGCGTCGACACGAAGGGCGTGACGATCCAGACCCTCCGGCCGGCCGGCCGGCCGCAGTACCCGCCGACCGACGCGTCCTGAGCGGCCTCCCACACTGTCCTCGACACCCCAGGAGACGATCTTCAGATGCAATACCTGGTGTCCGTGATCCACGACCAGGCCGGCCTCGTCACCCCGGACGAGATGGCTGCGATCGACGTGTTCAACGAGCGGCTCCAGGCCGAGGGCCACTGGGTCTTCGCCGGCGGCCTCGGCTCGCCCGACACGGCCACCCTCATCGACAACCGGGGTGAGGAGGCGATGGTCACCGACGGGCCCTTTCTGGAGTCCAAGGAGTACCTCGGCGGCTTCTGGGTCATCGAGGCCCCCGACCTCGACGTGGCGCTCAAGCTCGCCGCCGAGGGGTCAAAGCAGTGCAATCGGAAGGTTGAGGTGCGGCCGTTCCTGTGAACGGGGTCGACGTCCGCGAGGCGGTCACCCGGGCCCACCACGAGGAGTGGGCCCGGGTGGTCGCCTCCCTGACCCGGCGCTTCGGTGACCTCGACATCGCCGAGGAGGCGGCGGCCGAGGCGTTCGCGACCGCCGTCGAGCGGTGGCCGGCCGACGGCGTCCCCCCCAACCCCGGCGCCTGGCTGACCACCACCGCCAACCGCAAGGCCATCGACCGGATCCGGCGCGAGAACAAGCGCGACGATAAGCAGAAGACGGCTCAGGTGGTGTACGACGACGACCCGCCCGAGCGTCTCGGTGCCATCGACGACGACCGGCTCCGGCTGATCTTCACCTGCTGTCACCCAGCGCTGGCGATGGAAGCCCGCGTGGCGCTGACGCTGCGCATGGTCGGCGGTCTGACCATGCCCGAGATCGCCCGCGCCTTCCTGGTGACCGAGAGTGCCATGGGGCAGCGGATCACCCGCGCAAAGGCCAAGATCCAGGCGGCTCGCATCCCCTACCGCGTGCCGTCCGCCGAGGATCTCCCGGCACGCGTCTCCGGCGTACTCGCCGTCCTCTTTCTCGCCTTCAACGAGGGCTACCTGGCGACCGGCCCCGACACCGATCCCCTACGTCACGACCTGACCGCCGAGGCGATCCGGCTCACCCGCCTGATCCGTGCCCTCCTGCCGGACGACGGTGAGGCAGCCGGACTGCTGGCTCTGATGCTCCTCACCGAGGCCCGCCGCCCCGCCCGGGTCTCGGCCAGCGGCGAACTGGTCGCGCTCGACGAACAGGACCGTGGTGCCTGGGACGCGGCGCTGATCGCCGAGGGCCACCGGCTCGTGCACGAGCGCCTCGCCGCTGCCGCCGCCGGGGTGACTCCGGGTCGCTACCAGATCCTCGCCGCGATCAACGCCGTGCACACCTCCGCCCGTGACACGCGCGACACCGACTGGTCGCAGGTCCTCGCCCTCTACGACCAGCTCGTCCGCCTCGACCCCTCGCCGATCATCGTTCTCAACCGGGCCATCGCGGTCGCCGAGCTCGACGGCCCGCAGGTGGCACTGGCGGCCGTCGACCGTCTTGAGCGCAGGTTGGCCGGCTATCACGCCTACCACGCCACCCGCGCCGATCTGCTGCGCCGGATGGGCCGCGGCCAGGAGTCGCGCGCGGCCTACGACAAAGCCATCGACCTCGCGGGCAACACCGCCGAGACCGCCTACCTGACCCGCCGCCGCGACCAACTCCGGTAGCCGCCGTCAGCGTGCCACCGGGCCACGACGCTTTACCTTGGAGGTTGACGATGTATCCAACTGCCCGCTCGGTCCGCATGTGCGGCATCCTCGCGACGGCGGAGGCGTGATGACGACAGTCGAGGCGAACGGCGTCACGCTCGGGGTCTCGGGGTCGAGCACTTCGGCGACGCGCCGGCGCCGCTCGTGCTGCTCGCGGGCGCCGCGACCATGCTGTCCTGGCCCGCCGCGCTCTGCGCGGCGCTCGCGCGCGGCGGGCGCCACGTCGTGCGGTACGACTTGCGCGATTGCGGCGCGTCGACCACCGTCGACCCGGAGGCTCCGGCCTACACGCTGCGCGATCTCGCAGCCGACGCCGCGGCGCTCGCCCGCGAACTCGACGACCGGCCGGCGCACCTGGCGGGCATCGGCGTCGGCGGGATGGTCGCCCAGGTCGCCGCCCTCGACCACCCGGGCGCGTTCTCGGCGCTCACCCTCGCCGGCACGCGGCCCGTCGCTCCAGGCCCGGTCGACGACGACCTGCCCGACCACAACGCGGCGACGATGGACCGGCTGTTCTCGCGCTCGATGCCCGAATGGTCCGACCGCACTGCCGTGGCGGAGTTCGCCGCCGCCGGCGCGGAGATCCGCGGCGATGACCCTGCCTCCGCGCGCGCGATCGCCGAGCGCATCTGGGACCGCACGCCGGGCACGGAGCCCGCGGTGCAGATGGCCAACCAGATGGGCACGGTCTTCGGCAAGCTCGACTGCAAGCCGCGCTGGCGCCAGCGCCTGCCCGAGCTCGCGATCCCGGCGCTGGTGGTGCACGGCCGCCGCGACCCGTTCTTCCCTGTCGGCAACGGCGAAGCGCTCGCGCGCGAGATCCCCGATGCGCGGCTGCTCGTGCTCGAACAGGCCGCGATGGCGATCCCCGACGCGGCCACCGGTGACGTCGCGGCGGCGATGCTCACGCTCTAGGCGCCTAGCCGGAGGCCGCGCCAGCACGGCCTCCGGCTAGGGGCCGGAGCCCGGTGGCATGCATCGGCTTAGGTTGCCGAGGACCTACCGGTATCGCGCTATCGCTTCGCGAGGCACAACCGAGCGTCTCGACTCGGCCGCCAGAGACGCCTGCTCTGGACTGCCATGAAGGAGGGCCTCCTCGGTGCCACGCTGAGCGTGTTATCGAGGAGCGAGCGCGAGGAGGCCCGTTCTCATGTTGCACGCTGGATTGGATCTGAGTCGTCGGAAGATCGACGTCTGCCTGCTGTCGGCGGGTGGTGAGATCGTCGAGGAGTTCGCGTCGCCGCCGGATGCCGACGGGCTGGTGGGCCTGGCGCGCCGGGTCGGCCGACACGAGCGGCCGGTGCGCGCGGTGATCGAGTCGATGACCGGCGCGCGGTTCGTGCACGACCGCCTCGAAGAGCTCGGCTGGGATGTCCTGATCGCCGACGCCGCGAAGGTCAAGGGGCTGGCGCCGCTGGCGTGCAAGACCGACAAGATCGACGCGCGGGTGCTGGCCGTGTTGTCCGAGCGCGACTTGGTACCGGAGATCTGGCTGCCGGACCCGCGCGTGCGGCGCGAGCGCGAGCTGGCGCGCTTTCGGATGCATCTGGTCAAGCACCGCTCGATGCTCAAGCACCGCATCCACGCGACGCTGATTACCTTCGGGCACCCGTGCCCGGTCAGCGACCTGTTCGGCGTCGCCGGCCGCGAGCTGCTGGACCGCCTCGACGTGCCGCAGCCGTGGCGCGGCACCGTCGACGCCAGTCTGGAGCTCATCGGCGACCTCGACGCCCAGATCGACGCGATCAACAAGGACCTGCGAGCCGGCGGCGCCGATCACCCCTACGTCCCGCTGCTGTTGACGGTTCCCGGGATCGGCTGGGTGCTGGCGTTCACGATCGCCGCCGAGATCGGCGACATCCGCCGCTTCCCGTCAGCGAAGAAGCTCTGCGGCTACACCGGGCTCTGCCCACGCGTGAATCAGTCCGGCGATCGCGACCGCCGCGGCCCGTTGACCAAACAGGGTCCCAAGTACCTGCGCTGGGCGATGCTCGAAGCCACCATGCACGCGCTCCGCCACCCCGCCTACGCCGAGCGCTACCAGCGCAACAAGCGCCGCCTCGGCCGCCAGCGCGGCGCCAAGGTCGCCCAGATCGACATCGCCAGAAAGCTCACCGAAGCGATCTGGCACATGCTCACCACCAACCAACCCTTCACGCCCGCCCCGGGAGGCTCCACTTTTCGTCTGGCCGCCTGACGGCCCTTTTTGGACTTGAGCCCTCGGAGCCGGCCTCCAATGTCGCCTGGTCCTGCCGCTGAGCAGGCCATAGAGAGATGAGCGCCGCTCGCCCACCCGCAACCCGCAGGACCCAACCCCACACCACCACCGCCATTGACAACCCGCCCTTCTTCATAGAGACGACGAGCAGGCGTGCTGGCTGACGCTCGGCGTGCTTCTGCTCTCGATCGCGAAGCGCGAGCGGAGCGGGTGCGGTGGCGCGGCGGGCCAGGATGAGACGCCCTGGGCACGGCGACGAGCTTCAGAGAACTAACCTTCTCTGAAGTAACCTTCCGGGTGTGGCTACAGAGAACGCCGCCGTCCTGCTGCTGATCACCTGGCTCGCCGCGGTCGCGCTCATGGGCAGCGCCTCGGGCGCCTGCGGAAGTTTTGGAGCTCGGTGGGTCGCGCCGCAACGCCGCCGACCCCGTAGCGATGATGAAACACCCAGTGCACGGCGCCTGCTCTCTCTCGCTAGTAGACGCGTCCTCAAATACGCGCCGGAATGATTGGAGGAGTCGGGGCGGTCGGGGCGAACTTGGTGGTGATGGCGCGTCCACCTCGTCACCGGATCGAGCTCAGCGAGCAGGAGCGCTGCGAGCTTGAGCGCGCTGGGCGGTCTGAGACGATGGCGTTCCGGGACGTTCAGCGCGCGCGGATCGTGCTCTACGCCGCCGACGGCCTGCACGACACGGAGATCGCCGCGCGTTTGGACACGACGGCGGGGATCGTCGGGAAGTGGCGACGAAGGTTCGCCGAGCAGCGCTTGGATGGACTTAAGGACAAGCAGCGCGCGGGTCGCCCGCGCCGTTTTCCCCCCGCAGCAGGTCGCCGAGGTCAAGGCGATCGCGTGCGAGCTGCCGCTCGCGCACGGGCTGCCGCTGAGCCGCTTCTCACGCGCTGAGCTGCATCGACTGGTGATCGAGCGCGGCGTGACCGATGCGTCGGCGTCGACGATCTGGCGCTGGCTGCACGAGGACGCGATTAAGCCGTGGCAGACGCGGTCGTGGATCTTCCCGCGTGACGCCAACTTCCCTGAGAAGGCCGGCCGGACGCTGGATCTCTACGCCCGAATCTTCGAGGGCAAGCGGCTGCGACCCGACGAGTACGTCATCTGCGCCGACGAGAAGACACCAACGCAGTAGGTAACTTCGAGTTCGAGGCGCTGGTTGGGCGTCCGGTGGGGAGGAGTCTGCCGTGACGCGTTGTATCTGTGGGGCTGATGGCGTTGCGTCGTGCTCATGCCGACGAGTACGCGGTTCGGGTGAACCGCGCGGTCGTGTTGTTGGTCGAGCTCTCGCCGGCGGACGCGGTTCGTGTGTTGCGGTCGGAGTACGGTCTGTCCGAGCGCCAGGGCCGTCGGTACGTGAACGAGGCGTTGGCGCGGCCGGATGGTGTGGTGGTGCCGGAGCGCTCGGTGGTGTTCACGGTGAGGTTGGCGCCGTCATTGATCGCTGGTCTGCGCGAGCGCGCGCTGGCGAGTGGTGTGTCGTTGAGCGCGGCGACGGCTGCGGCGGTGGCCGGGTACCTCGAGCAGGCCGGCGAGCGGCCCGGTGGCCAGGCGCGTTGAGATCGAGTTCGTCGGTGACCGGCTCGCCGACGCGCGGCTGGCGCAGGCGTATGTGATCTTGGCGCCCGAGCGGCGCCGTGTGACGGGCAACGAGCGGAGGGATGATGAGCGAGAGCAGCAGCGGCGGCATGGTCGGGCGGTCGACGGGGCGGTCGCGCCGGGTGGCTGCGATCTACGCGCGGGTGTCCTCGGATCGTCAGCGTCGCGAGCAGACGATTCAGAGCCAGACCGTCGCGCTGCGTGAGCTTGCTGCCGCGCGCGGGCTGCTGGTCACCGACGATCTGGTGTTCGAGGACGAGGGCGTCTCGGGCGCGGTGTTGCGCCGCCCGGAGCTTGAGCGATTGCGCGATCTGGCCGTCGAGGGCCGCTTCGAGGTGCTCCTGTGTCATGCGCCGGACCGGCTCGCGCGCCGGTACGCCTACCAGGTGCTGCTGCTCGAAGAGTTCCAGCGCGCCGGCGTCGAGGTGATCTTCGCGAAGGAGCCCGAGCGCTCCGGCACCCCTGAGGATGAGCTGCTGCGCCAGTTCCAGGGAATGATCGCCGAGTACGAGCGGGCGCAGATCGCGGAGCGCTGTCGTCGCGGGAAGCTGCATCGCGCTCGGGCCGGCGCGGTGTCGGTCATGGCTCGCGCGCCGTATGGCTACCGCTATGTGAAGCGCTCCGAGCACGCGGACGCGTTCTTCGAGATCGACGAGACCGAGGCGCCGGTCGTACGCGAGATCTTCCGTCGCTACCTCGAGGACGGCGAGTCGATCGCGAAGATCGCGCGCTGGCTCTCGCAGCAGGGCGTGTCGACCAGAACCGGCGGGACGGGCTGGAACAACGCCACCATCTGGGGGATGCTCCGCAATCCCGCGTATGCCGGGCAGGCTGCCTACGGCAAGACGCACGCGACCGGCGCGCCCGTCCGCGCCACGCGTCAATCGCGCCTGCGGCGACAGCGCTCCGCCCGGACCTCGCGCGAGCATGCGGCGCCCGAGCAGTGGAAGCCGATCGCGGTACCGGCGCTCGTGACCGCCGAGCAGTTCGAACTGGTTCAACAGCGACTGGAGCGCAACCGGATCATCTCGCCGCGCAACACCAAGCGCCCGTCGCTGCTGCAGGGGATCCTCGTCTGTCGCCACTGCGGCTACGCGTACTACCGCTGCTCGACGCGCAGCAAGAACGGGAAGCTGCGCGAGTACTACCGCTGCTCGGGCACCGACGGCCACCGCCGCCCCGAAGGGCGCGTCTGCGAGAACCGACCGGTCCGCCTCGCAGAGGTCGACGAGCTCGTCTGGAGCCGAGTGCTCGGGCTGCTCGAGGACCCGACACTGATCCAGACCGAGATCGATCGCCGGCTTCAAACGATGCGTGCGACGCACCCTGCTACCGGGCGTCGGGACGCGCTCGAGCGCGACCTCGCCCGCGCTCAGACCGCGCTGCGCCGGCTGCTGGACGGCTACCAGGAGCAGCTGATCACGCTCGAGGAACTCCGCGCTCGCACGTCCGAGCTGCGCAAACGCGAGGCCACCGTGCAGGCCCAACTGGACGCGCTCGACGCCGACCTGCACGACGCCGAGACCTACCTCAAGCTCACCGAAACGCTCGAAGGCTTCCGCGCGCGGCTCGCCGCCAACGCCGAGAGCCTGACCGTCGACCAACGCCAACAGATCATCCGGCTCGTCGTCCGCGAGGTGCTGATCGGCGAAGACGACGTCACGATCCGCCACTCCATCCCGATCCCCACCGGCGACCAACCCCCCGGTTATCTACTGCGTTCAGGTAGTCGAGAAATCCCAGCTGCAGGCGCTCGGGCGCCGCCACGAGACCGTCCCGGTCGGGCCGGGGCGTCCGGCGCTGGTCGAGTTTGAGTACCGCCGCGGCGGGACGCTGGCCTACCTGGCCGCCTGGGACGTCCACCATGCCAACCTCTTTGATCGCGTCGAGGCCAAGACCGGGATCGAGCCGTTCGGCCGGCTCGTCGACCAGGTCATGACCACCGAGCCCTACAAGTCGGCACGACGGGTGTTCTGGATCGTCGACAACGGCTCAAGCCACGCCGGCAAGACCTCGATCAAACGGATGCAGGACGCCTACGAGCACGCCCGCCTGATCCATCTGCCGATCCACGCCTCTTGGCTCAACCAGGCCGAGCTGTTCTTCTCGATCTTGCAACGCAAGGCGCTCACGCCCAACGACTTCGCCGATCTCGACGCGCTCGCCGAGCGGCTGCTGACCTTCGGCCGACACTACCGCCAGATCGCCCGACCGTTCGAGTGGACCTTCACGCGCCACGACCTCGACCGCGTCCTTGCCAAGATCGCCGACCGCGAACACCACCTCCAGCACGCGGCCTAACGCTCAGAACTTCCGGACGCGTCTACTAGCTGTTGTTTTGTTCTTGGCGAGACCAGTGCTCATCGCGGGCCATCGGCCCCGCCGCACTCGCGCTGATCCCGTCGGGCGCGACCGACCAGGCACCAAGACCAATGCCTTGCGCAACGGCGTCCCCGACCGCGTCGCGAGCGAGGTCGTGGACCTCTACCCGTGGGTCCCCCACGAACGCTGGAGGCGATGACCCACGTGCCGCTCGGCTGCTACCCGAACGCAGCCCACGGGGACGGCGAGACCATGGTCCCCGAGGACTTCGCCTGGCACGTCGAGCGCGCACGCCAAGCCGGCGCGCGCATCCTCGGCGGCTGCTGCGGCGCCGGCCCGGAGCACGTCCGCGCCTTGGCGGGCCGCCTCGCCACCACCGAGACCTACGCCACCGCGCGCCTCGACCACTAGCCCGGTCACAATCCCTGGCGTGGACCGCGTGGCGGATATGTCGGTCGCCGGCTTCGCGGCGGCGCTGGGCGGGCGAACCCCGGCACCCGGTGGGGGGCGGCCTGCGCGGCGGCTGTCGCGCTCGCGGCCGGGCTGGTCGAGATGGCCGCCCGCTTCGCCGGCGAGGAGGCAGTGGCGGGCCGGGCGGCTGCGCTGCGCGAGGCGGCACCGCCGCTGGCCGAGGACGACGCGCGTGCCTACGAGCGGGTGCTGGCCGCGCCCACGGAAGGCCGCGGCGCCGCGCTGGCCGCCGCCGCGGGCCCGCCGCTCGTGATGGCCGAGGCCGGCGCCGAGCTCGCCGAGCTCGCCGCGCGGCTGGCCGCGGAGGGGCGGTCGGCGCTGAGCGGCGACGCCACCGCCGGGACACTGATAGCGGAGGGGGCGACCCGCGCGGCGGTCGAGCTCGTGCTCATCGATCTCGCGCACGCGCCCGGGGACGAGCGGGCCGCGCGCGCCCGGCGACTCGCCGGGCGCGCGGGCGCCGCGCGGGAGGGGGCCCTTCGGGCGGGAGGGAACCCGTGACAGGGCCCATCGCGGCTAGAACGGAGCGCGGGCAGGCGTCGTCGACGCCCGCGCGGATTGCGCGGGCGTCGCCGGCGCTGGGCCCTACGGGGTGATGTTCTGGTTCAGCTGGAAGAGGTTGCTGGGGTCGTAGCGGCGCTTGAGCGCGACGAGCCGCTCGTACTTCGCGTCGCCGTAGGACGCCCGCAGGCGCTCGTCGCCGACGTCGCCCATGAAGTTGACGTAGGCACCGTCGCGGCTGACCGGGGCCAGCGCCTCGGCGGTGCCGCGCGCCCACGCCACGTTGTCGTCGAAGCCCTCCGCGTCGGGCGAGCGGGCGCTCACGTTGAGCACGTACTCCGCCGAGCGGTCACCGAACGCCGCGTCGTCGCCGGTGCGTGCCACGGCCCCACCGAACTGGTGGAAGTGGATCTCGGACTGTGGTGAAGGCACCGCCTCGTGGCGGGCGACGGTCGCCGCGATCGCGGCGTCGCTCAGCTCGTCGACGTAGGCGGAGCGCATGTAGTTGTGCGCGCCAGGGCCCCACAGCGCGTCGAGCAGGCTCTGCAGCACCGTGTAGGGCATGACGTCCAGGAGGTCGGCGATCGGGTCCCCGAGCTCCTTGACGGGCGCCATCAGCGGGCGGCCGCTCTCGGGCTCGCCGGCGTGGACGGCGATGACCGCGACGATGGGCTTGCCGTGTACCGCCTCGGGGAGGAACGGAGCCGGCGGAGCGGTGGTCAGGTTGACCAGCGTGGTCACCTCGTCGGGCAGGTCGCGCGCCC
Source organism: uncultured Actinomycetes bacterium (assembly GCA_963728925.1). Lineage (GTDB taxonomy): Bacteria > Actinomycetota > Thermoleophilia > Solirubrobacterales > Solirubrobacteraceae > JBBPZA01. The sequence goes on along the minus strand of CAVSMB010000017.1, from coordinate 114,959 downwards.
AGTCGCGGTAGAAGCGCAGTACCTCCTCGGCGCGGTCGCCGGCGAAGAAGATCGGGCCGGCCAGCACCATCGGGCCGACCGGGTGCAGCCGGAACTCCAGGGAGGTCGCGATGCCGAAGTTGCCGCCGCCACCGCGCAGGCCCCACAGCAGCTCGGGGTTCTCGTCCTCGCTGGCGTGCACGAGCTGGCCGTCGGCGGTCACGACGTCGGCGCCGATCAGGTTGTCGCAGGTCAGGCCGACCTTGCGCATGAGCCAGCCGATGCCTCCGCCGAGTGTGAGCCCGGCGATCCCGGTGCTGGACACCAGCCCGCCGGTCACCGCGAGCCCGAAAGCCTGCGTCTCGTGATCGAAGTCCGCCCACGTGCAGCCGCCCTCGGCGACCGCCGTGCGGCGCGCGGGGTCGACGCGCACGGAGGTCATGGCGGACAGGTCGACGACCACCCCGCCGTCGCAGGTGGAGAAGCCGGGAATCGAGTGCCCGCCGCCGCGGACGGCGACGACCAGGTTCTCGCTGCGGGCGAAGTCCACCGCGCGCATGACGTCGGCGACGCCGGCGCAACGGACGATCAGCGCCGGTCGCCCGTCGTGGGCGCCGTTCCAGATCGCGCGCGCCTCGTCGTAGCCCTCGTCAGCGGGGCGGATGAGCTGGCCCCGCAGGCCCTGCTCGAGCTCTCCGAGCGTCGCCTCGCCGAGCGTGTGAGGGGTCTTCGCCATTGTCGCCATGTCTTCGGTGCTCCTCTCCAGGGTCTCCGGACGCGGTCAACCCTGCCGCGCCGGACTTAGCGACCTCTTAGCGGCCGCTTGGTCGAGCTCCAAGCCGCGTGCGACGCCCCAGCGATCGCCGAGCCCGCGCATGCGCTCGAGCGCCCCGTCGAGCAGCTGGGCGCAGCGCTCGGCGTCGCCGGCCGCGAGCGCCAGCTCGGCCAGCGTGAGCATCGCCCAGCCGGCGCATCGGAACAGGCGCTGCGCCTCGGCCATCGCCCGGCTCGCTTCCAACAGCTCACGGGCGCGTTCGGGCTCGCCGGCGTCTGCGGCGAGGTTGCCGAGATTGAGGCGCATGCCCATCTGACCGGGCGCGTCGTCGGTCTGCTCGAACAGCGCCAGCGCCTCGCCGACGAGGGACCGGCCTCGCTCGAGGTCGCCGGCGCGGGCGGCGAGGACGCCGAGGTTGCCCAGCGTCATGCCGACCCCCCGGCGGTCGCCGAGCTCGCGGCGCAGCGCCAGGCCTTCCTCCAGCCACTCGCGGCCGAGCTCGTGGTCCCCCACGGCGCCGGCGAGGTTGCCGAGGCGGTTCAGCGCGAACGCCGTGCCCATCGCGTCGCGCGCGTCGCGGAAGTGGGCCAGGCTCTCGTTCAGGCGCTCGCGCGCCGGCTCGCGCAGCCCCTGGGCCCGCGCGACGTCGCCGAGCCCGGCCAGGACGTAGCCGATCGCGCGCCACCCGTCCACGCGGCGAAAGGACTGCAGGGTCTCCTCGAAGTACATCCGCGGCGCCCCGCCGGCGCCCACCTCGGCGACGAACAGGCCCACGGTGTGCACACGGAAGAACGGGTCGCGGTCTGCGGCGGGAAGCTCGCGCAACCCGCTCAGGCTCTCGAGCAGCACCTCGCGGGCCCCCGGGAAGTCGCCGCGGCACTGCGCTAGCACGCCGAGCGAGTGGAGGACCGCCGCCGTCACCTTGCGATCGCCGAGCTCCTCGCCCAGCGCGCGGCTCTCCGCGTAGAGCTGCTCAGCGCGGTCATAGCGAGTTGCCAGGTACTCATAGACACCGAGCTCGTCGAGAGCATGGGCGACGGCGGCGCCGTCGCCCAGCGCGCGGAAGATCTCGATCCGCTCGGTGCCGAACTCGCTCAGGTCGCCGGTCCGCCCCAGGCGGACCTCGAGCCCACACGCCGCACGCAGCGCCTCCGCGCGCAGCCGGGTGGGTGCCGGCGCCGCCGCGAGCGCTGCGTCGAGCCACCGGCTGCCCTCGCGGAAGTGACTCCCGGACATCCACATCGGCCACATGTGCACCGCCAGCGCCAGTGCCTGCTCGGGCTCGTGTCGCAGCGCCCACGCGAGCGCCGCGCGCAGGTTGTCGTGATCGGCCTCGAGCCGGTCGGGAGTCGTGCCCGGCGCGGCCACGGCATCCTCGGGATCGGCGGCGCGCGCGAGCTCGAGGTAGTAGGCGTGATGGCGCGCCTCCACGGCCGACGCCTCGCCCGCCTCGGCCAGGCGCTCGCGCGCGTACTGGCGCATCGGCTCGAGCAGGCGATACCGGTAGCCGCCGGCGTCCTCCTCGGCCACCACGAGCGACTTGTCGACGAGCCGGCCCAGGAGGTCGGCGACCTCGCGCTGGTCGACGCCTTGGCCTGCCGCGACCTCCTCCGTGCCCTCCAGGGCGAAGCTGCCGGCGAAGACGGCGAGCCGGCGGAACACCGCGCGCTCGGCGCTGGTCAGCAGCGCGTGGCTCCAGCTCAGCGTGGCCCTCAGCGTCTGCTGGCGGTCGAGCGACGAGCGGCTCCCGGCCGTCAGGACGGCGAGGCAGTCGCCGAGTCGCTCGGCGATCTGCGCGGGCGAGAGCGCCCCCACGCGTGCGGCGGCGAGCTCGAGCGCCAGCGGCATCCCGTCCAGCCGCCAGCAGATCTCGGCGACCGCGCCGGCGTTGTCGTCGCCGAGCGCGAAGCTGGAGGCGACGTCAGCCGCACGCTCGCAGAACAGCCGAACCGACTCGTAGGAGTCGAGCTCCGCAGGGTCGGGGGATCGTTCCGGGGTCGGAAGGGTGAGCGAGGGGACGCGCCAGGTGACCTCGCCCGGCACGCGCAGGGGCTCGCGGCTGGTGGCCAGGATGCGCAGCTCGGGGCAGGAGCCCAAGAGCTGCTCGGCGAGGACTGCGCAGGCGGCGACAAGGTGCTCGCAGTTGTCGAGGATCAGCAGCACGCGCCACTGGCTGAGCTGGGCGCTGAGTCCTTCCAGAGCCGGGCGCTGAGCGGGAAGCGTGAGCCCGAGCGCGGAGGCGGTTGCCGCCGGCACCAGCGCCGGGTCGCGAAGGCCCGCCAGCTCCACGAGCCAGACGCCGTCGGGACACGCACCCAGCCGCGGCGTCGCGGCCTCGATGGCGAGACGGGTCTTCCCCGAGCCGCCCGCGCCGGTCAGGGTGAGCAGCCGGCCGCGGTCGAGCAGCCGGGCGACCTCGCGCAGCTCGCGGTCGCGGCCGATGAAGCTCGTCAGCGCGACCTGCAGGTTGTGGCGGGCCGGCCCGGCCGGCCGCCCGCGCGCCGCGCGCTCCGGCTGCTCTTGGCGCCCGTGCTCCGGTGGGTCGGGGTCGACCTCGCCCCGCAACAGCGCCCGGTACAGGCGCGCGGTCTGAGGGTCGGGCTCTGCCTCCAGCTCGCGCCGCAGCGCCTCGCGTAGCTGCTGGTACTGCGCCAGCGCCTGCTGGCGGCGGCCGGCCGCGACGAACAGCCGCATCAGCGCGCGATGCGCTTCCTCGTGCAGCGGATCGATGACGACGACCTGGTCCAGCGCCTCTATGGCCGCCCCCGTGTCTCCGTCCTGCACCAGCCGGCCGGAGAGCTCGAGCAGCAGTCCGAGGTGCGCCTCGCTCAGCGCCTCGCGCCGGCCGGCCGCCCACGCTTCGTAGCGGTCTTCGGGGAGCAGCTCGCCGCCGTGGAGGGCGACGGCCGCGTGGTAGTCCGAGAGCTCGCCGGTCTCGCGGGCGCGGGCGACCGCCGCTTCGAAGGCGTCGACGTCGACCTCCACCGTGCCTCCTGGGTAGAGCACCAGCATGTCGTCGCGCAACGGCAGCACGTCCGAAGCCTGCAGGCCGGCCGCCGCCAGCGCGCGCCGGGCAACGTAGAGCGCCTGGTGGAAGTTGTTGGCAGCCGCCTCGGGCGCCCGGTCGGGCCACAGCAGCTCGGAAGCGCGCTCCCGATGGACGCGACGCTCCGGCGCAAGCGCGAGCAGCTTGACCAGGCTCTTGGCCTTGCGCAGGCGCCACGCGCCCTCGGGTACATCCTCCTCGCCGACGCGAACGGCGAAGGCGCCGAACAGCCGAATCTGCACAACCGGGCCCATTGCGTTGCACCCAGCCTACGGGAGCCCGGGCCCGGTCAAGGAGCGACACGCTCAGGGCGGCGTGACCTGCTCGGGCTGCTCGGCCTTCAGCGCCCGCATCACGTGGAGGTCGATGCCGCTCGGGATGAACACGTCGGTCGCGTGCTGGACGGCCTCGCCTGAGATCACGTGCATGGTCTCGCGCAGCTCGAGCACGGCGGTTGGGCGGGTGACTTCGAGCGCGCGGCCGTTGGGGTCGCCGGGATCGGCGAGCTTGGCCCGCACGACGGTGCGCGCGTAGGCGATCGCGACGCGCGCCTCGACGAGTACGTCGAGCACCATGGCACCGCCTTCGAGCGCCGCGCGCAGCGCCTCGTGGTCGGGCAGCGGGACGTCGGGGTGGACGATGTCGCGCATGCGCGCGGCGGGCTTGCCGTCGGCCACGAGCGTCCGCAGGATCATCGTCGCCTCGGTTCCGGCGTCTATTCCGAGGGAAGCGGCGAACTGCTCCTCGATCGCCTCGCGCTCGACCGTGAGGTCGCGGACGCCGAGCGTCACCCCGCGCCTGACCGCCAGCCGGGCATAGGACTCGAGCACCTCGAGGCCCTCGGAGAACGCGCTGCTCTCGGCGACGCGCCCGACGAAGGTGCCGCTGCCCTGGCGGCGGACGATCTCGCCGCTGTCCTCCAGTCGCTCCAGCGCGACCCGCAGCGTCCCCCGCGAGACGCCGAGCATCCCCGCCAGGTCGTGCTCGGGCGGGAGCCGGTCGCCGGGTCGGTGCCGGCCGGGCGCGAGCCACTCGCGCAGCGCCTGCTCGGCGACGTCGACGAGCGAGCGCCGCTCGGGAAACTGCTCGTCGCGCTCGCGATCGGCCCGGGTGGCCACGGGGCAACTCTACGGCGCGTCGGTGCCGCTGGACCAATTTGTTCGCGCGCGCCTGCGCGCCGAGCTCAGCCGGAGCTCTTCGCGCCCGAGGACGCCGCCGAGCTCAGCCCGAGCTCTTCGCGCCCGAGGACGCCGCCGAGCTCTTCTCGCCGCTTGACTTCCCGGCGCCGGACGAGTCGCCGCCTGACTTCCCGCCGCCGGACGAGTCGCCGCCTGACTTCCCGGCGCTCGACGAGTCGCCGCCTGACTTCCCATCGCTCTTCTCGGAGCCGCCCGACTTCTCGCCGCCGCCCTCGGACTTGCCCTCTGCGGCCTTCTCGCGCTGGCGGTTCCTTGTCCCGTAGTCCGTGTTGTAGAAGCCCTTGCCCTTGAAGTGCACGGCGATGGGGTGGAAGACCCGCTGCACCGGCGCCTCGCACGTCTCGCACGCGGCGACCGGATCGTCGGCCATGCGCTGGATGACCTCGAAGGTGTGCCCGTTGTCGCAGCGGTACTCGTAGATGGGCATGGCACTGTCAGTATAGGAGTGCCAGGGACGGCGGATTTCGCCCTCGATACCCTCCGACGCCGTGCCTGACGTCGTCACCATGGATCGCATCGTCGCGCTCTCCAAGCGCCGTGGCTTCGTGTTCCCGAGCTCGGAGATCTACGGCGGGCTCGGCTCGACCTACGACTACGGGCACTACGGCGTTCTTCTCAAGAACAACGTCAAGGCGCAGTGGTGGCGATCGATGCTCCAGGAGCGCGACGACATCGTCGCCCTGGACTCGGCGATCCTGCAGCACCCGCGCGTGTGGGAGGCCTCCGGTCACCTTGCGGGCTTCACCGACCCGCTCGTCGACTGCCGGGCATGCAAGCAGCGCTTCCGCGCCGACAAGCTCGAGGACGTCCAGTGTCCCCGCAAGCCCTCCGTCCATCCCGGGGAGGGCCCCGAGTGCGACCTCACCGCCGCGCGCGACTTCAACCTGATGTTCGAGACGACGATGGGCCCGGTGCGGGAGTCGGGGGCGACCGTGTACCTGCGCCCCGAGACGGCCCAAGGCATCTTCATCAACTTCAAGAACGTCCTGCAGTTCGCCCGCAAGAAGCCGCCTTTCGGCATCGCCCAGGTCGGCAAGTCGTTCCGCAACGAGATCACGCCGGGCAACTTCGTCTTCCGCACGCGCGAGTTCGAGCAGATGGAGATGGAGTTCTTCGTGCCGCCCGACGAGGCCGGCCGCTGGTACGCCTACTGGAAGGACGCCCGCCGGCGTTGGTACGAGGACCTCGGCATCCGCCCCGACCACCTTCGGTTGCGCGAGCACGAGGCCGACGAGCTCTCGCACTACTCCAGTGGCACGGCGGACATCGAGTACCTCTTCCCGATCGGCTGGCAGGAGCTCGAGGGGATCGCCAACCGGGGCGACTTCGACCTGGGCAGGCACGCCGAGTTCTCGGGCGAGAAGCTCGAGTACTTCGACCAGCAGAGCGGCGAGCGCTACGTCCCCCACGTCATCGAGCCCGCCGCCGGCGCCGACCGCGCGACGCTCGCCTTCCTCGTCGACGCCTACGACGAGGAGGAGATCGAGTCCGAGTCCAGGACCGTCCTGCGCCTCCACCCCCAGCTCGCGCCGGTCAAGGTGGCGGTGCTGCCGCTGCTACGCAAGGAGGGCCAGCCCGAGGCGGCGAGGCGCATCCACGAGGGGCTGCGGGGCAGGATGACCTCCGAATACGACGAGGGCGGGTCGATCGGCCGGCGCTACCGCCGGCAGGACGAGATCGGGACGCCGTGGGCGATCACCGTCGACCACCAGACCGCCGAAGATGGCACCGTGACGCTCCGCGATCGGGACTCGCTCAAGCAGGAGCGCATTTCCGCCGATGCGGTCGGTGACGAGCTCGTGCGACGGCTGGGCGGAGACTGGCGCAGCCCGAAGCTCGGGTGAGCCGAAATTCGCCTCGAACAAATGTCGAGGGACCCACGGTGGAAAGCGTTGGACCGGTTTTGAGACCTCATGAAGGTGGCCCATTCGTGCCGATGGGACTCGTGTGACTCCGCGTTCGGTGCCATCGGTCGTCCGCCGCCTCGTGTCGGACGAGACCAACCGGGCCACGGCGGTGTTCGTCGTCGTCGGCTTCCTGATGGTCGTCGTCCTGCCGCTGGCCGTCGCTCAGCTCACGGGCGTCACGAAGGTCAAGGTCGCCAACCCATTTCGAGGCCACCATCCCGAGGCCACCCAGACGGCGACGTCGAGCTCCCTCCGCAGTCGCTCGGCGCCGGCGTTCATGCGCGGTCTCGGCGGGGCGGTCGGCGCCTCGCCGACCGCCCCCGCCGGGCCCGGCTCCCTCACGGGCGCCGGGCTCGACGGTCTTCTCTCCGGGCTCGGTGGTGGCAGCTCGACGTCGACGGCCCCGCTCGGTGGCGGCGGCGCCGGTGGCTCGGGCGGCGGGACCGTCTCGCCCATCACCGCGCCCGAGGGCCGGCCCGGCGTCACGTTGCTGCCGCTCCCGCCCGCCACGGACGAGCCTGGGCCCTTCATCGCGCTGCTGGACACCGACCGCGACGGGATTCCCGACGCCGAGGAGACCCTCCTCCGCACCAACCCCCGCTCCGCCGACACCGACGGCGACGAGATGCGGGACGGGTGGGAGGTCAACACCGGCTTGAATCCTCGCAGCGCGAAGGACGCCGACCTCGACACCGACGGCGACGGCGTGCGCAACCTCAACGAGTTCCGCGTGCGGAGCAATCCACGCTCCGTCGACTCGAAGGGCAACGGAATCCTCGACGGCGAGGAGGACAGCGACGGCGACGGGTTGCGCGACGCGGTCGAAGACCGGATCGGCGACAACCCGGCCTTGCCCGACACCAAGGGCAACGGAATCCCCGATGGGCTGGAGGACACCGATGCCGACGGGATCGCCGACTTCGTCGAGCAGCAGTACGGCACCGACCCGACCGTTCCCGACGCTCCGCCGCCCGTCGTGACTCCGCCGGTCGAGACGCCCCCCGTCGAGACGCCGCCGGTCGAGACGCCCCCCGTCGAGACGCCGCCGGTCGTGACACCGCCCGTCGTGACACCGCCCGTCGAAACCACCGGCACGCCGCCCACTCCCGCGCCTACGCCGGCTCCCGCTCCCGCGGCCGACCAGACCACGACCGCCGTCAAGGACCCGGCGCCCGACGAGTCTCCGAAGACCGACGGATCGTCGAAGAGCGATCCGCCGAGCGACTCCGGCGCCACCACGAAGAGCGGCTCGTCGGGTGACGAGTCGGGCAGCTCCTCTTCGAGCGGCTCTTCGGGCAGCTCGTCGTCGAGGGGCTCTTCGGGCAGCTCGTCGTCGAGCGGCTCATCCTCGGGCGGCGGCTCCTCGGCCGGCTCCTCCTCCGGCGACGCCGCCGCGAGCGGGTCCGCCTCGTCGGGCGCCTCCTCGTCCGGCGGCTCCTCCTCCGGCGGCGCGTCGTCGGCCGCGGGCTCGTCCTCGGCCGGCTCGTCGTCGTCGGCAGGATCCTCCTCGGGCGGCTCGAGCTCCGCCGGCTCGTCGGGCGCGGCCGCTTCCTCCGCCTCGAGCGGCGATCAGGCCGCAGCCGGCTGAGCGCCCGGAATCCCCGCGTGTCGCAGGCGGGCCGTCAGGCGGCGGCGCGCTGCTGGTCGCGAGCCTGCGGCGCGGTCGTCCGGCGAGCCGGCGCGGCGCGGCGACGGGCCACGGCAGGTGACGGCTCGAGGCGAGCGGGCCGCGGGGGCGCGAGCCGCGACCGGGCCCGCCGGGGCGCCGCCGCGCGAGCCTCGCGCTCGCGGGCGACGATCGCCGGCACGGTGCGCAGGAAGCGACCAGCGCCCAGGACGGTCTTCGTCAGGCCCGCGAGACCGAGGGCGAGGAAGCACACGGCGTAGAGCGGTGCGTCGTGGAGCAGGCCGACGCCCCCCACGAGGCCGACCCAGGCGGCGAAGAGCCACATCGCGCTTGATGCAAGCACATGCGGCGGTCAGACGACGGCCGGCTGCCTTCCCTCCGCGGGCGGCCCGCCCTCGCCCTCACGTGAGGTGGCCCACGGCCGTGAGGACGTAGCTGTCCCCCTCCGCCCTCGCCCGGACCGAGTCGACGCTGAGGCGGGCGTCGCTGAACACCGTCAGCTCGAGGAAGGCGCCGATCAGCGGGACGTCGGGGACGATCTTGATCGCCCCGCCGTCGGCCTGGAGCCTGGCGGTCGCCCCGACGACCTGGCCGAGGACGCTGACCCCGCCGCGGAGCACGAGCGTCCCGTCCTGGACGCCGACCGGCGCGACCCTGAGACCACCCGGGGCTGCGGCGGCGATCTCGGCGCTGGTCGCGCGCGCGCTGCCCACGAGCCGGTCTCCGGCCTTGCGCAGCGTCACGTCTCGCAGGACGGCGCCTCCGGCCCGCAGCAGCGCGACCCGCGCATCGATCCGGTCCACGCCGCGCGCGTCGTCGAGCAGCCCGGCGCCGCCGCCCTTGCCCGTGCGAAGCTCCCCAACGTCGATGTCGACCTCGTCGGCGTGCTTCCACAGCAGCGTGATGGCGGGTGTTGCGCGGACCTCCACGCGGCGGACCTGGGCCTCGTCGCCGAGCCGGTCACGGATCCGGTCCGCGGCGATCCCGGGAAGGAAGAGCTCAGCGAGGATCAGCGCGCTGACCACGACGATCGCCGCGATGAGCGCCACACGGGTCCAGCGGACGGCGCGCAGCCGATCGCTCATGCGAGGAGCCAGCTCACCGGAGGTGGGCGAAGCCGGCGAGTCGCGCGCCGGCGTCAGGCGCCGAGCACAGCGCGAGCGCACGTGACGCCCGCCCGCAGGGTCGGGCCGAGATCGTGGCCGGGCTCGCTGAGGGCCCAGAGCCCGAGCCCGTCACCCAGGGCGAACAGCGTCGTGGCGACCGCGTCGGGATCCCCCGAGAGGTGCAGGACGCCCTCCTCGTGCTTGGCCGCCAGCCGCTCGGCCAGCATCGCCCGCGTCGCGCCGAAGAGCTGGGCCATCTCGGCGCCGATCTCGGGGTTGCGCAGGCCTACCGTGAAGAGCTCGAAGGTCAGGGTGAGGATCGCCGGATCGTGCTCGACGACATCCTCGAGGGAGCGCACGAGGATGTCGACGAAGTCGTCGGACGAGCGGGCCGCGGCGAGCGCCTCATCGAGCTTGGCGACACGGATCTCGGTGTCGCGCCGAACGACCTCGACGAGCAGCCGCTCCTTCGTCCCGAAGTAGTAGTGCAGCAGCCCGCGGGAGACGCCCGCCTCGCGCGCCACGTGGTCGAAGGTCGAGCCCGCCGCCCCGCGAACGGCCACGCTCGATCGCATAGCGTCGACGATGCGCTGTGCCTTGTCGCCCGACAACGCTCTCGGGGTGACGGCGGCCTCCACGGCACCGGATCCTAGCTGGCCGGCCAGCCGGGTCGATAGACGGGAGAGGGCCGCTGGACGATCAGCCGAGAGCGGGTTGTGGGCGGGCCGAGGCCGGGTCGTGGGCGGGCCGAGGCCCGGGCCGTGAGCGAGCCGAGGCCCAGGCCGCGAGCGAGCCGAGGCCCAGGCCGCGAGCGAGCCGAGGCCGGGCCCTGGGGCAACGGAAACCGCATCGGGGACCTCCCGGTCGCGTTTATACTGGCGCGCCGGGTCCGGCGTTCCTGCCATGAGCTTCATAGACCGCATCTTCCCCAGCACGGCCGCCCCCGTGGGCGCCACTTCTCCGAGTCACGAGGGCGCCGGACCAAGCCCCGGGCCCGAGGGCGTCGCCCATTCCTGCCCCGAGTGCGGGACGCCCGCCGCGCACGATCAGGAGTGGTGCCTGGAGTGCGGCAGCCGCATCGAGGAGACCACCCCGCGCTGGCACCAGCCTGCCGCGGTCATGGCTTCCGTCGGCCTGATCCTGATCGCCGGGCTCGCGCTGGCCCTCAGCGAGGTCGCCAAGGACGCCGAGGTCGCGAAGGCCAAGACCGTCCGCAAGTACGTCGCGGCGGCGCCTGCGCCGGCCGCGCCGGTACCGGCGTCCCCGACGCCCGACGCGCCCAAGGCCTCCGACAGCCCCGGCGCGACCACCCCCGAGACCAGCCCGAACACGACCGACACCCCGGCCCCCGTCCCCTCGGACGCCGGCGGCGCGGCGAGCTCGTCACCCGATACCGGCACGTCCTCGGGCTCGAGCTCGGGCTCGTCCGACACCGGCTCGAGCTCGACCTCCAGCGGCGGTGGCGGAAGCAGCGGCGGTGGCGGCGGTGGCGGCGGTGGCGGCGGTGGCGGCGGTGGCTCGACGACCACGGCGCCCGCGCCGGTCGAGGAGTGGCCCGCCGGCAAGAAGGCCTACTCGGTGATCCTCCTCTCTACGACGAGCAAGGACGAAGCCGAGGCGCTGGCCCGCAAGGCGCGGGCCAAGGGCGTGCCGGCCGGAATCCTGGAGACCTCCAAGTACAAGAACCTCTCCGACGGCCTGTGGATGGTGTGGGCGGGCCGCTTCGGCACCGAGGACGAGGCCTACGCCGCGACCGACGGCTACTCCGCCAAGGGTTTCACGGGCGAGTCCGTCGAGTACGTCCGCGAGAAGGGCTCAGAGGACTCGAGCGACAACGGGTCGGGGACGGGCGGATCGGGCTCGGACGGCAAGACGACCAGCACCGAAGGCAAGACCACCAGCACCGAGACGTCCCCCACCGGCAGCGGGGGATAGCACGGGAGAGTGGCGCCTTTCGCCGACCCGGACGACGGCGGCGAGGCTGAGGCGCCCGCCGCCGCACGACGAAGGCGCCCCGGAGGGCGCCTTCGGCACGGCGGTGATGGGCGGCGACCCTAGGTCGTCGACGAGGCCGGCTCGGGAGCCGGCGCCGGCGGCACCGTGGTCGAGCTGTAGTCGAACTCCTCCTCGGCGCCGAAGAGCAGGTCGAGCACCTTGGAGCGCAGCCCCTCGCTGAGCGCGAGCGCCAGGCCGGCGCCGACCACGCCGAGCAGCAGGACGCGCCCGAAGCGGCGCTTCTTCTTCTTGGGCCCCTCGCGCAGCGCGGCGCTCGCGTCGCGGAGGTTCTCGGCGGCGTTGGACAGGTCCTTGTGGAGCTTCTTGTTCTCCAGCAGGACCTTCGTCGGCGCCTTGCCGTTGCTCAGCCGGCCGTACGCGCTCCGCCCCGATTCGTAGGCCTCGAGGAGGTTGTCGCGCAACTCGGCGTCCTGGATCAGGCGCTGGACGTAGGGGTTGCTGCGAGCGGCGATCGCCGCCGATCCCACACTCGCCGCACCCTTGGCGGCCTTCTGCTTCGCTGCCATACAACTCCCTCGGACGTGTGCGTGGTGGGGTTCAGCATACCCGCACTGCGCGCGCGCCACCGACTTGTCAGCGACCGCGCGCGGCCTGCCTCGCCGGGGCGCGCTGGCGCCGCCGGCCGCCCGCCCGCACGGGGGTGACGCCTGCCTCCGGCTCGAGCGCGGCGTGCAGCACGGCATTGACGTGGTCCACCCAGACGAACTCGATCTCGTCGCGCAGATGCTCGGGCACGTCGTCGGCGTCCTGCTCGTTCAGGCGCGGCGCGATGACCATGCGCATGCCGTTGCGCTGGGCCGCCAGGGCCTTCTCCTTCAGGCCGCCGATCGGCAGCACCTGCCCGGTCAGCGTGATCTCCCCGGTCATCGCCACGTCGTCGTGCACCGCGCGGCCCGTGAGCAGCGAGACGAGTGCCGTCGCCATCGTGACGCCCGCGCTGGGGCCGTCCTTGGGGATCGCCCCGGCGGGCACGTGGACGTGCAGGTCATGCTCGGCGAACCAGCTCTCGGGCAGGTCGGGCTCGAGCTGCGAAGCGTGACCCCGCACCCACGACAGCGCGGCCTGGGCGGACTCCTTCATCACGTCGCCGAGCTGGCCGGTGATGGTCAGCCGGCCGGTGCCGGGCATCGCCGTCGCCTCGATGAACAGCACGTCGCCGCCTGCCGGCGTCCATGCAAGCCCGGTCGCCACCCCGGCGCTCGCCGTGCGCCGCCGCGCCTCGCTGAAGAAGCGCCGCTTGCCCAGCAGCTCGCGGGCCCGCTTCTCGGAGACGTTGACCTTCTTGTCGACCTTTCCCTCGGCGACCATGCGCGCGACCTTGCGGCACACCGTGCCGATCTCGCGCTCGAGGTTGCGGACGCCCGCCTCGCGTGTGTAGTCGGAGATCATCGCCCGCAGGGCGGTGTCCGAGAAGCCGATCCGCGAGCGCGTGAGCCCGTTGCGCGCGATCTGGCGGGGGACGAGGTAGCGCTTGGCGATCTCGAGCTTCTCGTCCTCGGTGTAGCCCGCGAGCTGGATGACCTCCATGCGGTCCAGCAACGGCGAGGGGATGGTGTCCAGCGCGTTGGCCGTGGTGACGAAGATCACCTTGGAGAGGTCGACGGGGACGTCGAGGTAGTGGTCGCGGAAGGTCGCGTTCTGCTCGGGGTCGAGCACCTCGAGCATGGCCGAGGCGGGGTCGCCGCGGTAGTCGGTGCCCATCTTGTCGATCTCGTCGATCATGAACAGCGGGTTCGATGCGCCGGCGTCGCGCAGCGCGCGGATGATGACGCCGGGCATCGCGCCGATGTAGGTGCGCCGGTGGCCTCGTATCTCCGCCTCGTCGCGGACGCCACCGACGCTCATCCGCTCGAACGGACGCCCCAAGGCCCGCGCGATCGAGCGCCCGAGCGACGTCTTGCCCACCCCGGGCGGGCCGACGAAGCAGAGGATCGTCGCGGGCCCGCCCTCGGGAGCGAGCTTGCGCACCGCGAGGAACTCGAGGATGCGGTCCTTGACCTGCTCGATGTCGTAGTGGTCCTCGTCGAGGACCTGGAGCGCATGGCCGAGGTCGAGGTTGTCCTCGGTCTGCTTTCCCCACGGCAGCGAGGCGATCCATTCGAGCCAGCTGCGGATCACGCCGTGCTCGGCCGCGGCGGGCGGAAGCTTCTCGAGGCGCGAGAGCTCGCGGTCGACTTGCCGTCGGACGTCCTCGGTCAGCGCCAACCCGTCGAGCTGGGTACGCAGCTCGGCCGCTTCGGCGGCGTTCTCGTCGGTCTCGCCGAGCTCGTCCTGGATCGCCTTGAGCTGCTGGCGTAGGAAGTACTCGCGCTGGGTCCGGTCCATCTCGGACTGGACCTGGGACTGGATCCGCGAACCGATGGAGATCAGCTCGAGCTCGCGCGCGAGAACCTCGGAGAGCCTCCGCAGGCGCTTGGCGACGTCGACCTCCTCGAGCAGCGCCTGCTTCTCCTCGGTCCCGATCCGCAGCGAGCCCGCGATCATGAAGCTCAGCGTGCTCGGGTCGTCGACGTTGGCGATCGCGAGGCGCAGCTCCTCCGGGAGGTAGGGGACCTGCTCGACGATGCTCGAGAACGTCTGCTGGACGTTGCGCAGGAGCGCCGTCAGCTCCTGGGACTCCTCGACCACGTCGGGCAGCGGCTCCACCTCGGCGCGGAGGTAGGGCTCCTCCTGGACCCAGCGCGCGACGCGCACGCGCTCGGTGCCCTGGACCAGGATGCGCAGCGTGCCGTCGGGCACCTTGAGCATGCGGGCGATGACGCCCGCCACGCCGACGTCGTGCAGGTCCCCGGGCCCCGGCGACTCGTTCGCGGGGTCGCGGCCGGCGACCATCAGCAGCATGCGGTTGCCGGCGAGCGCGTCGTTGACGAGCTGGATCGAGCGCTCCTGGCCGACGGCGAGCGGCGTCAGCGTCTCGGGGAACGGGACGGTGTCGCGCAGCGGGAGGCCCGGCAGCTCCGAGGGGAGCGGGGCCGGCTCGCCGACCTGGACCTCGAGCGGCGCCGCCTCCCCTCCGCCGATCTCGATCACGGCAGCTCGCCCCGGCTGACGATCCGGACCGAGACCGCGCGCGTCGGATGTGCCGGCTGGGCGAGCGGCAGCTCGACGCGCAGGATCCCGTCCCGGTAGGCGGCGGCGGCGCGGTCGGCCTGGACGTCGGCCCCGAGCGCGATCACGCGGCGAAACGGGCCGTTCTCGATCTCGAGCTGCTGGTAGGCGCGCCTCTGGCTGTCGCCGCGCCGGCGCATGCCGGTGATCACGAGCTCGCGGCCGTGGATCTCGAGCGCGATCTCGGCGCTGTCGATGCCAGCGAGCTCGGCCTCGACGACCGCTGTGGCCGGGTCGCCGGTGTAGTAGACGTCGACCGAGGGGAGGAAGCCGCCGCGCGAGCGGGCGAGCTCGCGGCGCTCGAGCGCGTCGCCGAACAGCACGTCCAGCTCGCGGCGCGTCCGGCCGAAGGTGCCGAAGGGGTCGTGCGGCGTCATCCCGGCCCGAAGGCTAGACGGTGTAGACCGCGCCCTCGGCCGCGACCTCGACGCGGTCGCCGTAGGCCTCCTGGGCCTGCTCGCGCGCCCAGTGCTCGTCGAGCTCGTCGGAGATGTGCGTGATGACAAGACGGCGGGCGCCGGCTCGGCGGCCGTGATCGCCCGCCTCCGCCGGGGTGAGGTGACCGCGGGCGCCGGTGTGCTCGGGCCGCGGCAGGGTCGCCTCCACCATCAGCAGGTCGGTGTCGCGGGCGAAGGCGACGAGCTCGTCGGTCGGCCGGCAATCCGCGCCGTAGGTGAAGCGGCCGCCGCCGTTGGTCGAGGCGACGTCGATCGCGTGCGTGGTCATGAAGTGCGGGACCTCGTGGAAGCGCAGCCGGAGCGAGCCGATGTCGATCGTGTCGGCCGCGTCGTACTCGCGCAGCTCGAAGGCGTGCTCGATCAGGTCCTCGTTGCCCCACGCGCCAACCACACGGCGGAACGTCTCCCGCGCGCCTGCGGGAGCGTGGAGCGCGGGTCGGGCCGGCGCGTCGGTGCCCGGCCAGCGGTCGACGGGCGCCGACTGCTGGCGCGGCGCGTAGGTGAGCGCGTAGCTGAAGGGCACGAGGTCGAGGAAGTGGTCGGCGTGCAGGTGGGAGATGACGACCGCATCGACGCCCACGTAGTCGCGGTACTTGCGCAGCTTGGAGAACACGCCGTTCCCGCAGTCCAGCAGGACGGTCGTCGATTCCTCCTCGATGAGGTAGCCGCTGCACGCCCCGTCCGCGTCCTGCCACGACGGCGACTTTCCCAAGACCGTGATGCGCAACCCAGGACCCTCTCTCGTTCCCTTTGTCACTCTACTTGCGTGGAGCTGCTCGCCGCCGGGGTCTCCGACGCCTTCGACCAGACAGTGCTCGTTCTCGGACTGCTCCTCGTGGCCGGAGCGGTCGTCTCGGGCCTGGTCCACCGGAGCTTCCTGTCGCTCACGGCGCTCTTCGTGCTCGCCGGCTTCGCGCTGGGCCAGGGAGGCCTCGAGGTCCTGGACTTCAACCCCCGCTCCACCTTCGTCGCGGGACTCGCGGTCGTCGCGTTGGTCACCATCCTCTTTCGCGACGGGCTCGAGGTCGAGGCCGAGATGCTGCAGAAGGAGTGGCGGCTGCCGCTGCGCAAGCTCGTGCTCGCCATGCCGATCACCGGCGCCATCGTCGCCGTCGGCGCTCACGTGCTGACCGATCTGGGCTGGACCGAGTGCGCGCTGCTCGGCGCGCTGCTCTCCCCCACCGACCCGGTGCTCTCCTCCAGCGTCGTGACCAACCCGCGCGTGCCGCGGATCGTGCGGCACTCGCTCAACCTCGAGTCCGGCCTCAACGACGGCCTGGCGCTCCCCGCGGTGCTCGTCTTCCTCTCGGCGCTGAGCGGCGACTCAGACTTCGTGTGGTGGCGCTTCGTCCTCCAGGACGTCGGCCTCGGCGTCCTCTTCGGACTGCTTGTCGGGCTCGTCGGCTCGGTGCTCCTCCCGACCCGCGACATCCCGGCCGAGCAGAAGGCGCTCTACGCGTTCGGCGTGGCGTTTGCCGCCTACGGCGCCGCCGTGGCGCCGCCGGCGGGCAACGGCTTCATCGCCGTCTACGTCGCCGCGATCGTGCTCGGCATCCGCCGGCCGGACATCCAGCGCTGCTTCGAGGCGAAGTCCGGCGACATCCTCGAGCTGGTCAAGCTGGCCGTGTTCGTGGTCTTCGGCTCGCTGCTCACCCTCGACGGCCTCTTCGGCGACGGGTGGGCGGCGGTGGGGGTCGTCGCCGTCACGCTGCTCGTCGCGCGGCCGGTCGCCATCTTCGTCGCACTTGCCGGCACGCGGCTGGACACCGCCACCAAGGGCTTCATGGCGTGGTTCGGCCCCAAGGGCGTCGCGACGATGACCTTCTCGCTGCTGGTGCTCGGCGAGGGGATCGCCGACGGATCGCGGATCTACAACCTCGCAGCGCTTGCCGTCTTCACCTCGATCATCGCCCACGGGCTGACCGACACGCCGGGCGCCAACTGGCTGGCGGGGCGCCGCGCGCCGGCTAGTCCTGCTCCGGTGGAGGATCCGGAGGTCGCCGTCGCACCCGGTACAGCGGCACAGTCTCGCGCAGCCCCTTGAGCTTGCGGCCCCCGGCGAACGACCAGCGGTAGCGCTCCTCGCCGACGGCGTCCTTGACCTCCTCGGTGGCCAGCGCGCTGCCGGGGCGGGCAATGTCGCACACGCGGCTCGCGAGATTGACCGGCCGGCCGTACCAGTCGCCGCCGCGGCCCAGCGCCTGACCCTTGGCGATCCCGGCGCGCAGCTGCGGGAAGTCCTCACCCTGCTCGTCGGCCGCGTCGACGAGCGAGAGCGCCGCACCGACGAGGGGCTCGAGCTCGTAGCTGACGAGCATCGCTGCGTCGCCGATCATCTTGACGATGCGAACCGGGCCCTCGGCGACCTCGGCGGCGAGCTCGGCCAGCCGCCCGGCGACGGCACCGAGCTCCGACGGGGGGACGGTTTCGCCCAGGCGGGTGAAGCCGACGAGGTCGGCGAAGCACACGGCGATCTCACGACCGCCGTCGAGCCGCCCCTCTGCGATCTGGGCGCGGCCGATGACGTTCTGGCGCACCTGCTGGCGCTGGTGGAGCCCCAGCATGTAGGCGAGCAGCGGCAGCGTGCTTGGCTGGAGGGCCTCCGCCGCCTCGGTGTAGCGCTGAGCGAGGTCGCGCTCGCTGTCGCCGGGGCGCACGAAGCTCTGAGCGAACACGCCGCCGATCGCCGCCGACACGTTCGCCATGCTCTGGCCCATCACGCGCGAGAGTTCGAGCAGTCCGGTCTCGGGCATCCCGGCGTCGAGCGCCTGGCGGACGAGCCGCGCCGCCTCGAGGTCGCCCTCGGAGAGGACGCGCTGGTCGGGGGCGGCCTCGGGCATCCCCATCGCCCGCCACAGCCGGCGCAGGAAGTCGAGCTCGAGGCCCGCCCTTTCGGCCACCTCCTCGCGGCTGTAGCGCGCCGGCTGCTGCCCGAGCGCCCGCTCCACGCCGAGCAGCACGAGCCGATCCTCAGCGACCGCACTGCGCAGCTCGTCCAGCGCGACGCCGCCGTCGAGGAGGTCTTGGAGCAGGCCCCGGCGGTCCTCGCGCTCGCGCGCGTCGTCGAGCCCGTCGAGCAGGCCCTCGGCCCTGAAGTCCACCGTCACGGGCCGGAGCTTGCCACAGGGTCGTCAGGCATCGAGGTCATCGCCCTCGCCGACACCGTCGTGGCGCGGTCAGCGTGCTACGACGCGTCTGACGTCAGACGGGAAGGAATCGGACGTCCCTGGGGTCATGGTGGTCAGTGACCACTGTGAGGAGAGTGCCATGCGGCTCGCCGTGACCATCGACGGCGTCGGGCGACGCCGCTGGATCCGCAGCGGCGTGGGGGGCGCGCTCGTCATCCTCGCGCTGGCCGCTGTCGCTGCCGTTGGAGCGGGGGACGCCGATGCGCGCGGGAGCGGCCGAAGTTCAGCAGCGGCCGTGCGCTGGCGATCGCGCATCGTGTGGTGGCGGGCCGTGAGGCGGCGCTCGCTCCGCAGCTGGTGGCCTACGCCGGCAACCCCGGTCGCGGTCGTGCGCCGCGGCTGGCGTACGTGATCGAGACGCTCGGGGCCGGCGCGCCGCGAAGCGAGTCCCCGCCCACCGGGATCTGCGTCGTTCTCGACGCCCGCACCGGACGACTGCTGACCACCTGGCGCGGCACCGCCGCCCGCCCCCCCCCGAACGGGCCAGCGCGCGGTCGGCCCGAGCGCGCGCACCGCGCGCGCAGAACGCGAGGTTGCTGATCGAGCAGACGATCGCGCTCCGCGACGCGGACGTGACGCCGGCGCCGGCGCTGCAGTTCGGTCATCAGCTCGGCCGTGGGTACACGAGCTGGGCGGCGCACGGCAGCGCGTTCACGCTCGCCAACTGGGACGCCGGACCGGCCAGGATCCATCTCCCCGGTGTGTTCAAGCCGGAGTTGGACGCGGCCATCCGCAACGTCAAGGACGTGGTCGTGCACATGTGCTTCACGCGCGCCTTCTGCTCCAAGACCGGGGTCCGGGACGAGTTCTGGGCGTTCTTCAAGGTGACCGGCAACTACCAGGTGCCCGCGCAGCTGGGTCCCGGCGCCCGCTTCGTCAGCGTGGCCAACGCCTTCGTCGACCTCGCGACCGCGAAGTACCCGAATGACCCGCAGGTGGCCGCCGCCGCGCGCCAAGCGTTCCTGGTCGACGGCGGCCTCACCCAGGGCCCGCCGCCGTGCACCCCGGCCGCCCCGCCGCCACCACCACTACCGCCGCCGCCGCCGCCGCCGGCCAACGTTGCGGTGCCCGACGTCCGCGGCGACACACCGGGCGCGGCGAACTCAGAGCTCACCGCCGTCGGCCTCAGGATCGGCACGCAGCGAACCGTCGTCGATGACACGTGCAACGACATCGGCGCCGTGATCTTCCAGGCCCCGAGCGCCGGCACCGTGGTCGCACCCGGAACCGCGGTGAACGTGTCGATCGGGCAGATGCCCACCCACCCATGCCCATGAGCGAGTAACCGGCCTCGGCCGGCTTGACGCCGACGAAGAGCGCCATCCCGAGCCACTTCCAGTAGCAGTCGACGTCGTCGAAACCGAGGTCGCGCAGCCACACGGGCTGGCTCTCCACGTCGAGCAAGCGGTCAGACGGATCCTCATCCGCCCGGCCGAAGCAGCGACAGACGTGCTCGGCGGTCGTCCATTCCTCGGCGGGCACGGTCTCGAGTATGAGGCCTGTCTCGTGAGGCGGAGGTTCGCGGCCTGCGCCGGACCGGCGGCCCTCAGGCGTGCAGGGCGGCCTGCTGCTGGGCGCTCGGGAAGGCCCAGGCGGCTTGGGTGCGCCGGCGGAACTCGAAGCGCAGCTGGCGAGGCGGGCGCAGGCCCTCGGGGCGGTCGGGCCGGAAGGTGGGGCAAGCTTCGCCGTCGGCGACCGCGCACAGCAGGTTGCGCCCGAAGAAGCAGTCCTCGCAGGTCACCTTGCGTGCCGCCGATCCCCGTTGTGACATCCGCTCCCTCGCGTCCTCTCGCCGTCGCCGTCTCTCCAACCGCGAGCCATCCAAACACGTTGGCGAGGCGGCCGCCAGCGGGCGACTCCGCAAATCGCAGGAAAAGCTGCGAAGGGCGACGAAGAGGCTGGAAAGAGCGCGCTTTTCCACCATTCGCGCGCAAAAAGCGGGGCTTTGGACGCGCCCTCCACTACCGTTGCCCCGGTGCGGGTCCAGTTGTTCGTCACGTGCCTCGTCGACCTCGTCTACCCGGGGGTCGGCGAGCGGACGGTCGCGCTGCTCGAGCGGCTCGGATGCGAGGTCGCGTTCCCGGCGGCGCAGACCTGCTGCGGGCAGCCCGCGTTCAACAGCGGCCACCCCGAGCCGGCGCGGCGCGTCGCCGACGCCTTCCTGGACGCCTTCGGCGAGGGCGAGGACCCCATCGTCGCGCCCTTCGGGTCCTGCGTGCACATGGTTCGCCACGGCTACGAGCGGCTCTACGGGCAGGACCCGGCGCAGCTCGAGAGGGCGCGGGCGGTCGGCGCGCGCACCCACGACGTGGCCGGGTTCGTGGTCGACGTGCTCGGCCACGACAAGGTCGGCGGGCGCTACCCGGGCCCGGTCGGGACCGCGGTCGCCTACCACCACGAGTGCCACATGCTCCGCGGCCTCGGCGAGGAGCGACAGCCGCTCTCCCTGCTGCGCGGCGTCGAGGGCTGCACGCTCGTCGAGCCCGAGCGGGCCGACCTCTGCTGCGGCTTCGGCGGGACCTTCTCGCTCAAGCTCCCCGACGTCTCGACGGCGATGGCCGACGAGAAGCTCGACCGCGCGGTGGCGGCCGGCGCCGACGCGCTCGTTTCCACCGACGTCGGCTGCCTTATGCACCTCGAGGGCCGCGCGCGGCGCCGCGGGCTGGCCATGAAGGTCCATCACCTCGTGGACCTGCTCGAGCCGCAGGGGTCGTTGTGAGCGGGGCGCGACGATGAGCGGCCGCGTCCTTCACCCGCCCGAGGGGACCCCGGCGCCGAAGATCGCCGTCAACCTCCACCGCGCGGCCGGCAACTGGGCGTCCAAGCGTGCCTCGGCACGCACGCTGGTGGACTGGGAGGACTGGCGCGAGCGCGCGCGCGAGGTGCGCGCCGACGCGGTGCGCCATCTCCCTGAGCTGCTCGAGCGCCTGGAGGAGCGCGTGAGGGCGACCGGAGGCGAAGTTCACCACGCCCCCACCGAGGCCGATGCGGCGCGCATCGTGGTCGAGCTGTGCCGCGAGCGCGGGGCGCGCACGGTCGCGAAGGCCAAGTCGATGACCTCGGAGGAGATCGGCCTCAACGAGGCGCTGAGCGTCGCGGGCATCGAGCCGGTCGAGACCGACCTCGGCGAGTACGTGGTCCAGCAGCTCGGCGACCGCCCCTCGCACATCCTCGCCCCGGCTGTCCACCTCAGCGCCGTCCAGGTGGCCGAGCTCTTCGAGCAGCGCTCGGGCGAGCGGTTCGATCCCGACGACACCGAGGCGCTCGTCGCCTACGCGCGACGCGTCCTGCGCGAGCGCTTCCTCGCCGCCGACGTGGGGATCACCGGCGTCAACATGGCCGTCGCGCAGTCGGGCGCGCTCGTGCTCGTCGAGTCCGAGGGCAACATCCGCCTCTCGTCGTCGCTGCCGCGCACGCACATCGCGCTGATGGGGATAGAGAAGGTCGTTCGCGACTGGGAGGGCGCCGCCCACCTGATGCAGATGCTCCCGCTCGCCTCCCACGGCCGGCCCGCGCCCGCCTCGCTCTCCGTCCTCACCGGCCCCGCGCGCGACGGCGACGACGGCCCCGAGGAGCTGCACCTCGTCCTGCTGGACGCCGGGCGCTCGCGGCTGCGCGGCTCCGAGCTCGAGTCGGCCCTGCACTGCATCCGCTGCGGCGCGTGCCTGTACGCGTGCCCGGTCTACCGCCAGGTCGGTGGCCACGCCTACGGCGCGGCCTACAGCGGCCCGATCGGCGCGGTGCTGACCCCGGCGCTCGAGGGCTCCTCGCCCGAGACCGCGGGCCTGCCGTGGATGTCGTCGCTGTGCGGCGCCTGCACCGAGGCGTGCCCGGTGAAGATCCCGCTCGACGAGCAGCTCGTGACCCTGCGGGCCGCGTCCCAGCGGCGCCATCCCAAGCACGGCGAGGCCGCGCTCTTCGAGGGCTGGGCGCGGCTGTGGTCGCGGCCGGGCGGCTACCGCGCGACCGCGCGCACCGCGGGCCGCGCGCTGCGCCCGCTGCTGCGCCCAAGCGGCGACGGCTGGACCGAGCGGGTGCCGTTCCCCTTCGAGGGCTGGACCAGCACGCGCGAGGCCAAGGCGCCGGCGCCCGAGCCCTTCCACGTCCGGTGGAGGAAGGCGCGTGGCTGAGGAAGGCTCGGTGGCCCCCGCATCGGTCCCGCCCGAGCCGCTCGAGGCGCGCGGGGCGCTTCCCCGCGCAGACCTCTCGCTGCTCGACACCTGGCGCGCCCGCTGGGAGGAGCTCGACGGGCGCACCCATCTCGCGGCCTCCCTCGAGGCGGCGCGCGAGGTCGCTCGCGGCCTGGTCGGCGACGCGACCGTCGCGCGGTGGGCCGACCCGGAGCTTGACGGGATCGCCGAGCACGAGGCGCCCGCCGCGGACGCCGAGGTCTCCTTGATCCTGGGCGACGTGGCCGTCGCCGACACGGGCCAGGTCGGATGGGCGCACGGCCCGGGCCGCCCCCGCGGCGCCGGTGTGCTCCCGGCCCTCCAGGTTGTTCTGCTCGGAGCGCCTGCGCTCGTCACGAGCCTCGGCGAGGCCCTCGATCGACTGGGTGCCGGGGGGGCGGCCTCGCCGTCGAGCCTCGTGTTCGTGGCGGGCCCGAGCCGCACCGCCGACATCGAGCAGCGGGTGATCCGCGGCGTCCACGCCCCGCGGGAGATCGACGTGGTCGTGTTCGGCGTATCCACGTAGGAGTCTCCCTTCATGCGCGTCCTCGTCACCGGCATCACCGGCTTCGTCGGCGCGGCCCTCGCCCCGCGCCTGGAGCGCGCGGGCCACGAGGTCCGCGGCCTCGCCCGCGACCCCTCGCGGGCGAGAACCGACATGCCCGTGATCGCCGGCGACGTGGTCGCCGGGACGGGCCTGGAGGAGGCACTGGAGGGCGTCGACGTCGCGTACTACCTGATCCACTCGATGGAGGCGTCCGCCGACGGCGGCTCGTTCTCGGACCGCGACCGCCGCGGCGCGGAGAACTTCGCCCGCGCCGCCCGGGCCGCGGGCGTCGGGCAGATTGTCTATCTGGGCGGCCTCGTGCCCGACGACGCGCCGGCCTCCGCGCACCTCGCCAGCCGGCTTGACGTGGAGCGCACGCTGCTCGAGGCGACGCCCCGCTCGACCGCCCTGCGCGCCTCGATCGTCATCGGCGCGCGCTCGCGCTCCTTCCGCTTCCTCGTGCGCCTGGTCGAGCGCCTCCCGGTGCTCGCCCTGCCCCCGTGGCGCGACAACCGCACCCAGCCCATCGACCAGCGCGACATGCTCGAGTGCCTCCTCCGCGTCGCCGAGCTGCCGGCGGCCGCCGGGCGCTCGCTCGACATCGCCGGGCCCGACGTCCTCACCTACGCGCAGATGATCGAGCGCATCCGCGACCTCATGCTCGTCGGGCGACCCCGCATCGACGTGGGACTGAGCGCGACGCCGATCGCCGCGCGCGTGGCCGCGGCCGTCGCCGGCGAGGACCCCGAGCTGGTGCTGCCGCTGATGGAGGGGCTCGGCTCCGACCTCCTTCCCCGCGACGAGAGCGCCGCGGAGCTGCTCGGCGTCCGCCTCCACCGCTTCGACGCCGCCGTCGAGCGCTCGCTGCGCGACTGGGAG
Source organism: uncultured Actinomycetes bacterium (assembly GCA_963728925.1). Taxonomy (GTDB): domain Bacteria; phylum Actinomycetota; class Thermoleophilia; order Solirubrobacterales; family Solirubrobacteraceae; genus JBBPZA01. Next base: position 90,955 of record CAVSMB010000017.1, on the reverse strand, counting down.
CGCGAGGAGGAGGTTGCGGCGCGCTAGCGTCCGCTCACACATGTCGCCGCTCGTCAGAACGAAGATCGACATCGCCGCCCCGCCCGAGGAGGTGTGGCAGGTGATCATGGACCCCGGCCGCTTGAAGGACTGGGTAACCATCCACCGCAAGCTCGGCAAGGTCTCCGACCGGCCACTGGAGCCCGGCTCGAAGCTCGACCAGACGCTGCACCTGCGCGGCGCGAACTTCAAGGTGCACTGGGAGGTCGCCGAGTACAAAGAGCCGCGGCTCGCCCGTTGGGAGGGGCGCGGGCCGGCGCGCTCCGAGGCGGTCACCGAGTACCGCCTCGAGGCCGACGGCAACGGCGGTACCCACTTCGACTACCGCAACGAGTTCAAGGCGCCGCTCGGCCCGCTGGGCGCGGTGGCGAGCCGCGCGCTGGTGGGCGGGTTGCCCGAGCGCGAGGCGCAGCGCTCGCTCGAGAAGCTCAAGGCTCTCGTCGAGAAGAGCTGACTCTTGGCGCCGCGCCACTTCACTGGCGCGGATGACTGCGATGTGGCCTACGGCGAGGGGAGATCTGGCGCCGCGTCCTGCGAGATCCGGCCCTCCGGCGCACCCGATCTTGCGCTCAGGTTAACTCTCGGTACAGTCACTTGCTCGCCTCACTTCCGAGGTGAATCTCTTTCCACTATTCCACCTCGAGGAGGTCGGCATGGACGTCGAGGGCATGACGAGACAGATCGACGAACGCCTTGGTGAGCTGCGCGACGAGATCGGCCGCCTGGAGCAGGCCAGGGCGGCACTGACGGGGACGGGGACGCCGACCCGTCGTCGCGGGCCCGGCCGTCCGCGCGGCTCGCGCACCCGCTCGCGCGACGTGGCGACGGGCTCGGGCAGCGGCCGCCGCGGGCGCCGTCGCGGCACCGGCACACGCGCAGTCGAGGCGCTGGCCATCGTGCGCCAGCAGCCCGGCGTCACCATTCCCGAGCTCGCCGAGAAGATGGGGATCAAGCAGAACTACCTGTACCGCGTGATGCCCACGCTGGCCGGCGAGGGCAAGGTGCGCAAGCAGGACAAGGGCTGGTTCCCGGTCGAGTAGCCGGGAGCCGGCTCACCCCACCAGGTCGCGCACAGCTTCGCGCTCGCTGCGCAGCTCCTGCACCGTCGCATCGATCTTCTCGCGCGAGAAGTCGTTGGTCTCCAGGCCCTCGACGACGGTGTACTCGCCGTTCGCGCAGCGAACCGGATAGCCGGAGATGACGCCCGCTTCGATTCCGTAGGAGCCGTCGGTGGGCACGGCCATCGAGACCCAGTTGCCCTCGGGCGTGCCGAGCACCCAGTCACGGACGTGGTCGATCGCCGCGCTGGCCGCCGAGGCCGCGCTCGACGCGCCGCGAGCGTCGATGATCGCCGCGCCGCGCTTGCCCACGGTGGGGATGAAGTCGTTCTCGAGCCACTCGCGGTCGTTCACCACCTCGGCCGCCTGCCGGCCGCCGATCTTCGCGTTGAAGAGGTCGGGGTACATCGAGGGGGAGTGATTGCCCCACACGGTCATGTCGGTGATCTCGCTCACCGGCACGCCGGCCTTGGCGGCCAGCTGCGCGATCGCGCGGTTGTGGTCGAGGCGCACCATCGCGGTGAAGCGCTCGCGCGGCACTCCGTCGGCGTTGCTCATCGCGATCAGCGCGTTGGTGTTGGCGGGGTTCCCCACCACCAGCACCTTGACGTCGTCCGCCGCCCCGGCGGCGATGGCCTCGCCCTGCGGCTTGAAGATGCCGCCGTTGGCCTCGAGCAGATCGGCGCGCTCCATGCCCTTCGTCCGCGGCCGGGCGCCGACGAGCAGCGCGACGTTCGTACCGTTGAACGCCTGCCTCGCGTCGTCGGTCACCTCGATCTCGCGGAGGAGCGGGAAGGCGGAGTCGTCGAGCTCCATGGCGGTGCCCTGCGCCGCCTTCACCGCGTCGGGTATCTCCAGCAGCCGCATGCGAACCGGGGTGTCGCGGCCGAGCATCTCGCCGGCCGCGATCCGGAACAGCAGCGAGTAGCCGATCTGCCCGGCGGCGCCGGTAACGGTGACGGTGACGGGGAATTTGTTGCTCATGCGCTCTGCATCTCCTCGATGACGGCGTCGGCGAACTCGGAGGTGCCGACGGCGGTGGGATCGTCGCGGGTGGGCTTCAGGTCGTAGGTGACCCGCTCACCCTTGCGGATCACCTCCGCGATGGCCGCCTCCAGCCGGTCGCCGGCCCCGCGCTCGTCGAGGTGGCGGAGCATCAGCGCGCCGCTGAGCATCAGCGCGGTCGGGTTCACCTTGTTCTGGCCCTTGTACTTCGGGGCGGACCCGTGCGTGGCCTCGAACATCGCCGCCTCGGTGCCGATGTTGGCGCCCGGGGCCAGCCCCAGGCCGCCGATCATCCCGGCCCCGAGGTCGGACACGATGTCCCCGTAGAGGTTGGGCAGCACGACGACGTCGTACTCCTCGGGACGCGACACGAGCTGGTTGCAGAGGTTGTCGATGATGCGGTCCTCGAACTCGATGTCCTCGTATTCCCCGGCGACGCGGCGGGCGACCTCGAGGAAGAGCCCGTCGGAGAACTTCATGATGTTGGCCTTGTGCGCCGCGGTGACCTTGCCACGCCCGTTCTCGCGCGCGTAGTCGAAGGCCGAGCGCACGATGCGCTCCGAGCCGAAGACCGAGATGGGCTTGATCGAGATGCCGGTGTGCTCGCGCAGCGTCACGCTCTCGTCGAGCTCTGAGAGGAAGCGCGCCAGGTCCTTGGCCCCGTCGGAGTCCTGCTCGAACTCGATCCCCGCGTAGAGGTCCTCGGTGTTCTCGCGGACGATCACGATGTCGGTCTCGGGGAAGCGCGTGCGCACGCCCTCGTAGGCCTTGCACGGGCGGATACAGGAGTAGAGATCGAGCTCCTTGCGCAGCAGCACGTTGACCGAGCGAAAGCCCGAGCCGACCGGCGTCGTCGTCGGGCCCTTGATGCCGACGCCGTTGCTCTTGATCGACTCCAGCGTGCGCTCGGGAAACGGCGTCCCTTCCTCGTTGTAGACGTCCTCGCCGGCGGGGTGCTCGTCCCACACGAGGTCGACGCCGGTCGCCTCGAGCACGCGCCGGGTGGCCTCGACGAGCTCGGGGCCCGTGCCGTCGCCGGGGATGAGAGTGACGGTGTGAGCCATGAAGGGAGAGTTCCTCAGTTCGAACCGCGGCGGGCGATGCTATACCCGGGCGCGCTTGACCGAAGGACTGAACCGTGGTTCACTTCTTTGCGTGCCCTACCGCCCCACCGAGCGCACCGAGGCCCGCCGCGCCAGGGCGCGCGAGGGCATCGTCCTCGCCGCGCAGGACCTCATCGCGCAGGGCGGCTACCGCGCAGCACAGGTCGGCGCGGTCGCGCGAGGGGCGGGCGTCGCCACGGGAACGGTGTACCGCCACTTCCCCTCCAAGGCCGAGCTCTTCGCCGAGGTCTTCCGCCGCGCCTCCCAGCGCGAGGTCGACGCCGCCGCCGCAGCGGGCGCCGGGCCAGGGCCCGCGCGCGAGCGCCTGGCCGCCGGCGTCGAGACATTCGCCCGGCGCGCCCTGCGGGGCCGGCGCCTCGCCTGGGCGCTGCTGGCCGAGCCCGTCGACCCGGCGGTCGAGGCCGAGCGCCTCGTCTTTCGCCGCGCCTACCGCGACGGGTTCGCCGAGATCGTCCGCGACGGCGTCGCCGCAGGGGAGCTCCCCGCGCAGGACCCCGCGCTGGCCGCCGCCGCGCTGGTGGGCGCCATCGGGGAGGCGCTCGTCGGCCCGCTCTCACCGGCCGAGGGCGAGGCGTCCGATCCCCGCGACGCCGACCCCGACCCCGCCGAGGCCATCGTCGAGGGCCTCGTGCGCTTCTGCCTGCGCTCCGTCGGCGCCGACGACCTTCCCTTCGCCCTCATCGACAAGGAGCCCGACCGTGACCATCGCCGCCGCGCCGCCTGAGCACCGGCGCACCCACGAGGTCCGCAACCAGCCTCCGCCCCTGGCCGGCTACGACGCCTACGCGAGCGACACGGTGCTGCGCGAGGCCGTCGCGCGCGAGGGCGCGAGCTGGGCGGAGGAGCGCCTGCACGCCCTCGGGCGGCTCAGTGGCAGCGAGGAGGCGATCGCCTGGGGCTTCGAGGCCAACGAGCACCCGCCCGTGCTGCACACCCACGACCGCTACGGCCACCGCGTCGACGAGGTGGCCTACCACCCCAGCTATCACCGCCTCCTGGACGTCGCGATCTCCCATGGGCTCCACGCGCTGCCGTGGCGCGAGAACGAGCGGACCGGAGCACACGCGGCGCGCGCGGCAGGCTTCATGACGTGGCGCACCGACGCGGGCCACGGCTGCCCGGTCTCCATGACCTACTCCGCCGTCCCGGCCCTGCGGGCCCAGCCCGAGCTCGCCTCCGAGTGGGAGCCGCGGTTGACCTCGCTGCAGTACGACCCGCGCCTGCAGCCCGCGGCGGACAAGCGCGGCGCGATCTTCGGCATGGCGATGACCGAGAAGCAGGGCGGCTCGGACGTGCGGGCGAACACGACCGTCGCGCGCGCGTTGAACGGCGGCGGCGCGGGCGCCGAGTACGCGCTCACCGGGCACAAGTGGTTCTGCTCGGCGCCGATGAGCGACGCGTTCCTCGTGCTCGCGCAGGCCGACGAGGGCCTCTCCTGCTTCCTGCTCCCGCGCGTGCTCCCCGACGGCACCAGCAACGCCTTCTTCCTGCAGCGCCTCAAAGACAAGCTGGGCAACCGCTCCAACGCATCGAGCGAGGTCGAGTTCGACGGCGCCTGGGCGCGGATGGTCGGCGAGCCGGGGCGCGGGGTGCCGACGATCATCGAGATGGTCGGCCACACGCGGCTGGACTGCGTGCTCGGCGCCGCGGCCGGTATGCGCTCGGGGGTGGAGCAGGCCACCTGGCACGCCGCCCACCGCGACGCGTTCGGCAAGCGCCTGATCGACCAGCCGCTGATGCGCAACGTGCTGGCCGACCTGTGCGTGGAGGCCGAGGCGGCCACGGTGACCGCCATGCGCCTCGCGCGCGCCTACGACGACGCCGCGCTCGGCGACCCCGACGCGACGCGCTTCAAGCGCCTCGCCACCGCAGTCGCCAAGTACTGGACCTGCAAGCGTGCGCCGGTCCACGCGGCGGAGGCCCTGGAGTGCCTCGGCGGCGCCGGCTACGTCGAGGCCTCGGGCCTTCCGCGGCTCTTTCGCGAGAGCCCGCTCAACGGGATCTGGGAGGGCTCGGGCAACGTCATCTGCCTCGATGTTCTCCGCGCGCTCGCGCGCGACCCGCAGGCGCTCGAGGTCTTCCTGGCCGAGGTCGAGGAGGCGGCCGGGGCGGACGCTCGCCTCGACCGCGCCGTCGCGCAGCTGCGCGCGGAGTTCTCCGCGCTCGAGAACATCGAGGTCCGCGCTCGGCGCGTCGTCGAGCGCATGGCGCTCGCGCTCCAGGGCTCGCTGCTCGTGCGCCACGCGCCGCCGGCGGTCACCGACGCGTTCTGCGCCACACGGCTGGGCGAGGACGGCGGCCGCGCCTTCGGGACGCTGCCGGCCGGGCTGGACCTCGAGTCGATCATCGCCCGTCACGCTGTGCCCGACGCCGCCTGACGAGCGGCTCCCGCGCAGCGCGCACGGGGGCTTCTGCCACCATAGGCGGTGGCATGTTGCGCCGCGGGACCTCCATCCAGCTCGCCCGGATCCTCGGCATCCGCATCGGGGTCGACGTCAGCTGGTTCGTCGTCCTCTTCATCTTCATCTTCTTGCTGTCGGGTCAGTTTCGCGACGTGCTGAACAGCTCGGACGGGGTCGCCTACCTGACCGCCGTCTCCAGCGCGCTGCTCTTCTTCGTCTCGCTGATCCTCCACGAGCTCGGCCACGCGGTCGCCGCCCGGCGCGAGGGCATCGGGATCGAGAGCATCGACCTGTGGTTCTTCGGCGGGATCGCGCGCATGAGCCGCGACACCGACTCGCCCGGCGCGGAGTTCCGCGTCGCCATCGCCGGCCCGTTGGTGACCGTCGCGGTCGTCGCGGTGTGCCTCGTCATCGGCGTGGCGACGGTGGGCTGGCCCGAGTTCTGGGACGCCGTCGTGCTGACCCAGGGCGCGAACGTCACCCCGGCGCTGCTGCTGCTGAGCTGGCTCGCGCTCATCAACGCGGTGCTGTTCGCCTTCAACATGATCCCCGCCTTCCCGCTCGACGGCGGCCGCGTCGCGCGCGCCGTCGCGTGGCGGGTGACCGGCGACCGCAACCGCGGCACGCGCTTCGCGGCGACGCTCGGCCAGGGCTTCGCCTACATCCTCATCGGGTGGGGCATCTTCCGGCTCATCACCGGCGACCTCGCCGGCCTCTACACGGCGGTCCTCGGCTGGTTCCTGCTCCAGGCCGCACGAGGCGCGGTCGTGCAGACGGCGTTCTCTGAGCGCATCGAGGGGGTCACGGTGGCCGACATCATGGACCGCGAGCCGGTGACGATCCCGGCCGAGCTGCCGCTTCTGCGCGCCGAGGACGAGTACTTCATGCGCTACCGCTGGCCGTGGTTCGGCGTCGTCGACGGCTACGGCCGCTACCTCGGCGTCGTCCACCAGGATCGCGTGGCCGGCGCGGTCGGCGCGGGCCACGGGCACCTCACGGTGTCGAGCGTCCTCGACCAGGACCTCGGCGAGACGCGCGTCGGCGAGGACGAGCCCCTCGAGGCCCTGCTCGGGTCAGAGCCGCTCTCGCGCCTGGGCGCCGTCTTCGCGGTCGACCGCGACGGCGTGCTGCGCGGCGTCGTCACGCTCGAGCAGCTGCGTCGCGCGCTTCAGCAGACGACGGTCGTGCCGCAGTAGGCGGCGGAGGACTCTCTCCCCGCCCGAGCGCCGGCGAACGGCGGGGACGAAGGAGGGGGAGTTTCCGGCCGCCACGGCGGAATCCGAGGGGGTGTGGTCACCCTCGTCGCTGCTGTTCGACACGCCGCTCTCGCCCGAACGCCGGCGTTTGACGGGGCGGCCGGGCGCCTGGAAGACTCGCGCACCATGCGATGCAGCCGAACCGCTGCGGCCACGATCCTCGTCGCCGCGCTCGCGCTGCTGGCGGCGCCGGCGGCCCTTGCCGGGGCACCGACCGACGCCGGCCTCCAGCGTCAGCTGGACGGGCTGGTGAGCGCCAAGGGCGGCCCGCCCGGCGCGATCATGACCCTGCGCCGCGGCTCGCGCACGACCGTCCTGTCCTCAGGAGTGGCGGACGTGGAGACCGGACGCACGCCGCGCGCCGGCGACCACATGCGGATCGCGAGCGTGGCCAAGGCGTTCAGCGGCGCCGTCGCGCTGCGCCTGGTGGCGGAGGGCAAGCTCGCGCTGGACGACAGCATCGGCGGTGCGGGGCTGGGCCTGCCGCGCGTGTGGTCGGCGGTCACGGTCCGCGAGATGCTCAACCACACCAGCGGTCTGCCCGACTACACGCGATCCGCGGGGTTCGCCAGGCAGGCCCGGAACGACCCCCGCGGCTACGTGCCCCCGCGCAAGATCATCAGCTGGGTCCGAAGCGACCCGCTGGTGTTCGACCCGGGACAGCACTACGCGTACTCCAACACCGACAACATCGTGGTGGGCCTGATCGCCGAGAAGGTGAGCCGCAGGCCCTACGCGAGGCTGCTCCGGGATATCGTCTTCCAGCCGCTTCGGCTCAGCCGGACGAGCTTCCCGCGAAGCCCCCCGCTCCCGCGGCCGTTCATCCACGGCTACATCGTCGAGGGCACGGGGCCGCCGCAGGACGTGAGCACGCTGCTCAGCCCCTCGGGGGCGTGGGCCTCGGGCGCGATCGTGTCCACCCCGTCAGACCTCAACCGGTTCATCCGCAGCTATCTCGCGGCGCGGCTCTTCCCGGCCTCACTGCACCGGCAGCAGCTGCGCTTCGTGAAGGGCGGCCAGTCCAGCCCGCCGGGGCCCGGCAAGAACTCCGCCGGCCTGGCCGTCTTCCGCTACCAGACGAGATGCGGGACGGTATACGGCCACACCGGCAACTTCCCCGGCTACGTCCAGTTCGCGGCTGCGACCCGTGACGGCAGCCGGGCCGTCACGACGTCGCTCAACATCCCGGCGCCCACCGGGAGGCTGCTCGCCCGCCTGAGATCGGTCCAGGAGAGCGCGGTCTGCGCGCTGCTGCGCTAGGGAGCGGCCCCGCGACCGGGCGCGCTCGGCGTTGGCCCTCGGCGGCCCCGCCACCCGTACTCCTCGTGGAGACACCCCGGCCGACCGAGGAATATGATGATCCCCCAATGCCTTCCTATGACGTCCTGATCATCGGCGCCGGCCTCGCCGGCCAGCGCGCCGCCCTGGCCGCGGCCGACGCCGGCGCAAGCGTCGGGATCATGTCGAAGGTCCACCCCGTCCGCTCGCACTCCAACGCGGCCGCAGGCGGGATCAACGCCGCGCTGAACCCCGAGGACTCGTGGGAGTCGCACGCCTTCGACACCGTCAAGGGCTCGGACTACCTCGGCGACCAGGACGCGATCGAGATCATGTGCCGGGAGGCGCCCAACGAGGTCCTCCACCTCGAGCACCTGGGCGTCACCTTCCACCGCGACGGCGAGGGCCGGCTCGGCACGCGAGCCTTCGGCGGCGCCACGCAGGCCCGCACCTACTACGTCGCCGACATCACCGGCCAGGCTCTGCTCCACGTCCTCTACGAGCAGCTCATGAAGTACCACGAGACCGTCGACCGCTACGAGGAGTGGTTCGTCACGTCGCTGCTCACCGACGACGACGGCCGCTGCTCGGGGGTCATCGCCCGCCACATCCGCGACGGCAACATCGAGGTCTTCCCCGCCAAGAGCGTGATCCTCGCCTCGGGCGGCGCCGGGCAGGCCTTCAAACCGACGACCAACGCCTTGATCTGCACCGGGGACGGCATCGCCCAGGCCTACCGCATCGGCGCGCCGTTGATGGACATGGAGATGGTCCAGTACCACCCGACGACGCTCGCCGAGAACGGCTTCCTCATCACCGAGGGCGCCCGCGGCGAGGGCGCCCAGCTCTTCAACGGCGAGGGCGAGCGCTTCATGGAGAAGTACGCCCCCAACAAGATGGAGCTCGCCTCGCGCGACGTCGTCTCGCGCGCCGAGCAGACCGAGATCAACGAGGGCCGCGGCTTCCCCGACGGCACGATCGCCCTCGACATCACCATGGTGCCGCGCAAGCGGGTCCTCGAGGCACTGCGTGAGATCGTGAACATCGGCCGAGACTTCGCCGGCACCGACATCACCAAGGAGCCCATCCGCGTCCGCCCCGGGATGCACTACATCATGGGCGGCGTGAAGACCGACATCGACGGCCAGACGCCGATCCCCGGCCTCTACGCCGCGGGAGAGGTCGCCTGCGTCTCCGTCCACGGCGGCAACCGCCTCGGCGCGAACTCGCTGCTCGACACGCTGATCTTCGGGCGCCGCGCCGGCGAGCACGCCGCCACCCGCGGCCACGATCAGATCATGCCCACCGCCCCCCACGAGCGGGTGCGCGACGAGCAGCGCTGGATCGACTCGATCATCGCGCGCGAGCACGGCGGGCGTCGCGTGTCGGAGATCAAGGACGAGCTCGGGCGCACCATGAACGAGAAGTGCGCGGTGTATCGCGACCAGGAGGGCCTCACCGAGGCGCTCGAGACCGTGAACCGCCTCGAGGAGGAGTGCGAGACCGCGTGGATCGACGACCGCGGAACGGTCTTTAATCAGGACGTCCTCGGGGCCATCGAGCTCGGCTACATGCTCGACTCCGCGCACACCATCGTGGTCGGGGCGCTCGAGCGCAAGGAGTCCCGCGGAGCCCAGTACCGCATCGACTTCCCCGAGCGCAACGACGAGGACTGGCTCAAGCACATCGACATCTCGCGCAACGGCGGTGAAGAGCCCGAGGTCACCTACTCTCCGGTCACCATCACCCGCTGGCAGCCCGAGGAACGGAAGTACTGAGCATGAGGATGCGATGCCCGAGTTCACCCTGAAGATCCGCCGCTTCTCTCCCGAGACGGGCGAGGCGCCCTACTGGGCGGAGTACACGACCGAGCTCGAGGGCCACCGCTCGGTCCTCGAGGGCATCCTCCAGGTCAAGGATCGCGAGGACGGCTCGATCGGCATCCGGTGCTCGTGCCGGGCGGCGATCTGCGGGTCGTGCGGCGTGAAGGTGAACGGCAAGCCGGTGCTGGCCTGCCACACCCACCTCGAGTGGGCGGAGTCGACGGCGGCCAACGGGGCGATCACCGTCGAGCCGATGGGCAACATGCCGGTGATCAAGGACCTCGTCGTGGACATGGACGCGGTCCACTGGAAGAAGATCCAGCGCGTGACGCCGTGGCTGCTGCCCGACGGGCCGCCGCCCGAGCGCGAGTACATCGTCCCCCACGAGAACATGGTGGACGTCACCCAGTCGATGGCGTGCATCCAGTGCGGCGCGTGCGTGTCGGACTGCCTCTCGATGGAGGTCGACCCGCTGTTCATCGGGCCGGCGGCGCTGGCCAAGGCCTACCGCTTCGTCGGCGACCCGCGCGACGGCCAGCACCAGGAGCGCCTGCGCGACCTCGCCGAGGACCCGCACGGCATCTACGACTGCACCCACTGCTTCAACTGCATCGAGGCGTGCCCGAAGGGCGTGGCGCCCATGAGCCAGATCATGCGCCTGCGGCGCATCGCGGGCTCGGACCACGGGATCGACGACCGCAACAACGGCCATCGCCACGAGATGGCCTTCGTCAAGAACATCCGCAAGCACGGGTTGCTCCACGAGGGCGACCTGCTGCCCGACTCCTACGGCGGCAAGTTCCACCCGCGCGTGGTCCCCGAGCTCGTCGGGTCGCTGCCGGTGATCATCAAGGCGCTCCTGCGCCGCAAAGTGACGCTTCAGAATGCGCTGTTGCACCCGCACAAGGCGTCCAAGGACGTCAAGCGGATCTTCGAGGACGTCGAGGGCAAGGACGACCGCGTCGAGCTCAACCTCTACGTGACCGGCATCGAGGACGAGGACCTCGAGAAGGCCGCCTCCGAGGAAGAGCGCGGACCGCACGAGTACCGGCCCGAGGACAACGCGCCCACGACCGGGGAGGACGGCGCGCAGGCCGCCCCTGGCGCCGGCCCCCAGAAGCCGAGGAGCTGATCGCACGATGAAGGTGGCCTACTGGCCCGGCTGCGTCAGCCGTGGCTTCACCCCCGAGCTTCACGGATCGATGGCCAAGGTCGCGCCGCTGCTCGACATCGAGCTCGTCGAGCTCGACCGCGCGTCGTGTTGCGGCGCGGGCGTCATCGCCGAGCACAACCAGGAGCTGGCCGACACCCTGAACGCGAGGACCTTCGCGCTCGCGCAGGAGACCGACGGGGCGATGATGATGAACATCTGCTCCACCTGCCAGGGCTCGCAGAGCGAGTGCCAGGAGCGCCTGGACGCGAACTCCGAGTACCGCGACCGCATCAACGAGAACCTCGCGGACGACGGCCTCGCCTACCGCAAGGGCATCGAGAACAAGAACTTCCTCTGGCTGCTGGTCGAGGAGATCGGCCTCGAGACGCTGGCCGAGAAGGTGAAGCGCCCGCTGGAGAGCCTTCGCGTCGGCCCGTTCTACGGCTGCTACATCGTGCGCCCGTCCGACCGCCTCGAGATCGACGCGGAGCATCCGCGCGACACCTATCTGCAGCGAGTCATCGAGACGCTGGGCGGCACGGTGATCGACTATGCGGGCGCCTACCGCTGCTGCGGCTTCCCGATCATCACCATGAACAAGGAGGCCTCCCTCAAGCAGGCCGGCCGCCACCTCGGCGACGCGATCGACGCCGAGGCCGACTGCCTCGTCACCCCGTGCCCGCTGTGCCACCTCAACCTCGACCTCCAGCAGCCACTCGCGGCCAAGGCCGTGGGACGGGACCTCGGGCTGCCGGTGCTCCACCTCCCCCAGCTCGTCGGCCTCGCGCTGGGCCTCGAGCCCGACGAGCTCGGCATGGCGCGCCACGTGGTCAAGCCGACGACCGTGATCGATTGGTCGACGTCGGTCGTGGCGGCATCAGCGGCCGCGTAGCCTCGACCCATGCGTTGGTGGGACGGGCGCAAGTTCCTCGGCCCGCCACCCGTTTGTTCCGCTCAGGACGTCCGATCAAGAGGAGATGGATGCTCGGCTTCACCCGGCGCGCCGCGCCGCTCGCGCTGGCGCTCGGCGCGCTCCTCGCGTTCGCGCCGGGCGCCCTGGCCGACCAGCGGGTCATCGCCTCCGCCGGCCCGCTCACGAACATCTACCTCAACGACGACCTGGCGTGCTCGGCCGAGCACGTCGGCGACACCAGCCCAGAGTTCTACGGGGGAACCGAGAACGGCTCGTGCGGAACCCTCTTGTCGACCGGAGAGACGACGTATGGGCCCGTCGTCGGGGCCCCGCCCACGCCGGTGAGCCAGAGCGGTGTGACCGGTTCGGGAACCGCCAGCGATCCCTTCCAGGTGGTCACCGTCGTCGACGCGGGCCGCTCAGGACTGCGGATAACCCAGACCGACGCCTACGTCGTCGGCCAGGAGTCCTACCGCACTGACGTCACGGTGGCCAACAGCACCGACGAACCGATCGACGCGTCCCTGTACCACGCGGGCGACTGCTATCTGCAGGATTCGGATTTCGCCTACGGCTTCCACGACCCGACGACGGGCGGCATCTTCTGCTCCGTCAACGCCGAACAACGCGCCACCGGACCGGATCGTCGGCTTCGTCCCGTTGACCGCGGAGAGCCACTTCTTCGAGTCCTTCTACGCGGCCGTCTGGTCGGCCCTCCGGGGCAGCCAGCTTCCCGACACCTGCGACTGCGACGTCAACCAAGACAACGGGGCGGGGCTGAGCTGGGCGCTCACCGTGCCGGCCAACGGCTCGGTCACGCGCTCCCTGATCACGACGTTCTCGCCCGCCGGCGTGACCCCGGGAACGAAGCCCCCCGACACGACGATCACCGACGGCCCGGCCGAGGGCGCGACGATCTCCGACACCACCCCGAGCTTCGCGTTCACCTCCGATCAGGCGGGCTCGAGCTTTGAGTGCCGCGTCGACACCGCGACGTTCGCGGCGTGCGACTCGCCGTCGAGCACCACGACGCTCGCCCCCGCGCCACACCTTCGAGGTCCGCGCGATCAACAGCGCACAAGAGGCCGATCCGACCCCGGCCTCGCGGACCTTCACGATCGCGACATTATCCTCCCCGCCGCCCCCACCGTCGGGCCCGAGCTCTCCGCCGACGGGGTCGACTCCCCCACCCTCGGGCTCCACGCCGCCGAGCGCGAGCGGTCGCTCGAAATCCGCGCGGCGCAGGCGAGCCTTCACCGGGGCTGTGGCTGTCTTCACCGGCCAGGCGGGCGTTCCCGCCTCGGCCTACGACGTGACGATCGATTGGGGTGACGGCACGAGGTCCGGCGGATCGCTCCGGCCGAGAGCAGCGGCCGGCCAGTTCGACGTGCTCGGCGAGCACACCTACCTGCTCGGCGGCACCTATGCGGTCCGCGTCCGGATCGCCCAGCGCGGGACGGGCCGGGTCGCCCTGGCGTCGGGCAGCGTGAAGGTCAGCGGTCCGACCACCGTCAAGGTGGGCAGGTCGTTCATTGGTGCGCTCGTGTCGGGTACCGTACGCTACCGGCGTCCCGGTGCCACGAAGTTCATCGTCCTGCGCGCCGACAGGCAGATCCCGATCGGGTCCTTGATCGACGCGCGCGACGGGTCGGATGCAGGATCACCTGGACGACGGGGCGCCCGAACGACGTGCGCGTCGTCGACCACTACGCGGGAATCTTCCGCCTCAAGCAGAAGCGCAGGCGCGGCTCGGCGATCGACGCGGTGCTGGCCGGCAAGCTCGTCGGCTGCCGATCGGGCACGGCCGCCGCCTTCGAGGCGCGCCGTCGCCGGCGCGGCCGCCGCCTGTGGGGCAACGGACGTGGTGGGAGGACGTCGGGCCGCGGCGGGGCGGCTACGGTACGCGGCACGGTCTGGCTGACTCAGGACAACTGCGACGGCAGCACGCTCGTACGCGTTCGCCGAGGCATCGTGCGGGTCCGCGACCGCGTGCGCCGCCGCACCGTCACTCTCACGGCCGGCCAGCGCTACACCACCGGAAAGCGGCCGCTCCGTTGAGCGGCGGAGCGAAGCTGGCGTGGCCCGGGTGGTGCGGCTGAGGCGCGGGCAGCGCGACGCGGCGGCGCTGCGACGTCCCCGGCGCCGGCGGTCGCGGATCCGCTCGCTCGCCGTCATCGGAGCGATCGCCGCCGCCGCGGCTTGCACCGCGCTACGCGACCGATCTCTTCCGCTCGCAGGAGCTCAACACAGTCGACGCCCGGTTCTCGGTGCGCGGCTCGCAGGGAGCGCCCAAGGACGTGGTCGTCGTGCAGATCGACGACGTCACCTTCGGTGACCTCCGCCGGCGCTGGCCGTTCCCGCGCTCACTGCACGCGCGGCTCATCGATCGCCTGCGCATCGCCGGCGCCCGGACGATCGCCTATGACGTCCAGTTCACCGAGCGGACGGTCGACCGGGAGGACAACGCGCTCATCGAGGCCGTCGCCCGGGCACCCGGCACGGTGCTGTCCACCACCGAAGTGAGGAACGGAGGCGGCACGGCGGTGCTCGGCGGCGAGGAAGTCCTCAACGAGGTGCGCGCGCGGGCGGGCAACGCGATCATCGAGCCCGACCCAGGCGGGGTCTTCCGCCGCGCCCCCTACCAGCACGACGGGCTGAAGGGCTTTGCGATCGTGGCCGCCGAGCAGGTCGATGGCCCGTCCCATCCGGCGCCGCGAGCTCCCGGCGGCAGGCCGGTCCTTCTGGATCGACTACCCGGGGCCGCCGGGAACGGTGCCCGCCGTCTCCTTCTCCCGCGTCCTGGCCGGGCGCGTGCCCGCCGCTTCCTGCGCGGCAAAGTCGTGGTCGTCGGCGCCTCGGCCCCTCGCTCAACGACGTTCACGCCGTGTCCACCAGCAGCGACGCGCTGGCGTCGGGACCCGAGATCCAGGCCTCCGCCATCGACACCGCGCTGCGCGGCTTCCCGCTGCGGGAGGCGCCGACCTGGATCGCCGTCGCCCTCATCGTCGTGATGGTCGCGCTGGTGCCGGCCTTGAGCCTGCGTGTCTCACCGCTTCCGGCCTTAGGCGCGGCGGTCGCGGCTGCGGCCCTCTACCTGGCCGGCGCGCAGCTCGCCTTCGACGCCGGCCTGATCGTGCCCGTGTCCTATCCGCTGTTCGGCCTTGCCCTGGCAACCGTCGGCTCGCTCGCCGAGCAGTACCTGGTCATCGCCTTCGAGCGCCGCCGCGTGCACGACACCTTCGCCCGCTTCGTACCCGAGCAGGTGGTCGACGAGGTCCTCGCCCGCACCGATGACGACCTGCGCCTGGGAGGAGCACGAAGCGAGGTGACCGTCCTCTTCTCCGATCTGCGCGGCTTCACGAGCTTCTCGGAGACGCTCGAGCCCGACCAGGTCATCGGCGTGCTCAACCGCTACCTGAGCGAGATGAGCGACGCGATCATGGGTCACGGCGGAACGCTGGTGGCCTACATGGGCGACGGCATCATGGCGGTCTTCGGGGCTCCGCTCGAGAGCGGCGACCACGCCGATCGCGCGATGGCCGCGGCCCGTGAGATGCTCGACCGCCGGCTTCCGGAGTTCAACGCGTGGATGCGCGGGCACGGCGTCGGCGAGGGCTTTCGCATGGGCATCGGCTTGAACACCGGGACGGTGATGACGGGCAACGTCGGCTCGGAGCGGCGCATGGACTACACCGCGATCGGCGACACGACGAACACCGCCTCGCGGCTGGAGGGGATGACCAAGGAAACCCCCCACCAGCTCTTGTCGCGGAGTCGACGCGGGCCGCGCTGAGCAACGGAGCCGAGACGCTCGAGTTCGTGGACGAGCTCGCCGTGCGGGGTCGCATGAAGCCGATCCGCGTCTGGGCCCCGCGGCCGGCGCCCGAGACCGCCCGCGAGGGCCAGCCGGCGCGCGACCCGGTGTAGCGATTCCCGTGGGAGTCCGACCGTGGGGGATCAGCTCGCGCCGAGCAGCGCGACGACGAACAGCGCCACGGCGTGAAAGCTCTGGTCGACCGCCGCGGCCAGCGCCGCCGGCGCTTCCGGCACGTGCTTGACCCGCCGCAGCCACGTCGCGGTGAACCGCCCGTCGTCGACCGCGACGTGCGGGAGGGAGATCAACGCGGCGACGCCCACGGCCACGAGCGCCCCGCGCTCGACGCCGATCCAGACGAGGGCGGGAACGAAGGCGAGCGTGTAGGTCGTTCCGTGGGCGAGCAGCGCTCGCCGAGCCACCCGGTCGCGGCCCAGGCCGCCGGACTTGTGGCTCGCCTGCCACTCGGTCTGCGCCAGGAAGTCGCCGGCGAGGTGGGATACCAGGAAGGCCACGGCGATCGCCGACCACGTCATGCGATCAGGCCGCGGTCGGTGCGTCCGGATCGGACCCGGCCGCGCTGCACCCGGCAGCCGGCCGCAGCAGCGTGAGACCGCGCTCCGGCGCGGGCGCGGCGCGGCCGGCCTCGCGCACCGCGTCGGCGAGCTCGCGCGCCGAGGGGTAGCGTTCGCCGGAGGTCTTCGCCATCGCCCGGGCCACCACCTCGTCGAAGGCGGCGGGCACCCTGGCGCTCCGCTCCGACGGCCGAGGCGGCGGCTCGCCGATGTGGGCCATGAAGACGTCGACGTCGCGGGGGCGCGGAAAGGGCACCTGGCCGCTGAGCGCCTCGTAGAGCACGGCGCCCAGCGAGTAGACGTCGGTTCGCGCGTCGACCGGCTCGGCGAGGAGCTGCTCGGGCGACGCGTACTCCATCGTGCCCACCCACTGCCCGGGACGGGTCAGCCCGCTCTGCGAGGCGACGTCCTTGCTCAAGCCGAAGTCGGTCAGATAGGCGTGGGCTCCGCCGGGCCGCGCCTCGATCATGACGTTCGCGGACTTGACGTCGCGGTGCACCAGCCCGCGCGAGTGCGCCGCCTCGAGGGCCGAGGCGACCTGGCCGACGACCTCGGCGGCGTGCCGCGGGTGCAGGCCGCCGCCCGCGGCGATCACGGCCTGGAGGTCCACGCCGTCGACCAGCTTCATCGCGAGATAGAGGATCCCGTCCTCGTCGCCGGCTTCGTGGACCGGGATCACGTGTGGATGCGCGAGCCCGGCCGCGAGTCGCCGCTCGCGCCGGAAGCGCGCTGCGAACACGGGATCGTCAGCCAGGTCCGCAGTGATCAGCTTGAGTGCGACGACCCCCTCCGAGTCCAGCCTCGTGGCGCGGTAGACGACGCCCATCCCGCCCGCGCCGAGCACGCTCTCGAGGCGATGCCCCGCGAAGGTCGAGCCGATCGCCGGCTGCGCACGCACCGGGCCGCCTCACCCCGGCCCGGCCGCGGAGCAATGCGCCGAATTCCATCCGATCCCGGAAACGGCGGTCCTTAGAGTCGGCGTGTGCCGGAAGACCTGCGCCCGCCAGGGGCCGACGGCGTTCCCGCTGCCGTGGGAGGGTGTGCCTCGCTGCTGCACGGCGGACGGCGGCTCCTGGTCCCCGCCGACGGCCTCGTCCTGGGGCGCGGACGCGAGGCGGGGCTCCGGCTCGCCGGCGACCGCGTGTCGCGCGAGCACGCCCGGATCGAGGTCGACGGGGAACGCCTCTACCTGACCGATCTGGGGTCGCGGCACGGGACCGTCGTGAACGGGCGGCGGCTGCACGGCGCGCGCCACGAGCTGGCCGACGGCGACACGATCGAGATCGGCGAGCAACGAGTCCGCTTCCTCAGCGGCTCGGAGACGCGGATGGCCTCGCGCCAGCTGCCGGTGGTCGGCGTCCAGACCGTCGCCTTCACCGGCGAGCGCCTCACCATCGGCCGCGACGCCGCCAACGACGTCGTGCTGGCCGATCCCAACGTGTCGCGCTTCCACGCCGAGGTCGTGCCCGTCGACGGCGGTGTCGAGGTCCTGGACCTCGGCTCGCGCAACGGGACGCGGGTCGACGGCCGGCTCGCCGACCGCGCGCGCCTGGGCGCGGGGTCCGAGCTGGGTATCGGTCCCTACCGCGTGCTGTTCGACGGCATCGCGTTCCTCGCCCGCGACGACCACGGCGCGCTGCGGCTCGACGCGCACGACGTCGAGGTCGCCGTCGGCGCCAAGCGGATCCTCGCGCCGCTCTCGCTGACCATCGAGCCGGGCCAGCTCGTCGCCGTCATCGGGGAGAGCGGCGCCGGCAAGAGCACGCTGCTCAAGGCGCTCGCGGGCGTCACGCGGCCCACCGGCGGCCGCGTCGAGGTGAACGGCGAGCCGGTCGAGGGGCGCGGGACCGACATCGGCTACGTGCCCCAGGACGACATCGTCCACCGCCTGCTCACGGTCCGCGAGGCCCAGCGCTACGCGGCCCGGCTGCGCCTCCCGGCGGAC
The DNA here is from genome assembly GCA_963728925.1 of uncultured Actinomycetes bacterium. Taxonomy (GTDB): domain Bacteria; phylum Actinomycetota; class Thermoleophilia; order Solirubrobacterales; family Solirubrobacteraceae; genus JBBPZA01. Next base: position 72,570 of record CAVSMB010000017.1, on the reverse strand, counting down.
GCGTCGCCGGACGAGGTCGAGGCGGCCGTCGAGCGCGTCCTCGCCGAGCTCGGCCTCAGGAAGCATCAGGACACGCTGATCGGCTCGCTCTCCGGCGGTCAGCGCAAGCGCGCCGGCGTCGGCACCGAGCTGCTCAGCCGGCCGAGCCTGCTCTTTCTCGACGAGCCGACCACGGGGCTTGACCCGGCCTTGGAGACGCGCCTCATGGTGCTGCTGCGCGAGCTCGCCGACCGCTCGCGCGGCGTGGCGCTCGTGACCCACGCGACCAAGAACCTCGCCCTCTGCGATCGCGTGGTGGTCATGGCGCGCGGTGGCACCCTGGCCTTCCAGGGCTCGCCTCGGGACGCACTCGCCTTCTTCGATACGGAGGACTACGACGGCATCTACGACGCGCTGGAGCGGGCGGCGGAGGAGGGGCGCGGGTGGGCGCCGCACGCGGCGGCCGGCGGCGAAGGGAACGGTCGGGCGCCGACGGAGAAGGCGGCGCCCGCGCCGAGGCCGGGGCCGCGGCCGGCGGAGCGCACGCCCGCCGGGCCGGAGCCGGAGATGGCGCCGGCCGCGCGCGTCCAGCGAACCTCCGGCGTGCTCGCGCAGACCACCCTGCTCACCGGTCGCTACGGGCGCCTGCTGCTGCGCGACCGCCGCAACCTGGCGCTCCTGCTCGGTCAGGCGCCCGTCCTCGGCCTGCTCAACGTCGCCCTCTTCCGGCCCGGCGTGTTCGACTTCCCCGGCGGCAACCCGGGTGACGCGATCCAGTTCCTGTTCCTGATGAGCATCGTCATCGTGTGGTTCGGGCTCGTGGACTCCGCCCGCGAGATCATCAAGGAGCGCAGCGTCTTCGAGCGCGAGCGCATGGTCGGCATGCGGGTCAGCGCGTACGTGCTCTCCAAGCTGGTGGTCCTCTTCGGGCTGATCGGGGTGCAGGCGGTGGCCAACGCCGGCGTCTCGCTCGCCTTCCGGCCGCTCGACGAGCCAGCGGGAACGTGGCTCGCCGTCTTCGCCGTGCTGATCCTGACCGGGTTCGTGTCGGTGATCCTCGGCCTGGTCGTGTCCGCGGCGGTGAGCAGCGAGGACCAGGCGATGAGCGTGATCCCGCTGGTCATCATCCCCCAGCTCCTCTTCGCGGGGACGATCGTGCCGCCGGCCCGCCTGCTGGAGCCGGCCCACTCGCTGGTCAACGCGGTCTTCTCGCAATGGTCGCTCGCCAGCGCGGGGACGGCGATCGACATGAACGCGCGCATGGCCGCCTCGCCGGAGTTCGCGCGCTTCAATCGCTACGGGACCTCCTTCTTCGATGTTCCCCTCGGCCAGGCGATGGTCGTCCTCGCGGGCTTCGGCGCAGTGTTCCTGCTCGCGCTGGTCCTCCTGCTCAGGCGCCGATCCGGCGGCTGAGGCCCGGCCCCGCTGAACATGTCCGGATCGTCCGGCCCCGAAGGCGGTCTCGCTGCCCATCGTCAGAGCCGGAGCGCTCAGGCCCCGTCGGCGAACACGTCGAGGTCGGCCTGCGCGAGCGCCACCCGCGCGGCGCGCCGCCCGGCCTCCCGCAGGCGCGGCAGCTGCTTGAAGTCCAGGAGCCCGGCGTCCTCGACCTGCGGCCGGATGCTGAGCGCGGCGTGCTCCCGGGAGGCGGCCACGGTGTCGATGCTGCCGAGGGTCAGGGTGCTGAGCATCGTCTCGCCGAGGGTGGGCAGCGGCTGCTCGGTTCCGGTGAGGAGCCTGCGGACCCTGCGCGCGACGAGCTCCGATCCTGCCCGTTTCCTGCTCGTCCACCGCCCTGCGCCCGCGGTCACGTCGCTCGCGATCACCGGCCCCTCGCCGCCGTGCGCCATCCTCGCGACCGGCAGGTTGTCGAGCACGCCGCCGTCCACCAGCACGCGGCCGTCGCCGCGCACAACCGGCGGGAAGACCCCGGGAATCGCGAGACTCGCGTACACCGCGTCGCGGACAAGGCCGGTGCGGTGCACCACGACCTCGCGCGCCACGAGGTCGCAGCTCTCACAGAAGAAGCTGATCGGCAGCTCCTCGATGCGCACGTCTCCGGCCACCTCTTCCAGCAGCCCGCGCGCCTTGGCCCCGCGCAGCACGGACCCGGACGGGAGCGTGTAGTCGTTGGTGGGGTTCTGGTCGACGAAGTAGCGGGTGAAGACCTCGTAGATCTGATCGGGCTCCCACCCCATCGCCACCGACCCGGCGATGACGCTCCCCAGGCTCACCCCCGCCACGCGGTCGAACGTGATGCCGGCGCAGCGGAGCTCGTCGAGGACGCCCAGGTGGGCGAACGCTCGCGCGCCGCCGCCCGAGAACACGAGCGCGGTCGAGCGCCCGGCCAGGCGGCGGGCGAGGACGTCGACGGCCGCGAGCAGCGCGGCGCCGTCGCGGCGGACGGTGACCTGGCGTGGATCGAGCCCGGCCAGGAGGTCGTCGGAGGGGCCCGGGCCGGCCACCAACAGCTCGCAGCCGCGCAGGGCGGGCGCCTGCCGCGTCCAGACCGCGTCCGGGGGCCGGGAGGCGACGGCGACGACGAGGTCGACCTCGCGCAGGCGAAACGCCGTCCAAGGATCGTCGGAGCGGTCAGAGCCACCGGCGAGCAGCACGCGGTCGTGGTCGCGCTCGGCCTTCCCCAGGAACGCCGAGAGGTCGCCCGGGTGCTGTTCGGCGTCGGCGCCGTCCAGCCGCGCGAGCGTGCCGTGGCGTCGCAGGCCGGTGGAGAGGCGCTCGGCGACCTGCGCGGCCGGCGCGGCGGGGTCGAGGCCCACGACGGCGACGGTCGTGATGTCCGGAGCGTCGGCCCGCGCTGTCCGGTTCGCCGCGAGCTGCGTGGCCAGCGAGGTGGTCAGCGCGACGGCGAAGTCGGGGAAGCCGCGCAGGAGGGCGTCGAAGTCCTCACGGCGCAGCTCGAGCAGCTCGCTGTCGCGCCGCGCGCGGACCGACGCCGAGCGCACCTCCTCGCGCAAGAGGCCGAGCTCGCCGAGCACCGCGCCGCGCTTGAGCTCGCGGATGACCGCCTCCGAGGGGCCCTCGGCGACGACCTCCAGGCGCCCGGCGAGGACCAGGTAGGCGCTCTGCGCGGCGTCGCCGCCCCGGAAGAGCCACGTGCCGGCGGCAACCTCCACGAACCGCGCTCGCTCGGCCACGCGGCGCCGCGCGGCGTCGGGAAGGCCCGCGAGGAGCGGGACTCCGAGCAGGAACTCAGCGATGTCGGCCGTCCGCGATCGGCGCGTGTGCAGAGCGGTGGCTGGCGTTGGCACGTGCCATTAACGCGCGCGGCGGGCGCGATCTTCCCGGCGCCTCGCGGCGGCCGGCGGTCCGGCGACCGTACGTAGGCGGCCCGACGTCCCGTTAGTGGACGATGGTGGACGCCGCGAGGGAGGCACGATCCCTGACGGCGGGCGCGCGGGTGGGCGACCGCTACGAGATCCTCGAGCCGATCTCGCGCGGCGCGATGGGCGAGGTCTATCGCGCGCGGTCCCGCGACGGCACGGAGGTCGCCGTCAAGCGGCTCCTCGACGACCGCCACGCCGTGCGCTTCGAGATCGAGGCTCGACTCCTCGCTCAACTGCGCCACCCGCGGGTCGTGCGGGTGGTCGACTTCATGAACGACGCAAACGGCCGGCACCTCGTCATGGAGCTCGTCCGCGGCCCCGACCTGGCTCGCGTGCTGAGCGAGCGCGGCGCACCGGGGCTGCCCGTCGGGGAAGTCATCGCGCACGCCCAGCAGGTCTGCGAGGCGCTGCGCTACGTCCACGAGCAGCAGATCGTCCACCGCGACGTCAAGCCGCAGAACCTGATCCTGGGTGAGAGCGGCGTGGTGCTCGTCGACTTCGGCGTCGCCCGGGAGCTCGGCGGCGACAGCGGCACGCGGGCGACAGGCACGCCGCGCTTCATGGCGCCTGAGGTCTTCGTCGGGGAGGAGGTCTCGCCGCGCAGCGACGTCTACAGCCTGGCCGCGACGGTGTGGGCGCTGATCGCCGGCGAGCCCCCGGGCTACCGGGATACGCCGCCGCTCGTGGGCCGCTTCCCGGGCATCGCCGACGGCCTCGAGGCGACCCTGCGCCAAGGGCTCGAGACCCATCCCGAGCGGCGCGTCGCTTCGGTGGAGGCGTTCGCCGCCGCGCTGGGCTCGCCGATCGGAACCTCGACGGGCGGCGCGGCGCTCGTCGAGAGCCTCCCCGGGCCCGAGGAGGAGCGTGGGCTGTTGGAGGCGATCGCGCGGACCGTGGCCGGCGTGTTTGAGGCCGCGGCGGCCTCCATCGCCCTGCGCGACCCGGCCACCGGAGAGCTCGTCTATCGCGCGGCGTGGGGGGTCGGCGCACGCGAGGTCGTCGGGGTGCGGCTCGTCCCGGGGATGGGTCTGGCCGGAGACGTCGTCCAGTCCGGTGAGGGCACGGCGGTTCCGCACTGCCGCGAGGACCCGCGCTTCGCGCAGCGCATCGCGCGCAGCCTCGGCTACGTCCCCAACACCATGCTGGTCGTCCCCCTCGAGCTCGACGACGAGGTCGTCGGGGCGCTCTCGGTCCTCGACCGACGCGACGGATCGCCCTACGGCCCGCCGGACATCCCGCGCCTCGAGCTCTTCGCGGAGCTGATCGTCAGCGCGCTCGTGCTGGCGCGCTGAGGCAGAGAGGGCTGCGGGGAGCGGCTAGCGCCGCAGCACGTCGGGCGGGATCACGTACTCGGCGCGCCCGCCTTTGTCGTCGCTGGTGATCTTCACCCGCACCGGGACGGACTCGCCGCGCGCCGTCTCGAGTGTGCAGTCGAACCCGTTGCCCTTCTTGAGATCCTGATCGGCAGGGCAGTCGACCGAGGTCACTCTGCCCCCCTGCTTGGTCACCTCGTCCTTGATCTGCTGCTCGAGCTTGCCGTCGTCGACCCCTCCGCACGCCAGGACCACGAGGGCGAGCGCGGGGAACGCGAGCAGCAGGACACGGGGCGACAAGGCGGGGCAATCTATCCGACGGACCACTCGAGACGTCGCACCGTTCGGGGGGGACGAGGGCGCGCGCGCCCGTCAGGGGCGCTCGAGCTGGCGCGCGACCCGGACGTACGCGTCGAAGGCCGGCTTGGCGCGGACGGAATCGCCGCGCACGGTCCGCAGCCCGGCCCAGTCCCACGTGAGGCTCGGGTTCTTGTCGCTCCCGGCCCAGGACTCCCAGTAGATCCGCTCGATGCCCAGCTTGTCGCGCTGCGCCGCCAGCAGCGGCAACGCCTCGGTCAGCCGCTCGGCCTGCCCGCGCTCGGTCGTCTCGAACCCGAACTGGTTGCGCGTCACCTTGCCGAGGCCCGACGACCACGTCACCTCGGTCAGCCACAGCGGCACCTTGCCGTCCCCGGCCGCGCGGAGCGCCGCGCGGTCGAGCTTGACGATCTTCAGCACGTTTGAGACCTTCGCCGTGTACGGGTGGACGGCGGCGACGTCGAAGGCCCCCTTCCCGCCGGCCTGCTCGACCTGGCGCAGCGAGACCCACGAGCGGTCCGGGAAGCCGGCGAGCACGGTCTTGGCCCCGGGGTCGGCGCCGCGCACGGCGGCGTGCGCCGCCTTGAGCAGGGCGACGTAGGACGGCGCCCACGGTTGCTGGCCCCAGTAGTAGTCGTGGGAGGGCTCGTTCCAGACCTGCCACGCGCGGATCGGGACCTTCGGCAGCTGCGGGTGCTGGCGCCAGAACGCCCCGTCCGGGCCGTAGCGGCCGATGAGCGCGCGCAGGAAGCGCGCGTAGTCCTGCGGATCGCGCGGAGGCGATGCGGTGAGGAGGTAGGGGTTCTTGGCCGCCCAGGGCGGTGTCCCGAGCACCACCGGCAGCAGGTCGAGGCGCGCGCCGGCGGCAGCGCCGACCAGCGCGTCCGCGCTCCTGAAGTCCAGCTTTCCCTTCTGCGGCTCGAGCTGGCTCCAGTTGAACTGCGCGCGCAGCGAGCTCACGCCCGAGCGGGCCATGACCCTCGTCTCGGTGCCGATGAGCGCCGGCGAGGACCCGAGCGAGCCGAGGGTCACGCCGAGGAACGGCTCGCGCGCGGGGCCGGCGAGGCGGACGCTCTCGTCGCCCTTGTCCTCCGACCCTCCCCCGCAGGCGGCGAGCGCCCCGGCCGCCAGGGCGGCGACGAGGGCGAACGAGGACCTTCGGAGGCTCATGCGGGCCGAGAGGCTACGCAGCGCTGCGCGCGCCTGCGCCGACGAGTCCGCGCCCGTGCAGGAGCTCGGCGACCTGGACCGCGTTCGTCGCCGCCCCCTTGTGGAGGTTGTCGGCGACGACCCAGAGATTGAGCGTGCGGGGATTGCTCGGGTCGCGGCGGATGCGCCCGACGAAGACCTCGTCGCGGCCCGCCGCCTCCACCGGCATGGGGTAGACGGCCTGCGCGGGGTCGTCGCGCACCACGACGCCGGGGGCGGCGCCCAGCAGCTCGCGGGCGCGCTCAGGCGACAGGTCCTCGCGCGTCTCGAGGTTGATCGACTCGGCGTGGCCGTTGACCACGGGGACGCGGGCGCACGTCGCGGTCACGCGCAGCTCGGGCTCGCCGAGGATCTTGCGCGTCTCGCGGATGACCTTGCGCTCCTCGGTCGTGTAGTCGTCGCCGTCCTTGAAGGTCTCGACGTGGGGGAGGACGTTGAAGGCGATCGGGTGCGGGTAGACGGCCGGAGCGGCCGGGGCCATCTCGTGGAGCAGCATGTGCGTCTGGGTCTCGAGCTCCTCCATCGCCCTGGCCCCGGTGCCCGACACCGACTGGTAGCTGGAGAGGATCAGCCGCTCGATCCCGGCCGCGTCGTGGAGCGGCTTGAGCGCGACGACCATCTGCATCGTCGTGCAGTTCGGGTTGGCGACGATCCCGCGGTGCCCGTCGAGCGCCTCGGGGTTGACCTCGGCGACGACGAGCGGCACGTCGGGCTCCATGCGCCACTGCGAGGAGTTGTCGACCACCACCGCGCCGGCCTGCGCGAAGCGCGGCGCCCAGTCGCGCGACACGCCCGATCCCGCCGAGAACAGCGCGAGGTCGAAGCCCTCGATCGCCTCGGGCGAGAGGGCCTGCACGGTCCGGCCGCCCAGCTCGCTCCCCGCCGAGCGCTCCGACGCGAAGGGCACGACGTCGCGCGCCGGGAAGCGCCGCCGGTCGAGCATCTCGAGCATCACGTTGCCCACGGCGCCGGTGGCGCCGACGACGGCGACGCGCAGGCTCATGCGGCCTCAGCGCCCCCCTTGCGCGGGCCGCTGGCGAAGGGCCGCTCCTCGCGCACCGCGCCGCGGCCGAGCTCGAAGGCCGCGTGTAGGGCACGCACCGCCGAGGGCACCCGCTCGCCGCGGATCACGCACGAGATCTTGATCGGCGAGGTCGAGATCATCTCGATGTTGATGCCCTCCCGGCCGAGCACCGTGAAGACCTTGGCGGCGATCCCGGGGTGGGACTTCATCCCCGCCCCGACGATCGACACCTTGCCCATGTCGACGTCGGTGGCGACCGAGCCGATGCCCAGCCCGGCGACGACGCGCTCGAGCGTCTCGGTCGCCGCCGCGAGGTCCGAGCGTGGCACGGTGAACGACATGTCCGCGCGTGCGCCGTCGGACTCGGGCTCGTTCTGGATGATCATGTCGACGTTGATCCTCGCCTCGGCGAGCTCGGAGAAGATGCGCCCGGCGACCCCCGGGACGTCGGGCACGCCGAGCAGCGTGATGCGCGCCTCGTCGGTCGAGTGGGTCACGGCGGTGATGAGGGGCTGCTCCACGGTCTCGTCCTCTCCGACGACAACGGTACCCGGCGCCGGGTGGAAGCTCGATCGGCAGTGGATCCGCACGCCGTGGTTGCGCGCGTACTCCACCGAGCGCAGCTGCAGGACGCCGGCACCCGAGGCGGCCATCTCGAGCATCTCCTCGAAGGAGACGACCGGCAGCTTGCGCGCGTCGGGAACGATGCGCGGATCGGCGCTGAACACGCCGTCCACGTCGCTGTAGATCTCGCACACCTCGGCGCCGACGGCGGCGGCGAGGGCGACGGCGGTGGTGTCCGAGCCGCCCCGGCCCAGGGTCGTCACGTCCTTGGTCGTCGACACCCCCTGGAAGCCCGCGACGAGCACGATCGAGCCCTGACCGAGCGCGTCCTTGATGCGATCGGCGCGCACGTCCAGAATGCGCGCCTTCGTATGCGACGTGTCGGTCACGATTCCGGCCTGGGAGCCGGTGAGCGAGATGGCCCGGTGCCCGAGGTCGTTGATGGCCATCGCGCACAGGGCACAGGAGATCCGCTCGCCCGTCGAGAGCAGCATGTCCATCTCGCGGGCGTCTGGGCTCGGCGAGACCTCCTGGGCCATCTCGATCAGCTCGTCGGTGGTCTTACCACGGGCCGAGAGCACGGCCACGACGCTCGCGCCACCCTCCTTGCGAGCGACGATGCGCGAGGCCGCACGGCGCAGTCGCTCGGCGTCTGCCACCGAGGTTCCGCCGAACTTCATCACGACCGTCTCGGGCACGGCGAGGAAGGGTAGCCGCGATGGGTCTGCCCACCCTGCGCCATCCGCTGGCGCTGTTCGCCGTGTGCGTCGCCCTCGGGCTCGCGATCGCGCTGCCGATCGCCGTCCTCGATCTCCACGAGCGCCGGCGGCCGGCCGCCGCCGGGACCGGCCCGCCGGCGGGCCCGTCGCTCCTGGACGCGCTCGCCGCGCTCACCGGCTCGGGCGCCGGCGGGCCGGCGGTCGACCGGCTGGCCCAGCGCACCTCGCTGCGCGACAAGGTGGCCCAGCTCATGCTTGTGGGCTTCGCGGGCACGGGCGGCGACGCCCCGATCACCCGCACCCTGCGCGCCCGGCGCTGGGGCGGCGTGCTGCTCCAGGGCCCCAACGCGCTGTCGCCCGCCCAGGTCCGGGCGCTCGTCGCCTCCCTGCAGGCCGCCGCGCGCCGCGGCGGGGCCCTCCCGCTGCTCGTGACCGCGCGCCAGCAGGGCGGGGCCCGGTCGGTCCTCCCGGCGCTGCCGCCGCGGCCGCAGCCCGTGATCGCTCCGCGCGGCCCGAGGGCGATCGGCCGCGACGCGCAGGCCGCCGGCCGATCGCTGCGTCGCCTCGGGGTGACGATGACCCTCGCGCCGCTCGCCGACGTTGCCACGGAGGGGGGCATCTTCGAGGACCGCGCCTACGGGATCGACGAGGCCTACGTGGCCAGGGCCGTCAGCGCCGCGGTGGACGGCTACCTTCGCGCGCGCGTCATCCCCGCGGTCGGGAGCTTCCCGGGCGCAGGCGGCGCGGCCCAGGACCCCGACCTCGGCCCGGCGCCGGTGTCCCTCAGCCTGCCCGAGCTCGCCGCACGCGACCTCGTTCCCTTCCGGGCCATCGCCGGCCGCGCGCCGGTCATCGTGCTCTCCAATGCGACCTATGTCGCCTTCGACGGCGTGACCCCGGCCAGTGTGCTCCCCGCCGCGGTCCGCCTGCTGCGCGACCGGCTCGGGTTCGACGGCGTGGTGGCGACCGGCGACCTCGTGGCCATCACGGCGACGACGGGCGGCAGCATCGCCCGCGCGGCGGTGGCCGCGCTGAAGGCCGGCGCCGACCTGCTGACCATCCCGGGCTCGGCCGCCGACCAGCAGGCCGCCCTGCGGGCGATCGTGAGCGAGGTGCGGACGGGCGCGATCGCGGAGGCGCGCGTCGATGCGGCCTTCCGGCGCGTGGTGATCCTCAAGCGGGCGTTCGGGATCGTGCGGTGAGCGATCGGCACAAGCCGGCGCGGCCGCCGGTGAGGGCGCGTCCCGAGCAGGTCGAGGCCGAGCTCCGCGTCTTCGGCGCGCTCGCCACCGAGGTGCTCAGCCACCTCGACCTCGAGGAGACGCTCCTCTCGATCCCCAACGCCGCGATAAAGCTCGTCGACGCCGGCGAGCCCTACAAGGTCGCCATCGCGCGTTCAACTTCCCGCTCAACCTCGTCGCCCACAAGGTCGCGCCGGCGCTCGCAGCCGGCAACCCGGTGCTTGTCAAGCCGTCCACGCGGACGCCGCTGTCGGGGCTGGCGCTCGCCGAGCCCTGGCCCCCGAGGAGTGGCCCGAGGGAGCGATCAGCGTGCTCGCGATGAACGGCGAGACGACGGCGCTCGCCGCGCAGGACGAGCGGGTGGCGGGGATCAGCTTCACCGGCTCAGACCGCGTCGGGTGGGGGCTCGAGGCGGCCAATCCGAAGAAGAGGTGACGCTCGAGCTCGGCGGCAACGCTGCGGTGATCGTCGAGCCCGACGCCGACCTGGCGCACGCGGTGGAGGGCCTGACCTTCGGGGCGTTCGCCTACGCCGGCCAGGTGTGTCTGTCGACCAGCGCATCCTCGGGGCCGCCGAGGTCCACGACGAGTTCGTCGCGCGCTTCGTGCAGCGCGTCGGCCGCCTGGCCGCCGGCGATCCGCTGGACGAGGCGACCGAGCTGGGCCCGATGATCACCGCCGTGGAGGCGGCGCGGGTACAGGAGTGGGTCGCGGGCGCTCGGCGCAGCCGTGCTGACCGGTGGCGAGCGCGACAACGCGTTCGTGCGCCCGACCGTGCTGGCGGGCGTGCCGAGCGGCGCGCGCTGCTGGGGGAGTGCAGGTCGCGACCGGCACGACCGTCGAGGCGATCGAGGGCGATGGGCGCGTGCGCGAGGTCCGCACGGACGGCGGCGCGCTGGAGGCGGAGATCGTGATCCTCGGCGTCGGCGTGCGGCCCCACAGCGGTCTCGCCGCGGCCGCCGGGCTCCCGCTGGGAGCGCACGGCGGGGTGGTGACCGACGCCGGGATGCGCACGGAGGTCGCGGGGGTATGGGCGGCCGGGGACTGCTGTGAGACGCGGCACCTGCTCCACGACGAGCCCGCCTACGTCCCGCTGGCACCACGGCGAACAAGCAGGGCCGCGTGGCGGGCGCGAACATCGGCGAGGCCGGCGACGAGGCAGGCGCAACCGACGAGCGCTTCGGCGGCGTCGTGGGGACGAGCGTGCTCACGGTCTGCGACCTGGAGGCACCGGTCGGCTGCTCGGCGGCCAGCTCACCGGTCGTGAGGGCGTCGCCAAGCGCGTCGACGTGCTCGCCGCCGCGCTCCACGCCGGTGCGACGGTCGGCGACGTGGCCGAGTTCGACCTCAGCTACGCGCCCCCTTCGCGCCCGTGGGACCCGCTGCTCATCGCCGCCCGCCAGGCCGAGCAAGGCCGTGTGAGCAGCGGCCGGACGCCACCCCCGGCAACCCGAGCGACCAGCCGCCCGGGCCAGCCCTCTTCGCTTGGGCCTGGAGGGCGAGGGGTAATGGACAGAACGAGTCCCCGGTGGCAGGAGAGCGCAGATGACGGAGAACCTCGCAGGCATCCTGGTCCAGACCGCGCGGCGGCACGGTGAGCGGCCCGCCCTGAGGCTGGACGACACGGTGGTCTCCCACGCCGAGCTCGACGAGGCGAGCGCCCGTGTGGCCGCGCTGCTGGCGGAGAAGGGCGTCGCGCCGGGGGACCGCGTGGGAGTGATGCTGCCCAACGTCCACTACTTCCCGATCGTCTACTACGGCGTGCTGCGGGCGGGGGGCGTCGTGGTGCCGATGAACGTCCTGCTCAAGGGGCGCGAGGTCGCCTTCTACCTGCGCGACCCCGAGGCGAAGGTGCTGTTCGCGTGGCACGAGGTTGCCGAGGCGGCGGAGAAGGGCGCCGAGGAGACCGGGGCAGAACTCGTCAGCGTCGCGCCGGGGGACTTCGAGGAGCTGCTGGCCGGCGTCGAGCCGGATCGCGAACTGACGGAGCGGGCGGGGCAGGACACGGCGGTCATCCTCTACACCTCGGGCACGACCGGCACGCCCAAGGGCGCCGAGCTGACGCACGAGAACCTGCGCGAGAACGCGGCCGTCGCGGCGGAGACCGTGGTCGAGGCCTCCGAGGAGGACGTGATCCTCGGAGCGCTGCCATTGTTTCACTCCTTCGGGCAGACGTGCTGCATGAACGTCGCGGTCTACGTCGGCGGCTGCCTGACCTTCATCCCGCGGTTCGACCCCGCCAAGGCCCTGGAGATCATCCAGCGCGACGGGGTGACGGTCTTCGCCGGCGTCCCGACGATGTACACGGCGATGCTCAACGTGGAGGACTCCGACAAGTACGACGCCTCGAGCCTGCGCGTCTGCTTCTCCGGCGGCGCCGCGATGCCGGTCGAGATCATGCGCGGCTTCGAAGAGGCCTTTCAGACCAAGGTCCTCGAGGGCTACGGCCTCTCGGAGACCTCACCCGTCGCCTCCTTCAACCACCCCGACGCCGAGCGAAAGCCCGGCTCGATCGGTACGCCCATCAAGGGCGTGGAGATGAAGGTGGTGAGCGAGGAGGGCGAGGACGTCCCCCAGGGCGAGGTCGGCGAGATCGCCATCCGCGGCCACAACGTGATGAAGGGCTACTGGAAGGGCGAGGACGCCACTAAGGAGGTCATGACCGACGGCTGGTTCTCCACCGGCGACTTGGCCTACGTCGACGAGGACGGCTACTTCTTCATCGTCGACCGCAAGAAGGATATGATCATCCGCGGCGGCTACAACGTGTATCCGCGGGAGATCGAAGAGGTCCTCTACGAGCATCCCGCGGTGAGCGAGGCCGCCGTCATCGGGGTTCCGCATCCTGAGATGGGCGAGGAGGTGGCCGCCGCGGTGGCGCTCAAGCCTGGGCTCCAGGTGGGCGCCGACGAGCTGCGCGAGTACGTGAAGGGCGAGGTCGCCTCCTACAAGTACCCGCGCACGGTCTGGTTCGTCAACGAGCTGCCCAAGGGGCCGACGGGGAAGATCCTCAAGCGCGAGATCGAGGCCCCCGAGACCGCCGGCACGGCGAGGTAGCGGGATGGCGCGGGCGACGGCCGCCGGCGAGGGTCAGGAGGGCAGCCGCTCGGTGGCCCGACGGGGCCTGCAGTACGCGGGGGAGCTCGGGAAGCTCGCGGTCGGGCGCTCGGAGGTCGAGCCCTCCAAGCGCGACCGCCGCTTCAAGGACCCGGCGTGGAGCGGCAACTCCGCGTTCCGCCGGCTCGAGCAGGGTTACCTGGCCACCGGGCAGGCGACCTTCGTCGTCGACCTCGCGCCCGAGCGCAGCCTGGTCGAGTACCTGGTCGGCGCCGGCCAGCAGGTGTTCACGATCTCCTGGCGCAATCCCGACGAGCGCCACGCGGACTGATCGCTGGACAGCTACGCGGGCGCGGTCCTCGAGGCGCTCGACGCCGTCGAGGCGATCACCGGCAGCACGAGCACCCACGCGCTGGGCCTGTGCGCGGGCGGTACCACGCTCTCCGCCGCGCTCTCGCATCTAGCCGCCGGCGGCGAGCAGGACCGCATCGCCGGCTGACCCTCGGCGTCTGCGTCATCGACAACGAGCACGCGGGAACGTCGGCGGCCCTCATGGACCGGGCGACCGCCGCGCTGGCGCTGAGCGAGTCCCATCGCCGCGGCTACCTCGACGGGCGCGCGCTGGCCGGTGTGTTCGCCTGGCTGCGGCCGAACGACCTGGTGTGGAACTACTGGGTCAACAACTACCTGCTGGGCAAGGACCCGCCGCCCTTCGACATCCTCTACTGGAACGCCGACACCACCAACATGCCGGCGGCCCTACACCGCGACTTCGTCGAGATCGCCCTCTCCAACGCCCTGGCGCGGCCCGGGGAGCGCGACGTGCTGGGCACGGGCGTCGACCTCGAGGCGATAACCGTCGACTCCTACGTCGTCGCCGGCATCGCCGACCACATCTCACCGTGGGAGAGCTGCTACCGGACGACAGGGCTCCTCGGCAGCTCCCCGCGCTTAGCCTCGATTATCGGTGAGGGGTTCGTTCACCGATTTCGCTGTGGTCTGTGATCGGCGGCTGTAGCGGTAGTTGGGGCTTCCGGCGGCCCTGACGGAGCTGGGCTTAGCTCATTTGGTGGATCCTTCTCGGGCTATCTCTGGTTGAGTGCAGCGCGGTGGACGAGCGCCGGGGGGCGATGATCCCATGGTTGTGCAGTATTCCGCCGGACGGCGGCGAGTTCGTCGTCGCGTTCCGTCCGCTGGGTGCGGAACCATATCGGTAGAATCGTCCACCAAATCGGCTGAGCGATGGCCCGGACGGGACACGACCGCTTCACCAAGCCGACGGTCGCCGGGCACCGTCGGTATGAGGCGCTGCGCGCCTACTACGTGGAGGAGCTGTCGGCGGCGGAGATCGCCGGGCGGTTTGGTTATACGAAGGCGAGCGTGCAGACGCTGATCTCGCAGTACCGCCAGGCGGATGTGGGAGAGCTGTTCCAGGCCTCGCGGCCGGGGCCCAAGCGTCAGCCCAAGAAGGATGCCGCCCGCGAGCGGGCGCTCGAGCTGCGTCGCTCCCGGCACGGGATCGAGGAGATCGTCTCCGAGCTTGCACGGGCGGGGACGCCGCTGTCGCGCACGGCGGTGTGGGAGATCCTGCGCGAGGAAGGGCTCTCGCGGATGCCCAAGCTGCGTCAGGACAAGCCCGAGCCGGCGCCCGAACGGCTGGCGGCGGAGAAGGTGCGCGTCCTCGCAGAAGAGGACTGGCCGACCGAGGGCACGATCCAAACCCAGCACGCCGGCCTGTTCCTGTTGGTCCCGGAGCTGGTCGCGCTCGATCTGCCCGGACTGGTCGACGCGGCCGGCTGGCCGTCCACCAGCCAGCTTCCGGCGATCCGCTCGGTGCTGTCGCTGCTGGCGCTCAAGCTCTCAGGGCGCCGCCGGCGAAGCCACGTGCGCTCAGTCGTGCACGACCCGGCGCTGGGCGCCTTCGCCGGACTGAACGTGCTGCCCAAGACCTGGCATCTGACGACCTACTCCTACCGCACCAGCCGCTCCCAGCAGATCGCGTTCTTCGAGGCGCTGCAGCCCCGACTCCGGGAGGCGGGGCTGATCGGCGAGCAGGGAGTGAACCTCGACTTTCACGCGATCATGAGCTACGGCGAGCAGGACACCGTGCTCGAGAAGCACTACGTTCCCCGCCGCTCGCAGCGGACCCGCTCGGTGCTGACGTTCATCGCTCAGGACGGGCAACAGCACACGATCCTCTACGCCAACGCCGAGCTCACCAGCCGCCAGCAGGCGGGCGAGGTGACCGACTTCTGCCGCTTCCACGAGCGCACCCACGGCCAGCTGCCCAAGCTGCTGGTGTTCGACGGCAAGCTCACGACCAACGAACACCTCGCCGAGCTCGACCAGATGGGCGTCGGATTCATCACCTTGCGCCAGCGCTACCCGAAGCTGATCCAGTCGCTGGAGGCGCTCCCGGCGAGCGCCTGGACCAAGACCCGGCTGGACCGCTCCGGCAAGCACAAGACCGCCAACTACCACGAAGACGCCGTCACGATCCAAGGCAGCGTCTTCCGCCAGCTCGCCGTGCAGCTCGGCCGCGATCAGCCGACCCTGATCCTCACCAACCAACAGCAGCTCACCCCCAAGCAGCTGATCGAACGCTACGGCCAACGCTGGGGCATCGCGAACCAACCCGCCGAGCAGATCCGCGCGTTCCACCTCGACTCGCTCTGCTCCCAGGTCCCGCTCGCCGTCGACTTCGACGTCGCGCTCACGGTCCTCGCCGACATCATCTACCGGCGGTTCGCCCGCGGCCTCCACACCGCCTACCGCAACCAAACCCCCGACACGATCCGCGACTACCTGATCGACGGGATCGGCGAGCTGCGCTTCACCCCCGGGCACATCGAGGTCGCACTACGCCGCCGCACCCACACCCCCGCACTACTCGACGCCGGCTACGAGAACCGCCAAGTCCAGGTTCCCTGGTGGGGCGGTCGCATCCTCAGCTACACCTTCCCCGCCCGATAAGACTCAACCGAATTACCGGACCGACAATCCAGGTTAGTGCTCTCGACCAGCGGGCACATCGCGGCCGTGGTCAACCCGCCGGGGAACGAGAACGCGAGCTACCAGGTCAGCGACGAGAATCCGCCCGACGCCGAGGCCTTCCTGAGCGCAGCCACCAAGCAGCCGGGCACGTGGTGCCGCGCAGCTGCGGTGGGAGCGAGGCGTCCGAGGTCTCCTTCTGCGCCTACGTCGAGGAGCTGGCGAAGGTCTCGGTCACCGTCTCGCTCATCGCCGCCTACGTCAAGCTCACCGGCCTGCGGATCGTCCTCGCCGGGACCGAGGAGCAGCGGCTTCGCCACCTGACGCCGCTGGTCCGCGGCGAGAGCTTCGGCTCCTACGCGCTGACCGAGCCGGGCGTCGACAGCGGTCAGGCGGAGCCGGCCAGCGCCGTCGCTACCGCGCGGTAGGCGCTGCGGTTGAACGCCAGCCCGACGTGGCTGCCGGTGACCTCGACGTTGCGGGCGTAGGGCACGACGCACGCCTCCCACCACACGACTCCGTCGCCGCGCGAGTAGATCGAGGTCAGTGGCACGCTCGGCGGGAAGTCGCCGGCGTAGTCGCGAGCGAACCGGCAGCGACAGGTCGCCGTGAAGCAGCCGTTGTCGTCGACCCGGTCGACTGTCCGCGCGAGGACCCAGCGCGTCGCGGCAACCGCAGCCTTGGTCGGGATGCTGATGTCGAACGGCGTGTCCAGGCCGGCCCCGAGCGAGATCACGCCCGCGACGCGCTCCGGGCGCCGGTGGGCGAGCGCCTTGGCGAAGTGGCCGCCCCGGCTGTGCCCGATCAGGCTCACGGGGCGGCCCGTCGCCTCGTGGATCCGGGCGACGCGACGGTCGAGGCGGTCCAGGAGGCGGTCAGAGCAGTCGACGTTCACGGTGATGCCCGACGGTTCGACCCGGTAGCCCATGCGGCTCAGCCACTCTCTCATGACGGCCAGCGACTGGTCGCCGGCGAGGAAGCCCGGGATGAGCACGACCGGCTGGCCGTGCCCTCGCGGCACTCCCTCCCCGCGGTAGACCGGGTCGGCCAGCAGCGCGGCGAGCTCCGCCAGCCAGCGCGTCTCGGCCAGGTGCCGGCCCCACCAGCGGCGCATCGGCTGGTCGGGACCCGGCGGGATCGGGTCGAACGACGCGCCCTTCACGGCGTCGGGGATGAGCGGCGATCCGCCTCCGGGCCCGGTGTCGAACGTCTCCATCGCGGCCGCGAGTATGACGCCGGCGGCGGTCAGCCGACGGAGCGGCGGCCCGCGAGGGCGCGCCCGAGGGTGACCTCGTCGGCGTACTCGAGGTCGGCGCCGACCGGCAGGCCGGAGGCCAGCCGCGTCACGGCGACCTCGGGATGGCGGCCGCGCAGGACGTCGGCGATGTACAGCGCGGTCGCCTCCCCGGTCGTGGTCGGGTTGGTGGCGAGGACGACCTCGCGGATGTCCTCCTCGCCCACGCGGGTCATGAGCTGGGCGATCTTGAGGTCCTCGGGGTCGACCCCGTCGACCGGCGAGAGCGCGCCGCCGAGCACGTGGTAGCGCCCGCGGAACTCGTGCGTGCGCTCGACCGGGATGACGTCGCCGGGCTCCTCGACGACGCACACCAGCGTCTCGTCGCGCCGCGGGTCCCGGCAGATCGGGCACAAGGACTCCTCGGCGAGGTTGAAGCAGCGCTCGCACAGCCCGATCTTCTCCTTGACCTCGCGGATCGAGTCGGCCAGCGCGCCGGCCTCCTCGGGCGAGGCGCGCAGCACGTGGAAGGCGAGCCGCTGAGCCGTGCGCGTCCCGATGCCCGGGAGGCGGCTGAGCTCGGTGATCAGCCGCTGGACGGGCGCGGCGTACACGGGTTAGAGGCCCGGCAGGCCGAGGCCGCCCAGGCCGCCAGCGCCGCCGGTGACGCCCCCGAGCTTGGAGGCGGCGAGCTCCTGCGCCGCGCGCAGGCCCTCGTTGACGGCCGCGAGCACAAGGTCCTGGAGCAGCTCGGGATCCTCAGGGTCGATCGCATCGGGCTGGATGGTGATCTCCTTGACCTCGAGGTCGCCGCTGACCACGACCTTCACCATGCCGCCGCCGGCGGACGCCTCGACGCGCTCGTCCTTGAGCTTCTCCTGGGCAGCCATCATGTCGGCCTGCATCTTCTGGACCTGCTTGAGCATCTGCTGCATGTTCGGCTGGGGCATGGGTCTCGTCAGTCCTCGGGGGTGTCCGCCGGGAGCTCCTCGGCGTCGAACTCTGACATGAAGCGCGCGACGAGCTCCTCCTCCGAGAGCGGCGCGGGGCCCGCCGCGACGGCCGCCGGCGCCTCCTCCTCGGAGAGCTCGCACCGCAGGCGTACGCGCGCGCCGGTGACCGTCCGCACGGCGTCGGCCAGCGCCTCGCAGTACTCGCGGTCCTGGGCCTTGCGCTTCTTGAAGGTCGCCGAGGGCGGGAAGGCGACGACGAGCTGGCCGTCCCGGAGCCCGGCGGGGCGGGCCTCGGCGAAGATCCCGGCCTTCAGCGGCCCGCTCTGCTCGCGCAGCGTCTCCAGCACGGCGGGCCACACCGCGAGCAGGCCGTCGAGGTCCGCGTCTGGCGCTGCGACCTCCCCTTCCCCCGGGTGTTCCTCGACCCTCGCCACGGCGATCGCCGCGCCTCCCGCGGAAGGGACGGCCGGCGCAGGAGCAGGGGGAGGATCGGGACGCGGAGCGTCACCGGCCAGCGCCGCCTCGAGGCGCTCGATGCGATTGAGGAGCGCCTGGGTCGAGGCGTCGGCGTCCGGGCGGGCGGCCTTGACCAGGGCGAGCTCGAGCTGGATGCGCGCGTCGGCGCCGTTCTTGACGGCGTCCTGCGCAGCGGCGACGAGGTCGAGGACGCCGGTGACGTCCCCCGGCGTCAGGCGCGAGGCCTGGGTGAGCAGGCGCTCGTCGCGGTCCGCGGTCATGCTCAGCTCGGCGGGCACCTCGCCGAGCGTCTGGGTCACGAGCAGCTCGCGCGCGTGGACCTCGAGGTCGCGCAGGAGCTGGCCCGCGTCGCGGCCGGACTCGTCGAGGCGTGCGACGCCCCGCAACGCCTCGCGGGCGTCGTGGGCGGCCACCGCGTCAAGCGCGCCGAACAGCAGGTCGGCGTCGACCACCCCGAGCACGGCGAGCACGTCGTCGAGCTCGATCGTCGTGCCGCTGTAGGTCACGAGCTGCTCGAGTGTCCCCAGCGCGTCGCGGAAGCTCCCGGTCGCCGCGCGGGCGATGAGCCCGACGGCGGGGTCGGGCAGCTCGATGCCCTCCTCGCCCGCCACGCGACGAAGCACCTGGGCGATCTGCTCGACGCTGGGGCGGTGGAAGTCGAAGCGGTGACAGCGGTCGACCACGGTGGGCAGCACCTTCTGCGCCTCAGTGGTGGCGAGCACGAAGATCGTGTCGGGCGGAGGCTCCTCGAGCGTCTTGAGGAACGCGTTCCACGCCTGCGAGGAGAGCATGTGCGCCTCGTCGAGGATGTAGACCTTGCTGCGGCCCGACACCGGCGCCAGCGCGACACGCTCGCGCAGCTCGCGGATGTCGTCGACCGAGTTGTTGGACGCCGCGTCCATCTCGATGACGTCGAGCGAGGTCGCGTTGGCGATCGCCCGGCAGGAGTGGCACGTCCCGTCGGGCGAGGTCGTCGGCCCCTGCTCGCAGTTCAGGCAGGCGGCGAGGATCTTCGCCATCGAGGTCTTGCCGGTCCCCCGCGAGCCCACGAACAGGTAGGCGTGATGGACCTTCCCACGCTCGACGGCGTTGCGGAGGGTGCGCACGACGTGCTCCTGGCCGACCACCTCGTCGAAGGTGCGCGGGCGGTGGCGACGGTACAGCGAGAGCGTCTCGGACACGACGATCGAGTCTAGAGGGAGGGCCTACGGAGCCGCCCGCCGCGCTCACCGGCTGGCCCGGCCGGTACGGTCCGCCCGCGATGGCGCGGGCGAAGGGCTTGCTGTGGAGCGTCGGGCTGGGGATCGCGCTCTACGCGATCTTCCCGTCGGCCTTCGTGAACTGGGACACCGCCTACGCGCTGCTGTGGGGCAGCGAGGTGGCCGACGGGCGACGGCCGAACTTCGACGGCGTGGCGCTGGCGCCCACCACCCACCCGCTGGCCGACCTGGTCGGGCTCGTCCTCGCGCCCTTCGGCGATTCCGCCGCGGGCATCGTCGTCGCGCTCGGCTTCCTGGCCCTGGGCGCCGTCGGCTACCTCGTCTACCGGCTCGCCGCCACGTGGTTCGGGCCGCTCGCCGGCGTGGCGGCCGCAGCGGTCGTCCTCACCCGGGAGCCGATGCTCTCCTTCGGCGCGCGGGCCTACGTCGACGTGCCCTACGTCGCGCTGGTCCTGGGGGCCATCGCCGTCGAGGTGCGCCGTCCGCGGGCCGGCGCGCCGGTCCTGGCGCTGTTGCTCCTCGCCGGCCTGCTGCGACCGGAGGGGTGGCTGTTCTCGGCGGCCTACCTGGTCTGGCTGGCGCTGCCGGGCGGCGATCGGGAGGGCGCCGCCGGGGCGGGCGAGGACGCGCGACGGCGGGCGCTCCGCCTGCTGCCCCTCGCCCTCGCCGCCCCCGTCTTGTGGGCGCTCGTCGACCTTGCCTCGACCGGTGACGCGCTGGCCTCGCTGACCGGCACGCGCGACAACGTCGAGACGCTCGGGCGCGCCACCGGCCTCGACGGGCTCGTGCACGCCGGGCCGCGACGGCTCGGGGAGATCATGCGCGTGCCCGCCCTCCTCGCCGCCGCCGCCGGCGCCTGCCTCGGGCTCGTGTGGCTGCGGCGCCGCACCCTCCCCGCCGTAGGCCTCGCGGCGCTGGCCTTCCTGGCCTTCGCGGCGCTCGCGCTCGCCGGCCTGCCCGTCGTCACCCGCTACCTGCTCCTCGAGGCGGCGCTGCTGTGCGTGCTGTGCGGGGCGGCCGTCGGCGGGTGGCTGCTCGTCCGCGGGAGCGGCCGGGCCGTGTGGGTCGCGGCGGCGGTCGTCGTCGTCGCCCTTTTCGCGGTGTTCGCGCCGTCGCAGGTCGAGCGCCTGCGCGACACGCGCGCCGCCATCAGCGAGCAGGGGCGCATCCAGGACGACCTCCACGACCTCGTCGACGCAGGCGCCTTCCGCGGCTGCGAGCCGGTCGTCGTGCCCACGAGCCGGCCGGTGCCGCTGATCGCGCTGTGGCTCGACCGCCCGCCGGGCGCCATCCAGACGGCGGGCGTCGGCGAGACCCGGCATGTGCCGCTGCCACGGCTCGTCCTGCTGCCGGCGAACCGGCGGATCGCGAAGGCCTTCGCGCTCGACCCGCGCGACCCCGGCGCCGCGCCCCTCGCTCGCCCGCGTGGGTTCCGCCTGCGCGCGCGCAACCGCTCGTGGCGGGTGTACGCGAACTGCCGATAGCGGACCGTGCACCCTCCGTCGAAGACGGCCCTCGGGCGCTGCCACCGGGCTCTGCTCCGGCCGGGCGATCCCGCCGCGCCCGGAGGGTGTCGCTTAAGGCTGCTTCCTCCCGGATCTGACCTGGTTCACGATCCTCCACCGCGTGGGACCCGGCCATCGACGCTTCAACCGGCGCGCCACACCAAGGGCCTGGTCCCCTCGAGAGGGAGTTCAGCCCCGCTAGAGCGGATTGCGGGTGCAGGGCACCGCTACCTCCCCACCTAGCACGGTCCGCAGGGAATGGTACCGCTCCGGAGGCCGGTGCCCCTCGGGCGCTATCGCTACCGCTTCGTCGACGTCTCGCGCGAGCCGACTGGACCGACCCGGTCAGCCGGTCAGGTGAAGGGCCGACGGGCGGATCGCCTTCCCCACCGCCTGGGCGAGCAGTGCGTGTCCGGCGTAGGTGGGGTGGATGCCGCACGTGCCGGGTTGCCCCAGCTGCGTGAGCAGGCCTGCCGCGCAGGGGTCGTTTGCCGAGTGCACGGCGGCGGCCGCAAACTCCGCGTACCCGTCGGCGACGACTCTGCCGAAGGGCTTGGCGGCGCGGTTGAGCGTCCGGTTCAGCCTCCTGACCAGGCCGCTGATGAACGGCGAGGCGTAGTTGAGCGAGTAGTAATCGACGACCGCCAGCTGTCCGCGATAGCGCGCTCGTCCGCGGATCGCGGAGAGGATCCGCCGCACGTTGGCGCCGATCCTCGTCAGCAGCGCGCTGAGGTCGGCCTGGCTCGTGCAGGCGGAGGCCGTCGTCTTCTGACAGACGAAGTAGTCGTTGGGGCCGATGGTGAGGGAGACGAGTCGGACGCTGCGGTGCGCACGCAGGAAGGCCACGGCGAAGGCTAGCTGGCTGCCCTTGTAGTTCACGTGGAGGGGATAGAGGGTGCGATACCCGCCGGGCACGGGCGTCCCGCTCGGCCCGATCTGATTCTCGCAGCCGTTGCTCTGCGCTGACGGGTTGATGAAGCTTGCGGACGTCTCGCCCGGGCACGCGGCGTTGGTGACCTTCAAGCCCAGGACCGCGCCCAACTCCTGCGGGTAGTTGACGAAGCTGGCGGCGTTCGCGTAGTTCGGCGCCGGGACCACACCAGGCTCCTCGTAGCCGAAGGTCACCGAGTCGCCCAGAGCCAGGTACCGCGAACCGGGCGCCACCGCGCCGGAGGCGGCGTGGGCCGGGGTGGTCAAGGCGGCGGCGCAGACGGCGGCCGCGACGGCGAGCAGCGCAGCCAAGGCCGGCCGTCGGATCGAGGTGACTGGCATGCGAGGCTCCTGGATCGGCACGGTTGGGGATCGTCGCCCTTTGCAGGCCGCAACATAACCGCCTCGCCGCGCCGGAGCGAGAATCGCCCGCCGTCCCGATCTCCCGTCGCCGTCCCGGTCTGCTCGTTGGCGTTCGTATTGATCGAGAAGCCCGGCGCTTGTGTCGCCCGCGGGGATCGTCCCCGGCTCGTTCTGGCGCCCCGGCCCCCGCGGCAGGCCTGACAATATGCGCGTCAGGTCACCCGGCGGGAGGAGAGATCGGTGTCGACAACCGCAGTCCAGCCCTTGGCGGCCGAGGTAGACGCATGGCTGTCGCGCTTCGAGGAGGCGCTCACCCAGGGCGACGCCACGGCCGCAGCGGAGCTGTTCCTCGACGACAGCTACTGGCGCGACCTCGTGGCCTTCACCTGGAAATTCAAGACGGTCGAGGGGCCGGAGGGCATCCGGGACATGCTCGAGCACACGCTCGAGCGGACGAAGCCGCGCGGATGGCGGACCACCGAGGAGCCCGCCGAGGCTGAGGGCGTGACCGAGGCGTGGCTGGCCTTCGAGACCGAGGTCGGTCGCTGCCATGGACACCTGCGACTGCGCGACGGCAAGGCCTGGACCCTGCTCACCACCCTGCAGGAGCTCAAGGGCCACGAGGAGCCCGCCCGTGACCGGCGGCCGCCCGGCGTCGTCCACGGCGCCGAACCCGGCCGCGAGACGTGGCTGGCGGCGCGCGTGCGCGAGGGCGATGAGCTCGGGGTTTCGAGCCAGCCCGAGGTGGTCGTCATCGGCGGCGGCCAGGGCGGCATCGCGCTCGGCGCCCGTCTGCGTCAGCTCGGCGTGCCGACGATCATCGTCGAGCGCAACGCCCGTCCGGGCGACTCGTGGCGCAACCGCTACAAGTCGCTGTGCCTCCACGACCCGGTCTGGTACGACCACCTGCCCTACATCAGGTTCCCTGACAACTGGCCGGTCTTCTCGCCCAAGGACAAGATCGCCGACTGGCTCGAGATGTACACGCAGGTCATGGAGCTCAACTACTGGGGCTCGACGGAAGCCAAGAGCGCGCGCTACGACGAGGAGGCCGGGGAGTGGCTCGTCGCCATCGAGCGCGGCGGGACGCAGCACACGCTGCGGCCGCGGCAGCTCGTGATGGCGACGGGCATCTCCGCGAAGCCTCGCGTCCCCGAGCTGCCGGGCGCGGACCGCTTCCGAGGCGACCAGCACCACTCCTCCGAGCACCCGGGGCCCGACGCCTACGCGGGCAAGCGAGCGGTGGTCATCGGCTCCAACAACTCCGCGCACGACATCTGCGCGGCGCTGTGGGAGCACGGAGCCGACGTGACGATGGTCCAGCGCTCCTCGACCCACATCGTGCGCTCCGCCACGCTGATGGACATAGGGCTCGGCGCGCTGTACTCGCAGGAGGCCGTCGAGTCGGGCGTGACGACCGAGAAGGCCGACACGATCTTCGCCTCGCTCCCCTACTGCTCGATGAACGGCTTCGTCGCCGACCTCGCCTCACAGGAGATGGCCGACAAGGTCGGCAAGGTCTGGGGGCTGGGGTCCGACACGGCCAAGGACCCCGGCCCGTGGGAGGGCGAGCAGCGCAACATGTGGAAGCCGACCCAGCAGGAGGGCCTGTGGTTCCACGGTGGGAACCTGCACCAGTCGCGCTACTACTCGCTCTACCTCGCGCTGCAGCTCAAGGCCCGCGCCGAGGGACTCGACACCCCCGTCTACGGGCTGCAGGAGGTCCACCACACGAGCTGACGCGCTGCGACAGGCTCTCAGCGCGCGTGCAGGGCGAGCACCGAGTCGAGCGTGTCGGCCTGCGCCGCGGGCTTGTCCGGACGGTGGCGCAGGACGCGCGCGAAGCGCAGCGCCACGCCGCCCGGATAGCGCGGGCTGGCCTGGACGCCGTCGAAGGCGATCTCGACGACGAGCTCGGGGCGGACGTGGACGACCCACTCGTCGCGACGGGTCGCGAGCTCCAGCAGGCGCTCGGTCTGCCAGGCGAGGATCTCGTCGGTGAGGCCCTTGAAGGTCTTGCCGAGCATCACGTAGCCCTCGCCGGTCCGTTCACGCGCGCCAAGATGGAGGTTGGAGAGGAAGCCGCGCCGGCGGCCGTGGCCCCACTCGGCCGCGAGGACGACGAGGTCGAGCGTATGGCGGGGCTTGACCTTCAGCCAGGCCGAGCCGCGGCGACCCGCGGCGTAGGGCGCGTCGAGGGCCTTGACCACGATTCCCTCGTGGCCGCGCGCCAGTGCGTCCTGGAGGAACGCCGATGCGGCGCCGGCGTCCACGACGGTCGCGTTAGGGACCCGGAGCTCGGCCGGAACGGACCCATCGAGGAGCGCCGCACGCTCGGCCACCGGCCGGTCGACGAGATCCTCCTCGTCGGCGTGCAGGAGGTCGAAGAAGAACGGGCTCAGCCGGACGTCGTGGCGCCCGCGCGTCGCGAAGCGCGAGCCAGTGACCTGGAACGGGTGCGGGCGCCCGTCGTCGCGCAGCGCGATCGCCTCGCCGTCGAGGATGGCGGTGTCCAGCGGCAGCGACAGCGCCGCCTCCACGACCTCGGGCACACGCGCGGTCACTTCGTCGAGGTTGCGGGTGAACACGGCCACCTCGCCGCCGCGCCGGTGGACCTGGATGCGCGCGCCGTCGAGCTTGACCTCCACGAGAGCCGGGTGAATGCGCTCGAGGGCATCGTCGACGCCGGTCGCCGGCGAGGCGAGCATCGGCTGCACCGGACGGCCGACCTCCAGGCCGATCGCCCGCAGCCCGGCCTCGCCGGCGCCCATGGCGATCGCGGCGACGGCGCCGAGGTCGCCGTGGAGCATGAGGGCGCGCCGCACCTGGGTCGCGGCGACGCCGGAGGCGCGGGCGACCGCCTCGGTCATCACCCCTGCGAGCGCCCCCTGGCGCAGGTCGCCGAGCAGCAGACGGCGCAGGAAGCCCTGCTCCACCTGGGTCGCGCGACCGAAGAGCGCCGCCACCTCGGCGCGGCGCGCGGCCTGCGAGCCCGAGCCGCGCAGGGCGGCGACCCGCTCGAGCGCGGCGTCGAGCTGGGCCACCGTCAGCGACGGCTCCGCGGCCGGGGCCGGGGCGTCGCGCAGCTTCGCCCACCCGATCCCGATGGCGCCCTGCCGCACCGCGCCGGTCAGCCAGCTCACCACGGCCACGACCTCGCCGGGCGCCGCCGTGCGCAGCAGCGCCGCGAGGCGCTCGACCTTCGCGAGCCGCGAGGACGTCGCCCGCACGGCCTCCGAGGTCTCGGCGGCGTCGCGCAGCAGCATGGTGGACCGCGACGGTAGACGCTCAGGCGCGGCTCGGCGGGCGCCTCAGCGGCCCCGGGTGCCCCAGAGGACGAACCAGGCGAAGACGCCCTGGAAGGGAAGGCGCGCCCACAGGGCCCACGGCGGGATCTTGGGATAGCGCTCCGCGTTGAAGCACATGTTCACGTTCGCGGGATAGATGGCGAGGAGCGTCGCGAGCAGCCACCACCGTGCCGCCCTGCGGCTGGCCGGATGCAGCGCAGCGACCCCGCCGGCCATCTCCGCAACGCCGCTGGCCGCGACGAGCTCCCGGTGGGCGGGCAGCCACTCGGGCATGATCGCCTCGTACTGCTTCGGGATCGCGAAGTGCATCGCGCCCACGCCGATCCAGAACGCGCCGACGACGCGCGCGCGTCGCTCTGCTCGCCGCCGCCGCACAATGCCGCGAGCCTATCGACGCAGCTTGATCACCGCCCTGCGGTGTCCCGTGGCGGAAAAGCCGCCACGCTCGCAGGCATGGCGAACCGTTGGCGAGAAACCGAACTCAACGTCCCGAAACGCGCCAACGCGTGATCCGCCGTCAGTCGGCGCGAGAGCCCGTGGGAGTCAGTCGCCCACCTCGCCCTCGGACACCGCGAAGGCCGCGCCCTGGGGGTCCGTCAGGATCCCGATCCTGCCTTGCGGCACGTCCATCCGGTGCAGCTCGCGCCCCCCGAGCTCGACGGCCCGCTCGAGCGCTCCGTCGCACTGCTCGACGGTGAAGTAGGGGAGCCAGTTGGGCGGCTCGTCCTCCTGGGCGTCCATGGCGCCGCCGTTGCTGCGCTCGCCCACCCTGATGACCGAGTAGGCGGGGCCGCCCTGCGTGTCCATCGCCTCGGCCGTCCACCCGAAGAGCCCCGAGTAGAAGTCCAGCGCCCGGTCGAGGTCGGGCGTGTGGAGCTCGTTCCAGGTCAGTGCGCCGGGATCGTTGACGCGGCCGGCGCCGATGTTGGCCCGCGGCTCCCACAGGCACAGGGCCGCGCCGGTCGGGTCGCGTATCAGCGCCATGCGCCCCGCCTCCATCACGTCGAAGGGCTTCTCGATCACCTGCCCGCCGAGCTGCTGCGCCTTCGCGGCCGCGTCGTCGGCGCTCGCGACGGTTACGTAGTTGTTCCAGCTGGGAGGAGAGCTCTCGGTGCTCGGCGAGATCGCCGCGACGGCTTCTCCGCCGACCTTCGCGATCGAGTAGACGCCGCCGCCCGGGATCTCGTTGTCCTCGTAGTCCCATCCGAGGAGGCTGCCGTAGAAGTCCTTGGCCCCGGCGGCGTCGCTGGTGGTGAGATCGACCCAGCTGAAGGTGCCCGGCGCGTACTCCGTTCGCGTTCCCATCGTCGTTCCTCTCGATCGCAGCGTGCCCCGGCCGACGCTACCGAAGCCGCCTCGCGCTCGGTACCCTCGCCTCCGCAGGGCGCGTAGCTCAGTGGGAGAGCGCTCGCTTCACACGCGAGAGGTCGCAGGTTCGAAACCCGCCGCGCCCATCCTCGAAGCGCTCGCGGGCGGCCGTGCTGCAACTTGCAGTGAACTTCGCCGGTCGGCGCTCGATGAAGGACATCATCCCTTCGGCGCCGTTCTCGGTCCGCAGGAGGTCGACCATGCCGTCGTTGAGGCGCGCGGCGGCCGCTTCGTGGCCGTCGGCGAGAGCCCGCTGGGCCGAGGCGACTGTTTGTCCCTTGTGAGGCGCCGAGAAGCCGCCGGCAACACGCCAGCGACGAAGGCGTAGTGCGGGGAGGTCGCCGTTCCGCGTAGTCTGTGGCCCATCACGACCGTCAGCACCCGCGAACGTGGGTGCGAGCGACGGAAGGGGGCGTGATGACGATCAGCGGGAGGCTGCTGAGCGCGCTCGGCCTCGTCGCGTGCGTGGGTGCCCTTGGCGCCGCGGACGTCGACAGGGCGCAGGGCGCGGAGACGACGACTGGACCGGTGGCGAGCGCGGGGGCGTTCCGCGACTCCGTCGGCGTGGTCGCCCACACCAGCTTCCTCGACACGCCCTACGGGCAGTGGGACCGCGTCGTTGCGCGCGTTCGCGAGCTCGGAGTCGCGCACATCCGTGACGGGATCTTCGCCTCGAGCAACGCGGACTGGAACACGACGCTCTACAACCGGCTCAACGCCGCGGCGCGAGCGGGGATCCGCCTCGACCTGGTCGTCCCCTTCGACTGCTCCTTCGGTGGCGCGATCGATCCGTGCCTGGCGGCCATCCGCAACCGTCTGGACGCCGGCGCGGTGGAGTCGGTGGAGTGGCCCAACGAGCCCGACAACAGCGGCGATCCGAACTGGGTGGGAAAGCTGGTGTCCTGGGGCCGTCAGCTCTACGCCAAGCTGAAGGCCGATCCGGCGTTGCGGGGGATCAAGGTGCTGGGGCCGGCGTTGGTCGATCCGCGGTCCCGGGCGGCGCTGGGCAACCAGTCGGCGTGGCTGGACCGCGGGAACATCCATCCCTACACCGGCGCGAGCAGTCCGACGCCCGAGCACATCTTCTCCGAGTACGCGCTGGTGAGTCGGGTCTCGGGGTCCAAGCCGGTGGTGGCCAGCGAGGCGGGCTTCCACACCTCGCTCGTCGCGACCACCGGCGACCAGCCTGCCGCCGACGAGCCGACCGCCGCGGTGTACAGCGTCCGCACGGTGCTGGAGAACTTCGTCGACGGGATCGAGCGGACCTACTTCTTCGAGCTGATCAACCCCTTCAACGACCCGTTCAACTCCCAGGCCAACTACGGGCTGCTGCGCAACGACTTCTCGCCAAAGCCCGCCTTCACAGCGCTCAAGAACCTCCTGGCGATGGTCGGGACCAGCCGCCCCGCCACCCCGGCGCCGCTTCCCTACACGCTCGCCGGAGCCACCTCCGACCTGCGCCGCCTCGTGCTCCAGCAGGCCGATGGCAGCCACCTGCTGATCTTGTGGCGGACCGCCAGCGTCTGGAACCGCGACACCAAGCAGCGCCTCGCGGTCGCCCCGAAGCGCTACACCATCACCGTCCCCGGCGTGACGAGCTTCGCCGCCGGCGACCCTCTGGTCAGCCCGTGGATGCTGCCGGGCACGCCGAGCGGCGCGCAGATCGTGACCGACGTCAGGGCTGACCCCGTCGTGCTCCGGATCCGGCGGCAGGGTGCCGCGCCCGCATCACCGGGCCCGAGCGGCGGCGCCGGCGCCGGCTCGTCCAGCGGCTCGGGCTCCGGCCAGTCCGGCGGCGCCCCCGGCTCGCCCGGCGGCGGCGGGGCCTCCGGCGGCGACCGGCGGCGCCCGAAGCTCTCGCTGCTGCGGGTTCGCCGCTCGAAGGGGCGCCTCGTCGCCTCCTTCCGGCTCTCCGAGGCCGCCAGGGTCGCGACGCGGATCGACCGGGCGAAGAAGGCGAAGAAGCGCGTCCGTACGCGGTACCGCACGACAAAGCGCCTCGCGGTCCGCAGCCTCCGCGCCGGGAAGCGCAAGATCACTCTCGGCCGCCTGAAGCGTGGCCGCCTGCGGATCGTCCTGACGGCGCGCGACACCGCGGGCAATCGGGGCTCGCTGACCCGGGCCTTCCGGGTCAAGTAGGCGCCTCAGGCCACGACGGCGACCGAGTCCGGGCCCAGGTCGGCGGGGGTCGCCGCCCCGGCGACGGCCATCGGGTCCCCCATCCGCGGCCTGGCTGACGGGCTACCGTCCTTCAAGGCCTCGAGCTCGCGCCGACGGGCACGACGTCTGCGGGACGAGGACGCCTATGGCGTGCGACATCTCGCCAAAGCGGCGAAGGCTCGGCCGATCTCCGAGATCTGGTGCTGAGGCGGGCGCTCAGGGCCCGCGCCGTAGACAAGCGACGTCGTGCACGATGAACTGCGCGGCGTGACCGTCGCCCGGCCCACGACCGACCCGGCCGTTCTCGAGGCGGTCCAGGACCGTGTGCTGTGGCTCGCGGCGACGATCGTGCACCACGCCAACAAGGTGCGGCGGACGCCGTCGGGGGTGAAGGTCGGCGGCCATCAGGCCTCGTCGGCCTCCATGGTGTCGGCGATGACCGCGCTGTGGTTCGGACACCTTCGGGCGCCGGATCGCGTGTCGGTCAAGCCGCACGCCTCACCGGTGCTGCACGCCATCGAGTACCTGCTGGGTCAGCTCGACGCGACGTACCTGACGACGCTGCGCGCGTTCGGCGGCCTCCAGAGCTATCCGAGCCGGCTCAAGGACCCCGTTCCGGCGGACTTCTCGACGGGCTCGGTCGGCATCGGCGCCACCGCGCCGATCTGGAGCGCGATCGCCCACCGCTACGTCGCCGGACACTTCGACGTGCCGCAGGGGGGCCGCCAGGTCGCCCTGCTCGGAGACGCCGAGCTCGACGAAGGAGCGATCTGGGAGGCGCTCGTCGACCCGGTCGTGCCGTACCTGGGCGAGGTCCTCTGGATCGTCGACCTGAACCGCCAGTCGCTTGATCGCATCGTGCCGAACATCGCCGCAGATCGCCTGGCGTCGATGTTCGACGCGGCCGGTTGGCACACGGTCGCCGTCAGGTACGGTCGCCGGCTGCGGATGCTCTTCGAGCGCGAGGGTGGCGAGGCGCTGCGCGCCCGGATCGACGAGATGCCCAACGAGGAGTACCAGCGTCTCCTTCGGTCCGATGCGGCCGAGCTGCGCGAGCGTCTGCCCGGCAGCGGCTTCGGCCGGCGGGACCTGGCACGGATCGTGAGCGAGCTCGGCGACGAGGAGCTGCTGCGTGCGATCCGCGACCTGGGAGGGCACGATCTCGGGGACCTGCTGGACGCCTTCGCACGGGCCGACGCCGTCGGCGACCGGCCATCGGTTGTTTTCGCCTACACGATCAAGGCCTGGCGGCTGGCGACCCAGGGCCACCCGGCCAATCACTCGGCGTTGCTGTCGGATGAGCAGTGGGCGCAGCTGGCACGGGCGACCGGGGCGGATGTCGCAGACCCGTGGGCTCGGTTCGCCGACGGCACCGCCGAGGCGCTGCTGTGTCGACAAAGCGCCGAGCGGCTGAAGCGCGACCCGGTCGAGCCGCGTACCGCGCCCGTGGCCCCGGTCGACGTCGGGCGCACGCACACGGGGCGGGCATCGACCCAGCAGGCGTTCGGTCGCTTCTTCGTCGACCTCTCGCACGTCGCGCCGGAGGTGGCGGCGCACGTCGTGACCGTCAGCCCGGACGTCGCGTCATCGACCAACCTCGGCGGCTGGATCAACCGCGCGGGAATCTGGCACCTCGGCGAGCGGATCGACTGGTTCGCCGACGACACCGACACCCTGGTGCGATGGCGTGAGACCGCCCACGGGCAGCACATCGAGCTGGGGATCGCCGAGGGCAACCTCGTCGGGCTGCTCGGGGAGCTGGGGGCAACGTGGTCACGCGACGGTCAGGCGCTGCTCCCGATCGGCACGCTCTACGACCCCTTCGTCAACCGCGCCCTGGAGCCCTGGTCGTTCGGCCTCTACGCCGGCGGCCAGTCGATCCTCGTCGGCACGCCCTCCGGGGTCACCCTTGCGCCCGAAGGCGGAGCGCATCAGTCGATCATCACGCCGTCGGTCGGGCTCGAGCAGCCTCGATGCATCGCGTGGGAGCCGGCCTTCGGGCAGGATCTCGAGTGGACGCTGCTCAGCGCGCTGTCACGTCTGGGGCGGCCCGACGGAACGTCCTCCTACTTCCGGCTCACCACGCGCCCGCTCGACCAGCGGCTCGCCGCGGTCCCGGAGGACCCCGAGAGACGCGAGCAACGGCGCCGCCAGGCGCTGTCGGGCGGCTACCGGCTGCGGGCGGCGGCCCCCGCGCCCTCGGTCACGCTGGTCGGCGTCGGCGCCGTCATGCCCGAGGTGCTTGCCGGCGCCGACGCCCTCGAGCGCGACGGGATCGCTTGTGACGTGGTGTGCCTGACCTCACCCGACCTCGTCTTCCGCGCGCTGCGGTGCCGGCACGGGCTGGCCGACGGCTCGGACGCCGTCCTCGACGCGCTGCTGCCCGCGGACCGCGCCGCCCCCATCGTCAGCGTCCTCGACGGCCACCCGCACACGCTCTCCTTCCTGTCGGCGGTCGGCTCCACGCCGATGGCCTGCCTGGGGGTCGACGACTTCGGCCAGTCCGGCGACGTGGAGGACCTCTACCGGCACTTCGGCATCGACACCGACACGGTCGTTGGAGCGGCGGTCGACCTGCTCGAGGGCCGCCGCTCGTGACGAGGCGACGGGTCGAGAGGCTCATGGCAACGAGGTCGGGGGTCGTGCTCCTGCTCGTGCTCGCCGGCGCGTCCGCGATGGCGGGGAGCGCGACTGGCGAGGCTCGTCGCACCCCAGCAGCAAGCGGTCGCGGCGGCCCGTGTCGCGGAACCTGGCCCTCCTACGGAGCCGATCTCGAGAACTCTCGCAGCCAGCGCCGATCCGGGTCGATCGACGAACGCACGGCGCACCGACTGCGGGTGACGTGGGCGGCTCGGCGCGAGGGGTTCACGAGCGGTCTCCCACCCACCGTGACCGCGACTCCCGCGGTGGTCGGTTGCGTCGCCTATTACGGCGACTGGCGCGGTGAGCTGACGGCCGCGGCCCTCGGGAGCGGCCGTGTCCTGTGGCGGACGCCGGTCGACGTGGCGCCGAGTCCCTTCACCCAGGTGAACTCGTCCCCTGGCGTCGACGGCGGATCGGTGTATGTCAGCACCGGCGACGGCCACGTCGTGGCCGTATCGCGGCGGAGCGGGCGGATCCGTTGGTCCACGCTGCTCGACTCCCACCTCGCCACCGTGCTCTACTCGTCGCCGGTGGTCGTGGGCGACATCCTCGTCGTCGGTGTCTCGTCCGTTCAGAACGCCATCCAGCTTCCTTCCTACGACTTCCGCGGCAGCGTGGTGGCGCTGGACGCCCGGACCGGGCGGCTGCGCTGGCGCACGTGGGTGATGCGCCCGGACCGCGACGGTCCCGGCGGCTCGGTGTGGTCCTCGGCCGCGATCGACCGACGGCGCGGCCTCGCCTACATCGGCACCGGACAGGCTTACCAGGGGCCTGCCGGTCCTCGCACCGACGCGCTGCTCGCTCTGCGCGTGCGCGACGGTCACATCGTCTGGAAGCGGCAGTTCACCCGCGACGACGTCTACACGTTCTTCGGTGGCTGCTGCGACTATGACATCGGCGCGAGCCCGAACCTGTTCAGCATCGGGCGCCGGGCCGCGATCGGCGTCGGCGACAAGGCCGGCCGCTATGCAGCGCTCGACCGTGAGACCGGCGCAACGGTGTGGCGGCGGCGCCTGTGTCGTGGGAGTCATCTCGGCGGGGTGATGACAACGGCTGCGGTGGCACGCGGCTCGATCTGGGTCACGTGCAATCGCTTCGTCCGTGCGGCCCTCGCTCCTTATCCGGATCTCGACGATCCGGGCAACCGAACCGACCTCTTCCGCCTCGATGCCGCGACGGGCGCGACCCGCTGGCGCCGACGCGTCCACGGCATCACGCTGGGAGCGGTGACCGAGGCCGGCGGCGTCGTCGTCGTCCCCAACACCGGCGGGCGGCTGCGGGCCTGGGCCGCCGCCTCCGGCCGGCTGCTGTGGAGCGCCCGCCCCGGTGGGCTGTTGGCCGGCGGGGTCACCGTCGCCGGCGGGTACCTGCTCGCGGGCTACGGCGAGTTCGCGGGACCGACCCAGCCGTCGCGAGCCCCGGGTGGCGTGGTGGCCTACGCCCCCGTTGGATAGCCCGCCGCGGTCATCGCCCGCCCGCGGGCGATCCCTTCCGAGGCGGCCGATGCGCTCCTGTTGCCCGACGACTGGGCTGGGATAGCGTCCCGCGGCGATGGCCGCCGCCGTCGACCCGCCCGCCGCGGAGGAGACACGCCCGGACCGCGAGCGGCTGCGCGAGGGGGTTCGGGCCGGGCTCCCGCTCGGCCTCGCGGCGCTGGTCCTGTCCTTCTCCTTCGGCGTCGTCGCCCGCCCCGTGATGGGCTCGGTTGCGCCGATCGTCATGTCGGTCATCCTCTTCGCGGGCTCGGCCCAGTTCGCCGCACTCGCCGTGCTCCAGGGGGGCGGCGGAGCGTTCGCGGCCATCCTCGCCGGTGTGCTGCTCAACCTGCGCTTCGCGCCGATGGGCATCGCGTTGGCGCCCTCGATGCGTGGCGGGCGGTGGCGACGGGCGCTGACCGGACAGGCGGTGGTCGACGCCTCATGGGCGATCGCCAACCGCGGCGGCGGGCGCTTCGACCCTCTCGTGATGCTCGGGGCGACGCTGCCCCAGTACCCGATGTGGGTCCTGGGCACCGTCCTCGGCGTCGTCCTGGGCGGGCTGGTCGGCGACCCGCTCACGCTCGGCCTCGACGCGATTTTCCCAGCCTTCTTCCTCGCCCTGCTCGTGCCCGAGCTGCGCGACCGCCGCGGCGTGGCGACGGCGCTGATCGGCGCCGGGATCGCTCTCGCGCTCGTGCCGGTCGCCCCGGCGGGTGTGCCGATCATCGCGGCCTCGGCCGCCGCGCTGGTGGGGCTGGCGCACCGGTGAGCGCGGATTGGACCGCGCTGGTGGGGCTGGCGCGCCGATGAGCGCGGTGTGGATCACCGTGGGTGGGCTCGCCGTGGCGACCGCGCTGATCAAGGCGGCCGGGCCCGTGCTCCTCGGCGGCCGCGAGCTGCCGCCGCGCGCCGCGACCTTCATCGCCCTGCTCCCCGCGGCGCTGCTCGCGGCGCTCGTGGTGGCCGAGACGTTCACCGACGCGCAGGGCGGGTTCGCGCTCGACGCGCGCGCCGCCGGCCTCGTCGCCGCGGGCGTCAGCATCGCCCTGCGCGCCTCCATCGTCGTGACCATCGTCGTCGCCGCGGTGGCCGCGGCGGCCGTCCGCGCGTTGACCTGAGGCGAGCGCCCGCGCGCCCGCCGGACGGCCCGCCTGATCGCCGCGCCATTACGACCCCGTAAGTCCGCCGATGTCCTTCGTGTCCCCGCCGAAAGCACCCAGCGCAGCGAACCGTTGTGTGCTGCGACGCACAAACCGCAACCTCGCGCCCGGACTAGGGTTGAGGTCAGCACTGGACTCCGGAGCTTGAAGTGAAGGCCGGGATCTGGACGGATCTCGCAGACGCCCACCGAGAAGGATCTCGATGCCCACCGTTTCCTCCCGCGCCGTTCCGGCCCTCCTCGGCCTGGTGCTCGCACTGCTCGTCGCCGTCGTGGTCGCCCCAGCGGCCAAGGCCGCGAGCTACCCGGCGGACTTCGACGAGCGCACGCTGGCCGCCAACCTCACCATGCCGACCGGGGTCTCGTGGACGCCGGACGGGCGGATGCTGGTCGCCGAGAAGTCCGGGCAGCTCAAGGTCGTCGCACCGGGCTCGACCGTGGCGACCCAGATCTACGACATCGGCAACAAGGTGAACGCCTACTGGGACCGCGGTCTGCTCGGCGTGGCGGTGGACTCGAGCTTCATCGCCAACCACTACATCTACCTGCTCTACACGGCCGAGCTGAACCCCGGCAGCCCCGACGGCAGCGGGCCGATGGTCTCGCGCCTCGCGCGCCTGACCCTCAACCCCGACAGCAGCGTCGGGACGGAGACCACCATCCTCGGGACGTACTCCGGCGGCACCTGCCCGGCGCCGTCGAACACGCTGGACTGCCTTCCCTCCGAGGGCGCCTCACACTCGATCGGCACCGTCCGCTCCGCCCCCGACGGGACGCTCTACGTCGGCGCGGGCGACGGCTCCTCCTTCGCCGACGTCGACCCGCAAGCCCTGCGCACCTACAACGAGCAGAGCCTGTCCGGGAAGATCATGCACATCGACCGCAACGGCAATGGCCTGGCGACCCACCCGTTCTGCGCAAGCGACACCAACCTGTCAGACGTCTGCACCAAGCTCTACGCCAAGGGCTTTCGCAACCCCTTCCGCTTCACCCTGCGCCCCAGCGGGGGCCTCGTCGTCGGCGACGTGGGCTGGAACACGCGCGAGGAGGTCAACGTGATCTCCTCCGGCGGCAAGAGCTACGGCTGGCCCTGCTACGAGGGGACGATCCGCACCCCTGGCTACCAGGACCTGGCCCAGTGCGCGCCGGAGTACGCCAAGGAGGGCGGCGCCAACGCCAACGTCGGGCCGGCCTTCGACTACCCCCACCCGCCCAACAGCGCCGTGATCGGCGGCCCTACGTATACGGGCTCGACCTACCCGGCGTCCTACCAGGACAAGGTCTTCTTCGGCGATTACGCTGCGGGTGGGCTCAAGCACATGAACGCCGACGGCTCGGGCGTCACCCTCTTCGGCTCGGGCTGGGCGGGCACCGACATCCAGCAGGACCCCGCAGGGAACATCGCCTACGTGTCCTTCGGCACGCCCGGCAGCTCGGACGGCTCCATCCGCGAGGTCTTCTACTCGCCCACCAACCGCTCGCCGGTCGCGCGGGTCTCGGCGAACCCGACCTCGGGCTCGGTGCCGCTCGCGGTCGCCTTCGACGCGAGCGCCTCGAGCGACCCCGACGGCGACGCGCTCACCTACACCTGGGACTTCGGCGACGGTGCGACCGGCACCGGGGCAAAGCCGTCGCACACCTACACCCAGAACGGCACGTACACGGCCAAGGTCACCGTCGACGACGGCCGCGGGCGCACCGACACCGCAACCACCTCGGTCAGCGTCGGCAACGACAAGCCCGTTGCGAGGATCCTCGCGCCGGTCGACGGCTCGGGCTACCGCGACGGCGCGACGCTCGACCTGCGCGGATCGGCCACCGACACCGAGGACGGCACGCTGCCCGCTGCGGCCTACGCGTGGGACGTCACCCTGCACCACCAGGACCACACCCACCCGATCACCCAGCCGACCGGCGTCAGCTCGACGACCTTCCAGACGGCGACCGACCACGACGCCGACTCTTTCTACGAGATCACCCTCCGCGTCACCGACTCCGGCGGCCAGACCGACACGGTCAAGTCGATCATCCGGCCCGAGACCGTGCCGTTCGGGGTGACCAGCTCGCCGGCCGGCGCGCCGATCTCCTACGGCGGGCGCTCCTTCACCGCTCCCTACTCCGGCACCTCGGCGATCGGCTTCAAGACCACGGTCACCGCGGCCGACCGCTTCAACAAGGGCGGCCGCGTCTACCAGTTCAGCGGCTGGTCGGACGGCGGCGCGCGAGTCCACGACATCACGGTGCCGGCGAGCGCCTCGACCCTCACCGCGACCTACGCCGACGCCGGGCCCTCTGGCCCGGTCGCCGCCCTCGCCTTCGATGAAGGCAGCGGGACCACGGCGCGCGACGCATCGGGCTTCGGCAACAACGGCACGCTGCAGAACGGGCCCACGTGGACGGCCGCCGGCAAGTACGGCGGCGCGCTCACCTTCGACGGGATCAACGACCGGGTGACGATCCCCGACGCCGACAACCTCGACCTCTCGACGCTGACCCTCGAGGCGTGGGTCAAGCCACGGGTGCGCGGGAACTGGGACAACATCCTCCTCAAGGAGGGCCAGAACAACCTCGCCTACGGGATGTACGCGACCGGCGACGCCGCGACCAACAAGCCCAACGGCGCGGTCGGCGACGCCGAGGTGTACGGGACCTCCGCGCTGGGCACCGGAGCGTGGAAGCACGTCGCCCTCACCTATGACGGCAGCGCGATGCGCCTCTACGTGGGCGGCACGCTGGTGGCGACCAAGACCGGCGTCTCCGCGCCCCGCACCACGGACGGCGTGCTGAGCATCGGCGGCGACGGCGTGTGGGCCGACGAGTTCTTCGACGGCCAGATCGACGAGCTGCGCGTCTATGACCGCTCACTGACCGCGGCCCAGGTCACGACCGACATGAACACCCGCATCGGCAGCGCCCCCGCCGACACCACCGCGCCGGCCGTGTCGCTCACGGCGCCCGCCGCCGGGGCCAGCGTCACCGGCGCGACCGACGTCCGTGCCGACGCGAGCGACAACGTCGGGGTGCAGAGCGTCCAGTTCAAGCTCGACGGGGCCAACCTCGGTGCGGCCGACACGAGCTCGCCCTACGGGGTGACGTGGGACACGACGACCGCGAGCAACGGGAGCCACTCGCTGACTGCGGTCGCCCGCGACACGGCCGGCAACACCACGACCAGCACCGCCCGCCAGGTCACCGTCGCCAACCAGGCGGCGGGCCCCGCGCCCGTGATGGCGCTCGGGTTCAACGACGGCAGCGGCACGACCGCCCGCGACGGCTCCGGCCGCGGGAACACCGGGACGCTGAGCAACGCGACGTGGAGCAGCTCCGGCCGCTACGGCTCGGCCCTGTCCTTCAACGGCACCAACAGCTGGGTCACCGTGGCCGACAGCGCGAGTTTGGACATGACTAACGCCTACACGCTGGAGGCGTGGGTCAAGCCCTCCTCGCTGACCCCGTGGGACGCGGTGCTCCTCAAGGAGGCGCCGGGCACCCTGAGCTACGGCCTCTACGCGTCGGCCGACACGGGCAACCTCGTGCCCAACGGCTGGGTCGGCTTCTACGACGTCTACGGCACCGGCACGCCGCCCAGCGGCCAGTGGACCCACCTTGCACTCACCTACGACGGCACCACCGAGAGCATCTACGTCAACGGCACCCTGGTCGCCGCGCGCCCGGGAGTCCCGCCCGCCACGGCGTCCAACGACCCGCTGCGCATCGGCGGCGACGCGGTGTGGAGCGACGAGTTCTTCAACGGGCTCATCGACGAGGTCCGCGTCTACGACAAGGCGCTGACCGCCGCGCAGGTCAGCGCCGACATGCAGGCGCCGATCACGCCGTAACCGGCGCCTGCCAGCAGTCCGACGCCATGCGGTCGTCGGCCCCGAGCTCCTCGAGGGCGGCGAGCACGATCTCCGAGAAGCTCGGGAAGGGCTGGATGACGTCACGCAGCACGTCGATCGGGACCTGCGCGCGGATGGCCAACGTTGCCTGCTGGAGCCAGTCGCCGGCCTGCGGCCCGACGGCGTAGGCGCCCGTCACGTGGTCGCCCTCGGCCACGAGCGTGAGGAACCCCGGCCGGGTGGCGTACTCGCGCGTGTAGGTTGCGGTCCGCGCGACCTGCGAGAGCTGCACGGTGCCCGTGCGCTCGCCCTCGGTCGCGCCGGCGGCCGCGACCTCGGGGTCGGCGAAGATCACGCGCGGCACCGCGCGGTAGTCGGCCCGGGCGGGGGCGCCGCACATCGCCGAGGCGGCGACGCGGCCCTGGTACTTGGCGACGTGGGTGAAGAGGAACAGGCCGGTCGCGTCGCCGATCGCCCATACGCCCTCAGCCGCCCGCAGCTGGTCGTCGACCTTCACGCCGCCGCGGTCGGTGAGCTCGACGCCGGCCTTCTCGAGGCCGAGGTGGGCCGCGCGCGGCCGGCGGCCCGTGCAGACGAGCACGCGGTCGCCGTCGAGCTCGGAGCCGTCGTCCAGGCGCACGCGCACCTCCCCATCGACGCCGTCGACGGCCTCGGCGCGCACGCCGGTGCGCACCTCGATGCCCTCCTCGCGCTCGAAGTGCTCGCGCATCGTCCGCCCGACGGGCTCGGCCTCGCGCGGCAGCAGCCGGTCGGCGCTTCCGGCCACGATGACCACCCGGCCGCCGTAGGAGCGCACCGCCTGGCTCATCTCGACGCCGATCGGGCCGCCGCCGAGGACGATGAGCCGCTGCGGCACGGTCGTCATCGCGGTGACCTCGCGGTTCGTCCACAGCCCGGGCAGCTCGCGCAGGCCCTCCACCGGCGGGATGACGGGGTCCGAGCCGGTGGCGATGACGATGCGGTCGGCGCGGAAGCGATCGCCGTCGACGGAGACCATGCCGGGCGCCTCGACACGCCCGGTCCCCCGCAGCAGCTCGATGCCCTTGCTCTCGAGCCATGGGACCTGGCCGTCGTCGGTGTGGTCGGAGACCATGAAGTCGCGCCACTTGAAGGCCTCGCCGGCGTCGAGCCCGCGGCCGCCGACCGCCTCCCGCGCGCCGGGCGCCTCGCGCGCCCCCTCGAGCGCCTCGCCGGGGCGGAGCAGCGTCTTGGACGGGATGCAGCCCCAGAAGCTGCACTCCCCGCCGACGAGCTCGCGCTCGACGATCGCGACCTTCATGCCGCGGTCGGCGAGCACGCCCGCGCACACCTCGCCGCCGGGGCCCGCCCCGATGACGACGGCGTCGTAGCGCGAGCCGTCCGCCATCAGGGCCGCCCGTTGGTCACGGACGGCAATATCTCAGGACGCAGCCCGCGGCGCCACCCGCTCGGCGGTGGCCGCGGGAGTCGCCGGAGCGCCGTGGCGCCGCGCGAGGGCCAGCGCGAACGCGTAGGGCACCGGCTCCCCGGCGCGCTCGCTGAGCGCGCTCGCCCACCCGAGGGCAGCGCGCCCGACCGGGTCGGCGACGTCGAGCACGGGCTCGAGGTGGGCAGCGGGCATGGGAGGCACCGTACGGACGGCGCCCGACGCGATGCAAGACCGCGTGCAGGGACGACCCGTCAGCCCTCGTCGCTCGCACCGCGGGCCAGCGGCAATCCGTACCAGAGCGTCGCGAAGACGATGGCGGTGCCCGCGGTCGTCACCGCGACGAGCAGCGTGTCGGCGAAGAGGAAGTCGGTCACGAGCAGCACGGCGCCCGTCATGGCGAGCGCGAGCGTCGCCAGCCCGGCGAGGGCGAAGCGGTTGGAGACCTCGATGATGTGGACCCGGTCGCGCTGGTGGAAGCGGATCCGGTGGTAGGCGGTCGGCGCCATCAGCAGCGCGGTGGACAGCGCGGTGAGCAGCAGGATCGCGAGGTAGAGATCCTTCTGGAAGCTCGTCACCGACGCGAAGCGCTGGTTGAACGGCACGGCGAGCAGGAACGCGAAGAGCACCTGGACGCCGGTGATGATGACGCGAAGCTCTTGGAGCAGCTCGATGAGCTGGCGCTGCGTGGGCTCCTTCTCGCTCTCGGAGTCGCTCTCGCGGTCGCGATCGGTCGGCGCCGACATGGCGAAACGCTACCCGCCCAGGTGCTCACTACGCTGGCCCGACCACCGAGAGGAGAACCGGAACCCATGTCCGCCACCCGACCGCTGGACCTCTCCCCACAGGAGCGCGAGGCGCTTGCCCAGCTCGCTCGCTTTCCGCTGGTCGACGCCATCTTCGGCCGCCGGTCGCGGCG
Source organism: uncultured Actinomycetes bacterium (assembly GCA_963728925.1). Classification (GTDB taxonomy): domain Bacteria; phylum Actinomycetota; class Thermoleophilia; order Solirubrobacterales; family Solirubrobacteraceae; genus JBBPZA01. The sequence goes on along the minus strand of CAVSMB010000017.1, from coordinate 31,830 downwards.
CTTCCCGGCGGGCGGCGAGATCCCCGACGGGCCGCTCGCCTACCGGTCGCAGCGTGAGCGCGTGCCGCTCTCCGAGCTCGAGACGCTGCTGATCCTCGCGGTCATGGGCGGCACGACGGGGTGGCACTACGGCATCACGCGGCACGCCCGCTACGCGCCGGCGATGGCCAACTACAACGGCGCGGCCGCCGGACGCACGATCCCCTCGGCCGCCGGCTTCCACACCACCGAGCTGTTCTACACCGACGACTCCGGCCTGTACTTCGTGCCGACCCGCGACGCGGGCGCGCTGGTCGATCCCGCCGAGGAGGAAGTCACCGCGGAGCTCATGATCGAGCGCCACCGCGGGCGGATCGTGAAGCTCTCGGCCGAGCGACTCCACCTCCCGCGCCAGGAGCCCTACCTCGAGGGCCACAACACATGGATCGCCAACGAGCCGGCCTCCCTGCTCGTCATCCCGGTCGCCGACATCGCCCAGCACCACATCGCCAACATCGCCTTCTTCACCCAGAACGGCTATTGCCTCTACGACGACGTCAACCAGCGGCCGATCCCCGGCCTCGAGGCGTTCTCCGACCTCGTCGACATCGCCGAGCCGGTCCCGCTCTCGTTCGTCGAGCAGTACTCGCTGACCGAGGCGACGGCCGAGCTGATGACCTCCAGCTACAACGGCGCGCTGCTCCTGCAGGCGATGGGGCTGGGCGGGTGGTCGTTCGACGGGATCGAGCACATGGCGCTGCTCGGCGCGTCGGGCGAGCCGGACGTCCCGGGACTCGGGTTCCGCTACGACACCGACCCGCGCTGGGGCACGCCGAACCCCACCGGCCGCGAGGACGGGACGTTCCATGCCTTCTGCCCCCCGCACTTCGCCTCGATGGCCGATGCGGTCGAGGCGTTCTGCGAGCGCAAGTTCGGCCCGGGCGGTCCCTACCACCCGGACACCCCGGGCGCGTGGAGCGAGTCGCGGGCGATCCGGTCCGCGGCGCAGCCGCACGACGACCGCTTCAAGGCCTGCGTCACCCTCCAGTGCCAGTACACGCTCGGCACGTGGGGCAAGTTCCCGGGCACCGTCCCGAGCGTCTGGGTCATGAACTTCCTCCAGGCCCAGCACATCGACCTCGACTTCTACGACCGCTTCTTCCGTCCCGGCGCCTACCTGGAGACCCACCGCGGCCACATGGAGGTGTGGCACTCCTAGCCGGATACGGCAGCGCGAGCTCAGAAATACGGTGATGCAGCGGATGGCGCGGGTGCTCCGCCGCCGTACGGTCCTCGTCGCAACCGTTCAATCCCCGGACAGGAGGAACAACCAAGATGAAGACCTACGTCATCGAGCGCGAGATCCCGGGTGCCGGCCAGCTCACCCACGAGCAGCTGCGCGGCATCACCAGCACGTCCAACGACGCGGTCGCGTCGCTGAACAAGCCCTACACATGGCTGCACAGCTACGTCGCGGGCGACAAGGTGTACTGCTTCCACCAGGCGGAGAACGCCGAGGTGATCAGAGAGCACGCGAAGGCCGGTGGCTTTCCCGCCAACCTCGTCGCCGAGGTCGCTTCGGTGTTCGACAGCACGGGGCCGCGCGAGCTTCCCCGGTAGGGGTCGACGGGCTCGCCCGGCCACAGGCCGGGCGAGCCCTCCGGCTCATTCCCCGGGTTCCTTACGAGCCCACCGGCTCGTGACCCCGGATCCGAACGGGCCCTTCAGCCCGTGATCCACGGGCTCCGAACGAGCCCTCCGGCCCCTGATCCCCGGGTTCCCAACGAGATTTAGACTTGCCGCATGACTCACGGGCACCTGATCGGCCGGGAATCCGAGCAGGCTGCGCTGGAGGCGGTGCTGGTTGAGTCGCTCGAAGGCCGCGGCTCGCTGATGCTGGTGGCCGGCGAAGCGGGTGTCGGCAAGACGCGCTTCGCCGAGGAGGTGGCCGAGTCCGCGGACGCGCACTTCCTGCGCGGCGCCTGTGCCCCTGGTGGGCTTGCCTACGCGCCGGTCACCTCCGCTCTGCGCGGATTCATGCGCGCGGTGCCCGGAGGGCTCTCGGGGTGCGGTCCGCTGCGCTCGCATCTGGCCCTGCTCCTTCCGGAGCTGGGCGAGGCGATCGGCGAGACCGATCGCGCCACGCTCTTCGAGGCGATCCGCTGCGGGCTCGCCGCCGTGGTGGCCGAGCGCCCGGCGGTGGTGCTTCTCGACGACCTGCAGTGGTCCGACGACGCCACGCTCGAGCTGCTCGCCGCGCTCGCCGCTCCACTGCGCGAGCTGCCCGTGCTCGTGCTCGGCGTGTATCGCTCGGACGAGATCCCGCGCGCTCATCAGGTCAGGAGGCTGCGCAACGACCTGCGTCGCAACCGCTCGCTCCGCGAGCTGACGCTCGAGCCGCTCACGGCGCGAGGCACGGCCGAGTTGGCCGAGCGGGTCCTCGGCGCCGCTCCCTCGGCGAGGCTCGCCGGCACGCTGCACGACCGCACCGGAGGCATCCCGTTCTTCGTCGAGGAGCTCGCCGCGGCGCTGGAATCCGGAGGGCGGCTGCGGCCCGGGGCCGATGGCCTCGAGCTGGCGCTCGATGCCGAGGTGCCGCTACCGCAGACGATCCGCGACGCCGTCCTGCTGCGGGCGGGCGACCTGTCCGGCCAGGCCCGCGCGACCGCCGAGGCGGCCTCGGTGGCCGGTGCCCGCTTCGACGTCGAGCTGGTGGCCACGCTCGGCCGGGAGGCTGGCCTCGACGAGCTCCTCACCAGTGGTCTGATCGTGGAGCTCGAGCCCGGACGAGCCGCCTTCCGTCACCCGCTCGCGCGCGACGCCATCTACGAAGACGTGCCGTGGCTGCGCCGGCGCTCGCTTCATCGCGAGCTGGCCGCGGTACTCCAGGAGCGCCACGGCGGGCAGGCCGAGGTGGCTGCCCACTGGCTCGCGGCGCGCGACGACTCCCGGGCGCTGAGCTCGCTCGTGCGGGCGGTCGGCGAGCGCTCGCAGGTGCACGCCTACCGCGACGCCGCGCGTCTCGGGCGCCAGGCCCTCGACCTGTGGCCGGAGGGAGAACGCGGCGCAGAGCGGATCGGGGTCCTCGAGCGCCACGCACGTTTCGCGGAGCTAGCGGGCGAGCTGGCCGAGGCCGCCCGCGCACAGCGAGAGGTGGTCGCGGCACGGCGTGCCGAGGGGCCCGGCCGGGCCCTCGCCGACGCCGAACGGTGCCTGGCCGCGATCTACGAGCTCCAGGGCGACCGCGAGCGCGCGCTCACCGCCCGGCGGGTCGCCGCGGACGCCTTCGCCGCCAACGGCTTCCCCGGCGAGGCCGCCGCCGAGCGGCTGATCGCCGCCGGGTACCTGGCCAGCGCCGGCAACCACGCCGACGCGGTCGAGCTGACCCGCGCCGCCGGTGAGGAGGCGGGGCGTGCGGACCGCACCGATCTTCGCGCCCGCGTCCTAGGCCTCCAGGGGGTCGCCCAGGTCAAGGGCGGGGAGTACGACGAAGGGATGGAGACCATCAGGGCCGGCCTCTCGCTGGCCCTCGAGCAGGAGTTCGCGCTGGAGACGGCAGAGGTCTACCAACGCCTGGGGACCGCGTACGAGATCGCGGCCGACTACGGTGGCGCCCGCGACGCGCTCGCCACCGCGATCGGCTTCTGCGAGGCGAACGGAGCCGAGGGCATGGAGCACACGTGCCTCAGCTGCATGGCCTACGTGCTGCGCGAGCTGGGCGACTGGGAAAGCGCCGCGCGGCTCTCCGACGAGCTGCGCTTCCCCGGCGCCGGCCCGGACGCCACGGTGGTGGCGGACGGCATGCTCGGATCGATCCTCGCCTTCCGCGGCGAGTGGTCTGCCGCCCGGCCGATGCTCGTCAAGTGCCTGGACACCTCGACGCGCCTCGACATCGTCTCGATGGGCGTCGACAGCGCTGCCGCGCTCGCGTTGCTCGAGGAGCACGAGGGCGACCTCGACCACGCCCACGAGCATTGCCGCTTCCTGCTGGAGCGCTGGACGCGCAGCGAGGATCACCACTACGCGGTCTGGGGCCTTCGCTGGGCGTCGTGCTTCTTCGCCCGCCACGGCTCGCTCCGCGAGGCACGCGCCTGCGCCGACGCGCTGTCGGGCATCGCCGCCACCACGGGCCACCCGGACGCCCTGGCCGCGCTCGCGTGCGCCCTCGGCGAGACGGCGCTCGCCGACGGCCACCCCGACGTCGCCGCCCAGCAGCTCGGCCGCGCCGTCGAGCTTCACGCGAACCTGGAGATCCCGTTCGAGCGAGCGCAGATCCAGCTCCATGCCGGCGTGGCCCTCGCCGCGGCCGGACAGCGCGAGGCCGCCGTCGAGCGGCTCTCCGAGGCGCATCGCACGGCGCGCCGCCTCGGCGCCGCCCCGCTGGTGGCCCAGGCGGCTGACCGCGTCGCCGGGCTGGGCGAGTCGGTGGAGCGGCGACTCGGACGGCGCGCTGCGGCGGATCACGAGCAGGCCGGCCTGTCGCGCCGGGAGCTCAAGGTCATGCGCTCGGTGGCCTCCGGTGCCACGAACCGTGAGATCGCGGCCGAGCTGGTGCTCAGCACGCGCACCGTGGACATGCACGTGCGCAACATCCTCACCAAGCTCCGTTGCCGGTCACGCACCGAGGCCGCGGCCAAGGCCGGCGAGCTCGGCCTGCTCGCGTAGCCCGCGGCCAGCTCAGCCAGCGGGGACCTCCATGCGCTCGCGCGCCTCGTCGACGAAGGTCCCGATCACGCGGCTCGCTTCGTCCTCCTCGGGGTGCCACAGGACGCCGAGGGCGAAGCGGCGGTCGGGCAACTCGATCGCCTCGACGCTGTCGTCCTCCGCCCAGCCGGTGGGCACGACCCCCTGGCCGAGCCGGCCCGGGCCCTGATGGTGGTGCGACTTCACGTCGGTGTGCTCATCGCCGACAATGCGCGCCGTGAGCGAGCCGCCCTCGATCCGGACGCCGTGGTCGGCGAAGACGCCGGGGGTGTGGCGATGGCGGTCGTGGCCCAGGACGTCGGGGAGGTGCTGCTGCAGGTCGCCGCCGGCCGCGACGTTGAGCACCTGCATCCCGCGGCAGATCCCGAGTACGGGGAGGTCGCGCTCGACCGCCCGCCGGACGAGCGCGAGCTCGAAGTCGTCGCGGCGAAGGAAGGTCGCCCTGGTCTCGGCGTGTGGCTCGGCGCCGTAGGAGGCACTGTTCATGTCGCCCCCGCCGGCGAGGAGCACGCCGTCGAGGCGGTCGAGCAGGAGATCGGGCTCGTCGGCCACCCGCGGGTCGGGGGGCAGGATCACGGCCAGGCCGCCCGCTCGCTGGACGGCGAGCGCGTAGGCGAGCGGCAGCAGAGCGGCGGTCGCGCGCCACGAGCCCCACTCGCTCTCCTCCACCGCGGAGGGCATCCCGATGACCGGCAGCCTCATGGGCGGGGACCCGGGAGCCTCACAGTCGCTCGAACCCCCGGCACAGCTCCCAGTCGGTCACCGCGGCGTCGAACGCGTCGAGCTCGACCCGCGCGGCGTTGAGGTAGTGCTCCACGACCTCGTCGCCCAGCGCCTCGCGCGCGATCGCGCTGTCCGCGAAGAGGTCGCGCGCATCGCGCAGCGTGTGCGGCACGCGCGGCTTGTCCGAGGTGTAGGCGTTGCCCTCGAGGACCGGCTCGAGCTCCAGCTCACGGTCGATGCCGTGCAGGCCCGCCGCGATCATCGCGCTGAGCGCCAGGTAGGGGTTCACGTCGGCGCCCGGGAGCCGGTTCTCGACACGCAGGCCGGGCCCGTGCCCGACGACGCGCAGCGCGCACGTGCGGTTGTCGCGGCCCCAGGCGACGGCGGTCGGGGCGAAGGACCCGGGCGCGAAGCGCTTGTAGGAGTTGACGTTGGGGGCGAAGAGCAGCGTCAGCTCGCGCAGCGCGGCGAGCTGGCCGGCGAGGAAGCGCTCGAAGGTCGCGGTGTCGCGCTCGAAGACCGCGTCCCCGTCCTGCGCGCGCAGCGAGAAGTGGATGTGGCACGAGTTTCCCTCGTCCTCGTTGTACTTCGCGATGAAGGAGAGCGCCATGCCGTCCTGGGCGGCGATCTCCTTCGCGCCGTTCTTGTAGACGAGGTGGTCGTCGGCGGTGCGCAGCGCGTCGGCGTAGCGGAAGTTGATCTCGTGCTGGCCCCGGTTGCACTCGCCCTTGGAGTTCTCGACGCGCATCCCGGACTCGGTCATGGCGTTGCGGATCCGGCGGATGAGCGGCTCGACGCGCGCCGTTCCCAGCAAGGAGTAGTCAATGTTGTAGAGGTTGGCGGGCTCCAGATCGCGGTAGCCCTTGTGCCACGCCTCCTCGTAGGTGTCGCGGAAGACGAGGAACTCGAGCTCGGTCCCGGCGTCGGCCACCCAACCGCGCTCGGCGAGCCGCTCGAGCTGGCCGCGCAGGATCTGGCGCGGCGAGGGCGGGACCGGCGTTCCGTCCTCCCATTCGAGATCGGCGAGCACGAGCGCCGTCGCCTCCTGCCACGGCACGGGCCGCAGCGTGTCGAGGTCGGGACGGAACACGAAGTCGCCGTAGCCGCGCTCCCAGCTCGTGATCGCGTACCCGGGGACCGTGTCCATGTCGACGTCGACGGCGAGCAGGTAGGTGCACCCCTCCGCGCCGTGCCCCACGACCTCGTCGAGGAAGTGGCGCGCGGTCAGGCGCTTGCCCTGAAGGCGGCCCTGCATGTCGCACACGGCGAGCAGAACGGTGTCGACCGTTCCAGCGGCGACCGCCTGCCTGAGCTGATCGAGGTTCATGCCGGCAAAGGTATGGAGTCACCGCCTTTGCCGTCAATGTCGGTCGCGGCTCCCGCTACGGTTTCGGCGGTGCGCGGTCGCAGCAGCTCGCAGAGCCGGCCGCGACCGCCACGGTGGCCGTGGGGGATCGCCGTCGTCCTCGCCGTGGCCGGGCTGGCCTACCTGCTGGAGGGCAACGCCTACCCGTCCTACGACTACGCGTTCGCGCTCTCCTCCGCCCAGGACATCCTCCATGGGCGCACGACGGGCTACGACGTGGCGATCTACAGCCCGGTCCCGCACGCCCTGACGATGGGGATCTCGCTGCTCACCGTGCCGCTCGGCGGCGCGACCCTCCCTGTCTTCGTGATCGTCGCCCTCCTCGCCCTGGGCCTGCTCGTGGCCTCGGTCCTGCGCATCGGAACGCTGCTCGGCGGACCGGCCGTCGGTGCGCTGGCCGCCGTGCTCGTCTTCACCAACCCGCCGCTCTTCGAGCTCGGCGTCCGGACCTACGGCGACGTCTGGTTCGCCTCGCTCGTGCTCGCCGCCCTCGCGCTCGAGCTCCATCGGCCGCGCCGCGGCTGGCCGGTCCTCGCCGTGCTCACCCTCGCCGGGCTGCTGCGCCCCGAGGGGTGGGGCCTCGCTGCGGCCTACTGGCTCTACCTCTTCCCGGCGAGGTCGTGGAGGGAGCGCATCGCGTTGGCGTGTCTGGTCGCGCTCGCCCCGCTGCTGTGGTCGGCCATGGACGTCGGGCTGACCGGCGATCCGCTGCACTCGATCCGCCACACCGAGACCTACACGGCGCGGGCGCACCGGCTGCTGACCGTCGACTCGCTTTGGACGGCGCTCACTGCCGTGTCGAGCACGGTCATCGTGCTCGGCGCGATCCCGGGCGCGGCGCTCGCGTGGCGAGCCGACCGCCGCCGCACCATCCTGGTGCTCGCCGTCGGGCTTGGGACCTTCGCGCTCACCGTCGCGCCGGCGATCACCGGCTCCACCCCGGTGCTGCGCCGCTACCTGCTCGTGCCCGGCTCGCTCGCGACGGTCTTCTTCGCCTTCGCGTGCGTCGGCTGGGCGGGGCGTGCCCGCGACGCCTGGCGTGACCGATCGACCTCGACCGCCGCGTGGGTGCTAGCCGGCGTGACGCTGCTGGCGGTCGCCGTCGCGCTCGGCGCCGACGGTCGCGTTCGTTCCTGGAACGCCGACCGGCGTGCGCAGCGGGCCCGGGTGAGCGCGCTCGAGGATCTCCGCAGCTGGGTGTCCTCCGGGACGGCACGGGCCTACCTCCGCGACCCGGCCTGTCACCCGATCCGCACGCCGGGCTACAGCTTTCGCCCCTACCTGCGGTGGTGGACCGACGTCCCGCCCCGAAGCGTCCTCTTCGACCTGGCCGACTTCGCGCCCAACGGCCGGCTGCTGCTGCTCCCCACCGCGACCGCCGGCTACGAGGCAACGATGCTCGGGGACCATGGCAGGGCCTCGCGCAAGGCGATCACCGCCGACCCCCGCTTCGCCCCCGGCTACCGGCGCGTCGCCGGCGACCGGCGCTGGGACCTCTACGCCGACACAGCGTGCCGGCGGGCCGGCGGTCGCCGACGCGTAACCGCCGGGTAGCGTTGCCCCGGTGCGCACTTCCTCCCGAGCCCCTCTCCTTGCGGTCCGGCGATCGGGGTGCTCGCCTTCGCCGCGGCGCCGGCGGGGGCGATCCCGTGGGACGTCGGAGGCGCGATCCCCGCGTCGAGGACCCCCGCCCCCGACCGCCCTGACCCCGAGTGCCGGCAGAGCTACGCGAACGATGCGCCGCGCTCCGGACCGCCGCTGCGCTTCGGCGTCGGGCCGCGGCTGGCCGGGGAGAGCGGCACCGGCAACGCCACGCCGCTGGTCCGAGAGGACGCCGGCAAGCGCGACGCCGCCCTGCGCTCGCTGAAGGGCGACCGCTTCCTCGCCGTGCGCCTGAACCGCCTGTTCATGGCCGACGAGAGCCGGGGCATCGCCCGCTTCAAGGCGCTCGCCGACCGCTTCGGAGCGCTGGGCCTCGACGTCAAGCTGCAGGTCCGCTACCACCCGCGCCAGGCCGACGACGGCAACCTCGACAAGTGGCCGGCCTTCGTGCGCAAGGTCGTGCGGACCTTCGGCCCCAACGAGCACGTGACCGGGCTGCAGATCACCAACGAGGTCAACCTCCGCGCCTCGCCCAACACCTCGGACGGCTTCTACCGCCGCTCGCTGCGCGCGCTGGTCTCGGGCGTCATCGCCGCCAAGCGCGAGTCGCTGCGGCGTGGCTACCGCCACCAGCGCATCGGCTTCAACTACGCGTGGCGCTTCGGCGACCGCAACGACGCCGGCTTCTGGGACGCCGTGGGACGGCTGGGCGGCGCCCGGCTGCGCCGCGCCACCGACCGGGTCGGCATCGACCTCTACCCCGGGACCTTCGTGCCCACCCTCCCCCAGGTCGTCCACCTCGGCGACGCCTTCCTGGAGGGCCTCGCGCAGATGCGCGAGTGCTACATGCCCAGGGCCGGCTTCACGCCGGCGACGCCGCTGCGGATCGAGGAGACCGGCTTCCCGACGGCCCGGCGCGGCCCGGCGAGGCGGCCCAGGCCCGCGCGGTCTCTGAGCTTGGGCTGATCGCGCGGTACGGCGCGCGATAGCACGCCGGGAAGGGTCCGCCAGAACGGTGAGCAGGGCTTTCCGGGCGACCCGGATCGGTATCGTCAATCGTGACCGGAGTAGGGGCCCGGAACGACGACTGCACCGACCGAGGGAGGCCGAGGATGCCCATGAAGTACACGCGTTTGACCGAGCCGCTCGTCCGCGACGACGGCGTCCTGCGTCCTGCGAGCTGGGACGAGGCCCTGGACCGGGCGGCGACGGGCTTCCGGGCGGCCGTCGACCGTGGCGGCCCCGACGCCTTCGGCATGTTCAGCTGCTCCAAGGCGACCAACGAGGTCAACTTCCTCGCCCAGAAGTTCACGCGGGTCGCGATCGGCACCAACAACATCGACTCGTGTAACCGAACTTGACACGCTCCTAGCGTCGTCGGTCTGGCGACGGTGTTCGGCGCTGGTGGAGGCACCAGCTCATATCAGGAGGTGCGGGACACGGACGTGATCCTGCTGTGGGGGTCCAACGCGCGCGAGGCGCACCCGATCTTCTTCCACCACATGCTCAAGGCCGTCCACCGCGGCGCGGAGCTCTACGTGGTGGACCCGCGGCGTACGACGTCGGCCCAGTGGGCCGACACCTGGCTCGGGCTGAACCTGGGCACCGACATCGCGCTGGCCAACGCGATGTCGCGCGAGATCATAAACGCCGGGCTGCACAACCCGGAGTTCATCGACCGGGCGACCGCCGGCTTCGAGGCCTATGCGGCGTCCGTCCAGCCCTACTCGCTCGAGTACGCCGAGCGCGAGACCGGCGTGCCCGCCGACGTCATCCGCGACGTCGCGCACACCTACGCGCGAGCCGACCGGGCGCAGATCTGCTGGACGCTCGGGATCACCGAGCACCACAACGCGGTGGACAACGTGCTGGCGCTCATCAACCTCGCGCTGGTGTGCGGCCACGTCGGCCGCTACGGCTCGGGCCTGAATCCGCTGCGCGGCCAGAACAACGTCCAGGGCGGCGGCGACATGGGGGCGATCCCGAACCGGCTGCCCGGCTTCCAGGACATCGAGACCGACCCGGAGGCCCGGGCCCGGTTCGAGCGTGCGTGGGACACCAAGATCACGCCGAAGTACGGCCTGCACATGAGCGAGATGCTCGCCTCGATCGGCGACGGCGACCTGCGCGCCCTGTTCGTGCTGGGGGAGAACCCGATCCAGTCCGACGCCGACTCCCACCACGTCCGCGAGCTGCTGACCGAGGGCCTTGACTGCCTCGTCGTCCAGGACATCTTCCTCACGGCCACGGCCGAGGTCGCCGACGTCGTCCTCCTCGCGTCGGCGAGCTGGTGCGAGGCGGAGGGCACGGTGACCAACAGCGAGCGTCGCGTGCAGCGCGTGCGCGCCGCCCTCGAGCCGCCCGGGCAGGCGCGCGACGACATGCGGATCATCTGCGACCTCGCTCGGCGCCTGGGCCACGACTGGCGGTACGAGTCGGCCGAGGAGGTGTGGGACGAGCTGCGCTCGCTCGCCCCCAACCACGCCGGGATGAGCTACGCCCGCCTCGAGGAGCTCGGCGGCATCCAGTGGCCGTGCGTGGACGAGGACAGCCTCGGCGAGTCTTTCCTGCACGGTCGCCTGTGGGCGGAGCCGCGCGAGGGACCCGCCGCCGTCTTCCACGCGGTCGAGCACGATCCGCACGTCGACAAGCTCTCCGACGAGTTCCCGCTGCTGCTCACCACCGGCCGGCGCCTGGACTCGTTCAACACCGGAGTGCAGAGCGGCGGCTACAGCTCGCCGCTGCGCCGGCCCGAGGAGCTCGAGCTCTCAGCGCCCGACGCCGAGCGGCTCGGCATCGACGACGGCGATCGCGTGCGGGTCACCTCCCGGCGAGGATCGATCGTCACGCCCGCGCGCATCGAGCGCTCGCTGCGGCCCGGGCTGGCCTTCATGACGCTCCACTTCCCCGACGAGGTCGAGACGAACATCCTGACCATCAACGCGACCGACCCGAAGTCCGGCACGGCCGAGTTCAAGGCGACCGCCATCCGGGCGGAACGGCTGGGCCCCGGCGAGGCCCAGATCGCCTCGCCGGCCACGACGCCCGTGGAGGCCGCGGCGGACTGATGGACATCGTCCTCCACGACGCCTCGCCATCGGCCGGCGAGCGTGAGGCCGTCGACGCCGTCCTCGGCCCGCCCGGGAGCAGCTGGCAGGGCGCCACGGAGGTCAGCGACGAGGACCTCCACGTCGCGCGCGGCGGCCAGGCGGCCCGGGCGCTCCGCCACCTCCTGCTGCCGACCCTGCACGCGGTGCAGGCCCGTGCGGGGTGGATCAGCCCGGGAGCGCTGAACTACATCTGCCAGCGCCTCACGATCCCGCCCGCCGAGGCCTACGGCGTAGCCACCTTCTACGCGCTGTTCTCGCTCGCGCCGCAGCCTCCGGCGGTGGCCCACGTCTGCACGGACGTCGCCTGCCAGCCGCGCGGCGCCCCCGAGCTGTGCGCGCAGCTGGAGCGCCGGCTCGGACCGAAGGGGGGCCATCGCCCAAACGGCAACGCGATCTGGCTCGAGAGCCCCTGTCTCGGGCTGTGCGAGCGGGCACCGGCAGCACTGGTCAGCATCGCTGGAGCGGATCCGGTCGAGCATCAGGCGGCCCCTGCCACGGCCGACGAGGTCCTCGGCCTGCTCGCCGGCGGGGACGCCCCGCCGCCGCCACCCCCGAGTGTTCCGCAGGCCGGAGATCCCGGGCTGCGCCTCCTGCGGCGGGTCGGTCGGGTCGATCCGGGGAGCCTGGACAGTTACCGCGCCCACGGCGGCTACGAGGCGCTGCGCCTCGCTCTGGACTCAGGGCCGGCCGGCGTCCTGCGCGAGGTGGCCGACGCCAAGCTCGTGGGGCGCGGCGGGGCGGCGTTCCCCACCGGGCGCAAGTGGGAGGCCGTGGCCCGCAACCCGCGACGCCCCCATTACCTGATCTGCAACGCCGACGAGTCCGAGCCGGGCACCTTCAAGGACCGCGTCATCCTCGAGAACGATCCCTTCGCGGTCATCGAGGCGATGAGCGTCGCCGCCTGCGCCACCGGCTGCGAGCGCGGCTACCTCTACCTGCGGGGCGAGTATCCGCTCGCGTGGGAGCGCCTGGTCGACGCGGTGGTGCAGGCCCGCGCGCGCGGGCTGCTGGGCCGCGACATCCTCGGTGCCGGGTTCGTCTTCGACATCGAGCTGCGCAAGGGTGCCGGGGCATACATCTGCGGCGAGGAGACGGCGCTGTTCAACTCGATCGAGGGCTACCGCGGCGAGCCGCGCAACAAGCCGCCCTTCCCGGCCGACAAGGGGCTGTTCGACCGGCCGACGGTGATCAACAACGTCGAGACGCTGATCAACGTGCTCGACATCGTCACCGAGGGCGGCGAGCGCTATCGGTCGATCGGCACATCCGGCTCCACGGGAACGCGGCTCTTCTGCCTCTCGGGACGCGTGTCGCAGCCCGGGCTCTACGAGGCGCCGTTCGGCATCCGGCTGGGCGAGCTGCTCGAGATGGCGGGGGGCGTGCTCGACGGCCGTCCGCTGCGCGCCGTACTGCTCGGCGGCGGCGGGTCGCTTCGTGACGCCCTCCGAGCTCGACCTCGAGTTGTCCTTAGAGGCCACCCGCGAGGCGGGCACGAGCATGGGGTCGGGCGTCGTGATGGTCGTCGACGACACGGTCGACCTGCCCGCGATGCTCTTGCGCCTGGCGGCCTTCTTCCGCGACGAATCCTGCGGGCAGTGCGTGCCTGCCGCGTCGGCACCGTGCGGCAGGAGGAGGCGCTGGCGCGGCTCGCCAACGGAAGGCCGCGCGACACCGCCGCGGACGAGTACGCGCTGCTCGACGAGATCACGGCCTCGATGCGCGACGCGTCGATCTGCGGCCTGGGCCAGACCGCGGCGGACGCGATCGAGTCGGCGCTGCGTAAGCTGGACGTGTTCGAGACAGGAGGACGCACGTGAGCCGCACGCGCACAGGGGCGCCACCGCGAACGGTGGAGATGGAGCTCAACGGCGAGACGGTGCAGGCGCGCGAGGGGATGACGATCCTGCAGGTGGCCCAGCGCAAAGGCATCGAGATCCCGACGCTCTGTTGGGAGCGGACGCTCACGCCGGTCAACGCCTGTCGCGTCTGCGTGGTCGAGGTCGAGGGCTCGCGCATGCTCGTTCCCTCCTGTGCGCGCAAGGTCGAGGAGGGCATGACGGTCCAGACCCACTCCGAGCGCGTGAACCACAGCCGCAAGATGGTGCTCGAGTTCCTCGCCTCCTCGGTCGACCTCTCGACCACGCCGCACGTCGAGCGCTGGCTCGACGAGTACGGCTCCCGGCCGGACCGCTACGGGCCGCCGGCGCCGCCCTTCGAGGAGGGGGGCCGCGACGGCATCCGCGCCGGGCACCACGCGCCGCCCGACGGCGCCCACGCGGCCACCGTGCAGCAGCCGCCGAAGATCGACAACGAGCTCTACGTTCGCGACTACGCGAAGTGCATCCTCTGCTACAAGTGCGTTCAGGGCTGCGGTACCGACTGGCAGAACACCTTCGCCATTGCCGTCGCCGGGCGTGGCTTCGACGCCCGCATCGCGACCGAGTTCGCCAACCCGCTGCCCGACTCGGCCTGCGTGTACTGCGGCAACTGCATCGCGGTCTGCCCCACCGGCGCGCTCATGTTCAAGAGCGAGTACGACCGCCGGCAGGACGGCACCTGGGACGAGAGCCGCCAGACCAAGACGACCACGATCTGCACCTTCTGCGGGGTGGGCTGCAACCTCGAGCTCCACGAGCAGGACAACGAGATCGTCAAGGTGACCTCGCCGCTGGATCACGAGATCACGCGCGGGAACCTGTGCATCAAGGGCCGCTTCGGCTTCCAGTTCGTCCAGAACCGCGCGGAGGAGCCGCCGCCCGAGCCGACTGAGGCGCGTGACGGTCGAGCCGCAGGGAACGGCGGCCGGCCCGACGGCGACGGCGACGGGGCCGGCGGCAACGACGCGCCCCGGAGCGCCTGAGCCGTGGCTCCGGGCGAGGACGGCCCAGCCCCGGGGAGCCCGGTCGACGACGAGGGCCGCGTGCCCGTCGCCGACGCCGAGGGGTGGCTCTACCTCCCGTTCGAGCACGACGAGCGAACGGGCGCCCGCACCATCACGCTGGTGCGCGACGACGGCGAGGAGATCCGCTTCACGTTGCCCTACTTCATCGAGCGGGGTGACGAGCTCGGCGAGATCGCGCTGATCGTCATCCGGGCCCGCGAGCGCTGGCGCGAGCTCAAGGGCGTCGGCGGCTAGCGGCGCTCGCGCAGCCGTCTGTCACCATCTCGGGCGTGTTCGGACGCGCGACCGCCGGCGCCGGCGCCGGCGTCGAGGCCCCGGTCGACCCGCGGATGTGGGAGACCATCGTCCGCGACGGGGAAGCGGACGCCATCGCGGTCGAGGAGCCGCTGGAGATCCGCGTGGACGGCAAGCCGCTCGCCGTCACCATGCGCACGCCGGGACACGACGAGGAGCTGGCGCTCGGCTTCTTGTGGGGGGAAGGGCTGATCGACGGCCCGCGCCGCGCGGGGCCGACGGCCGATCTCGCCGCCAACGTGGTCGAGGTCGAGGGCCCGCTGCTGCGCGACGTCGGCGCCAGGCGCTTCTACACCAGCTCGTCGTGCGGCGTGTGCGGAAAGGGCGCGCTGGAGGAGGTGGCGGTGTACTCCGAGCCGGCGGCGCCCGGCCCGGAGATCGAGCGCGCGCTCCTCGCCCGGCTTCCCGAGGCGCTGCGCCAGCCGACCTTCCAGCGCACCGGCGGGCTGCACGCCACCGGCCTCTTCGACCCGTCGGGTGAGCTGCTGACCGTGCGCGAGGACGTCGGTCGCCACAACGCCATGGACAAGGTCGTCGGGCACGCGCTGCTCGGCGCGAGGCTCCCGCTGCACGGGCGGATCCTCTGCGTCAGCGGGCGGGTCTCGTTCGAGCTCGTCCAGAGGGCGGCGGTGGCCGGCGCACCGATCATCGTCGGCGTCGGCGCCCCGAGCTCACTCGCCGTCCGCCTGGCGAGCGACCGGCGCATGACGCTCGGCGGTTTCGCCCGGAAGGGCAGCGTCAACGTCTACGCGGGCGACGAGCGCGTCCGGGGCTAAGAGAACGGTCACCGCCCGACGGAGTCGAGGCGCGCGCCCGCGCCTCATCTGTCGACCGGGCCGACGATCGTGCCCTGGTGGAACTCCAGGCGCCACTCGCGCGGCGTCCGCCGCCAGATCGTCGACCTCAGCGTCCGCCGCGCGCCGTCGTCGAGCGCGTAGGTGAGCAGGAAGAGGTCGGGTGCGAGCTCGCGTACGGCGAACTCGGAGGCACGCAGACGCTCCTCGGGCGGGTTGGCGAGACGCTCGCGCAGCACGTCGAGAACCTCGTCGCGGTCATAGCGCCGTCCCGACGCGCCGATCTCCCCGAAGCCGTCCGCCACCGTGGCCTCGACGTGCTCGATGGTCGTCCCGGGCTCGAAGCGATGGAAGAGCGGCTCGAGCGCCCGAAGCTCGGCGAGGACGTCGGCGGGCTCGGCCGGCTCCTCGCCGGCCACCAGCTCCATCATCAGCCCGTCTTGCCAGCCGTCGCCTTCGACGTCGCGCTCGTAGCGGCGCATCACGCCGACGGTGCGGAAGCCCACCTTCTCGTAGGCCCTGATGGCCGCGAAGTTCGCCGCGGCCGGGTCGATCGTGATGCGGTGGTGGCCACGGTCGTCGACCAGCTGGCGGACCACGCGACGCACCGCCTCGGTCCCGAGGCCGCGGCCGTGCAGCGCCGGATCGAGGAAGAGGTCGATCCACGTGTGGCGGTAGCGCGGCTCGACCTCCTCGGCGAACTGGATCATCCCGGCGACGGCGCCGTCGACCTCGATCGTCAGGCGGGTCGCCTCGGGCTCGTCCCACGGGAAGCCGGGATCGGGGAGGCCCCACCAGCGGGCGACCTCGGGCGTCCGGTGTATGCGCTCGAGCTCGGCGACGTCGCGCTCGGCCAGCGGCCGCAGGACCATACCCACCGTCAAAGCGGAGAGGGAGGGATTCGAACCCTCGAACGAGGTTGACCCCCGCTACGCGATTTCCAGTCGCGCCCGTTCAACCACTCCGGCACCTCTCCGGGCGAGCGGACAGGGTAGCCGCGCTCAGACCTGCCAGCGGCCACCGACGAGCAGGGGCACGCGCGCGCCGTCTGCGGCGAGGCCGGTCACCGACACGTCCTCGGAGCCGATCATGAAGTCGATGTGGATCGCGGAGTCGTTGGCGCGCGCCTGGTCCTCCTCGCCCACCGTGAAGGTGTAGGCGCGGCCGAGCGCGACGTGGCTGGCCGCGTTCTCGTCGAGCAGCGTGTCGTAGAAGACCGTGTTCAGCGGGCCGATGCGGCCCTCGCGGTCGACGAGCGCGACCTCGCCGAGGCGCGCGGCGCCCTCGTCGCGCTCGGTGCGTGCGCGCAGGGCTTCGGCCCCTGAGTCCGCCTTCAGGCCCACCGCGCGGCCGCCCTCGAAGCGGACCTCGAGGCCCCGGACCGTGGTGCCGGCGAGGTCGAGCGGCTTGGTCGCGCGCACCACGCCGTCGGCGCGCTGGGGGTCCGGCGTGGTGAACACCTCCTCCGAGGGCACGTTGGGGAGGTGGACGACGCCGTCGACCGTCTCCAGACGCGCGGCGATCCAGCTCGAGGTGGGCAGCAGGCCGAGGCGCAGGTCGGTCCCCGGCCCCTCGAAGTGCAGCCCGTCCAGGCGCCGCTCGGTGAGCCTCACGGCCATGGCTTGCAGCGCGTCGAAGCGCTCGGCCCAAGCCGCCGTGGCATCGGCCTCGTCGAGGCGGCATACGTGCGCGACCTGCTCCCACAGGCGCTCGAGGGCGACGTCGGGATCGAGCCCGGGATGCACGAGGCGCGCCCATCCGGACGTCGGCGCCGGGACGATCGACCAGTTGGTCGTGCGCTCGGAGACCACCTTGCCGGTCTCCTTGACCATCGGCAGCAGGTCGCGGCCGGCTCGCGCGGGGTCGACGTCGTCGAGCAGTCCCGGCCACGCGTTGCCGCTCAGCGCGATCCGCGCGCAGCGCTGGTCGCCGAGCTCGAGCACGCGATGCCCGTACCACGCCGGAACGAAGTCGAGGGTGTCCTGCGCCGCGTGGAGCAGGCGCGCCCGCTTGACGAACGGGTCGTGGTAGGCGACGTCGACGAAGCGCGCGCCGTGGCGATAGGCGCTCTCGGCCACCGCCCGGGTCAGCCCCTCCTTGCCGGGCTCAGAGCCCACCGCGACGATCTGGCCCGGCTGCACGTTCGCTCCGGCGGTGACCACCAGGTCGGCCAGCCGTCGCTCGTAGTCGTCGAACATCGCGGAAGCCTAGCCAGCCGTGTCCGCCGCGCGGCTCGCGGCGCGCGCGGCGAGCCCTTCGAGCCACTCCTGGTGGACGCGGAGCATCACGCGCCTCGTGATCGGACGCGTCGACCAGGGAAGGATGCCGCGCTGGGTCTCCTCGGTGACGACGCGGCAGCCCGCGGGGGTGGTCTCGAACCCCCAGGTGTGATGGACGCGGATGAGCGGGTTGGAGGCGTCCCACGAGAGCCGCTCGCCCGGGGCGAAGGTGAGAACCCGGGAGCGCAGAGGCTGGCCGTTCGTGCTCCACCGGAAGCGGGCGCCGGGCTCGAGCCGGCGGCCGCCGCCCTCGATGCGGACGTTCTTGCAGTGCGAGTACCACGCCGGCCACTCGGCCGCTTCGGCGAGCACGTCCCACACGGCGTCACATGGAGCCTCCATCACCAGCTCGTTGCGCACGTAGACGGAGCTTCGCTGCGGCGTCAGGTCCTCGGGCCAGTCGGTCATCTCGCTCTCCTCTTGCGCCGGGCGACGACACCCTCCCACGGCGCCAGCTCGAGCGCTCCCGAGAGGGCCGTCCCGTCCCTCGACCGCTCCGTGCCGATGCGGATCTCCGCCGGCTCCAGCTCCACGCGGGCGCGAGCGCCGGAGAGATTGAGGACGACCACGTGGCGCTCGCCCCTGTCCCACGCGAGGACGTCGCCCGCGTCCGCCCATACCCGCATGGCGCCCGGGCCGAGATCGGTCTCCTCGCCTCGCAGGCGGATGAGGTCGCGGGTCAGCCAGAGCGGCGAGTCGCGGTCGGCGCGCTCGCCCTGGACGTTGATCGCGGTCGTGTCGCCGAGCGGCAGCCACGGCCTCACGTCGTCGGGGGTGAAGCCGCCGTTGGGCGCCGCGGTCCACGGCATCGGCGTGCGACCGGCGTCGCGGCTGCGCCCGTCGGGCCCGGTGCCGGGGTCCAGGCGGTGCTCGGGCGCAATCTCCACCTCGGTCAGCCCGAGCTCGTCGCCGTAGTAGAGGACGGGCGTCCCGCGCAGCGTCAGCAGGAGCATGAGCGCGGCCCGGATCGCACGCGCGTCGCCGCCCGCCCAGCGCGAGGCCATGCGGCCGATGTCGTGGTTGGAGGCGCTGAAGGCGGGCCACGCGTCGACGCGCTCGAGGGGGACCGAGCCGGTCAGCACCTCGCGCAGCTCGCCGGCATGCAGGCGGGCGTGGGTGAGCAGGAAGTTGAACGCGAGGTGCAGCTCGTCGCGCTCGCCGTAGAAGGCGGCCAGCCGGTCGTAGTCCAGGACGTAGGCCTCGCCGAGCAGCACGCGCTCGGGCTCGTAGGAATCGGCGAGCGCGCGCCAGCGGCGCAGGACGTCGTGGACCTCGGGGCGGTTCATGCTGAAACGCTGGGCCTGGCCCATGCGCTGCTCGAACTCTGCGTCGCTGCTCGTGGCGGGCGGGTTGTCGCGCAGCTCGCGGTCCTTGACGATCGCGTGCGCGACGTCGATCCGGAAGCCGTCGACTCCGCGGTCGAACCAGAAGCGCAGGATCGCGTCGAACTCGTCGCGCACCGACTCGCTCCACCAGTTCAGGTCGGGCTGGGATGCAAGGAAGTTGTGCAGGTAGTACTGGCCGGTGGCCTGGTCGAACGTCCATGCCGGGCCGCCGAAGAAGCTCAGCCAGTTGTTCGGCGGCCCGCCGTCGGGCGAGGGGTCGGCCCAGACGTAGTAGTCGCGCCGGGCCGCGTCGCGCGACGCGCGCGCCTCTTGGAACCAGCGGTGCTGGTCTGAGGTGTGGTTGGGAACGAGGTCGAGCAGCACGCGCAGTCCGCGGGCGTGGGCCGCCCCGAGGAGCGCGTCGACGTCGGCGAGCGTCCCGAGCGCCGGGTGCACGGCGGTGTAGTCGCTGACGTCGTAGCCCCACTCGCGGTCGGGAGAGGCGGTGATCGGGTTGAGCCACAGCGCCCCGACCCCGAGCCACGCCAGGTGGTCGAGGCGCTCGATCACGCCGGGCAGATCGCCGACGCCGTCGGCGTCGGTGTCCTGGAGGGAGCGCGGGTAAGCCTGGTAGACGACCTCCGTGCGCGACCATGACTCGACTCCTCCGGACATGGCCCGTCAGCCTGCCAGATGGCGCCCCGCGGCCCCGCGCCAGCTGGCCGGCCGCGGTGCTTCAAACATCCGTCCAATTGGAGTCTGGATGCTCAAGGAACCCGGCGGCGCGTGTACCATGCCCGCGGCGAGACACGGACGCCGTCTCGCATCGCGGTGAACGGCCAAGGATGAGGTCGCGCGAACCCCGAGGCTACGGGGTGACCCAGGCCCAGTGTGCGAAGTGGCTCGGCTCGGACGCCGGGTCATTCGCATTTAAGGCCCGTTCCCTCAGACCGTGCAGGCTCCCCTTGCGGCGGGCGACTGCGACCGGATAGCGTCGTCGGTCGTGGACGCCGCCGCCACCCGGTGATGGCCGAGATCGACGCCCAGGCGACCTCGCCGACCGACGCCGACCTCCTGATCCGCCCGGCCTCCAACCTCGTCGAGGGACGGCGCTACGTCGTCGCGCTGCGCGGGCTGAAGACCGCCACGGGCGCCCCGATCGAGGCCGCCCGCGCCTTCCGGGTCTACCGCGACGGCCTGGCGAGCCGCGACCCGGCGGTGGCGCGCCGGCGCCCCGCCATGGAGCGGATCTTCGCGACGCTCGGCCGAGCCGGCGTCGCGCGCCCCAGCCTGTACCTCGCGTGGGACTTCACGGTCGCGAGCGGGAGGGGCATCGCCTCGTTCGGCGCGATCCTGTACCAGCACTACGCGCGCGGCGTGCAGCGACCGCTCCTGCTCGCTCTGATCCAGCTGCTCTGGGACCGGGCGGAGGGTGCCGGCTACGCGCAGCACATGACGAGCTCGACCTATCCCGGCACGCCGCGCCACACCGTCCTGCTGCTCGAGGCCTTCGGCGACCACCAGGTGAGCAACCTCTCGACCGAGGTCGAGGCGCGGACCATCGGCGCACGCCTGCGTCGGCCGGCCCTCTATCCCGGACGGGCCGGGCCCTGGCGAGGGCTTCACTGGGGGCTTCGCCCGGTGCCGCGCCTGCCCGACGACGGGACCGCCCTTGTCGTGATGGACTCGGGGCCGCTCCGCCCCGGGCCCGGCGGCGACGAGCTCGGCACGCCGTACCCGCCGGCGGCCAACGTCCCGCCCGAGCGCGGCGTCGACCCGCACGGCCTCGGCGCGAGCTCCGCGGAGATCCGTCGGCTGGTCGCGCGCTTCCTGGCACCCGGGGGCGCGCTCGTCCCGGGCTGCGGCGGGCGACCCTGCACGATCGCCGGCTGGACCGGGCCCTGACGCCGCGCAGGAAGATCGCGGCTCCCCCGGGGGCCCACCGCTACGGCGTCGCGCTCGTCCTGACCTCGCTGACGCTGGCGTGGGTGCTCGCCGCGCCGGCGGGCGACGTGGCGGCCGGCGTCAGCGCGACGCTGACGGGCTTCACCATCGGCGAGATCGTGTGGACCTCCGGCGCGCACCGCGCGGTCCGCCGCGCCGCGGCCGTGGTCATCCTGCTGACGGTCCTCGCCGCGATCCTCGTGATCGCTGTGGGAGTCAACAGCGAGGGCGTCCCGCAGGCGCTGTCGGGCCTGATGATCATGGCCGCCGTGCCGATCGCCGCGACGGGGGTCGTGCGGCTCGTGCGCGAACGCGGCGGCGTCACCCTGCAGGCGGTCGCCGGGGCGATCGTCGTCTACCTGCTCGCCGGTCTGCTCTTCGCCTTCGGCTACGGCGTGCTCGCCGACGCCAGCTCGGAGCCGATCTTCACCAACGGGACCGACGGGACGGGGAGCGACCGGCTCTACTTCAGCCTCACTGCGCTCACCACGACGGGCTTCGGCGACTTCGTGATGGCCACCCGTGTCGGGCGCTCGATCTCGGTCCTCGAAGCCCTGCTGGGCCAGCTCTACCTCGTGACCGTGCTCGCCGTCTTCGTGGGGAAGCTGCGAACGACCGGGCCGGCGGGACGCGAGGAGCCGCCGGAGGGCGAGGGCTGAGCGCGGCTGCACGGATGACCGAGCGAGCTCGCCCACCGACGCCGGCTCTCGACACGCCGTCGCCGTCGCGGTATATGTTCCCGGTATGGCGGCGGCGGCCGTCACGCCGCTGCTCGTGACCTACGCGGCGCGCGTCTGCCCGGAGTACACCGACATCAGCGCCAACCGGGCGCGCAACGACATCCAGGAGAGCCTGCGCGACCTCGGGCCGGACACGACGTACGTGGGCGGCCAGCCGATCGACCCCAAGATCGAGGACGCCGTGCAGCCCAACTGCACGCCGCTCCCGAACTGGACGTTCACCCTCGGCACGGGCTACAAGTCGCGCGCCGTGAGCGGCCCCTGGGGGTCGTTGTCGATCGTCACCAACCCCTTCTCGACCGCCGTGAAGACCCAGGACTCCGTCCCGCTGCTCAACACCCTCGGGCAGCCGACGGGGAGCACGATCGACGGGGCGGTGACCGTCGCGCTCACGGCCGACCAGGCGAAGATCGCCGCGAAGCCGAACTCCCTGTGGGTCCAGGGCGGGACGCCCACCGACCCGATCCTGAACGTGCCCTACCCGGGCCAGTACGGCTTCGGCGCGCTGCGGTGCGCGATCGACGACCTCAACGGCGACAACGTCGAGTGGGTCAGCCTGCCGAGCGGCGTGACACACGTCTTCTGCTATGCCTTCTACGTCTCGCCGCCACCCACCAGCGGCAAGATCATCGTGCGCAAGGAAGCGACCGGGGGCGGCGACGCGAAGCAGGCGTTCTCCTTCGGCGGCAACCTGAGCTTTAACTCGGACAGTCGCTTCACCCTCACAGCCGGCACCGGTCAGCCCGCGCAACAGACCTTCATCCGGGCCGAGACGCGGCCCGGAGACCCGGCGTGGAACGTCGCCGAGACGGTGCCGCCCGGGTGGCGACTGACCGGTCTCTCGTGCACCTCGCTTACCGGGAAGAGTCAAACCACCGCCGACCCCGCAACCGCACAAGCGAG
This sequence comes from uncultured Actinomycetes bacterium, assembly GCA_963728925.1. Classification (GTDB taxonomy): domain Bacteria; phylum Actinomycetota; class Thermoleophilia; order Solirubrobacterales; family Solirubrobacteraceae; genus JBBPZA01. The sequence goes on along the minus strand of CAVSMB010000017.1, from coordinate 9,165 downwards.
CATCTCGCTGGCCGCCGGCGACACCGTGCTGTGCACCTACAAGGACGCGCTGCGGCCGCCACCATCGGGCTTGCTGCTCACCAAGCTCACCCGCGGCGGCACCGGGACGTTCGGGTTCACGCTCAACGGTCCCGGCCCGACCCGCCAGGCAAGGGCGACGACGACGCAGCAAGGGGTGGCGGTCGACGCGGAGCCGGGCTTCGGGGAGCTCGACCCGGGTGACTACACCGTGTCGGAGCGAGCGCCTGAGTCAGACCGGGGGACGTGGAAGCTGACCGGCATCTCGTGCAACGGCGACGCCGTCCCGGTGGAGGACCCGCTGAAGGTGACCCTCCCTGCCGGACAGGGGGTCGTGTGCGCCTACCAGAACCGCTTCGTCCCGGACGGATCGCTGGTCATCCGCAAGGTGACGATCGGCGGAACGGCGAGGACGGGGTTCCTCGCAGCCCGTGATGCCCGGACCGACCGAACCTATCTCCAGTCGGTCACGACCACGTCCGATGGCGTTGCCGCAACCGCCGAGGGGGACTCGACCTCCAGGCTCCTGCTCGGTCGCTACTCCGTCGTCGAGACGACCCCGAAGGGCGGCAACGGGACTTGGAGCCTCGTGGCCGCCGACTGCGGCGACGGCAAGCCGGTCGCGTTCTCGGCGGGCCGGATCGAAGTGGACCTCACCGAAGAGCGGCCCGACAGGATCTGCACGTTCTACGACAAGTTCACGCCCTCGCCCACGCCGCCCAACCCGCCCACGCCGCCGAACCCGCCCACGCCGCCGAACCCGCCCACGCCGCCGAACCCGCCCACGCCGCCGAACCCGCCGAACCCGGTCACGCCACGCTCAGACCTGCGCGTGGTCAAGCGCGTCACCCCGCGATCGGTGGTGCTCGGCGCGACGGTCAGGTACCGCATCACCGTGACCAACCGCGGTCCCGATCCGGCGACCAGCGTGCATATCGACGAGCGGCTCTTCCGAGGACAGGTGCCGCTCGTCTCGCTGCGTGCCACCAAGGGCCGCTGCTTCAACAGCAGCCCCGCCTACTGCGACCTCGGGACGCTCGCAAAGGGCGAGACGCAGATCGTGATTGCCCGCGTCAAGCCCACTCGCGTCGGGGTCTTCGACAACCGTGTGGCGGCCGGCACCGCGAGCTTCGACCCGAACCCGCGCGGCGCCACCAGCGGCACCAGGCTGCGCGTGCGGCGCCCGCCGCGGCCGCCCTTCACCGGCTAGTGGCGCCGCGTTTGAGCAGCTTGCTGGTGAGCTCGGAGAACCAGCGCTCGACGAGGTTCAGCCACGACGAACTGGTCGGGGTGAAGTGCAAGACGAAGCGCGGGTGCGCGGCCAGCCAGCGTTGGATGGCCGGTGTCTTGTGGGTCGAGGAGTTGTCGAGCACGACGTGGACGTCAAGGTCGGCGGGGACCTCGCGCTCCAGCGTGGCCAGGAACCGCTTGAACTCGACCGCGCGGTGGCGTGAGTGCAGGCGCCCGATGACCTTGCCGGTCGTGAGGTCCAGCGCGGCGTAGAGACTCGACGTGCCGGCGCGCTTGTAGTCGTGGGTGGCGCGTTGGGGAGTGCCGGGCAGCATCGGCAGGATCGGCGCGGTCCGGTCAAGCGCTTGGATCTGGGATTTCTCGTCGACGCAGAGCACGACGGCGCGTTCGGGCGGGTTGAGATAGAGCCCGACGACGTCGCGGACCTTCTCGATGAACTGCGGATCCTTGGAGAGCTTCCAACTTAGCTAGGCGAGAGCGCGAGCGAGAACGTCGGGTCGTCCTCGTCGACCAGCTCGCCCTCGCACCCCCATCGGGCACAGGCCACCGAGCCTCCACGCCTGCAGCGCCGAGACACTTTCGTCGACGGCGACCCTGGTCGCAAGAGCGACGTCGCGCGCTTCCATGGAGAGGAGCACCAGCGCGACGTCGTCGTCCCCGCTCAGGATCGGGCCGAAGGGTGTGTCCCACTACGATGCGCCGCAACCCGATACAGGAGTGAGATGCCGCAGGTCCCTGACGCCGGCGCGATTGCCCAACAGGTCAAGGCGCGCATCAAACACGTCGAAGAACAGCTCAAGCAGCACCACAAGCTCACCGACGAGCTTGAGCGTCTTCGCGACGCGCTGAGCCGCCTGGAAGGTGAGGCGCGCTCGCGGGTGAGCGCCGTGCGCCGCACCGCCAAGCCCACGGCAACGCCGGCCGCCAGCGCCACGCGGACCCGCGCCGCGAAGCCCGCGAGCGTGCCGGCTCGCGCGCCGCGCGGTGAGAACAAGGCCAAGCTGCTCGACGCGCTCAAGGATGGACCGATGACCGCGTCAGAGATCGCCAAGGCCACCGGCATCGCCACCGCCACCGTCAGCACGATGCTCACCCGGATGGTCAAGACGGGCGAGCTCGCCAAAGCCCAGCGCGGCTACCGGCTCGCGCGATAGCGCAGACGTCGGCGCTCCCGCCGGACCAAGCGTCGCGCAGCATCGTCCACGCTCGACCCTTCCCCGGCCTCCGCCCATCGAGAAGGCGGGGTAAGTCGGACGCCAGTGGCCGGCAGCCGCGTCAGGATCTCCGACACGGCACCGCCGGCTCCCTCCGTCGCCCTGATCTACCTCTCCGCCGGCGGCATCCACGTCGACCCCTCCGGTCACCACCAACCCGTGAGGAGACTCTTTCTTGTGGTAGCTGCGCTCGTCGAGCTGGGCGGGTACGCCTTGTGTCATCGGGTTCGGGGGTAGGCTGCTCGCGTCCCCGGCACGGTCGCGACCGCTTCAGGGCAGGAGCGAGCTCGTCTGGCCGGTGCGCACCTATCGAGTTCGAGGAGGAGCGATGTCACGGTCAACTGTCGATGTGGTTCGGGGTATTTATGAGGCGTTCGGGCGCGGCGACGTCCCAGCCATCCTGAGCGCGCTTGAGGAGGACATCGACTGGCGCGTCCCGGACAACCTGCCCCACGGCGGCGACTTCCGTGGCAGGGACGCCGTCGGGCGCTTCTTCCAGGGCATCGGCGAGAACTGGGAGGACCTCGCGGTCGACATCGAGGACACCTTGAGCGGCGAGGAGCGGGTCGTCGTTCTCGCCCGCATCCACGGCAAGCTACGGGCCACAGACGAGAGCACCGGGTACACCGCCGCCCATGCTTGGACCGTGCGCGAGGGAACGCCGATCCGGTTCGCCGAGTACGTCAACGCTCCGCTGACGCTGCCGGCCGCACACGCCCCGACGAGCTGAGCCGATGGCCGCCGAGTACGTATTCGTCGACGAGTGGGACGTGGACGCCCCCCAGGAGGCGGTGTTCCGTGCGCTGGCCGACGCACGCACCTATCCGACCTGGTGGCAGCCGACCTACCGGGAGGTACAGGCCGACGGCCCGCCCACCGTCGGGCGCGCGTCGCGCCAGAAGTTCAAGGCCAAGCTCCCGTACACGCTGTCGACCGTCTCGACGATCGTGCGAGTCGACGCCCCGCGCGAATTCGAAGTCGAGGTCGACGGCGACCTGCGCGGACACGGCGTGTGGACGCTGAGCGCCGCCAATGGCACCGTGCACGTGCGCTTCGACTGGCGGGTGCAGGCCGACCGCGCGCTGCTGCGGATCCTCACGCCGGTGCTGCGGCCGCTGTTTCGCTGGAACCACAACGTGGCGATCAAGCAGGCGATCGTCGGGCTCGAGCCGTACGCGCGCGCCCACCAGCAACCCAGGGAATAGCGCGGCGCCCGCCAGCGCGCGGTCAAACGTGTCGTGAGGGCGGAAACCATCGGCTGGGTCGGAGGACCGCAGCCGAACGTCTGATCGCGGTCAGAGCCCCAGATGCGTGAGCCGACCCCCAGACCAGACGTCCAAGTGGAGTTCCCCCGTACCGGTGGACACGGGTTGACTATGCGGCCTGGGCCGCTGGTGTGCTTGTAGTGGACATCATCTGAGAGGGGGATGCGAGCCGCGAAGCGGCGAGAGGCGAACCGGGCGGGCTCAGAGTCCTTGCCTCGAACTGGGTTGGGGAGAGCTGGCCAAGGGTGGAGTGTCGGCGCTGGCGGTTGTAGAAGACCTCGATGTAAGGAGCTCGAACGGCTGCGCGACGCGCTCGGCCGGCTCGAAGGGGCGGCGCGCTCGCGGGTGAGCGGGCGGCGCGAGGCTGGCCGGCCGGTGGGCCGATCTGCCAGCCGCGCCAAGCCGGCTGGCGGCACGCGATCGCGCGCGGCGGGAGGTGGCGGCGGTGCTCGGCCGGCGGTCCGCCCCCGCGCGCGCGAGAAGCCTGCGGGTGCCGCCTCGCGCACGAGCGCGCCGGCCCGCGCGCCGCGGGGGCAGAACAAGGCCAAGGTGCTTGAGGCGCTCAAGGACGGGCCGATGACCGCCTCGGAGATCGCGAACGCCACCGGCATCGCCACCGGGACGGTCAGCACGCTGCTGACGAAGCTGAGCAAGAGCGGCGAGGTGGTCAAGGCCGAGCGCGGGTACCGCCTGCCGGAGCGCTCGGAGTAGCTGAGCGGGTTGCCGGCCCGCGCATCGGGCAGGGCCGGGGTCCACCACCCCCCAACGGGCGCGAACGCCGCCGATGGCTGGCGGGATCGAGATTGAGACCCTCGCCGTCCCGCTCCCCGCGGTGCGCGCCGTTTCGACGGCGCCGACGACGCGCACCTGGGCGTGACGGTCGTGGAGCGGGCGCGGCATCAACCGGCTCGAGCGCGCCGGCTCGCAGCACGCACTGCGAACGGCTCGTGACCAGGACCGTGCTACTTGGCGGCGACCGTCTCCGTAGGGGTGCAGGCCGCGGGGCGCGGCGGCGACGGCCAGCACCTGCGGGTGACGTCCGACCTCGCCCGCGGTGCGCCGGGCGCGGCGCGCAGCCTTGACATGCTCCGGACCGGTGGCACTAACGAAGCGCAAGCTAATCCACTGGTTGCTCACTCACGACTTCGAGGAGCTGCCGCGCCGCGCGACGGGCCACCGACGCTTCCGCGGGCCGGGCACGACGATTACCGTGCCGGCGCACGGGCGTCTTGAGCTGTCCGCGAAGCACACCGGCATGCTCATCCGCGAGCTCGAGAAGGCTGGCTTTGACCGCGACCAGGTCCGCGAGGAGCTGGGCCTGTGAGCGCGGTGCAGACAGACCAGGGCCAAGGCGTGTTCCCGCCCAACTCGTGCAGTCGCGGGAACTCCACACCCTCCGCCCGGAGCGGTAGTGGCGACATAGTCGGGGTGGCAGCACGGCGGGCGCGATCGCTGCCGATCAGGGAGCGGACGGCGATCCGCACGCGCTACCGACCCCTGCTGTGGTCAATCACGTTTATCGGCGATGAGGCGCTCGCTGAGAATCGTGTGACTGTGTGCGACGCTGGTGCTCACGGGTCTCGAACGCTCACTGATCCGATGCGTGGGTCGTCCGTGCGGCCGCGCACCCAAGGGTTGAGTTGAATGCTGCTTCGGGGACCGGCGCGCGGGCTCCGGCGGTGATCGACGCGCGTCGGTCTGCTTGTTCGGGGCGTCGAGCGAGGCACGCGCTGCCGGACAGACGCAGTGCCTGCGCAATCTCGGCACCCTCGGCGGGCCGAACAGCAACGCGGTGGCCGTCGATGCCGGCCAGGTCGTCGGCAACTCCGGCACCGCCGCCGGCGAAAGCCGCGCGTTCAGACTGGACCGGCGCTGGCGGGATGGTCGATCTCGGCACCCTGCCCGGTGGGGCCGGGAGCAATGCCGCCGCCGTCGACGGCGGCCAGGTCGTCGGCACCTCCTTCACCGAATTCTTCAACGCTCGCGCGTTCAGCTGGACCGGCGCTGGCGGGCATCACATGCAACCGGCCAACGCGACCAACGTCTCTGTCCCCTTCGCAGGCGAAAACGCCGACATCGGTCCCGCAGACGCGCTCTCGCTGCGAGTATCCGCGAGGATCGGTACAACCCAAGCGGTGCCTTCTGCGGGGGACACAGCAACGCGGCCGGTCTGCGGCTGTACTTCGACGCGGCCAGCCGACCGGCAGCAATCACGCTCAAGTAACAACGCGGCTGCTGCGTTCGCCTGGTTGCGGTCGTCTCCGCCGCGGCGCCCCGGGCGCCCGCAAGAGACGACAGGCGGGCGTCTGGGCAGCTCGGGTGCTCGCTATCGCATCGAGGCACAAGGAGCGGTGTCGGCCGGCCACCGCGTCGCGCGTGCTACCAGGCGAAAGCAGGAGCGCCGGAACGCTGGCGTGTCGTCCGCGTGGCCCTCTCTTGAGGCACTGCTGGGATGCGGACGCCTGCTTGGCGGGCCGGCCGCGCGTCGCCCGCGGCTGGACAGCGTCGGTGGGGGGCGGGGGTCGCCATGGCCGACACGCAGCTGCGGTGGTTAACGTGGCGCCATGGAGCTCGTCTTCGAGCGAAGGGGTGTCGGTGAGCCGCTGGTGCTGCTGCATGGCATCGGGAGTCGCTGGCAGGTCTTCGAGCCGGTGCTCGATCTGCTCACGAGCGAGTTCGAGGTCTGGGCGGTGGACATGCCGGGCTTCGGCGCTTCGCCGCCGGCCAGTCGGCCGCTCTCGTCGATCGGCACGCTGACCGACGAGGTGCAGGCGTGGATGCGGACGAAGGGCCTTGAGGGATGTCATGTCGCCGGCAACAGCACCGGCGGCGGCGTGGCGCTCGAGTTGGCCGCGCGCGGCGCAGTGGCGTCGGCCGTCGCGCTGGCGCCGATCGGTTTCTGGAGCGCACGCGAGCGCGCCTTCTGCCAGGCGTCTGTGACGAGCACGCGCACGCTAGCCCGGCTGCTGCGCCCGGTTGCACCGTCACTGCTGCGCGTGGCGCCGCTGCGGGCGCTGCTCTTCGCCCAGTACGCGGCGCACCCGGCGCGCATCTCGCCGACGGAGGCGCTCGCGGACGCCGACGCAATCATCGGCGCCGCCTCCTTCGACGACGTGTGCGCCGCTTTCACCGGCTACCTCTCGCCGACGAACGCGGCCGACCGGGTGCCTGTGACCATCGCCTGGGGTAACAAGGACCGCTTGCTGCTCCCCCGCCAGCTCGAGCGCGCCCGCCGGCGCCTACCGCGGGCCCGCCACGTGCTCATCATGGGCGTCGGGCACCTAATGATGGGCGACGACCCGCACGCGGTCGCGGACGTGGTCCGGTCAGGCGTGCGGGCGCCAGCCCCGGCGGGCGCTGCCGAGCAGTTGTAGTCGCCGGCGCTCGTCGCTGTCGCTTATCTGAATTTGGGCCTGTGTCAAGAGGCGGTCGGCGGGGGCGATCGGTCGTGGCGGTCGGGGTGCTGGTCGGCTCCGTGGATGCCCGGGCTTATCTGGGTCCGCGACCTTGTGGTCGGTGACGTGATGGTTGATCGGTCAGTCCGGGTGGAGTGACTCCGGCCGCTCGGTCTTTGGTGGGCCGCCGCCCGGGGGCGGGCCCCGCGACAGCTGCGGGAGCTCGCCGAAAGGGTGATCATCGAGGAAGGGCGGGCGTGACGGAGCGGGCCATGGGGTCAGGGAGTCGCGAGGGGCTCCAGGGCGGCGGGGCCGAGTTCGCGCAGGACGTGGTAGGAGCGCCTAGCGAGTTTGCGGGCGATCGTCAGCGACGCGCGGGTGTGGCTGAGTCCGCGGGCCTTGAGGGCGAGGTAGTCGCCGTGGTCGGGGCTGCTGGGCCGGCAGGCGGCGAGCGCGGCTTCGTAGAGCGCCCAGCGCAGATGCGGGGAGCCGTGGCGTGTGAGCTTGCCGACGCGGACGCGGCGGTCGGAGCGGTGCACGCCGATGTCGGTGCGGGCCGTCCGGACTGCCTTGCGCGAGGCCGACAGGCGTCCGACGTCACCGAGCTCACACAGCGTGACCAGCGACGTCAGCTCGCCCATCCCGTAGAGGCCCATCAGCGCCCGACAGCCGGTCTGGCGGCGCGCGAGTTGGCGCAACTCGCGCTCCAGTGGAGCGATCTGCGCGTCGATCGGGCAATCTCCCGTCGGCGAGCAGTTCGCGCAGCCAGCGCGCATCCTTGCGATCGGTCTTGGCGCGCCGCTTGCGACCGCGCAACGCGCGCGTCTGGGCCGGCTCGGCCAGATGCGCCACCGCGCCGGCGGCCACCAGCGCGTCGCACACGAACAGCCACCCCGTGCACGCCTCCACCGCGACATCAACCGGGCGAACGTCGAACCGAGCGATCCAGCGCGCGACCGCGGCCGGCGTCGCGTCAAGGTCCCTCGCCGTTTTGAGTGGGTAGCTGGTCTCTCGCGTCGCGTACGGTCGTGCGATGCGAGGGACGAAGCCCAGGCAGCCATGTAACCCAGTTCGAGGGCGGGCCGAAGCACCGGGCGTTTTCAATTCGCAGCCGTGGACCGGGCGCCGCGAAGGCGCCTGGCACGTTCAAGGTGACGGCGCGGCGCCTGAGCTCGGCAGCGAATCGAGTTGCAGGCAGCGCTCGAGCAGCTCATCCAGTGCGCTGGTGTGGTGGTGGTGGAGCAGGTTGATCGCCGGCAGGCCGCAGAGCTTGTTCACGAGCGCTATGGCGGCGTCGGTGCTGGTAGCGCGGCCGGACACGAGATCGGGTTGATATTCGAGGGCACTGATGGCACCAGCGACCGCGTATGCATCGGAGGCGCATAGGACGGTGCAGCGGATGCGGGCGGCGAGGAGTCGCAGGGCAACGTCGCCGTTGTAGGGCTCCAGAGGTGATGCGCCTACCTCGGCGACGACGACGTCGGGATGACTGCCGCCGAGCTGCGAGAGCAGTTGAAGGAGAGCCGCTTCGTACGTCGCCGCCTCGACCATGGTCGACGGCAGTCCGGCGTCGACGAAGTCGAAGATCGCGTCGGCTCCCGCGTCGCGCATGACGAGGATGTCGCGTACGTGGCCCGCGCCGGTCAGCTTCACAGCCGCCACTCGGAGGCCGTGGGCCTTGAGACGGCGCACGACCGACTTCGCGGCGCTTGTCTTGCCGCACTCCATGGAGGTACCGATGATCAGCACGACCGGAGCGTCGAGCGCTGCGCAGGCCACACGTGGCACGAAGTCGCCCATGCCGAGCTTGCGGTCGCGCCAGACGTGGCCGCGGTAGGTCACGGTTGTGTAGGGCAGTGGCGGCGTGGTGGCGGACGTGATGCGACCGAGCAGGCCCGATGGGGTCAGAGTGTGCATCCGCAGATCCTCGCCCACGCATGTCCAGTCGCCGACCAGCTCAAGCGTAGCGGCGCGGCGGCCAAGAGCGCCTACGATCACATCGCCGGGGATTACCTCAACCCG
>CAVSMB010000016.1:0-16464 GCA_963728925.1 uncultured Actinomycetes bacterium | reverse complement strand
CACCGAGGGGATCCCGCACGCGACGCGGTAGCGGCGGGGGTCGAGCAGGTGCTCCTCGACCAGGCGGCGGCGCACGTCCTCGGGCAGCGCGTCGAGGGCCAGCGGCGCCAGCGCCGACCAGGTCGAGACGTCCACGCGCCGCTCGGCGCGCCCGGCGAGGTCGAGGAACAGCCCGCTGCGCTCGTCGAGGCAGCGCTCGAGCAGCGCTCGCTCGGTGCGGCGCGCGCGCAGGAGATAGCGCCCGTCCTCGCCTTCGCCCTCGAGTCGCGAGAGCGATCGCAGGGACAGCGCGTAGAGGACGTTGACGAGAACGTCCTCTACGTGCTCGTCGTAGCTCGCGATGATCTCGGGCCCGCGGAAGCCCCGGCGCCGGTGGCGCTCCACCAGCCACAGGTGGCCGGGCCGGTCGTGGCCCATCCAGCCCCACACCGGGTCGTACTTCGGCGTGTCGTCCAGCCCCGACTCGTCGGGGTGGATGATCGTGATGAGGCCGTCGCCGTCGGGGTCGCGCTCGCGCTGGAGCCAGTCGTAGTGCGAGCGCAGCTCGGGCAGCGCCTCGCGGGCGAAGCCGGGCGCCTCGGCCGAGCGCCGCGCGACGTGCTCCCACGCGAACGCGATGAGCGGCGTCTGGATCGTCGCCGTGGCCAGCGCGCCGAAGCGGGTGTGGGTGCCGTAGAAGGGCGCGCGCCGCCAGAGCGCCGGGTGGTCCCAGAACGTGGTGTGGGGGATGAACCCGTCGCCTCTACCGGCGCGCAGCAGCGTGCGCAGCTCCTCGCGGGCGCGCGCCGGATCCCAGCGCGAGCGCACGATCGCGTGGAAGCAGGAGTCCCAGTACCACTGGTGGCGGTAGCGCGGGGTGGAGGGACAGGTGAACGCGTAGGGCGTGCCGTCGGGCCGGCGGCCTTCGCGCCAGTTGTGGTCGAGCACCGCCAGCGCGCGGCGCTCGAGCCGCGCGCGGCGTGCAGGGTCGAGCACGCTCGACGCGGCCCCGGGACGGGACGGTCGCACGCCTGCCGTCGCCGCTCACCCCCGCGCGGCGAGGTCGTCGTAGGTGATCGCCGTGCGTCGCCGGGCGCGGCGCAGGACCGCCTCCAGCGCGAGCACGTGGCGGGGGTGATCGAAGTCGGCCGGGTGGAGGTCGAGGCGCAGCAGGCGGCCCTGCACGAGTGCGCCGGCGCGCACGAGCGAGGGGGAGAGCGCGCGCCGGACCGCGCCCGAGCTCCCGAGCCCGAGGGCCGGCCCGGCGAGCGACCCGGCGCCGTCCGCGCCGGTCCCGTTCCCGTGCCAGACGCGGAGCAGGCCGGCCCACCAGTCGAAGCTGCGCGCGAGCTCCTCGCGCAGCGGGGCGGTGTAGGCGTAGGCGGGGGCGACGAAGCCGTGGGCCTCGAGGCCGGCGAGCCGCAGCACGCGGCGTCCCGAGCGCACGGCGCGGCGCGTCGCCTCCTCGTCGAGGCCGACGAACTCCGCCGAGCGCCCACCCTGGAGCCCGGCGATGGCCTGGCGAGCGGGGCCCGCGCGATGCAGTTGGCGATGCTGGAGCCCGTGCTGGGCGACCGCGTCGCCCTCGCACACGCGTTCACGCAGCCAGTCGGCCAGGTCGGGACGGCGCGCGTCGAAGGGGTGAAGGTCGGCGGCGGGGATCACGAGCAGCGTCGCGCGGTCGACGCCGAGGTCGCAGAGCCAGTCGCGGATCAGCGCGCAGCGCTCGTAGGTCGCCGGCTCGATGTCGTGCACGGCGACGAGGATGTCGCCGGTCATGCGGCAAGGCGCTCCACGTCGATCAGCTCGGCGGCGAAGACCGCGGGCCAGCTCGACTGTGCGGCAAGGGTCGCCGCGGCTGCGAGGTCGCGTGGCGCGGCGCGTGCCCGCTCGATCGCCTCGAGTAGCGCGCCGGCGTCCCCGGCCGGGAAGGTCTCGACGAGCTCGGGGCCGATGACCCGCGCCGCGGGCGCCGAGGCGTCGGTGACCGTCCGCGCGCCGCTCGCCGCCGCCTCCAGCGCGACGAGCCCGAAGGTCTCGTGGGGCCCGGGCATGCAGACCACGCGCGCCTGGGCGTAGAGCTGCGAGAGGCGTTCGCGGTCCTCGACGAAGGGGCGGAAGGAGACGCGCCGCGCGAGCCCCAGCCGTCTCGCCCGGGCAGCCAGGGCGTCGCCGAGCGGCCCGCTCCCCACGATGGTCAGCGGCCACGGGTCGCCGGCGCGGGCGGCGGCTTCGAGCAGCAGGTCGACGCCCTTCTCGCGCGAGAGCCGTCCGGCGTAGAGCACGTGGTCACCGCGGGGCTCCTCGGGTCGCGGCCGGAAGGCGGGATCCAGTCCGAGGCGCAGCGGCATGGTCGGCGCGCGACCCGTGTCCCCGAAGGTGTCGACCACGGACATGACCGCGTCCACGCGGCGGTAGGCGCGACGGAAGCAGGCGCGGAGCACGGGTCGCCAGAGCGCGGCGGGGCCGGGCATCGCTGCGGCGTCGAGGTCGACGCCGGCGTGGTGGATGACGACGCTCACGGCGCCGAGCTCGGCGGCGACGCGGCCGCTGGAACCGGGCGCCCAGAAGGGATCGTGGAGCATCACGACGTCGGGCGCGATCCTGCGCAGGGTCTCGCGCAGGCGTCCGGCGCCGAGCGGAAGCCGGTAGCCGTTGGACGCCGCGATGCGCACGGCGGGGAGCTCGTGCCAGACGTCACCGTGGCGCTCCCGGGCGCCCGGCACGACGACGTGGTGCTCGAAGGCCCCGCTCTCCGCGGCGACGGCGGCCTTGGCGTCGAGGTAGCTGCGGATGCCCCCGCTGCGCTCCCCGTAGAAGAGCGCGACGTCGGCCACCCGCAGCGGCGGACGCTCCACGAGGCGCAGGTGCGGCCGAGAGCGGTGCGGCGTCCGCAGCGCCGCGTCAAGCGACACGCGCGAGCTCCGCTGGGACCGCGGGGGCGAGCGCGCGTCGGTAGCCGTCGGCGAGCTGCGCGAGCGAGCGCTCCCACGTCCGCGCGCGGACCTCGCCGAGCGCGCCGCCGGCGAGGCGGCGCCGCAGCCGGGGCGAGCGCGCCAGCTCCACCAGGGCCTCGCCCAGCGCACCCTCGTCAGGCTCGCACAGACGCCCCGTGACGCCGTCGCGGACCAGCGCGAGCGGGCCGCCCCGGGCGACGGCGACGACCGGCACGCCGGAGGCCTGGGCCTCGAGGATCACCTGCCCGAAGGTGTCGGTCACGCTCGCGAAGAGGAACACGTCCGCGCTCGCGTAGGCCTGCGCGAGCTCCTCGCCCTCGAGCCATCCGAGGAAGGTCGCGTGCTCGCCGAGGCGCTCGCGCAGCGCGCGCTCCTCGGGGCCGCCACCGGCCAGCACCAGGTGCAGCCGCGGGTCGCGCTCGCGGGCGGCGAGGTAGGCGTCGGCGAGCAGCGCCGCGCCCTTCTCCTTCGTGAGCCGTCCCGCGTAGAGCACGTTGAGGCGCCCCGGGAGGAGCCCGTCGACGCGCTGGCCGGGATCGAAGCGCGAGACGTCGACGCCCCGGTCCCAGCGCCCGAGCCGCTCGGCTCCGATCCCGAGCCGCTCGAGCGAGGCGTCGGCCGCCGGGCTGGGCGAGAGCACCACGCGACAGGCGCCGTAGAAGGCGCTCAGCCCGGCTGCCATCCCGAGCTCGAGGCGCCGATCGCCCGAGCGCAGCCCCGCGTAGACCGCGAGCTCGGTGTGGTAGCTGCCGACGAGCGGCAGCTCGGCGATCCGCGCGAGCAGCCCCGCAGCGATCCCGCCCGGGCCAGGGGAGACGAGGTGGACGAGGTCGTAGCGGCCCTCGGCGATCGCCTCGGTGACGGCCGTTAGGCTCGGGACGCCGACCTGCAGCCCGGGGTAGAACGGGATCGGAACCTCGGCGACCGCGGGCAGGCGGCGGTCGACGTTGGGGTCGGTGCCGATCACCTCGACCTCGAAGCCGGGCAGCCCGCGCTCGCGCAGCTCGTCGAGCGTGCGGGTGACGCCGTGCATCCCGCCGACGGCGTCGGCGACCAGCGCGACGCGACGGGGCTCGTGCGCTCCGGGGCCGCTCTCGCGGACGAGCTTGCCCTTCTCGCGGCCGAGGAACAGCGCGGCGGGAACGTAGGGGACCGCGGGCACGCAGGCCTCGAAGAGCCCGGTCGCGGCGGCGCCGAGGTCGCCGCCGGCCGCGGCCGCGGTGAGCGTGTCGCCGACCGCCCTGCGCAGCTTGCGCTCGTGGCAACGGCGCGCGCGGCGAAAGAGGTCGGCGTGGGAGAAGTCGTCGTCCTTGAGGTAGGCGAGCAGGCGGTCGGACGGGAGATCGAGGTCGACGCTGTCCAGCCATGAGGCGAGCAGGTCGCGTGCGTGGTCCGGGCGCAGGTCGGTGCCCAGCGCGGTCCGCCGCGCGTCGCCCTCGACGACGATCCGCTGGACCATGTGCAGGACGGCCTGCGGGTCGGGATACCGCGCCGCCTCGCGGGCCAGCACCCGCGACGCGAGCCCCATCGCGGCGTGGGCCCACTTCGCGGCGCTGCCCTGCTCGCCGCGAGCGTCGGCGCGGCCGGCGCGAACGTGGGCGAGGAACTCCCGTGGCGTCGTCACGGCGGGCGTCTCGGTGAAGGTGCGCCCGACGTCGACGCCGGCGTGATCCTGACCCGGCCACGCCGGTCCCGCCGTGGGTCTCGATGTAGATCGTCGCGGGGTGGTTGAGCTCCTTGGCGCGCGACCCGTTGCGCGTCTCCCAGACGCCGAAGAGCTGAGCGAGCCGGCGGCGGTGGCGCGGCAGCAAGGGCGCTTCCACGGCGTAGAACGGGTGCGCGAGCGCGCAGGTGATCTCGCGCTCGTGCAAGTACTCCGCGCACGCTTCGACGTCGTCGTTGTGGGCCTGCAGCCACTCGTGGTCGCCCGGGGTGATGCCGTAGCAGAGGACGTGAACGGCCTGCGGCTCGCCCTTGAACCACGCCGTCAGCTCCTCGGAGACGAACACGTCGTGCCGGTCGGCGATGGCCAGCGCGCCGTCGATCGTGTCGTGGTCGGTGATCGTCACGAAGTCCATGCCGCGCCGCTTGGCGAGCTCGTGGACCTCCTCGGGCGGTGTGGCGCACTCGGGCAGGCCCAGCGCGCGCTGGATGCCGAGCTTGGACAGCTGCGAGGCGGTCGAGTGGCAGTGCAGGTCCGCCCGGACGGTGGTGGCGGGAATCATCGGCGCTCCCTCGTTCGTTTCCATGTCGTGAAGGGAGAATCGCCCGCAAATCAGCCGCTTCAGTTACCAGGGCGCAAAGACGCTGTGACGAAGCGGTGAACGCCGGCGCGCCGCGTTCACCGGATGGCAACCCGCCCGGGCGGCGCGGCGGCGAAACCCATCGTCGTGTCCGCCACGGTGCGCCCCGAGACGCGGCCGGTGCTGCTCGAGCGAGGCGCGCTGACCGTGGAGGTCTTGCTGCGGCCGGTGTCGGTCACCGTGCGGCGCGCCGGCGCGCCGGTGATCGAGCGGCTGGGCGCGTGGTGCGCCGACGGGCTGGTGGCGGACCGCTTCGTGCAGCTCACCGAAGGAGTGATCCCGCGCGAGCGGCTGGAGGCGGCCGATCCCGTGCAGACCGGCCACGTCGTCGACGCGAGCGGCGACGGGGTGGTCCTCGGGGCGCGCACGCGCTCGGGGCGCGACGCCGAGGTCTCGGTCTCGCTGCCCGCGAGCGGCGAGGTGGTGGTCGGGGTATGGGTCGCGAGCGCCCCGCTGCGGGTCGGGGCTCTGTGGGAGGGAAGGCTCGGCGAGCGCTTCGTCGGCCTCGGCGCGCGCCGCGGCGAGCGGCTCGACCAGTCGGGCCGCTGCGTGCGCCTCGGCGCCGACCGCCGCTACACGGGGCCCGACTGCCCCGACGAGATGGCCGAGCTGGGGGGCGTGCCGCAGGGCGACTACGCCCCGGCGCCGTGGGCGATCTCGAGCCGCGGCTACGCGCTGTGGCTCGACACCGCGGGTGAGGGCGTCGAGCTCGACCTGCGCGGCCCGACCTGCGTGTCGGTCCGCTCGGCGTCAGGGCCGCTGGCCCTTCACCTGGCGCTCGACGCGACTCCCGCCGCGCGGCTGCGCCGCTACCTGCGGGCCGTCGGCTTCCCCGCGCTGCTGCCCGAGTGGGGCTACGGGCACTGGAAGTCACGCGACGTCTACGAGCACCAGGACGTCGTCCTCGACGACCTCCTCGGCTACCGCTGGCACCGCATCCCGCTCGATGCGATCGTCATCGACTCCCCGTGGGAGACCCAGTACAACACCTGGGCCTTCAACCCGCACCAGTTCCCCGACCCGGAGGCGATGGTGGCGCGGCTGCGGGCGGCGGGGGTGCGCACCGTCGTGTGGATCACCCCATGGGTGAACCTCGAGTCGGTCGACGGCCAGATGCCGCCCGACCCGGCGTCGCGGCGCATGCACCGGGAGCCCGCCGCGAACTACGCGCCCGCCGCGCCGCCGGGCACTTCGTGCGGTCGCTCGGCGGCGAGCCGCACGTCGCGCGCTGGTGGATGGGCACCGGCTCGGTCCTCGACTTCACCAACGAGGCGGCCGAGGCGTGGTGGCGCGGCCTGGCGCGCGGCGCGCTCGAGCTGGGCGTCGCCGGCATCAAGGCCGACGACGGCGAGGGCTACTACTTCCCGTCCGGTGTGCGCTTCGCCGACGGCCGCGACGGCGCGCGGGCGGCGTGGGCCTACGGCGAGCTCTACCGCGCCTGCATGCAGCGCGCGCTCGACGAGGTCCATCCGGGCGACGGTGTGCTCTTCGGGCGCAGCGGCTGGAGCGGCCAGCAGCGCCTGGGCGTGCTCTGGGGCGGCGACCAGGTCTCGGACTTCTGGTCGCTGCGCGCGCTCGTGGTGGCGACGCTGTCGGCGGCGGCGAGCGGCTTCTCGAACTGGTCGCACGACGTCGGCGGCTACCTCGGCAGCCGGCTCGTGGACCGCTGCCCGCGAGAGCTGCTCATCCGCTGGGCCCAGCTGGGCTGCTTCACCCCGCTCATGCAGGCCCACGGGCGCCTTACCCAGGAGGCCTGGACCTACGACCGCGAGACGCTCGAGCTCTTCCGCGCCGCCGTGCTGCTCCACGAGCGCCTCGTTCCCTACGTGCGGGCGGCGGCGGCCACCGCGGCGCGCAGCGGCCTGCCGATCGTCCGTCCGCTGTGCCTGCTCGACCCCGCCGACCCGCGCGGCTGGACGCTCGGCGACGCCTTCGGCTACGGGCCGGCGCTGTGGGTCGCTCCGGTGCTGCAGGACGGGGCGCGCGAGCGCCGCGTCGCCATGCCGCGCGGCGAGTGGATCGACTTGTGGTCCGGCGCGCGCGTGCCCGGCGGCGGCGAGGTGGTGGCCGACGCGCCGCTCGCGCGCATCCCGGTGTGGGTGCGATCCGGCTCGATCCTAGTCACCCACCCCGCCGACCACGTGGCCGCGGGCCTCGGCGACACGCCCGAGCGCGAGCGGCCGCTGGAGGCGACCCTATGGGGCGAGCCGCGTTGTGGCCGGGCGACCGTCAGGCTCGCCGACGGCACGGGGATCCGCTGGAATGCGGGACGCTGGTCGGTGAGCCCTGAACGCCCGGTGCGGTTCGCGCAACGCGGATGACCGGCCCGCCCGCACTACATGTTTCCCGGCGCCCTTCTGGTGCTGATTGCGGCGGCTCAGGCGGCGCGAGGCCTGCGCTGGTCGTCGACCGCGCTGGCGCTGGGCTCGGAGCCAGCCCGTCTCCAGACGCGGCGATCACCGACTCGGTTCTCGTCGCGGTTCTGGGGCTCCGGCTCGAGCGGCCCGTACGCGAGGTTCGGCCGAAAGCCTGCCTGCCCGTGGGCGCCGCGAGCCGCGGTCCGGCGAGCTTCCCGGTCTCCCCGGGCAGCGCGGTCGTGGTCAAGTGGGCGACGGGCCCGGTGAGCGTTCGCCGCTTCTCGGGGGGCGCGCCGGTCCCGATCGGCACCGCCTCGCCGGGACAGCCGGTGCTGATCCGCATGCCGCCCGATCGCGCCCCCGGCCGTCCGTGGCAGGTCAGCGTCGCGGGATCCTCCGTGCGCGTCTGCCCGGCCGGCTGAGCCGCTCCCCCTGTTCTCAGCGCGCGTACGCCCACGGCACCGGCGCCCTGCCCCCTGGCGTCGAGGGCGGGCTCGACGCGCAGGCCGTCTACAGGTGACCGTCGAGCACGACCTCGACGTCCTCGTGGACCTTCAACGTCCCGAAGAGGATCGAGTAGGGCTTCATGCCCCAGGCCGTCTGCTTGACCACCACGCTGGCGCTCACCGTCCCGTCGTCGCCGACCGCCAGCTCGAAGTTGATCGGCTGGGTCTTGCCGACGATCGTCAGGTCGCCCTGCACCTTGAGCCGGCTGCCGTCGCCGGCGTCGCCGTCGCCGTCGCTTTGCACTCGCGTCGAGCGGAAGGTGATGTCCTGACGCTTGAGGACGTCGTCATCGATCGACTTGTGGATGCTCGCCTTGTCGTCCTCGCCGAGCGCCTGGATCCCGCCGTGACCGCTCTGCACGCGAAGCGAGGTGGCGTCGGCGGCGAGCTCCATGCTCGTCGTCGCGGGGTCCTCGCCGATCTCGAGCGAGGCCTCCCAGGAGGTCACGTGGATCATGAGGTCGTGCCCGGCCTTCGCCGCGGCGCCGCTTCGCTTGGTGCGCACCTCCAGCGTGGCGTTGTCGGGTCCGAGCCGCTGGGACACGCGCCGAGCATATCTACGCCGGCCCTCGAGAATCCGAGGGCGGCCTTCGACACGGGAGACGACCGACGTGGCCATTGAGCTCGACCATCCCTTCTCGACGACGAAGCCGATCGACGAGAGCTTCGCGGCCATCGAGGCCGGCGGCCAGGGCCGCGCCAACGCCGACGTGACCTTCCAGCTGAACGACGGCGGCGGGACGGTCCACACCAGCGCGCAGATCACCGGCAAGGCGGCCTCGATGGGCGAGGGCGTCGTGATCGGCGTGGTCGACGGGCCGATCACCTACTTCACCGGGAACCTCGGCCAGATCTGATCGAGTCCGGGTCGCTCGGCCAGGTCCGATCGCCGCAAACGCGCCCATGGCGACCATCGCGATGCGACAGATCCGCGAGGGCGAAGTGCCGTTCGACGGCGGGACGGCGATCCAGGAGGACCCGGATCGCCCGGCCTTCCGCGGCAACGGCCCCGACGACTACGTCTGCGTGCGGTGCGGCAACGTCCTCGCCGAGGCGATGCATGCGGTGCAGATGACCAAGAAGGTCCGGGTCCGCTGCGGGCGCTGCTCGACGGTCAACGTCGCGGTGGCGGATGAGGGGGACGAAGCGGCGCGGTCTCTACCCCTCCGGCGTTCGCCCAACCCCCGCCGCGAACGGGGACCCGGAACGTCACGGCTTCTTCACGCCGCGGTCACCGCAGGTTCACCCGGTGTCGAGGCCTCCCGAGAGACCCTTGTCCCATGGCCGCACGAGCCGTGGGCCGGCGCGAAGCCGGGCCGGCCGGAGAGGCCCGATGGGGCCCTGTCGATCTGCGCAGCTTCCGGCGCGAGCTCGCGGGCGGATCCAGCACGCCGGTCCACGTCGCCACCTTCGCGGCGGCGTCGACCAGCGTCCGCGTCGTCCGCCTGCGGACGCCGCAGCGGCTCGCCGTGTGGTGCGCGGTACGAGGGGTGGAGCACGCGCTGGTCGGCGGGTTCTTCACGCGGCCCGGTGGCGTGCCGCTCGGCGAGCTGCGCACGGCCGGCATCGCCCGGCCCCACGTGCCCTTCGACGCGCCGTGGGGAGCGCAGCGGGCCTGCGTCCACGTCGCCGGCGACCGGGTACGCATCGCGAGGCGGCCCGAGCTCGAGCGCGAGCCGGCCGGCGACGTCCTCCAGGCGGGCCCGCTGCTGGTCCGCGACGGCCGAGCCGTGGTCGCCGACCGGGACGATCCCGAGGGGTTCTCGGCCGGCGCGCGGCAGTTCGACTCCGACATCACCGCGGGCCGCTACCCGCGCGCCGCGCTCGGCGTCGGCGCCGAGCGCCTCTTCGTCGTGGCCTGCGACGGCCGCAGCGCGGCCGACGCAGGACTGACCCTTGCCGAGCTCGCCGAGCTGCTCGTCGAGCTCGGCGCCGAGCATGCGCTCAACCTCGACGGCGGCGGCTCGACCTCACTCGTGTGCGACGGCCGTCTGCGCAATCGCCCGCGTGCCGACCACGAGGTCGACCTGCCGCTGGGTCGCCCGGTCGCGACCGCGCTCGTCTTCGTGCCGCGCTGACGCCCCCTCAGCGGGCCGCGAGCCGGTCCTGCGCCCAGCGCTCGACGAGCCGGCGCTGGACGTCGGTGAGCGCGACGCGCTCGCCGCGCTCGATGCGCGCGGCGGCCTGGGCTAGGGTGAGCCCCACGCCGGTCAGCAGGCTGCCGACCAGCGGCGGCGCTTCGCCGCCGCACACTCCTGTCTCGCATCGCGCATCCGCCATGTGTCCAACGGTAGCGGCAACGCGCCGCCGGGTTGCCGTGCGGCCGCCGAGACTGATGTGATGCGGGACACCGGGGGAGAGCGAGCCATGGGCACAAGGAGCCTCGGTGCTCTCGAGGCTGCCCGACCGCCGCCCGCGCGACAACGTCGCCAGCGCGTCCACTCGCGTCGGCGAGCCGCCGACGCGCATCGAGGCGGCCGGTCGCGGCCCGCGCCGGGCGTCGGCACCGGGCGGGGGCGCGAACCTCCGCCTCGCGGTGCGAACCACGGGACGCAGGACCGCGTCCGGGGTGCGTCTATGCGTCGCGCCGGCGCGCGAGCTCGTCCCCGTGCTGGCCGACCGCGACGGGGTGGTGCGCGGCCGCCGCGTGTGCTGGAGCGTGGGCAAGGTGCCGCGCGGGACACGGGTCGCGGTGCTCGTCCACGTCCGCGTGGGCTCGCGGGCGAGGACGGGTGCGCTGATCAGCCGCTTCCGCGCCACGGCGGGCAACGCGGGCCGGCCCGCGGCCGCGTCGCGCTGCGCGTCCGCCTGGCCCGCTGAGCGGGCGCCGGACCGCTTCACGGCCGCCGGCCCGCCTCGCGGCCGCCGGGCCCTCGTCACGGCCGCACTTCGAGCTCGGCGATCTGCTCGCCGGTCTGCTCGAACTCGATCTCGAAGATGCCCTCGATGTCGGCCGGGAAGCTCATCTCGATGGTCTTGCCCGCGGGGGCATCCTTCAGGATGTCGTAGCCATGCACGTGGACCTCGTTGTCGGTCGGCGAGCGGGCCTCGAAGCGCACCTGATCGCCCTTCTGGACCTTGATCTTCTGCACCTTCCCGGGCCCCAGCACCACGGGCTCCGGCTTCGCCGGCGCGGTGTCGGTCCTCGTTGAGCCCGGCGCTTCGCTCGTCGTCTGCGCCGTGCTGGTCGTGGGCGCGTCCGCGGCGGCGGTCTTGGGCCCGGCGTCGCCCGCCTTGTCGTCGCGCGACGACGCCCAGATCACCACGGCGCCGACGGCGATCAGCGCTGCGACCGCGACGAACGCGATTCGTGTCGTCCTGCTCATGATGGGCTCCCTGTCGGTCTGATGTCGTTCGGGAGGCCGGTGGGCGTCCCGCCGTTCGGGCGTCAGACCGTCGGGGGAGGGGCGCGCTCGGCGCCGCTTCGCGCAAGGGGAGCGCGCCGCGGGACGAACGGCTCGCGTGACGGCGCCCGCGCGGGAAGCGGCGGTCGCCGCGGCAGGCCGACCTCGAAGGCGGCCCCGAGCGCCGGCTCCTCGCCGACGATCCGCAGCGCCATGGCGAGGGCCGCGCCGGCGAGCGCCGCGAGGGGCACGGCCGTCCATCCGCCGGCGCCGAGCAGCCCCGCCGCTCCGTGGGGGTGCCCGGAGGAGAGCATCCCTTCGAGCGTCTCCTGTCCGACGTAGAGCACGAGGACCGCCACGCCGCAGGCGACCGCGACCCGGATGGTGCTGGTCGGCTGCGTGCTCGCGCGCGGGACCCCGGGAGCGCCGGTCGCCCGGACGAGGACCCACGCGACCACCGCGGCGACCGAGATGGCGACGAGTGGAGCGGCGAACGCGAGATAGGCGTGGCCCTGTCGCGCGAGCGCCTGCTCCGCATGCCCGCCGTAGCCGAGCAGGTAGCGGCCTTCGTGCACGGCGAGCAACGCGGCGCCGAACAGCGCCCAGCTCTGCAGCCAGGGGAGGCGGCGCGTCACCGCCGGAAGCGTAGACAATCGACGTTCTCGGACCGGGAGGTCGTGAGTAAGCGAACGGCTCCTCCGTGGTCCGTAGCCGGGACCCGTTCAGCGACTCCCGAGCTTGCGAACCGGATGGCCATCCGGGCTCGGCTCGCTCTCGTCGGCCAGTTCGGGCCGAGGCAGCGTGGCGCTCCCCGCCTGGCACGCGACCTCTCGCCCAGGCGCATGCTCCCCCCGCACGACTTGGTAGGCGAGCGCGCCCACGCCGGCGCCGACGACCGGCCCGAGGACATAGACCCAGAAGTCGCGCCACTCGCCCGACACCAGCGCGGGTCCGAACGACCGCGCCGGGTTCATCGACGCGCCGGTCACCGGGCCGCCGAACAGCGCGTCGAGTCCGATCACGCCGCCGATGGCGATAGCGGCGCCCGCCCCGACCGCGCGCGTGTCGGTGGCCACCGCCATGATCACGAACATGAGGAAGGCCGTGAGCACCGCCTCGTAGAGGACCGCGCTTCCGGCGGCGACGCTCGGCACGGTGGCGCCGAGGTTCGCCGGCTTGTCCGTCCACACGCCGCGCAGCACGAGCGCGGCCGCCGTCGCTCCCGCGAGCTGGGCGCCGATGTAGACGGCCGCGTCGCGAGCGTGGAAGTGGCGCGTCAGCGCGAAGGCGATGGTGACGGCCGGGTTGATCTGGGCGCCCGAGAGGTGGCCGGTCGCATAGACCATGACCATGATCACCAACCCGAAGGCGAGGCTGACGCCCACTGCCCCGAGCGCGCCGTCGTAGCGGTCGTCGGCGATGATCGCGTCACAGCCCGCGAAGACCAGCGTGAAGGCGGCGATCGCCTCGGCGCCTGCGCGCCGCGCGAGCGACAGCGAGGCATCCATCAGGCCGCCATGACGAGCTTCTCGGCGTACTCCTCCGGGAGGCCGGCCGCGGCGAGCTCCTTGGCGACGGCGTCGGCGTCGTAGGCGACCCGCTCGATCGAGGCGACCACCTCGTCGGCGCGGAGGTCGAGCACCGCGAAGGCGGCGCGGGGGTCGCCGTCCTTCGGCTTGCCGACCGACCCGCAGTTCACGAAGCGCACGCCCCCGTACTCGTGGATCCAGGGCTTGTGGGTGTGGCCGAAGACGAGCACGTCGGAGCCGGCCTCTCGGGCCAGACGCTCGTAGAGGCGTGCGGGCTTCTCCTCGAAGAGGTACTCGTTGACCTTGCGCGGAGAGCCGTGCACGAGCCGGACGCGGCTGGGGCCCAGATCGAAGCGCAGGTCGAAGGGAAGCTTGCGCATGAAGGCCTTCGAGCGCGAGTCGGTGTTCGCGAGCGTCCAGTCGACCGAGCGCTGGCCGAGCTCGCGGTCTTGGCGATCGACGTAGGCGCAGCCACAGTCCTCGAGGTCGCGCCCGATCGCGTAGTCGTAGTTGCCGTAGATCGTCGGGATCGCGCGTTCCTCGATCAGGCGGCAGACCGCGTTCGGGTGGGGGCCGTACCCGACGAGGTCGCCGCCGCAGTAGATCTCGCTGACGCCCCGCCCATCGAGCTCCGCGAGGACGGCTTGGAGCGCGGCGAGGTTGCCGTGGATGTCGGTGATGACGGCGACCCGCTCCATGCCGCGAAAGATATCCATTGACATGTGTCGCTTCAATCGATATCTATAGATCGATGCTGATCGATGAGCAGATCACGCCCAAGACGAAGCGCCCGGCGGGGCAGCGGTGCTGCGAGCCGGTCGTGTATCCCGACGTCCAGCGGCTCGAGGCCGAGCGGATGGCCGGCGTCGCCAAGGCCCTCGGCGACCCCATCCGCCCGCAGCTCGTCGACGTGCTGCGCAAGCACGCCGGCAAGGTCTGCGTGTGCGAGCTGACGCCGCTCTTCGACGTCGAGCAACCCACCGTGTCCCATCACCTCAAGATCCTGCGCGGCGCCGGGCTGGTCGACTCCGAGCGGCGCGGGCTGTGGGCCTACTACTACGTCGTCCCCGAGGCACTGGAGGAGTTCCAGCGATGGCTGAGCAACTGATCGAGGACATCCGCGAGCAGGTGCGCGAGCGCTACGCCTCGGCGGCACGTCAGGCTGCCGAGGGGGGCACGGCCTGCTGCGGCGGGAGCGACAGCGGAGGCTGCGGGTGCGGCCGGGAGACGGCCGACCCGGCGGACGCCACCGGGGTCTTCGGGGCCGGCCTCTACGGCGACGAGCTGCGCGATCCCGACGCGGCCGCGGCGCTCGAAGCGTCGCTGGGCTGCGGCAACCCCACGGCGATCGTCCAGCTGGGCGAAGGGGACACGGTGCTCGACCTCGGCTCGGGCGCGGGAGGCGACGTGCTGCTGTCGGCCAAGCGGGTCGGCCCCTCAGGCGCCGCCTACGGAGTGGACATGACCGACGAGATGCTCGAGCTGGCCCGGGGGAACGCCCGGAAGGCCGGCCTCTGGAACGTCGAGTTCCTCAAGGGCGAGATCGAGGCGGTGCCGCTCCCCGACGAATCCGTCGACGTCGTCATCTCCAACTGCGTCATCAACCTGTCCGGCGACAAGCCGCGCGTGCTGCGCGAGGCGGCCCGCGTTCTTCGTCCCGGCGGCCGCTTCGCCGTAAGCGACGTCGTCGCCGACGAGGACATGGACGAGGCGACGAGGAGCGACATGCAGCAATGGACCGCCTGCGTCTCCGGCGCCTTGACCCGCCGCCAGTACGAGCAGGGCCTGCGCGCCGCCGGCTTCGAGCACGTTGAGATCGCCGAGACCCACCGCGTCCACGAGCACGCGGCGTCGGCGATCATCCGCGCCCGTCGGCCCGCCTGACCCGCTCCTGCGCCTGCCCCGAGCGATTGCCCGACGTCCGTGCAGCTGAACACCTGAACGAAGCTGCAGCTATAGTGGGCGGGCATGGCTCACGGCCGCCTCCGCCATACAGACCAGCTCGAGGACGAGTTCGCCGGCGCGGTTGCCGAGACCATGCAGGCGCTCGCCACGCCGAGCCGCGTGCGCATCCTCGGGCGCCTGCGCTCGGGCGCGTCGAGCGTCAACGAGCTGGCCGACGCGGTTGGGATGGAGCCATCTGCGGTCTCCCACCAGCTGCGGCTGCTGCGCCACCTCGGGTTCGTGGTCGGGCGGCGCGACGGCCGCCGCGTGGTCTACGACCTGCACGACGACCACGTCGCGCACCTGATCGACGAGGCGATCTCCCACGTCGAGCATCTCAAGCTCGGGCTCGTCGGACGCACCCGCGAGGCGGGCGGGGCAGCGGTGACCGCATGAGCTCCAACCCGTTCACCAGTGGGGGGCACCCGCACGCTCACGACCATCGCCACGATCCGGACGAGGGGCGTGGTCACAGCCACGGCCTCGTCGACCCGTCGATAAAGCGCTCCCGCGACGGGCTGCGCGTGGTCGGCCTCTCGCTCGCCCTGCTCGGTGTCACCGCTGCTGCCCAGGCAGCGATCTACGTGGCCACCGGCAGCGTCGCGCTGCTGGCCGACCTCATCCACAACGCCGGCGACGCGCTGACCGCGGTGCCGCTCGCCGCCGCTTTCTTGCTGCGCTCAGATCGCGCCGAGCGCGGCGCGGGCCTTGCGGTGGTCCTGGCCATCCTGGTCAGCGCCGTGGTCGCCGGCGCGTTCGCGGTCGAGCGGATCGTCAATCCGCTGGCGCCCGAGCATCTGCTCGCGCTCGGCCTCGCCGGCGCCGTCGGCGTCATCGGCAACGCGATCGCTGCGCGGGTGCGACTCGGCGGCGGCCGGCGACTCGACAGCGCCGCGCTGGTCGCCGACGGGCACCACGCCCGCAGCGACGCGCTCGTCTCCGCCGGCGTGATCCTCTCGGCGATCGCCGTCGCACTTGGCGCCCCGATCGCCGACCCGATCATCGGCCTGGCCATCAGCGCGCTGATCCTGCGGATCACCTGGGAGAGCTGGAGCACCGTCCGCCGCAACTGACCTCCGGAGCCGTTCGAGCTTGCGGTCGACGAGCGACGGGTCGATGACCTCGCGCCGGTCGTCGACGCCATCGCCCGGACCGAGGTCGCCGACCGCCTCGACCGGCTGGGCGGGTACGACGTGGCGGACGCCGGGGCGGCACGGACTGCGGCGTGAAGCGCGTCCGCGGCGCGGCCCTCGCCCTCGGCGCCGTCGTGGTCGCGGCGGCCGGATGCGGGAGCGACGACGACAAGACCACGCGTGCCGGCCCGGACGCCAAGGCCGGCGGAACGATGATCCTCGCCACCACGTACGACGTGATCGTCGTCAAGCACGCGGGCACCAACCGCGGTTGCGCGCAGGCCTTCTCGCCCGCTTGCTCGGCTACGACAACCTCGTCGACGCCGACGTCGACGACCGCGGCCGCATCGTGCTGGCGGGGCGGCCGACCGGAATCACCGCCGCCGCCGACTGGTCACCGTCGCCGCCTGGG